>NZ_JBEGDW010000002.1:957584-1250482 GCF_040202875.1 Xanthomonas sp. WHRI 10204
AGCTGAACTACCGCTCCGCGCTTAAAACTTTGCTTGGTGCTTAGTGGTGGGTGCTGAGGGTTTCGAACCCCCGACCCTCTCCGTGTAAGGGAGACGCTCTACCGCTGAGCTAAGCACCCTAGCGAGTCGATTAGTTTACTGCATCCTTCAGGGCTTTGCCAGCCTTGAATGCAGGATTCTTCGAAGCAGCGATCTTGATGCTGTCGCCCGTCTTCGGATTGCGGCCGGTACGCTCAGCGCGCTCGCGGACCTGGAAGGTGCCGAAGCCAACGAGGGTGACAGCGTCGCCCTTCTTCAGCGCCTTGGTGATTTCGCTCACAACCGCGTCGACAGCACGGCCAGCTTCAGCCTTGGAGATGTCAGCGGCAGCGGCAACGCCATCGATCAATTCGGTTTTATTCATTCTTGAAACTCCCTTTGCGGCAGATGCCGCGGAATCGACAATCGGCGCTCTTGCCGTTAGCGAAGAACCCGACACAAGTGGTATCGCGTGACGCATCACATTTTGCCGCGCCCACGAGTCGTGCATTTATACCAGCGCCCCCAACAGCGCGCAAGCCAAAACCCAATAACGACGCGGGTTTTGGCTTGTTTCGGGACGTCTTAGACAGCGCACGTTAGTGCTTGACGCGGGTACCCGGGGTAGTACGCGACTTGCCGCGCACGGCAACGCGCGACGCAGTCTTGCGGGCCTTTTCCTTGCCTGCCTTCTTCGGTGCGAGCGGACGCTCCAGGGCGAGATCCAGCACTTCGTCGATCCACTTGACCGGCACGATCTTCAAATCGCGCGTGACGTTGGCCGGGATATCGGCCAGGTCCTTGCGGTTCTCGTCCGGGATCAACACGGTGCGGATGCCACCACGCAATGCCGCCAGCAATTTCTCCTTCAAGCCGCCGATTGCCGACACGCGACCGCGCAGCGTGATCTCGCCGGTCATCGCCACATCGGCGCGGATCGGCACCTTGGTCAATACCGATACCAGCGACGTCACCATCGCGATACCTGCGCTGGGGCCGTCCTTCGGTGTGGCGCCATCGGGCACGTGCACATGCACGTCCTGTTTCTGCAGGAAATCCACATCGATGCCCAGACGCTCGGCGCGCGAACGCACCACCGACAGCGCAGCCGATGCAGACTCCTTCATGACGTTACCAAGCTGACCGGTCAGGATCAGATTGCCCTTGCCCGGCACCAACGTCGATTCGACCTGCAACAACTCGCCGCCGACTTCGGTCCAGGCCAGACCGGTGACCAGACCGATTTCGTTTTCTTCTTCGGCGCGACCGAAGTCGAAGCGACGCACGCCCAGGTACTTGTCGAGATTCTTCGACCCGACCATCATCAACGCCTTCGGCTTGCCCTTCTTGGCGACCACTTTCTTCGCTGCCGGCTGCGGGCCGGCAAGCGCGATTTCCTTGACCACCTTGCGGCAGATCTTGGCGATTTCGCGCTCCAGATTACGCACGCCGGATTCGCGGGTGTAATAGCGCACCACATCCTGGATGGCGTCGCTGCCGATTTCGATCTCTTCCGGCTTCAGGCCGTTGGCCTTGATCTGCTTGGGCACCAGGTAACGCATCGCGATGTTGAGCTTTTCATCCTCGGTATAGCCGGGGATGCGGATCACTTCCATGCGGTCCAGCAGCGGGCCGGGGATATTGAGCGAGTTGGAGGTGGCGACGAACATCACTTCCGACAGGTCCAGATCCACTTCCAGATAATGGTCGTTGAAGGAATGGTTCTGCTCGGGATCGAGCACTTCCAGCAACGCCGACGACGGGTCGCCGCGGAAGTCCATCGACATCTTGTCGATCTCGTCCAGCAGGAACAGCGGGTTCTTGCTGCCGACCTTGTTGAGGTTCTGCACCAGACGACCCGGCATCGAGCCGACGTAGGTCCGGCGATGGCCACGGATCTCGGCCTCGTCGCGGATGCCGCCCAGGCTCATGCGCACGAACTTGCGGTTGGTCGCCTTGGCGATCGACTGGCCGAGCGAGGTCTTGCCCACGCCAGGCGGGCCGACCAAGCACAGGATCGGACCCTTCATCTGCTTCACCCGCGACTGCACTGCCAGGTACTCAAGGATGCGCTCCTTGACCTTGTCCAGGCCGTAGTGATCGGCGTCCAGCGTGTCTTCGGCAACCTTCAGATCCTTGCGGACCTTGGTGCGCTTCTTCCACGGCACGCCCAGCAGCCAGTCCAGATAGTTGCGTACCACCGCCGCCTCGGCAGACATCGGCGACATCTGCTTGAGCTTGTTGAGCTCGGCCTTGGCCTTGGTCTCGACCGGCTTGGGCATGCCGGACTCGGCGATCTTGCGCGCGAGCTCTTCCAGTTCGCCCGGCGCATCGTCCAGATCGCCCAGCTCCTTCTGGATCGCCTTCATCTGCTCGTTGAGGTAGTACTCGCGCTGGCTCTTTTCCATCTGCGACTTCACACGCCCGCGGATGCGCTTTTCCAGCTGCTGCACGTCGATTTCGCCATCCACCAGCCCAACCAGCAGCTCCAGGCGTTCACCGATCTCGGTGATCCCCAGCAGGCGCTGCTTGTCGGCCAGACGCACGCCGATATGGGCAGCGATGGTGTCGGCCAGACGGCCCGGCTCGTCGATGCCGGCCAGCGTCTGCAACAACTCCGGCGGCAACTTGCGGTTGGTCTTGACGTACTGCTCGAACAGGGACATCAGCGAGCGCGCGATCGCTTCGACCTCGCGCGGCTCACGGCCATCGCTGGCCTCCACTTCGGTGCCCTGCCCCTGCAGTGCGCCGTCCAGTTCGACGACCTTGTCGACGGTGACCCGCGACAGGCCCTCGACCAGCACCTTGATGGTGCCATCGGGCAATTTGAGCAGTTGCAGCACCTGCGCCAGGGTGCCGACGGTGTACAGATCGCCGGCGGCCGGGTCGTCGGTTTCGGCCGACTTCTGCGCCACCAGCAGGATGCGCTTGTCCGCCTCCATGGCCTTTTCCAGCGCGCGCATCGACTTGTCACGGCCGACGAACAGCGGGATCACCATGTGCGGAAACACCACCACGTCGCGCAGCGGCAACACCGGCAGATCGAGAACTTCTGGTTGGGACTGGGCCATGGGGCGCTCCGCAGGAATCGGGGAAATTAGGGCGTAAAAAAAGCCGATGGCCCCGTTATGGGGCCATCGGCGAGGTGTTGCAAGTAGCTGTCGGAAACCCTTTATCCGCGAGCGGGGCCAAGGCCTGGCAACGCGAATACGGAGCTCAATCGCCGGACGCAGCCTTGGCCGGGGCCGGTTGCGCCTGGTAGATCAGATACGGCTCGGATTTGTGCTCGATCACCGACTCGTCCACCACGACCTTGCTCACATTTTCCTGCGAAGGCAGCTCGTACATCGTATCCAGCAGCACCGATTCGACGATGGTGCGCAGACCACGCGCGCCGGTCTTGCGCTTGAGCGCCTTCTTGGCGATCGCAGACAGTGCGTCCGGGCGGAACTCAAGTTCCACGCCTTCCATGTCGAACAGCTTCTTGAACTGCTTGGTGATGGCGTTCTTGGGCTCGGTCAGAATCTTGATCAGTGCCGGCTCGTCCAGCTCCTCAAGCGTGGCGACCACCGGCAGGCGGCCCACGAACTCGGGAATCAGGCCGAACTTGATCAAATCTTCCGGCTCGACCTCTGCCAGGATCTTGCCGACTTCCTGCTTGCGCTCGCTGCTCTTGACCTTGGCACCGAAGCCGATGCCGCCAGCGTCGTTGGAGCGCGCCTGGATGACCTTGTCCAGACCAGCGAACGCGCCGCCGCAGATGAACAGGATGTTCTTGGTGTCGACCTGCAGGAATTCCTGCTGCGGATGCTTACGACCACCCTGAGGCGGCACCGAGGCAACCGTGCCTTCGATCAGCTTCAGCAGCGCTTGCTGCACGCCTTCGCCGGACACATCGCGGGTGATCGACGGGTTCTCGCTCTTGCGCGAGATCTTGTCGATTTCGTCGATATAAACGATGCCCTGCTGCGCTTTTTCGACGTCGTAGTCGCACTTCTGCAGCAGCTTCTGGATGATGTTTTCCACGTCCTCGCCGACATAGCCGGCCTCGGTCAGCGTGGTGGCATCGGCGATCGTGAACGGCACATTGAGCAGGCGCGCCAGCGTTTCGGCCAGCAGCGTCTTGCCCGAACCGGTCGGACCGACCAGCAGGATGTTGGATTTGGCGAGTTCGACTTCGTCGTTCTTGCTGCGGCTCTCGATACGCTTGTAGTGGTTGTACACCGCCACGGCGAGCGTGCGCTTGGCGCGCAGCTGCCCGATCACGTATTGATCCAGCACTTCGAGGATCTCGCGCGGCTTGGGCAGACTGGAACGTGCCGACTGCGCCTTCTCTTCGAGCTCCTCGCGGATGATGTCGTTGCACAGCTCAACGCATTCATCACAGATGAATACGCTGGGACCGGCAATCAGCTTGCGGACTTCATGCTGACTCTTACCGCAGAACGAGCAGTAGAGAATCTTGTTGCTGTCGCCGGAACGACCTTGGCGGTCTTCGCTCATGCTTCTGTTACCCAGTTACCCCACCCGATGCACGGGGGTTCGATTTCGAGAATAGCACAGGGTCGGGAGGACGTTCGCCCCGCCCGACCCTGCCGGTTTTTCCTGCAATTTCAGCGACCTGGCGATCAAGACGGCTGGATCGACTCTTCCGGACGACGCTCCAGCACCTGATCCACCAGACCATAGGCCTGTGCATCGACCGCGCTCTTGAAGTTGTCGCGCTCGGTATCGCGCGCAATGGTCTCCAACGACTGGCCAGTGTGCTTGGCGAGAATCTCATTCAGGCGCGAACGCAGGGTCAGGATCTCGCGCGCATGGATGTCGATATCGGTCGCCTGGCCCTGGAAGCCGCCCAGCGGCTGATGGATCATCACGCGCGAATTCGGCAGCGCGTAGCGCTTGCCGGCCGCACCCGATGCCAGCAGCAGCGCGCCCATCGAGGCAGCCTGGCCGACGCAGATGGTGGCCACGTCCGGCTTGATGTACTGCATGGTGTCGTAGATCGCCATGCCGGCGGTGACCACGCCACCGGGCGAATTGATGTAGATGCTGATGTCCTTTTCCGGATTATCCGCTTCCAGAAACAGCAACTGAGCCACGATCACGTTGGCCATATGGTCGTCGATCGGACCGACCAGGAAGATCAGACGCTCCTTGAGCAGACGCGAGTAGATGTCATACGCACGCTCGCCACGGCTGGTCTGTTCGACCACCATCGGCACCAGATTCAGGGCTTTGGTCACAATGCTCATCGGTCTTCCTGTTGTGGCACCAGCTTGCGCCGATAACCGGGTTTGACGTCCGCATCCCAGCCAGCAGGATGCGGGTTGGTGTCACACCGCCGCTTTTAGACGCGGATCGCGTCCTGGAACGACAGCGGCTGCTCGGTATGCTGGGCGCGCTCGGCGATCCAGTCGATCACCTGCTCCTCCATCACACGGCTCTGCAGCCCACCCATCAGTTGGGGATCGTTGCGGTACATCTCAATGACCTGTTCCGGCTCTTCGTAGGTCGAGGCGATCAGACGCAGCGTTTCGCTGACGCGCTTGGACTCCAGCCGCAGTTCGTTGCGGCGTGCCACTTCACCGACCAGCAGACCGACCAGCACGCGCTTGGCGGCGGCATCCATGAAACCCTGGTGTGCATCGTCCGGCACCTGGCCTGGATCGCGACCGCTGCGGCGCACCTGCTCAACTTGCTGGGCCAGCATCGAACGGGCCTCGTTCTCGACCAGACGCGGCGGCATCTCGACGTGCGCGTAGGCAGCGATCAGCTGCTCGCCCACTTCGCGACGCAGACGATTCATCAGCGCACCCTTGAGCTCGCGCTCCAGGTTGGTACGGATGTCGGCGCGGAACTGCTCGGCATCGCCGCTCTTAACGCCGAAGCTCTTGATGAACTCCTTGTCCACCACCGGCAGCACCGGCTCGGACACTTCAACTGCTTTGACATGCACCTGCACGGTCTTGCCAGCCAGCTGCGGCACGCGCCACTCGGCCGGGAAATCGATGGTCAGGGCCTTGTCTTCACCCTTGGTCAGGCCTTCCAGGCCCTTCTCGATCTGGTCGAACATCACGCCCGAGCCCAACACGCTGCTGCCGGTTTCCACGCCTTCGGCAGGCAAACGCTCGTCGCCGGCCTGCGACCAGGTCTCCAGCGCCACCAGATCGCCGACCTGCGCGCCGCGCTCGACCGGGTTCCAGGTACGGCGCTGCAGACGCAGGTTTTCGATCATCTGGTCGATGTCGGCGTCGGTCACGTCAGCGGTGTGACGCACCACCGACAGCTTGGCGACATCGATATCGCCGAAATCCGGCACCACTTCGAAGGTGGCGACGAAGTCGAAATCGCTTGCGCCCTGATCGATGCGCGGGTTGCCGGCCAGACGCAGCGAGTGCTCGCGCACGGCCGAGTCGAAGGTTTCACGCAACAGGCCTTCCATCGCCTCGGCACGCACCTGCTGACCGAAGCGCTGCTCGATGACCTTGGTCGGCACCTTGCCGGGACGGAAGCCCTTGATGCGCGTGGTCCGCGCCAGTTCGCGCAGGCGGCCACCGACGTGGGTCTCCAGACGCTCCTGCGGCAGGGTGAAGGTCAGGCGGCGTTCCAGATTGCCGGTGGATTCGATCGATGCTTGCATGTTGACTCCTGCCACCGACAGCACAAGCGTCGGCACGAGATGGAAGAGACGGGTTGACGGATGGCGAGAATGCCGCCGAGCCTTGTAGTTTCGCCGATAACGGCGACGGCTGCCAGCGGAACGCGCGTACCGGCGTTTGCAGCGGAAAAGACGGGTTTGCCGGAACGGCAGCGGCCGGAGCACTCACGGCCGCACTGCATTGGTGCGAAAGGGGGGACTCGAACCCCCACGCCTTGCGGCGTCAGAACCTAAATCTGGTGCGTCTACCAATTCCGCCACTTTCGCGATGTCGCAGGTGCATGCGCATTGTTGCAGGGATGCCGGCAAAGAAAAAGCGCCGCGAACGGGCTGCCAAGGCCGCGCGCCGGGTTGGGGCAGGCATGGCAGGCATGCACCTGCCAAATCGGCGCTCCGGAGGTGCCCGCCAACCGAACTCAAGTGAACGATTCACCCCCCAGCCTGATCCCAGCCCAAACCTGATGCTTTTGCGTGTACATGACTGCGTCAATATTTGCGAAAATTCCGTTAAGCCCAAGTCGAGAGAGCGCGCCGTCGCAATGAGAGACCGAT
Source organism: Xanthomonas sp. WHRI 10204 (assembly GCF_040202875.1). Classification (NCBI taxonomy): domain Bacteria; kingdom Pseudomonadati; phylum Pseudomonadota; class Gammaproteobacteria; order Lysobacterales; family Lysobacteraceae; genus Xanthomonas; species Xanthomonas sp. WHRI 10204. The sequence goes on from NZ_JBEGDW010000002.1 coordinate 964,816, forward strand.
ACCGCCAGATCGTGGCACTGTCGCGAGACTGCATCAAAGAGATCGACCTCGACGGGCGGATCACGGCGATCAATGCCAATGGACTGACCGTCTTGGGCGCCAGTCGTCCCGAGCAGTTGCTTTCTCGCCCGTGGCGGGACTTCTGGCCGGCGGGAGCCGTCGGTTTGATCGATACGGCACTTACTGCATCGCTCGCGGGCGCGGTGCACGAGTTCGAGGCCAGCTGCGTCAACTTCGTTGGCGTGCGCCAGACCTGGCAGGTGGTCACCAGCCCGTTGTTCGACGCAGACGGCAACGTCGAGGCGATCCTGGCGGTCAGCAAGAACATTTCCGACCGCCGTGCGTTGGAGGCTGCCTTCCATACGCTGGATCGCACCTTGAAGGCGGAGCGCGAGTTCTCCACGGGCGCACTGATGCTCGCACGCACGCGCGAGAATTCTCTGTCGACCGAGCTGCACAGCCTGCGCGATCTACAGGAGCGCATCGAGGACGATCTGGACATTGCGCGCGCCGCACAGGGTGCTGCCGAACGAATTTCCGAACAGGCACAGAAAGGCGAGGCGGTCGGGCAACTGCTGGCCGGCGTGGTGCACGATCTGAACAATGTGCTGCAAGCCGCCACCTCGGCGATCGACCTGGTGGTCCAGCGTGGGCAGATCGACGCACAGGACACCAAGCTGCTCGGCGTGGCCGATGCCGCGCTTCAACATGGCTCGGTCATGGCGCAGCGCCTGGTTGGATTTTCGCGCCAGTATCCGTATAGCCCCGAACCTGTTGACCTTGCCGCACTGGCCGACCAGCTCAATCCGTTGCTGGAACAGGTCATCGGCACAGACCTGCGCTTGCAGGTGAACACTGCTGCGGGCGGATGCTGCGCCATGGTCGACCGTCATACGGTGGAGCGCGCGATCTTGAATCTGGTCATCAATGCGCGCGATGCCTGCGCAAGCGGTGGTGTCATCCGTGTGGAGACCGGCCAAACGCAGGTCGCCAAGGCCGATGCAACCTTGACCAAACCCGCTGGCGAGTTCGCCACCATCGCGGTTGCCGATGACGGTCACGGCATGGACAGCCATGTGCAGTCGCGGCTATTCGAGGCGTACTTCACCACCAAGAGCGCGGACAAGGGAGCCGGGCTGGGCCTGGCGCAGGTTTACAGCGCGGTGCGCCAGGCAGGCGGCTTTATCGACGTGACATCGGCACCGGGCAAAGGCGCGCGCTTCCTGCTTGCGTTTCCGCGTGTGGACCAGGCGTAACACTCGGTTGGCGAATGCAAACATGCGTAGCTGCATGCGTGCGTTATGCAGTTAAATTGACGTAAATCGCTAACTGCGTCGATTGCGCGCGGCGTTGCAATTGCAGAATTCTTTCACCACTGTCTGCAACATATCGGTAACACCCTTGCCTTAATCGAGGCGAAGGGAAGTTTCGAATATCTAAGGCGGCAGTTGGTAGCCCGCTGATCAAGTGATGCAGCAGCATCCATTCAGTATTCGATACTTCTTACTTAATGCCCATGCATATCGTTCCGGCATTGATGTGTCGCGCTGCTTACCGGGCGACAGCGTGCAGCGCCGCCATAGTGAGTTACCAGCAGGGAACCAGGCGTCGCGCACCTCTCTGCCACCTTCAATCACTCTGCGAATCTATTGCGTCAAACACCCGATAAACGCGGAGCGGCGATTAATCGCCTCACACAGCGCGCGTTCGCACTCGGAGTGCGGGCTTCGTTGTTGGGAAATCCTGGGCTAGCCCACAAGCACATCATCTGGCGCTCTTAACTCGCAATCGCAATCGCAATCGCAATCGCAATCGCACTCGCACTCGCACTGTCGGCATATCGCATGCCACTTTTTTGAAAGCACGTTGGCCGATACGCGCCTGACTGTAAGTCGTTACCGGAAACAAGACTTGCACCAACACCAGCAAGGGATTGCGTCGTAGCGGGAAGCTTTCGAATTCCCGGTCGCTCCCCACGCAATCCGCACTTCTCGGGTAACTACCTATGAGACACCACTCCATGGTCCAGATACGGAATCGCAACGCGTCACGCCTGTTCACTGCCATTGGCACTGCACTGGCTTTTCTGCCGATGATCGCAATGGCATCACCTGCGCGCGGCACGCTGCTCAGCAGTAACTTCCTGACCAGCTATACCCGCTCGGCACTTGCCGCCTTGCTGCCCGACGACAAGGCTAGCGACCTTCCGACATGCGATGTTCGCGTGGCCGAGTTCACCTACGCCACGATCGGTGTCCAGGGAGAGCCGACTACCGCGTCGGGCGTTCTGCTGGTACCGGGCGGCACACGCTGCACCGGCCCCTACCCCTTGCTGAGCTGGAACCAGGGCACCCAACCCAAACGTACCGCGGAACAGGCGAAGGACATCCGCGATGCAAAGGGCGACGACCCGCTTGTCACTCGATTGGCGGGCAAGGGCTATGTGGTGGTCAGCACCGATTATCTGGGATTGGGCAAGTCGCAGTACCCGTTCCCTCCTTATCTGCACGCGGCCACCGAGGCCAGTGCGAGCATCGACGCGATGCGCGCCGCACGCCAGGTTCTGGCACGTTTGCATACGCCACTGTCGGGCAAGGTCATGTTGTCGGGATATTCGCAAGGCGGGCATGCCGCGATGGCGACCCAGCGCGAGATCGAAGCGCACGATTCCAAGGAATTCAATCTGGTTGCCAGCGCACCGATCTCCGGGCCGTATGCACTGAGTCAGACCTTCCTGGACAGCTGGAGCGGGACCAATACGGTTGGCGAAAGCACCTTCGGCCTGGTGCTGGCCACTTACGCGCTGGTCGGCATGCAGCATGCATATCACAACATCTATCTCGCTCCGTCGCAGGTCTTTCAGGACCCGTGGGCCAGCAAGGTCGAGGGTTACTTTCCGGGTAAGGATGAGCTGACCGATCTTGCGATCGGCGACGCACTGCCGGGCATCGACAAGATCGGCAGCTATTTCCAGCCGAGTTTCTACAAGGACGTGCCACGCAATCCGAACAACCCGTTCCGCAAGGACTTGGCGCGCAACGATCTGCTGGACTGGACGCCACGCACACGCACGCTGCTGTGCGGCTCGTCCAATGACGCCACCGTGCCACTGAAGAACGCCATCACCGCCATCGACAGCTTCAAGCGACACGGCAGTACGCAGGTTTCGGTGCTGGATCTGGGAAGCGGCAACCGCGACGACAACAGCGCTCTGGAGCACCTGATCATCAAGGAGAGCTGCATGATCGCCGTGCGCCAGCAACTGCTGGACAAGCAGCGCTAAAGCCAGGGCGCGTGATGCATCGCTGCGAGGCGAGGCGACAACGCATCAGGCGGTACGCGGAGCATTGTCGCCGCCTTCGGATCGCCACTTCGTCATCTCCAAGATGACGAGGTCGAGCCGATCGACTTCGCGCACCGACTTGGGCACCAAGCGTTGCGATGAACGCGTAGATGGCTACGCAGCGATGCGGGGAATGCAGTGCGCCTGGACCAGGCATCGGCACAAAGAAAAACAGCCACTCAACTTGCGCTGAGTGGCTGCCTGTCTGGTGGGCCGTCAAGGATTCGAACCTTGGACCTATTGATTAAGAGTCAACTGCTCTACCAACTGAGCTAACGGCCCTGAAACTGGTCGCACATTGTATGTGCATTTTTGCTTCGTTGCAACACCCCGCGATGCATCGGGTCGAACTTTCCTGCAATCAGTGGGGTGGCTGAGGGGACTCGAACCCCCGACATCTGGAATCACAATCCAGTACTCTAACCAGCTGAGCTACAGCCACCACTGAAAACCTACTTCCTACCGCACCGCCGATGGCGCGCCCGACAGGACTCGAACCTGTAACCGCCGGCTTAGAAGGCCGGTGCTCTATCCGGTTGAGCTACGGGCGCCCGGACCGAACTTTGCACTCCCACGCCGTCAAGAGCTCGGAATGGTCGGGGTAGAGGGATTCGAACCCCCGACATCCTGCTCCCAAAGCAGGCGCGCTACCAGACTGCGCTATACCCCGGCGGGACCTTTCCATCCCAAAGGCTGGAAAGGTCGGCTATTTTGGGAACGATTGGCCTCGCTGTCAATCACTCTGTGTAAATTCGGCGATCCGGTATCCTCGCAGCAACGCTCACCGGTACGGCGAGCACCACTTTCATGGAGAACACGCATGCGTAGCGGTAACCCGGCTCTTCGGGAATCCACGTTCCTCGACCTCGGCTCCGGCTCGGTGGTCACCCGCGACGGCCAGGCAATGACACTCAACGGCACGGTCAACAAGACCGGCCTGCTGTTGCTGATGGCCGTCGCCACCGCTGCGTTTGCCTGGTCGCAATCGATCGGCGCGGACGGCGCGCCGCTGCCGGCAGCGCGCCTGTACATGATCGCCGGTGCGATCGGCGGGCTGGTGTTTGCACTGGCGACCAGCTTCAAGCCGACCTGGGCACCGGTCACCGCGCCGCTGTACGCGCTGATTGAAGGCTTTTTTCTGGGTTCGATCTCGGCCGTCTACGAGGCACGTTTCAACGGCATCGTGTTCCAGGCGGTGCTACTGACCTTCGGCACCATGTTCGCGCTGTTGTTCGCGTATCGCAGCGGCTTGATCAAGGCCACCGAGAACTTCAAGCTGGGTGTGGTCGCGGCCACCGGCGGCATCGCGCTGGTGTATCTGGCCACCATCGTGCTGGGCTTGTTCGGTGTGCGCATTCCCTTCATCCACGACTCGGGCCTGATCGGCATCGGCTTCAGTCTGTTCGTGGTGGTGGTGGCAGCGCTGAATCTGGTGCTGGACTTCGACTTCATCGAAAGCGGCGTCGAGCAGGGTGCACCCAAGCACATGGAGTGGTACGGCGCGTTCGGCCTGATGGTGACGCTGGTGTGGCTATACATCGAGTTTTTGCGCCTGCTGTCGAAGCTGCAGTCGCGCAATTAAGCGGGGAATCGGGAATCGGGATTGGGAAATCGCAGCAGCGATTGCTTGGCCTGATGGTTTGACACTGACGTTAAGCAATCCGCTTCCACCAAAAAGAAAGGGCGCCTAGGCGCCCTTTCTTTTTTACGATCTACCCGCGCGCTCAGAGGCGGCTGGCGATGGCCTTGGCGAAGCCCATGGTGTTGCCGGTGCCACCCAGGTCGGGGGTCAGCGAGTCCTTGGCTTCCAGCGTAGCGACGATCGCTTCGCGCAGGCGCTCGGCGTTCTGCGGCTGACCGATGTGGTCCAGCATCTGCGCGGCGCCCAGCAGCAGTGCGCATGGATTGGCCTTGCCCTGCCCTGCGATGTCCGGCGCCGAGCCATGCACGGCCTCGAAGATCGCCGCATCCAGACCGATGTTGGCACCCGGGGCCAGGCCCAGGCCGCCGACCAGACCGGCACACAGGTCGGAGATGATGTCGCCGAACAGGTTGGTGGTCACGATGATGTCGAACTGCTCCGGACGCATCACCAGCTGCATGCAGGTGTTGTCGACGATCATTTCCTGGAATTCGATTTCCGGGTACTGCGTGGCGACGTCACGGGCGACTTTCAGGAACAGGCCCGAGGTCGACTTGATGATGTTGGCCTTATGCACCGCGGTGACCTTCTTGCGGCCGGTGGCGCGCGCCAGGTCGAAGGCGTAGCGCACGATGCGCTCGGAGCCCTTGCGGGTGACGCGGGCGCCGGAGAATGCGGTCTCGCCATCCTCAGACACGGTCTGGCCTTCGCTCAGATACGCGCCTTCGGTGTTTTCGCGCACCGTGATCAGGTCAACGCCATCGGCGAAACGCGACTTGGTGTTGGGGAACGACTTGGCCGGACGCACGTTGGCGTACAGGTCGAACTTGCGACGCATGGCGACGTTGATCGAGCTGAAACCTTCGCCAACCGGCGTGGTCAGCGGGCTTTTCAACGCCACTTTGTTCTTGGTGATCGAGGCCAGGGTGGACTCGGGCAGCAGATCGCCGTGCTTTTCCAGCGCGACCAGGCCAGCGTCTGCGTACTCGTAGGTCAGGCCAGCTTGCAGCGCGTCGAGCACGAATAGCGTGGCATCCATGATCTCCGGGCCAATACCGTCGCCGCGGATGACCGTGATTGTCTGCGTCATAAGGTTGGGGTTCCGAACTTGAAGGGGGGAGCGCCAGCCGTCAAACCCGGCAAAGCGGCGCAAGGAGGTTTCACCGGCAATTATGCCCGATGCCGGTGACCGCGCCCAAACCGACCATCGTCTAAGGGGCTGGCAACAGGGGCAGCGGCCGCAGCGCGCGTAGCCCGGACGGATGCCGAACCGGTGCGTGTCCTCCCAACCCCTGCGGGCTCTCCACGACACCGCGCGCGGCAGCGCGAACGAGGTCCCGTGCGCCGGATGGCCGCTAGGCCCCAAAACGCAGCGCGCCGCCTCGGTGGGCGGCGCACTGGAGCCACAGCAGCGCTGCATCAGCCGTGGCTGTGTTCGGCCGGCGCCGGCGCGCCGCCTTCGAGCTGGTCGAGGAAATCCACCGCGCGGCGCAGATGCGGGATCACGATGGAGCCACCGACCACCAGGCCAACCGAGAAGGTCTCGAAGAACTCTTCGCGGGTGACCCCGGCCTCCTTGCATTGCGCCACGTGGTAGCTGATGCAGTCGTCGCAACGCAGCACCATCGAGGCGACCAGGCCGAGCAGCTCCTTGGTTTTCACATCCAGCGCGCCGGCCTGGTAGGTCTGGGTATCCAGCGCGAAGAAGCGCCGCACGACTTGGTTGGGCTCGGCCAGGATGCGCTGGTTCATGCGCTGGCGGAAGTCGGTGAACTCGCGCAGGCGATCGGCGCTGCCGTCGTCGGAACCACTCATGCCTGGCCGCCCGCAGCGGAGAACAGCGGTTCGAGTTTGCCCGCGCGGTGCATGGCCATCATGTCGTCGTAGCCGCCCACATGGGTGTCGCCAACGAAGATCTGCGGCACGCTGGTGCGTCGCGCCAGGGCGACCATCTTGTCGCGCTCGACCGGGTCGAGATCGATCCGCACCTCGGTCCAGGTCTGGCCCTTGCTCTTGAGGAAGTTCTTGGCCGCCACGCAGTACGGGCAGATGGCGGTGGAATACAGGGTGATCTGCGGGCCGGTGGCCGCGTCCTGCCCGGTGTGGTCTTGGCTCACAGGAAACTCCGTGGTGGGTCTGAGGTCTGATACATGGTAGCGGGCGACTGGAATTTCCATGTCGTCACCGCAACACTGTGGATTAATTGCCGATTCACACCGCTGCGCTGCGCTGCCCGCATGCTCCGCGCATCACCTGGGAGTTTCACTTGCGCCTGCTTCCGCTCGCCACCGCCCTCACCCTGGCCCTCGCCATGGGCGTGGCACCAGCCCAGGAAAGTCGCCTGCCCGATATCGGCTCGTCGGCGGGCGAGCTGCTGACCCCGGCCCGTCAGGCCGAGTACGGCAAGATGATGCTGGCCGAGTTGCGCAACTACGACTACGTGCTGGACGACCCGCTAATCGGTGACTGGCTGCAGACCATGGGCACCCGCCTGGGCGCCAACAGCGACCAGCCGCAGCAGCCATTTACCTTTTTCATGCTGCGCGACCGCCAGATCAATGCGTTCGCCACGCTGGGCGGCTATATCGCAGTCAACGCCGGGCTGGTGCTGACCGCCGAGCGCGAGGATGAAGTGGCGGCGGTGCTCTCGCACGAAATCGCCCACGTCACCCAGCAGCACGTGCTGCGCGGGGTGGAGCGGGCGCAGCGCGACCAGATTCCGATCCTGCTCGGCATGCTGGCGGCGGTGGTTGCGGCGCAGCAGGCCGGCGGCAATTCCAAAGGCGATGCCACCATGGCCACCATCACCAGTGCGATGGGGCTGATGCAGCAACGCCAGATCGACTACACCCGCTCCAACGAATCCGAAGCCGACCGACTGGGCATCCGCACGCTGGTGCGCAGCGGCTACGACGTGGACGCGATGGCCGGCTTCTTCGAGCGCATGTCGGTGGCGATGCGCGCCAACGAGGGCGGCTACAGCGCGCCGGACTTCCTGCAGACCCACCCGGTCACCACCACCCGCATCAGCGAGGCCAAGGCGCGCGCCGAGCAGATGAAGAAGAACACCGTGGTGTTGACCACCTCGGTGCCGGGCGGAACGCGCCAGGAGCGCGTGGACCCGGCCGACCCGTCGTTGTCGGAACCGTTGAGCCGCAATGGCAACGCGCTGCTGCCGTATGCGCTGCGGCTGCCGGTGGATGCGTTGAACCGTGGCGGCGATCAACAGAGTTTCGACTGGGCCAAGGAACGTCTGCGCGTGCTCAGTGCGAGCACGCCCGATGCGGCCATTCGCGAATACGAAAATCTGCGCCGCAGCGCCAAGCAAGGCCTGACCGATGCGCAGCGTTACGGGCTGGCGCTGGCACAGCTGCGCAACAGCGGAAGCCGGCCGAGCGAGCCGGTGGCCGAACTGGCCGGCCTGCTGGAGGCGCATCCGGACAACCTGTGGCTGGCGTTGGGCCTGAGCGAGGCGCAGGCGCGCGTGGGGCAGCGCGAGGCGGCCAATGCGCGCTTCGATGCGCTGCTGAAGCGGCTGCCGAACAACCGCGCGGTGGCGTTGACCTATGCCGGCGCGCTCAACGAACAAGCCAGCAAGGAATCCGGCCAGCGCGCGCGCCAGGTGCTGGAACCCCTGCTCTACCGCAACGGCGAAGACCCGTTGCTGCAGCAGACCTACGCCCGCGCCTGCGAACTCGCTGGCGACCATCTGCGCGCCAGCGAAGCCTATGCCGAATCGGCATCGTTAAACGGGCGCCCGGAGCAGGCCCTGATCCAGCTGGAAGCACTGAAAAAGAAGGATCTGGATTATGTGACGCGGGCGCGTGTGGATGCGCGCATCGCTGCGATTACGCCCACCGTGCTGGAGCTGCGTCGCCAGGGCATTCGCGACCCGGATCTTTCCACGCGTTGACAGCTGGCACCGCATTGGCGCCGGCGGCGGCATGCGGCGCCCGGGCCTGGAGCCGCTCGCAACGGCTCAGCCCGCTTCGCAAAATGGCAGCCTGTCTACAAGCAGCGCCAGCGATGTCACATTAGAGTCACAAAACCGTAGTCTACTGGCGATCACCAAAGCCAGACGGTAAGCCCCGCGTGCAAAAACGCATTCTAATCGTCGATGACGAACCCGCGATCCGCGACATGGTGGCGTTCGCGCTGCGCAAAGGCGAGTTCGAGCCCATCCATGCCGGCGACGCGCGCGAAGCACAGACCGCCATTGCCGACCGCGTCCCCGACCTGATCCTGCTGGACTGGATGCTGCCGGGCACCAGCGGGCTGGATCTGGCGCGGCGCTGGCGCAAGGAACAGCTGACGCGCGAGATTCCGATCATCATGCTGACCGCGCGTGGCGAAGAGAACGACCGTGTCGGCGGGTTGGAAGCCGGAGTCGACGACTACGTGGTCAAGCCGTTTTCGGCGCGCGAGTTGCTGGCGCGTATCCGTGCGGTGATGCGCCGCACCCGCGAGGACGACGAAGACGGCAGCGTGGCCGTTGGCCGGCTGCGCATCGATGGCGCGGCGCACCGCGTGTTTGCCGGTGATGCGCCGGTGCCGATCGGCCCGACCGAATACCGCCTGCTGCACTTCTTCATGACCCATCCGGAGCGCGTGTACACCCGCACCCAGTTGCTGGACCATGTCTGGGGCGGCAGCGTGTATGTGGAAGAACGCACCATCGATGTGCACATTCGCCGCCTGCGCAAGACGCTGGAACCGTTCGGCCTGGAAAACATGGTGCAGACCGTGCGTGGCTCGGGCTATCGTTTTTCGTCGGCAACTTAAGTACGTGCCGCACGGCAACCCGGCCGCTGCCTGGCCGGGTTGGCTGCCCACCTGACGCTTCGTGGTAACGCCTTCCATGCCCCAACATATCCGTTCCGCCTGGCTCAAGACGCTCGGCACCCTTGCGCTGTTATTGGGCGCTGCCGTCGTAGCGGGCGTGCTGATCGGGCATGTGTGGATGGCACTGACGCTCACCGCGCTGGGCGTGCTGGCCTGGCATTACTGGCGGTTGCGCCAGGTGCTGCGTCGCCTCACCGCACGCCAGCGTGCCGAACCTGCCGCCGGCGTGGGTGCCTGGAACGAACTGGACCGTCTGCTGTATCGCAGCCAGGCCGAAATGCGTGGGCGCAAGCGCCGCTTGATCGACATGCTGCGCACCTACCGCGCCGCCGCACAGGCGCTGCCGGATGCGGTGGTGGTGGTGGATCGCAACAGCCAGCGCGTGCAGTGGTTCAACAAGGCTGCCGGCGGACTGCTGGGCTTGCATCATCCCGGCGACATGGGCGTGTCGGTAGTGGAGCGGCTGCAGCCGTTGCCGCTGGCGCACTGGCTGGCAGCCGGTCGCAACGCCGAGCCGATGCTGGATGCGGCCTCGCCAGTGGACCCGGATCTGCGCCTGAATCTGCGCCTGATCCCCTACTCCGACGACTACTGGCTGTTGGTGGCACGCGATGTCAGCAAGCTGCTGCGTCTGGAACAGGTACGTCGCGATTTCGTGGCCAATGTGTCGCACGAGCTGCGCACGCCATTGACGGTGGTGCACGGCTATCTGGACATGCTCGACCCGGAGGACTTCCCGGACTCCGGCCCGATGCTGGCGGAGATGCGCAAGCAGTCGCAGCGCATGGCGCAGCTGGTCGAAGATCTGCTGACCTTGTCGCGACTGGAATCGCAGGAAGAACTCGGCGAAGAACACGTGGCGATGGCACCGATGCTTTCGACACTCCGCCGCGAGGCCGAGGCCCATAGCCAGGGCCGGCATACGGTGGACGTGATTGATGAGGCCGGCGTGGACCTGCTCGGCTCCAACAAGGAATTGCACAGCGCATTTTCCAACCTGGTCACCAACGCGGTGCGTTATACGCCCGGCGGCGGCACGGTGACGATTCGCTTCGTGCGCGAAGGCGATGGCGCGGCGTTGGCAGTGCGCGACACCGGCTACGGCATTCCTGCCTCGCATCTGCCGCGCATCACCGAGCGCTTCTATCGCGTGTCCAGCAGCCGCTCGCGCGAGAGCGGCGGCACCGGGCTGGGGCTGTCGATCGTCAAGCACATCCTGGGGCTGCACCAGGCACGGCTGGAGATCGAAAGCGAAGTGGGACGCGGCAGCGAATTCTCGTGCCATTTTGTGGGCGCACGCATCGTGCAGCGCGAACAGTCCCTGCCACTGTCACGCTTGGCATGATATGTAGGGAGTGCGCGTCGCCGCGCGGCGCGATGCACCTGCGCAACGCACGTTGCATGCGCTGCACCGCAACGCGCCTGTAGCAACACCGCACACCAACTCGTCTTGATGACCGACTCCATGGGCCACGCCAAACAACTGCACGACGTCACACCTTCCGAAGACATCGCCACCGATCCCTTGCGTGATCCGGCGTTGTACATCAATCGGGAACTGTCGCAACTGGACTTCAATTTCCGGGTGCTGGCGCAGGCGCTGGACGAACAGGTGCCGCTGCTGGAACGGCTGCGGTTCCTGTGCATTTCGTGCACCAACCTGGACGAGTTCTTCGAGATCCGCGCCGCCACCGTGCGGCATGCGCAGGAGTTCGGCCTGCCGCCGGCGCCGGACGGATTGAGCCCCACGGCCATCCTCAATGCTGTGCACGACCGCGCGGCCAAACTGGTGGAACAGCAGTACCACGCATGGAACGACGTGCTGCGCCCGGCGATGGAAGAGGCCGGCGTTGCCGTGCTCGGCCGCGCGACGTGGACCTCGCGCCAGAAGCGCTGGTTGCGTGCCTACTTCCGCAACGAAATCATGCCGGTGCTGTCGCCGTTGGGGCTGGACCCGGCGCATCCGTTCCCGAAGATTCTCAACAAGACCTTGAACATCGTGGTGGTGCTGGAAGGCCAGGACGCGTTCGGGCGCGCCGGCCATCTGGCCATCGTGCGTGCGCCGCGCTCGTTGCCGCGCATCATCCAGTTGCCGGCCAGCCTGTCGCCGGAGGGTGCGCAGAGCTTTGTGTTCCTGTCCTCGGTGTTGTCGGAGTTCGTGGACGAATTGTTCCCGGGCATGCAGGTCAAGGGCTCCTACCAGTTCCGTGTCACCCGCAATTCCGAACTGGTGGTGGACGAAGAAGAAGTCGAAAACCTGGCGCTTGCACTGCGCGACGAGCTGGTCACGCGCGGCTACCGGCCGGCGGTGCGGCTGGAGATTGCGCACGATTGCCCGGCGCCGATCATGCGCACCTTGCTGCAGAACTTCGGTTTGAACGAGAACGCGGTGTATCGCATCGTCGGGCCGGTCAATCTGAGCCGCGTCACCCAGGTCTACGACCTGGTGCAGCGCCCGGAGCTCAAGTACCCCTCGTTCAACCCGCGCACTTTGCGCGACAGCGAGGGCATCTTCCAGATTGTCAGCAAGGGCGATGTGCTGCTGCATCATCCCTTCGATGCGTTCACCGCGGTGCTGGATGTGATTCGCCAGGCCGCCGTCGACCCGAACGTGCTGGCGATCAAGCAGACGCTGTATCGCACCGGCAAGGATTCGCTGATTGTCGATGCGCTGATTCTGGCCGCGCGCAACGGCAAGGACGTCACCGTGGTGGTGGAGCTGCGTGCGCGCTTCGACGAAGAGGCCAACCTGGGCCTGGCCGACAAGTTGCAGGAAGCCGGCGTGCAGGTGGTCTACGGGGTGGTCGGTTTCAAGACCCACGCCAAGATGCTGCTGATCGTGCGGCGCGAGGGGCGCAAGCTCAAACGCTATGTGCATCTGGGCACCGGCAATTACCACAGCGGTACCGCGCGGCTGTATACCGACATCAGCCTGATCACCGCCGATGCGGAGATCGGCAACGACGTGCACATGCTGTTTCAGCAGTTGTCCGGGCTTGCCCCGCGCATGAAGCTGGAACAATTGCTGCAATCGCCATTTACCTTGCATGCCGGTGTGCTGAAGCGGATCGAACGCGAGACCCGCCTGGCGCGTAACGGCCGCCCCGGCCGCATCATCGCCAAGATGAATGCCCTCAACGAACCGCAGGTGGTGCGTGCGTTGTATTCCGCCTCGCAAGCCGGGGTGCAGATCGATCTGATCGTGCGTGGCGCCTGCACGCTGCGGCCGGGAGTGCCCGGTGTGTCGGACAACATCCGCGTGCGTTCGATCGTGGGGCGGTTCCTGGAACACAGCCGTGTCTATTGGTTCGGCAACGACGGGGCGGCCGAGTTGTACTGTGCCAGCGCCGATTGGCTGGAACGCAACCTGTTGCGCCGCGTGGAAACCTGCTTCCCGATCCTGGACCCGGATCTGGCCAAGCGCGTCTATCGCGAAGTGCTGCAGAACTACCTGGACGACAACGTCAGTGCCTGGGAACTGGATGCCGAAGGCGTGTACCACAAGCGCACCCCCGGCCCTGGCGAACCGGCACATTCGGCGCAGATGACCTTGCTCGATCGGATCTGAGAACGCCGCGGCCGTGGCCTCTCACGTGGCCGACCGCCCATCGGCTACCATGCGGCCATGCCAACGCCCTCCCCCACGATTCCGCCCCTGCGCGACGGCGATTTTCTTGCCGCCATCGACTTAGGGTCCAACAGTTTCCACATGGTCATTGCGCGCTACCTGATGGGTCAGCTGCGCGTCGTCGACCGCCTGCGCGAAACCGTGCGCATGGCCGACGGCCTGGATGGCAAGGGTGGCCTGTCCAACGAAGCGCGGCAACGTGCGCTCGAATGTCTGGCGCGCTTCGGTCAACGCATCCGTGAAGTGCCCTCGCTGCGCGTGCGCGCGCTGGCGACCAACACAGTACGTCAGCTGCGTTCGCCGCAAGCGTTTTTGATGCCGGCGGAAACGGCGCTCGGGCACGCGATCGAAGTGGTCAGCGGGCGTGAGGAAGCGCGCCTGATCTACCTGGGCGTTGCCCATGCGCAACCGCCCAAACCCGATCAACGCCGGCTGGTGATCGACATCGGCGGTGGCTCGACCGAATTCATCATCGGCCGCGGATTTCAGACGCTGGAACGCGAGAGTCTGCAGGCCGGCTGCATCGCCAGCACGCGGCGGTTTTTCCCGGGCGGCAAGCTGTCGAAGAAAAAATGGAAAGATGCGCTGACCGAGATTGGCGCCGAATTCCAGCAATTTGCTGGCCAGTACAAGGCGCTGGGCTGGCATGAGGCGATCGGCTCGTCCGGCACCCACAAGGCGATCGGCGACATGTGCGCGGCGATGAAGCTCACCAAGGGTGCGATCACCGCGCAGGCGCTGCCGGCGCTGCGCGATGAGCTGCTCAAGGCCAAGCGCATCGAAGATATCCAGTTGCCCGGCCTGGCGGCCGAACGCCGGCCGATCATCGCCGGTGGAATTCTGGTGCTCGAAGCGGCCTTCCAGGCCCTGGGCCTGGAGAAGCTGATGGTCAGCAAGGCGGCGATGCGCGAAGGCATCCTGTACGACATGCTCGGCCGCGGCGGCGAAAACGACCCACGCGATAGCTCGGTGGCCTCGCTGGTGCAGCGCTACGGCATCGATGAGGTACAGGCGCAACGTGTGGAAGCCACGGCCTGCCGCCTGTTCGATCAGGTGTGCGAATCCTGGCAGCTGGATGGCGACGACGCGCAGGTGCTGCGGCGTGCCGCACGCCTGCACGAGCTGGGCCTGATCATCGCGCACAGCCAGTACCACGTGCATGGCAGCTACATCCTGGAACATTCGGATATCGCCGGTTTTTCGCGGCAGGAACAACAGGTCGTCGCCTCGCTGGTGCGCACGCATCGACGCAACGTGCCCAAGACCGCCTTCGACGCGCTTCCCGACCGGCTGCTGCTGCCCACCCGCCGCAAGGCTGCGCTGCTGCGGCTGGCAGTGCTGCTGCACCGTGCGCACGAATCGGACCCGATTCCGACACTGGAACTCACCGCCGACGACACGCGGCTGTCGTTGATCCTGTCGCAAAGCTGGATCGACTCGCGCCCGCTGCTGCGCGCTGATCTGATCGGCGAAGTCGAAAGCATGGCCGGCCTGGGCATCGCGTTCAAACCGTTTGTAACCTGAGGCCTGCGGCCTCAGGCGGGAATCGGGAATGGGGATTCGGGAATCGGGATTAGTCGATCACGCGGCTATGAAAAATTTCTGACTGGCGGCGATTATGCCGAACGAATGCAGCACGCTGCCTTTGCGATTCCCGATTCCCGATTCTCTATTCCCCATTCCCGGCTCCACTGTCACTGCCGCGTCTTGTCGGCGCAACATCAATGCCATCGCCCTGCCGGAAGCTAGCGAAAACGGGAGAGCGGCATGCGCTACGCGATCGTTACCGAAACCTATCCCCCCGAGGTCAACGGTGTTGCGCTGACCGTCCACGGCCTGGAAACCGGCCTGCGCGCACGCGGACATCAGGTGGACGTGGTGCGTCCACGTCAGAGCAGCGACACCGGCACATCCGATGCGTTGCTGGTACGTGGCGCTGCACTGCCGCGCTACCCGGGGCTGAAATTCGGGCTGCCAGCGACCCAGCGACTGATCCGTCATTGGCGAACGACGCAACCGGATGCGATCTACGTGGCCACGGAAGGCCCGCTGGGCTGGTCGGCAATGCGGGCGGCACGCCGGCTGGGCATTCCGGTCGCATCCGGCTTCCACACGCGCTTTGACGAATACCTGCCGAACTACGGTGCCGCCTGGCTGCAAGGCACCGCGCTACGCTGGATGCGGCGCTTTCATAACCAGGCCGACGCCACGCTGGTGCCGACGCGCGAGCTGCAACAGTTGCTGCGCGACGACGGCTTCGAACGTGTGCAGTTGCTGGCACGCGCGGTGGACAGCCAGCAGTTCGATCCGGGCCGTCGTGATCATGCCTTGCGCGCAGAATGGGGCATCGAAGGCGAAGGCTTTGCGGCGATCTATGTGGGACGGATCGCCAACGAAAAGAATCTGCCCTTGGCGGTGCAGGCATTTCGCAAGTTGCAGCAGGTCCGCCCGAAAGCGCGCTTTGTGTGGGTCGGCGATGGCCCGGCGCGCGCAAAGATCGCGCACGAGAATCCGGACTTCATCTTCTGCGGTGTGCAGCGCGGCGATGCCTTGGCGCGCCATTTTGCCAGCGGCGATCTGTTCCTGTTCGCCAGCCGCAGCGAGACTTTCGGCAACGTGACCCTGGAGGCGATGGCCAGCGGTGTGGCGACGGTCGCCTTCGACTACGGCGCCGCCCGCGAATATCTGCGCAATGGTCAGACCGGCGCGGCGGTAGACACCGATGCGGCCTTTATCCAGGCCGCAGTCGCGCTCACCCAAGACGACGCGCTGCGCCAACGCCTCGGTGCGGCGGCGGCGCAGGCGATGAAAAGGCTGCATCCGGACAATGTGGTGTCCGACTTCGATGGCTTGTTGTTGGGCATCACTGCGGCACGGGGGCGTTATGTCGTCAACGCGGCTTGAGGTCTTGCGCGGCCACGAAGCGCGCTGGTGCCGGCGCGCAAATCACTGGTGCCGGCGCCACCCGGTACGCCGCGCATTCGCCACCGTCAGCCGGCTGGGCGATGGCGTGTTCTGGTACAGCCTGATGGGCATTCTGGTGCTGCTCGACGGCATGGACGGCGTGCGCGCATCGGCGCACATGGCCGCTACCGGCGTGCTCGCATTGACCCTGTACAAGGCACTCAAACGCTGGACCCGCCGCCCGCGCCCGTATGCGGCCGACGTGCGTATCCGCGCCTGGGTGGCACCGCTGGACGAGTTCAGTTTTCCGTCCGGCCACACCTTGCATGCGGTGTCCTTCAGCATCGTGGCGCTGGCCTATTACCCATGGCTCGCACCGTTGCTGGTGCCATTTTCGGCATGCGTGGCGCTGTCGCGCGTAGTGCTCGGGTTGCATTACCCCAGCGACGTACTGGCCGCCACGGCGATCGGGGTGGGACTGGCGAGCCTGTCGTTGTGGGGGCTGCCGGCGCTGATTGGCTAGCGCGGTGTTGCGACACTGCGCTGCAGGTCCTCGCATGTGCCCTCGCTTCATGCCCTCATCGTTTTCCGCAGGAGAGCGGACTCTGCCCGAGTTGCCTGCGCAGGCATGCCCCGCTGCAACGCGCTAATCGCCCGCTCACGCAATCGCAGTTCCCGCGCCTCGCCATCCGGCGGTCGCGCCGTACAATGGCGCGATGACGACACTGTTCATTTCCGACCTGCATCTGGATCCGGCCCGGCCGGCGATCACCGCGCTGTTTCTGGATTTCCTGCGGACGCAGGTGCCCGGTAGCGATGCGCTCTACATCCTTGGCGATCTGTTCGAAGCCTGGATCGGTGATGACACGCCGTCCACCGCGGCAGACGAGGTGGCGGTGGCACTGCACGCAGTGGCCGATTCCGGCGTACCGGTCTTCTTCATGCCGGGCAACCGCGATTTCCTGGTGGGCGATGCCTACGCACAGCGCGCGGGCTTCCGCATCCTGCCCGACCCCACCGTGATCGATCTCTACGGCCATACGACGCTGCTGATGCACGGCGACCTGCTGTGCACCGACGACACCGCCTACCAGGCATTCCGCACGCAGACGCGCGACCCGGCGTTCCAGGCGCAGTTTCTGGCGCAGCCGCTGGCAGCGCGCGTGGCGTTCGCGCAGCAGGCGCGTGCGGCCAGCCAGGCCCGCTACGCCGAACTCAAGCAGGGCGACCAGGCGGAGCTCGAAACCGTCACCGACGTGTCGCCGGCCGAGGTGGAAGCGACCTTCGTGCGGTACGGGCTGGATCGCATGATCCACGGCCATACCCATCGCCCTGCAATCCACACCCTGCAAGCCGGTGGTAACACCTGCACGCGCATCGTGCTGGGCGACTGGTACGAGCAAGGTTCGGTGCTGCGTGTGGATGCCGATGGCGTTGCGTTGGAGCAGTTGTCGCTGTAGATCCGGCACTCGCAGCTGCAGCTGCAGCTGCCCCTGCATGCGGGGATCGCGCCGCGGTGAGTCCTGACGCCGCCGGTTTTGCGCGCCGCCGCTGTTATCCGCATCGCAGGCCTCCGCATCGCAGGCCAATCGTGCCTCATGCTTCGCAAGCACGACGGCGTGCGACTGGATACCGGCAAGGACGTTCGGTAAGGCCAGCCAATGAAGAGCGCGCTCAAAACGACGCAGCGCGCGCGTTCCGCATTTCAATCCGAGTGTCGCAGCGAGTCCACGCGGCATCGGACACATCGCTGAATCGCGCTGTTGAAGGGCCGCACTTGGCGACGCTCATCGACAACGGACGCCGCTAGCAATAGCGCACTTTGGTGCGGAAACCCTCAATTCTCAGCGCTTGGTGGCAACCCAATGCGGGCGCGTACTCCTGCGTGGCCAAACCACTTCAACGCGTCACTGCGTGCTGCGCGCACGCTCGGCGTAGTCGACGAAATCCGCATTGACCACGTCGTACCAGAACAGTGTGCCGTCGGCCTGGACGCGGAAGCGGTCACGCACCGGACTGGTCTGCGGGTCGCCTGGGCAGCCGTCGCCGTGGCGTTCGTGCACGGCAAATTCAAACACGTCCGGCGATGGCGGATCGTCTTGTTCAGCCATGATGCTGATGCAGTTGTCCGGGTACACCTTGTCGCTCTGCAAGCGCGTTTCGAGTACCTGCAACGCACGCGCTTCGGCAGCGTTTTCGGTGGTCGGCGCTGGCGCCGCAACTGCGGGCTTGGGTGGAGTGGCGGCGGGCTCGGCAGGTTGCTGTTTGCATCCGGCAACTGCCAGCGTGGCCAGGCACAGCAGCGCATAACGCGAGGACATGGACATGAGTGCTCCGCTGACGGGACGTGGCCGGCAGGCGCCGACGGTGCGTCTAGTCTGCGCGATCACCGCGCTCGGGTGTAGCGCAATAGCCCGACACCTGTCGGTGCCGGGCCATCGCAATCACACAAGAAATCGGCGAAAGCCGCAAAGATCAGCGGAAGCCGGCGATCGTGGCCTTGGTGTTGACCAGCACGCGCTGATTGTCGGCGGTGCTGGCATTGCCCATGGGCACGCCGTTGTAGCTGATGTTGGGATTGGACCAGTAGTTCAGCCGCGGGCAGCCGCTGGTGCAGTCGTAGGCCATGATGGTGCGCCAGCTGTTGCCGTAGCGATAGCCGTGACCGTAGGCGTATGGCGAGGTGCTTGGGTCGTTGGTGGAATCGTGGCGGGCGCTCTGCAGATGGCCGATTTCATGCGCAAAGCTGTAGTAGCCAGTGGCGCAATCCCAGTACACCGATGCGAAGGCGCTGGCGGCCGTGGAGCCGATGCCCGAGGCCAAGCCGCAGTAGCTGCTGTTGTCCAGCACGATCACGCCCACATCGGCCGTGTAGGTGTTGCGGCTGGTGTGGATGCTGTCCATGTAACCGTCATTGGTGACGCGGAAGCGCTGCAGGTCGGTGGTGAAGTTGCCGGTTTCGGTGTAGCTGGTGGTCTCGTAGCGGGCCAGCTGCAAGGTGATGCCGACATTGCTGTTGATGTAGCCCTGGTTGGCTTCGGCCACCGCCAGTTGCACCAGCGACTGCATGTTGCCGCCGTACGCCGTCACTGCCTTGTTGGTGGCCACGACCAGCACGCGGATGGTGGCCGGGCTGCCGGATGAGGCGGCCGCCGCGGTCACGCGCCCATCGCCAGGCATGTCGAACTTTGGCAGCAGGCTGTATTCGGCCGGATGCTCCTGCGGCATGCGCTGCTCGTCGACCTGCACCAGCACATGGCGGCCATCGGCCAGCGGACGCAGGCGATACAGCTTGCCGGCGTAGCGAATGGTGCCGGTGACGGTGTCGCCGCTACGCACCAGGATGGCCGAGTTCAGCGGATCCACGCCCGACAAGGTGCGTGCACGGGTGCCGGCACGCGGGCCGAGGTTGCCGTACCACACGCTATCGCCGCCTTCCAACGCATCCACCTTGGCCTGCGTGGCGGTGATGGTCTGGCCATCCAGCTGCAGTTCCAGCAGTTTTTCACCGGCAACCACTGCACCGGCGTCGAGCTGCACCACCTGTGCGTTGGTGGTGGACGGGGCGCTCAACAGGCGTTGCAACGAGGGTTCTGCGGTAGCGGTTGCCGCAGCGCCGCGGCTGAGTGCCGGGCCGGTCTGATACAGCGGCTTGCCGGCAGCGGCAGCCGATCCGGCCAGGCACATGGCGATCAGACCCACTGTGGTGCACATCGACTTCGACTTCATCGTCTCTCTCTCCTAAGACATGGAAGCAACGGGTGCGAAATACCGGGCCCCTGTCCCCGGGACGCCATTAGGGCGCGCCGGAATGTACCGAATGCAAGTTGTTGCAAAAGAAAATTACATTTCTGTGATGCTTGCCGATGACTGGATGCGATTCCGGCGCGCCTGCGCAACGACGTAGCGCACAGTTCCGGTCACCCGGGGTGGCGGTGATGTGCGTGCGTTGTGCCGCACCCCGGATGTCGCGGCGGCGAGGGTCAGCCGGTTCAGGCAGGTGCATCGACAGACTGGGAGCCGGTAACGCACCACTACGTGTCGATCAGCAGGGTGTCGGTGTTGTTCGGCTGGGTCTGCATCAGGTGGACATGCGGGATGCCGGTTCTGGGTGCGCCTTCTGCAGCCAGCTGCCACTTGTTCGCGGCGTTTTGTCAGCCGCTCTAACAGCGAGGGGTTCTCGGTTTCTTGGGAAGCTTGGGTGCTTTGACTGGGTCGGTTGCGGAGCGCTTGATCGGCGCTTTATCTGCGGGGTCCTTGCCCGCTCACCATCGCGGGACGCGCCGTGCATCCATCCATGGAGCTCTCCCGCTGTCTTGGGAAGCTTGGGTGATTTGACTGGGTCGGTTGCGGAGCGCTTGATCGGTGCTTTATCTGCAGGGCCCTTGCCCGCCCACCATCACGGGACGCGCCGTGCATCCATCCATGGAGCTCTCCCGCTGTCTTGGGAAGCTTGGGTGCTTTGACTGGGTCGGTTGCGGAGTGCTTGATCTGCGTTTTATCTGCAGGGCCCTTGCCCGCCCACCATCGCGGGACACGCCGTGAATCCGTCCCTGGAGGCTCTTATGCGGCATCCATGCCGCATAAGGTCCCGCGACGGTGAGCGGGCAAGGACCCATCGTGATGGTCGGTGTGTCTGGTTTTCAATCGCACAATCGGCCAGGGCTCTGACGCGATGTACTCATTGCCTGAGGGAAAAACGGCGGCGGCAGGAATGGATTCACTGCGTGCCTTCCGACTGGTGAAGGCACTACGGCATCGACCAGCGCAGCTTGCGAAGCTCCGACTACACCAAGCGCACGTACCGCGCCACTCTGCGGCCAGTGCCCGACCAGGCATGCGTGTGTTCCGCTCCACAACAGCACGATCAACCCGCTTACTCAGCCGGCCTGCTCCACCAGATCGGCCAGCTCGTCTTCGTCGAAACCGGCAAGCAGCCGCGCCTGCAGATTGAACGGGCCATGCAGGTAGCCGCCGGCGTACTCGCGCAGCAACGCCTTGAAGCGCGCCCGTGGTTCGATGCCGGCCTGCGCGCAATACCAGCGGTACCAGCGCGAGCCGGCCGCGACGTGCGCCACTTCCTCGCGCAGGATGGTCTCCAGCACCTCGGCCGTGGCGGCATCACCGAGCGAGCGCAATTTGACGATCATCGCCGGTGTCACGTCCAGGCCGCGCGCTTCCAGCACCCGCGGCACCAGCGCCATGCGCGCCAGACCGTCATGCGCGGTTTTCTCGCACATTTCCCACAGCCCGTTATGCGCGGCAAAGTCGCCGTAGTCGTGTCCATGCGCTTGCAGGCGCGCGCGCAGCAGCATGAAGTGGCGGGATTCGTCGTCGGCCACCGCCACCCAGTCGGCATAGAACTCATCGGGCAGGCCGCGGAAGCGATAGGCCGCATCCCAGGCCAGATCGATCGCATTGAGTTCGATATGCGCAATCGCATGGATGAAGGCCGCGCGCCCTTCCACTGTCCCCAGTCCACGCCGCGGCAACTCGCGCGGATGCACCAGTGCCGGTGTGGCCGGCCGGCCCGGCATGCGGATCGGCGCAGGCGCTGGCGCGGCCGCATTCAACCGCAGCTCGCCATCACGAAACGCGGCCGCGTACTGTTGCGTCAACGCGACTTTTTGCAGCGGATCGGCAGCATCCAGGCAGGCGCGCGCGGCGTCGAACAGATCGGTGATCACGGCGCCTGCCGCACCTGTTGCTGACCCAGTGCCGCGAGCGATGCGGCACGTACCCGCTCGCAGGCGTTTGCCTTGATCCGCAACTCGCAGGCCGTGCGTTTGGCACACACCAGCGCGAATAGACGGGTGCGATCGGCCTGCGCAGGCGCTGGCACCGATGACGGCAGCGCGCCCGGGCCGCCCGCACCAATACCGATTCCTGCACCGAGCAAGCGCGCCTGGTCGCTGCGGCAGTCCACCGCGTACGTCCATTCCGCCAAATCCGCTGACGCAGCGGCGGCGGCCTCGCGCAGGCGCACGATAACAAGTGACTCGCCCACGCGCGTGGCGCCGGCTAGATCCAGCCGTTGCGCGCCGGCAGGCGTGGCGAATGCGGGGTCCAGCACGGCCTGTTGCTGCCAATCCAATTGCATGTCCAAGGTGGTGCTCAGCGCAACAGGCACCTGCCCGTTGCGCAAACGCGGGTCGTCCAGCGTGCGGATCGCCGCAGCGTCATCGGCGGCGCAGCCCGCCAGCAGCGCTGCCACCCCGGCAGCGACCACGGTCAGCTGGCCGCGGCGACGCAGCAGTTCAGGCGCGGCGACGCTTCTTGGCATCGTCCGAGCGCAGTTGCTGGATGCGTTCGAAATAGCCCGGCTCGATGCCGGTGATGTACTCGCCGTTGAAGCACGAGGAATCGAACTGCTTGATGTCCGGGTTGCCTTCGCGCACCGCCACTTCCAGATCTTCCAGGTCCTGGTAGATCAGCCAGTCGCAGCCGAGAAATTCCTGGATTTCCAGCTCGCTGCGGCCATGCGCGATGAGTTCTTCGGCGGCCGGCATGTCGATGCCGTAGATGTTGGGATAGCGCACCGGCGGCGCGGCCGAGGCCAGATACACCTTGCGCGCACCAGCATCGCGCGCCATCTGCACGATCTGCCGGCTGGTGGTGCCGCGCACGATGGAATCGTCCACCAGCAGCACCACGCGGTTGCGGAATTCCAGGTGGATCGGGTTGAGCTTGCGACGCACCGATTTCTGCCGCTCGCCCTGCCCCGGCATGATGAAGGTGCGGCCCACGTAGCGATTCTTGACGAAGCCTTCGCGGTACTTCACGCCGAGCACGTTGGACATTTCCAGCGCCACATCGCGCGAGGTGTCCGGGATCGGAATGATGGTGTCGATGTCGTGATCCGGGCGCAGGCGCAGGATCTTTTCGCCCAGCTTCAAGCCCATGCGCATGCGCGCCTTGTGCACCGAGATGTTGTCGATCATCGAATCGGGACGCGCGAAGTACACGTACTCGAAGATGCACGGCGCATTGATGGTCGGGGCTGCGCAGACTTCCGAGAACAGCTCGCCGCGCGCGGTGATCACCATCGCCTCGCCGGGACGCACGTCGCGCACGCGCTGGTAGCCAAGAATGTCCAGCGCCGCCGATTCGGAGGACACGATGTATTCGGTACCTTCGGCGTGCTCGCGCTTGCCCAGCACCAGCGGACGGATGCCGTGCGGGTCGCGGAACGCCACCAGACCCAGACCCAGCACCACGCTCACCACCGCGTAGCCACCCTTGCAACGACGGTGCACGCCGGCCACCGCGCGGATCGCCGCCTCGGGGGTCAGCATGCGCTGTGCGTCCAGCTCGTAGGCAAACACGTTCAGCAGCACTTCGCTGTCCGAATCGGTGTTGATGTTGCGGCGGTCGGCTTCGAACACCTGCTGGCGCAAGGCCTCGGTGTTAATCAGGTTGCCGTTGTGCGCCAGCGCGATGCCGTAGGGCGAATTGACGTAGAACGGCTGCGCCTCGTCCATGCCTTCCGAGCCTGCGGTCGGGTAGCGGCAATGCGCGATGCCGACGCGGCCTTCCAGCACCGCCATCTTCTTTTCGTCAAAGACATCGCGCACCAGGCCATTGGCTTTTTGCACGCGCAAGCGCGTGCCGTCGGCGGTGGCGATGCCTGCGGCGTCCTGCCCACGATGCTGCAGGACGGTCAGACCGTCATAAAGTTGCCCGGCGACGTTTTGGTTGCCGACAATACCGACGATGCCACACATGGTGCGCGTTCTCCGCTGCGGCTTGCGCCGTTACTGTGAAGGTGGCCGTGCCTGGCCTTGGGATTCGACCCGAGCCGGGTCGCTTTCTCCGCCGCGAACCTGCGCCGGATCGATATTGGCCGGCATCGCCTGCGCCGGATCGCGTCCGTCGCTGGCGGCATTGCCGGGTTTGCCAGGTTTACCGAGCGCCCGCGACACGGTGTCGCTCAAGCCAGACCCGGACAGCATTTTGCCCAGGTCGGTATTATCGCCTGTCGAGGGCAACTTCCCCAACTCCGTGGGCAAGTTGCCGAGTTCCATGGATGGCATGTCCATCGACGGCATGCGCCAGGCCGGCAGTTGCGCTCGCATCCAGCCGGCGCCGGGCTGCAGCATCGGCAACAGCACCGATTGCCGCCACGCCGGCTCACGCGGCAACGGCGTAAACCCCATCAGCAGCACCAACACGCTGGCCAGAAACCCGCCACGCACCACGCCCAGACCGAACCCGAGCATGCGGTCGGTGCCGCCGAGTTTGACCGCATCCACGCCGGCGCGAATGACCATGCCGATCACCGCCACGCTGATCAGCACACCGACAAACACCATGGCGTAGCCACCAAACGACTCAGTGGCCGACGGATGCTTGCCATCGGCCAGCCAACGCGCCGCCGCGCCGCCAAACAGAAATGTGGCCCAGCCCGCCAGCAACCACGACAAGGTACCAACCACGATCGCGACAAAGCCGCGCAGCAAGCCCAACAGGGCCGACACCAGAATGATGACGCCCAGCACCATGTCGATCATTGGCGACTTCTCCGCGCGGCGCATGCGCCGGTCCAACGTGGCTTGCTGATCATTGCCTTCCCCTCCGTGGGCGTGAGGCTGTCGAAATTGCGGGTATGGCCGAAAGATGCCAGCGCTGATCATCCGCCACTGCGGTGCCTACAACACGTGGACGGACGCGTGGCTCACACCGATTCGCACCGCTGTCGCGCTCGCCTGGCGGCGGCGCGACGCGTTGCGCTCATCTCAAGGATGCGGACGCACCATGCCGGAAATGCCGACCTTGGCCGCGACCTGCGCACGCAACTGCTCGGCATCGCCACGGTTGGCGACCGGGCCGACGCGCACGCGGTTGAGCGCGCCCTTGTCGGTACGGACCTGTTCGACAAAGGCGCTGAAGCCGGCAGCGCGCACGCGGTCGCGCAGGGCATTGGCGTCTTCGGCGCGGCCGAACGCGCCCAGCTGCACGGCAAACCCGACGCCGCTCGCGGCAGGGGCCGCCGGCGCGGTGGGTGCGGCGGCAACGGGCTTCGGAGCCTCGGGCTTAGTCGGTTCTACCTTGGCAACTTCCGGCTTGGCCGGCGCCGGTTTGGGCGCTTCGGCCGGCTTGGGAGCGGCAGCGACCGGCTTGGCCGGTTCCGGCGGCAGGCTTTCGGTCTTGGGCGCGGCAGGCGCGCTGGCAGCGGCCACGCTGCTGCTCGGTTTTGCAGCCGGCGCGGGTGTCGGCGTCGCAACCGGCGCCGGTGCGGCGGCATTGGCGTCCAACGTCACCACCTGCGCATTGACGTCGCCGCGCACCTTGACTGCCTGCAGCCTGGCCGATTCGGCCTGGGCCTGATCGGCATACGGCCCCACGCGCACGCGCCAGGCAGGGCGGCCATTGATCTGGGTCTTCTCGCTGAAGCCGGGTAATTGCGCCTGTTTGAGCCGCGCGATCACCGCATCGGCGTCGGCGCTGGTGGCATATGCACCAAAATTCACTGCGTAGTTGCCGGCCGCCACGTCCGGAGCAGACGGCGCGCTGCTGGGGTTCGCCAGGTCGGCTGCGTCCGGATTGTCCTGCACCGCCGCCGGAGCGCTGGGGGCACCCGCCATGCCCAGTGCACCACCCGCCGGCGCATTGCCAGGGGTGACCAGCGGCAATTCGCGGGTTTCGAACTCGCCATTGCCGGGCGCGGCAGGCGCCTCCAGCGGCACATCGGCGACGCCGCTGGACGGCGCGGGGCCCTTGACCAGCATCGGCAGGAAGATCACGGCAAGCGCCACCAGAACGATGGCGCCAATCAGTCGCTGTTTCAGAGCAGTGTCCACAGTAAAGAGAGCTACAGGCGTGGCGGGGTGCCGCGGCGATTATAAGGCCGGCGCCACCTCGCCGACCCTAGTGGGCTGAACGAAGTGCGTTCAGCGCGTCGGCAACGGTATGAAACGAGCCAAACACCAGCACGCGGTCGCCCGGGTTGGCCATGGCGAGCACCGCTTGCACGGCGCCGGCGACGGTGTCATGGCATGGCGCCTGCGCAGCAACCGTGCCTTGCAGGCGCTGCTGCAGAGCCTGTGCAGACTGACCACGCGCACCTTCCAAGCCGGCCAATGCCCAATGATCGATCTGCGCGGCCACCGCCTCCACCACCGCCGAGACGTCCTTATCTGCCAGCGCCGCGTAGATCGCATGCGTGCTGCCGGCAATTGGCTGCGCGCCGAGCGCCTGCGCCAGCGCGCGCGCGGCCTGCGGGTTATGCCCAACATCCAGCAACACTTCCACACCGGCGACGTCGCTGCGCTGCAGGCGCCCCGCCACCTGGGCATCGGCGATGCCCAGCGCCCATGCCGTTTGCGGCAGCTCCACCGGCAAGGCCTGCAGTGCAGCGATGGCCGCGGCAGCGTTGGCTAGTTGCACGGGGGCCTGCAATGCCGGCATCGGCAGCTCCAGGCGCACCGCCACATCGCGCCAGCACCAATGCTGGGCGTCGATCGGCTCGAAGAAATAATCGCTGCCGGCGCGGATCGCGTTGGCACCAAGTTGGTAGGCGCGGCGCAGCACGCTGGAGGGCGGGTCGATCTCGCCCAGCACCACCGGCTTCCACGCGCGGATGATGCCCGCCTTCTCGGCGCCGATCGCCTCGCGGTCCTCGCCTAGCCAGTCGGTGTGGTCGATATCCACGGTGGTGATTACCGCCACATCCGAATCGATGAGGTTGACCGCATCCAGGCGCCCACCCAGGCCGATTTCCAGCACCGCCAGGTCAAGTTCGGACCGCTGAAACAACCACAGCGCCGCCAGCGTGCCGTACTCGAAATAGGTCAGCGGCGTCGTGCCACGTGCCGCCTCCACTGCCGCAAGTGCGGCGACCAGCGCGGCATCGCTCGCATCGACACCATCGATGCGCACACGCTCGTTGTAACGCAGCAGATGCGGCGACGTGTACGCCCCCACCTTCCACCCAGCGGCGCGGCCGATCGCCTCGACAAAAGTCACCGTCGAGCCCTTGCCGTTGGTGCCGCCCACAACGATGACATGCTTGGCCGGCGCCTCGATCTGCAGCCGCGCAGCCACCTCGCGCACGCGCTCCAGCCCCATCGCAATGCTGCTGGGGTGTTGCTGCTCGATGTAGGCGAGCCAGTCGGTGAGTGTGGTGGGAGTGGTCACGGGGTTACCTGGAGTTTTGCAACCGCCATTATCGCGCTTTCACCATGCATCAAGAAAATCGGCTTACTGTCCGATGCTCTGCGTAGCGTAGCTGAACTGATTTGACGGAGCTGGCATGCGGCGTGCACGGGCGTGACGAGAAAGCAAGCTTCCTTGCTGCTTATTGTGGTCCGTAGATTTTGCTGACACGTAAGCCTAAGAGTGAGCGCTGGCCGTTCAATGTCACCGCAATCTGCTGATCAGGGTAGCGCTGGTAAGACGCTTCACTGATGCACAGATAGTCTGGAAATGCATGCTCCACTGGCCCACCTCGCAACTGATACTCGCATCCCGCACTCGACTGGTAATACGTCTGCATGACATAGGCTTCTTCAAACTCACTACCAAAAGTCAACGTCAATAGCCAAGGCAAGGTTTTTGCCAACAGCAACCAAAATAGAAATCCCATCATCACCGGCATCCCGAAGAACATGGCCACCTTGGTAACCCTCCCTTCGCCATCAAGCTCGAGCGGCAAACCGAGACGACGGTTACGCCTGCGAAGCAGCATAGTCAGCAGGATGCCGACCAATAAAGCCGGCCACTTCCAATAACGCCCCTGTAGAAATTCGGCCGGGATGAATTCAGTGAACAGGCTCAGCAAAATGAGCCCCATGATCACGAATATGGAAGCCACTTTCAGCAACGCAAATAGCTTTGGCTTCGGCATCACCAAAAACCCTTCGGAGGCATTATCAAATAACCCGAACAAAACAGAACAATGAAGAGCTGGACTCGGCTCAGCCAACATTCCACAGGCGATGCAAGCGGCAATACACCTGACCTAGACAAACCACGCATGCCTGGGCACCGAGAACGCCGCAACAAGCTTTCATGAGGGCAACGCTGTCGCTCCTAAAGCTACAACGCCCGATGCTTGGCTTCCCCAAAGAACGGGGTGTGGTGCGCGCAGTCGTTGAGGCGCACCACTTCCAGGTGATCGACGTCGTCGCCTTCTAGCAGGTTGAGCGTGGTCGGGGCCTGGCGGAAGCTCCACAGCTTGGACAGCGGCAGGCCCAGGATCTTGCACAGGATCACGCGGTTGACCGCGTCGTGCGCGACCACCAGCAAGGTGTCGTCGGCACCCAGGCCATCGGCCGCGCGCGTCAGTCCGCGCCAGCTGCGGTCCAGCACCTGACGCAGCGATTCGCCGCCCGGCATCAGCACGGTGTCCGGCTCTTCGCGCCAGGCGCGCAGGCGCGCGGGGTCCTTGTCGTTGATCTCGCTGGCCAGCAGGCCTTCCCACTCCCCATGGGCAATTTCCTGCAGGTCCGGATCGGTCTGCAGCAGGCTTTCGCGCGATGCGCCCAATGCAGCCTTGGCAGTGGCCTGCGCGCGTGACAGCGGCGAGGCGACCGCACGGGTGATCTGCAACGCCTGCAGCCGCTCACCCAACGCACGTGCCTGGCCTTCGCCAACCGGCGACAGCGGAATATCGATCTGGCCCTGGTAACGGCCTTCGGCGTTCCACGGCGTCTCGCCGTGACGAGCAAGCAGGATGCGCATGCGCTGAGAGTTCCTTGGGGGAGGGGCCGGCACGCCGCGGCGAAACCGGACCGCATCATAACCGCTCCCCGCCCCTTCCCTCTGCGCTTCAGCGCACGCCCTGTTGCCTGCTGACCGCGGCGCGGCCGTTACGCACCCCATCTGAGCCTCTAGATCCTCCAAGCTGAGGCTGTGCGCTCCCGATCCTCGGATCCTGGTGAACTTGTCGAGGCCGGCAGCGGTGCCGGCGCGTTCAACCTGGAGATCGGCCGCTGTGTGCCGGTGTCACGCGCGCGATGCAGCGAACAGCGCCGCCACGCTGGACCTGCACTCCTAGCGTGCAGTACGCGTCCCGATATGGCAGGGCGCTGTTCCGGGCCAATATCCGCCACCCAGTGGGGCGCACTCAGACGCGACCGAACGCTGGATCACTCCGACTGGGCTTGCCGGTTTCCAGATGGCCGGCCAGACGCCGCCGGAACGCGCCACCCGGTTGCTCGACGACCACGTCGTACCAGTGGTCGCTTGCGGAGAGCGGCAACTGCAGGATCTGGCGCTGACCTGCAGAAAGTTGCAGCGCGCGCGGGGCCGGATCTGCGTAGTCCAGCGCACGCAGTTGCAGCGTGCAAGGCTGTTGCCCGGCGTTACCGATCTCCAGGATCAGCGTGCCGCCGTCCTGGCGCGCTTCGAGCCATGGTGCTGCCGCTGGTTGCGGCGTGGTCGCCAGATCGCCGGCAAATTCACGCAGAAATCCATTCGGCCCGTGCACGCGCAGCGCATATGCGCCGTCGTGCGCGGCGCCCATCGGCACGTCATCGAGCCGGGTACCAGGTAATACCGTGTAGTACCACGGCCCGCCAGTGGACGCGCTGGTGTAGACGTTGAATGCCGCCGCAGCCGTCCCGGTGTTGACGAACTGCAACTGCAGCGCGCCATCGCCCTGCACGCGTGCGTTCACCTGTACGGCATATGGCAACGCGCGCGCCGGACGTTGGCCGGGCTCTTGTCGTGGCATGACGGCGTTGGTCGGCGGCACCGGCAATGGCTTGTTGCGTAGCGCCGCCGTGCGTGCGCGGTAGTCGCCGATGGACGGCAATGCGCTCAGCGCCGAATCGTCCGGCTTGCGGAAATCGAACACGCTGGTGAGATCGCCACTGACCGCGCGACGCCACGGGCTGATATTCGGCTCGGCCACACCGAAGCGACGTTCCAGCAACCGCAGTACCGAAGTGTGATCGAACACCTGCGAATTGACCCAACCGCCACGCGTCCATGGCGAAATCACCAGCATCGGTACGCGGATGCCCAGGCCCACCGGCACGCCGTTGTAAGCCTCGCCGCGTACGTCGACATTGCTGCGGCCCATGCGCGCGTCCAGCGCTGGCAATGGCGCCGGCACATGATCGAAAAAACCGTCGTTCTCGTCGTAATTGATGATCAAGGCTGTTTTCGCCCAGACCTGCGGATTGGAGGTCAGCGCATCGATCAACCGCGCCACCAGCGATTCGCCGTAAGCCGGCGGCGCTTCGGGATGTTCGCAATATGCAGTCGGCGGAATGATCCACGACACCTGCGGCAAGCGATTGCCCTGCACGTCGGCGGCGATCGCGGCAATCAGGTGGTCGGCCTGCGTGCTGGCTGCATTGTCTGCGGTGGATCCAGGCACACAGGCACGCGCGCGGCGATAACGTTCGTCGGCTGTGTCCAGTCCTCGGTAGTGCGCAAAATACGCCAACGAGTTGCAGCCGAAGTTGTCGTATTCCTGATACACGCGCCAATCGATGCCGGCCGCCTGCAAGCGCTGCGCATAGGTGGTCCAACCCATCGCCGCATAGCCTGGTTTGTCGCGCGCCATGTCGGCGGTCCAGTTGCCGTCATCGGCGTTGTCGGCCACCTGCGCGCGGGTATCGCCCACACTCAGCCCGCTGGTGCCGGTGAACAGATACATGCGATTGGGATTGGTCGGCCCGTGCATCGAGCAGAAGTAGCCGTCGCAGATGGTGAACGCGTCGGCGAGTGCGTGGTAGTACGGAATGTCGTGACGTTGGAAGTAGCCCATCGTCAACTCGCCCTTGTAGGGCACCCACGCGTCGTATTCGGCCCAGCGCGCCGGGTCCTGCCCGTGGCCGGCTTTCCACGAATGATCCAGGCTTTTGATCAGCGGCGCGCTCGTGGTTTGCGCATCGAAGGCAAACGGCAGCAGTCGGCGCCCATCGGCCGCCGGCTGACTCCACACCGGCTGACCATCGCGCAACTGCAGCGCATGCGGATCGCCGAACCCGCGCACACCGCGCAGCGTGCCGAAGTAATGATCGAACGAGCGATTCTCCTGCATCAGGATCACCACGTGTTCGATATCGCGCAGCGTGCCGGTCCGTGCATTGGCTGGCAGTGCCAGCGCGCGACCGATCGACGACGGCAATGCCCCGGTGGCAGTGAGCGCAGCAACGCGCTTGAGGAAATCGCGGCGCGAAGAAGATGACGTCATGACGAAAAAACCCTGCAAAAGTCGGTGACGTGCAGCGCGCACGGCGACCGCACACGACACGTATAGCGGGCCTAAGCGACAGTTTTGCGACAGCCACCGTCATCAATGTTTCATGAGCCATTGACACCCTGCGTCGCGAAACGCCGGTCTTGCACCGTGCGTTCGCCCTCAGCCGTGCTCGAACAGGACTCCCCCCATGACTCCCGCCCGTCGTCTCCATGTCACGCCACTGGCATTCGCCCTCGCCGCGCTGCTTCCCGTCATTGCGCACGCCACCGATCCGGTCGCTGCCAGCGTGGCGGACGCACCGGTCACGTCCGCCGATGCGGCCGGCAACGCGACTCAGCTGGATGCGATCAACGTGGTCTCGCAAGGCAGCACGCGGCAGGTGCAGCGCATCAGCCGGCAGGATATCGAGCAGCTGACGCCAGGCAGCAGCGCCTTCAAGGCGGTTGAAAAACTGCCCGGCGTGCAGTTCCAGTCCGCCGATCCGTTCGGCACCTACGAGTGGTCCACCCAGGTCACCCTGCATGGCTTCGACCAGAGCCGCCTGGGCTACACGCTCGACGGCATTCCGCTGGGCAACATGAGCTACGGCGTCACCAACGGCCTGCACATCACCCGCGCCATCATTTCCGAAAACCTCGGCTCGGTAGAGATCGCACAAGGCGCCGGCGCACTCGGCACCGCGTCCAACACCAACCTCGGCGGCACCATGCAGTTCTACTCCGCCGATCCGCAGACCACGCCCGGCGCGCGGCTGGTGCAGACGGTGGGCAGCGATGCCACGCGACGCACCTTCGTGCGCGCCGATACCGGCGATCGCGATGGCTTGTCGGCGTATCTGTCCTACGCCAATGCCACCACCGACAAGTGGAAAGGCTTCGGCGATCAGCAATCCGAACAGGCCAACCTCAAGACCGTGTACCAATGGGGCGACGGCAATCGTCTGAGCCTGTTCCTGGATACCTCGCGGCGCAAGGAATACGACTACATGGATCTGTCGTTGACCAGCCAGCGCGCACTGGGCTGGGACTACGACTACCTGCAACCGGATTGGGCCACCGCCGTGCAGATGGCGCGCGCCTACCAGAGCACCGGCGCCACCAGCGGCGTGGCCAACGGTTACCCGCAATCGCTGGCTGGGTTGCCCAGCGACTACAGCTGGCTCGATGCCAGTTACTACGCCGGCGGCGGCCTGCGCCGCGACAATCTTGCCGGCCTGTCGGGCACGTTCGTGTTCGGCGGTGTCACGTTGGATGCCACCGGCTACTACCACGCCAATCGCGGTGAAGGGCAATGGGTCACGCCGTATGTCGTCACCTCGGCGCAGATTCCGGTGTCGATGCGCACCACCGACTATGGCCTGGACCGTTTCGGCGGTACCAGCGCACTGAAGTGGTCGTGGGGCACTCACGATCTGGAAGCCGGCGTGTGGGCCGAAAATGCGCGCACCACGCAGGGCCGCAACTACTTCGCGCTCGGCAACGAGGGCTACACCTCGCTGTACAACGTGTACGAAGCGCAGACCCCGTTCCGCCGCGATTTTCTGCAGCGCTACACCACCCAGACCCGCATGCTCTACGTGCAGGACACCGTGCGTTTGCTCGATGATCGCCTGACGCTCAACTACGGCGCAAAGGCGCTCAACACCACCACGCGCGCGCAGTCGCTGGTGCCCACCACATCACTGGCGCAAGGCCGCATTCGTGCCGAAGACAGCTTTCTGCCGCAAGTCGGCGTGAACTACAAACTCGACGAACGGCAGGACATCTACGCGTCCTACAGCAAAAACATCGCCGCCTTCGGGTTCACCCCGTTCGCCACCTCGCAGGCCGCGTTCGATCGCAGCCGCTCCACGCTGGAGCCGGAAGAATCGCAAACCGTGCAGATGGGCTACCGCATGCAGGACGAGCAGTTCCAGCTCTCGGCCGATGCCTACTTCACCAAATTCTCCAACCGTCTGCTGACCACCTCGCCGTGCAGCGCGGTGCAGACCTGTGCCTCGATCCTGAGCAATGTCGGCGCAGTGCATAGCGCCGGTGCGGATCTGGCGGTGATGTGGCGCCCGACCGACGGCCTGAGCTGGTTGAACTCGCTGTCGTGGAATCGCTCGCGCTATCAGGACGATTACCTCAACAACGGTGTGGTCGCGACCTCGGGCAAGAACGTGGTTGGCATCCCGGCGCTGATGTTCTCTTCCAGCGCCAGCTATCAGCTGGGCAACCTGCGCCTGGATCTGGACGGCAAGTACGTCGACAAGCGCTACATCACCTTTCTCAACGATTCGCAGGTGCCCTCCTACTGGCTGTTCAACGCTGGGGCGCGCTACGACTTCGGTCGCGTCGGCGGCGTGGCGGATATCGCCCTGGCGCTCAATATCACCAACCTCACCGACAAGCGCTACTTCGCCAGCACCGGCACCAACGGCTACGTCGCTTCCGATCCGGACGGCTACAACCAGACCATGGTGGTCGGCGCCCCACGCCAGTACTTCATGAGTCTGGACGTGAAGTTCTGAGCAGCCCTGCAATCGCCGTTCTCCCGCTGGGGAAGAGGTTGGGGTGATGAGACGGGCGCCAAGCGAGGGCGCATGGCGACGCGGTTGTGTGGCTGACTGCCTCGGTGCCTGAGGCACCCCTCATCCGGCGCTGCGCGCCACCTTCTCCCGCACGCGGGAGAAGGGATGCGGACGATCGCCTGGCGTCTTGCATCGGTCCGCCGCTGCGTAGCCCGACCCAATCCTTCTCGTCCTCTTGCCTTCTCGCCCTCTTGCCTTCTGGCCTCCTGGCCTCCCGGACTCCTGGCCCTCTCGCCTTCTGGCCCTCTCGCCTCCTGGCCTCCTGGCCTCCTGGCCTCCTGGACCTCTGGCCTTCTGGCCTTGTCGACTTGTCGACGTATTCGGCTTCTCGACGTGCACTGCTTCTCTGGCATCCCTGCCCTTCCCCCGCCAGCGGGGGAAGGTGCCCGCAGGGCGGATGGGGGCAGCAGTCGTCAGCCAACCCACGCATGCGGCCCCCCAACCGATCCTGCGCCGCCTTCGCCACCACTCAGCCGAACGGCAGCCATCACTGCAGACCGGTTCTTGCACCGCCACATGGCAGCCACCTCGCCCCGCATATAATTGGCCACTTACTTTTACTCAGCAGGCCCCGCCAGATGGCGCAGACGATGAAGGCGCTGGTCAAGCGCGAAGCGAACAAAGGCATCTGGATGGAGCAGGTTCCCGTGCCCACGCCCGGCCCCAACGAGGTGCTGATCAAGCTGGAAAAGACCGCCATTTGCGGCACCGATCTGCATATCTACCTGTGGGACGAATGGAGCCAGCGCACCATCACGCCTGGCCTGACCATCGGCCATGAGTTTGTCGGCCGTGTGGCCGAGCTCGGTTCGGCGGTCACCGGTTACCAGGTCGGCCAGCGCGTCTCGGCCGAAGGCCACATCGTCTGCGGTCATTGCCGCAACTGCCGTGGTGGCCGCCCGCACCTGTGCCCCAACACGGTGGGCATCGGCGTCAACGTCAACGGTGCATTCGCCGAATACATGGTGATGCCGGCGTCCAACCTGTGGCCGATCCCGGACCAGATCCCCTCCGAGCTGGCCGCGTTCTTCGACCCGTACGGCAACGCCGCGCATTGCGCGCTGGAGTTCGATGTCATCGGCGAAGACGTGCTGATCACCGGCGCCGGCCCGATCGGCATCATTGCCGCCGGCATCTGCAAGCACATCGGTGCGCGCAACGTGGTGGTCACCGACGTCAATGATTTCCGCCTGAAGCTGGCCGCCGACATGGGCGCCACGCGCGTGGTCAACGTGTCCAACACCTCGTTGAAGGAGGTGATGAAGGACCTGCACATGGAAGGCTTCGACGTGGGCCTGGAAATGAGCGGCAACCCGCGCGCGTTCAACGACATGCTCGATTGCATGTACCACGGCGGCAAGATCGCCATGCTCGGCATCATGCCGCGCGGCGCCGGCTGCGACTGGGACAAGATCATCTTCAAGGGCCTCACCGTGCAGGGCATCTACGGCCGCAAGATGTACGAGACCTGGTACAAGATGACCCAGCTGGTGCTGTCGGGATTCCCGCTGCAAAAAGTGCTAACGCATCAACTGCCGATCGACGACTTCCAGAAAGGCTTCGACCTGATGGAAGAAGGCAAGGCCGGCAAGGTCGTATTGAGCTGGAATTGACCGAGCGGCAGTGAGCAACGCAAAAGGCGCCGCAAGGCGCCTTTTGCATGTCGCATGTTCGGTGTCCGACAGTTGCATCACGCGTGGCAGTCATCGCCCGCCACGCATGCACCAGCCACGCGTCTAACGCATCGCACTCACGGCCAGGTGACGGTGGCGGTCGCCACAAGATGGTTCTGCGAATTTTGCCGCCCGAAGCCGAATTCGGCCGCTTCGCTGGTGTCGTAATAGCCCACGGTCAGACCTAGCGGGCCGAAGGTCTTGCCCACGTTCACGCCGAAGTCGTTGTAGTCGTGGTCCACCTGGCTCAGCGCCGAGGTGTAAATGCTGTGCCCGGCGTGCGCGCCAACGGTGAAGTCATGCGGCAACGCCCAGTTGGCGTCCAGTGCGTAGTAATACCCATCGGTGTCGGTGCCGTACAGATCGTTGGTGTAGGCAACGGTCAGGCTGTAGGTCTTGAGGAACGTGGTTTTGGTGATCAGCTCGGCGTAATTGGAAGCGCCCGCGCCCAGGTACTGGTAGCGGTTCACCATCACGTCGAGGTTGAAATTGGTGCTCAGATCGGTGTTGTAGCCGACAAAGCCGTCCACTTCCCAATCCGGATCGCCAGCGCCGAAATCGACATTGGAGGCCCAGGTGCCGACGTAGAACCCGTACGGCAATTTGTAAGTCAGCCCGGCCTGAAACGCGGGTTCTTCGTTGGTCTGCGAGATACCGCGGAACAGGTAATCGCTGGTCACCGCAAAGGTGCCGCTGAGCGGCGACGCGGGCGCCTCTTCGTCCTGTGCCTGTGCAAGCGGCACCACACCCAACAGCAGCAACGACGACAGACAACAAGCGAGCGGGGAAGGCTTCATGGGCATCTCCTGAAACGATGGGCGGTCGGTTGGCGAGCGAAGACTGCAATGACTTCTTAGTCCAACTGTCATTGCAGCGCAACATAAAAGTCGCGCTCGCTCGATCCAGCGCACATCTCTGGTCGCCGATGCGCTGGTCAGATGCCTGTTTCATCGACCGATCAGGCCGAATCTTGATGGCAGGGAGTGGGGAGTGGAGATTCGCAACAGCCACAGCAGGACGCATGCGCTGCGAATCTTCCCTGCCGACTGCCTAGCCAGACGCAGGGCGTCGCCCACCTGCCTGCATCAGGCTGGAAACACGCCGTAGTGCCGTGCGGACAGTCGCAGCTGCTGGCCGGGCTCGAAGCTTCCTGCCGAGGCCGGTAGTTCCACTTCCACCTCATTGCCTGCCGGCTGCAGCGTGGCACGCAGGCGCAGGCGCGCCCCACTACGCTGCGACCAAGCCACCGTGGCCGGCCAGCCGGCGTCGTCGGGCACCAGATCTTCCGGACGCACGTACACCTCGACCGGACCGGCGGCCAGTGCGGCGTTGGCAGCCGGCAACGCGTGGCCTGCCACCTGGATCTGCCCTTGCGCCAGCACACCGGGAATGCGGTTCACCGCACCCACGAACGAATACACGAACGGCGAAGCCGGCTTGTCGTAGATCATCGCCGGGGTGTCGAGTTGCTCGATGCGGCCACGGTTGAGGATGGCGACGCGGTCGGCCAGTTCCAGCGCTTCTTCCTGATCATGAGTCACGAACACCGTGGTCAGACCGGTCTGCTCGTGCAGCGCGCGCAGCCAGCGCCGCAGATCGCGGCGCACCTGCGCATCCAGCGCGCCGAACGGCTCGTCCAGCAGCAGCACGCGCGGCTCGATCGCCAGCGCACGCGCCAGTGCCACACGCTGGCGTTGCCCACCCGAGAGCTGGGTGGGATAGCGTTGCTCCAGGCCCTGCAATTGCACCAGCGCCAGCAGTTCTTCCACCCGCGCACGGATACGCGCTTCGGCCCAGCGCTCGTTGCCGCGGCGCACCCGCAGCCCGAAGGCGATGTTCTCGAACACGTCCATATGCTTGAACAATGCGTAGTGCTGAAACACGAAGCCGACCCGGCGCGACTGCACGCTCATGCGCGTGGCGTCTTCATCGCCGAACAGCACCTGCCCGCCATCGGCGTGCTCCAGCCCGGCCATGATCCGCAGCAGCGTGGTCTTGCCCGAGCCGGAGGGGCCGAGCAAGGCCAGCAACTCGCCCTGACGCACGTCCAGGGTGATGTCGTCCAAGGCGGTGAAGGTCTCGAACTGCTTGCGCAGGCGGTGGATGCGGATACCCATGGTCACCTCAATGGCGGTGGTTGGCGGCCAGCGAATCGCCGTGCCGCCATTCCAGATACGTCTTCAGCGCCAGCGTCAGCAGCGCGGTCAAGGCCAGCAGCGACGCGCACGCAAATGCGGCGCTGTAGGCGTATTCGTTGTAAAGAATTTCCACATGCAGCGGCAGCGTATTGGTGCGTCCGCGAATATGCCCGGACACCACCGACACCGCACCGAACTCACCCATCGCACGCGCCGCGCACAGCAACACGCCATACAACAGGCCCCAGCGGATATTGGGCAAGGTCACGCGCCAGAACATCTGCCAGCCGTTCGCACCCAGACTCAGCGCGGCCAATTCTTCGTCGCTGCCCTGTTGCTCCATCAGCGGCATCAACTCGCGCGCAATAAATGGGAAGGTGACGAAGGTCGTCGCCAGCACGATGCCCGGCAGCGCGAACACGATCCGCGGCAGCTGGATCACCAGCTCGCCCAAGGCCGGCAACTGCACCCGCCAACCTTCGTCGATCAATGGCCAGGCCCAACCGCTGCGGCCGAAGATCAGCACGAAGATCAAGCCCGCCACCACCGGCGAAACCGAGAACGGCAGGTCGATCAGGCTGACCAGCAGGCGTTTGCCCCAGAACTGATGTTTGCTGATGGCCCACGCGGCGGCAACGCCGAAGATCAGATTCAACGGCAACACGATCGCCGTCACCAGCAGCGTCAGCTTGATCGCCGACAACGCATCCGGGTCGACTACCGCGCGCAGAAACACGTCCCAACCGCCGCGCAGCGCTTCGGCAAATACCAGCACCAGCGGCAGCAGCAGGAACGCCAGCAGAAAGACCAGCGCCCCCAGAATCATCAACCACTGCACCCAGCGCGGCTCATTGGTGGCCGAGTCGGTGATGCGGCGCGCCTGCTCGGTCATCGTGCGGGTCTGCAACATGGAAGGCAGCGACGAAGCAGCATTGCTCATGCGGGCCTCTGTTGATAGCGCAGCAGGCGTGCCTGCAGCGTGTTGACCAGCAGCAGGATCACGAACGACAGCAACAGCATTGCCGCTGCGATTGCGGTGGCACCGGCATAGTCGAATTCTTCCAGCCGGATGGTGATCAGCAGCGGCGCGATCTCGGTGGAATTGGGCAGATTGCCGGCGATGAAGATCACCGAGCCGTACTCGCCCACACCGCGCGCGAAGGCCAATGCAAACCCGGTCAGCACTGCCGGCCACAGCCCCGGCAGCACTACTCGCCACACGGTCTGCCAGCGCGACGCGCCCAGCGTGGCAGCGGCGGCTTCCAGCTCACGCTCGCTCTCGGCCAGCACCGGCTGCACCACCCGCACCACAAACGGCAATCCCACGAACACCAGCGCCAGCACGATGCCCAGCTGGGTGTAGGCCACCTTGATGCCGATCGCCTCCAACCAACGCCCGACCCAGCCGTTTTCACCATACAAGGCGGTCAGCGCAATGCCGGCCACCGCAGTTGGCAACGCAAACGGTAGATCGATCACCGCATCGAACAAGCGCTTGCCCGGAAAGCTGTAACGCACGAACACCCACGCCACCCAGGTGCCCATCACCGCATTGAATGCGCCCGCCACGAAGGCGGTGCCAAAGCTCACCCGCAGCGCCGACAGCACGCGCGGCTCGCTCCACACCTTCCACAAGCCTTCCCAGCCCAGGCCGCTGGTCTTGATGAAGATCCCCAGCAGCGGGATCAGCACGATCAATCCGAGCCAGGTCAGGGTGATGCCCAGACTCAGGCCCAGCCCCGGCATCACGCGTCGGCGCGATGGCGACGCTGGGCGTGCAACCGACGTCTGCATGCCTACTTCTTGGCCTGGATCTGGTCGAACAGGCCACCATCGGCAAAGTGTTCCTGCTGCGCCTTATCCCAGGAGCCGAACGCCTGCTGGATGGTGACCAGCTTGATGTCCGGAAAACGGGCCAGGTCCGCCGGGTCGGCGAATTCGGGGTGGCGCGGGCGATAGAAATGCTTGGCGGCCAGCTTCTGGCCTTCCGGCGCGTACAGATAACGCAGATAGGCCTCGGCCACATCGCGCGTACCGTGCTTGTCCACGTTCTTGTCGACCAGCGCCACCGACGGCTCGGCCAGGATCGACAACTTCGGCACCACGATCTCGAACTTGTCCTTGCCCAACTCTTCGCGCGCCAGCAACGCCTCGTTCTCCCAGGCCAGCAGCACATCGCCGATGCCGCGCTGCACGAAGGTCGTGGTGGCGCCGCGCGCGCCGGTATCCAGCACCGGCACGTTGCGGAACAGCGCCTGCATGTAGCGCAGGATGCGTTCGCGGTCGCCCTTGAAGATGTGATCGGCGTAGGCCCAGGCGGCCAGATAGTTCCAGCGCGCGCCACCGGAGGTCTTGGGGTTGGGGGTCACCACCGCCACGCCCGAGCGCAGCAGATCCGGCCAATCGTGGATGTTCTTCGGGTTGCCCTTGCGCACCAGGAACACGATCGTGGAGGTATACGGCGCACTGTTGTCGGGCAGTCGCTTCTCCCAATCGGCATCGATCAGCTTGGCCTTCTGCGCGATGGCATCCACGTCGTAGGCCAGCGCCAGCGTGACCACATCTGCCTCGATCCCGTCGATCACCGCGCGTGCCTGCTTGCCGGAGCCACCATGCGAGGTCTCCACGGTGACCGTGTCCTGCGGGTGCTGCTGCTTCCACTGCGCCGCAAACACCGTGTTGTAGTCGCGGTAAAACTCGCGCGTAGGGTCGTAGCTCACATTGAGCAGCCCGATGTCGCGCGCCCCCGCCGGGCCGGCCAGGGCCAGCAGGGTGCAAAGAAGGGAAGCAAGACGGATACGGGGGTGTGTCACAACGATCTCCTGGCCGGTGGGCGCAGCTGAACAGCAAGCATGCCATGCTGCGCAGCGGCACGCGGGCGGTGAAATGACATCAGTGCCGCCGCTTATGCCGATTTTGCATGACGTAGTGGTATGCCATTGTGATCGTTAACATTGCGCTTCTTTCTTTGCCACAGCGACCGCCATGACCCGTCCGCCTGCCGCGCTCACCGCCCACTACGCCGCCGAACTGGAGACGATCCAGTCCCAGGGCCTGTTCAAGTCCGAGCGCATCATCACCGGCCCGCAGTCGGCGCGGATCACGCTGGCCGACGGCCGCAGCGTGCTCAACTTCTGCGCCAACAACTACCTGGGCCTGGCCGACCACCCGGACATCATCCAGGCCGCCA
Organism: Xanthomonas sp. WHRI 10204; assembly: GCF_040202875.1. Lineage (NCBI taxonomy): Bacteria > Pseudomonadati > Pseudomonadota > Gammaproteobacteria > Lysobacterales > Lysobacteraceae > Xanthomonas > Xanthomonas sp. WHRI 10204. The sequence continues at coordinate 1,005,905 of NZ_JBEGDW010000002.1, forward strand.
AGGACGCACTGGACACGCACGGCTTCGGCATGGCCTCGGTGCGTTTCATCTGCGGCACCCAGGATCTGCATAAGCAGCTCGAGCGCACCATTGCCGATTTCTTCGGCACCGAAGACACCATTCTGTATGCGGCCTGTTTCGATGCCAATGGCGGCCTGTTCGAGCCGCTGCTCGGCGAGCACGATGCCATCATTTCCGACGCACTCAACCATGCCTCCATCATCGACGGCGTGCGCCTGTGCAAGGCCAAGCGCTTCCGCTACGCCAACTGCGACATGGCCGATCTGGAAGCGCAGCTGCAGGCCGCCGATGCGGCCGGCTGCAAGACCAAACTGATCACCAGCGATGGCGTGTTCTCGATGGACGGCTTCATCGCGCCGCTGGACGAAATCACTGCGCTGGCGCGCAAGTACAACGCGCTGGTGCATATCGACGAATGCCACGCCACCGGCTTTCTGGGCGCCACCGGGCGCGGCTCGGCCGAGGTCAAGGGCGTGCTGGACCAGATCGACATCTTCACCGGCACCCTGGGCAAGGCGATGGGCGGCGCGCTGGGTGGTTTCACCACCGCAAAGCGCGAGGTGATCGAACTGCTGCGCCAGCGCTCGCGCCCCTACCTGTTCTCCAACTCGTTGCCGCCGCACGTGGTGGCCGCCGGCATCAAGGCGTTCGACATGCTGGAAGCGGCCGGCGACCTGCGCACGCAACTGGTCGAAAACACCCGCTATTTCCGCGAGCGCATGACCGCCGCCGGCTTCGACCTCAAGCCCGGCGTGCATCCGATCAGCCCGGTGATGCTCTATGACGCACCGTTGGCGCAAAAGTTTGCCGAGCGCCTGCTGGAAGAAGGCATCTACGCCATCGGCTTCTTCTTTCCGGTGGTGCCCAAGGGGCAGGCGCGTATCCGCACCCAGATCAGTGCCGCGCATACCCGCGAGCATCTGGATCTGGCCATCGACGCCTTCATCAAGATCGGCCGCGAACTCGACGTCATCGGGGTCTGAGCATGCGCACGGTGCTGCGCCAACGGCTCCTGCTCGCGGCGCACACCGATGTCCAGGCGCAGCTGCTCGCAGGCAGTTGGGAAACCCGCTGCCTGCATTGCCGTCGCCGCCTGCAGATTCGTATCGATGGCGAACCGCTGGGCCACACCACGCTCGAACACGTGGTCCCGCAGGCCTGGTTCGGACGCCGCGCGGCGGCGGCGCTGTGCGCGCTGGTTGGCGACGACCCCAACGACGCGCGCAATCTGGCGCTGGCCTGTGCAGGCTGCAATCACGCCAAAGGACGGCGCCACGATGCCAATGGCGCCGGCGATGCACGCGCCGTCGAGGTCGTCAGCGCGCTGCTCAGCGCGCGTCTGGCACGCTGGCGGGAACCGACGTCAGCGCCTGGACTTCCTCCGCGCTGAGCATCCGCCAGGCGCCTTTGCCCAACTCGCCCATCGGCAGCGGCCCGATCGCCACGCGCACCAGCCGCAGCACACCGATGTCCACGGCCGCCAGCAGCCGACGAATCTGCCGGTTACGGCCTTCGTCCAGCACGATTTCCAGCCAGGCATTGCGCTCACCCTCGCGCAGCAAGCGCACCTGCTTGGCGCGCAGCAGCGCGCCATCACCGTCGGGGTCGGGATCGATCACTCCGGCCTGCAACTGCGCCAGCTGCTCGGCGCCGGGGCGGCAGTCGATCTGCACGTGATAGGTCTTGTCGGGCCCGGTCGCCGGGTCGGTCACCGCCGCCGCCCATTGCGGGTCGTTGCTGAAAAGCAGCAGACCTTCGCTGGCCTTGTCCAGCCGCCCCACCGGCGCAATCCACGGCAGGCCGGCGCCGTCGAAACAGCGATACACCGTGTCCCTGCCCTGCTCGTCGCGCACCGTGGTGACCACGCCGCGCGGCTTGTTGAGCATCAGATAGACCCGCGCAGGCCCGGCCAACGGCTGGCCATCGACCGTAATCGCCTCATGCTGGTCGGCACGGATCGGACATTCAGGGTCGCGGATCACCCGCGCGTCCACGCTGACCCGCCCATCGGCGATCCAGCGTGCCGCTTCGGTGCGCGAACACACCCCCAGCTTGGACAACACCCGAGCCAGCCCATGGCGTGGCGCGGCGGTCACCGGTCCTGCAGCCAATGGACGCGAGACGCGCGTCGGCGCTGCCGAACCACGGTTGCGATGCCGGGACGTTGCCGGCGGAGGCCGCCGGGTCATGCCGTCCCGACCGTGCGGCTTACTTGTTTTCGATCGGCTTGGCGTCGGCTGCGGGCGCAGCCGGAGCCGGTGCCGCAACCGGACGCGCCTTGACCACACGCACGCCGCGCGCCTTCATCCAGGCATCGAACTCTTCGGCGGTCATGCGCTTGCCGTTCTGGCTCATGTCGAAGCGCCACGGCGTGTTGTCGAACGCGGTGGTGGCCTTGTAGGCCGCCGGATCGTTCGGATTGACGGTGCCGCCCGGCGGAATGACCTTGGCCAGATCCTGGCAACCTTCCACGCGCAGGCGCAGCAGCACGCGGTCCACCGACTGATCGCTGCTGTACGGCTGTGCCAGCACGCCGGTGGGCATGCCCAGCTGCACGCTGCGGGTGTAGAACTCGGCGGCTGCCGGTGCGATGACGGTGGCGGGCAACGGCAGCGGCTGGGACACCGTGCTGCCGGCGCAGTTCGGAGCGGCGTAGGCGGCGGGAATCAAGGCGAGACAGAGCAATCCTGCCGAAGCGGTACGCAGCATCGTTGGTTCTTCCAATAAAAGTGTGGTGTCGACGCGGCGAGTGTAGGCAGCGATGAACGCTGTTTCAACCGGAACCGTGCCTGGATGGCAACACAGACAGCATTGCGGCCTGTGTGCGAAGGAATTTGGGGATGTTCGGAGCGCACATAGACAAAACCCGGCACAAGGCCGGGTTTTGTATGGAACAAGCTAGCGGTCCGATTAGTTCTGGACGTTCAGCTCGGTACGACGGTTCTTCGCACGGCCTTCCGGATTGTCGGAACCATCCGGGTTGGCGTTCGGAGCAATCGGACGGCTCTCGCCGTAGCCGATCGGGCCGACCAGACGCGACGCATCAACGCCGTTCTTGGTCAGGTAGTCGTACACGGTGGTCGCACGACGCTCGGACAGCTTCTGGTTGTACGCGTCGGTACCCTTCGAGTCGGTGTGACCGGCAACCTCGACCTTCAGGTCGGGGTAACGCTTCAGGATCTCGGTCGCTTCGCTCAGGATCGACATTGCGTCAGGACGCAGGGTCGACTTGTTGAAGTCGAAGTTCACGCCCTTCAGGTCGATCGACACAGGCACCGGGCAACCGTCCGGACCGATGGTCTGGCCAGGCTGCGAAGCCGGGCACTTGTCGTCGCAGTTGTTGACGCCGTCACCGTCGTCATCCAGGTCTGCGCAGCTCGGAGCAACCGGAGCCGGAGCCGGCGGCGGAGCGGTCGACGGAGCCGGTCCCAACGGGATCACGACGCCGACCGAAGCCAGCACGTCGCCGAACCAGTCTTCCTGCGGAGCAGCAACGCTCTGGTCGTTGAAGTCGGCGCGGTAGGCCAGTTCAGCACGCACGGCGACGCGCTTGTCGAAGGTGGTCTGCAGACCGACACCAGCCTTGGCGGCAAAGTTGCCGTCTTTCTGCTGGCCCGGCGAAACCGGGTTCGGGGTTGCGTCGAACTCTTCTTCCGAACGCTGATAGCCCAGACCGAACAGCAGGTAGGGGTTCCAGCCGCGGCCTTCCTGGATGAAGTGGCGACGCAGGTCGAACGAGATGCCGTACTGGCTCCAGTTCTGATCCTGGTTGGCATCGAAGTTCGGGTTCTGATAGTTCAGTTCACCGTCGATCGACCAGTTCGGGCTGACAAACTTGCCCAAGCCCAGGGTGACGAACGGAGCATCATTGGTCAGACGATCGCTGTCCTGGAAGTTGAAGCCAGCGCTACCGGTCAGGTACCAACGGTCATCGAACTCCTGCGCGGACGCAGCCTGGGCAACTGCCAGACCGCCGAGCAACGCGGCAGTGAGAATTTTCTTGTTCATTTATACAGCTCCTTCTTTGGGAGATAAACCGATAGAGGCGTTGTTCTTGGTAAAGATGCTCGTCACATCCAGAGCCATCGGGGCGCAGATTAAGCCGGCCTCAGTGAAGATCGCGTTAACGGTCATATAACATGTGAAAGCAATCACCAGGGTTGCAAACCCCAGCCAATACTACGTATACAGTTTCATGAAGGAAAGGACCGGGCACTCACTTTTACCGGCCACTCCATCTGAACGGCAGCCGACTCAAGCGTGTTGAATACGATTACAAGCCTGCTGGTTTTCAATGGCCACGACCATGCCAAAAACCACATTGGTGAACGCAAGGCCCCGTGCGAGCTGAATTGTGGGGCCGGTAGTTGCAGCGGACTCGCTTCACAACGCACCCTGAACTTCCCATCAGGAGAGCCCCGATGAAAGCCGTCGCCCTCACCCGCTATCTGCCGATCGACGATCCGGCATCGCTGCTTGACATCGACGTCCCCGTCCCTGCGGCGCCGTCGGGGTATGACTTATTGGTACGTGTCGAAGCGATCTCCGTGAATCCGGTCGATACCAAGCTGCGGGCGCCGAAGCCGCAGCCCCTGACCGAGCCGAAAATCCTGGGATACGACGCGGCTGGCGTGATCGAAGCAGTGGGCCCGGAGGTCACCGCGTTTGCCGTGGGCGATGAGGTGTACTACGCCGGCGATATCGGCCGGCCGGGAAGCAACGCGCAGTATCAGCTGGTGGATGCGCGCATTGCCGGGTGCAAGCCCACCTCGCTGAGTTTTGCGCAGGCGGCCGCACTGCCGTTGACCACACTGACTGCGTGGGAGCTTCTGTTCCAACGCATGCCGTTCGCGTTCGATGGCGCACGCAATCGCGGCCGGCATCTGTTGATCATCGGCGGAGCCGGCGGCGTGGGGTCGGTCGCGATCCAGCTGGCGCGGCATGCCGGCTTCACGGTGATTGCCACTGCCTCGCGCCCGGAGAGCATCGAATGGGTGCGGCAGATGGGCGCGCAGCAGGTGATCGACCACCACCAGCCACTGCAGCCGCAGTTGCAGGCGTTAGGTCTGACGCACGTGGATGCAGCGCTGAATCTGGCCGACACCGACCGCTACTGGCAGCAGCTGGGCGAGATCCTGGCGCCGCAGGGGCATGTCGGTCTGATCGTCGAGCCACGCGGCCCGCTGATGATTGGCGACCCCTACAAATCCAAGTGCATCGGCATCCATTGGGAGCTGATGTTTGCGCGGTCGCGCTACGCCACCGACGACATGGTGGAGCAGCATCGCATCCTCAACCGTACTGCGAGCCTGATCGATGCTGGTGAGCTGCGCACGACGCACACCGAGACGCTGTCGCCGATCAATGCAGACAACCTGCGCGAAGCGCATCGGCGGCTGGAGGGCGGCAGCACGATCGGCAAATTGGTGCTGGCCGGGTGGTAGCCGCGGCGGCTGACGCCGCCTGTTTGCACGGCACTGAAATACAGCCCGAGGGCGCCCGCGCCCGCCTTCGGGTTGCACGAACGCTGTGATCGAGCGCCACCGCCGCATGGGCAGACGCTCCGCAAGGCAGGTCTTGGCCTAGCGGACGGTGTGACGTCGGCCAACCTGCAACTGCGTCGCGGCCGGCAGCGCGGAATTCGGCACCCAGGGCTTGCCGCCAAGCCCGTTTGCCTGCATCGTGCGCACTCCGTACGCCAGCGTATCCATATCATGTCGCCCGCCACCGGCCCTTCCGCCCCCTCCTTCCCGCACCTGTTCACGCCACTCGATCTGGGTTTCACCCAATTGCGCAATCGCGTCCTGATGGGCTCGATGCACACCGGGCTGGAAGATCGTGCGCGCGATTTCCCCAGGCTGGCCGCCTATTTCGCCGAACGCGCCGCAGGCGGAGTGGGCCTGATTGTCACCGGAGGCTTCTCGCCGAACGTAGTGGGTTGGCTCAAGCCATTCGGCGGCAAGCTGTCGTGGCCCTGGGAAGTGCGCCCGCACCGCCAGGTCACCCGCGCGGTGCACGAACACGGCGCCAAGATCTGCATGCAGTTGCTGCACGCCGGGCGCTATGCGTATCACCCGTTGTCGGTGGCGCCATCCAAGCTGCAGGCGCCGATCAACCCGTTCACCCCGCGCGCGCTGTCGGCAGCGGCGGTGGACCGGCAGATCGCCGCGTATGCGCGCGCCGCGCGGCTGGCGCGCGAGGCCGGCTACGACGGTGTCGAGGTGATGGGCTCGGAAGGCTATCTGATCAACGAGTTCACCGCCGCGCGAACCAACAAGCGCACCGATGCCTGGGGCGGCGACGCAGCCAAGCGCATGCGGTTTGCGGTGGAGATCGTGCGTCGCATCCGTGAAGCCTGCGGGCCGGACTTCATCATCATCTACCGGTTGTCGCTGGTGGACCTGGTCGAAGACGGCAACCAGTGGCAGGAGATCGTGGCGCAGGCGCAGGCAATCGAAGCCGCCGGCGCGACCATCATCAACTCCGGCATCGGTTGGCATGAAGCGCGCGTACCGACCATCGCCACCTCGGTGCCACGCGCCGCATTCGCCGGCGTTACCGCCAAGCTCAAACCGCACCTGCGCATTCCGGTGGTGGCGAGTAACCGCATCAACATGCCGGAAGTGGCAGAACGCATTCTGTCCGACGGCGCAGCGGACATGGTGTCGCTGGCGCGCCCGCTGCTGGCCGACCCGGAGTGGACCAACAAGGCCCGCGCCGGGCAGTCGCATGCCATCAATACGTGTATCGCTTGCAATCAGGCCTGCCTGGATCACGTGTTCGAAAACAAACTGGCTACCTGCCTGGTCAACCCGCGCGCAGTGCACGAAACCGAGCTGATCTATACGCCCACCACGACACCCAAGCGCATTGCCGTGGTCGGCGCCGGACCGGCGGGGCTGGCGTGCGCGACGGTGGCGGCCGAGCGCGGGCATCGCGTCACCTTGTTCGATGCGAGCAGCGAGATTGGCGGGCAGTTCAATGTCGCCAGGCGTATCCCCGGCAAGGAAGAATTCAACGAAACGCTGCGCTATTTCCGTCACCGCATCGAAGCGACTGGCGTCCAGCTGCGTCTGGACACGCACGTGCAGGCAGCAGACCTCAAGGACTTCGACGAGGTTGTCCTGGCGACCGGCATCGAGCCGCGCAAGGTCGACTTCCCCGGCGCCGATCACCCGATGGTGGTGAACTACCTGGATGTGGTGCTGGGTCGGCATGTGGCCGCCACCAAGGTGGCGATCATCGGCGCGGGTGGCATCGGTTTCGATGTCGGCGAATTTCTGGTGCACGCCGGGGAGTCGCCAGCGCTGGATCCGCAGCGCTGGATGGCCGAATGGGGCGTGGACCCGACCTTCGAAGCGCGCGGTGCGCTGGCCAAGCCGCAACCCGAGCCTCCTACCCGTCAGGTCTGGCTGCTGCAGCGCAGCTCCGGCCGCCCCGGTGCCCGCCTGGGCAAGACCACCGGCTGGATCCACCGCGCAACGCTCAAGGCCAAGGGCGTCAAGATGCTCGGTGGCGTGGAGTATCTGGGCGTGGACGATGCCGGCCTGCGCATTCGCGTGGACGGCACCGAGCAATTGCTCGATGTCGGCACGGTGGTGATCTGTGCCGGTCAGGAACCGCGACGCGAGCTGCTGGTCGCCCTGCAGGCCAATGGTCAGCGACCGCACCTGATCGGCGGCGCGGACGTGGCCGCCGAACTGGACGCCAAGCGTGCGATCAACCAGGCCAGCCGACTCGCTGCGGTGTTGTAATGCGTGAGCCGATGACCCACCAGACAAGGCAGGGATAAGGTTGTGGTGCACCGTCCCGGAACATAGCAATCGAGCGGCAGGCCGCTTTCTCCACGGGAAAGCGGCTTTAACGTTGCAGCGGAATGGCTGCCACCCTCGCCTGCAATAACGCCCTCATCGCCTTCTCGCTGCCGTGGCATGCAGCGTTCTTCTTATTGTCTTGGATCGGGGCTATAAGCGGCGGATGCGGACGTCACCGACAACGCGCTTGCTCCCGCCCCTGTCAACGGACACGTTGCTGGCGTACACGGCTGCACACTTCGGCAAAAGCCTGCTCTGGTACACCGGCGAGTTGTTGCTGATCTTCGCCTTGACCGAATACGTGGAACTGAGTGCAACCGCTGCCGGCTTGTCGGTTGCAGCCGGGCTGCTCGTCAGTGCAGGCATGGGGGTGTTCGCTGCACACCGCTGGCGTGCGGGTGTCAGCCTCGCATGGGCGGGGCGCGTGCAATGGCGAGGCATGTCGCTGGCGGCAGTGACGATGTCGTTGTTGTTTCTGGTACCGGTGTTGCCACCACCTGCACGCCTGCCTTGCGTGCTGTTACTCAGCCTGCCGTTTCGTGCGGCCTACGCCATGGGTGATGTCGCGCAGAACACGTTGCTTGGACTGTGCCGTTGGCCATGGCGTGGAGCGCAAGGCGTGAGCGCGCTGCGATTGATCGGCAGCGGCTTGGCCGCATTATTGATGAGTGCAGCGATCGGACTGCTGTTGCACACAGGGCATCATGCTGGGGCCGCGACTGCAATGACGGTTGTGGGCACGGTGAGCACCATCGCAATGACCTCGTCCTGGTGGCTGCGCCAGACGCTGCACACGCACACGCAGCACGTTAGTAGCCCACCTGCCGATCGATCGATCGCATCCTCGCGTAGCCATCCACTATTACCGATAGTGGTGATTGCGCTGCTGTCGCTGGCCTTGCCGACGTTTACCAAACTGGCGCCGTATCTGGCGCAGACGCTGGTCATCTCGCAGCGTTGGGGGAGTGCGCTCCTGATCAGCTACGCCATTGGCTCGGTGGTCGTACAACCGCTGGCCGCGCGCCTGCCTACCAGCGCGCGCCAGCGACTGGGATACAGCGGTATCGCGTTGGTCGGCTGCGGGCTGCTGTTTGCATTGCAGACAACGCGCAGCGTCTGGCCGGATGCGGCGCTGGCGCTTGGCGTGGGCATGGCGGCGGGCAGCGTAGGGCACTGGGTGTGGGCGCGTCATGCCGAACTCTCCATGCACTACGACCCGGCGCACCAAGCTCGCCGCTTTGCCATGCTGACCGCCGTCGCACAGGTCGCGCTTGCGCTAGGCAGTGCTGTGGTCGGGCTGCTGCTCCATCTGTACAACGACCACGATGCACCTCAAGAGTCCCTGGCGTGGTCGATGGCACTCGGGCCCATCGCCTGCGGCTTGGCCTGCCTGCTGCTGGCCTGGAGCACCCGCGCCTTCTCGCTTGCACGGCGATTGCCTGCAGAAACAACACCGACGCCGCTATAAACTTGACCGCGCATACCTAGTTGCACGTTACGCATTTCCTCAACGATTACCCCGCGAAAACGTGTCGCTGGTGCGTACCAAACACGCACGCGTCACTTTCGTTTTGGCCGACGTGGCCGAAGCACGATGCAGATCCAGTCGCTGCGTTAACCAACACCACGTTCGCAATCAAGACACGCAATCGTCCGAATCATTGCGCCACCTCGAACATGCGCATCTGAGCGATGCGCGTGATCGTAGATGGGGCCGTGGACATCGATCACTGATGACGCAGGACCGCGACGACCACGCCATACGATGTGGCGATCTCGGATATCCACCCAACCAGCCAGACCCCGCGCAGATCTCGCTACAGTTGAGTAAATGGTGATTGCGACGAGAGTGTCGTGGAGATCGTTGCGGCACCGATGCAGCAGCGCAGTTTTGTAATCGTCTACGACACTTCATGCGTACATGGGCAGACAACTGCTCGCTCAACAATGCCGCAGGATGTGCGGCGCCGACGCGTACAACACGTGCGACTGCTTGTGTGCGTCACTTCAACGACACCCGAATTTAATGACTTTTTTTCGGTCCCAGATAACGCGTGCAGCCAGCGTGAAAGCAGAACTCATCAACGATCCAGCTGCGCCATCTGCATAATGTCAAAACACGACCAACGCACATGATCCCCTGTCGCCGCGCGAATGCGACGCGCATCGCATGGTGCGATGCGTGAGGCATCACTGACGCAACCTAGACGCAGCCGAGGCAAGCCCGCGTCAACCCCGCCCATTCAGCCAAGATTGTGTGATTGGCGCCTACCTTGCGCCAACTTTTTGACCCACCTCATTTGGTGGGCACCTTCGGTAGATCTCTCTTTCACCGAAGACCGGGCGGCCCGTGACAGGTCGCCTCCCCATGACGCCAAGCCTTTCGTACTGGTGCATCCACTTTGGATGCTCTACGAACCGGCCCATACGGAGCAAGGAGTTGTATGAAGATGATTTGGATATTCTGGCTGGCGCAGTTGATGCCGCAGCCAGCTGCAGATTCGCTGTGTTTGAGCACGACCGTTTATCTGGAAGCGCGCGACCAGACCTTGCGCGGCCAGCAGGCTGTTGCGGAAGTTGCGTTGCGTCGACTGGACAGCGGTTTGTGGGGCGACTCGATGTGCGAGGTAGTCACTGCACGCAAGCAGTTCGCACCGACAATCGTCGCGCCGGGCACGCAGTTGAAGAACGACGATGCCTGGAACAAGGCATTGGGCGTTGCACTCGCCGCAGAACGTAACTGGGCGTTGCCTGTGGGTCAGCGCGAGGAGATCGTGCCTGGCGCCAGCCACTTTGCCGCAAGCGCGATTGCTAGCCCGAGTTGGCGGAATGCGTACCAGGTTGCCACCATCGGCGATCACACGTTCTACCGTGTGCAGAAGTTAAGGCCGCGCACTGCGTCGTAAAGACGTAGTGGACCGATAGCGCGTTGCAACGTGTCCATACCGTTGCGATACCGCATTCGGCTAGTAACGCGGCGTTGTCGCACCAGCCGATCAGTGCGCTGTTCTACGCACGGTGTCTCGCGATGCACGCAAGCGCCACTTGTGCGCTGCCGGCAAATCGCTACTCGTATGACGCCGATGACGCGCAGCATTTGTGGCGCGACCGCGACAACAAGCACCCAACATCGGCGCCGGCCATGTGATCGGCTGCGTCGCGTAGCGAATGCTGTTCGCCCATGACAACGGCCGCGCCGCACGTGCGCGATTGCAGCACTGATGCGATCGCCATCGACGCGGCAACAGCGTCAGTGCACGCGGCCATGTCGTCTCGAACGAAAACGCTTTTCCACGTTACGCAGTGCGCTACACGTCGCGCTGCAGGTCGCAGTGCGCCGAGCGTTACAGCGCATTGCCGTTGATCTCATGGCAGCACAGCTGGCCGCCCAACCCGGCTAAGCTTGCATCCCCTAGTCCTCCCTGGATGCACATGAAGCTCTACACCAAGCCCGGCGCCTGTTCACTTGCAGACCACATTGTGCTGCGTTGGTCCGGGCTGCCGTTCGACCTGGTCGTGGTCGATGCAGCCACCATGAAGTCGCCCGAGTATCTGCAGCTCAATCCCGCAGGCGCCGTGCCGTTGCTGGTAGTCGATGATTGGGCGTTGACCCAGAACGCGGCCATCCTGAATTACGTCGCCGATGTTGCGCCGCTCACCAGCCTGGGCGGTGACGGCAGTGCGCGTAGCCGCGCCGAAATCAATCGCTGGATCGCCTTTTCGAATGCCGATGTGCATCCGACCTTCAAGCCGATCTTCGGCAGCACCGCGTATCTGCAGGACGAGGCATTGATCGCGCGCAGTCACGACGATGCACGCAGCAAGTTGCGCGCGCTCTACACGCGCGTCGATGCGCATCTGCAGGGCCGCGAGTGGTTGGCCGGCGACAGCCATACCGGCGCCGATGCCTATCTGTTCGTGACCTTGCGCTGGGCCAATAAGGCAGGCGTGGACCTCAGCGGCCTGACCGCACTGGATGCGTTCTTCAAGCGCATGCAGGCCGATGCGGATGTACAGGCCGCGCTGAACGCCGAAGGCCTGTCGTAATCGGCACTGCGGTGTAACGGGTGACGTGATGCCACGTCACACGATAAGGCAGCGCATCGCAGCGCGTGCAGATCATCGCGCTGTGTCGCCCGCAGACCATCGCAGCAGATCGAACTCCGCATGCACGTTCATCGCCTGCATGCAGACAAAAAAACGCCGGGCAGTGCCCGGCGTTCTTGTAGCAACTACAGCTGCGAACCTCAGCCCAGCAGGTGCGACACGCCGCTGCGCTCTTCTTCCAGCTCGGCCAGGGTCTTGTCGATGTACTTCTGGCTGAAGTCGTCGATCGGCAGATCCTTGACCAGGGTGTACTGGCCGTTTTCGGTGATCACCGGGAAGCCGAAGATCACGCCTTCCGGAATCCCGTAGGAGCCGTCGGACGGCACGCCCATGGTGACCCACTTGCCGTTGCTGCCCAGCACCCAATCACGCACGTGATCGATGGCGGCATTGGCAGCCGATGCGGCCGAGGACAGGCCGCGCGCTTCGATGATCGCCGCGCCGCGCTTGCCCACGGTCGGGATGAAGGTAGACGCGTTCCATTCCTGGTCGTTGATCGCATCGCCGATGGACGCGCCATCGGAGGTTGCGAAACGGTAGTCCGGGTACATGGTCGGGCTGTGGTTGCCCCACACCACCAGCTTTTCGATGCCGCCGACCGGCTTGCCAAGCTTGAGCGAGAGCTGGCTCAGGGCGCGGTTGTGGTCCAGACGCAGCATGGCGGTGAAGTTCTTCGGGTTCAGATCCGGCGCCGACTTCATCGCGATGTAGGCATTGGTGTTGGCCGGGTTACCGACCACCAGCACCTTGACGTCACGCTTGGCCACCTTGTTCAACGCCGCGCCCTGCGCGGTGAAGATCTTGGCGTTCTCCAGCAGCAGGTCCTTGCGCTCCATGCCCGGGCCGCGCGGACGCGCACCGACCAGCAGGGCGACGTCGATGTCCTTGAACGCCACTTCGGCGTCGTCGGTGCCGACCATGCCGGCCAGCAGCGGGAACGCGCAGTCTTCCAGCTCCATCATCACGCCCTTGAGCGCGGCCTGGGCCTTCTCGTTGGACAGTTCCAGCAATTGCAGGATCACCGGCTGATCCTTGCCCAGCATTTCGCCCGAAGCGATACGGAACAGCAGGGCGTAGCCGATCTGGCCGGCAGCGCCGGTCACAGCAACACGAACAGGTGCTTTCATGGGGTGTTTCCTCTGCTAAAAAGCGTTGGTGGGGGTCACGCGCTGGCGTGGCGCAAGGCCTGGCGGCGCGCTTTGACAAGCAAACGGCCGCACATGGCGGCCGTTCGATGGGGTGCGATCAGGCGGCGAGGATCTTGTTCCACTCCGCAACGCGGTCGGCCTTGGCGGCCAGCACGGCGTCGGTGTCGCCTTCGATGGTGAGCGTGTTGATGGTGTCGCCCTGGGCAACGCTATCCACCACGTCCAGGCCCTGGGTAACCTTGCCGAACACGGTGTGCTTGCCGTCCAGCCACGGGGTGGCGGTGTGGGTGATGAAGAACTGGCTGCCATTGGTGTTCGGGCCGGCATTGGCCATGGACAGCACGCCGCGCTCGTGGCCGACGCCATTGTTGGTTTCGTCTTCGAAGCGATAGCCCGGGCCGCCGCGGCCGGAACCTTCCGGGCAACCGCCCTGGACCATGAAGTCGGCGATGACGCGGTGGAAGCTCAGGCCGTTGTAGAAGCCGCGCTTGGCCAGGTTGACGAAGTTGGCGACGGTGAGCGGTGCCTTCTCCGGGTACAGCTCAACAACGATCGGGCCGCGGGACGTGTCGAAAGTGGCGATCAGGGACATGGAAATCCTTGCAGGTTCTGGGGTGATCAACAGCCCATTAGGATACACCCGGGCGCGTGGACGACCGCGCAGTTACGACCATGGTCCAAGGCCGTCGCCGGGCCTGGATCCGCCCGCCGTCACGCTGCCTGAATGGGGGATCTGAATTGCCTTCAGCTAATCCGCAACGGCAGCGCAACGAAACCGCTATAATATTCGGCTTACCTCATCTCAAGACTGGCGCCAGACAGGGGCCCTTTCCGCATGTCCATTGAAAAACTCCGCAATATCGCCATCGTCGCGCACGTCGACCATGGCAAGACCACCCTCGTCGACTGCCTGCTGAAGCAGTCCGGCACCCTGTCCGAACGCACCGTCTTGGCTGAGCGTGTGATGGACAGCAACGATCAGGAAAAGGAACGTGGCATCACGATCCTGGCCAAGAACACGGCCATCACCTGGCAGGGCAACCGCATCAACATCGTCGACACCCCGGGACACGCCGACTTCGGTGGCGAAGTCGAGCGCGTGCTGTCGATGGTGGATTCGGTGCTGATCCTGGTTGACGCGATGGACGGCCCGATGCCGCAGACGCGCTTCGTGACCCAGAAGGCCTTTGCGATGGGCTTCAAGCCGATCGTGGTGGTCAACAAGATCGACCGTCCCGGCGCACGTCCGGACTGGGTGATCGACCAGGTGTTCGACCTGTTCGACAAGCTCGGCGCAACCGACGAGCAGCTGGACTTCCCGATCGTCTATACCTCCGCATTGAACGGCTACGCCAGCCTGGATTCGGACGTGCGCGACGGCGACATGACCCCGCTGTACGAAGCGATCATGCAGCACGTGTCGGCACCGGACGTTGATCCGGACGGTCCGTTCCAGATGCGCATCAGCCAGCTGGATTACAACAATTTCGTCGGTGTGATCGGCATAGGCCGCATCCAGCGCGGCGTGTTGAAGAAGAACATGCCGGTCAGCGTGATCGACCGCGAAGGCAAGAAGCGTCAGGGCAAGGTGCTGCAGGTGCTGGGCTTCCTGGGCCTGGAGCGCATCGAGCAGGACACCGCCGAGGCCGGCGACATCGTCGCCATCTCCGGCGTGGCCGAGCTGACCATCTCCGACACCGTGTGTGCGCTCGACGCCCCGGAAGGCCTGCCGCCGCTGACCGTGGACGAGCCGACCATCTCGATGACCTTCCAGGTCAACAACTCGCCGTTCGCCGGCAACAAGGACCTGTCCGGTGGCAAGTTCCTGACCAGCCGCCAGCTGCGCGATCGTCTGGACCGCGAGCAGGTGCACAACGTGGCACTGAAGGTCGAGGAAGGTTCCGACGCCGACAAGTTCCTGGTCTCCGGCCGTGGCGAACTGCATCTGTCGGTGCTGATCGAAAACATGCGTCGTGAAGGCTACGAACTGGCCGTGTCGCGTCCGGAAGTGATCATCAAGGAGATCGACGGCAAGCAGATGGAGCCGATCGAACAGCTCGTGGTGGACATCGAAGAACAGCACCAGGGCGGCGTGATGGAAAAGCTGGGCAGCCGCAAGGGCCAGCTGAAGAACATGGAATCGGACGGCAAGGGCCGCGTGCGTCTGGATTACATGATCCCGGCGCGTGGCTTGATCGGCTTCCAGAACGAGTTCCGCACCCTGACCCAGGGCTCGGGCCTGCTGTTCCACGTGTTCGACCATTACGGCCCGAAGGAACAGGGCGCCATCGCCAAGCGCCAGAACGGCGTGATGATTGCCAACGCACCGGGCGCCACTCCGGCCTATGCGCTGGGGCCGTTGGAAGAGCGTGGCCGTCTGTTCGCCGCTGAAGGCGACAACGTGTACGAAGGTCAGCTGATCGGTATCCACTCCAAGGACAACGATCTGACCGTCAACGCGATCAAGACCAAGCCGCTGACCAACATGCGCGCTTCGGGCAAGGACGATGCGATCAAGCTGACCCCGGCGATCAAGTACACGCTGGAGCAGGCACTGGACTTCATCGAGGACGACGAGCTGGTCGAAGTCACCCCGAAGGAAATCCGTCTGCGCAAGAAGGGTTTGACCGAAAGCGACCGTAAGCGCTCTGGCCGTTCGGGCTGAGTTACTGACTAAGCCACAGTCGTGAGCAACAAGCCTTACAGCCCGGATCCGCGCGCGCATCCGGGTCTCCACGCGATCGCCTTGCTAGAGGCGGTCAAGGGCGGGCTTGCGCTATTGGCGGCGACGGGCCTGGAAATTCTGGGCCCGCTCCCGCTGCAACATGCGGTCAGTACGCTGATTCGCCGTTTCAATCTGGATCCGGACCACGGCGCATTGCCGTCGTTACTCAAGACCATCAGCCCCGATGCGGTGCATCTGGCGGCCGCCGCAATGCTGGCCTACGGCCTGCTGCATGTGGTGGAAGCCTGGGGTCTGTGGCGTGCCAAGGCCTGGGCCTCGGTACTGGGCTGCCTGTCGGCGGCCATCTATCTGCCCTTCGATATCTACGCCATCGTCCGCCATCCTGGCTGGACCGCTTGGGCCGTGCTGGCGATCAACCTGATCGTGGTCGGCGTACTGGCACGCGATCTGGTCAAGCGCCGACGTCGCTGACCCTGCCTGCCCGTCCACGGGCGCGCGATCACGTTGTCACCCCGACGCAGCGACGCTAGCCTGCGGAAGGTCCCCCGCGGAAAACCTCCCATGCGCTCCACCACCCTGTCTTTTGCGCTGCTGCTGGCGTTGTGCGGCTGTGCGCATGCCGATGACACGATGCGTCCGGCAACCGACGCCGCTTCGGCTGCCAAACCGCTCGACCTGATCGATGCCGACGTCGCCGGCCTGCAAGCGCGCATGGCCCGTGGCGACACCACCAGCCTGGCACTGACGCGCGCCTATCTGCAGCGCATCGACACCATCGACCGCGCCGGCCCAACGCTCAACGCCGTGATCGAGCGCAATGCGCAGGCCGAAACGGACGCCCGCACCCTGGACGCAGAGCGCGCCGCCGGCCGCGTGCGCGGACCGCTGCATGGCATCCCGGTGCTGCTCAAGGACAACATCGACGCGCTGCCGATGGTCAACAGTGCCGGCTCGCTGGCACTGGCCGAGTTTCGCCCTGCTCGCGATGCGTTTCTGGTGCAGCGCCTGCGCGCGGCCGGTGCGGTGATCCTGGGCAAAACCAATCTGAGCGAATGGGCCAACTTCCGTTCCACCCAATCCAGCTCCGGCTGGAGCGCCCGCGGCGGGCTGACCCGCAATCCCTATGCGCTGGATCGCAATCCGTGCGGCTCCAGCGCCGGCACCGGCGCAGCGATCGCTGCCAGTCTGGCCACGGTAGGCATCGGCACCGAAACCGACGGCAGCATCACCTGCCCTGCTGCGGTCAATGGCCTGGTCGGGCTCAAACCCACCGTCGGCCTGGTCAGCCGCGACGGCATCATTCCGATCTCGGCCAGCCAGGACACCGCCGGCCCGATGACCCGCAGCGTCGCCGACGCCACCGCGCTGCTGCAGGCGATCGCCGCGCCCGATCCGCAGGACCCGGCCACGCGCCATGCGCCGTCGTCCACACCAAACTATCTCGCCCACCTCAAGCCCGATGGCCTGCGCGGCGCGCGTCTGGGCCTGCTGCGCAATCCACTGCGCGAGGATCCCGCGATCGCCGCAGCTTTGGATCGCGCCGTACAGACCTTGCGCGCGGCCGGCGCCACGGTAGTTGAGACCGCCCTGGTCACGGATGGCAAGTGGGATGCTGCTGAGCAGACGGTCTTACTGGTCGAATTCAAGGCCGGTTTGAATGCCTATCTGCGCAGCCACGCTGCGCCGATCAAAGATCTGGACGCGCTGATCGCCTTCAATCGCGCCAATGCACAGCGTGAAATGCCCTACTTCGGACAGGAATTGTTCGAACAGGCGCAGACTGCGCCCGGCCTGAAGGACCCGGGCTATCTGAGCGCGCGCGCCAGCGCCAGGCGGCTCGCTGGCGAGCAAGGCATCGACGCAGCCCTGAAAGCCGATCGCCTGGACGCACTGATCGTGCCGACCACCGGCGCGGCCTGGGTCACCACGCTCGGCAAGGGCGACACCTTTCCCGGCGCCGGCTACGGCGCCGCGGCAGTGGCCGGGTATCCCAGCCTGAGCGTGCCGATGGGGCAGACACAGAGTCTGCCGCTCGGATTGCTGTTCATGGGCACCGCCTGGAGCGAGCCGCGCCTGATCGAACTGGCCTACGCCTATGAGCAACGCAGCCACGCGCGATTTGCGCCCAGCTACGCGCCCAGCGCACCGCTGGCGACACCGGCTGCACCGCAGCCGAAGGCGCCCGACTGACTGAGAATCTGCAAAGCAGCACTGGTCATCGATTGATACGCATGCCGCACGCCTCACAACCGAACCTGGCGCAGCCTGTCGGCAGGCACAGCTAGATCGAAGCCGCAGGCTCGCCGTCTTCTGCACCTGGCGAACGCACGCTGTCCGGTGCGATCGGCTTCTTCGCGCCTGATGACGGCTTTTCCTGCGTTGCAATTTCGGCGCGGATTCTGGGCAGCGCATAGGCGTGCTCGCGGGTCAGAAAATCGATCATGCGTTCGCGCACCAGACAACGCAGATCGAACGCATCGCCGGAATTGCGCGCGCTCACCAGCAAACGCACCTGGATGGTGTTGTCGCTGGTGTCGGTGATCTGGGTGACGCAGACGCGCCCATCCCATAGCGGCTCGCTGTGGCAGATGCGCTCCAGTTCCGCGCGCACTGCCGCAATCGGCGTGCGGTAATCCAGCCACAGGAACGCGGTACCGAGCAGGTCCGCACTGGCGCGCGTCCAGTTCTGAAACGGGTTTTCGATGAACCAGGTCAATGGGACCACCATGCGCCGTTCGTCCCAGATCCGCACCACCACGTACGAACTACCGATCTCTTCAATACGGCCCCATTCGCCTTCCACGATTACCACGTCGTCCAGGCGGATCGGCTGAGTCAGCGCAATCTGCAAGCCGGCGATCAGGTTGCCGAACACCGGCTTGGCCGCAATACCGGCCACCAGCCCGATGATCCCGGCCGACGCTAGCAGCGTCTTGCCGATCTGGCGCACCTGCTCAAAACCGAGCAGCACCACCGAGATACCGAGCAGGATCACCGTGCCCATCACCACGCGACTCAAGACCCGTGTCTGGGTCTGGATACGCCGCGCGGTGAGATTGTCCGATACCTCGATCGGATTGCTGCGCAGGATCGCCATTTCGCCGGCGGCAACCGCACGCACCAACAACCAGGTGACGCAGCCGACAATGCCGACATGCAACAAGTGCTGCACCGCGGCCAGCGCCTTGCCGGATAACGGCGTGGCCTCGGTGGCGATACCCAGAAACAGCAGCGGCAGAATGAAGGCCGCCGGCAGCGTGACCACGCGAATGATGCGTGCGCGGCGGTAATCGCGGCCCTGCATGCGGCGAAACAGCCACAGCATCAGCGACCAGGTAACGACGCCCGCCAGCAGCGCGGCGCCCAGCGGGATTGCGTATTCGCGGATGACGTTCCAATCGGCAGTCAAACCGTTCCTCCTGTGGGGGGAAAGAGGGATGGCTGCAAGAGCATGCCGCATGCGGCATGAGCGTCACGTCATACGCACACTGACTTCATGCGCCCAGCGGCTGCGATGCCACCTGTTGCTGCTTGCGTACGATCGCCATCGCGATTTCCAGCGACTGCTCATAGTTCAAGCGCGGGTCCACGCTGGAGCGATACGCACGCTCCAGATCGCGCTCGGTCAACTCGCGCGCACCGCCAGTGCATTCGGTGACATCTTCGCCGGTGAGTTCCAGATGCACGCCACCCAGCCGCGTGCCGGCCGCCGCATGCAGATCGAAAGAGGTTTCCACTTCGCTGCGAATATTGTCGAAACGCCTTGTTTTATAGCCATTTCCGGTGCTTTCGGTGTTGCCATGCATCGCATCGCAGACCCATAGCACGCGTCGGCCATCGCGCTTGACCGCATCCAGCAACGGCGGCAGTTTCTCGGCAATCTGCGTGGCACCCATGCGATGGATGAAGCTCAGGCGGCCAGGTTCGTCTTCCGGATTGAGCACATCGATCAGGCGCAGCAACTGGTCCGGCTGCACCGACGGCCCCACCTTGATCGCGATCGGATTGCGCACGCCACGCAGATACTCCACGTGCGCGCCATCCAGCGCCGCGGTACGCATGCCGATCCACGGGTAGTGCGTGCTGAGATTGAACCAGCCCCACTGGCGCGGCACCTGCCGGGTCAGGCCTTCTTCGTACGGCAGCAACAATGCTTCGTGAGACGTGTAGAAATCGATGCGATTGAGGTTGTACACCTCCGATCCGGACAGGGTTTCCATGAAGCGCACTGCGTCGCCGATCGACGCCACCATCTTCTGGTAGTCCGCCGCCAGCGGCGAATAGCCCACCCAATCCAGATTCCAGTATTCGGGGTGATGCAGGTCGGCGAAGCCGCCATCGATCAACGCGCGCACGAAGTTCATCGTCATCGCCGAACGCGAGTGCGCAGTGATCATGCGGCGCGGGTCAGGCACACGCGCCGCTTCGGTGAAGGCCGGCGCATTGATCACATCGCCGCGGTAGCTGGGCAAGGTCACGCCATCGCGCGTTTCGGTATCGGCCGATCGCGGCTTGGCGTACTGCCCGGCAAAGCGCCCTACCCGCACCACCGGCAGGTGCAGGCCATGCACCAGCACCAGGCTCATTTGCAGCAGCACTTTCAGCCGATTGGAAATCGTGCCCGACTCGCAATCGCTGAAGTTCTCCGCGCAATCGCCGCCCTGCAGCAGGAAGCGCTTGCCCTCCTGCGCTTCTGCCAGCTGGCGTTTGAGCGCGAAGATCTCCCAGGAGGTCACCAACGGTGGCAACTGCCCCAACTCGTCCATGGCGCTCTGCAATGCAGCTTGATCCGGATACACCGGCAGCTGCAGCGCGGGTTTGCCACGCCAGCTACCGGGCGCCCACACGGAGGCAGCGGAATCGGAAACGGGAGAAGGGGCGGAAAGATTCATGGCAACAGCACTCCTGGACAGCCTGCGATGGTGGCAGAGCCGGCGCGTCCCGCAAAGCGCTCTGCACCGATGCCGCCCAGGGACGAAAGCACTGTTGGCGCGGCAATGCCTGCCAAGCGGTCGCGAGCGACTGAACGGCAAGCAAAGCCGTCGGGACAGGCATGACTTTCGGCCTACGCTAGCGCCCGCCCGTAAGCAGAATGTTACGAGGTAACACCCTCCTCCCTAGCCGTCCTGCGACCGCCATGACCCCTCGCCGCCTCCCAGCCGCCATCGTTTCCATCCTGCTGTCTTCCTGTGCCGGTACCGCAATCGCCGCAGATGCCGTTGCCGACCAAACCACCGATCTGGACACCGTCAACGTCATCGCCAAGCTTGAGGCGGCGCGCAACGCCTTGTCCCCGGATATCGGCAGCAGCCAGTACACCATCACTGCCGAAGACATCGACCGCCTTCCACTCGGCGCCTCCACACCGCTCAACCAGGTGCTGCTGCAAGCGCCGGGCGTGGTACAGGACTCGTACGGCGGCATTCACGTGCGCGGCGATCATGCCAACCTGCAGTACCGCATCAATGGCGTGATGCTGCCCGAATCCATCTCCGGCTTCGGCCAGAGCCTGGAGCCACGCATCATCAAGAACCTCAAACTGCTCGATGGCGCCTTGCCCGCGCAGTTCGGCGACCGCACCGCCGCAGTTGTGGACATCACCACCAAGAACGGCGCCGAGCTGGGCAATGGCGGCAGCGTCGGCATCACCGGCGGCTCCTACGACACCGTCAATCCGAACGCCTCGCTGTGGGGCAGCAGTGGGCGCTGGAGCTGGTTTGTGACCGGCGACTACGAACAGAACAGCCACGGGCTGGAAAACCCGGTCGACAGCCGCTCGCCCGACCACGACAAGACCCATCAGGGCAAAGGCTTTGCCGATCTGAGCTATCTGATCGACGAAAACACCCGCCTCAGCCTGTTGGTCGGCTATGCCAACAATCGCTTTCAGATTCCCAATAATCCCGGCCAGACTCCGGCGTTCGATTACCTTGGCACCATCGATTTCGATTCCTCGCGTCTGGACGAAAACCAGCGCGAAACCACCCGTTTTGGCACCTTGGCACTGCAGGGCATGCTCGGCGACACCAGCTATCAGCTGTCGGCTGGCCAGCGTTACAGCAGCGTCGCCTTCTCGCCCGATGTGGCCGGCGATCTGATCTTCAACGGCATCGCCTCGCAGGTGGACCGCAGCAATCGCGCCAACACCGTGCAGGCAGATTTCTCCACGCCTTGGGGCAATGCGCACACGCTGCGCTATGGCCTGTACGGCAACTTTGAACATGCCATCGCCAGCAACAATTCCTTTGTTTTCCCGGCCGATGCCGACGGCAACCAGAGCAGCAACGTGCCGGTGTTCATTGCCGATGGCAGCCGCTTCCACGCCAGCACGTACGCGCTGTATCTGCAGGACGAATGGAAGATCGGCGACGACTGGACCGTCAACTACGGCGTGCGTGGCGACCGCTACAAGGCCTTCGGGGCAAGCGAGGGCCAGCTCAGTCCGCGCCTGGGCGTGGTCTGGACGGCAAGCGACAGCACCACCGTGCATGCGGGCTACGCGCGCTACTTCACGCCGCCTGCCAGCGAGCTGATCTCTACCAGCGATATCGCGCTG
This sequence comes from Xanthomonas sp. WHRI 10204, assembly GCF_040202875.1. NCBI lineage: Bacteria > Pseudomonadati > Pseudomonadota > Gammaproteobacteria > Lysobacterales > Lysobacteraceae > Xanthomonas > Xanthomonas sp. WHRI 10204. The sequence continues at coordinate 1,028,237 of NZ_JBEGDW010000002.1, forward strand.
TACGACGGCACCACCAACCAGCAGTCCACCGGCGGCGGACCGACCACGCCGCTCAGCGAACGCAGCGATTACTACGACCTCGGCATCTCGCAAGTGGTGAGCGAGCACCTGACTTTGGGCCTGGACACTTACTACCGCAAAGCCGACCGGTTGCAGGACGAAGGCCAGTTCGGCGCCGCTTATGTCTATTCCACCTTCAACTACCGCAACGGCCGCATCCGTGGTGCCGAGTTCAGCGCTGACTACAGCAATGGCCCAGTCACCGCATATTTCAATCTGGCCTACAGCAAGGCGATGGGCAAACAGGTCCTGACCAGTTTGTACAACTTCGACCCGGACGCATTGGCGTACGCGCAAAACAACTGGATTCATCTGGACCACGACCAGAAGCTGACCTCCTCCGGCGGCATCAACTACGCCATCAGCGACAGTAGCCGGATCGGTGCGAATTACCTCTATGGCAGCGGCCTGCGTACCGATACCGACACCGTGCCTAATGGCGGCGAACTGCCCTCGTACTTCCAGTTGAATCTCAGCGCCGGGCACGATTTCGCGCTTACCGCGCATCCGCTGCACGCGCAGCTGGCCGTCCTCAACGTGCTCGATCGCAGCTACCAGCTACGCGACGGCGGCGGCATTGGCGTGTTCGCACCGCAATGGGCGCCGCGCCGTGGTGTTTATCTGAGTCTGCAGCAGACATTCTGAGCGCAACACGCGGCGCACCGGTAACTGCGCAACGCAGCAGAAGGAACCGGTCGATTCCGGGTCCTTCTGCTTTTTCAGGCACAACGAAAATCAGGGTATTGGATCTGAATGGTCAAACGCCTGTACCTGCCATGTCGTGGGCTCAAGCTCAGCGCTTCGGGGCGTCATAACGTCCATCAACGTAACGCCTTGCCCACGCCCCGACCAGCGCGTGCCGGTGCCATCGCTGACGCAATCGGCCGACCTCACGGAGGCGACATGCTCAACCAAACCAGCCGCATCACCTATGCGCAACCCACGGCACAGGCTCACGCCACGAGTAACGGCCAGCGAGCGGAGAGTGAGCGCGCAGCGGACTGCGCACAGAAGCGGACTGCTTACAGAACGCGATTTCGCGCATCTGCCCTACTGCCCCGGTCACCGGAGCAGTTCTATCGCCGGCAATCAACGCCCGTCAGTGATGCACAGACGTCCGGCGTGCTTTGAAGCCGGCGTACAGCGCCCACAAGGCAAGCGACACGAACCAGACCATGCTCCACATCGGCATGCTCAAGCCCAGAAACCGCCAGTCGATATTGCCGCAATCCCCGGTGCCGGTCAGCACGGTGCGGAACACTTCGAACGGCCCCATCGTCTCGCTCAGAAAGCTCAGCGGCGGGCCGCATGACGACATCATGTCCTTGGGCCGGATCTGCACCCACACGTGCCGTGCCGCGATACCCATACCCACACCGGCGGCGATGAAACTCAGCACGCCATACACCTTGCGCCCTCCGGCAGCACGCGGCCCATGCAGCGCACCCAGCAGGAAAAACACCGCCAGCGCCGCAAACGCGATCCGCTGAAAAATACACAGCGGGCAAGGCTCGAGCCCCAGGTGCAATTGCACATAGATCGCGTAGGCCAGCAGTCCTGCGCAAGCAACAAACCCCAACAGAAACTGTGCCCGGAAACCCCAACGGAATGGATTCATCGTGACCGCTTGCCTAGGACCAAGGCGTCGATTATCAGCCATGACCGCCGCCGTGACCACGGATGCATGCGTCTGACGGAGCGCCTGCTGCGAAGCGCTGCAACACCTCTGTGGTGCTGCCGGCCTTATCGCCTAGGTGCAGAGCACTCAGGCGAACCCAAAGATGGTGGAGCCATCCAGATCACTCGGCGTGGATGATGATCGGGGTCAGGCATGAACAGGTGCCGCACATTGACCACATCACCGCTAACTGCCTGACACGGACACAGATGAAGGCGCTACACGTGGAATCCGCCACATCCCCATCTCTGCGCTCTCCACTAGGTCCTTTGGAGTACAACGGATGTCGACAACAAGTCGACAACAAGCCGTCGACCCACGCCCGCCCGAGACGTCGGTGGCTCTCACTTGATCTGCGGCGCGTCGCTCCAGCGCCCCAATACGGCCTCGCCTATCCCCACACACCCCGACTTCCCCGGGTTCCAAACTCGCATTTCTGCCTTCAAACCCATGCGACACGAACTGGCGGATTCTTCAACCCACGCAGGCAGTACCGCAGCGCCGCGTAATTGCACCAAACCAGCCGCGCACCCCAAGCCGCGTCCATCGATAACCCAAACGCCCCAATAAAAAAGCCCGGCGTGAGCCGGGCTTTTTCGAGAATCTGTGTGAAGCGATCCGATTACTCGGCCACTTCTTCTGCCACGACCGGACGGTCGACCAGCTCGACATACGCCATCGGCGCATTGTCACCGGCACGGAAGCCGGCCTTCAGGATGCGCAGGTAGCCGCCGGGACGGGTCGCGTAACGCGGGCCCAGTTCGACGAACAGCTTGCCCACGGCTTCCTTGTCGCGCAGGCGAGCGAACGCCAGACGACGATTGGCCACGCCATCGACCTTGCCGATGGTGATCAGCGGCTCGGCGACGCGACGCAGTTCCTTGGCCTTCGGCAAGGTGGTCTTGATCAGCTCGTGCTTGAACAGCGAAGCCGCCATGTTGCGGAACATGGCTTCGCGGTGCGCGCTGGTGCGGTTGAACTTACGACCGGATTTCTGGTGACGCATGAGTGTGATTTCCTAAGGAATGTTGAGACTACTGAGAGACGTTGTCGCCATCCTGGCGCTGTTGAATGGACTGCGGTTGGTCCGAACCGGCCGTCCTTCGACCGGGTGTCATCGCGGGCTTTGGCCCGTCGATGTGGAAACACAAACATGGGCGCCCGAAGACGCCCATGCCTTGAAACATTAACCAAGCATGCCGTGCTGGGCGACACCGGCCGGCGGCCAGTTTTCCAGCTTCATACCCAATGCAAGGCCGCGCTGTGCCAGCACTTCCTTGATTTCGGTCAGCGACTTCTTGCCCAGATTCGGGGTCTTGAGCAGCTCCACTTCGGTCTTCTGGATCAGATCGCCGATGTAGTAGATGCTCTCGGCCTTGAGGCAGTTGGCCGAACGCACGGTCAGCTCGAGGTCGTCGATCGGGCGCAACAGCACCGGATCCACGCCGCTGGCAGCCGGCTTGGCCGCACCGCGATCGCGGTGGGTGAAGTCACCGAACACCGACAGCTGATCGCTGAGGATGTCGGCGGCGGTGCGCACGGCTTCCTCGGCATCGATCGTGCCGTTGGTTTCGATATCGATGACCAGCTTGTCGAGGTCGGTGCGCTGTTCGACGCGTGCAGCTTCCACGGCGTAGGCAACGCGACGCACCGGCGAGAACGACGCATCCAGCATCAGGCGACCGATGGTACGGGTCTCTTCGTCCGGACGACGACGTGCAGCAGCCGGCTGATAGCCGAACCCACGCTCGATCTTCAAACGCATGTTCAGTGCGGTGTCTTTGGTCAGGTGGCAGATCACGTGGTCACCGTTGATGATCTCAACGTTGTGATCGGTCCTGATGTCGGCCGCAGTGACCGTACCCGGACCCTGCTTGGACAGCGAAAGCGTGGCGCTGTCGCCACTGTGCATCCGAATCGCCACGTCTTTCAGGTTCAGCAGGACGTCAAGCACGTCTTCCTGCAAACCCTCGACCGTGGTGTACTCGTGCAGCACGCCGTCGATTTCGACCTCGGTAATCGCAAAACCGGGGATCGACGACAACAGCACACGACGCAGGGCATTGCCCAGCGTGTGCCCGTAACCGCGCTCCAAGGGCTCGATCACGACCTTGGCACGGTTGTCGGTAAGACGTTCGATCTGCGGACCACGAGGGCGCAGAACCTGGTTGGCGGTAACCGTCATGTTGCGGGGTCTCCTGCGAACCTCCGGCAGTGCCGGAGGCTCTCCAATGTGAATTACTTCGAATACAACTCGACGATCAGCGCTTCGTTGATATCCGAAGGCAGGTCAGCGCGATCCGGCACGGCCTTGAACACGCCGCTGAACTTCTTCGAATCGACTTCGACCCACGACGGCGTCATGTCGTGCTGCTCAGCCACGGTCAGGGCTTCCTGCACGCGGAGCTGCTTCTGTGCCTTTTCCGACAGCGTGATCGCATCGCCAGCCTTGATCTGGTAGGAAGCCAGATTCACCGACTTGCCATTGACCAGCACGCCACGGTGCGACACCAGCTGGCGCGCGGCCGGACGGGTGACGGCAAAGCCCATGCGGTAGCAGACGTTGTCCAGACGGGTTTCCAACAACTGCAGCAGGTTCTCGCCGGTGTTGCCCTTCTTGGTCGAGGCCTTCTTGTAGTAGTTGCGGAACTGACGTTCCAGCAGACCGTAAATACGCTTGACCTTCTGCTTTTCACGCAGCTGGGTAGCGTAGTCGGAGAGCTTGCCCTTGCGAGCCGCGCCGTGTTGGCCGGGCTTCTGCTCAAGCTTGCACTTGGAGTCCAGCGCACGCGCCGGGCTCTTGAGGGAAAGGTCGGCGCCTTCACGGCGCGCGAGCTTACAGGTAGGACCGATATAACGAGCCATTTCTTATCGCTCCCTTTAGACGCGACGCTTCTTCGGCGGACGGCACCCGTTGTGCGGGATTGGCGTCACGTCGATGATGTTGGTGATCTTGTAGCCCACGTTGTTCAACGAACGCACGGCCGACTCACGGCCCGGACCCGGACCCTTGATACGTACTTCCAGCGACTTCACGCCGTAGTCGAGCGCAGCGCGGCCAGCCTTTTCGGCGGCAACCTGAGCAGCGAACGGGGTCGACTTACGCGAACCACGGAACCCGGCGCCGCCGGACGTAGCCCACGACAAGGCATTGCCCTGGCGATCGGTGATGGTGACGATGGTGTTGTTGAACGAAGCGTGGACGTGAGCGACGCCGTCAGTGATGACGCGCTTGATCTTCTTCTTCGTTTTCTTTTCTGCTGGCTTTGCCATGATCTATCCCTTACTTCCTGATCGCCTTGCGCGGACCCTTACGGGTGCGGGCGTTGGTACGGGTGCGCTGACCACGCAGCGGGAGACCACGGCGATGACGCAGACCGCGATAGCAGCCCAGGTCCATCAGTCGCTTGATCGCGATACCGATTTCGCGGCGCAGGTCGCCTTCGACGACATACTTGCCGACTTCGGCGCGCAGGCGCTCGATTTCGGGTTCGGACAGATCACGAATCTTCGTGGTCGAGGTAACGCCTGCGGATTCGCAGAGCTTCTTCGAACGGGTACGGCCGATGCCGTAGATGCTTTGCAACCCGACCCAGACGTGCTTCTGGGCTGGCAGGTTGACGCCTGCAATACGCGCCATGACGCGATTCTCCAACTGAGTGATGGCCCGACAGCGCCCAGGCGCCATCCGGCAGGATGGATCAAAAAGTGAACTCGGAATTATAGCAAGGCCTCGGATTGCTTTGAAGCCCGTGGAACCAGAAGTTCCATGGACCCGGCGTGGGGAGTGTGCCCTCGCTCCGGCGCCGGACGGTGTTGATCCAGAAAACTTCTCCGAATCGCCTGTGCTACTCCCGCACAGGACCACCCCGTCACACCCGCGCGCGAGACGTCGCGCGAGCCGCCCTTCTGATCGGAAGATCGTGGCCCGGGAACCAGGCCGTCTTCACGTAATGAAGATCTAGTGTATCACTTAACCGCGAGCGAGACCGCCGCGCGAGCCGCCCTTCAGGTTGGCCTTCTTCAGCAAGCTCTCATATTGATGCGACATCAGGTGCGCCTGGATCTGCGCTATGAAATCCATCACCACCACCACCGCAATCAACAGCGAGGTGCCGCCGAAGTGAAACGACGTGCCGAGCTGCGTGCGCATAATTTCCGGCAGCAGGCAGACGATCACCAGGTACAACGAACCCGCCGCCGTCAGCCGCGTCAGCACGCCATCGACATAATCAGCCGTGGCCTTGCCCGGACGGATACCCGGAATCAACGCGCCAGACTTCTTGAGGTTGTCGGCGGTTTCCTGCGAGTTGAATACCAGCGCCGTGTAGAAGAACGCGAAGCCGATGATCAGTGCCGCGAACACCAACATGTGCACCGGCTCACCCGGCCCAAGCGCATTGGCGATCTTCTGCAGCCACGAACCAACACCACTACCCGATGCAGCCTGACCGGACCACATCGACAACGTGGCGGGAAATGCCAGGATGCTCGATGCGAAGATCGGCGGAATCACGCCCGCCATATTGAGCTTCAACGGCAGGAACGAGGTCTGATTCATGTACGCATTGCGACCGCCCTGACGGCGCGCGTAGTTGACAGTAATACGCCGTTGCCCGCGTTCGACGAACACCACAAACAGCGTAAACGCCAGGATGGTGATAACGATCAGCAACAGCGAGATGAAGCTCAGGTTGCCTTCGCGGAATGCTTCAACGGTTTGAATCGCGCCCGACGGCAGACCAGCAACGATGCCGGCAAAGATGATCAGCGACACGCCGTTACCGATACCGCGTTCGGTAACCTGCTCGCCAACCCACATCAAAAAGATAGTGCCGGCGGTCAACGCAATGACTGCGGTCAACACGAAGCCCATGCCTGGCGCGTAGACAACCGGAGCGCCGCCTGGCGCCGTCTGGTTCTGCAACGCGAGCGCGATACTGCCGCCCTGCACTACTGCCAGAAGCACCGCGCCGATACGCGAATATTGGGTGATCTTGCGTCGACCCGACTCGCCTTCCTTCTGCATCGCCTTGAGGGCGGGAAAGATGTGCGTAGCCAACTGAATCACGATCGATGCCGAAATGTACGGCATGACGTTCAATGCAAAAATGCTGAAACGGTGCAGGGCGCCGCCCGAGAACATGTTGAACATGTCCACGATGCCGCCACCCTGCGCCTGCATCAACGAAAGCATGGCATCGGGATTCACGCCCGGCACCGGCACATAGCAGCCGATGCGATAGACGATCAATGCCCCGAGGACGAACAGTAGCCGCTGACGAAGTTCCGTGAACTTGCCGAGCCCGCCACCGAGGTTACCAATGCCAGCCTGCGCCATCTGCCGATTACTCCTCTACGCTGCCGCCGGCAGCTTCGATTGCTGCCTTGGCGCCTGCGGTAGCCGCAACGCCCTTCAGCACGAACTTCTTGCTCAGCTCGCCCTTCAGCACGATCTTCGCCTTCTTGGCGCGGCTCGGGACCAGATTGGCCGCACGCAGCGCTGCAAAGTCGATTTCACCTGCTTCCAGCTTATCCAGCTGGTAGGACAGCACTTCTGCGCTGTCGCGCGCCATCTTGGAGCGGAAACCGATCTTCGGCAGACGACGCTGCATCGGAGTCTGGCCGCCTTCGAAGCCAGCCTTGATCTTGCCGCCGCCCTTACGCGCGAACGAGCCCTTATGGCCACGGCCACAGGTCTTGCCAAGGCCAGAACCGATACCGCGACCGACGCGCGTACGCTCGGTACGGGCGCCATCGGCGGGCTTGAGGTCATTGAGATGCATAGTCATTGGATTAGTCCTCAACCTTGACGAGGTAGTGAACCGTATTGATCAGGCCACGCACCTGCGGGCTGTCCTTGAGTTCACGCACATCGTTGATCTTATTCAGGCCCAACGCGTGCACCGACAGGCGGTGACGCGACTGGGTACCACGCAGGCCGCGCACCAGGCGCACCTTCACAGTCTTGCCAGTGTCCTTAGCCATGGTTGAGCTCCTCCACCTTCTTGCCGCGCTTGGCCGCAACACGCGCCGGCGACTGCACTTCCGACAGACCCTTCAGGGTTGCGCGGACCAGGTTGATCGGATTACGCGAACCAACTGCCTTGGCCAGCACGTTCTTCACGCCAACCGCTTCCAGCACAGCGCGCATGGCGCCACCAGCAATGACGCCAGTACCTTCCGACGCGGGCTGCATGTAAACACGCGCTGCGCCATGGCCGGACTTGACGGCGTGCCACAAGGTGCCGTTATTCAGATCGACGCTGGCCAGGTTCTTGCGCGCCTGTTCCATCGACTTCTGGATGGCGACCGGCACTTCGCGCGCCTTGCCATAACCGAAACCAACCTTGCCCAGACCATCGCCGACCACGGTCAGCGCGGTAAAGGTGAACTGACGACCGCCCTTGACCGTCTTGCTGACGCGATTAACCGCGACCAGCTTTTCGATCATGCCATCGTCGACTTTCTCTTCGCGGTTACGGTCGCGATCACGACCCCGCGGTGCACGTTCTTCTGCCATCTTGATTCCTTGATTGATTGAGTATGTACGGCTCTAGGCCGCTTATGGTTGTTGAGTGAAACGGTGTTCCCGTAGCCGTTGCAAAAGAACGGGACGGTCCGGCATCTCCCTGCCGGCGGAAACGCGGATGCAGCCGATGGCCACATCCGCAGCAGTGCTTAGAACTGCAAGCCGCCTTCGCGCGCTGCATCGGCCAGCGCCTTGATGCGGCCGTGGTAGCGGTAGCCCGAGCGATCGAATGCGACCTTCTCGATACCGGCAGCCTTGGCGCGCTCGGCGATCAACCTGCCAACCTTGACGGCTGCATCGCTGTTCTTGCCGTTCTTCAGACCATCCTTGACGTCGGCCTGCAGGGTATTCGCCGCAGCGATCACCTTGGAACCATCGGCAGTGAAGACCTGTGCATACAGGTGCTGACCGGTGCGCAGCACCGACAGACGGGCGACACCCAGTTCGCGGATGTGCGAGCGGGTGGATTTGGCGCGACGCAGACGGGCGATGTTCTTGTTGATGCTCATGATATTTATCCTACGGAAGCTGAAGGAAAAGCGCGCTCCTGTTAAAAGTCCGCACATGAATGTGCGGGCTCCTGCGAGGGACTCGCCATTAAGCCTTCTTGGCTTCCTTGCGAATGATGACTTCACCGGCGTACTTCACACCCTTGCCCTTGTAGGGCTCCGGCGGACGGAAACCGCGAATCTTGGCGGCGACTTCGCCGACGCGCTGCTTGTCGGCGCCCTGGACCAAAATTTCGGTCTGGGTCGGGGTCGACAGCGTGATGCCTTCCGGCGCCACAAACACCAGCGGGTGCGAGAAACCGAGCGCCAGGCTCAGATCCTTGCCCTGCATGGCAGCACGGTAACCGACGCCGACCAGCTCGAGCTTGCGCTCGAAGCCTTCGGACACACCCTTGACCATATTGGCAAGGATGGCGCGCACAGTGCCGGTGATGGCGAGCTGCGACGGATCGTTGGCCGACAGCGTTGCAACATCGCCGTCGATGGCGATTTCCACGCCCACCGGCTTCGGCAGGGTCAACGTGCCCTTCGGGCCCTTGACGCTAACCAGCTCAGGCTGGACGTTGAGCTCAACACCCTTCGGAAGGGACACAGGCTTCTTGGCTACACGGGACATGTTCGATTCCTTCCCTTAGGCCACGAAGCACAGGACTTCACCACCAACGCCGGCTTCGCGAGCCTGCGCATCGGTCATGATGCCCTTCGACGTGGAGATGATGGCGATACCCAGGCCACCGAGGACCTTGGGCAGCTCGGTCTTGCCGCGGTACTGACGCAGACCCGAGCGCGAGAAACGCTTCAGGGACTCGATGACCGGACGGCCTTCGAAATACTTCAGCACGATTTCCAGCTCCGATTTATTGTTCTCGGTGGCCGTTACGCGCAGGTCGGTGATGTAACCCTCGTCCTTCAGGACTTGGGCGATCGCAACCTTGATCTTGGATGACGGCAATTTCACCGTCTGTTTACCAACCGCGGCCGCATTCTTGATGCGAACCAGCAGGTCGGCGATGGGATCAGTCATGCTCATGTGAGTACCTTTGAGTGCACCGATATCCGCTTTCGCGAAAATCTTGTGTTTTCCTGGGGATGGGCCAGGACCCTTGACGCTACGCCGAGCCCGTACGGGCAAGACAGAAGCGGAAGTATACGACAAAAGAGCCCGACTTGCGTCGGACTCCCTTGTTGAACAGAACAATCCTGCTCAAACCGGCCGCGAACGGCTGGAATGCTGTTACCAGCTTGCCTTACGCAGACCCGGAACGTCACCGTTCATCGTGGCCTTGCGGAGCATGTTGCGACCCAGACCGAACTTGCGGTACACACCGCGCGGACGACCGGACAGCTCGCAACGGTTGCGGTGGCGGCTCGGCGACGAATCGCGCGGCAGCTTCTGCAACTTGGTCGAAGCATCGATCTTCTCTTCGTAGGACGCATCCTGACTGGAGAGGATCTTCTTCAGCGCATCACGCTTGCCGGCGAATTTCTTCGCCAACTTTGCACGCTTGATGTCGCGGTGGATCATGGAGGTCTTTGCCATTTCGGATGTCCTCGACGGTCAGTTACGGAACGGGAACTTGAACGCTGCCAGCAGCGCCTTCGCTTCCGCATCCGTCTTGGCGGTGGTGGTGATGGCGATATCCATACCGCGAATCGCGTCGACGGCGTCGAAGTCGATTTCCGGGAAGATGATCTGTTCCTTCACACCCATGTTGAAGTTGCCACGACCGTCGAAGGAACGACCGGACACACCACGGAAGTCGCGCACGCGCGGCAACGAGATGTTGATCAGGCGATCCAGGAACTCGTACATCTTGGCGCGACGCAAGGTGGTCTTGCAGCCGATCGGCCAACCGTCACGAATCTTGAACGATGCGACCGAAACGCGCGACTTGGTGACCACCGGCTTTTGACCGGAGATCTTGGACATGTCGGCGACCGCATTTTCAAGAATCTTCTTGTTGGTAGCCGCCTCACCCACGCCCATGTTGAGCGTGACCTTGACCAGCTTCGGCACTTCCATCGGATTGGAGTAGCCGAATTCCTTCATCAGGGCCGGCACCACGTTTTCCTTGTAAAACTTTTCGAGACGAGTGTTCATGATCTCATTCCTCAGGCGTCGAGCGCCTCACCGCTGGAGCGGAACACACGCAATTTGCGTCCATCCTCCAGCACCTTGAAGCCAACGCGCTCGCCCTTGCCCGTTGCCGGGTTGACGATATTGACGTTGGAGATATGGATCGACGCTTCACGCTCGACCACGCCGCCGGCGACACCCGCCTGCGGGTTCGGCTTGGTGTGGCGCTTGATGATGTTGGCATTGGAGACGATCACGCGATCGCCATCCACACGCACAACTTCACCCTGCTTACCCTTGTCCTTGCCGGTGTTGATGACGACCTGGTCGCCCTTCTTGATACGGTTAGCCATGTGTATGTCCTCCGCTCACAGCACTTCGGGAGCGAGCGAGACGATCTTCATGAACTTCTCGGAACGCAGCTCGCGCGTCACCGGCCCGAAGATGCGGGTCCCGATCGGCTCCTGCTTATTGTTCAACAGCACAGCGGCATTGCCATCGAAGCGGATCAACGAACCGTCGGGACGGCGCACACCCTTGCGGGTACGCACCACGACGGCGTCGTAGACTTCGCCTTTCTTGACCTTGCCACGCGGAATGGCGTCCTTGACGGTCACCTTGATGATGTCACCAATGTGTGCGTAGCGGCGCTTCGAGCCGCCCAGCACCTTGATGCACATCACTTCCTTGGCACCCGAATTGTCGGCCACATCGAGGTAGCTCTGCATCTGGATCATGATTCAGATCTCCCTTAGCCGGCCGAACGGGTGACGATTTCGACCACCCGCCAGTTCTTGGTCTTGGACATTGGAGCAATCTCGGTCACACGCACGACGTCGCCTTCATTACAGGCATTGTCGGCATCGTGTGCGTGCAGCTTGGTCGAGCGCTTGATGTACTTACCGTACAGAGCATGCTTGACCTGGCGCTCCACCAACACGGTGACCGTCTTGTCCATCTTGTTGCTGACGACACGGCCTTCGACCGTGCGCAGCGCTTGCTTTTCGTTGTTGTCGCTCATCGCGGCCGTCCTTACTTGGTGCTGCCGAGCAGGTGCTTGACGCGAGCAATCTCGCGGCGCACCCGGCGGGTATCGTGGGTCTTCGGCAGCTGGCCGGTGACCTGCTGCATGCGGAGCGAGAACTGCTCCTTACGCAGATCGGTCAGGTGGGCCTTCAGTTCGTCAGCCGACTTCTCGCGGAGTTGTTTGATATCCATCAGCGCACCGTCCGGGTCACGAAAGTGGTCGTCACCGAAAGCTTGGCAGCGGCAAGGCGGAACGCCTCACGTGCAGTCTCTTCGGGAATACCCTCGATTTCATAGATCATGCGGCCCGGCTGAATCTGCGCGACCCAGTACTCCACGTTGCCCTTACCGGAGCCCATGCGGACTTCGATCGGCTTCTTGGTGATCGGCTTGTCGGGGAACACACGGATCCACATCTTGCCGCCCTTTTTGACGTGGCGGCTGATCGTGCGGCGTGCTGCTTCAATCTGGCGTGCGGTCAGCTGACCGTGCGCCGTGGCCTTGAGACCGTATTCGCCGAAGCTGACGGCGTTTCCGCTCCATGCCAGGCCGTCATTGCGGCCCTTGTGCATCTTGCGATATTTGGTTCGCTTGGGTTGCAACATTGCCGTTACCTCGCTTCACGAGCCGGGCGCGACGGGCGGTCACCACGGTCGCCGCGATCGTTACGATCGTTGCGCGGGCTGTCGTCCTGCTTTTCCTGGCCAACCTGAGAGAAGTCGAAGACTTCGCCCTTATAGATCCAGACCTTGATGCCGATGATGCCGTACGTCGTGGACGCCTCGGCAAAACCGTAATCAATGTCGGCACGTAGCGTGTGCAGCGGCACGCGGCCTTCGCGGTACCACTCCGAACGGGCGATTTCTGCACCGTTGAGGCGGCCAGCCACATTGACCTTGATGCCCAGGGCACCCAAGCGCATCGCGTTACCGACCGAGCGCTTCATTGCGCGGCGGAACATGATGCGACGCTCAAGCTGCTGCGCGATTGATTCAGCGACCAGCTGCGCATCCAGCTCCGGCTTGCGCACTTCGGTGACGTTGATGTGGGCCGGAACGCCCATCAGCTCGCTCACTTCCTTACGCAGCTTTTCGATGTCCTCGCCACGCTTGCCGATCACCACGCCCGGACGGGCAGTGTGAATCGTCACGCGGGCGGTTTTGGCAGGGCGCTCGATCAAGATCTTGCTGACACCTGCCTGCGCGAGCTTCTTGCGCAGCATTTCACGCACTTTCAGGTCGGCTGCCAGATAGGCAGCGAAATCGCCCTTGTTTGCGTACCACTTGGAATTCCAGTCTTTGGAGATACCAAGACGGATTCCAGTCGGATGAACTTTATGACCCATGGTCTTTTCCTTTCCGCTTACTTGGCGGCGCCAACAATCACAGTGATGTGACTGGTGCGCTTGAGGATGCGGGTACCGCGGCCTTTCGCCCGCGCCATGAAACGCTTCAGGGACGGACCTTCATCAACCATGATGGTCTTGACCTTCAGCTCGTCGACATCCGCGCCCTGATTGTTCTCGGCATTGGCAATAGCCGACTCCACAACCTTTTTGATCAGGTGTGCAGCCTTTTTGTCCGAGAACTTCAGCAGATTGACCGCACGCTCGGCGGACAAACCACGCACCTGGTCAGCGACCAGGCGGGCCTTCTGCGGGGAGATGCGCGCGGTGCGCAGGATTGCTTTCGCTTCCATCGTCATCTCTCCTTACCTGCTCGACTTCTTGTCGCCACCGTGACCCTTGAAGGTCCGGGTGACGGCAAATTCGCCGAGCTTGTGGCCGACCATATTCTCGTTGACGAGCACCGGAATGTGGTTCTTGCCGTTATGCACGGCGATGGTGATGCCTACCATTTCCGGCAGGATCATCGAACGGCGCGACCAGGTCTTGATCGGCTTCTTGCTACCCGCAGCGGACTCCACCTTCTTTGCAAGGTGGTGATCGACGAACGGGCCCTTCTTAAGTGAACGTGCCATGGTCGATTAGCCCCTACGATCGCGGACGATGAATTGCTGGGTGCGCTTGTTCTTGCGCGTCTTGTAACCCTTGGTCGGAACACCCCACGGGGTGACCGGATGCGGATTACCCTGACCAGCCTTCGCTTCACCACCACCGTGCGGGTGATCGACCGGGTTCATGGCCGCACCGCGAACGGTCGGGCGAACACCGCGCCAACGCTTGGCGCCGGCCTTGCCCAACTTCTCGAGGTTGTGCTCGTCGTTGCCGACTTCACCGATGGTGGCACGGCATTCGACAGGCACTTTGCGCATTTCGCCCGAGCGCAGACGCAGCGTGGCATAGATGCCTTCGCGAGCGACCAGCTGGACAGCTGCACCGGCAGCACGTGCGATCTGAGCGCCCTTACCCGGCTTCAGCTCGATACCGTGCACCGTCGTACCGACCGGGATGTTACGCAGCGGCAGCGTGTTACCGGTCTTGATCGGTGCATTGGCACCGGCAATAACCTGGTCGCCAGCCTTCAGGCCCTTGGGGGCGATGATGTAGCGACGCTCGCCGTCGACGTAGCACAGCAGGGCGATATGAGCGGTACGGTTCGGATCGTATTCGATCCGCTCCACACGCGCCGGAATACCTTCCTTGTTGCGCTTGAAGTCGATGATGCGGTAGTGCTGCTTGTGGCCACCACCGACGTGACGCACGGTGATGCGGCCATGGTGGTTACGACCACCGGACTTGCTCTGCGAATCGAGCAGCGCCGCGTGCGGTGCGCCCTTGTGCAGATCGGGAGTAACCACGCGCACGGCGGAACGACGGCCGGGAGAGGTGGGTTTGAACTTCATCAATGGCATGGGATGGACCTCAGGCCTTGGCCGTTACGTCGATGGACTGACCATCAACCAGGCGGACGTACGCCTTGCGCCAATTGCCACGGCTGCCAGCACGGTTACGGAAGGACTTGCTCTTGCCCTTGACGTTGACCACGTTGACTGCCTTGACCTTGACGTCGAACAGCTGCTCAACCGCGGCCTTTACATCGGCCTTGGTGGCTTCGTTCGAAACTTCGAAGACATACTGGTTGGAGATTTCCTGCAGGCGCGCGGTCTTTTCAGAGACTCGCGGAGCACGCAGCACGCTGAAGATTTTTTCGTTGCTGCTCATGCCAGCCACTCCTCGATCTTCTTGACCGCATCGGCGGTGATCACGACCGTATCGGCCCCGACCAAAGCGACCGGATCCAGACCCTGCACATCACGCACCTGCACATACGGCAGATTGCGAGCGGACAGATACAGGTGCTCGGAAGCTTCTTCGGTGACGATCAGCGGGCGCTTGCCCACATCCAGTCCCTTCAACTTCTCGATCAGACCCTGGGTCTTGGTGGTTTCGACGTCAAACGCATCGACGATCATCAGGCGACCCTGGCGATTAAGCTCAGAGAAGATCGCGCAGATGGCCGCACGGTACATCTTGCGGTTGACTTTCTGCTCGAAGCTGCGCGGCTTGGCCGCGAAGGTCACGCCGCCGCCGACGAAGATCGGAGCCGTCAACGCGCCGTGACGCGCGCCGCCGCCCTTCTGCTTCTTCGACTTCTTGGTCGTGCCCGCAACTTCCGAACGCGTCTTCTGTGCCTTGGTACCAGCGCGACCGGCATTGCGATAAGCGACGACGACCTGGTGAACCAGATCTTCGCTGAATTCGCGACCGAACACGGCATCGGAGACCGAGACCTTGTTATTGCTACCCGTGATAACGAGTTCCATCGTCATCTCTCCTTATGCCTTGCTCGCCGGACGGACGATCACGTCGCCACCAGCTGCGCCAGGCACGGCGCCGCGGATAGCAATCAGACCACGCTCGACGTCGACCTTGACCACTTCCAGGTTCAGCGTGCTTTGCTGCACGGCGCCCATGTGGCCCGACATCTTCTTACCCGGGAAAACGCGACCCGGGGTCTGGCGCTGACCCAGCGAACCCGGCGCGCGATGCGACAGCGAGTTACCGTGAGTTGCATCGCCCATACGGAAGTTGTAGCGCTTGATGGTGCCCTGGAAACCCTTACCCTTGGTGACGCCCTGGACGTCGACCTTTTGGCCGACCTCGAAGATGTCCGCCTTGATTTCGCCGCCGACGGCGAAATCGCCGAGCTGCGCATCTTCAACGCGGAATTCCCACAAGCCGCGACCCGCTTCGACCTTCGCCTTGGCGAAGTGACCGGAGGCCGGCTTGTTGACCAGTGCGGCGCGACGCGCGCCAACGGTAATCTGCACTGCGCTGTAGCCGTCGGTTTCAACGGTCTTGATCTGCGCGATGCGGTTCGGAGTTGCTTCGATCAGCGTAACCGGCACGGAGCGGCCATCTTCAGTGAAGACGCGGCTCATGCCAGCCTTGCGGCCTACGAAGCCCAACGAATATTTCTTCGTCATGGTCGTAGTCCTCAGGTCAACTTGATCTGTACGTCGACGCCAGCCGCGAGTTCGAGCTTCATCAGCGCGTCCACGGTCTTGTCGTTCGGGTCGACGATATCGAGCACACGCTTGTGCGTGCGGGTTTCGTATTGGTCACGCGCATCCTTGTCGGCATGCGGGGATACGAGGATGGTGTAACGTTCGATCTTGGTCGGCAACGGGATCGGGCCACGCACTTGCGCGCCGGTCCGCTTAGCCGTTTCGACGATCTCGCTGGCCGAACGGTCGATCAAACGATGATCGAACGCCTTCAACCGAATCCGGATCTTTTGTTCCGACATGACGGAAGCTTCCTTCGTTAAAAGAGCGACGGGCAAGGCCTCTGGGATACCTGCCCCGGTATTCCTGCATTGGTGAAATCGCCAGGCATCCTGCCGACGAGGGCTTTCCTCCGCCCAAAAACTGAGGCAGCCCGGTAAACCGGCCTGCCCAGACGGAAAAGTATAATGCGCAGCTAGAGCACGGTCAACAACGACTGAGTTGTTGAGTGCTCCATGCAACGCGACCTTCCCGGTCTGGCGAACACGAGCGGCTTCCTGCCGTTCTTTTCGCTGTGAACTCAGCGCCCTACCCAGGGACACCGAGCCGCGCATTATAGCGAGCGATGCTTAGCTGCGCAAGCGTCCATTCAATTAATCCTGCTTCTCGCCCACCTCGCCCACCTGCAGCCAAAAAAAAGGGCCGGCTTACGCCGACCCTTTTTGATTGCGCCGGCGACCAGAGTCGCCGAACTGCAGGCATTGCTTACTTGACGATCTTGGCAACCACGCCGGCGCCGACGGTCCGGCCGCCTTCGCGAATTGCGAAGCGCAGACCTTCATCCATCGCGACCGGGTTGATCAGCGTCACGACCATCTTCACGTTGTCGCCCGGCATCACCATCTCCACGCCTTCCGGCAGCTGGCAGGCGCCAGTGATGTCGGTGGTACGGAAGTAGAACTGCGGACGGTAGCCCTTGAAGAACGGGGTATGACGACCACCCTCATCCTTGGACAGCACGTAAACTTCGGCTTCAAACTCGGTATGCGGCTTGATCGAACCCGGCTTGCACAGCACCTGGCCGCGCTCGACGTCGTCACGCTTGGTGCCGCGCAGCAGCAGACCGGCGTTGTCGCCTGCCTGACCCTGATCCAGCAGCTTGCGGAACATTTCCACGCCGGTGACGGTGGTCTTCTGCGTATCGCGGATACCGACGATTTCAATTTCGTCGCCAACCTTGATGATGCCGCGCTCGATACGACCGGTCACCACAGTGCCGCGGCCGGAGATCGAGAACACGTCTTCGACCGGCATCAGGAACGGGCGGTCCACATCGCGGGTCGGATCCGGAATGAAGCTGTCCAGTGCATCGACCAGCTTCAGGATCGCCGGCACGCCGATTTCGCTCTGATCACCGTCCAGCGCCAGACGCGCAGAACCATGAATGATCGGGGTGTCGTCGCCCGGGAAGTCGTACTTGCTCAGCAGCTCGCGCACTTCCATTTCGACCAGCTCGAGCAGCTCGGCGTCGTCGACCATGTCAGCCTTGTTCAGGAACACCACGATGTGCGGCACGCCGACCTGACGCGACAGCAGGATGTGCTCACGGGTCTGCGGCATCGGGCCGTCAGCGGCCGAACACACCAGGATCGCGCCGTCCATCTGCGCAGCACCGGTGATCATGTTCTTGACGTAGTCGGCGTGGCCGGGGCAGTCAACGTGTGCGTAGTGACGGTTCGGGGATTCGTATTCGACGTGTGCGGTCGAGATCGTGATACCACGCGCCTTCTCTTCCGGCGCTGCGTCGATCGCGTCGTACGCCTTGAACTCACCACCGAAGCGCTCAGCACCGATCTTGGTCAGCGCAGCGGTCAACGTGGTCTTGCCATGGTCAACGTGACCAATGGTGCCGACATTGACGTGCAGCTTGTTGCGCTCGAATTTAGCTTTTGCCATGACTTGCTACCTCTAATTAGAAAATTTTTGAAGCGGCTGAGCGAACTCAGCCCTTCTTGGTGACGGCGTCGGCGATGTTGGTCGGCGCCTCTTCGTAATGGTCGAATTCCATCGAGAACGTTGCACGCCCCTGGCTCATCGAGCGCAGCGAGGTCGCGTAACCGAACATCTCACCCAGCGGAATCATCGCATTGATGATCTTGCCCGACGGGCTGTCGTCCTGACCCTGCAACACGCCGCGACGGCGGCTCACGTCGCCCATCACGTCGCCCAGGTAATCCTCCGGGCTGACGATCTCGACCTTCATGATCGGCTCGAGCAATACCGGGCTAGCTTTCGCAAAGCCCTGCTTGAACGCCATCGACGCGGCCAGCTTGAACGCCATTTCCGAGGAGTCGACATCATGGTACGAGCCGAACACCAGCTTGACCTTGACACCCACCACCGGGAAGCCAGCGATCGGACCACTAGTGATCGTTTCGCGCAGGCCCTTCTCGACCGAGGGGATGAATTCCTTCGGAATGATGCCGCCGGTGATGTCGTTGATGAAGAGGAAATCGTCCTTGACGCTATCGTTCTTACGATCTTCTTCGGTCATCGGCGACAGCTCGATCACGACGTGACCGTACTGACCCTTACCACCGGACTGCTTGGCGTGCTTGTAGTCGGACTTGACGTCGGTCTTGCGGATCGTTTCGCGATACGCAACCTGCGGCTTGCCAACGTTGGCCTCGACATTGAACTCGCGACGCATGCGGTCGACGATGATGTCCAGGTGCAACTCGCCCATGCCGGAGATGATGGTCTGGCCGGATTCTTCGTCGGTCTTGACGCGGAACGAGGGATCTTCCTGCGCCAGGCGACCCAGCGCCGTACCCATCTTTTCCTGGTCCGACTTGGTCTTGGGCTCCACCGCCATCGAGATCACCGGCTCCGGGAAAATCATGCGCTCCAGGGTGATGATCTTGTCCTGCGCACACAGCGTGTCGCCGGTGGTGACGTCCTTCAGACCCACGGCCGCGGCGATGTCACCAGCGCGCACTTCCTTGATCTCTTCGCGATTGTTGGAATGCATCTGCAGGATGCGGCCCACGCGCTCTTTCTTCGACTTGACCGGGTTATAGACCTGGTCGCCGGAGTTCAGCGTGCCTGAGTAGACACGGAAGAACGTCAGCGAGCCCACGAACGGATCGGTCATGATCTTGAACGCCAACGCCGAGAACGGCGCGGTGTCGGTCGCAGGACGGCTGTCTTCCTTCTCGTCTTCGTCGATGCCGGCAACCGGCGGACGGTCGGCCGGCGAAGGCAGCAGATGCACGACGCCGTCGAGCATGGCCTGCACGCCCTTGTTCTTGAACGCCGAGCCACAGAACACCGGCACGATCTCGACCTTCAGGGTGCGCTCGCGCAGACCCACCAGGATCTCTTCTTCGCTCAGGTCGCCTTCGTTGAGGTACTTGTCCATGAGTTCTTCGCTGGCTTCTGCAGCCGCTTCGACCATGAACGAACGCGCCTCGGTCGCAATCTCGACCAGGTCGGCCGGGATGTCGCCGTATTCGAAGGTGGTGCCCTGCGACGCGATATCCCAATGAATCGCCTTCATCTTCAACAGGTCGACCACGCCCTCGAAACCGTCTTCGGCGCCGATCGGCACCTGCATCGGCACGGCATAGGCACCCAGACGGGCCCTCAGCTGCTCAACGACCTTGTCGAAGTTGGCACCGGTACGGTCCATCTTGTTGACGAAGGCCATGCGCGGCACGGAATACTTGTTGGCCTGGCGCCACACAGTCTCGGACTGCGGCTGCACGCCACCCACGGCGCACAGCACGAACACCGCACCGTCGAGCACGCGCAAGGAGCGCTCCACTTCGATGGTGAAGTCGACGTGCCCAGGGGTGTCGATGATGTTCAGGCGATGCTGCGGCATGGACTTGTCCATGCCCGACCAGAACGCAGTGGTCGCAGCGGAGGTGATGGTGATACCACGCTCCTGCTCCTGCTCCATCCAGTCCATCACTGCAGCGCCGTCATGGACTTCGCCGATCTTGTGACTGACACCGGTGTAGAACAGGATGCGCTCGGAAGTGGTGGTCTTGCCGGCATCGATGTGGGCCATGATGCCGAAGTTGCGGTAACGCTCGATAGGGGTGGTGCGGGCCACGGGGAGCCTCTCAATTTCTTGGATTTCGGATGGCCGAACGCCGCCTTTCGGCGGCCTTCGGATTGAATGCGACGCGAGACGCGTCGCAAACAGCACTCATATGGTGCTGAAGGGCCCCGTTACCAAGGCCCCCGAGGTCACCAGCGGTAGTGTGCGAACGCCTTGTTCGCTTCCGCCATACGGTGAGTCTCTTCGCGCTTCTTTATCGCGCCACCACGGCTTTCCGAGGCGTCCAACAGTTCTGCAGCCAGCTTGCGCGGCATGGTGTTCTCGCCACGCTTGCGCGCGGAATCGATCAACCAGCGCATTGCCAGCGCCGTGCGACGGGAGGAGCGCACTTCGACGGGCACCTGATAGGTAGCACCACCAACGCGACGCGATTTAACTTCGACAGCCGGGGCCACGTTGTCCAGTGCTTTCTGCACTAGCTCGACGGCATTCGGATTCTTTTCGCCAATGACGTCCATCGCGCCATAGACAATTTTCTCAGCAACCGACTTCTTGCCACTTTGCATCACCATATTGATGAAGCGGGCAATGGTTTCGCTGCCATGCTTTGGATCAGGCAGGACGGTGCGCTGCGGAGTAGAACCTTTACGGGACATTGGAGTATTTCCTTAGCTCTTCGGGCGCTTGGCGCCGTACTTGGAACGACCTTGACGGCGCTTTGCGACGCCGGCGGCGTCCAGCGAACCACGGACGGTGTGATAACGCACACCGGGAAGATCCTTGACGCGGCCACCACGAATCAGGACCACGGAGTGCTCCTGCAGGTTGTGACCTTCACCACCGATGTAGCTGATGACCTCTTCCTGATTGGTCAGGCGCACTTTGGCAACCTTACGCAGGGCCGAGTTCGGCTTCTTCGGGGTAGTGGTATAGACGCGTGTGCAGACGCCGCGGCGCTGCGGACACTTGTCCAGTGCCGGGGAGGCACTCTTGTAGGTGGTCGCTTGCCGAGGCTTGCGGACCAGCTGATTGATCGTCGTCATCAGTTGATTCTTCTGATTAGAGAGGCCGAGACGGCCTTGCACGAAAACGAAGGCAGGCCGAAAAACGGCCCGCCGAGACAGGGAAGTATAGCTGGCAGGACGAAACTCCGTCAACTTCACGGAAACCCAACCCTGCTGGCCCGTCCAAAGGCCGGAAAACGGAAGGCCTCCTGCCCTCCTCTCGCTTGGCTGACGGCGCTCTCGCGAGCGCCGTCGCAAGCGCTTACTCCTCGTCCGCGCCGGCGTCCGCCACCGCGACGACCGGTTCGGCAACCGTCGGCTTGCCCGACAAGGTTTCCATTTCCGAGTCGGTCAGACCGGACGATTTACGACGCCCGGCGTGGTAGGCCAGACCGGTACCGGCCGGGATCAGGCGACCCACGATCACGTTTTCCTTCAGGCCGCGCAGGTTGTCGCGGGTACCGCGCACGGCAGCCTCGGTCAACACACGCGTGGTCTCCTGGAACGAGGCCGCCGAGATGAACGACTCTGTGGCCAGCGAGGCCTTGGTGATACCCAGCAGGACCGGATCGTACTTGGCCGGCAGTTCGTTGCGCTTGACCAGGCGGACATTTTCCTCGATGACGCGCTGGCGCTCGACCTGCTCGCCATTGAGGAACTTGCTGGTGCCCTGGTCGGTGATCTCGACCTTGCGCAGCATCTGGCGAGTGATCACCTCGATGTGCTTGTCGTTGATCTTCACGCCCTGCAGGCGATAGACGTCCTGGATTTCCTTGACCAGATACGCGGCCAGCGGTTCGACACCCAGCAGACGCAGGATGTCCTGCGGGCTCGGCTCGCCGTCCACCACGGTCTCGCCCTTGGTCACATGCTCGCCTTCGAACACGATGATCTGGCGGTACTTCGGGATCAGCTCTTCGTGTTCGCTGCCATCGGTGTCCTTGATGATCAGACGCTGCTTGCCCTTGGTGTCCTTACCGAAGCTGATGATGCCCGAGCGCTCGGCCAGGATCGCCGGATCCTTCGGCTTGCGTGCTTCGAACAAGTCGGCAACGCGCGGCAGACCACCGGTGATGTCGCGGGTCTTGGACGCTTCCTGCGGGATCTTGGCGACCACGTCGCCCACGCCGACAGCGGCGCCGTCCTGCAGGTTGACGATGGAGCGCGGCGGCAACAGGTACTGCGCCGGCAGATCCGTATTGGGGATCGTCAGGTCGTTGCCCTTGCCATCGACGATGCGCACGATCGGGCGCAGTTCCTTGGCATGCGCACCGCGACGCTTCGGGTCGGTGATTTCGCGCGAGGCCAGGCCAGTCAGTTCGTCGGTCTTCTCGATGACGGTGACGCCGTCGACGAAGTCGATGAAGCGAATGAAACCGGCCACTTCCGACACGATCGGGTGGTTATGCGGATCCCAGTTGGCAACGCCCTGCCCGGCCTTGACTGCATCGCCGTCTTTGGCGGTGATGGTGGCGCCATACGGCAGCTTGTAACGCTCGCGCTCGCGGCCATGGCCATCGAGCACGGACAGTTCGCCAGAACGCGAGACCGCAACCAGTGCGCCGCTGGCATGCGCCACCGACTTGAGGTTGTTGAACTTCACCGAACCGGTGGTCTTGACGGTGATGTTGTCCACCGCTGCCGCACGCGATGCCGCACCACCGATGTGGAACGTACGCATGGTCAGCTGGGTACCCGGCTCACCGATGGACTGGGCGGCGATGACGCCGACCGCTTCACCGATGTTGACCTGGTGACCACGTGCAAGATCGCGACCGTAGCAACGTGCGCACACGCCGAACGACGATTCGCAGCTGATGGTCGAACGCACCTTCACCGACTGCACGCTGGCGTCTTCCAGCTTGGCAACCCAGGCTTCGTCGAGCAGCGTATTGCGGGTGACGATCGGCTCTTCGTCGTTGCCCGGCAGGTACACGTCCTCGGCCACGACACGGCCCAGCACGCGCTCCTTCAACGGCTCCACCACGTCGCCGCCTTCCACGATCGGGGTCATGATCAACCCTTCGGTGGTGCCGCAATCGACTTCGGTGATCACCACGTCCTGCGCGACGTCGACCAGACGACGGGTCAGGTAACCCGAGTTCGCGGTCTTCAACGCGGTATCGGCCAGACCCTTACGCGCACCGTGGGTGGAGTTGAAGTACTCCTGCACGTTCAAGCCTTCGCGGAAGTTCGCCTTGATGGGCGTCTCGATGATCGAGCCGTCCGGACGCGCCATCAGGCCACGCATACCAGCCAGCTGACGGATCTGCGCCTGGCTACCACGCGCACCGGAGTCGGCCATGATGTAGAGCGAGTTCATCGACTTCTGGTCGATGGTTTCGCCCTTGGCATTTTCGACCTTCTCGGTACCGATGGTGTCCATCATCGCCTTGGCGATGCGCTCGCTGGTACGCGACCAGATGTCCACGACCTTGTTGTAACGCTCGCCGGCGGTGACCAGGCCCGACTGATACTGCTCCTGGATTTCCAGCACTTCGGCTTCTGCCTCGGTGAGGATGCCCTTCTTCTCGTCCGGGATCAGCATGTCGTCGATACCGATCGACACGCCTGCGCGGGTGGCGTAGGCATAGCCGGTGTACATCAGCTTGTCGGCGAACACGACGGTGTCCTTCAAGCCCAGCAGACGGTAGCTGGAGTTGATCAGACGCGAGATGTTCTTCTTGGTCATCTCGGTGTTGGCCAGCTGGAACGGCAGACCTTCCGGCAGGATTTCGCTCAGCAACGCACGACCGACCGTGGTGTCCACGATCGAGGTGCCGCTGGTGCGCTTGCCGTCGACAGCATCGACGTCCACCTGGGTGATGCGAACCTTGACCTTGGCGTGCAGTTCCACCACGCGGTTGTCGTAGGCGCGCTTCACTTCGCTGGTGTTCGCAAACACCATGCCCTCGCCCTTCTTGTTCTCCAGGGCGCGGCTCATGTAGTACAGGCCCAACACCACGTCCTGCGACGGCACGATGATCGGCTCGCCGTTGGCCGGCGACAGGATGTTGTTGGTGGACATCATCAGCGCACGCGCTTCCAGCTGGGCTTCCAGCGAGAGCGGCACGTGGACAGCCATCTGGTCACCGTCGAAGTCGGCGTTGAAGGCGGTACATACCAGCGGATGCAGCTGGATGGCTTTGCCTTCGATCAACACCGGCTCGAACGCCTGGATGCCCAGACGGTGCAGGGTCGGCGCACGATTCAACAGCACCGGATGCTCGCGAATGACTTCTTCGAGGATGTCCCACACCTCGGCCTCTTCGCGCTCGACGAGCTTCTTGGCGGCCTTGATGGTGGTGGCCAGGCCACGACGCTGCAGCTTGGCGAACACGAACGGCTTGAACAGCTCAAGCGCCATCTTCTTCGGCAGGCCGCACTGGTGCAGCTTGAGGTACGGACCGACGGTGATGACCGAACGACCGGAGTAGTCCACGCGCTTGCCGAGCAGGTTCTGACGGAACCGGCCCTGCTTGCCCTTGATCATGTCGGCCAGCGACTTCAGCGGACGCTTGTTGGTGCCGGTGATGGCACGGCCGCGACGGCCGTTGTCCAGCAGCGCATCGACCGATTCCTGCAGCATGCGCTTTTCGTTGCGCACGATGATGTCCGGAGCGTTGAGCTCCAACAGGCGACGCAGACGGTTGTTGCGGTTGATCACGCGGCGGTACAGATCGTTCAGATCCGAGGTCGCGAAGCGGCCGCCGTCCAGCGGCACCAGCGGACGCAGGTCCGGCGGCAGCACGGGAAGCACGGTCATGACCATCCACTCCGGACGGTTACCCGATTCCAGGAAGGCTTCGATCAACTTGATGCGCTTGGTCAGACGCTTGAGCTTGGTTTCCGAACCGGTGCTGGCGATTTCTTCGCGCAGGCGGGTCATTTCCGACTGCAGGTCGATCGTGCGCAGCAGCTCATACACGGCCTCGGCGCCCATGGCGGCGTCGAAGTCGTCGTTGTACTCCTGGCGTGCGGTCAGGTACTGCTCTTCGGTCAGCAGCTGGCGGCGCTCGAGCGGGGTCAGGCCCGGCTCGGTGACCACGTAGGCTTCGAAGTACAGCACGCGCTCGATGTCACGCAGGGTCATGTCCAGCATCAAACCGATACGCGAGGGCAGCGACTTGAGGAACCAGATGTGCGCGACCGGCGAGGCCAGGTCGATGTGACCCATGCGCTCGCGACGCACCTTGGCCAGGGTGACTTCGGTGCCGCACTTTTCGCAGACCACACCGCGGTGCTTCATGCGCTTGTACTTGCCGCACAGGCACTCGTAATCCTTGATCGGGCCAAAGATCGCGGCGCAGAACAGGCCGTCACGCTCCGGCTTGAAGGTGCGGTAGTTGATGGTTTCGGGCTTCTTCACTTCGCCGTAGGACCACGAACGGATCAGGTCAGGCGATGCCAGCGCGATCTTGATCGCGTCGAAATCCAGCGTCTGGCGCTGTTGATTGAAGAGGTTGAGCAGGTCTTTCATTGGATATCTCCGGGTCGGAGGAATTTCGTATCTGAGATGAAACCGAGGGCATTACGTTCCGGATCCAGGCACCGCATTACGGCGCCTGGATCCAGCTCGATCACTCTTCCAGTTCCATGTTGATCGCCAGCGAGCGGATTTCCTTCACCAACACGTTGAAGGACTCCGGCATGCCCGCGACCATCTCGTGCTCACCATCGACGATGTTCTTGTACATCTGGTTACGGCCCTGCACGTCGTCGGACTTCACCGTCAGCATTTCCTGCAGGGTGTAGGCCGCGCCGTAGGCTTCCAGCGCCCAGACTTCCATTTCGCCGAAGCGCTGACCACCGAACTGCGCCTTGCCGCCCAGCGGCTGCTGGGTCACGAGCGAGTACGGGCCGGTCGAACGGGCATGCATCTTGTCGTCGACCAAGTGGTTCAACTTCAGGTAATGCATGTAGCCGACCGTGGTCTTGCGATCGAACGCTTCGCCAGTGCGACCGTCGTACAACTGGGTCTGACCGCTCTGCGGCAGTTCGGCCAGTTCCAGCATGCGCTTGATTTCCGCTTCGCTGGCGCCGTCGAACACCGGGGTGGCCATCGGCACGCCGTCGATCAGGTTCTTGCCCAGGTTGAGCAGTTCCTCATCGCTGAACTGCGACAGATCCACACGCTGCGCATTGATCGCGCTGTCGTGGTTGTAGATGTCGTCCAGGAACTTGCGCAGCTCGCTGACCGCGGTCTGCGCTTCCAGCATGCGCTGGATCTTGCGACCCAGGCCCTTGGCGGCCCAGCCCAGATGCACTTCCAGAATCTGGCCGATGTTCATACGCGACGGCACGCCGAGCGGGTTCAGCACGATGTCCACCGGCTCGCCGGTCGCCATGTACGGCATGTCTTCGACCGGCACGACGTTGGAGACCACACCCTTGTTGCCGTGGCGGCCTGCCATCTTGTCGCCGGGCTGGATGCGGCGCTTCACCGCCAGGAACACCTTGACCATCTTCAGCACGCCCGGTGCGAGGTCGTCGCCCTGGGTGATCTTGCCGCGCTTGTCGGCAAAGCGTGCTTCGAATTCCTTCTCGTGCGCCTGGACCTGCTTCTGCGCGCGTTCGATGGCGTCGGCAGCGTCTTCGTCCTTCATGCGCAGCTGGAACCAATCGGACTTCTTCAGCCCGTCCAGATACGCGTCGGTGACGTTGTCGCCCTTCTTCAGGTTCGGACCGCCATTGGCGACCTTGCCCACGATCTGCGAGCGCAGACGTGCGTAGATGGCCGCTTCCAGAATGCGGAACTGGTCGTCGAAGTCCTTCTTGACGCGCTTGATCTCGGATTCTTCGATCTGGCGCGCACGCTTGTCCTTCTCGATGCCGTCGCGGGTGAAGACCTGCACGTCGATGACGGTGCCGTCCATGCCCGGGGGCACGCGCAGCGAGCTGTCCTTCACGTCGGACGCCTTCTCACCGAAGATCGCACGCAGCAGCTTTTCTTCCGGGGTCAGCTGGCTTTCGCCCTTCGGCGTGACCTTGCCGACCATGATGTCGCCAGCGCGCACTTCCGCACCGATGTACACCACGCCGCTTTCGTCCAGACGGTTCAAAGCCTGCTCGGACACGTTCGGGATGTCGGCGGAAATTTCCTCCGGACCCAGCTTGGTGTCGCGTGCAACGCAGGTCAGTTCTTCGATGTGGATCGTGGTGTAACGATCCTCTTCCACCACGCGCTCGGAGAGCAGGATGGAGTCTTCGAAGTTGTAGCCGTTCCACGGCATGAAGGCGATCAGCATGTTCTGACCCAGCGCCAGCTCACCGATGTCGGTGGACGGGCCGTCGGCCAGCACGTCGCCGCGCGCGATCACGTCGCCCACATTCACCAGCGGACGCTGGTTGATGCAGGTGTTCTGGTTGGAGCGGGTGTACTTGATCAGGTTGTAGATATCCACGCCGGCATCGGTGCCGCCGCCAATTTCTGCCTCGTTGACCTTGACCACGATGCGGGCCGCATCGATCTGCTCGATCACGCCACCACGCAGCGCGTTGACGGTCACGCCCGAGTCGCGCGCAACCGCACGCTCGATGCCGGTACCGACCAGCGGCTTCTGCGAACGCAACGTCGGCACGGCCTGGCGCTGCATGTTGGCGCCCATCAGTGCGCGGTTCGCGTCATCGTGTTCCAGGAACGGCACCAGCGCCGCTGCGACCGACACGGTCTGCATTGGCGAGACGTCCATGAAGTGGACTTCTGCCGGCGGCTTGAGCAGCGACTCGCCCTGGAACCGGCACGGCACGAACTGCTCGGTGAGCATGTTCTTGACGTCGGTCAACGCGTTCGCCTGGGCGATCACGTACTCGTTTTCTTCGATCGCCGACAGGTATTCGACGTCGTCGGACACCTTGCCATCCAGCACCTTCCGGTATGGCGTTTCGAGGAAGCCGTACTGATTGGTGCGGGCGAACACGGCCAGCGAGTTGATCAGGCCGATGTTCGGGCCTTCCGGCGTTTCGATGGTGCAGACGCGGCCGTAATGGGTCGGATGCACGTCGCGCACTTCGAAGCCTGCACGCTCGCGGGTCAAACCGCCCGGGCCCAGTGCGGACACGCGACGCTTGTGCGTCACTTCCGACAGCGGGTTGTTCTGGTCCATGAACTGCGACAGCTGCGAGGAGCCGAAGAATTCCTTGATCGCGGCGGCCACCGGCTTGGCGTTGATCAATTCCTGCGGGGTCAGACCTTCCGACTCCGCCATCGACAGACGCTCCTTGACCGCGCGCTCGACGCGGACCAGGCCCACGCGGAACACGTTCTCGGCCATTTCGCCGACCGAACGCACGCGACGGTTGCCCAGGTGATCGATGTCATCGACCACGCCGCGACCGTTACGGATTTCGGTGAGCACCTTGATCACTTCCAGGATGTCGGAGGTGTCGGTGTGCTCGGCGACCAGACGCTTGGATTCTTCGTCGTTACGCTCGGCAAAGTACTTCTTGTCGTACAGCACCGACTCGCCCAGCACTTCCTTGCGGCCGACGCGACGGTTGAACTTCATGCGGCCGACCGTGGACAGGTCGTAGCGCTCGAAGGTGAAGAACAGGTTGTGGAACAGGTTCTGCGCGGCTTCCTTGGTCGGCGGCTCGCCCGGACGCATCATGCGGTAGATTTCGACCAGCGCTTCGAGCTGCGTCTTGGTCGGATCGATGCGCAAGGTGTTGGACAGGTACGGACCGCGATCCAGGTCGTTCACCCACAGGGTGCCGACCGCGTCGACGCCGGCCTTACGGAAGGCAGCCAACTGGTCTTCGCTGATTTCGTCGTTGGCATTGGCCAGCAGTTCGCCGGTCGAACCATCGACCACGTCGTGCGACAGGATGCGGCCGACCAAATAGTCGTCCGGCACGGCCAGCGCGGCAACGCCGGCGGCTTCCAGCTGCTTGACGTGACGGGCGGTGATGCGCTTGCCCGCTTCCACGATGACCTTGTCGCCATCGGCCAGGTCGAAGTTCAGCGTTTCACCACGCAGACGCTCCGGCACCAGCTCCAGCTGCACGCCTTCGTCCGGATTGATATGGAACGTGTTGATCTCGAAGAACTCGGCCAACATCTCTTCGTTGTTGTAGCCAAGCGCGCGCAACAGGATCGACACCGGCAGCTTGCGGCGACGGTCGATACGGGTGAACAGCGCGTCCTTCGGGTCGAACTCGAAGTCCAGCCAGGAACCGCGGTACGGAATGATGCGGGCGCTGTACAGCAGCTTGCCCGAGCTGTGGGTCTTGCCACGGTCGTGGTCGAAGAACACGCCCGGCGAGCGGTGCAGCTGCGACACGATCACGCGCTCGGTGCCGTTGACGATGAAGGTACCGTTGCCGGTCATCAGCGGGATTTCGCCGAGATAGACCTCCTGCTCCTTCACGTACTTGATGGCCTTGGTCGACGACTCGCGGTCGTAGATCACCAAACGCACGGTCACGCGCAGCGGCGCGCCATAGCTCATGCCGCGCTGACGGCATTCGCGCTCGTCAAACACCGGCTGACCCAGCTTGTAGCCCACGTACTCGAGCGCAGCGTTGCCGCTGTAGCTGGAGATCGGGAACACCGACTTCAGAGCAGCATGCAGACCGAGGTCTTTGCGCTTGGTCGGCTCCACATCTTCCTGCAGGAATTCGCGATAGGAATCCACCTGGATGGCAAGCAGAAACGGCACTTCGAGAATCGAGCGCTGCTTACCGAAATCCTTGCGGATACGCTTTTTTTCGGTGAACGAATAAGACGTCATGAGGTCTTCACCCTAGGCTGCGGGGGCCGCGTCGCGGCGGCCCTGAAATAACAAAATTGTCAGTTGGAAGTCGCTGGTATTGCCGGCACCAGCACGCCTTCTCTTGCTACTTCCAACTACCAACTCGGTGAGGCCGCGAATCGGGAGTGGAGATGCGGGGTTCGGAAAAGCGCAACCTCGCAGTTGCAGATCTCCAACTCCCATTCCCGACTCACGTCCGAAACGGCCAAAGGCCGGGGGCTTTGGGCCCCCAGCCTTCAGTGCATCACCGTAAAACGCTGGCGATGCAAGATGCTGCTTACTTGACTTCGACGGTCGCGCCGGCTTCGGTCAATTCCTTCTTGATCTTCTCGGCTTCGTCCTTGGACGCGCCTTCCTTCAGGATGCCACCGGCTTCGGTCAGATCCTTGGCTTCCTTCAGACCCAGGCCGGTCACGGCACGGACGGCCTTAATGACGCCGACCTTATTGGTGCCGCAGTTGACCAGCACCACGTTGAACTCGGTCTGCTCTTCGACCACAGCAGCCGGACCAGCTGCAGCGGCAGCGACCGGAGCGGCGGCGGAGACGCCGAACTTCTCTTCGATGGCCTTGACCAGCTCCATCACTTCCATCAGGGACTTCTCGGCGATGGCGTCGACGATCTGTTCGTTGGTAAGGGACATTGTGATTACCTTTTAGAAATTAATTCTGGAATGGTTTCTAGCAGACGCTAGGACATCAAGCTTCGGCAGTCTCGGCGACCGGCTCGGCGGCTTCGTCGCCACCGCCCTGCTTGTCGCCAACGGCCTTGACGGCACGGGCGAACATGGCAGCCGGTTCGGACAGCACGCGGGCCAGCATGGCCAGAGCCTGGTCACGGGTCGGCAGCGAAGCCAACACGTCGACGTGGCTCGCCGGGAACAGTTCCCCGCCGATTGCCACAACCTTGGCCTGCAGCTTGTCGTTGCTCTTGGCGAATTCCTTGATCAGGCGACCGGCAGCGCCGGGCTCCTCCATCGAAAACGCATACACCAAAGGACCGACCAGCTTGTCAGACGCGACAGCAAATTCGGTACCTTCGACGGCACGCACAGCCAGGGTGTTCTTGACAACTTTCAAGAACACACCGGTTTCGCGGGCCTGCTTGCGCATCGCGGTCATCTGGGAGACCGTGGTGCCAGCGTATTCGGCGGCGATCAGGGAGTGGGCCTTGGCGGCGATGTCTGCCAGCTCGGCGACTACTTCTTGCTTCTGGGACAGATTGAGAGCCATTGCACTCCTCCGTTAAAGCTGGGACGCGAGATTTGCGATTCGGGATTCGCCGAAGGCCATGCAGCAGCCCTGAAAATCCCCAATGCCGACCCTTTCATCCCCGCTTCAAACTACTCCGCTCGCGGCTCCTGCCGGTTGCGGTCCAGGGCAGCTTCCATCCTGGAAGCCGGGAACATCGACCGATGTTCCTTTGGTGGCCGTTCTAGACCTGGAGTGGACTCGATCCGGGATGTCCCAGACGCGCGTAAACCAGAAAACTCCAGAAGGGCGACACCATCTACGCCGGCCAGTTCGAAACGAACCAATTAAGCGATCCCGCTGCATCGACGGCGACTCCATGCCAGTGCGAGCATCCCTGCCCGTCGTCGATCTGCGCTGACCGCGCCTGCGGTCTTTGACGGCTACCGCCGGACATGCCGGCGATCGCCTTCAAAATGTCCGTTACCCCAAAGGAGGGAACGGACTCCCAGCACACGGTTACCCGGGCCGGAAAAACAATGCAGTACTGCACAAACACGTCAGGCGCATGACGCCCGACGAATTCAATTACTTCAGCGACAGGCTCGACTGATCAACCGTCACGCCCGGACCCATGGTCGAGCTGACCGATACCTTCTGCAGGTAGGTCCCCTTCGAGGTGGCCGGCTTGGCCTTGATCAGGTCCAGCAGCAGCGCCTGCAGGTTCGACTTCAGCGCTTCGTCGTCGAAGCTGGCCTTGCCGATGGTGCAGTGGATGATGCCGGCCTTGTCGGTGCGGTAACGCACCTGGCCCGACTTGGCGTTCTTGACCGCTTCGCCCGGGTTCGCCGACACGGTGCCGACCTTCGGATTCGGCATCAGACCGCGCGGACCCAGCAGGGTGCC
This sequence comes from Xanthomonas sp. WHRI 10204, assembly GCF_040202875.1. NCBI lineage: Bacteria > Pseudomonadati > Pseudomonadota > Gammaproteobacteria > Lysobacterales > Lysobacteraceae > Xanthomonas > Xanthomonas sp. WHRI 10204. The sequence goes on from NZ_JBEGDW010000002.1 coordinate 1,060,451, forward strand.
GAGCTTACCGACAACGCGCATGGCATCCGGGGTCGCGATGACCACGTCGTAGTTCAGATCGCCGGCCTGCATCTTCTCGGCCAGGTCGTCCATGCCCACTGCCTCGGCGCCTGCAGCCAGGGCTTCGTCAGCCTTGGCGCCCGCCGGTGCGAACACCGCAACGCGCACGCTCTTGCCGGTACCGGCCGGCAGCACGGTCGAACCGCGCACCTGCTGGTCGGACTTCTTGGCGTCCACGCCCAGGCGCACAGCAACGTCGATGGATTCGACGAACTTGGCCTTGGTGGCGGTCTTCAGAATCTTGATTGCGTCTTCGAAGGCATAGTTCTTGCCCGGGACGACAGCGGCCGCAATGGCCTTAACGCGCTTATTCTGTGCCATGTCTTAGCCCTCCACCGTCAAACCCATGCTGCGGGCAGTACCCGCAATCGTGCGAACTGCCGCTTCGAGCTCGGCTGCCGTCAGATCGGCTTCCTTGGTCTTGGCGATCTCTTCCAGCTGCTTGCGTGTCACCTTGCCGACCTTGTCGGTATTGGGACGCTTCGAACCGGAAGTAACACCTGCCACCTTCTTGAGCAACACGCTGGCGGGCGTGCTCTTGGTGACGAAGGTGAAGGTACGGTCGGAATACGCGGTGATGATCACTGGCGTCGGCAGACCCGGCTCCAGCTTGGAAGTCGCAGCGTTGAACGCTTTGCAGAATTCCATGATGTTCAAACCACGCTGACCCAGTGCAGGGCCGACCGGCGGTGCAGGATTGGCCTGGCCGGCCTTGACCTGCAGCTTGATGTAGCAAGTGATCTTCTTAGCCATTTCGATGCTCTCCGGGTGCTAACGCCTGACAACAGGCTCCCCATCGGACCGGGAGAATCACGCGTCCCGGCGTCGCGCTGTGTACCACACGCAGATGGCTGCCATGCGGCAGCCATTATTTCCCGGCGGTCGCCAGGTCAGCGAGCCGCGCACTATAGCAGTATTTAGAGCAGGCGCCTAGCAGGCGCCCGCCCAGGTCAACCCTTCTCGACCTGGCCGAACTCGAGCTCGACCGGCGTGGAGCGACCAAAGATGAGCACGGCGACACGCAACCGACTCTTCTCGTAGTTGACTTCTTCGACAACGCCATTGAAGTCGTTGAACGGACCATCGGTGACGCGCACCATCTGACCCGGCTCGAACAGCACCTTCGGGCGCGGCTTTTCGACGCCATCCTGCACACGCTGCAGGATCGCATCAGCCTCTTCGTCGCGAATCGGCAATGGACGATCCGCCGTACCGCCGATGAAACCCATGACCTTGGAAGTTTCCTTCACCAAGTGCCAGCTTTCATTGTCGATGCGCGGAATACCGGCTTCTTCGTGGGTTTCGATCTGCACCAGCACGTAGCCGGGGAAGAACTTACGCTCGGACCGACGCTTCTGGCCGGCGCGCATTTCAATCACTTCTTCGGTCGGCACCAGCACGCCACCAAAACGATCTTCCATTTCGGTGCGGACGATGCGATCGCGCAGTGCCTGCGCAACCGATTTTTCAAAGCCTGAATAGGCGTGAACGACATACCAACGCTTCACTGCTTGATTCTCCTTAACGAGCCAGGAACCACTGCGTGAGCTTCTGGATGACGAAGTCGAAGCCGCCCAACAGCAAACTCAGAATGATCACAACAACAATCACCACCCAGGTAGTGCGAATGGCTTCCTGCCGCGTCGGCCAGACCACCTTGCGCAACTCAAACCTGGATTCGGACATGAATTCGCGGGTTTCCCGGCCTTTGCCAGTCCCCAAAAACACAAATGCACCCGCCGCCAATCCGACAATGACAGCCAGCGCGCGCAACTGCGGCGTCCAGGCTCCCAACTGCGTGGCGCGCTCGGGCGCAGAAAACCAGAACCACACAAACAACCCCGCAACCACCAGGATCGCGGAGAGAACGTATTTCACAATATCAGCGCTGGCAGAAGACGCGCTTTTGGAAGGCTCGATTTTGCTATTCATCCGGCTCTAGTTACCGATCTGACCCGAGTCGCTGGGCCGGAAAGAGGAGTGGCACGCCAGGAGGGACTCGAACCCCCAACCTGCGGTTTTGGAGACCGCTGCTCTGCCAATTGAGCTACTGGCGTATGTACTCGTTTACCGCAAACCCCAAGACAACGAAGGCGGACCGATGTTCAGCCGGCCCGCCATTCGCGCAGTGTCGGCGGCCAAAGCCGCCGAACTGCAGGCATTGCTTACTTGACGATCTTGGCAACCACGCCGGCGCCGACGGTCCGGCCGCCTTCGCGAATTGCGAAGCGCAGACCTTCATCCATCGCGACCGGGTTGATCAGCGTCACGACCATCTTCACGTTGTCGCCCGGCATCACCATTTCCACGCCTTCCGGCAGCTGGCAGGCGCCAGTGATGTCGGTGGTACGGAAGTAGAACTGCGGACGGTAGCCCTTGAAGAACGGGGTATGACGACCACCCTCATCCTTGGACAGCACGTAAACTTCGGCTTCAAACTCGGTATGCGGCTTGATCGAACCCGGCTTGCACAGCACCTGGCCACGCTCGACGTCGTCACGCTTGGTGCCGCGTAGCAGCAGACCGGCGTTGTCGCCTGCCTGACCCTGGTCCAGCAGCTTGCGGAACATTTCCACGCCGGTGACGGTGGTCTTCTGCGTATCGCGGATACCGACGATTTCGATTTCGTCGCCAACCTTGATGATGCCGCGCTCGATACGACCGGTCACCACGGTGCCGCGGCCGGAGATCGAGAACACGTCTTCGACCGGCATCAGGAACGGGCGGTCCACGTCGCGGGTCGGATCCGGAATGAAGCTATCCAGTGCATCGACCAGCTTCAGGATCGCCGGCACGCCGATTTCGCTCTGATCACCGTCCAGCGCCAGACGCGCCGAACCATGAATGATCGGGGTGTCGTCGCCCGGGAAGTCGTACTTGCTCAGCAGCTCGCGCACTTCCATTTCGACCAGCTCGAGCAGCTCGGCGTCGTCGACCATGTCAGCCTTGTTCAGGAACACCACGATGTGCGGCACGCCGACCTGACGCGACAGCAGGATGTGCTCACGGGTCTGCGGCATCGGGCCGTCAGCGGCCGAACACACCAGAATCGCGCCATCCATCTGCGCAGCACCGGTGATCATGTTCTTGACGTAGTCGGCGTGGCCGGGGCAGTCAACGTGTGCGTAGTGACGGTTCGGGGATTCGTATTCGACGTGTGCGGTCGAGATCGTGATACCACGCGCCTTCTCTTCCGGCGCTGCGTCGATCGCGTCATACGCCTTGAACTCACCACCGAAACGCTCAGCACCGATCTTGGTCAGCGCAGCGGTCAACGTGGTCTTGCCATGGTCAACGTGACCAATGGTGCCGACATTGACGTGCAGCTTGTTGCGCTCGAATTTAGCTTTTGCCATGGGTGCAGGTCTCGGTAATCGTTTGGAGTTTAAGACGATTGAGTAATGGTGCTCACGAAAGGAATCGAACCTTCGACCTCCTCCTTACCAAGGAGGTGCTCTACCGACTGAGCTACGTGAGCGAGTTTTGCATTATGCCATGCATTTGCGTTCAATGGAGCGGGAGACGGGAATCGAACCCGCACCATCAGCTTGGAAGGCTGAGGTTCTACCGTTGAACTACTCCCGCGCCGGGAACTGCATGCCACAACGTGAAACTGGTGGAGGGAGGTGGATTCGAACCACCGAAGGCGTAAGCCAGCAGATTTACAGTCTGCCCCCGTTGGCCGCTTGGGTATCCCTCCAGCTTTTACTACCGGACCGTTGCGCCGTGAGGCGAATCGGTTCGGGGTGAAGCAGCCCGTTATTTTGTTGTGGGACGCACCCGGTGTCAACAAAAATTTTGAACTCTTCGTCACCACTGAATACGCGCGACGCTCAGCGCCGCGCGCACCGGATCAGACGTTGAAACGGAAGTGCAGCACGTCGCCTTCCTGGACCCGGTATTCCTTGCCTTCCAGGCGCAGACGACCCGCGTCGCGCGCGCCAGCTTCGCCGCGATACTTGATGAAATCATCGAAGCCGATCGTCTCGGCGCGAATGAAGCCCTTCTCGAAATCGGTATGGATGACCGCCGCCGCCTGCGGTGCAGTGGAGCCGGCCCTGACCGTCCACGCGCGCACTTCCTTGACGCCTGCAGTGAAGTAGGTCTGCAGGCCGAGCAGTTTGTAGGCCGCGCGAATGACGCGATTCAGGCCGGGCTCGCTCAGGCCGAGATCGGCAAGGAAGGTGTCGCGGTCCTCGTCGTCAAGCTGGGACAGCTCTTCTTCGATGGCGGCCGAGACCGGCACCACTTCTGCACCTTCGGCGGCGGCATGCGCGCGCACTGCGTCCAGGTGCGGATTATTTTCAAAGCCGTCTTCGAGCACATTGGCGATGTACAGCACCGGCTTGAGCGTCAACAGGAACAGATCGCGCACCAGCGCCTTCTCTTCCTCGTCCAGACCCGCTGCACGGCCGGATTTACCCTCGGCCAGCGCGGCCTGCAACTTGGCCAGCACCGGCTTGCGTGCCGCTGCGTCCTTGTCGCCGCCCTTGGCACTGCGTTCGGCGCGATTGAGCGCTTTTTCCACGCTGTCCAGGTCGGCCAACGCCAGCTCGGTATCGATGGTTTCGATATCGGCGATCGGGTCGACCTTGTTGTTGACGTGGATGACGTCGTCATTCTCGAAGCAACGCACCACGTGGGTGATCGCATCGACCTCGCGAATGTGCGCCAGGAACTTGTTACCCAGCCCTTCGCCGCTCGCCGCACCGGCAACCAGGCCGGCGATATCGACGAACTCGACCGCGGTGGGAATCAACTTTTGCGGCTTGACGATCTCGGCCAGCTGGTTAAGGCGCGGATCCGGCACCGGCACGATGCCGACGTTCGGCTCGATGGTGCAGAACGGAAAGTTGGCCGCAGCGATGCCCGCCTTGGTCAGCGCATTGAACAGAGTCGACTTGCCGACGTTGGGCAGGCCGACGATGCCGCATTTGATACCCATGGGTCACATCCGGGATTCGGGATTCGGGAGTGGAGATTCGTCGCCTACGGCTGCGAATCCCCACTCCCCAATCACGCGTCCCTGGCGGTATGCAGCCGCTTCATCGCTTCGTTGAAATTGCCGTCCATCGCCAGCGGCAGGACATCGATGGCCGCATCCACCGCACTACCGATCGCAGCATCGTCGTCACGCCCTGCCCGTCCCAGCACCCACGGCACCACACGGTCCTTGTGACCAGGGTGACCGATGCCGACGCGCAAGCGGTGAAATTTGCCGTGCCCGAGCAGGCGGATCGTGTCACGCAGGCCGTTCTGACCACCGTGTCCGCCGTCGAACTTGAGCCGTGCCGTGCCCGGCGCCAGATCCAGTTCGTCGTGTGCGACGAGCATCTGCTCCGGTTCGATCTTCCAGAACCGCAGGGCGGCGGTGATCGATTTGCCACTGAGATTCATGAAAGTGGCCGGCTTGAGCAGCCAGACCGGCTGTCCTGCGATATCGACCTTGGCCGTTTCGCCGAACAACTTACTGTCCAGACCCCAGCGGGCGCCACTGCGCTCGATGAGGGCATCGACGAAACGAAACCCGGCGTTATGCCGGGTTTGCGCGTGTTCCGGGCCCGGATTCCCGAGCCCGACGATCAGCCGAAGTGCAGACATGCCAGTCACCGCAGCCAATTCCCCGCGCATGCGAGGAATCGGCCGACGGATTACTTGGTTTCTGCGCCTTCGCTGCCTTCTTCACCGGCAACGTCTTCTTCTTCGATACGCACGTGCTTGGCAGCAACCACGGCGACATCGTGTTCCTTGCCCAGCTTCAGCTCGGGGATTTCCACACCGGCCGGCAGCTTGATTTCGGACAAGTGGATCACGTTGCCCACTTCCAGCGCACCGAGGTCGACTTCGATGAACTCCGGCAGATCCTTCGGCAGGCAGACCACCTGGACTTCGTTGAGCTCGTGGGTCACGACCACTTCGCTCGACTTACCAGCCGGCGAAGTTGCTTCGTTGACGAAGTGCAACGGCACCGCGGCGCTGAGCTTCTCGTTGGCACTGACGCGCTGGAAGTCGATGTGGATGATCAACTGCTTGAACGGATGGCGCTGCATGTCACGCAGCAGCACCTGCTGCACGTCGCCATTGAGGTTCAGGTCCAGGATCGACGAGTAGAACCACTCGTTCTGCTGGGCGAGCCAGATCTGCTCGTGGTTGAGCTGGATGCTGACCGGCTCGAGTTCGCCACCGTAGACGATGGCCGGAATGACGCCAGCGTGACGTAGGCGGCGGCTCGCACCCTTCCCCTCGTTCGCGCGGCGCTCGACCTTGATTTCGTGAGTCTTTGCCATGTTGTTTCACTACCTAGATTGGAATACCGCCTCGCGGCGATGAAGCGTCTCACCCGCGACCAGGAGAGACGTAGTACGGCACCCGGAGATCCGGGCGCCGAATGGGATATCAGTCGACGTAGAGCGAGCTGACCGATTCGCCGAAGGCGATGCGGCGGATGGTCTCTGCCAGCAGTTCGGCCACGCTCAGCTGACGAATCTTCGGGCAGGTGCGCGCCGCTTCGTTCAACGGGATCGTGTCGGTGACCACCAGCTCGTCGAGCTGCGAATTATTGATGTTGTCCACCGCCGGGCCGGACAGCACCGGGTGGGTAATGTAGGCCACCACCTTGAGCGCGCCGCGCTGCTTTAGCGCTGCGGCGGCCGCACACAAGGTGCCGGCGGTATCGACCAGGTCGTCGACCAGTACACAGGTCTTGCCCTGCACGTCGCCGATGATATTCATCACGGTGGCGACATTGGCGCGCGGACGGCGCTTGTCGATGATGGCCAGATCGGCGTCGTCCAGACGCTTGGCGACGGCGCGCGCGCGCACCACACCACCCACGTCGGGCGAGACCACGATCAGGTTGTCGGTGCCGTAGGCGCGCCAGATGTCGGCCAGCAGCAGCGGCGAGGCGTAGACGTTGTCGACCGGGACATCAAAGAAGCCCTGGATCTGGTCGGCATGCAGGTCGACCGTCAACACGCGGTCGGCCTCCATCGCGCAGATCATCTTGGCGGCGACCTTGGCGGTGATCGGCACGCGCGAGGAGCGCATGCGACGGTCCTGACGCGAATAGCCGAAATACGGAATCACCGCAGTCACCGAGGCGGCGCTGGCGCGCTTGAGCGCATCGATCAGCACCAGCAGCTCCATCAGGTTTTCCGCGCTCGGCGCGCAGGTCGGCTGGATAACGAACACTTCCTGCCGGCGCACGCTTTCTTCGATCTCAACCTGCACTTCGCCATCGGAAAAGCGCGTGACCAGCGCCTTGCCCATGCGAACGCCCAGCTCCTTGCAGATGCTCTGGGCAAGCGGCTTGTTGGCATTGCCGGAGAACACCAGCAGATTACGTTGGTCTTGCATGGGATCTCTCAGGCGGCGGCGATAGAGCGTGCGGGTGGGTGAAAGAGCAGACGAGCCAAGCCGTTGCCCGGCCGTTCCTCGATCTCCGCACGTGGATGTGCGGGCGTTTGCAGAAGAATCTGCGTCTACAACTCTTGCAGGGCGACCTGCATCGGTACATTGGCAGGGGCGGTAGGATTCGAACCTACGAATGCCAGGATCAAAACCTGGTGCCTTGGGCCTCTTGGCGACGCCCCTGCATCAAACCTTTGTTGCGTCCAGTGCGTCGAGCAATGGCGAGTGCGCTGCACCCTCCACCACCCACGCCCGCAGGCTGTCCGGCAATTGCGCCAAGGCCTGCTCTGCAGCAGCGCGCGTGGCGAATTCGACGAAACACCCACTCCCCGACCCGGTCAAACGTGGCGTGCCGATCTGGGACAACGCCTGGAACACGGCCTCGACGGCAGGTTCGCGGCGCCGCAGGACCGGCTCGAACGCATTGTCGAGCAGAGAACCGGAAGCGAAGTCCGCTATTTTCACGGGCGCAGCATCCCGCGTCAATTCCTGTGATTGAAATAACGCCGGCGTCGGCACGTGAACGCCTGGATCGACCAGCACATACGCGGCGTCGGGAAGCGCAATCGGGGTGAGTTGCTCGCCCACGCCTTCGGCCCAGGCGTTGTGTCCGCGGACGAACACCGGCACGTCCGCGCCCAACTGCAGGCCCATCGCGGCCAATGCATCGACGGGCAAGCCCAGGCGCCATAAGGCATTGAGCGCGACCAGCACGGTTGCCGCGTCCGACGAGCCGCCGCCAAATCCGCCACCAGCGGGAATGCGCTTGTCGACGCGGATCTCCGCGCCCGCCGGTGTGCCGGTAGACGATTGCAGCAGGCGCGCGGCGCGGATCACCAGGTCATCGTCTTCGGCAACACCGGGCAAACTGTCGCCGATGCGCCGGATCAGACCGTCGCTGCGCAAACGAAGATGAATGGTGTCCCCCCAGTCCAGCAGCCGGAACACGGTCTGCAGGAGATGGTAGCCATCAGCGCGGCGCCCGACGATCTGCAGAAACAGGTTCAGCTTGGCCGGCGCGGGCCACGCCGACCAGCCGTCCAGCGCTGCCATCAGGGCGATACCGTCCATTGATCGACCAACAGGCGGACCTTGGCGGTGCCGTTATGCGCTTCGATGCGCTGCGGCAGCGCGGGCTGGCCGTCGCTGGCCGGCGCCCAGGCGAGAAATTCGATGGTCCAGCCATCCTGTTGCACGGTGCGCGGGCGCCCGGCAGCGTCGAGATCGACGCGCTGCGCGCCGGCATCGGCAATGCGCAGCGCGCGCACCCAGTCCGGCATCTGATTGACCGGGATAGTCCAGCCGGTCGCTTCCAGCAAGACCTGTTCGGCATCTGGGCCGCTGCGCGGACCGCCGTCCAGCCCTTCGAGCCGACCGGCGCCGGTGGTGGTATCGCCGGTGAGCACCCAGCTCTGCCGGGTCACCGGGGCACTGAGCTGCACGCGGTACTGCGGGCCGTTCTGCTGCCAGTCGATGCGCCCGCTGCCGCCGTTGCGGTCCTTGCTGATCGCCACCCGCCCCTGGAACGACCACTGTGGGTGGGCCTGCAACCAGGCCTGGCGCGCAGCTTCGGCATTACGTGCTTCATCGGAGACGCGCTCGACCACCGCCGCGCCGCCGCCCTGCCCGCGCGGCACGCTGACGCAGCCGGACAGGCCGACCAGCACCAGCCCGCTCAGGGCCAGCGCGCGTCGTGCAGCGCTCATAGCCCGAACTTTTCCACGGCGCGTTGCAGCGCGCGGTTGTCAGGATCCAACCGGCGGGCTTCGTCGAAGTAGCGCCGCGCCTCGTCCTGCTTGCCGCTGACCCACAGCACCTCGCCCACGTGCGCGGCAATCTCCGGGTCCTTGACCAGCGCCCAGGCACGGCGCAGCTGCACCAGCGCTTCCTTGTTGCGGCCCATGCGATACAGCACCCAGCCATAGCTGTCGACGATAGCCGGGTTGTCCGGGTCGGCGGTGCGGGCGCGATCGATCAGCGCCAGCGCTTCCTTATAGCGGGTGGTGCGGTCGGCCAGGGTGTAGCCCAGCGCGTTCAAGGCCGCCACGCTTTCCGGCTCGGCGACCAGGATCTTGCGCAGGTCGGCCTCGGCGCGCGCCACGTCGTCGCGCCGCTCCCAGGCCAGGCCGCGGGCGTACAGCAGCGCGCTGTCGTCCGGATAGGCGGCCAAGCCACGTTCGAAGGCATCCAGCTCGCCCGGGGCGTCGTCGGCACGCTGATGCAGCTCGGCTTCCAGCACATAGGCATCGCGACGGGCATCGTCGTCGGCGCTGGCATCGCCCTGCAATGCACGCACTTCGGCCAAGGCTTCGGGTTTGCGGCCCAGTTCGTACAGCGCGCTGGCGGCGCGCAAGCGCGCTTCGCTCATCTGCGGCCCGCCGGGTACGCCGCGGTACCACTCCACCGCTTCGTCGTAGCGCTTGAGGAATTCGGCGATCTTGCCCAGCAGCAGGCGGCGATCCGGGTCTGGCTTGGTGGCGTTGCTCTTGAGCTCGCCATACAGCGCTTCCAACGCGGTGCGGTCCTTCTCTTTGGCGAGCATGGACGCGCGCAGCCCGTAGGTCTGGGTGTCCTGCGGCCCGGTGGACAGCACGCGCGCGGCCGCCTCGGTCTGGCCCATGGCGTCGTAGGCGAAGGCCAGCGCGCCGCGCAGTTCGGAATCCTTCACTGCCTGCGGTTCGACGTTCTTCAGCAGCGCCAGCGCTTCGTCGTTCTTGCCTTCCTGCTGCAGCTGGGTGGCATGCAGCAAGGCCACGCGCGGCTCCTCGGGGAAGCGGCGCACCACTTCGTCGACGATGCGCTTGGCCAGCGCCGGGCGCTCCATGCGCAGCGCGAGCCGGCCGAATTCCTGCCACACCTCGATCTGGTTGGGAATGGCGCCGGCCTTGACCAGGTCTTCGAGCACGTCGGCCGAGGCTTCCGGCTCGCGGCCGCCATTGGCCAGCGCGATCAATGCAAAGCGCCAGCCGCGCGGGTCGGGTTCTTTGAGCAGGCCGAGCAAGTCGCGGCGCGCGGTGCGCAGATCGTTGCGGCGCAGGGCCAGCGAGGCTTCGGTGCTGCGCATCGACATCGAGGCCGGCGCGCGGGCGCGCCACAGCGCCAGGGCTTCGATGGCACGCGGGTCGTCATTGGCCAGCATGGCGATACGGGCGGCGCGTTCGGCCAGCCCGGCGTCGCCGGCTTCGGCCTTGGCGGCGTCCAGATAGGCGCGGGCGGCTTCGTCCAGCTGCCCGGCCTGCAAGGCGAATTCGCCGGCAAGCACAGGTTCCAGCGAGGTGGCGCCGGCACTGCTGGCGGGTGGAGCGGACGGTGCTTTTTTGGGTGCTGCCGTGGCGTTGGCGGACACTGCTACCAGCAAAAGAACACTCAGGATGCGAATCGGTACAGGCATCGGGGGCAACCGGGCCGTAAAATGGGGCCCTGAATGGCCGCCAGCTTATCGCAAGCAACTGAACAATGACGTTGTGGGTGCTCGGACTGAATCACCAGACCGCACCTGTGGACCTGCGCGAACGCGCGGCGTTCGCAGGTGAGGCGCTGCCGCGTGCGCTCGAATCGTTGCGGGCCTTGCCGCAGGTGCGTGAGGCCGCGCTGCTGTCCACCTGCAACCGCACCGAGCTGTATGCGATGGCGGACGACGTGCAGGCGCTGGCCGGCTGGCTGGACGCGCATGCGCCGGGACTGAGTAGCTATCTGTACCAGCATCAGGATGCTGACGCGGTGCGCCACTTGTTCCGGGTCGCTACCGGGCTGGATTCGATGGTGCTGGGCGAGCCGCAGATCCTGGGCCAGGTGAAGGATGCCTGGGCGGTGGCGCGTGCGCATGGCGCACTGGGCAGCGGGTTGGATCGGTTGTTCCAGCAGACCTTTTCGGTAGCCAAGCGCGCGCGGACCGATACCCGTGTCGGCGCCAATCCGGTGTCGGTGGCCTCCACCGCCGTGCGCCTGGCACAGGAGTCCTTTGCCCGGCTCAACGAATCGACCGTGTTGCTGGTCGGCGCCGGCGAAACCATCGAGCTGGCCGCCAAGCACCTGAGCGAAGGCCGCGTGCGGCGCCTGTTGATCGCCAATCGCACCCTTGCGCATGCGCAGACACTGGCCAGCCAGCACGGCGGCTATGCCTTGCCGCTGACGGATCTGGAACGCCATCTGGCCGAGGCCGATGTGGTGTTTTCGGCCACCGCCGCGCGCGAGCCGGTCATCACGCGGGTGCAGGTGGAACAGGCGCTGCGCGCGCGCAAACGCAAGCCGATGCTGTTGTTCGACCTGGCGGTGCCGCGCGATATCGAAGCCTCGGTGGCGACGCTGAGCGATGCCTACCTGTACACCGTGGACGATCTGGAACGCGCGGTCGAAGACAACCGCCGCAGCCGCCGCGAAGCCGCAGACCAGGCCGAGGCGATCATCGACCTGCAGGTGGCGCGCTATGTCGAGACCGTGCAGGCCAACGCGCGCCAGGCACCGCTCAAGCGGCTGCGCGCGTTCGGCGACAGCACCCGCGACGAATTGCTGGCCAAGGCGCGTCAACAGTTGAGCAACGGCAAGCCGGCCGACGAAGTGCTGGAGCAACTGGCGCATGCGCTGACCAACCGCCTGTTGCACCCGCCGACCGCCGCGCTGCGCGATGCCGCGCTCAACAACGACCTGGAATTGACCAGCGCGGCCGACCGGCTATTCCCGGAAAAGCCCGGTTACCCACATCCCCCTGTAGCTACCCCGATCGTGAGGACTGATGACGCCGACCCTGCGCCGTAAGCTCGAAGCGCTGGCCGAGCGCCGCGAAGAACTGCAGCACCTGTTGTCCGACCCGGACGTGGTCAACAACAACGACAAGTTCCGCAGCCTGTCGCGCGAACTGTCGCAACTGGAGCCGGTGGCCGTAGCGCTGGAAGACGAGGCGCGCGCCAAGGCCGACCTGAGCGCGGCCGAAGCCATGCGCAACGATCCGGAAATGCGCGAGTTGGCCGAAGAGGAAATCGCTGCGGCACAAGCGCGCCTGGACGAACTGGATGCGCAGCTGGCATTGCTGTTGGTCCCGCGCGATCCGCGCGACGACGGCAATCTGTTCCTGGAAGTGCGCGCCGGTACCGGCGGCGACGAGGCGGCGATCTTTGCTGGCGACCTGTTCCGCATGTACGCACGTTATGCCGAGCGCCAGGGCTGGAAGGTCGAAATCGAATCCGACAGCCCCGGCGAACACGGCGGCTACAAAGAAGTGGTCGCGCGCGTGGTCGGGCGCGGCGCGTATTCGCGGCTGAAGTTCGAATCCGGCACCCATCGCGTGCAGCGCGTGCCGGCGACCGAGTCGCAGGGCCGCATCCACACATCCGCGGCGACGGTGGCGATCATTCCCGAAGCCGACGACGTGGAAGAGATCGTGATCAACCCGGCGGATTTGAAGGTGGATACCTTCCGCTCGTCCGGCGCCGGCGGCCAGCACGTCAACAAGACCGAATCGGCCATCCGCATCACCCACGTGCCCAGCGGCGTGGTGGTGGAATGCCAGACCGAGCGCAGCCAGCACGCCAATCGCGACAAAGCGATGAAGCGGCTGAAGGCGCAATTGGTGGAAGCCGAACGCAGCAAGGCCGCGGCCGCCGAAGCGCACACGCGCAAGTTGCAGGTGGGCAGCGGCGACCGCAGCCAGCGCATCCGTACCTACAGCTTTCCGCAGGGCCGCATCACCGACCACCGCGTGGAGGGGCTGACCCTGTACGACCTGCCCAACATCATCGAAGGCGATCTGGATGCGTTGGTCGCACGGTTGCTGCACGAGCATCAGGCCGACGAACTGGCGCGGTTGAGCGACAGCCCGTGAGTGCCAACGTCCCGCGCGAGCTACTGCAGCTGCGCGAGGCGGTGCAGCGGCAGCCCGGCGATTTCGTTGCGTGGTTGATGCTCGCCGATGCCGAACTCGGCATGGGCGGCATCGCTGCTGGCGAGTTGGCCGTGCAACGCGCGTTGGCCCTGCATCCCGGCCACCCGGAAGCGATTGCGCGACTTGGGCGCGTGCGTTGGGCGCAACAGCGGCATGCCGAGGCGTCGCGTCTGCTGCAGCAGGCATCGGACGTGGTGCCGCAGCATCCGGGCATTGCGCTGTGGCTGGGCCATGCCTTGGAAGACGCCGATCAGCCGGAACAAGCGGCAGCGGCCTATACACGCGCGTATCACCTGCTGCCTGACGAGCCGTACATCGCCGCGCAGCTGCTCAACTGGCGACGTCGTTTATGCGATTGGCGCGGCCTGGATGCCTTGGCCGCACAGGTCCGTAACGCCGTGGCACAGGGCGCAGCGGCGGTGGAGCCGTTCGCGTTCCTGAGCGAAGACGCCACTGCGGCCGAGCAACTGGCCTGTGCGCGCACGCGTGCGCAGGCGATCGCCTCAAGTCTGCAGCCACTGCCACCAGTTGCGCTACGCAGCCGCGGCGGGTTGCGCGTGGGCTTCGTGTCCAATGGCTTCGGCGCACATCCCACCGGTGTGTTGACGGTGGCATTGTTCGAGGCATTGCAGCGGCGCCAACCCGAGCTGCAGCTGCACCTGTTTGCGACCAGCCAGGACGACGGCAGCGCAATTCGCGCGCGCTTGACGCAGGCCACGACCCTGCACGATGTCACCGCGCTTGGGCATCTGGCCACCGCGCAGCACATCCGTGCGCAGGGCATCGACGTGTTGTTCGATCTGCGCGGCTGGGGCGGTGGCGGACGCCCGGAAGTGTTCGCGCTGCGGCCGGCGCCGGTGCAGATCAATTGGCTGGCATACCCGGGTACCTCCGGTGCGCCCTGGATGGATTACGTACTGGGCGACGCGTTTGCATTGCCACCGTCGTTGGGGCCGTTTTACAGCGAGCAGGTGCTGCGCTTGAACCGCGCGTTTCAGCCGTCGGACACCACGCGCACGCCTGGCGAACCGCCGTCACGCACCGCGTGTGGGTTACCCGCGCAGGGCACGGTGTTTTGCTGTTTCAACAATAGCTACAAACTCAATCCGCGCAGCATGGCGCGCATGCTGGCGGTACTGCATGCGGTGCCCGGCAGCGTGCTGTGGCTGTTGTCGGGGCCGGGCCAGGCCGATGCGCGGTTGCGAGCGGCAGCACAGGCGCAGGGCGTGGATGCGCAGCGCCTGGTCTTCATGCCGAAGTTGCCACACCCGCAGTATCTGGCACGTTACCGGCACGCGGATCTGTTTCTGGATACGCATCCTTATAACGCGCACACCACCGCCTCCGATGCGTTGTGGGCGGGCTGTCCGGTGCTGACCACGCCCGGCGAGACGTTTGCCGCGCGGGTCGCGGGCAGCCTCAATCAGCATCTGGGGCTGGAAGAGATGAACGTGGCCGACGACGCGGCGTTTGTGGCCAAGGCGGTGGCATTGGCAAGCGATGCGGATGCGTTGGCCGATCTGCGTGCGCGGCTGGCTGAGCAACGGCAGCGCAGTGGCGTTTTCGATATGGATGGGTTTGCGGACGATCTTGCGGCCCTGCTGCAGACGATGGCGCGGGAGCGTGGTTGGTTCGGGGTTTAGATGTCGGCCAAACACTGCCGGTGGACCTGCTGCCTTCTCCCGTCGGGAGAAGGTGGCGCGCAGCGCCGGATGAGGGTGCGAGCAAGCCTGCAATGCTCAGGCTGTGACCGATCGTCAATGCTCGGGGGCTCTACTGATCACTGCTGCCTTGTGCTCACCCCATGTAGCAAGTGCTGCCATGCAGGCTTCGCCCGTACCCTCACCCCAACCCCTCTCCCGCAGGAGAGGGGCTTTGGTCACTGCGCTGGCACCTGAGAAGAAAGGATTTTGTGCCTGCGCGCCGAAAGCTCCGGCGCACATGATGGCTGACGCTAGAAATTTCCAGCACTGATCGACTTTCAACACTAATCGACATGCAACGCTCGAACTCTAATCCTCGAATTCACACCACGGCGCTGTACCCGGCCGCTGCAGCTGGTTACGCTGCGGCATGCCTTCTACTCCCGACTTCATTCCCCTGCGCTTGTGCGTGCTGACAGTGTCCGACAGCCGCACGCTGGCTGACGACCGCTCCGGCGATTACCTGGCCGACGCCCTCACCCAGGAAGGCCACGTGCTGCACGACCGTGCGCTGTGTCCGGACGATCGTTACCGCATGCGTGCGGTCGTGTCGGCGTGGATTGCCGATGCGCAGGTGGACGGCATCCTGGTCACCGGCGGCACTGGCTTTACGGGCCGCGACAGCACGCCTGAGGCGATCACACCGCTGCTGGACAAGATCATGCCGGGCTTCGGCGAGATGTTCCGCGCCATCAGCGTGGAAGAAATCGGCACGTCTTCGCTGCAATCGCGCGCGTTTGCGGGGCTGGCCAATCACAGCTTCGTGTTCTGCCTGCCCGGCTCCACCTCGGCGTGCCGCACGGCGTGGGAAAAGATCGTGCGTGCGCAGCTGGATGCGCGCACCAAGCCATGCAATCTGGCGACATTGCGTCCACGGCTGGGCGAATAGCCTGCGCGTTCGATCGTTGAACGGAACCCGCATGTCGCACCTGAAACGCAAGGCCTATAAAAAGTTGCTGGCACCGCTGCAGTTGGAGCTGGTCGGCATGGCGCGCTGGTTGCGCCACACCAATCAACGCGCCCTGGTGCTGGTGGAAGGCCGCGACACCGCCGGCAAGGGCGGCGTGATCCAGACCATCGCCAGCCATCTCAACCCGCGCCAGTGCCGGGTGGTGGCACTGCCCAAGCCCAACGACCGCGAAAGCACGCAGTGGTATTTCCAGCGCTATGTGACGCATCTGCCGGCCGGCGGCGAGTTGGTCCTGATGGACCGCAGTTGGTACAACCGCGCCGGCGTGGAACGGGTGATGGGCTATTGCACCGACGCGCAATACGAGGCGTTTCTGGAGCAGGCGCCGCGCTTTGAACAGATGCTGGTCGATGACGGCATTCTGCTGTTCAAGTACTGGTTGTGCGTGGACCAGGCCGAGCAGGAAGAACGCTTTGCCGAGCGTCACGAAGACCCGCTCAAGGGCTGGAAGCTGTCGCCGGTGGATCTGCAATCGCGCACCAAATACGACGATTACACCGCCGCCCGCGAGCGCATGCTCGAAGTGACCCATATCCCGGATGCGCCGTGGACGCTGGTGGACTTCAACGACCAGAAACGTGGCCGGCTGAGCCTGATCCGCGATCTGCTGGATCGGCTGCCGGACACCGCGGTGCCCGACGAGCCGCTAGCGCTGCCGCCCCTGCACGGCAAGCCGCACAAGGAGCGCTACGGCGTGCTGGAACCGATCGACGATTACGCCGGCCAGTCCTGAGAAACTTCGTCGCTGGCCGTGGTGGCGCGCGGCAGCGGATGCAGGCCGGCCTGACGTTCGGCCTGCTCGGCCTGCAGCACCAGCTGGCTCAGGCGCTGACTGAACAACTGCATGAAACCGCGGTGCAGCGGGCGCATCGCTTCCATGTAGTCCACATCGTCGGCTTGTGCGCCGAGCGGGCTGCAGGACGACAACAGCACTTCGTCCAGGCGTAAGGCGCTGTCGGGCAAACGGACCAGCGCAGCGCGACGCAACCAGTCGCGCATGCCTTCGCGGTATTCGGCGGCCAGGATGTAGGCCACTTCGACCTGGTCCAGGTCCACGTCCGGGTTCCATGCCAGCACCTGGATCACCTGCGAGCGCTCGTCCAGCATGCGGCCTTCGGCCACCAATGCATGCAGTTGCTGCAGCAGCCGCCACTGCACGCCGGCCGCGTCGCGTTGTGCGGTCGGCATCGCTTCGATCGCCAGCGCCAGACGGCGCGAGAACAGGGCCGGTACATCGGCCAGGACCACCGGGCCCGCATCGGCGCCCAGCAGGAAACGCTCGGTGCGCAGCGCGGCGGTGTCCGGCAGATAACCGTCCTGCAGCGGGCGCATCACACCGTGATCGAGCAGCGACAGCACCACGTCGAGCCAGTAGCGGCGATCCTGCTGCAGCGCGCGGTTGACCGAGGCGTTCTGCCAGGCGGTGCGTCCCTCGTCCAGACGTGCGATGCAGGCCTGTGCATCCATTCCATCCCACGGCGCGCGGGTGGCATCGTTGGGGTCGAAGGTTTCGGCGCTGAGCATGCCGGCGCCAAAGCGGTGCCAGGCGGCGCCACGCTGGGTGTCGGTCGGGTCGAGGCGGGGGGTGGCAGGCGCGGCCGGAGCCGTCGGGCGCAGCAACGCCGCGTAGGCATCGGTCCACGATTCTGGAAGGCGTGCGGACATCGGGTAGGTCGCCGCCGGCTGCGCCAGACCGCGACGCGCCAGACGCAGGCTCCACGCCACCGCACCGATCACGATGCCGCCAAACGTCCACGCCAGCAGCCAGCTGGTGGCCGCCTGTTCGGGCTGCAGGACGCGGGTGGACGGCTGCACGAACAGCAACCAGCCACTGCCCAGCAGCGCACCGAGATAGAGCCACGGCCCGAACTGCGTCAGCTGGTGATTGCGGCGATGTGCCGCCGGAGCGTGCCCGTCGTTGTGATCTTGAGATGGAGCGGCCATTACATTCCCCTGAACGCCTGATCGCGTTGAGAAGGTTATCGGCGAAGCAACGCAACTCTGTTGCCCCGCCGTGGCGGCACGCACTCAGCCAGTTACAAATTCTTCAGTCGACTGAACCGCACACGCCGTGCGTGTCACCGATGTCACCTGCGCCGCTGGCGGGCCTTGCCACAGCCAGGTTTCCAACGCATCCAGTGCGGCCTGGCTGCCGACGGCGACCACCTCCACGCTGCCGTCCGGCTGGTTGCGGGCGTGCCCGTACACACCCAGCGCCAGCGCGCGCTCGCGGGTGGAGGCGCGGTACCACACGCCCTGCACTGTCCCGCTGACCACAAAACGCGCCGCCTGCATCACCCCGCCTTGCCGGTGATGCCGACCGCCGCTTCGATGTCGCGGGCGGTGACCGGGCCGAGGAACTGCTTGGCGACCTTGCCGTCCGGGCCGATCAAATAGGTCATCGGCAGGCCGCGTGGCGTGGCGAAGTCCTGCGGCGGCTGATACGGGTCCAGGATCGCCACCGGGTAGGACACCGGGTGGTCCTTCAAAAACGCCTGCATGTCGGCGGCGGTGATGTCTTCGTAGGCCAGGCCCACCACTTCGACGCTGTCGCGCATGGTGTGCAGTGCCGACAGCTCCGGCATTTCCTTCAGGCAAGGCGCGCACCAGGTGGCCCAGAAGTTGACCACCACCCACTTGCCGCGATGCGCGGCCAGGTCGTAGGTCTCTCCCGACACTGTGGGCAGCGACAGCTTCGGCATCTCGGCGGTCTGCTGCACCACCGAGGTGTTGGCCGCGCTTGCCGGGTCAGCGGCGGGTTTTTCGGGTGCCTGGGTGGCCGTGGCAGGCGCTGCCGCCGAATCGGTCGCAGCGGGCGTGCCCTCGCCGGTGGGCTTGCAGGCGGTCAGGATCAACAGCGGCAACAGCAGCGCGCATGCGCCGCGCACAAGACGCATCGTCATGGAGGATCTCCGGGGAGGTGGGTGTAGAGGTCGCCGACCGGTTGCGCCAGCACGCCGCGCAACGGTTGACGCAATTGTTCCAGCGCGGCGGCGGCGGCCTGGCCGTAGGCATCGTCGCGACACGGTAGCGGGCGGTCTTCGATCGGCACGCGTAGCTGACAGTTTTCGTAGAGTTCGGCCAATGGCACCACGTCCAGATCGCGCGCCAGCAGCCATTGGCCGCGCTCGTCGCGCCGTAGCAGGCGGATGCGTTTGAGCTCGCACAGCAGTTCCTGCATCAGCGTGTCGGTGAGCATCGGCTCCAGCGCAAGAATGCGGTCTTCGTCCAGGCCGTTGCCGTGGATGCGTGCCTGCCGGAAACGGCCGAGCAGACGCAGCAGGCCATAAATTTCAAAGCCCGGCGGCAGGCGCATGGCTTCGGGCTGATAGCGAAATGCGGACATCGACGATGCCAGCGACGCGCCCAGCAACACCGACACCCAGCTGAGATAAATCCACAGCAGCAGGATCGGCAGCGCCGACAGCGCGCCGTAGATGCGCTGATAGGTCTGGAAATTGCCCAGATAGAAGCCAAAGCCCCATTTGACGATTTCCATCAGGATCACCGCCAGCAGCGCGCCAGGCAGCGCGTGACGCAGGCGCACCACATGCTGCGGCACCACGCGGTAGATCAGTACGATGCAGACGAACTCCACCGCCATCGGCGCCAGCCGCCAGGCGAATTCGGCCAGCCACTGGCCTTCGGTGGTGCGGAACAGCGGCAGCGCGAACACATAGGCCGCCATCGCCATCGAGGCGGCGGCGAGCATCGTACCCAGGGTCAGCACGGTCCAGTAAATCAAAAACCGCGTCACCTTGGGCCGCGCGGCAGCCACCCGCCAGATGCTGTTGAAGGTCTGTTCGATGCTGTGCAGGGTGATCAACAACGAGGCCACCAGCGCCACCATACCGGCGACGGTGAACTTGCCCAGATCTTCCAGCGAACGGTTGAGATAGTTCTGCACCGAGCGCGCAGCGCCGGGCACGAAGTTGTTGAAGATGAAGTCGGTGAGCGCGTCCTTCCATTCGTTGAATGCAGGAAACGCCGACAACACGCCGAACACCACGATTGCCAGCGGCACCAGCGCAAACACCGTGGTGTAGGCCAACGAGGCCGCGGCCTGGAACAGGCGGTCGTCCAGAAAGCGGCGCCACAGAAAGCGCCCGAAACTCACCGTCCGCGCGCGATCGCGCAGACGCTCTTTCCATTGGTGGAGTTTGTTCACACGCGACATCGCGCAAGGGTACCCGATGCGCCGTCATCGCGGCCTTGTCGCACCTGCGGCGTGCAGGCAGGCGGCGGCATGGCCGATACTGCGGCAACTCAACATGCGGCAGAGGCACGATGGCGGAGATTCTGGTGCTGTACTACAGCCGTGGCGGCTCGGTGGCGCGGCTGGCGCGGCAGATCGCGCGCGGCATCGGCGAGGTGCCGGGCATGAGCGCGCGGCTGCGCACGGTGCCACCGGTGGCTGCGGTCACCCAGACCAGCGCCCCACCGGTACCGGACGAAGGCGCGCCGTATGTGGACCGCGCCGATCTGGCCGAATGCAGCGGCCTGCTGCTGGGCAGCCCGACCCGCTTCGGCAACATGGCCGCACCGATGAAACACTTCCTAGACAGCCTGGGCGCCGAATGGGCCACCGGCACCCTGGCCGGCAAGCCGGCAGGCGTGTTCACCTCCACCGCCTCGATGCATGGCGGCCAGGAATCCACCCTGCTATCGATGCACCTGCCGCTGCTGCACCACGGTTGCCTGATCGTCGGCATCCCGTTTACCGAGGCCGCGCTCAGCCACACCACCAGTGGTGGCACCCCGTACGGCGCCAGCCATGTGTCCGGCGCCGGTGGCGACCCGCAACCCAGCGAGGACGAAACCCTCCTGGCGCGCGCGCTCGGCCGCCGCGTGGCCGACATCGCACGCCGGCTCGCCGCGCCGTGAGCCTGCGCGCCGTGCATTGGCTGCTGACGTTTGCGCTGCTGGCGCTGACTGTGGTGTACGTGATCTGGTTTCACGACGACCCGCGTCGCACCGCCGCCTTGCTGGTCTTCGCGCTGCCGCCGGCACTGACCGGCCTGCTGGCTGTGCGCAGTGCCCGTGCCCGCTTCTGGGCCGGCACCTTTGCGCTGGGCTGGTTCAGTCACGGCGTGATGGCGGCCTGGAGCCAGCCCCACGTCCGTGGGCTGGCGTGGCTGGAACTGCTGCTGGCGCTATTGGTCATCGGGTTGGTCAGCGGGCCCGGCGTTGCCGCGCGCTTCGGCAAAAAACGCATCCCGCGCTAACGGCTGCGCCCTGCAGGGCGCGCCGCCGCGCCGTATCATGACTGCCCTCGCGCGGCCTGCACCGCGCACGCTTGAAGGATCCGCAGCAATGGAAGACCTCCTGATCGTCACCACCGGTGGCACGATCGACAAGATCTACTTCGACGACAAATCCGACTACCAGATCGGAGACCCGCAGATTGGCCAGATCCTCAAGGAGCTGGGCGTGACCTTCCGCTTCTCGGTCATTCCGATCATCCGCAAGGATTCGTTGCACATCACCGAGGCTGATCGCGAGCTGATCCGCGCCACCATTGCCGCCCAACCGACTCGCCACGTGTTGATTACCCATGGCACCGATTCGATGGTGGCAACCGGCAAGGTGCTGCAGTCGATCGCCGACAAGACCATCGTGATGACCGGTGCGCTCAACCCGGCGCGTTTCCGCGGCTCGGATGCGGAGTTCAATATCGGTTGCGCGGTCGGTGCGGTGCAGTCGCTGCCGGCCGGCGTGTATATCGCCATGAACGGGCGGATCTGGAATCCGGAACAGGTGCGCAAGAACGTCGCTGCCAACCGTTTCGAATCGCTCTGAGGTCATGAGCAAGGCCACTCGCGCGACCAAGGCGTTGGACGCTGCCGGCGTGGCCTACGTGCTGCACCCTTACGACTATCAACCCGACGCAGACGCCAAAGGCCTGCAGGCGGCAACCGCGCTTGGGCTGGCACCGCAGACGGTACTGAAAACATTGATGGCCTGGGTCGACGACCTGGCCGTGTGCGCGGTCATTCCCTGCAACCGGCGCCTGTCGCTGAAACAAC
Source organism: Xanthomonas sp. WHRI 10204 (assembly GCF_040202875.1). Lineage (NCBI taxonomy): Bacteria > Pseudomonadati > Pseudomonadota > Gammaproteobacteria > Lysobacterales > Lysobacteraceae > Xanthomonas > Xanthomonas sp. WHRI 10204. The sequence continues at coordinate 1,082,498 of NZ_JBEGDW010000002.1, forward strand.
TGGCCAGCGCGTGCGGCGGAAAGTCCGCACGCATGATGGACGTGGCCGATGCCGAACGCCGCACCGGCTACAAAGTGGGCGGTATCAGCCCGCTCGGTCAGCAGCGGCAGGCGCCGGTGCTGATCGAAGCCACCGCGCTGGACGCACCAGCACTGTGGATCAATGCCGGCCAGCGTGGCTTGTTGCTGGAATTGCCCGGCGCGCAGCTGCTGCAGGCCCTCACTGCACGGGCTTGCGTGCTGTGCGAGTAACAGCGGCCACCAAACCGTAGCGCGCACCCGTCAGGTCCGCATGGACGGCATGCTCAGCACCGGAACGTAGGCGTGGTACAGACCGCACCCAGCATCGGCCGCGCCCACCTGGTGGTAAGCGCAGCCGGTGTGTCGGCGGTCTTAAGCCCGCATCGGGAGCCGTGCTCCCGCGATGCTCAGTACGTCGCCGTGACGCTGACCCCTGAAAACGCCAGCGTCGCCTTCAACCGCACGTAATACGTGCCGGCCGCCGGTGCGTTCAGTGTGCAGCTGTCGGCATTGCCCGGCAGCAGGCTGCGGCAGGAGTAGGCGGTGTCGGTGGGCAGTGCAGCTGCGCGTAGCGACAGATCCGCATTGCCGCTGCCCCCGTTGAGCGCCACCTTGAGCGAGCGCGTACCGGCCGGCACGTTGATCTGGTAATACAGCACATCCGACTGCGCTGCACTCAAACCGGTACGTGCCACATTCCTTGCCAAGGTGGTCGACGCGATCACCGCCGCCACCGCGCCATCGGCATTGACCAGCCCCGCACCGCACCCCTGCGTGCAGGCAACCGGCAACGGCCGGGCGCTACTTTTGAGCAGGGCTTTCACCATGGCCGGCGTGAGCGGATTCAGCGCCACCGACTGCATCAGCGCCACCACACCAGCCACATGCGGTGCAGCCATCGAGGTGCCGCTGTAAGACGCGTAAGCCGCATTCCCCGGCACCGTGGTGCCGCTGTTGAGCGTGGAGACGATGGCCTGCCCCGGCGCTGCAATATCCACGCCTTTGCCGAAGTTGGAGAAGCTGGCCTTGGCACCCGCCGAGGTGGTGGCCGCCACTGCGATCACGTTCGGGCAATTGGCCGGCACGCTGGTGGCCACATCCATATTGCTGTTGCCTGCCGCCACCACCACCGAGCTACCACGCGTCACCGCACCGGCGATGGCCGTGCTCAGCGTTGTCGAACAACTCCCCGCACCACCCAGCGACAGATTGATCACCGTGGCCGGATTCGGATTGGCCGGCACACCGGTGACCTTGCCGCCCGATGCCCAGACGATCGCATCGGCGATATCGGACATGTACCCGCCGCAGCGGCCCAATACGCGCAGCGGCAGCAACTTGGCATTGAACGCCGTGCCGACCACGCCGCCGGCATTGTTGCCGACCGCCGCCACGATGCCGGCCACATGCGTGCCATGCCAGCTGGAGCTGGAGGCGGACGCACCGGGCCCGCATTCGTTTGCCGCCGTCCAGTCGCCCTGGTCGGCGGCAGTGGCGTCGCGCGCATTGCCGTCGCGCGCCGTCGCCGGGTCGACGATGAAGTCGTAGCCGGGCAGCACATTGGCGTCCAGATCCGGATGCTTGGTGATGCCGGTATCGATCACCGCCACCACGATGCCCTTGCCGGTGGTGCGGTCCCATGCCGGCCGGATGTTGAGACCGGCGGTGCTGGTGCCCATCGCCCACTGCTGGGGCACGCCGGGATCGTTGGGCACCAGCAAGGGACGCATCAATACGTCCACTTCCACACGTTTGACGGCCGGGTCGGCGGCAAGGCGCCGCATCAGGCTTTCCGCATCCACGCGATCCAGTTTGCGATCGGCCACCAACAGCATCGGGCCGGTGCTGAGCCGGCGCGTGGCGGACAACCCCAGCGCGCGCCCGCGCTGTGCAGGCACGGCGCTGGCGATCTCGCGCCACGGCGCAGACAGGCCGGTCGCACGGCTGCTGCCGACACGGTCCTTGTAGCTGACGATGAAACGTTGATGGGTGGAACTGGACGCCAGCCCTTGCAGGCTGACTTCGCCGGCAGTGGCATAAAACGTGCAGGACAACGCACAGACAAACGCAGCGTGGCGCAGCACACCAACCGAGACATGCGACATGGATCAACCCTCCCCAAGGAGCTGAAAATTCGGAAGACAACGCGCTGACGCCCTCTACGACGCGCACTGCCTGATCGTGGGGCGGTTGCACACGGCCATGCCTCACGTGCGGTGGCTATCGGCGCGCCGTTTGCGGGGCTGAAGCGGCAGCAAGGCAGCGCCAGGCGCTTTGTTCAGCCATTGCCGCCGCCGGTTGGCCGACGCCCAGTCGTGGCCTATGCCCAAACGCACACTGCCCCGCCGAAGCGGGGCAGTGCAGGATTCAAAACACCGACAGCTGCGTCGGGGCCGGCCCGACGTCGATGCCGGCGGTCAGGCCGGCATCGCGCCTTGCCTTCGCCTTACGGGGTCTGGCTGACCGCACCCGCCGCGTTGACGATACCGGCGCCGCAGCCGCCCGAGCAGGCGCCCGGCAACGGACGTGCGGTGTTCTTCAGCAGGGTTTCCACCGCCGCAGGCGTCAGCGGACGGCTGGCCGCCGATTGCATGAGCGCAACCACGCCGGCCACGTGCGGGGCCGCCATCGAGGTGCCGTTGTAGGACGCATAGCTGGCACTGCCCGGCGTGGTGGTGCCGCTGTTCAAGGTCGACAGGATCGCCGAGCCCGGGCCGGAGATGTCGATGGTGGTGCCGAAGTTGGAGAAACTCGAACGCGCACCGGCCGAGGTGATCGACGCCACCGAGATCACGTTGGCGCAGCTGGCCGGGGTGAAGTTGGCCACGTTGGCATTGCTGTTGCCGGCCGCCACCACCACCGTGGTACCGCGCGACACCGCACCGTTGATGGCGTTCTGGTAGGTACTGGAACAGGTGCCGTTGCCGCCCAGCGACATGTTGATCACCTCGGCCGGATTGGCGTTGGCCGGCACGCCGGACACCGTGCCGCCGGAGGCCCACACGATGGCGTCGGCGATATCGGATGTTGTGCCACCGCAAAGGCCCAGGGCACGGATCGGCACGACGCGCGCATTGAACGCGGTACCGGCAACACCGGTGCTGTTGTTGGTGACCGCGGCAATCGTGCCGGCCACATGGGTGCCGTGCCAACTCGAATTGGCGGCCGGCACGCCGGTTCCGCACTGGTTGGCAGTACGCCAGTCGCCCTGGTCAGCCGGATTGTTGTCGCGGCCGTTGTTGTCGCGCGCGCGCGCCGCATCGCTGATGAAGTCGTAGCCCGGCAGCACGTTGGCATTGAGATCCGGGTGGCTGGTAATGCCGGTGTCGATCACCGCCACCACCACGCCGGTGCCGGTGGCGGTGTCCCAGGCCGGACGCACGTTGATGCTGGACGCGGTGGTACCGAAGCCCCACTGCTCGGACAGCCGCGCGTCGTTCGGGGTCAGCGTCGGATACATGATCTGATCGATCTCCACGTAGTCCACGCTCGGATCGGCGGCGATGCGGCGCATCAGCGTCTCGGCTTCAGCACGGTCCAGGCCACGGCTGGCCTTGAGCACTTCCGACCCCAGCGCGGTGCGGCGCACGTGGTTCAAACCCAGCGCGCGACCGGCGCGGGCCGGCACGGCGGAAGCGACCGAATTGAGCGATGCGCGCATCGACGTCGGGCTCACTGTCGGGCTGCTGCCGTCCTTGTACTTGACGATGAAGCGGTCCAGCGTGGGCTGCGATTCCAGACCGGACAGATTGACCTGACCGGCAAACGCCGGCACGGCCAGCAGGGAGGTCAGCGCGGAAACACCCAGCACCACCAGTGCGCGTGCAGGTGCACGACGTTGCGACACATTGGACATCGATCGTTCCTCAAGAAGTAGAAGTGCCGCAGCTGCGGCGAGATGACCGAGCCCTTGCCGCAACACCGCGGATCGGGCCGGACGAAACGGGCGCTGGCGCCCGTCGAAACGACTGTCCGGTGTCCATTCCGGCCGAGCGGCAATGCCCTGCCTGCGCCTGCCGAAACGGCAGACGTGGGCGGACATCGCAGATGAGGTGTCGCGCTGGGACAGCGCTGCCTGGCCACGCGGCCAGACAGCGCAACAGCGTCGAACGGCAACGTTTAGTAGCTGGCGCTCAAGGTCACGCCAGAGAACGTGCTGTACGCCTTGACCCGCACGTAATACGTGCCGGAGGGCACGCTGATGTTGCAGGTTTCGGTATTGCCGCTGAGGTACGGACGGCAGGCGTAGGTGGTGTCGGTCGGTGCACTGCCGGCGCGCACGTACAGGTCTGCATCGCCGGTGCCGCCGCTGATCGCCACGGTGAGCGTGCCGCTGCCGGCGGGAACGGCGATGGTGTAGTTCAGCTCCGCACCGCTGGCCGCACCCAGGCCGGTGACCGGCGTGCCGTTGGTCAGCGTGTTGCCGGTTCCGCCACCGCCACCACCGTTGCTGCCGCTGATGGCTGCCGTCACCGCGGCGTCGGCATTGACGATGCCGGCACCGCAACCGCCGGAACAGGCACCCGGCAATGCGCGTGCGGTGTTCTTCAGCAGGGTTTCCACCGCTGCCGGAGTGAGCGCGGTCGGCGCGACCGACTGCACCAGCGCGACCACGCCGGCCACATGCGGCGCCGCCATCGAGGTGCCGTTGTAGGACGCGTAGCTGGCATTGCCCGGGGTGGTGGTGCCGCTATTGAGCGTGGACAGGATCGCCGAGCCCGGCGCGGACACATCGATGCCGGCACCGAAGTTGGAATAGCTGGCCTTGGCACCCGCCGAGGTGGTGGCCGCCACCGCGATCACGTTGGCGCAGTTGGCCGGCAGCGAGCCGGACACGTTGGCCGAGCTGTTGCCGGCCGCCACCACCACAGTGGTGCCACGCGACACCGCACCGCTGATGGCGTTCTGCATGGTGGTCGAACAGGCACCGCCGCCGCCGAGCGACATGTTGATGACCTCGGCCGGGTTGGCGTTGGCCGGAATGCCGCTGACGCTGCCGCCCGACGCCCACACGATGGCGTCGGAGATGTCCGACAACGAGCCGCCGCACTTGCCGAGCACGCGCACCGGCACGACCTTGGCGTTGTAGGCGGTACCGGCCACGCCGGTGCTGTTGTTGGTCACCGCAGCGACCGTGCCGGCCACATGGGTGCCGTGCCAGCTGGAGTTGGAGGCCGGAATCCCGGTGCCGCACTCGTTGGCGGCATACCAGTCGCCCTCGTCTGCAGGGTTGCTGTCGCGGCCATTGCCATCGCGCGCAGCCGTCGCGTCGCTGATGAAGTCGTAGCCGGGCAGGATGTTGGCGCTGAGGTCGGCATGCGTGGTGATGCCGGTGTCGATCACCGCCACCACAACGCCGGTCCCGGTGGCCTTGTCCCAGGCCGGACGGATGTTAAGGCCGGCATTGGTGGTGCCAAAGCCCCACTGCTCGGACAGCCGGGTGTCGTTCGGGGTCAGCGTGGCGCGCAGGATCTGATCCACTTCCACGCTCTGCACGTTCGGGTCGGCGGCCAGTTGACGCATCAGGGTCTCGGCCTCGGCACGGTCCAGCGCGCGGTCGGCCTTGATCAGCTCGGGCCCCAGCGCCAGACGGCGCACCGCGTTCAGACCCAGCGCCTTGCCGGCCTTGGCCGGAACTGCGCGTGCGGCGGTGCGCAGCGAGGTGCTCAGCACGGTGGGACTGGCCAGCGCAGTGCTGCCGTCCTTGTAGGTCACGATGAATTTCTGGTGGGTCTGGGCAGTGGCAAGACCGTCCAGGTAGACCTCACCGGCAAACGCAGGTGTTGCCAGCAATAGGGAGGTCAGCGCGGTGGCGCCCAGGACGGTAAGCGTGCGACGACGCTTGCGGAATGACTCGTTCGACATCGAATTCCCTTCCAAATCAAAGAGAACCGCCTTGGCGGTGTAATCCGGCACCGCCTGCATAGGTCGGCGCCGAGTCCCCGAATCAATCCCCTGTTATTGATCCGTTCAGCGAACCTATCCCACTCCAACCAAACTGGACAATACGAAATCGACACTTTTGAAACTTAAATATCAGTTTTGTGACAAGCGTCATGTCTGCTCAGTCCGCTTCCCACAGTTTTTTGACGGGATGCATGTCGCCCTGCTGCATGGCAGGCAAAAAAAAGCCCCTGCGCTGACGCGCAGAGGCCTGTTTTTGACGCTGTAGCGCTGACTCAGGACAAACGTACCAACCAGCCATGCCGGTCCGGCACGCGGCCGTACTGGATATCGGTCAATTCCTGGCGCAGCGACATGGTCACCTCGCCCGCCGGCGCGGACAGATCGCCCACCGCAAAGCCGTCGCCCTTGAGCTCACCGATCGGGGTGACCACCGCGGCGGTGCCGCAGGCAAACACTTCGACAATCTCGCCCGACGCCACGCCCTGCTTCCATTCGTCGATGGACACCTTGCGCTCGACCACACGCATGCCGCGGTCGCGGGCCAGCTGCAGGATGCTGTCGCGGGTGATCCCTTCCAGGATGCTGCCGGACAGTTCCGGGGTCACCAGGCTGCCGTCCTGGTAGACCAGGAACACGTTCATGCCGCCCAGTTCTTCGATGTACTTGCCTTCGACCGGATCCAGAAACAGCACCTGCGAGCAGCCCTGCGCATAGGCTTTCTGCTGCGGCAGCAGCGAAGCGGCATAGTTGCCGCCGCACTTGGCCGCGCCGGTACCGCCCTTGGCTGCACGTGCGTATTCGGTGGACAACCAGATCGACACCGGCGCCACGCCCTTGGCGAAGTACGGGCCGGCCGGACTGGCGATCACGTAGTACGAGGCCTTGTGCGCGGCGCGCACGCCCAAAAAGGCCTCGTCGGCGATCATGAACGGGCGGAAATACAGGCTGGTCTCCGGCGCCGACGGCACCCAGCCGGCGTCCACGGCCACCAGCTGGCGCAGCGATTCGACAAACAGGTCCACCGGCAATTCCGGCAGCGCCAGACGACGCGCCGAGCGCTGCAGGCGTTCGCCGTTGGACTGCGGGCGGAAGGTCCAGATCGAGCCATCGGCATGCCGGTAGGCCTTGATGCCTTCGAAGATCTCCTGGCCGTAATGCAGCACCGACGCGGCCGGGTCCAACTGCAGCGGGCCGTAAGCACGCACTTGCGCGTCGTACCAGCCCTGCTCGTTGTTCCAGGAAATGGCGACCATGTGGTCGGTGAAGTGCAGCCCGAAACCGGGCGCGGCCAGGATCACGGACAGTTCGTCGGCGCTGCGCGGCGACGGAGAACGGGTGGAAGCGAAGGACACGGACACCGGAAGATTCCTGTATGGCGGGCGAAAGGACGCGGCGCCACATCTGCGGACATGGCGCCTGACGATCAGAGCATGCCGGTCTCGAGACGGGCCGCTTCGGACATCATATGCCGGCCCCACGGCGGGTCGAACACCAGCTCGACATCGGCCTCGGCAATGGTCGGGATCATTTCCACCTTGCTGCGCACGTCGTCGACCAGGATCTCGCCCATGCCGCAGCCGGGCGCGGTGAGCGTCATCTTGACGTCCACCCTGCGCTGATTGTCCTCTTCGCGATGGCTGACCACCGCTTCGTAGACCAGGCCCAGATCGACGATATTGAACGGAATTTCCGGGTCGAAGCAGGTGCGCAACTGCTGCCACACCAGTGCTTCCACTTCTTCGTCGCTGGCGTTGGCGGGCAATTCCAGCCCCGGCGGGGCCTCCTTGCCGATCGCATCGCCATCCTTGCCGGCAATGCGGAACAGATTGCCTTCGACAAAGACCGTGTAGCTGCCACCCAGGGCCTGGGTGATATAGCCATAACTGCCTGCGGGCAGGGTCACCGAATCGCCCTGCGGCACCATGACGGCATCGCAATCGCGTTCGAACTGGACGGGTTCGCTGCTACGGGAGTACATGGGCTGGATATGGGGCCGCGCCGGACGCGCGCAAGTCGGCCATTCTAGCCGACCGCGATGGCGCCGCCGCCGCTGGCCGCCAATCCCTTCAACGACGCTGCATTCCATCTGCCGATGCAGTGCGTCGCAAAGTGCGGCATGCGCTCTATTATGTGCGCACTGTCAGGAGCTCCAATGCCGCCCACCTCCGCGTCCGCCAGAAGCGCCCACTGGCTCTGGCCCCCGCTCCTGTTGCTGGGAAGCGTCACCGCCCTCATCGCCTGGCTGCTCATCGCCCTTGCGCTCGGCAACCAGGCCGGCTGGATGGCGGTACTGGTCGCACTGGAAGTGGTCTGGATGCTGCGCCTGGGCACATTGCGTGCCGGCAGGTTGCGTATCGGCGTGGCGGTGGCGACCACCGCATTGATCATCGTCGGTGCCAACTGGGGCATTGCCTCGGCGCAACTGGGCGGGTCGCTGGGCCTGGACCCGTGGACCTCGGCCCAGAAAATGGGCCCTCGCCTGGCCTGGACCCTGCTGCAACTGGCCAATAATGCGTTCGACCTGCTGTGTTACTTCGCAGCGGTGGTCGTGGCGTGGTGGGCTGCGCGCTGAATTTGATTGCAGCGTAGCCGCCACTGCCAGGCGGGCGTGAGCACCGGCTTGCAAGCGCTGATGCTCGCCGCTGGAGACGCGCTTGGTCGACAGCAACAAGCCGGGCGTCGAAGCGGGTTCGGCGTGGCTCAAGGCTCCGAAGATCTCAGCGATAGCTGGCGCCGGGGGCCCAATACTCCTCGAGCGCGCATTGCGCAGATTCGATCCATTCGGACCCGTCGGTAAATGCCAGCGTGTCCAAGGCCGCTATTACCATGCGTTCTTCGGCAGCGGACAGGCTGCCGAAGCGCAACGGCTCCCGATCCGGCGGGCGCAGCGACTGCAGCAAGGTATCTGTGGCGTTGGATGCAGCGTTCCCACTGTTGCGCAGCGCGTGCTGCAGCAGATGTGGCAGATAGAAGCGCCACGAAACACTGTCCAGGTGGTGGATTCCACAGCAATACCGCTCGAGATACTCTGCCGTTACCTGGTCGCGCACCGCGTCGAACGGCGGCACCTCGGCATGGTCGTCAATCGCGTTTCCGGCACGCAGCGACATGGGTGGGCGGTCGCTCATCGTGGAAAGACTTTTGCCGTGCGTCGGCACGTGAGTGGAATGCCAGACGTCAATGCCCGCCCCCATCCAGCGCCTTTAGCTCGCTGACCAGCGCGCTGGCCGCTTCGGCACCGTCGCCGTAGAGCATGCGGGTGTTGTCGGCGTAGAACAGCGCATTTTCGATGCCGGCAAAGCCGGTGCCCTTGCCGCGCTTGATCACCACGGTATTGCGTGAATTGACCACGTCCAGGATCGGCATGCCGTAGATCGGGCTGGCCGGGTCGGTCTTGGCGACCGGGTTGACCACGTCGTTGGCGCCAATCACCAGCGACACATCGGTGCTGGCGAACTCGGGATTGATGTCGTCCATGTCGGCGATCAGGTCGTACGGCACGCCGGCTTCGGCCAGCAGCACGTTCATATGCCCGGGCATGCGCCCGGCGACCGGGTGGATCGCAAACTTCACCTTGACCCCGCGCGCGATCAGCCGCTGCGCCAGCTCCCAGATCTTGTGCTGCGCCTGCGCCACCGCCATGCCGTAGCCGGGCACGATCACCACCCGCTCGGCGAAGGCCATCATCGCGGCCACATCGCTGGCCTCGATGGGTTTTTGCGCGCCGCTGATCTCCTGCGCCTGCCCGCCGCCACCGAAGTTGGAAAACAGCACGCCGCTGATCGGCCGGTTCATCGCCTTGGCCATCAGCCGGGTCAGCAGAATGCCGGCCGCGCCCACCATCATGCCGGCAATGATCAATGCCTCATTGCCCAGCACATAGCCTTCAAACGCCACCGCCAGGCCGGTAAAGGCGTTGTAGAGCGAAATCACCACCGGCATGTCGGCACCGCCGATCGGCAGCGTCATCAACACGCCCAGCGCGAGCGCCACGGCGAAGAAGGCGATGATCGCCAGCGGCTGCAGGCTGGTGGCGGCCCAGATGCCGAGCGCCAGGACGGCCAGCGCCACCAGCAGATTGACCGCCTGCTGGCCGGGAAAGGTCACCCGTCGGTCGAGCCGGCCATCCAGTTTGGCCCAGGCGATGATCGAGCCGGACAAGGACACCGCCCCGATCGCCGAGCCGATCACCGCCAGCATCACCGTGGTGGTGTCCGGCCGCCGCGCTGCCAGTTCGGCGATCGCCTGCGCGCTCCAGTGCGCAGTGTCGCGATTGGCGAAGAAGGAAAACCGCAGCAGCTCCACCGCGCCGATCGCCGCCGCCGAGCCGCCGCCCATGCCGTTGTACAGCGCCACCATCTGCGGCATGTCGGTGATGGCCACCTTCTTGGCCGACCACCACGCAACCCCGGTGCCGATCGCCAGCGCTGCCAGGATCAGCGGCACGTTGTGCAGTTCCGGCAGGAAGAACGTGGCCACCGTGGCGATCAGCATGCCGGCGCCGGCCCAGCGGATGCCGCTACGCGCGGTCCTGGGAGAGGCCATGCGTTGCAGGCCGAGCAGGAACAGGGTCGCTGCGATCAGGTAGCTACTCTTGATGAGGATCGGCAAAAGGTGCATCAGCAGCCACGCTCCAGAGAAGGACATCTGCCCGAACGGCAGCACATAAACCAGGAAGCCCAGCGCGAAGCCGAGCAGCGGGACAAGTACGGCGGCGGCCAGCACCGCTGCGATGCGTAGGCGCCGTACGTTCAATCTTTCGCGTCGCGCTTGGCCGGATCCGGCTTGCTGGATTTGAACATGTCCAGCATCCGCTCGGTCACCACATAGCCGCCGGCTGCATTGCCCGCGCCCAGCACCACCGCGACGAACCCCAGCGCTTTTTCCAGCGTGGTGTCGGCATGCCCAAGCACCACCATCGCGCCGATCAGCACGATGCCGTGGATGAAGTTGGAGCCGGACATGAGCGGGGTATGCAGGATCACCGGCACCCGCGAGATGATCACGTGGCCGGCGATGGCCGCCAGCATGAAGATGTACAGCGCTACGAACCCGTCGCTCATCGTCTTTCGCTCCACTGGCCGGTGCGGCCCGCCGATCATACCCACGCATCGGGCATGTCAACCGAATCGGCGCTGGGCCGTTGACGTCGTATCGTCTTCGCGGAAGCTACGCTGTGCTGGTGGGAACCCCTTTCGATCCGCAGCCTTCTACAACGGCCGCTGCCGTCCCGGTGTCGCTGGACGCCTTTTTGGCGGGCATCGGTCCGCGTGCGTTCCGTTTTGCCGAGGCCGGTCTGCGTCACCGCGAAGACGCGCTGGATGCCGTGCAGGACGCCATGGTCAAGCTGCTCGGCTACCGTGAACGGCCGGCCGAGGAATGGACACCGCTGTTCTGGAGCATCTTGCGCAGCCGCATCATCGACCTGCAGCGCCGCCGCACGTTCCGGCTGAAATTCTGGGCACCGGCCGAGCGCGCCGATGACGAAGGCCCGATCGAGTGGGCCGACCCCGGCATCGGCCCGGTCGGCGCGCAGCAACATCAGCAGGCCTACCAGCGGCTGGTCCAGGCGCTGCGTAGCTTGCCGGCGCGCCAGCGCGAGGCGTTCACGCTGCGCGTACTGGAAGACCTGGATGTGGCCACCACCGCCAAGGCGATGGGCTGCTCCGAAGGCTCGGTCAAAACTCACCTGTCGCGCGCGCGCGACGCGTTACAAAAACAGTTCGAGGATTTCCTGTGAACCGCTCCCACGATCCGGCCCAGTTCGATGCGCAACTGCGCCAACTGCATGCCGCCGCGCTCACCAGCCTGCCGCCGCAGACCCTGGCACGCCTGCGCCTGGCACGCCACGCGTCGGCGCCGCGTCCACGCCGCGGTTACTGGTTGCTGGCCACCGCCTGTTCGGGTCTGCTGGCCGTTGCTATCGGCCTGCAACTGCGACCGGGCGACACTGCACCCACAAGCGTCGCGCCGACCCAGGCAGTGGCCGGCAACAGTGCCGGCACCGACACCGACGACCTGCTGACCCAGAACCCCGACCTGTATGTCTGGCTCGGGTCCGATACCGCTTTGGCCATGGAATGAGCACGATGACCCGCACCACCCGCCTGCTGTTGACCCTGCTGCTCTGCGCCGGGCCGTGCGCGTCGCTGTTGGCACAGGACCGCCCGCCGCCGGGCCCGCCAGGGCCACCGCCGATGGACGGACACGGCCCGCATGGCCCAGGCCCACGCAACGAGACGCCGATGCCGGAGTGGGACAAGCTGACCCAGCAACAGCGCCAGGTGCTGATCGATGCGCTGCGCGAGCGCTGGAACGATGTGCCCGAAGAACGTCCGCGCATGTACCGGCATGCCAGTCGCTGGCTGGACATGACCCCCGAACAGCGCAAGCAGGCCAAGGCCGGCATGGACCGCTTCCGTAACATGAGCCCGGACCAGCGCCGCGAAGCCAAGGCCTTGTTCGACCGCATGCGCGCGCTCAACCCGCAACAGCGCAATGAACTGCAACAACGCTGGCAGAAGATGAGCCCGGCCGAACGCAGCGCCTGGTTACGCGACCACCCGCCGACGGACGATTGAACGCCGCCGCACTGGCCGCCCGGATGCTCCGGCGTGCGATCACACCTTCAGAGTTCAGACACCAGCACGCGCCAGCGGGTCTTCGAAAGTCGCCGCGTGCTTTGCAGACAGACGGCGCCTTACGTCGCCGGTGTGGCCGACCAACGCGTCTTCGCCAGCAACTCATCGTCCCAGTCGAATGACAGCGCACCGTCGCTGATCAACAACACGGCGAACGCGTAGACGTTGCGCGCAAACATCTCGCTGGCATGCACGGCGCCCTGGCTTGCCAGATTGAGCGGCCCGGCGACCACCACGCCATCGAGATCAACGGTTTCGCCCGGACGCGTAGCCGCGCAATTGCCGCCGGTTTCCGCAGCCAGATCCACGATCACGCTGCCGGCGCGCATGCCCTGCACCATCTCCGTGGTCACGATCTTTGGCGCCGGTCGCCCCGGCACGGCCGCAGTGCAGACCACCACATCCACGCCTTTAAGATGCTCGGCCAGGCGGCGCTGCTGCTCGGCGCGTTCGTCGTCGGTGAGTTGGCGTGCGTAGCCGCCTTCGCCGGCAGCGCTGACGCCCAGATCCAGAAAGCGCGCACCCAGGGACGCGATCTGCTCGCGGGTTTCCGGGCGCACGTCGAAACCTTCCACCTGGGCGCCCAGCCGTTTGGCCGTGGCGATCGCCTGCAAGCCGGCCACGCCCGCACCGATCACCACCACTTTGCAGGGGCGCATCGTGCCGGCGGCGGTGGTGAGCATCGGGAAGAACCGCGGCGCCAGTTGCGCGGCCAGTAACACGGCCTTGTAGCCGGCCATGCCGGCCTGCGAACTCAGCACGTCCATCGATTGCGCACGCGTGGTGCGCGGCAGGCGCTCCAGCGGAAACGCCACCAATTCGCGCGTGGCAAATGCCTGCGCACGCGCCGGGTCGGCATCGGGTGCAAGCATGCCGATCACCACTGTCTGCGGTTTGCACAACAGCAAGACATCGGTCGGCGGTGCCTGCACACAGAGCAGCATGTCGGCCTGATCAAGCGTGTGTGCGCTGGCAAGTTGCGCACCGGCCTGCAGATATGCCGCATCGTCCATGCTGCTGGCGCGGCCGGCGTCCGGCTCGATCCACACATGGGCGCCAAGCGCGACCAGCTTCTTGACCGTTTCCGGCGTTGCCGCCACCCGGCGTTCGCCTGCCGCCTGTTCTTTCAGCACCAGCACCTGCACAGCCATGGGTTGCTCCGGTCTCGCGCTCAGTGCGGCGATGCTAGCAGAGCGCGGCCGCGGCGCCTGGCACGTGTGCTGCGCTGGCTGCTGGCCAGGCCGCACGTCAACCCGTACCGCGTTTTCCCCGCAGATCGCGCCTCAGGGTTCAAGCACCGCATGCAGCAACGGGGCGAACACCAGTTCCGGCGCAAACGCGCGCAAGGCGTCGTGCTTGCGGTCGATCGCCAGCGACGCATAGCCGTGCACTGCGCTCCACGCCAGCAGGGTGCGCTGTTCCAGCAGCTCGGCGTCTGGCGCGCTGCCGTGACGGGCACTCCACTGTATGCGCACCGTGTCGCGCAGACAGGCCATGGCTGCCTCGCTGGCCTGTAGCAGCCGTGGCAGGCTGCGCGAACGCAGGTCCAGGCCCAACATCAGCCGGAACTGCTGCGGATAGTCGATGGCGAATCGCAGGTAGCCCAGTCCACAGCCCAGCAGCGGGTTGGCAAGTTCCTGCTGGGTTGCGTGGATGCGCGCGAGCATGCGTTCGTAGCCATCGGCCGCCACTTCCGCCAACAACCCGTCCAGCGAGCCGAAGTGGTGCGCGGGTGCGGCATGCGAGACCCCGGCGCGGCGCGCACATTCGCGCAAGGTCAGCCCACGCACGCCCGATTCGCCGACCAGCTCCCAGCCAGCGCGACGCAATGCGGCCGGCAGATCGCCATGGTGATAGCCAGCAGGAACGTCTGATCGCGACATGGCGGCTTCGTTTATCGGGAGCTCAGTGGAGCAGATCATCTTGACGCTGACAAGATTCAATCGGCAGACTTGTGTCGCATCTTGTCGGCGACAAGATGTGCGACGCGCCCTCCCCTACAAGGACTCCCCCATGAGCTCGTCCATCGCCAAATTGCGTGCGCGGCTGCTCCGCGGCCTGATGCGCACAGTCAGTCGCCTGGCCCCCGGCCCGACGGGCCGCTCTCTGGCGCGCCGTTTCGTCACCCCAGGTGAGGCCGGGCGTCGACAGGCAGCGACCATCGCCGCGACCTTGACCGATGTGCAACAGCAGACCCTGCGCGTCGATGGCATCGACATCGCCGTCTACCAATGGGGCGACCCCGCGCAGCAGCCGTATGTGCTGCTGTCGCATGGCTGGGCCAGCTACGGCCTGCGCTTTGCGGCCTGGGTGCCGCAGCTGCGCGCGCTTGGCTATGCGGTGCTGGCGTTCGACCAGGCGGCACATGGCCTGAGCAGCGGCAAGATCAGCAACATGCCGCATTTCGTCAAGATACTGCGCCAGATCGGCGAGCGCTTTGGCCACCCTGCGGTGTTCATCGGCCACTCGCTGGGGGCGGCCTCGGTGGTGTTTGCCGACGACCCGGCATGGCGTCCGGCCCGTTATGTGTTGATCGCCCCGCTGGTGGCGCCGGCCGCCAGCGCGCAACGTCAGTTCCGCGCCTTCGGTATCGCACCCGGCGCATTCGCACCGTTCGAAAATTGGCTGATCCAGCTCACCGGCAAGTGTTTTGCCGACTTCGATGCGACCGCGCACCTGCCGCACTTCGATCGCCCGGCGCTGATCATCCACGACCGCCGCGACCGCGAGACGCCGTGGGAAGAAGGCGCACGCTTTGCCGCACTCTGGCCAGCCGCGCAGCTGTTCAGTACCGAAGGACTGGGCCATAACCGCATGGTCGATCACGCCTCGGTGATCGCGCGGGCGCTGGAGTTCATTGGCCCGGCATCGCGCTGAGTAGCGCGCTCCGGGATGCAGTCATCGCGGGCGTGGTTACCGGAGTGCGAGGATCAAGGCAACTGCATCGGGTAATAGCGGCTGACAAAAGAACTGTAATCACCGCCAAGCGGGCGCGGCCGGTGCTCGGTGCCGCATGTACCACGCGTACCCTCCGGTTCCTCCGGGCCGTCCACACCAAACTGGCGGATGCTCGCTACGTTTTGTTAGCCGCTCTAAGCGTGTTGCGCAATCCGATCGCAAATGTAGCGCTTACGTATTGCACGACAAGGCAGCACACGTCGCGTTTGCTGCTGCAGTGATTCCGCGCCTGCCGATGAGTCACTTCGAAAGAGTCGCCTGGCCATCCGAACCGCCACGACGCCGCAAACATCCGGCGTCTGCCGCAGGAGCCCGACGACTCCAGGAGTCCAAACGCCGACACGGCAAAACCCTCGTGACGGTCGCGCCAGCGACGCATATCCACTCTTCAAAGCACGCTCGCCGAAGGCAGCGACACAGCCTCCGACGCGCAGCGACAGCGCTGCGCAATCGATGCAATCGCTCAGTGCACCGTGCCGTTGTTGTGCAGCGGATCCAGCCGGTCGATCACGCCCTGCATCGCGCTGTCGAACGCGCCGTCGTTGATGTGTTCGCGCAGGCGCCCCAGCCGCACCATCACCGCCAGTTCTTCCGGCGAGGCGACGCAGAAACGCACACCGCGGCGGTTGACGAACAATAGCCGCTGCGAAATCGGGCTGACCCACGACAGCTTGCCTGCCTGCACCTTGCCGTCCTTGTCGACGAAATCCAGCCAGGTGCCGATGTCCATCGCACGGAACCGTTCGGCGTCGGCACTGTCGATGCTCTGCGCCACCGCTTCGGCACCCAGCACTACGCTGACGCTTTCGGCCGCTGGCGGCGGCAGGTTGACCTGCGGCAGTTCCGGCAAGGCTTTTTCCAGCTCCGGGCGTGCCTCGGCGATGGCCTGCAAGGTGTCGTGCAATGCCGTGATCGCCACCACCACCGCGTCGCCATGCAAGCCAACGCTGGCGAACACGCGATGCAGCGCCGGTTGCCAGACCTGCAGCCACGGCTTGCCGATGATGTGGCGGCGCGCCTCGCTCAGTTCTTCCAGCACGCCATCGGCCAGCGCCAATGCCTCAACCGTGCCGGGACCTTCGTCGCCATCGCGCAGGATCGCCATGGTCAGGTGATGCAGCCACGGCTGGCGCAGGAAGTCTTCCACCGCCTTGGGCAACGGCGCACCGGCCAGTACGCGCTGCTCCAGCTCCGCCAGCGCGCGGTTGCGCGCCAGCTCCAGTTTTTCCTGGCCGCGCTGGGTTTCGGTGGCGCGGCGCTCGGCAATTTCCACACGGCGGCGGTGCTGCGACAGGAAGTCGCGGAACTCTTCTTCCAGGGTCAGGAAGATCGCCAGGTTCTCGTTGAATTCGGCCACCAGACGGTCGACGATTTCTTCGACCTTGCCCATCAGCACGCGCTCGGCGGCGCTGTCGCCGTTGTTGCCCTCGCAGGCCTCGGCAAGCGAATTGAGCAGGCGCCGCGCCGGGTGAGTCTTCTGCACGAACATCTTGCGGTCGAGCAGCGCCACTTTGACGAAGGGCACTACCAGCCGGCCGATCATTTCGCGCGAGCGGTTTTCCAGATCGCGCTCGTCCAGCATCACGTCGAACAGCATGCCGACCAGATCGATCGCATCCTCGTCCATCGGGTCCAGCTTTGCGGTGGCCGGGTCCACGCCCAGACGCGTAGCGCTGTTGAGCACTTCGTTCTTCAGACGCTGCGCAAGCGATTCATTGTCGTCGCCGATGGCCGCCTGCAGCGTTGCGCTGGGCGTGGCCTGCAGCAACGACAGCACCGACATCATTTCGCGCTGGCTCAGCGGGCGTTGCTGGCCCACTGCCACCGACGCAGCCGAGGCCGTGCTGTCGCGCACGCTACGGGTCTGCTGCAGCAGTTCGTGCAGTGCATCCAGCAGCATGCCCTGGCTGCCGCCAGGATGATCGGCCTCGCCTTCCATACCGCCAGCGCCGCCACCATCGGCATGGCCGCGTTGCGCGGCGGCCTGCATGCGGCCGCGGCTATGCGCCCAGCGATCCAGAAAGCGATTGGCCCAGGCTGGCGCGTATTGGTCGTTCTGATCGTCGCCGCCCATTTCGGCGTCGCCGCCATAAGCGTCGGCCTGCGCGCGCGCTTCGGGCGTCTCGCCACGTGGCTGCATGCGCGGCGGCGGGCGCTTGGGCTGCGAAATTTCCGGCATCACGCCGGCCTTGACCAGGGTTTCGTCCAGACGCGCATACAACTTGCCGATCGGTTCGGCCAGGTCGCGCTCGCATAGCTTGATCACTACCAGGCGCACTTCCGGCGCCAGATCGCAGGTGGCGAACGCTTCGTGGATCGCCACGCCCAGATGTTCCGGACCGAACGGATTGGTGTCGGCCACCAGTTCCAGGCCACCGGCAATCCAGCCCAGGCGGCGGTCGACACGCGCCAGCACCTGCTTGAAATCGCGCAGCAGCACGGTGGCAAGGTTGCGCACTGCCAGCCGCGATTCGAGTACGTGCTCGGGCACCAGACTGAGCGGGCCGGTGCCCATGTCACCGGCCAGTACCACTTCGGCCGACAACGGCGTGCCGAGCAACAGCGCCTGCCAGCCGTCTTCCAGCTGTTGGCGGAATTGGGTGGTCACGTCTTCGCGCTTGCGACGCAACTCGCGCATGCCATCGAGAAACAGCAACTGTGACGCGCCGGCGGATTCGGCGCGATCGAACAGGACATCATCGAAATGTGCGACTGCAGCTGCAAACACCTGCACCAGCGCGGGCACGAACGCGTCGTGCGCCTGCTCGAGCAAGCGTTGGTCACGGCCCGGATGTCCCGACGGACTGGGCTGAAAAGTCATGCGCAAAGGCTCCCCGCCTCTGCAGGCGTGAAAATATTCAAACGAGTAAAAACAGACGCGGCCCCAAATTCCGCCCTCGCATGGTAGGCGTTTCGCTCGTTCGTTAAGTGTGACGCAGCTCTCACTTTACTCGTGACCGCCCAGGGTTTGCGTGTCAAGGAGACATCGTAGCCCGCAACCTTGCGGTGGAGCCTGCCGGCACCCGTTATACGCCTGCGGGGGTTAAGCCTTGAGGGGGGTCAGACGCGTCCAGCCCGTCGACCACGTCCTGCATCGCGCTGTAGAAAGCGTCTTCTTCACGGTGCAGGCGCAGGCGGTCCAGCCAGACCATCATGGCCAGCTCTTCCGGCGAGGACACGCACAGCCGCCCGCCGCGCCGATTGACGAACATCAGCCGCCCGGAAATCGGGCTGATCCACGACAGTTTGCCCGGTTGGACGCGGCCTTCGCGGTCGACGAAGTCCAGGCTGGTGCCGATTGCCATGGCGCGAAAGAAGTCAGCGGTGATGCGGTCGAATTCCACCTGCCCGCCCGCATCGAGCATCGGGGTCAACGGCTCTGCCACCGGGTCGGCGGGGCTGGGCACCAAGCGCAATGCGGTCAGGGTGGGGGCAAGCGCTTCCGCATGGGCAGCAGCCGGCGTGGGCGCCAGCGCGCGCAGCAATTCCTGCAAGGCCTGTTCGGCTTCGCGCGGCCCCAATCCGGCCAGCGCAAACGCCTGCAGCAACGGCGCACGCTGCGCATCCAGCCCGGGATCGCTGCGCGCAGCCGTCAGCTGCGCCAACACGGCGTCTCCCACCGCAATGGCGGTGTCCAGGGCCGGGCCGGCGCCATCGGCGCGCAACGCAGCCTGTTGCACGCTCGGATGCCAGACGCGGCTGAGAAAGTGCTCCACCACCGGCGGCAGCGATCCGCGTGCCAGCCGCTCTGCCAGCGCCTGGGCGGCAATGCTGCGTGCGCGTTCGCGGCGTTCTTCGGCACGTTGCAATTCGTTGGCGCGGCGCTCGGCAATCTCCACGCGTCGCCGGTACTGCTCGTAACTGGCGCCGAACTCGGCCTCCAACGCCAAGAACACCGCTGGATGCTCGTCGAAGTCGCGCACGATGGTGACGACTGCCGCCTCCACCTGCGCCAGCAAGGCCTGTTCGGCCGCGCTTTCGCCGCCATTGCCGTCGCAGGCATCCACCAGCAGATTGAGCAGACGACGCGCCGGGTGGCCATCGCGCACGAACAGATGGCTGTCGAGCATCGCCATCTTGGCCATCGGCACCAGCAACTGCCCCAGCAGGCGGCGTTGCGCATCGGAAAGCTGGCTCTGCACCAGGATCGCGTCGAACAGCAGCGCGATCAGATCCAGCGCATCGGCATCGTTGGGGTCCAGGCAGGTGGTGACCGGGTCGACGCCAAGCGAGGCAGCCGCGCGCATGAGGTGCTGCCGCAGTGCGTGCGGCAAGCCGCGCTGCCCGTCGTCGATGCTGTCGAACCCGGCGCCGGGCATGGTCTGCAGCAGCGACAACGCCGAAACCACCTCACGCGGCGACAGCCGCCGCTGCGCGACCGACTCCAACCGCCCGGCATCGGGCTCGCGCAGGTGGCGCGCCTGTTGCAGACGCTGGTGCAACGCGGCCGGCAGCACTTCGCGGCCGCTGCGCAGATGCACGTCGATCACCTTGACGTCGACCAATGCCCCCTGCCCGCCGGACCAGTCGGCAAAAAACCGTGCGATCCAGTCCGGCGTCTCGGTGGTGTCCTCGTTGCCGGTCTTGCCCTGGCGCGGGATGCCGCCGCGGCGATGGCGCGCCTGCGGCAACTCGCGCAGGCTGGCAACCTGCGCCAACGCCTGTTCCAGCTCTGCGTAACGCTGGCCGACGCGCGGCATCAGCTGCTGCTCGCAGACCTTGATGACCGCCAGATGCACTTTCGCCGCCAGCGTCACGCCCTGGAAGGCCTCGTACAGCGCCACGCCCAAGTGCTCAGGCCCGAACGGATTGCTGTCGCCATCGATGCGCAGCCCGCCGGCGATGAAACCCAGATAGCGATTGAGCCGCATCAACTCCGGCCGCCATTGATGCTGCAACGCGCCGGCCAGATTGCGCACCGCCAGCCGGACTTCAAGATCCTGTTCGGGTAGCAGGGTCAGCCCGGCCGCGCCGCGTGCCAGGCTACGCTCGGCCGACAACGGCCGCGCGGACTCCAGGCCCTGCCAGGCCTTGGCCAGATGCCCGCGAAAGCGCGCGGTGATCGGCTCGCGCTGCTGCCGCAAGGCCTGGATGGCTTCCATGAAATCGTTCTGGGCCGCGCCGGCATCGGCCGCCAGGCGGAACAACGCCTCGGCCAGCGCGTCCTGCACGTCGATGAATGCATCGGCCAGCGGCACCAGCACGATGTCGCGCACCTGATCGAGCAGTTGCGGGTTGCGGCTGGGCAGAGGATCGGTGGACACGAACTGGGTCATCGGACAACGCTGAAGGAGCGGGCAGGAAGGGGCGATGCCGTTGCAGCAGGCGTCACCCGGCCGGCCATCATGCGGCGGGCGTTGGGAAGGGCCCGTCTATAATTGACTTATTCGTCGCCCAGAACCGCAAATTATGCATGCACCGTATTCGCTACAGGCGCTGGACGCGCGTCGTTCGGTCCCCTCCAAACAATTGGGCGAGCCCGGCCCGGATGAAGACACCTTGCTGCGCATGCTGACATCGGCCGTGCGCGTGCCCGACCACGGCAAGCTGGTGCCGTTCCGTTTCCTGCGCATCAGCGGCGACGCGCGGCATGCCCTGGGCGACTTTCTGGCCGAACGCACCCAGGCCGCCGATCCGCTGGCACCGCCGGCGGTGGTCGAAAAAGACCGCAACCGCTTCAGCGACGCACCATTGGCGATCGTGGTCATCGCCTCGCTGCGCCCCGAGCACAAGGTGCCCGAGCAGGAACAGCTGCTCACCGCCGGCTGCGTGTGTTTTGCATTGCTGCAAGCCGCGCAGGCGCATGGCTTCGCCGCGCAGTGGCTGACCGCCTGGATGGCCTACGACCCGGCCGTCAGCGGCTATCTGGGCCTGGGCGAAAACGAGCGCATCGCCGGCTTCATCCATATCGGCACGCCGCGCATGCAGGTGCCGGAGCGCGAGCGTCCGGACCCGCGCGCCTTGTTGCGCGACTGGACCCCATGAGCACGCTGCCGGGTACCATTGCCGCGGCGCTGCCGGGCGGTCCGCGCCCGGAGCCGCTGTATCTGATCGATGCCAGCCTGTACGTGTTTCGCGCCTGGCATTCGATCCCGGACGAGTTTCAGGACGCACAAGGCTGGCCGACCAATGCGGTGCACGGCTTTGCGCGTTTTCTGCTGGACCTGCTGGAACGCGAGCGCCCGCAGTACATCACCATCGCCTTCGACGAAGCGTTGGACAGCTGCTTTCGGCATGCCATCTACCCAGCCTACAAAGGCAACCGCGAGCCGGCACCGGATGCATTGCGGCGCCAGTTTGCGCATTGCAAGGCACTGTGCGCGGCACTGGGCCTGAGCGTGCTGGCGCATCGCGAGTACGAGGCCGACGATCTGATCGGCAGCGCCTTGCACAGCGTGCGCGCGCAAGGCTTGCGCGGGGTGATCGTGTCAGCCGACAAGGATCTGTCGCAATTGCTGTTCGAGCACGACGAACAGTGGGATTACGCGCGCAACTTGCGCTGGGGCATGGACGGGGTAAAGGCGCGCCATGGCGTGCATGCGCATCAGATTGCCGACTATCTGGCGCTATGCGGCGATGCGATCGACAACATTCCCGGCATCACCGGCATCGGCGCCAAATCGGCAGCCGTGCTGCTGGCGCACTTCGGCAGCCTGGATGCCTTGCTGGAACGCATCGACGAGATCCCGTTTCTGCGCTTGCGCGGCGCCGCGCAAATGGCCGTGCGGCTGCGCGAACAGCGCGACCATGCGTTGTTATGGCGCCAGCTCACTACCATTGCATTGGACGCACCGCTCGGCTTGACCGACGCCGGCTTCACGCGCACGCAGGCCGATGCGGACATGCTGATCGGCTTATGCGACAGCCTGCGTTTCGGGCCGCTCACGCGCCGCCGCCTGCTGGCCGTGTGCGACGGCGCCGCACTGCCGCCCCCTCCCGCTTCCCTGTCTCAAGGCACCTACCCATGAACCGACACGACACCCCGCCCACCGTGGTTTACGAAGGCAAGTACCAGCGCATGGTCGTGCGTGGCACCTGGGAATATTCCGAGCGTGTGCATGCCGGCGGCCTGGCCGCGATCATCGTGGCGGTGACGCCGGACGATGCGATGTTGTTCGTCGAGCAATTTCGCGTGCCGCTGCAAGCGCGCACCATCGAAATGCCGGCCGGGCTGGTGGGCGATGTGCATGCCGATGAATCGATCGAGCTGTCGGCGATCCGCGAACTGGAAGAAGAAACCGGCTGGACCGCCGAACACGCCGAAGTGCTGATGATCGGCCCCACCTCGGCAGGTGCCAGCAGCGAGAAGATCGCGTTCGTGCGCGCCACCGGGCTGCGCAAGGTCGGCGCAGGCGGCGGCGATGCCAGCGAAGACATCACCGTGCATGAAATCCCGCGCGCGCAAGTCGGCGCGTGGCTGGTGCAGAAGATGGCCGAGGGCTATCAGATGGATCCCAAGTTGTGGGCCGGGCTGTATCTGGTCGATCACGCACTGGATGGCACGCCGCGTGGTTGATGCCGCTGCCGGTCACTTGCTTGGCCCCGAGGATCCGCCAGCGTTCACCGTGCACAACGCGCAGGCGGCATCGCCGTGGCTGTTGATCGCCGATCACGCCGGCCAGCGCGTGCCCGCACGGCTGGCAAATCTGGGCCTGCCGCAGCAGGAGCTGGACCGCCATATCGGCTGGGATATCGGAATCGCACAGGTCACCCGCCTGCTGGCCAACGCGCTGGATGCGATCGCCATCACCCAGACCTATTCGCGCCTGGTGATCGACTGCAACCGGCCAGATGGCGCGGCCAGCCGGATGCCCGACATCAGCGACGGCACATCCATTCCCGGCAACCTGGCGTTGACCGCCGCCGATCGCCAGCAACGTATCGATGCGATCTTCGCGCCGTACCACGCACGCATCGCGGCCGAACTGGATGCACGTGCGCAGCGCGCCCAACCGACGCTGCTGGTGTCGATGCACAGCTTCACCCCGGTGATGGCCGGCAACGCGCGTCCCTGGCATGCCGGCGTGCTGTACCACCGCGACACGCGACTGGCGCATCGTTTGCTGGATGCCTTGCGCGCGGAACCGGATCTGGTGGTTGGCGACAATCAACCGTATGCGGTGAGCGATGCCACTGACTACGCCATTCCGGTCCATGGCGAAGGCCGCGGCCTGCTGCATGTGGAACTGGAAATCCGCCAGGACCTGATTGGCGACACCGCCGGGCAACAGGCATGGGCAGATCGATTGGCGCGCATCCTGCCGCCGCTGGCCCAGGCGCTGTTGCCACACTGAAACGACAACCACCGTAGGAGCGTGCCTGCGCGCGAGGAAGCGTTATCGATAACGCCTCATCGCACGCGGGCACGCTCCTACGAGTCATGCAGCAGCGTGAGCTGGCGCATCACTCGCCTGCGCCCGACGGCTCGCTCAAGCAAACCCGTCGGTCGCGCGCACCAGTGCATCGACATTTTCCGGCTCGAAGGCCGAATGCCCCGACGCCGGGCTGATCTGCAGCTGCGCCTTCGGCCACGCCTTGTGCAGATCCCAGGCGCTTTGCAGTGGGCAGACCACATCGTAGCGGCCATGCACGATCACCCCGGGGATGTCGGCAATGCGGTGCGCATCGCGCAACAACTGGCCTTCCACCTCGAAGAAGCCCTTGTTGACGAAGTAGTGGTTTTCGATACGTGCGAAGGCCAACGCAAAGTGCGCGTCCTCATGCCCGGTGACGAAGTCCTCGTCCACATGCAGAAAGCTGGTGGCGCCTTCCCACACGCTCCAGGCCTTGGCGGCGGCCAGGCGCGTGGCCTCGTCGTCGCTGGTCAGGCGGCGATGGAAGGCGGCGACCAGATCGCCGCGTTCGTCTGCCGGGATGGCGTTGATGTAGTGCTCCCATGCATCCGGGAACAGCCGGCTGGCGCCTTCCTGATAGAACCAGTCCAACTCGAAACGACGCAGCAAAAAGATGCCGCGCAGCACCAGTTCGGTGACCTGCTGCGGGTGGGTTTGCGCATACGCCAAGGCCAACGTCGAGCCCCAGCTGCCGCCGAACACCTGCCAGCGGTCGATGCCCAACTGCGTGCGCAAGCGCTCGATGTCGGCGACCAGATCCCAGGTGGTGTTGTCGGTGAGATCGGCATGCGGGGTAGACCGGCCGGAGCCGCGCTGATCGAACAGCACGATGCGGTACTTGGCCGGGTCGTGGAAGCGCCGCATCTTGTCGTTGCAGCCGCCGCCCGGGCCGCCGTGCAGCATCACCACCGGTTTGCCCTGAGGGTTGCCGCACTGTTCGAAATACAGCGTGTGGCGGTCGTCGACCTTCAGGCTGCCCTGCTCGTAGGGCGTGATCTCGGGATAGAGCGTGCGCATGCGTCGGTCCTGGGCGAAAACCCGCATTGTAGCGATCGACGATGGAGCCAACGGCTGCGTCTTCCCGTGGCGAGGTGTGACTGCGCATGCCGGCGCGCAATGACTGCACCGTCGGCGACGCTGCACCAGCCACCACTACCGCGTCGCGCCCTCCTCCCAGCAGCCCAACGTCACCCGATCGCGCTGTTCCAGATCCTGATGCGTGGCCACCTGCGCAAACCCGCGCGTGCGCAGCAACTCGGCCACGGCCGCGCCCTGATCCCAGCCATGCTCGAGCAGCAGCCAGCCGCCTGCGCGCAGATGTGCGGGCGCATCGGCCACGATCGAACGAATGTCATCCAGCCCGTCGCTGCCGGAGGCAAGTGCACTGGCCGGCTCGTAACGCAGATCGCCCTGCGCAAGATGTGGGTCGCCGGCTGCGATATACGGCGGGTTGCTGGCAATCAGATCGAAGCGCTCGCCGGCCAGTGGTCCGAACCAGCTGCCCTGCCGGCATTCCACGCTCGATAGGCGGTGGCTGTCGGCGTTGCGCTGGGCGATGGCGAGCGCGGCCGCGCTGGCGTCGGTAGCGATCACCTGCGCCTGCGGCCGCTCGCTGGCGATCGCCAGCGCGATCGCGCCGCTACCGGTACCCAGATCGGCCACGCGCCGGCCGGGCGCCTGGTCCAGACGCTCCAGCGCCAGCTCGACCAACGCTTCGGTGTCGGCACGCGGAATCAGCGTGGCCGTGGAGACGGCAAGGTCCAGGGTCCAGAACCCGCGCGAACCGGTCAGGTAGGCCACCGGCTCGCCAGCCTGCCGCCGCTGCACCAAGGCGTCGAAGGCCTGCGCGATGGTCGCCGGCACAGGGTCGCGGCCGTGCGCGAACAGCCAGGCGCGGTCGCGGCCCAGTGCATGCAGCAGCAGCGGCTCGGCATCGGCACGCTCGATCCGCAGCGCAGCCTGCCGCAGCAGCTGTTCGGCGGGGATGCCTGCAGGATCGTCGCTCATACGGGTCATTCACTCATGCGAAACATCGGCCGACCATTATCGGAGATGGACCGGCCCACCCGTAGCGCCAGATGCCGTCTGCAATATCGATAGCCAAAACCTATCTATGCAATTCCATTAATCGATTTGAGAAATCTATCGATCCTGCCTACCATGACGGCTGTTCCATCCCCTGCCCCCTTTCATCGCACGAGGAAACTCAATGTCTCTCATCAACACCCAGGTCCAGCCGTTCAAGGCGAATGCGTACCACAACGGCAACTTCATCGAAGTCACCGAGGCCAGCCTGAAGGGCAAGTGGTCGGTGCTGATCTTCATGCCCGCCGCATTCACCTTCAATTGCCCGACCGAAGTGGAAGACGCCGCCGACAACTATGCCGCGTTCCAGAAGGCTGGCGCCGAGGTGTACATCGTCACCACTGACACGCACTTCTCGCACAAGGTGTGGCACGAGACCTCGCCGGCCGTGGGCAAGGCGCAGTTCCCGCTGATCGGCGACCCGGCCCACAAGCTGACCCGCGCCTTCGGCGTGCACATTGAAGAAGAAGGCCTGGCCCTGCGCGGCACCTTCATCATCAACCCGGAAGGCGTGATCAAGACCCTGGAAATCCACGACAACTCGATCGCCCGCGACGTCACCGAGACGCTGCGCAAGCTGACCGCAGCGCAGTTCGTGGCCAACAATCCTGGCCAGGTCTGCCCGGCCAAGTGGAAGGAAGGCGCCAAGACCCTGGCTCCGTCGCTGGACCTGGTCGGCAAGATCTAAGCCGCCGCGCATCCCTGGCCCGGTTCATCGGGCCGGGGGTGAACCGGAGCCGGTGCCGAGCTGCCCGCCAGCCATCGCCAGCACGCATCCCGACCTCGCGCCGGCTGCGGTTCACCTCCTTCCTTCCCCGGCGACCTGCCCTTCGGCAGCGACGCCACGCCCTCCCCTTGCCCATTCCCAGGAGTTTTCCATGTTGGATGCCAATCTCAAGACCCAGCTGACTGCCTACCTGGAACGGGTCACGCGCCCGATCCAGATCCACGCCTCGATCGACGACAGCGACGGCTCGCGCGAAATGCTCGACCTGCTCGAAGACCTGGTGCTGCTGTCGGACAAGATCAGCCTGGACGTCCACCGCGATGACAACCAGCGCAAACCCTCGTTCGCGCTGACCTCGCCTGGCCAGGACATCTCGCTGCGCTTTGCCGGCCTGCCGATGGGTCACGAGTTCACCTCGCTGGTGCTGGCGCTGCTGCAGGTAGGCGGTCACCCGTCCAAGGCTGCCGCCGAGCTGATCGAGCAGGTGCAGCATCTGGATGGCGACTACCAGTTCGAAAC
The DNA here is from genome assembly GCF_040202875.1 of Xanthomonas sp. WHRI 10204. Taxonomy (NCBI): domain Bacteria; kingdom Pseudomonadati; phylum Pseudomonadota; class Gammaproteobacteria; order Lysobacterales; family Lysobacteraceae; genus Xanthomonas; species Xanthomonas sp. WHRI 10204. The sequence goes on from NZ_JBEGDW010000002.1 coordinate 1,109,709, forward strand.
CTATTTCTCGCTGTCGTGCCAGAACTGCCCGGACGTGGTGCAGGCGCTGAATCTGGCGGCCGTGCTCAACCCGCGCATCAAGCATGTCGCCATCGATGGCGCATGGTTCCAGGACGAGGTCGAAACCCGCCAGATCATGTCGGTGCCCACCGTCTACTTGAACGGCGAGCTGTTCGACCAGGGCCGCATGACGCTGGAGCAGATCGTCGCCAAGCTCGACACCAATGCCGCAAAGCGCGATGCCGCCAAGATCGCCGCCAAGGACGCCTTCGACGTGCTGGTGATCGGCGGTGGCCCGGCCGGCGCGGCAGCAGCGGTGTATGCCGCGCGCAAGGGCATTCGCACCGGTGTGGCCGCCGAGCGTTTCGGTGGGCAGGTGCTGGACACCATGTCGATCGAGAACTTCATCTCCGTGCAGGAAACCGAAGGCCCGAAGATGGCGGCCGCGCTCGAACAGCACGTGCGTCAGTACGATGTGGACATCATGAATCTGCAGCGCGCCGAGCAGCTGATCCCGGCCGGTGCCGATGGCCTGGTCGAGATCAAGCTGGCCAATGGCGCTTCGCTCAAGAGCAAGACCGTGATCCTGTCCACCGGTGCGCGCTGGAGGCAGATGAACGTGCCGGGCGAAGACCAGTACAAGAACAAGGGCGTGGCCTACTGCCCGCACTGTGATGGCCCGCTATTCAAGGGCAAGCGCGTGGCGGTGATCGGTGGCGGCAACTCGGGTGTGGAAGCGGCGATCGACCTGGCCGGCATCGTGGCGCATGTCACGCTGGTGGAGTTCGACGACAAGCTGCGTGCCGATGAGGTACTGCAACGCAAGCTACGCAGCCTGCACAACGTGCGCATCATCACCAGCGCGCAGACCACCGAAGTGCTGGGCGACGGGCAAAAGGTCACCGGCCTGGTCTACAAGGACCGTACCGGCGGCGACAGCCAGCACATCGATCTGGAAGGCGTGTTCGTGCAGATCGGCCTGCTGCCCAATACCGAGTTCCTGCGTGGCACGGTGGAGCTGTCGCCGCGCGGCGAGATCATCGTCGACGACCGTGGCCAGACCAGCGTACCGGGTGTGTTTGCGGCAGGCGATGCCACCACGGTGCCGTACAAGCAGATCGTGATCGCGATGGGCGAAGGCTCCAAGGCCGCACTGAGCGCATTCGATCACCTGATCCGCTCCAGCGCACCGGTCAGCGCCGAAAACGTTGCGCAGGCCGCATAAGCGCAACGACAGCCATCGCCCGGCCACGCCGGGCGCTAAGCTGCATCACGCGTCAGTCGTTAACCGTCACCGCCTTGAGGGCTGCTGCACATGAATCTGCGTGACTTGAAGTATCTGGTAGCCCTGGCCGACCACAAGCATTTCGGCCGCGCCGCGACGGCGTGTTTCGTCAGTCAACCGACGCTGTCCACCCAGATCAAGAAACTCGAGGACGAGCTGGGTGTGCCGCTGGTAGAGCGCGCACCGCGCAAGGTGATGCTGACGCCGGCCGGCCGCGAAGCGGCGATGCGCGCACGCGGCATCGTTGCCGAAGTGGAACAGATGAAGGAAGCCGCGCGGCGCAGCCAGGATCCGGAAGCGGGCACCGTGCGGCTGGGCATCTTCCCCACGCTGGCGCCCTATTTGTTACCGCATGTGGTGCCGCGCATCCGCGAGCGGTTTCCGCGGCTGGAGCTGCTGTTGATCGAAGAAAAAAGCGACCGACTGATGCACCAGTTGCGCGAAGGCCGCCTGGATGCGGCACTGCTGGCGCTACCGTTGCAGGACGATCAGCTGCATGCGGAATTCTTGTTCGAAGAACCCTTTGTGCTGGCAGTCCCGGAAGGCCATCCGCTGTCGCGCCACGACAGCATGACGCTGGACGATCTGTCCGAACAACGCCTGTTGTTGCTGGAAGACGGCCACTGCCTGCGCGAACAGGCGCTGGATGTCTGCCATCTGGCCGGCGCGCTGGAGAAGTCGGAATTCCAGGCCACCAGCCTGGAAACCTTGCGTCAGATGGTCGCTGCCAATGTCGGCGTCACCCTGCTACCGCTTCTGGCAGTCAAACCGCCGGTCGCCCGCTCGGAAAACATCCGCCTGATTCGCTTCCGCGAAGACAAGCAACCCAGCCGCCGCATTGCCATGGCGTGGCGTCGCAGCTCGGCCATGACCGCGTTCCTGGAGCAGCTGTCGCAGTTGTTCAAGGAATTGCCGGAGAGCCTGTTTACGCTGGATCAGCCTGCGACAGGCCCCAAGGCGGTGGCGGCTTAGGGAATCGGGAATCGGGAATCGGGAATCGCAAAAGCGTTTCATGGCTGTGGTCGCTTTGCGCGACATTCGTAGACAACAAACATCGGCGGCGCGCAAGCGGCGCCTTTTGTTTTTTCCAGCTGGTGTTTTTCTTCGGCTGCAGATTCATCGGTGTAGCCACTCCGTCTGGCTTACCTGGGCAGGCATTTGATCCTGCCATCTGCGCCCTTAGAACTCTCTCGCAGCGCTCGCTTGATCGCCGCGTTAACGCCAGTGGCTTGAAAAAAGAACCACGTCGGCCTGCCCCAAGTCACCACATGTTTCCGCCGGGCAGCATGTATTGGGATCGGCCAACGGCGCCCTCATCTTGTCGGTGCCGCTTGCCATGTTGGCGAGCCGTATTCGTCAGGAGAGTGCCATGACTTCCCAACATCACAGCGGCTTGCCGCCATCCATCCTTGTTTCCAGCCACGACCTCGCCCGGCTTGAGGCCTTGCTCGATTCCCCCGCCTTCAACAAGCATCCCGCCGCCACTGCGCTGAGCGACGAACTGGGCCGCGCACGTGTGCTGCCGCCCGACCAGATTCCCGGCGATGTCGTCACCATGCACTCGCGCATCGAATGCGAAGACCAGCTGCACGGCGAACGGCATACGCTCACCCTTGTGTACCCGCATGAAGCCGATGTCCAGCACAGCCGCATCTCGGTGCTTGCGCCGGTGGGCAGTGCGCTGCTTGGCCTGTCGGTCGGCCAGAGCATCGACTGGCGCACGCCTGACGGGCGCGACCTGCGCTTGCGCGTGACCGCCGTACACGATCAACCCGCAGCCGCGGGCGACTTCCAGCGCGCGGCGCGCTAACGTAGCGCGCTGCGTCATCCCCGACCCGTTCCACGATTCGAGAGAACCCGCATGACTGCATCCCCCTCCAAGCTTGCCCAACTGCGCGACCTGTCTGTCGTTGTTGCCGACACCGGCGATTACGACGCCATCAAGCGACTGAAGCCGGTCGACTGCACCACCAATCCCACTCTGGTCAAGAAGGCGCTGGACCTGCCGGTCTATGCCGATCTGATCGAGCGCGAACTGGCCTGGGGCCGCGAGCACGGCGGCGACGATCGCACCGCCACCATCCACGAGGTCGCCGACCGTCTCACCATCGGCGTGGGCGTCAAGCTGGCCGAACTGGTGCCGGGGCGCGTGTCTACCGAAGTGGACGCCGACCTGGCTCACGACACCGAGGCCACCATCGCCAAGGCGCGCAAGTTCATTGCGATGTACGCCGAGCGTGGCGTGTCCAAGGACAAGATCCTGATCAAGATCGCAGCGACCTGGGAAGGCATCGAAGCCGCCCGTCAGCTGCAACGCGAAGGCATCGACTGCAACCTCACGCTGATCTTCAACCACTCGCAGGCGCTGGCCTGCGCGGAAGGCGGCGTGTTCCTGATTTCCCCGTTCGTGGGCCGCATCCTGGATTACTACGTCGCCCAGGGGCAGACCCCGGCCAACATCGATGAAGACCCGGGCGTGGTGTTCGTGCGCACCGTCTACAACGAGTTCAAGCGACGCGGCTCGTCGACCGTGGTGATGGGCGCCTCGTTCCGCTCCACCGCGCAGATCGAAGCGCTGGCCGGCTGCGACCGCCTGACCATCTCGCCGGATCTGCTGGAAAAGCTCGACGCCGAACACGGCGAGTTGCCGCGCAAGCTCTCCCCGGCCAAAGCCGAAACCGTGCAGATCACGCCGATCAATAGCGACAGTTTCGCCAACGACCTGGCGGCCGACCCCATGGCCACCGAAAAGCTGGCCGGCGGCATCGACACCTTCGCCAAGGATCTGCAAGCCCTGCGCAAGACCATCGCCGACAAGCTGGCCGGCTGATTGTCTTAACGTACAAGTGCGACCACCAACGCCCGCGGCCGATGCTGCGGGCGTTGTCGTTTTCGGGGTTGCAGCGGCAGTCGCACCGGGGCTTGGAATCCCGGCCGAATACGACTTCCCGCGTATCCGATACAACACCCGCAAGTCGATGCCGCTGCGTCGCGCACCTCTCTGGCGCTGGCCCACGCGGTCTAGTGAGGTAACGCAGGTAACGCGACGGATCTGATCGACACTGCGTGCCTCGCACAGCGTGGCCATCCTCAGCCGCCCCGCGCATCTGTCAAGCAAGCTCCGTTCGAGCAGCCGATGGACCAGGCCGCGATACCGCCCGCCCCCTGCGCGTCTGCACACCTTGCTTACAATCGCCGCGCGCGCACTGCCTAGAATCCAGAGACCTCAACTGGTGTAGCGGACAATGGCAAACATTGCAGTGGTGATGGTCGATGGTGTGGCCGATTGGGAAATCGGTGTGGTGCTGCCAGCGGCGCGCGAGTGGTTTGGCGATCAGGTAGCCATTGCCAGCATCGATGGTCAGCCGGTGCAGTCCATCGGCGGGCTGCGGATCGCTCCGGAATTCGCGCTCTCGGATCTGGCGCCGCTGGACGCGGACCTGTGGATCCTGCCCGGCAGCGAGCGCTGGCAGGCAGGCGAAATCCCCGGCTTAAGCGGTCTCTTGGTCGAACGCGTGCAACACCAGCGACCGGTCGCCGCCATCTGCGGCGCCACCATCGCGCTGGCGTATGCAGGCCTACTCGACGAACGCGCGCATACCAGCAACGCGCTGGCGTTTTTGCAGGAACATGTGGTGCCCTATGCCGGGGCCGCACAGTATCGCCACGAGAAAGTCGTCACCGCTGACAGCGTCATCACCGCACCCGGCACCAGCCCGGTCGGCTTTGCGCTGGCCTGCATGCGTCTGCTGCATCCCGAACGCACCGACACGCTTGCGCAGCTGCGCGGCATGTTTGCCGGCGAATTCGTCTGAGTCAACGGATTCAAGCACGCCCAGCGCGTTGCACCCACTGAGTGCTGTGATTCGCCGCACCGATGCATTGCACCGATTGGCTGCAATGATCCGCTGGCCAGTTTGCCTATCAACCACACGAGGCGACGGCAGCGCGTCTTGCGCACGCCGCACAAAAAAAGATGGCTACGTCGTCTCCGACGTAGCCATTCAAGTTGCCTGGCATGCACTCCCATGCGCTGCCTGATCGTGATAACGCTGCCGGTCACTATTGGCCATCGGCGCGCTGCCACGATCACGTGGTTGACAGCGCTTCAATCCGGCCTGCCTTTCCGTCAGGCATCCAGCCCGATCGGGCAGCTCACTCCCGTGCCGCCAAGCCCGCAATAGCCATTGGGGTGCTTGGCGAGATACTGCTGGTGATCGTCTTCGGCGTAGTAGAACGTGGGCGCCGGGAAACGGATCTCCGTGGTGATTGCGCCATACCCTGCGGCATCCAGCTGCTGCTGATAGGCGTCGCGGCTGGCAAGTGCCGCGTCGTATTGCGCTTGCGTCGTGCAATAGATGGCCGAACGGTATTGCGTGCCGACATCGTTGCCTTGCTGCATGCCCTGGGTGGGGTCATGGCTTTCCCAGAACGTGCGCAGCAACTGCGCGAACGACACCGACGCTTCGTCGTACACCACCAACACCGCTTCGGTATGGCCGGTCTGTCCGGAGCACACTTCCGCGTAGGTCGCATTGGGTGTCTCGCCGCCCGCATAGCCCACTGCGGTGGTGTACACCCCCGGTGCGCTCCAGAACTTGCGTTCCGCGCCCCAGAAGCAACCAAGCCCGAATTGCACCTGGGCCAGGCCGGTAAATTCCCCGCGCAACGGGTGACCGTTGATCAGGTGCGTGTTGTGTAGCGGCAGCGCTTGCTCGCGTCCTGGCAGTGCCTCGCCCGGACGTGGCATACGTTGTTTAAAGGCGCCGATTCCCAGCATGGTGCAACTCCGCAATCGTGAGGATTGCCTGCTGGATGGCGCCGGCCGCAGCAGCTTTCAAGCCTGCCCGACCGGCGCTCGCCGCCGATGCAGCGCTTACTTGGCCTTGGCGACCGCCGCACGCGTATCGACTTCCGGCATCGCCGAGCTGTGGTGGTTGATGATCAACCACTTGCCGTCGCGCTTCTCGTAGACGAAGGTGTAGCGCGCCTGCACGTCGCTCTTCTTGCCGCTCTTGTCGGTCAGCGTGAAGGTGTAGACGCCGGCATCCACCGCGCTGTCGTCATCGAGCACACGCACGGTGCGGTAATTGATCACGCCCTTGGGCTTTTTGGTCAGGAACAGTTCGAAGTAGTTTTCGATCTGCTCGCGCGAGGCGCGCACTTCGTTGGAGACCGTCGGCAGCAGCACGCCGTCCGGCGCGTACAGATCGGCCACCTTGTGCGGGTTGCCTGTCGCCAGCGCGGCATTCCAGGTGTCGAACAGCGCAGCGACTTCGCGCTCTTCGCCGCCAGCCGGCAGTGCGGCCTTGTCTGCGTAGTGCATCACACCGCCGGCCAGCGCCGGGGTGGCAGCCAGAGCCAGAACCAAAGAGAACAGGGTGCGGCGCATGGAAAATCTCCGTTAGGTTGTTGTGGGTGCCTCATCGGGCAAGCTCAGTATCGAAATCAAACACCCCCAACAATTCTGCCGATTGGCATATACTCAAATATGCTGATCGGCCTAGAACGAACCTATGGAAGCCCCTACCAATGCTGGCGATTGGCGCCTGACCTTGCGGCGCGAGGCCTCAGACAGCGCACGTTGGCAGGCGCTCTTGGAGGCGGCCGTGGCCCTGCGTCAGGCCCACACGCCGGAGCAAGCCTGCGATGCAGTACTGAGCCGCGTGCTGCTGTTGCTGGGCCTGGAGCACGGCGCCGTGCTGGCGCAGCGCGGGCCGCGCGCGCAGGTGCTTGCCAGCCGCGGGCGGGCACTGCCCCCCGGTGCCAGTGCGGCCGGCGACGGTCACGAAGCCGCCTGGCTGATGCCGCCGCGCCCAAGCGACATGCGCGAAGCCAAAGTACCGATCCATGCCCTGGGCACCACCCACGGCATGCTGTGCGTGGCCTGGACCGACAGCCGCACTGCGCCCGGCAACGATGACGTGCAGGCGCTGCAGGCCTTCGCACTGTTGCTGCCGGCAATGGTGGCCGAACCGGCCAAGCCGATCGCCACGCGTCGGCGCAAACCCCAGCAGGACGACCGCCTCAGTGCGCTGAGCAAACGCGAGAAACAGGTCTTGTCGCTGCTGCCGCGCGGACTCACCAATGCCACGCTGGCAGCTGAACTGGGGATTTCTCCCGGCACGGTAAAAGTGCATGTGGAGCGAATCTTGCAGAAACTTGAGGTAAAAGATCGCACCCAGGCCGCGGTGTACGCGGTCCACGCCGGACTCGCGCTATGAATGCATTGGCAGTGCGTTGGAACGATTGGCCAATCACCCGTAAAAGTCTGGCGGTGGTTACACTGCCGTTGCTGTTGCTGGCCGTGGCGCTGATGGCGATCTATAGCGTGGAGCGGCAGAACATCGCCGCCGAAAACGATGTGCGCCAGACACTGGAAGTATTGAGCGACCTGTACGAAGCACATGCGCTATTGGCCGAAACCGCAGCCGGTGTGCGCGGCTATCGCCTGGTGCGCCGCGATGAATTCCTCACCCCGTACCGCGATGCCGAACCGCGGTTGCAACGCGTGGCCGAACGGCTCTCGCAACGCATCACCGACCCGGTGCAGGCGCAGCGATTCGCGCGCATCAAGCCGCTATTTGCGGAAAAAATGCAGGGTTGGCGTCGTTTGCTGGCACCGGACCTGAGCCGCGAAGAAGAGATCCGTCAGCTCTGGGACGGCAAGTACAAGCTCGACATCCTGCGTGCGGAACTGCGCGAGTTGCGCAATTACGAAACCGCGCAGTTGCAAGTGCGCACCGCCAAGGCGCAAGGGCTGCGCCAGCGCAATCTGATCATCACCCTGAGCGCGGCCATGCTCGGCGGCCTGGGCGCGGTGTTTGCGGTGGCGTGGTTCGCCTCGGCCTTGTCCGGGCGGCTGCGCACGCTGGCGGCCAACGCCGACCGACTGGGCGAAGGCCTGCCGCTGGCACCGCAACCGCGCGCCGGCGATGAGTTGGGCCAGGTCGGCCAGCGGCTGGCGCAGGCCAGCGAACTGTTGGCCGCACGCGCGGCCGAAGCGCAACTGGCACGGCGCGATGCAGAAACCGCCAACCGCGCGAAAACCGAATTTCTCTCGCGCAGCAGCCATGAACTGCGCACGCCGCTCAACGCAATTCTGGGCTATGCGCAGGTGCTGGAAATGGACCTGCCCGAACCGGGCCACCGCCGCCATCTGCAGCACATTTTGGGCGCCGGCCGGCACTTGCTGGGGCTGATCACCGAGTTGCTGGACATCGCGCGGATCGAAGCCGATCAACTGGATCTCAGCCCGGAACCCATTTCGGTGCGCGCGGCCGTGCACGAAGCGCTGGGCCTGATCGCGCCGGATGCCGACAAGTACGGCATTGCATTGCAACCGGCCGCCATCGAGGGGCCGTGGACGGTCCGCGCCGACGCGCAGCGGCTGCGTCAGGTGCTGCTCAATCTGCTGTCGAACGCGGTCAAGTTCAATCGTCCCGGCGGTCAGGTGCAGGTCACCGCACAAGCAGATGGCGAACAACTGCGTATCACCGTGGCCGATCAGGGCACGGGGCTGACGCCTGCGCAGATCGAGCGCTTGTTTACGCCGTTCGAGCGACTCGGTGCCGAGCGATCGGCCGTGGAAGGGACGGGTCTGGGCCTGGCACTGAGCAAGCGCCTGATCGAGGCGATGGGTGGGCAGATCGGCGTGGACAGCAGCCGCGATGGCGCACGCTTCTGGATCTCGCTACCGCAAGGCGAGCCGCAACCCAACGAGCCAGCACGCATCCTGCTTCCGCCCAGCACCAGCGGCAGCGCGGTGTGCCGGCTGCTGAGCATCGAGGACAACCCGTCCAACCAAGCGCTGATCCGCACCCTCACCGAGCGTCGCCCGCAATGGCAGTTGCTCGAAGCCGCCAGCCTGGCGCAAGCGCGCGAGTTGTTGCAGCAAGGCGTGCCGGATCTGATCCTGCTGGATCTGCACCTGAGCGACGGCAACGGCGAGGAGCTGTTGCGCGAGTTGCAAGCGCAGCCGGCCACGGCGCAGGTGCCGGTGGTGGTGATCAGCGCCGATGCCACCACCGCCACCCTGGCGCGCGTCGGCAATCAGGGCGTGCGTGCGTATCTGACCAAACCGCTCGACGTGGCGGAATTCTTCACCGTGATCGACAGGCTGCTGGCATGACACGCGACGAAATCCTGGGCTCTCGCATCCTCATCGTCGACGACGAGCCGGCCAATGTGCGGCTGCTCGAAGACCTGCTGCAGCGCGAAGGCTTCCAGCAGGTCATCGCCACCACCGATCCGCTGCGGGTCATGGGGCTGGTGTCGGCGTTCGCGCCGGACCTGATCCTGCTGGATCTGAAGATGCCCGAGCTAGACGGCTACGCGCTGCTGGAACAGCTGGCGCGGCTGTCCGATCCGGGGCATTTCTTGCCGGTGATCGTGCTCACCGCCGACCCCAGCCGCAGCGCGCGCCACCGCGCCCTGGGCCTGGGCGCCAAGGACTTCTTGACCAAGCCGCTGGATACCTTCGAAGTCGCGCTGCGGGTCTGGAACGTGGCCGAAACCACGGTGCTGTTCAAGCGCCTGCGCGCGCTGGCCGCGCCAGAGGCCGCGCCGCCAGGGTGGCGTCAGTCGGAATGATGCGTGCGCGTCGTAGGAGCGCACCTGGGCGCGACCGGGCTTTGCCGATAACGCCCGCGCAGGAGCGCACCCTGGCGCGATGAAGCTTTGCCGATAAACGCCTCGTCGCGCCCAGGTGCGCTCCTACGGGGGGCGCTGCGCTGCTTCAACGCTATAGCGCGCGGGTGACTTCGCCACACAGGCCGATGTCGGCCAGCACCGCCTGCGCCTGACTCAGCTGCAGGTCGGCCACGCAGACCTGCAGCACGCCGAAGGCCGGCAATTCTCCGGCGCCGCCCAGCAGCGATTCGCCGAACACGAAGGCGGTGATGCCGGCATCTTCCAGCGCGTGCTTGGCCAGATGCGCATCGATGATGTGACTGGCGCGATAGGCGATCTGCATCAGCCGCGCTCCGCGCGTTCGCGTTCTGCGCCGTTGCGCCATTCGCGTAGCGCCGGCAGCGCATCCAGGGCAGCCAGGTAATCGCCAGCGGCCTCGAACAGCGGTACGCCATAGCTGGCAAAGCGCAGCGCCACCGGGGCGTACATCGCATCGACGATGCCGAATTCGCCGCACAGGAAGTTGCCGGCATGGCCGTGCTCGGCGCGCAGGCTGGCCCACAGGGCCTGGATGCGGGTGATATCACGCTCGGCCGCTGCATCCCACTGCGCCGGGCCGGGGGGACGGGCCAAATCCATCGGCAGCTGCGTGCGCAACGCGGCAAAGCCCGAATGCATTTCGGCCGCAGCCGCGCGCGCCTGAGCCCGCACCGCCAGATCCGCCGGCCAGCCACGGCCGTCGAGCCAGCGCTCGTTGATGTATTCGCAAATTGCCAGCGAGTCCCAGACATGCAGGCTGTCGTCCCACAGCACCGGCACCCTGCGAGTGGGCGAGTAACCGGCGATGCGCGCCTGGAACTGCGGCGTGTCCAGCGGCAGGCAGACTTCGTCGAACGGCACCTGGAAATGCCGCAATAGCAGCCACGGCCGCAACGACCAGGAAGACAGGGTTTTGTCGCCGATCACCAGACGGGGCAAGGGCATGCGCAGCTCGCTGCAGAGGGTCGGCGCAGCGTACGCGTCGGGGCCGGCCACCGCCAGCCGTGGCCGATCGGGCGCTGCCAGCGCCCTTCACGCACGTTCGCGATGGCACCACCGCCTGCCACCGCTTCCTTCGATAAGGTTTTGAGACTGGCCCTTGACCACGGGATGTCGCTGCTGGCCGGGCGCGCGGAGCCCACTGACGGTGCCGACGGCAGTAAAAACATCGCAAAACGCGCCGCACTGCCCCACCGCCTACCCCTAACCGGTGCCACCGCCTAAACTTGCGGTTTACTTATTGCCGATGCCCCGCATGTCCGAGATTCCAGCCACCGACGCCACCGCCCCGGCGGAGAAGAAAGACTTCATCCGCCAGATCGTTCGCGAGGACCTGGCCAGCGGCAAGCACACGGTCATCCGCACCCGCTTCCCGCCCGAGCCCAATGGCTACCTGCACATCGGCCACGCCAAGGCGATCTGCCTGGACTTCGGCCTGGCGGCCGAGTTCGGCGGGCTGTGCAATCTGCGCCTGGACGACACCAACCCAGCCAAGGAAGACCCCGAGTTCGCGGCCGCCATCCAGGACGACGTGCGCTGGCTGGGCTACGAATGGGCGCAGCTGCGCCACGCGTCGGACTACTTCGATGTGTATTACCTGGCTGCGCAGAAGCTGATCCGCGACGGCCATGCGTTCGTTTGCGATCTCAGCGCAGAGCAGGTGCGCGAATACCGCGGCACCTTGACCGAGCCGGGCCGCAATTCGCCGTACCGCGAGCGCAGCGTCGAAGAAAACCTGGACCTGTTCGGCCGCATGCGCGCCGGCGAATTCCCCGATGGCGCACGTACGCTGCGCGCCAAGATCGACATGGCCAGCGGCAATATCAATCTGCGCGACCCGGCGCTGTACCGCATCAAGCATGTGGAACATCAGAACACCGGCAACGCCTGGCCGATCTATCCGATGTACGACTTTGCGCATTCGCTGGGCGATGCGGTGGAAGGCATCACCCACTCGCTGTGCACGCTGGAATTCGAAGACCACCGCCCGCTGTACGACTGGTGCGTGGACAAGGTGGACCTGGCCGGGCATCCGGCGCTGCTGCAGCCGCTGCTGGACAAGGGTCTGCCGCGCGAAGCCGCCAAGCCGCGTCAGATCGAGTTTTCGCGCCTCAACATCAACTACACGGTGATGAGCAAGCGCAAGCTCACCGCGCTGGTGGAAGAACAGTTGGTGGATGGCTGGGACGACCCACGCATGTACACGCTGCAGGGCCTGCGTCGTCGCGGCTATACGCCGGCGGCGATGCGCCTGTTTGTGGACCGTGTGGGCATCAGCAAGCAGAACTCGCTGATCGATTTCTCGGTACTGGAAGGCTGCCTGCGCGAAGATCTGGATACCACCGCAGCGCGCCGCATGGCGGTGATCGACCCGCTCAAGCTGGTGCTGACCAACCTGCCCGACGGCCATACCGAGACACTGCAGTTTTCCAATCATCCCAAGGACGAGAGCTTCGGCACACGTGAGGTGCCGTTCGCACGCGAGCTGTGGATCGATCGCGAAGATTTTGCCGAAGTCCCGCCCAAGGGCTGGAAGCGGTTGGTGCCGGGCGGCGAAATCCGCCTGCGCGGCGCCGGCATCGCGCGCGTGGATGAGGTGATCAAGAACGACGCGGGGCAGATCGTCGAGCTGCGCGGCTGGCTGGATCCGGAATCGCGCCCCGGCATGGAAGGTGCGAACCGCAAGGTCAAGGGCACCATCCATTGGGTCAGCGCGGTGCATGCGGTGGAAGCGGAAATCCGCCTGTACGACCGTCTATTTTCGGTGGAAAAACCCGACGACGAATCCGAAGGCAAGACCTACCGCGACTATCTCAACCCCGAGTCCAAGCGCAGCGTGCGCGGCTATGTGGAACCGTCGGCGACGCAGGCGGCACCGGAGCAGGCGTTCCAGTTCGAACGCACCGGTTACTTTGTTGCCGACCGCCGCGATCACAGCGCGGCCACGCCGGTGTTCAACCGCAGCGTGACCTTGCGCGATACCTGGGCCAAGTAAGTGCGGCAGCCACTTCGGCGATGCTTGCGGCAACGCAGGCGTCGCTGAGTGGTTGGAGCGGCCAACAAAGCGTAGCGAGCAATCGTGAAGTGGCTGCGGACGGCGCACTCAGAGGCGGTGCGCACGAGTGGTCCATGCCGCACCGGGCACCGGCCTCGCTCGCCTGGCGGCTGCAAAGAAGCGCTGCTAGCTGCTCTGAATGTGCGCATGCAAGCGTTCACCCACTTTGTTCGAACAGCCAGCTTGCGGCCATCCGGCTGCTGATCGCTGCGGTGTCGTAGTCGCGATGCCCACCCGTGCACGCGGCGGCCAATCGTCCGGCGCGACGTCGGCAATCGAACGATCGCTGAGAGGAATGCCAGATCGCATTGGGCACGCTGCTTACGGGCACACGACTGTTGCCCGCTTTATCGCGACACACAGCCATCTCAGGGCGGCGGGCGTGCGTGATCGGCGAGCTTGATCAACGCCGCGCTGCACTGCACGCTGCAGTGGATGGCATGAAGGAGACGCACGATGCGTGAGCGCATGATGATGGGCGTCGCCTGCGGCATCGGTGCGGGCGCGTTGTGGGGACTGGTGTTTCTGGCGCCGCAGTTGTTGTCGGCGTTTACCCCGTTGCAATTGGCGGTGGCGCGCTACCTGTCGTATGGCGCGGTCGCCGCGCTGGTACTCGCACCGCGTGCACGACAAACCGCCGCCCGGTTGGGCCGCGCCGAGTGGTGGGCGCTGGTTCGTCTGAGCCTGATGGGCAATCTGATTTATTACGTCTTGCTGGGCAGCGCCGTGCAGTGGGCCGGTAGCGCGGCCACGGCGCTGATCATCGGGTTGCTGCCGGTGGTGGTCACCATCATCGGCACGCGTGCTGCCGGCGCGGTGCAACTGCGGCGGCTTGCCGCGCCGTGCGCGCTGTGCGTCATCGGCGTGGCGCTGGTAGCCCTGGACACCGTGCAGGACGACTCCGGGCAACAGGCGAGCGACCGCCTCACCCGCATTGCCGGCCTGTTGTGCGCAGTTGGTGCACTGGTCTCGTGGTCGGCGTATTCGATCGCCAATGCGCGCTGGTTGCGTCGCCGTCCCGACCTCTCCGGTGGCGACTGGTCGCTGCTGACCGGCGTGGTCACCGGCGCACTGGCCGCGTTGCTGGCGCCGGCGGCGATGATTGGCAGCGCAGCGCATGCAACGATCGATTGGGCAAGTTTTTGGGGTGTTTCGCTGCTGCTGGGCATCCTGGCATCGGTGATCGGCAATGCCTTGTGGAACCGCGCCAGCCGCGTGCTGCCACTGACCCTGGTCGGGCAGATGATCGTGTTCGAAACCGTGTTTGCGCTGCTGTACGGGTTTGCCTGGGAAATGCGCCTGCCCACGCCACTGGAGCTGGCCGCGATCGCCTGCTTGCTGGTCGGCGTGCTGTGGTGCGCAGCGCTGCATGCGGAAGCGAATTGACGCAACCGGCCTGCGCGCGCATCGGCCTAGATTGCACGCTGTCTTCAATGGAACACCACCATGTGCCTCCCACGACAAGGCAAGCGAGCGCTCTACGGAGCGGTCTTTTCGCTTTCGATCGGCTTGGCGGGCTGCTCGCAGCCGCAGCAAACCGTACAAGCGGTCACCCCGGCCGACGTGCTGTGCATGTTCGTCCCCGACCCGCCCGACGCCGAGCTGCCCAACGCCGACCGCGATGAAAGCATGCAGCAGTTAGCGCTTGCCAACCGTTGCAGCTCTGCACTGCGTCGGCGCCGATGATGACGTCGCAAAAACCGGCAGTCCCCACCAGCGAATGGCGATTGCCTGTGACGGCGCCCGCCACTGCGATGACCAACGCGCGTTTCACCACTGCATATCGGCGCGCGCTTCTACGGTCGGCTCGCTCTCGCGCGCGTCGTGACCGGCAAATGGCGCAGTGCGTCACCCGGCCAGGCACTCTGCGATGCGTCAGGTGTCATACGGACCACATTCGCGGCGGCCAGGGCTTACCATGAAACTCACTTACCGTGATCGGAGCAGCCACATGTCCCGTGCCTTGTCCTGGTGTCTAAGCAGTCTGTTACTGATCGCATCCCTGGTTCTGATGGGCTGTGTGACTGCCCCGCCCACCGAGGCGGCAACCCGTCCAGCGGTGTCGCCGATCAAGCTCGCCCAGGTGAATACCACCTGCCGCACCGATGCCGACTGCATGGTCAAGGACGTGGGCAGCTGTTGCGGCAAGTTGCCGGCCTGCGTCAACGTCAACAGCCCCACCAACCCCAAAGCCGTTGCGGCGCAATGCCAGGCCAGCGGGATGGTGGGTGTCTGCGGCTTCCGCCCGATCGACGCCTGCCAGTGCGTTTCCGGCCAATGTGCCGCAACGCGGGCAACGACCGATACACTGAGACCTTGATTCGTCTCGGCAACCGGTCCACTGATGCTCTACGCGCAAGTCCACCTCACCCTGCCCGCCTGGATTCATGAGTTTGTAGACGCCAGCCGCGCCTATCCCGGCGACGACGACAAGGTGGCGCTGGCCATCGCGCTGTCGCGGATGAACGTGGAAGCGCGCAGCGGCGGCCCGTTTGGCGCTGTCGTGTTCGGCCCGGATCATCACATCATCGCGGCTGCGGTCAACCGCGTGGTGCCGCAAAACACCTCGCTGGCGCATGCAGAGAACATGGCCTACATGCTCGCGCAGCAGCGCCTGCAGACGCCACGCTTGAACGACGTGCTGTCGCCGGTAACGCTGGCCACTTCTGCGCAGCCATGTTGCCAGTGCTATGGCGCCACGGTATGGGCCGGTATCGACCGCCTGTTGATCGGCGCACGCGCCGAAGACGTGATGGCACTGACCGAATTCGATGAAGGCCCGCTGCCTGCCGACTGGGTGGGCGAGCTCACCCGCCGCGGCATCGAGGTGGTCCGCGATGTGCAACGCGAACAGGCTTGTGCGGTGCTGCGTAGCTACGGCGAGGGCGGCGGTGATCATTATTGACCTGTCCTTGCGAGCGCTGCGATGAGCGGACTGCTGTGTTATTGCCGCCAAGGCTTCGAGCCGGAACTGGCGGCCGAACTGAGTGCGCGCGCCGCGTTCGTCGGCATCGCCGGCTATGCGCGTACGCAGCGCAACGATGGCTATGTGCTGTTCGTCTGCGATGAGGCCGCACAGCTGGCTGCAAAGCTGCACTGGCGCGAGCTGATCTTTGCGCGGCAGAAACTGGTGGTACTGGCCGAACTCAAGGGCATCGACCCCAAAGACCGCATCACCCCGATCCTGGCCGCACTGGAAGGGCAGCAGCGCTTTGGCGATTTGTGGGTGGAGCACCCGGATTCGGACGCCGGCAAACCGCTGGCGGGGCTGGCGCGCAGCTTCGGCAATGCGTTGCGCCCGGCACTGCGCAAGGCCGGCCTGCTCACCGACAAGCCGCAACCGCGACTGCCGCGCTTGCATGTGTGTTTTCTCGATGGCGACCACGCACTGCTGGCGGTAGCCGATGCCGACGACAGTGCGCCGTGGCCACTGGGCATTCCGCGCCTGAAGTTGCTGCCGGAAGCGCCATCGCGCTCGGCACTGAAGCTCGACGAAGCGCTGCTCACCCTGCTCACGCCAGAGGAACGCGAGCGTCTGGTCAAACCCGGCATGCGAGCGGCCGATCTGGGCGCCGCACCCGGCGGCTGGACCTGGGTGCTCACCCGCCAACATGTGCATGTCACCAGCGTCGACAACGGCCCGCTACGCGAGCATGTGCTGGAAACCGGGCTGGTCGAACATCTGCGCGCCGACGGCTTTCACTGGAAGCCGGCGCAACCGCTCGACTGGATGGTCTGCGACATGGTCGAGCAACCGCGCCGCGTGGCCGAACGCATGGCCACCTGGGTGCGCGAAGGCTGGTGCCGCCACACCATCTTCAACCTCAAACTGCCGATGAAAAAGCGCTGGGACGAGACGCGCCTGTGCCTGGATCTGTTTGAACAGCAGGCCGAAAAATCGCTGACCGTGCGGGCCAAGCAGCTGTATCACGATCGCGAAGAGATCACCGTGCTGGCGATGCGTGACTGAGCTGAGCTGGGATTGGGGAGTCGGGATTAGGGAGTGGTAGAAGCGGTTGGTCGGCGCGTTGTTTGCACATGTTAGCCGTGGATTCCGGCAGTTATTGCGCAGTGAGCACTGCCTTTGTGATGCGCGTGCAGACGCTGGTGCGGATGCGGGGATGCGGGAGTTCGAGGCTCGGGATTCGCAGAAGCGGTTGATCGGCGCGTTGCCGGCACGTGTTCGCCATGAATTCCAGCAATCGTTGCGCGATGAGCTATGTGCCTAGCGTGCACAGGTGTTGGAATGGAATTGGAGCAGCGGTGGCTGGTGGTGGATCTTGAAGGGTACTGGAAGCTTCCACCCCCATGCTCCGGCCGCTAGTTGCCACGACTTGCTGCTTCATTGTTTCGGCGGCCCAGCGACCGCCGAAACCAGCCGACTTACAGCACGATGCGCTTGCTGCCTTCACGCGCGGAGCGGTAGATCGCATCGACGATACGGATATCCCGCAAACCTTCTTCGCCTGGCGCACGCAACGGCGTGCCATTGATGATCGCCAAGGCGTCTTCGTCCATCTGCAATGCCTGCTGATGCGGCACTTTGACATCGAAGACGCGGCCGTCGCTGGCCTTGCCGGTGACGCCTTGATAGCTCTGAAACGGCGACAGCTCGTACCAGCCACGCTCGCAGTCGGCGCGTAGCACGTTCATGTTGGCACCGAAGCTGGTCTTGCATGCCGCACGCACGGCATTGGGAAATTCCAGCGTGAAATCCATATGTTCGTCGACCTCGTCGAACAACTCGGGACGGTCGGTCCAGCGCTTGGCGGTCACCGCCAGGGGCTCGGCGCCCACGGTGTACCGCGCGGCATTGAGCGGATACACGCCCATGTCGTACATCGCACCGCCACCGAATTCCGAGCGTAGCCGCCACGGGCGATCGGCCTTGGTCGTATCGCGATAGCCGTTGTAGCCGGCCTCGGCACGCACGCGCTGCATCGCGCCGAACGGCTTCTCGCCGGCCATCGCGATCAGACGCCGCGTATTGGGTTCGTGCTGCATGCGGTAGCCGATCGTCAACGCCACCTTGTTGCGTTTGCAGGCCGCAATCATCGCCTCGCATTCGCCCGCATGCATCGCCATCGGCTTTTCGCACCACACGTGCTTGCCGGCCGCCGCCGCTCGCAATGCCAGCGGTGCATGCATGTGAGTCGGCGTGACGATATAGACCACATCGATGTCGTCGTTGTCGGCGATACGGTCGAAGTTGTCGTAGTTGTAGACGTTGCGATCGGCAATGCCGTACTTGGATTGCCACTGCCCAATCTTCGACGGCGTGCCGGTCACGATGCCCGCCAGCTTGCAGTGTTTGGTCAAAGCCAGGCCCGGCGCGAGTTGCTCGCTGGCATAACTTCCCAACCCTGCCAGTGCCACATTGAGCGGTTTTCCCGGCTTCTTTTTCGGCAACGCCCATGCAGGTGCGCCAAGCAGGATGCCGGCACTGCCGAAGGCGGCAAGCAAGCGGCGACGTGTCAAGGATTCCACGGACATGCAAACCTCCTTCTTAGAGAGAATAGCGACCAGCGTTTGCCAAGCGGCATCGTGCAGACAGCATTAGCGCAGCGGACGCTGCGATGCAGGCGCGACATGGCACGCATCGGCCACATCGGCTCGACGATACGCCGTCATGTATCGGCTGCTCCGATCCACTACTGCCCGCGCACCTTACTTGATCGCACGTGATCATCGCCATGGTCGCGCTGCACGGTCTGGCACACTGCCAACGATCATCTCTGGAGGATTCCGCATGACCGCTGCTGCCCGCCATCGTTTCCTGCCACTGGCGCTATTGTTGTCCAGCTCGCTCGCCATCGCTGCCGATCCGCCGTTCGTTGCGCGCGACCTGATTGGCGACGGCGCATTCACGCATAACGCCGAGGGCCCGGCAGCAGGCCCGGACGGCGCGCTGTATGCGGTGAATCTGGGCAAGGACGGCACCATTGCACGCATCGCGTTGCAAACAGACGGCAGCGCAACTGCCGAGGTGTTTGTCACCTTGCCTGCCGGCAGCACCGGCAACGGCATTCGCTTTCGCGACGGCGCAATGTACGTGGCCGATTACACCAGCCACAAGATCCTGCAAGTGAATTTGCCCACGCGCGCGGTGAGCACCTTCGCCTCGCTGCCCGATTCCGATGGTCCCAACGATCTGGCACTGGCACCCGATGGCAGTTTCTATGCCAGCGACCCGAACTGGAAAGACAACAGCGGCCGTTTGTGGCACATCGGTCGCGATGGCGCAGTGCGGCTGCTGGAATCGGGCATGACCACGCCGAATGGACTGGACGTCAGCCCGGACGGCAAGCACCTCTACGTCAACGAAAGCATGTCGCGCAAAGTGTGGGTGTACGACCGCCTGGACGATGGCAGCGTGCGCAACAAGCGTCTGCTGATCGCGTTTCCCGATTTCGGTATGGACGGCATGCGCTGCGATGCCGACGGCAATCTGTATATCGCCCGTTACGATGCCGGACAGATCGCGGTGGTGTCGCCGGCGGGCAAGTTGCTGCGCACGGTCGCGCTGAAAGGCCGCAAGGCCAGCAACGTCGCCTTCGGTGGCAGCGATGGCAAACAGGTGTTCGTCACTCTGCAGGATCGCGGCGCAGTTGAAACGTTCAGATCCGATCGCCCCGGGCGCGAAACCGGGCTCTGAAACTGCTGCGCGCGTCGCATTGGTTCTCAGGCCGCGCAACAGCATCCTGGCATCCTGCAGGTCACCCGCGGAGGACTCCCCCATGCAACCCATCGAACTCAAGGATGCGGCCGCCTTTGGCAGCGAATTCCTGCGACTGACCCTGTTGCAGGGGTTTCAGTCGCTGACCAAACGCGACCTGGAACTGTTGATCTTCGTGCTGCTGGAGCGCGATGGCGCCATCTCGCGCAATAGCTCCAACGCCCTTGTCGCACTGCAGCTACGTGTCACCTCGGCCAAGGTCAAGGCCTTGCGTCGCGATGGCTATGCGCGTTGGCGCGCGTTGGTGCCCGAAGAAGGCGACGCGGCGATGCAGCGCATCGTGGCCAACGTGCTGACCGAAGACAACCTGCGCTCCGGTGCCAAACACGTCAGCGAACGCAGCCGCAAGGAAGGTTTTCTGGCGGTGCGAATCGAACATCCCGACGACGCACAGCAATTCGAGCAAGCCATTCTCGATGTCGGCGCGTTGCCGGTATACGAACGCAATCGCGAAGTGGTGGCGGTGCGCTTCGACACGCTACTGAAAATCGCCGAACGCTGGGGCTATCTGCAGCAGGATCCGCAGGCGGCGGTACGCGAATTGCAAAAGCTCACGCCCACCGCCGAAGAAGTGGCGGATTTGCTGAAAAAGGACATTGCGCAGCTGCGCTGGGACGATGTGCGTCGCGCACTCAACAGTCTGGGCGCCAAAGCGGTGGCCAGCACCGCGGAAGGCGGCTTGAAGGGCTTGCTCAAGATCGTATTTCCCTTCATCCCCGGCTGAGTGACCTGCAAGGCGACGGCAACGTGCCGTCGCCCCGCTAGATCCAGCGTTGATGCCGACTGCCCCGCCCGCTGCGCCCAGCTTGCGCAAGGGATCTGGCGATGCGCCACATCCCACCCGCATGCCACCCACCGCAAGCTGCCCACACCCTCTATCCTTACCGGCTGTTCTACATCAGGGGGATCTGATGACCATCCGCCGTATCGCCACACTCACCGCACTGCTGCTCGTTTGCGGCATCGCCTCCGCCCAGCAGGCACCTACCCCGGCCAGCAGCATGCCGCTGATCGATGTGCCCAACGTCATCCGCACCCAACCGCTGTCCAGCGGTGAAATCACGCACCAGACCCAACTGGAACGCCCGCGCGGCGAATCGAGCGTGATCGTGCGCTCGATCCAGCCCAGCAGCGTGGTCGGCAGCTACCGCATCGATTTCCAGGCGATGGACGTGGATGGCGATGGCCGCATCAGCCGTGCCGAAGCCCAGGCCAACCCCGCGCTGGCCGATGAATTCGATGCGCTCGACACCCGCCACAGCGGCTATCTGACCCGCGAGCAGCTGGCCGGCTGGCTGACCCAGTAATCACGTCGCACACCTCCGCGGCACGCAGGCGCGCCGGCACTAAGCGGGCGCGCACCGCACTTCAGTTTTCAACGCATGCCCCTTGCAGCGCCCGCTTCGGTCGGCTAGATTGTATTTAACGGATACAATTTGGATGGATCGATGACCGCTCGCCTGGCACTTGCCAAAGACCTCGGCTACCAACTGCAACTGGCCACCTTGGCGTCCAGCCATGCCGCCCGCCAGGAACTGGCCGAGCTGCATCTCACCCCGGCACGCGTCACTGCGTTGATCCACATCCGCGACCAGCCCGGTTGCGACCAGACTGAACTCGGCAACCGCCTGCTGGTCAACCGCGCCGCCGGCATGAAGATCGCCAACGCGCTGGCCGAGCAAGGCCTGATCGAACGCCTGGCCGGCCGCGACCGTCGCAGTAAAGGCCTGTATCTGACCGAGCAGGGCCACCGCACGCTCGAGGTGGGACAGGCCTGCCTGGCGCGCGCCGTCGCGCGTACCTGTACCGGCCTGCAGGCCGCCGAGCAACAAACCCTGCTCCGCCTGCTCTGCAAATTGAACGCCAGCGCCACGCTGGAGCGGACAACCGTGGCAGAGACCGCGTTGGCCGAAGACCTCTGAACCCGCAGCCCCCGACTTGAAGGAGACGCCGCTTGAACGAGCATGACGTGGTATCGGTTCGCATCGAAAACCGCATTGCCTGGGTGAAGTTTGCACGCCCGGACAAGCGCAACGCGATGAGCCCGGCGCTCAACCGCCGCATGATGGATGTACTGGACGAGCTGGAATTCGACGACAGCGTCGGCGTGCTGGTACTCGGCGGCGAAGGCACTGCCTGGTCGGCCGGTATGGATCTGAAAGAGTACTTCCGCGAAACCGAAGCACAGGGCCTGCGCGGCGTACGCCGTTCACAACGCGAGTCCTACGGCTGGTTCCGGCGCCTGCGCTGGTATCAAAAGCCCACCATCGCGATGGTCAACGGCTGGTGTTTCGGTGGCGGCTTCGGCCCTTTGTTCGCCTGCGATCTGGCCATTGCCGCCGATGAAGCGCAGTTCGGCCTGTCGGAGATCAACTGGGGCATCCTGCCGGGCGGCGGCGTGACCAAGGTGGCGGTCGAACTGCTGTCCATGCGCGATGCGATGTGGATGACGCTGACCGGCGAAATGGTCGACGGCAAGAAAGCGGCCGAATGGCGCCTGGTCAACGAAAGCGTGCCGCTGGAGCGACTGGAAGCACGCACGCGCGAAGTGGCCGAGTTGTTGCTACGCAAGAACCCGATCGCGCTGAAGTACGCCAAAGACGCCGTGCGCCGCGTGGGCACCATGACCTACGACGAAGCCGAAGATTATCTGGTGCGCATGCAGGAAGCGGCCAACTCGTTCGACAACAACGCCCGCAAGGAAGGCATCCGTCAATTCATCGACGAGAAAAGCTACAAGCCTGGCCTGGGCGAATACGACCTCAAGAAAAACAGCGCCTAAGCACGTCCTACGGCGCCTGAAGCGATGCGTGCAACCCACGCATCGCTGGCGCTGCCAGTGGTTTTCTGCACCGAGGAGGGAGTATGGAAGCCTTATCCGCAACACTGCGCGGGATTGCCGCGCGTGGGCCGTTGGGCCTGTTCATCGACGGCCAGTGGCGCGCAAGCACCGGCGATCGCCATGTCGATGTGATCGCCCCGCATACCGAAGAACGCCTGCTGCGCTACACCGAACCATCGCATGCAGATACCGAAGCCGCGGTGGCTGCGGCACGTGCCGCCTTCGACACCGGCCCCTGGCCGCAGCTGTCGCCACCCGAGCGCGGGGTGATACTCAAGCGCGTCGCCGACCAGCTGCGCGCACGCATGCCGGAGCTGGCTGAAGCCTGGACCGGCCAGGTTGGCGCCACCATCGGTTTCAGCCGGCGCGCCTCGCAACAGGCGCCCGGCCTGTTCGACTACTACGGCGATCTGATCGCCATGCATCCGTTCGTCGAGCCGCGCGCACGCGCCAATGGCGGCCGCGTGCATGTGGTGCAGGAACCGGTCGGTGTGGTCGTGGCGATCACGCCCTGGAACGCGCCACTAGTCTTGCTCTGTTACAAGGTCGCCGCTGCGCTGGCCGCCGGATGCACGGTGGTGGCCAAGCCCTCGCCAGAGACCCCGATCGATGCGTACATCCTGGCCGAATGCATCAGCGCCGCAGGCGTGCCCGATGGAGTGTTCAATCTGTTGCCGGCCGGCCGCGAGGTCGGCGAACAGCTGATCCGGCACCCGCTGGTCGACAAGGTCAGCTTCACCGGCTCCACCCAGGCCGGGCGACTGATCGGCGTGGCCTGCGCAGAACGCCTGGCGAGGGTCGGCCTGGAGCTGGGCGGCAAGTCGGCCGCCATCGTGCTCGAAGACGCCGACCTCGCCAAAGTGCTGCCCAGCCTGGTGCCCTACTCCATGCCGATCACCGGGCAGGTATGTTTCGCACTGACCCGCGTACTGGTGCCGGCGCAGCGGCGCGACGAAGTTCTGCAGGCATATTGCGCGGCACTGAGCGCAGTTAAGCTCGGCGACCCGTTCGCCGCCGACACCGGCATGGGTCCGCTGGCGCTCGGCCGGCAACTGGAACGCGTGCAGTCCTACATCGCACAGGGCAGCGCCGAAGGTGCGCAGCTGGTGATGGGCGGCAACCGCCCGGCGCATTTGCCGCGTGGATTCTTCATCGAGCCGACGGTGTTCGCCAACGTCACGCCGGACATGACCATTGCCCGCGAAGAAATCTTCGGCCCGGTGGTGAGCTTCATCGACTATCACGACGAGGCCGACATGATCGCCAAGGCCAATGCAAGCGACTACGGCTTGCACGGCACCGTCTATAGCGAGGATGTTGATCGCGCGTATCGCATTGCACGACGCGTGCGCAGCGGCAGCCATTCGATCAATGGCATGTGGGTGGATATCGAGATGCCGTTCGGCGGGGTCAAGCATTCCGGAATTGGTCGCGAAGGCGGCATCGAAGGACTGCATGCATTTCTCGAAACCAAGACCGTCTATCTCGGTTGAGTTTTACGTCACCGGCTACGCGGCGAGCATGTCTGCGTAGCCGCAATGCAACGTGCCGTACACCACGGCACGTCATCTCCGCTGGTGTGTTGGCAACGTGTCTGTGAACGCGTAATGCGTGGTTGCGCGCACGCGTCAACCTTCCTGCCATCTCCGTCGCACTCACGCACGTCACTCCCCCATTCTGCATTCGGAAAGACAGCGCCATGACCATGCCGACCGACTCGATTTCCTTCCATGCCCGCCTCACACCGCACCGGCTTGCCGCGCGCGACCTGTTGCTGGAGCAGGAATGGACATATGCCGAACTGGACACCCTGATCGGCCAGCTCGCCGCCCTGCTGCAGACGCGCGGCTGTGTCGACGGCGAACGGCTGGCTGTGCTCGCCCGCAATTCGGTCTGGCAGGTCGCGCTGCACTTCGCCTGTGCACGGGTCGGCGCGATCTATGTGCCGCTCAACTGGCGGCTGAGCGGCGCCGAGCTGGACACCTTGCTGCAACGTGCGCAGCCGCATCTATTGCTGGGCGACGATGTCGCTGCCGGACGCGCGCATGCCGAAGCGCTATCGCGCTTCATCGACAGTGCCAAGGCGCTGGCACCCGCCGAAACGTCCTACATCCCGCCCGAGCGCGTGAGCCTGATCCTGTTCACCTCGGGCACGTCCGGCCAGCCCAAGGGCGTGATGTTGAATGAGCAAAACCTGCAGCAGGTGGCGCACAACTTCGGCGTGACCACACGTGTGGATGGCAACAGCAGTTTCCTGTGCGAAGCGCCGATGTTCCACATCATCGGCCTGGCGACCAATGTGCGGCCGGCGCTGGCGCTGGGCGGGTCGATCCAGGTGTCGAGCGGCTTCGAACCGAAGCGTACATTGAGCTGGCTCGGCAACCCGGCGCTGGGCATTACCCACTACGTCGGCGTGCCGCAGATGATGCAGGCGTTCCGCAGCCAGCCCGGTTTCGATCCGTCAACGCTGCGTCACCTCACCGCGCTGGTCAGCGGCGGCGCGCCGCATGCCAGCGACGATCTGCTCGGTTGGCTGGACGATGGCATCCCCATGGTCTGCGGCTTCGGCATGAGCGAAGCCGGCACGGTGTTCGGCATGTCGGTGGATTGCGACGTGATTCGTCGCAAGCTCGGTGCGGCGGGGATTTCGTCACCGGGCGTGCAAACGCGGGTGGTGGATGGCGATGGCAACGACTGCCTGGCGGGCATGCCTGGCGAACTGTTGTTGCGCGGCCCCAACCTCAGCCCCGGCTATTGGCGCGACCCGCAGGCCACTGCGGAGATGCGCGACGCACAGGGCTGGTTCCGCACCGGCGATATCGTCAAGCGCGATGCCGACGGCTTTTTCTGGGTGGTGGACCGCAAGAAGGACATGTTCATTTCCGGCGGCGAAAACGTGTATCCCGCCGAGATCGAAGCGGTACTGGCGGATCATCCGGACATCCGCGAATGCGCCGTGGTCGGCATCGCCGACCCACAATGGGGCGAGGTGGGCTACCTGGCGATCGTGCCAGCCGCTGAGGCGACGGATCTGGAGCAGATCCGCAGCTATCTGGTCGAGCGCCTGGCTAAGTACAAGGTCCCCAAACACCTACGCCTGGTCGAGGCCTTGCCACGTACGGCAACCGGCAAGCTGCAGAAGGCGCGGTTGAAGGATGCCTTGGCCAACGATGCCTGATAGCGGTAGCAACCGTGCGGCGTGGGCGTGCGTATTGCCGCCCACACTTGGACTTTGCTTACTCGGATCACCGCGATGAATACCGCTCGAGTACTCCGGCGCGGGACCAGCCGGGCACGATGCAGCGTTCAATCCAGCGCGCCTCGCATCCCTGCGCATTCCGCGAATACGGCCGAACAGTGCAACTCCCCAGGCCAGTGCTGCATCGCATCCGTCCCGGTCGACGATGCAGCTCCCGCTTGTGGGATTCCATCGTCGGTTATGCAGACGCATCCAGCAGGATATCGTGCTCGCCAATCTGGTCGTCCACCCACACCGCGCCTTGCTGGGCCATGAGCGCCAGCTGGTGTTCCAGCTCGCGCATCAACAAACGCACACCGGGTTTGAGGATGGCGCTGCTGTCGCGATAGATCACGCCACCTGCGCGCGCCTGCGACGGCTGCTGCAGCTGGAAGGCCCGCAACTCGCCGCGTGCGATGTCGCCGGCCACCATCATGCTTGGCATCACCGCAATGCTGTCGGTGCCGAGCAGAATCTCGCGCGTGAAGCTTGCAGAGCTGGAACGCAGTTGATCGCGTGTGGCCAGCCCATGTTCGCGCATGACCTGCGCCACGTCGCGCTCCACATGCTGACTCAAGGTCGGCAATACCTGTCGGTACGCGGCCGCTTCGGCGATGCGCACAGGACCATTGGCAAACAAGGGATGGTCGCTCCGCGCCACCAGCGCAATCGGATCCTGGTACAGCACCTTGCGGACCAACGCATCGTAGCGGGCCAGCGGATACAACCGGCCAACGACCAGATCCACCTCGTTTCCGGCGAGCTTGGGCAGCAATTCATCGGTACGGCCATGCAGCAGGCGCACACGCAGCGTGGGCTCGGCACGGTACAAGGCGGCCAGCACCGACGGTAGCAGGCCGCTCGCCGCCACCGGCAACGCGCCGACGGTGATAGTGAGCGCATCGTCCTGCAGCAGCCCTTCGAAGGTGTCCTGTGCGCGGCGCAGCTGGCCGAGCACGACGTGCGCGGTCTGCACCAGCACCTCGCCCATCGCATTGGGACGCACGCCACGCGAATGGCGTTCGAACAGGGGCGCACCGACGATCTCTTCGATCTCCTGCAAGGCACGCGTGAGTGCAGGCTGGGTGACGTTCAATACGCGTGAGGCGCGGAGCAGGCTTTTTTGCCGATCCAGCGCCTCAATGACACGTAGATGCCGGACCTTGATGCGGTGTTCGAAGAACACGGAGGACATGGTCATAGGGGGTGGGCCTTACGTTGGAAAGTCGGGTGGCAACGCCCGGCCAGTGACCGGGACGCGCAGCTCAGCGTGCCTCGGGCACACGCCGGGTCTGCATGAAGTCTTCGAACGACTCGCCGCGCATGATGGCGTAGACCTGCAGATTGGTCGTGCGCACCACGCGGGCGAACTTTTCGATCACAAAAAAATTGGCGCCGTACTGCACCAGTCCGAGCCAGTCGCGCGCACGGATCAGCGCTTTCTCGTGTTCGGTGAGCTCGGCTTCCTGCATCAACACTTCCGCGTCCTGCAAAAAGCGGTCGCGCCACGGGGCGCGGATCATATGCCAGAAAAAACGATTGAGGCGCAGTGCGCGATTGCTGGTGCGCAGATCGAACAGGTAGGTGCCGTCGATCTTGTCCATGCCGTGTACTTGCGGATTCATATGCAGGCCCTCATGCCGCGTTGGCGGTGCGCGCCAGCAGCTCTGCCGAGCGCGGCGCATCGGCGCGTTCTTCGCCCGGCTCGTACAGCACCACGGTCATCGCGGTCGTCGTCATCAGGTAGTAGTTCTGATGCAGTTTGCGGATCGGCCCATCCAACGCACCGCGCATGGCCAGCCACATGATCTGCTCCACGCTCTCGGCACCGCCCAGGCGCACATAGTCGGTATGGGTGAGATCGGTCAGCGTTTCCGGCGCATGCTGAAAGCGATCCAGAAACTCCATGTCCCAGTCGGTGTTGTTGAAACCGGTGCGCTCGCCATGGATCTGGTGCGACAACCCACCGGTACCGACCACCACCACTCTGAGATCTTCCGGGTATGACTCGATCGCACGGCGCACAGCCTGGCCCAGGCGAAAACAGCGGCGCGCGGTCGGCAGCGGGTATTGCAGGACGTTGATCGCAATCGGCACCACCGTGCCCGGCCAGTCCGGCACATGCGGCCACAGCAGCGGCAACGGCGCCGCGCAGCCGTGGTCGATCGGCTTGTCCTGAAACACGGTCAGGTCGAATTCGTCGTTGACCAGGCATTCGGCGATATGCGCCTGCAGCTGTACATCGCCACGGATCGGAGGCAGGTTGCGCAGCCCTGCGCCCTCGTCGGCGACCGGAAAGCGCTCGCCCACGCCCAGGGCGAAGGTCGGATAGAGGTCGAAGAAGAAGGTCGTGCAGTGGTCGTTGTAAAAAAACACCAGCACGTCGGCCCGTTGTTCGGCCAGCCACTCGGCCACCGGCGTGTAGCCGTCGAACAACGGCTTCCACACTGGATCCTGTTGCTTGCCCTTGTCGTAGGCCACCCCGATGGTGGGAACGTGCGAGGTTCCGATGCCGCCGATGATGCTAGCCATGCTTTGCTCCTGCTGCGCACCACTGCCAGGAGAGGCAGAGCGCACGTCATTGATTGGGTCAGGATCGACGATGCAATGGATCCCAACACGGACGACCAACCACTGCGGATCTCCAAAACGGTATCCTTGGGATCCAAAGTGCCATCAAGCGATCTCATCCGCAAGGTTTTTATACAAGTAATTGCTAGTTTCCCCTTCGAAGGAACGTGCGCTGCGGTACGGCGCGAGAGAATGGAGCCAATGGCGAACAACCACCGATTGCAAGCGGTCCAGCAGCTACGCGAATTGATCCTGTGCGGCGCCTTTGCCCCGGGCGAGCGCATCACCGAGGCGGCCCTGGCCGAGCGCCTGGCCATCTCGCGCACGCCTATTCGCCAGGCATTGCCGGCGTTGTGCCAGGAGGGCCTGCTGGTGCAGGTCGGCAACCGTGGCTATGCGGTACGGCGTTTCAGCCAACAGGAAAGCCTGGATGCACTGGAGGTGCGCGCACTGATGGAGGGCATGGCGGCACGTACGGTGGCCGAACAGGGCGCGTCGGCCGCATTGCTGTCCACCCTGCACGCCTGTCTGTGCGAAGGCGACCGGCTGTTTGCCAAGCGCAGCCTCGATGCCGGCGATGAGCAGACCTACGGCGCGATCAATGCCCGTTTCCATCGCGCCATCGTGGTGGCGGCGAACAAACCGATCCTCACCGAGACGGTAGACCGCTGCACGCTGGTGCCGTTCGTCAGCCCGGTCAACGTGGTGTTCGGTCAGCGCTCGGCCACCCTGGCTTACGACGATCTTTATTACGGCCACCGGCAGCATGGCGCGATCGTCTCTGCCATCGAACAACGCGATGGCGCGCGGGCGGAGTTGCTGTTCCGCGAACATGCCAATACGCAGCGGCACAGCATGGGCATGTGATGCCTCGTAGTTGCACGGGGCCGCGCGCCGAGCAGTGGCAATGGCATCGATGCGCGTGGAGCGGATGTCGGTCGTACCTGCGACGCAGGATCACGCATAGAGCAAAACGTGGCTACATTCGACCCTGCACGCCGACCAAGACGGTCGGTGCGCAGGGCAGCTTGCTTGCGCTATAGCGAGTGCACGAACATCAGGTTGAAGGTGTTTCCGGCCACCGAGTTTTTGACCTCGACCGGCAGGTAGACATTGAAATTGAGCACGTTCTTCGGATCCAACCGCCACGAGAGCCCTGGCCCCATGTAGAACTGCGTGCGTTTGCTGTCGGGCACGCGCTGGCCATTGGTCCGGTTGTCTTGCAGCTGCCGCAGGTAGAAGCCGTTGACACCGACCCGCAGCTGCTCGGTCACCTTGACCGAGCTGGCAAAATTCAGCCACGCCAGATCGCCTGCCTGGCCGTTGCGGAATTGGAAACCGGGAATTGGCGGCACTCCACCGGCACGGTCGGTGCGGAAGTTGTACATGTAATGCAGCCGCATGCTGACCTCCCAGTTATCGGTGGGCTGTACCGTGAATGCCCAATGCGGCGAGAACGACCAGTAGCCGGTGCTCTGGTTGATCGCGATGTCGCGATCGAACTTGCCCACCGGTGCAAATGCCACCAGGGCGAAGCGCTGAAACAGCAAGATCCGGTCGTTGCGCATCACCGGCGGCATCTGCAACGCCGCCCCGACCGCAATATCGCCAACGCCGAATCCGTTGTCGCTCAACCGCACCGGGCTGTCGGCGGCAAACGAGGCATTCTGGTTGACCAGCGGCACGATGGCATCGACAGAAATCGTGCCGCCCAACCATTTGTAGGGCGTCACGTAGATGAGCTGGGTCAGCGCTGCCGAGCTGCTGATCTTTGGATCACGAAACGCCGGCGAATCGTTGCCTTGCGCATCCAGCACGGCATTCAGGTGCGCATGGCGCAGATATTCGATCACCGTCCAGCCAGGTTGGGTGGAGCCAAAACCATCGAAAAAGCTGGTGCCCCCCAGGTTGATGCCTTGCGGCACCGGAACCGTGTCAGGCACGGCCTGTGCGAAGGCCGCCGCCGGCGCCAGCGCACCCAGTAGCAGAGTCAAGCTGCCGGCGCGCAGGCAATGCGACCGGAGCGATGAGCGACGACGACCAACAGACGAACATGCGCGTTCCACTAGGCGATTCTCCAACGAAGATGGGCGATTGAGGCAACGCGACTGGGGGGAGAGCAGTGTCGAGATGTCGCCTGTAAGGGCCGGCGGCATCGTTGAACAGACAGACAGCGATCAATCTCGGTCAGTGCGCCTCGACGCGCACCAGCAATGCGCCGAGGCGTTGCTTGAACAACCATTGGTTGTCCTGGTGCACCAGCACATCGTCGAAGGTGCCGATCAGTGCAGGCGCCTGCGCCGTCCAGGGGACAGACGCGTCGGCCTGCGGTGCGCTATAGAGCAGCACATGGCTCTGCGCGTGGGCCAGCGTGCTCGATTGGACGCTGACCAGCGTATTGAGCATCAAATGACAGGTGTTGCGTGGCGCGCGAGCGCGGAAGGCCTCCAAGATCGCTTCGCGCCCATGCACGGGCACGTCCGGCGCGCTCGGTCGTGCAAAGACGCCATCGGCAGTGAACAGCGCAGCCAATGCCTGGTGCTCATGGCGGTCGTTATGCAGGGCGAACCGGCGAATCAGCTGTTCGCACGCAACGATGATCGAAATATCTGCAGACACGCAGCAGCCTCCCTTGGCGATGGAATGACACAAACAAAGCGCTAGCGATACTTCAGCGCAGGGCAATGACCGAGACGACCGAACTGCCGCCGCCTGCGGTACGGGCGATCACGTGCTCAGCCACTCGCGCAGCGCGGTGCTGACTGCAGCAGGCGCTTCCACCGGCGCCATATGCCCGCAATCTTCGAATACGACCAGGCGCGCCTGCGAAATCTGACGCGCCATGTCCTGATGCCGTGCCAGCGGGCTCCAGGCATCCTGGCGCCCGACCCCTAGCAAGGTGGGGCAGCGAATCTGCGCAAGCACCGGCGCGGCATCCGGGCGCTCCAGCAACGCGTTGACCTGGCCAGCGAAACTCTGCGCGCTCTGCCGCTGCACCATTGCGCTGAGGTCTTGCATCAAACCGCTATCGGCGCTGCGTGCGGGGTGCAGCATCGGTGGTAACCAGGCCAGCGCCAGCGCATGCATGCCTTGCGTCTGCGCCAGATCCACCAGCGCCTGGCGCTCCTCGCGCTCGCCATCGCGACGCGGTGCAATGCCGGTATCGAGCAGTGCCAGCTGCGTCACCCTCTCGGGCGCCTGACGCATGATTTCCAGCGCAACCCGCCCGCCCATCGAATGCCCGGCCAACGCAAACTGTGGCGGTGCGCCAGCAAGCACGTGGGCCGCCATCTGCCCGATGCTGTCGAATCCGGGGAAATCCAGCACCTGCACATCGGCCAGATCCGCCAGCGCGTCGCGCTGTGGTTGCCAGATGGCGGCGTCGCAGAGCAGGCCGCAGAGCAGCAGCAAGGTAGGTCTGGAGGTGTGCGAAACGGAAGTCATGGCGCGACTGTAGCCACGCCGGCCGCATGCGTCGTATGGAAGATGCGGCCTACGCTATAATCCAATAGACATAGATCGTCAGCTATGCCGGCTAGCCACAGCGCAGGCCGGCAGACGCGAGGTGGCTTACGCGCCGCCGGAGGCGCGCTTCCACAGCACATCGACCAGCGGCGGCAACCTGCCGGCGAGGCCAAGCGCGGCACCGCGCAACAGGGTCAGGTGCATTTCGTCGTTGGAGAACACCGTATTGATCGCATCGAAGCCATAGGCGGCCACGGTATTGTCGCTGCGGCGGGTGCGCGCCCAGCGTTGCAGGCGATGCGGCGCGGCCCAGTCCGCACGTTTGGCGAGCGCGCCGCGCACTTCCTCGCGCAGCGCAGCGACATCGCGCAGACCGAGGTTGACGCCCTGCCCCGCCAATGGATGCACCACATGCGCAGCGTCGCCCAGGGTCAGCACGCGGCCACTGACGTACTGCTCCACCAACTGCCGTTGCAGCGGGAATGCAGCGCGTGCGGATGTCACACGCACCTCGCCCAGACGCGCGGCAAAGGCTTGGGTCAGCTCGCGCGCGAACGCCGCATCGTCGAGCGCCAACACGCGCTCGGCCTCGCGATCGGGCAAGGTCCAGACAATCGAACTGCGGCCTTCGGCAAACGGCAGGAATGCCAGCGGCCCGGTGGTCAGAAAGCGCTGCCAGGCCGTGGCCTGGTGCGGTTGTTCGGTCTCCACGAAGGCAACCACGCCGCGTTGTGCGTAGGCGTGCCGCGACACTGGCAAGCCGGTCAAGTCGCGCAAGGTGGACGACGCGCCGTCGGCGGCGATGGCAATCGCCGCTTCCAGCCGACTGCCATCGTCCAGACGCAGGCGCACGCTGTTGGTGTCCTGCTCCAGTTCGGCCACACGCGCCGGGCAATGCACTTCGATCCCCGCGCTATGCACGGCCGCCCACAGGCGATCAACCAGCAGCGCATGCTCGACGATCCAGCCGAGTTGCTCGCGGCCCAAGGTGTCGGCGTCGAAGCGCAGCTCGCCGCCACCGCCGGCATCCCAGACCCGCATGCGCCGATACGGCTGTACGCGCCCGGCGCGCACGCTGGCCCACACGCCAAGACTGTCGAGCAGCGCGGCGTTGTCGGCGGCGAAGGCATAGACCCGCAGGTCGGGCTGATCGGCATGCCAGCGCGCGGGCTCGCGCCCTTCCACCAGCGCAACGCTCAAACCCGCGTCGGCCAGCGCCAGCGCGCAGGCAGCACCAACCACGCCACCGCCGACGATCACCGCATCGCGCGTACCGCGGCGGCTCATGCGATCCCCCGGCACAGCTGCGGCACATCGCCACGGAAACCCATCGCCCCGCCGACCAGCATCGATTGCAGCGGCGCGGCCTGCGAGGTCGCGAGCAATCCCAGGCTGCGCAGCGGCCGCAGTAACGGTGCCGGATTGCCGGTCAGCCGCGCCAGCCCGCTGGAGAAGCCGATCGTCTGCTCGCGGTCCACGCGTCGACGCGCCACATAGTCGGCCAGCAGCGCGCCGGCCCCGGCATCGCTGCGATCGTGTTCGATCAGCTCTGCCAAGGTGATCGCGTCGCGCAATCCCAGATTGAAGCCCTGCGCACCGATGGGGTGCAGCGTCTGCGCGGCGTTGCCGAGCAACACCACGCGCTCGGCGATCAGGTTGTTGGCCAGCACCTGCACCAGCGGATATGCACTGCGTTCGCCGCTGGCGACAAAGCGCCCGGCGCGCCAGCCGGCCGCGCGCTGCAGCCGGGCCAGCCAGCCGGGCTCGTCGAGCGCGGCGACCGCATCGGCCTCGGCGCGCGCCACACAGTGGATTGCGCCGTAATGGCGGTCGCCCCGTGGCAACAGCGCGGTCGGACCGTGCTCGCCGAAGCGTTCCCACGCGGTGCCGTCCGGCGGCCTGGAGGCGCGCACGCGCGCCACGAACAAGGTCTGCAGGAAATCGTGCGTGTCGGTCTCGATATGCAGCAGTTCGCGCACTGCGCTGTGGCTGCCATCGGCACCGACCACCAGCCTGGCGCAGACGCGCTGCTCGCCGTCGTCGGTCGCCAGCCGTAGCGTGCGCACGCCATCCTGCACCGGCTCCACGCCGATGCAGCGCGCCGGGCGATACCGGCGCAGCTGCGTCAATTCGTCCAGGCGTGCCTGCAGGGCGTCGCCGAAGTCGCGGGCCACCACCACTTGCCCAAAGCTGTCGCGTCCGTAATCGGCGGCGTCCAGTTGCA
The DNA here is from genome assembly GCF_040202875.1 of Xanthomonas sp. WHRI 10204. Lineage (NCBI taxonomy): Bacteria > Pseudomonadati > Pseudomonadota > Gammaproteobacteria > Lysobacterales > Lysobacteraceae > Xanthomonas > Xanthomonas sp. WHRI 10204. The sequence continues at coordinate 1,143,795 of NZ_JBEGDW010000002.1, forward strand.
CGCGCCCGAAGTCGCCGGCGCGGCTGACGTGGATGCGCCGGATCGGCCCGGGCGGGCTACGCAACTTGGCCATGACGCCCAGCACGCCCAAGGCGTTGACGGTGGCGGCGGCGAAACTCAGATTGCGTTGATCGAACACGGCCGGCGGCGTGCCGGCTGGCGTGGCTTCCACCAGCCCGACATCCAGGCCGAGGCGGTCCAGCGCAATCGCCAGGCTGGAGCCGACCAGGCCGCCGCCAACGATCAAAACGTCATGTGGATGTGTCATTCGCCCATGATAAGCCCTCGCCCGCAGCGCATCGCGCGCGCCGGATGAGACACGTTGACGCGTCCAGCCGGTCTGCCGTTGTCATGCCTGCCGATGCCGGGCGCAGCGCAGGCCAGGCAGTGGCGCGGGCACGCCAGGTTCCACGCTACACTCCCGCACCTGTAATCCGGCAACCCCCGCGCATGACTTCTCGCTCGCACGACACCCTGATTTTGAGCCTGCTCGCCGTCCTGATGGCGGCCACACGGATCAATCACTTCGCGCCGGTCCCGGACGCGTCCTGGGCGGTGTTTTTCATCGGCGGGTTTCATCTGGCTGCGCGCAGCAAACTGGCGTTCCCGCTGCTGATGGGCCTGGCGGTCGCGGTGGACTGGCTGGTCATCACCCAGCAGGGCATGAGCTTCTGGCAGCACTACTGTGTGTCGCCGGCGTACTGGTGCCTGATCCCGGCGTACTTCGCGCTGTGGGCCGGTGGTGTGTGGCTGCGCCGGCACTATCACGGGGCCCAATGGACTGCGCTTGTCGCGCTGGTGCCTGCCCTGCTCATCGCGGTGGCGCTGTGTCAGCTGATCGCCCAGGGCAGCTTTTACTGGATCAGCGCCAGCGTGAGCGAACCCACCCTCGCCGGCTGGTTCAAGAACTACAGCGACTGGCTCTGGCCGTACCTGCGCAGCGCCGCGCTATACGTCGCGGCCGCAGCCGTCATCCAGGTGGTTGCCGAGCGTCTGGCTGCGCCCCATCGCCAGCGCCAGGCCGGCTGAGCCATGGGCAACCGGCTCTCACGTATCTATACGCGCACCGGCGACGACGGCAGCACCGGGTTGGGCGATGGCAGCCGGACCGGCAAGGACGCCTTGCGCGTCAATGCCTACGGCACCGTGGACGAGGCCAATTCGGCGCTCGGCATGCTGCTGGCCGCGCCCGGCGTGCCTACTGCGATTGCCGAGCTACTGACCACCGTGCAGCACCAGCTGTTCGACCTGGGCGGCGAGCTCTGCATCCCCGGCCATGCTGCCATCGAGGCGGCCGACATCCAGGCCCTGGAACACCACCTGGACCACTTCAACGACAGCTTGCCGCCGCTGCAGGAGTTCATCTTGCCGGCCGGTGGCGAAGCGGCCGCGCGCTGCCACCTGGCGCGGACCATCGTGCGCCGTGCCGAGCGCGAGACCGTGGCGCTGTCGCGCCAGGAGTCGGTGCGCAGCGAGGCGATCGGCTATCTCAACCGGCTCTCCGACCTGCTGTTCGTGCTGGCCCGCGTGCTGGCACGCGTGGATGGTCAGCAGGAAGTGCTGTGGCGGCACGACCGCCGGCGCGGTTGAGCATGTGCCTGGCGCGGCGGACAGGCTAAAGTCATCTCATGCTGGTCTTTACCCATCCCGCCTGTCTCGGTCACGACGCCGGCCCTGAGCACCCCGAAAGCCCTGCCCGCCTGGAGGCGGTCGTCGACGCCCTGCGTGCCGCCTTTCCGGACCTGGACTGGCGCGAGGCGCCGCTGGCCAAGCTGGGCGACCTGTGCCGCGTGCACGAGCGCGAGCAGGTGGACGCGGTGCTGGAGACCGCGTTCGAAGGCTATCGCCAACTGGATGTGGACACCCGCATGGTGCCGGCCTCGCGCGCGGCCGCACTGCGCGCCGCCGGTGCCGGCATCGCCGCCGTGGATGCGGTGATGCAGGACCTCACCCGCACCGCCTTTTGCGCTGTCCGCCCGCCCGGCCATCACGCCACCGCGCAGGTGTCGATGGGGTTCTGCCTGTTCAACAACATCGCCGTGGCCGCCGCTCATGCACGCGACCGCCATGGCCTGGAGCGCATCACCATCGTCGATTTCGACGTGCACCACGGCAACGGCACCCAGGCGATCTTCGAACGCGACCCGGCCGTGCAGTATCTGAGCACGCATCAGTCCGGGCTCTACCCGCACTCGGGCAGCGTCCATGAGCGCGGCGTTGGCAATATCCACAATCTGTTGCTGCCGCCCGGCAGCGATGGCTTGCGCTTCCGCAACGTGTGGGAAGACGAGATGCTGCCGCTGATCGATGCCTTCCGCCCGCAGCTGATCCTGATTTCGGCCGGCTTCGACGCGCATCTGCGCGATCCGCTGGCCGATCTGATGCTGGACGACGATGATTTCGCCTGGCTGACCGGCGCGCTACGCACCCTGGCCGAGCGGCATGCGCGGGGTCGGGTGGTGTCCATGCTGGAAGGCGGTTATGACCTGCAGGCCTTGCGCGAAAGCAGTGTTGCCCACGTCGCCGCACTGCGCTGACCCGCAGCGGCACGCCGGTCGCGCCACGGTTTGCGATGAACCTCGTCCTCTTCACGCTGGCGCTCTTCATTGCCCCTATGCGGGGTATGCGGCAAGCTAGTCTCCATTTTACTGGTTGAATCCACGCGTGCGCCGAGTTCTCCGCCTGCTGCCCCTGCCCTTGAGCATCGCCATCTGCCTTCCGGCCATGGCTGCCGACAAGCCGTTGAATTGGGGACTGTGCCCGGCCGTGGACCCGCTGCCTGGTTTCGATGGCGCGCCCGCCGCCGACCCCAAGGCCGCCGAAATGCGCCAGCAGCTGCCGACCGACATCGAAGGCGACCAGCTGTCCGGCACCAGCACCACTCCTCAGTACCAGGGCAACGTGGCGCTCAAGCGCGGCGACCAGTTCCTGGGCGCGGACAACCTGCGCATGGATACCGAGACCGGCAACTACATCGCCGAAGGCAATGTCCGCTACCAGGACACCTCCTTCCGCATGGTCGCCGACCGCGCCGAGGGTAATCAGGACACCGACGCCCACAAGGTCTCCAACATCCAGTATCAGATGGTGGACCGCCGCGGCAATGGCGTGGCGGAATCGGTGGACCTGCAAGGCCAGGTCGGCCAGATGCATCGCTCGACCTACACCACCTGCGATCCCTCGCAGCCGATCTGGCGGGTACGCGCGCCCGAGATCGACGTCGACAACGAAGAAGGCTTCGGTACCGCGCGTAACGCCGTGCTGCAGATCGGCAAGGTGCCGGTGCTGTACTTCCCGTGGTTCAAGTTCCCGATCGACGACCGTCGCCAGACCGGCCTGCTATTTCCGCAGTTCGGCCTGTCCGGGCGTAACGGGTTCGACTACCTGCAGCCGATCTACCTGAATCTGGCGCCCAATTACGATGCCACCTTGTTGCCGCGCTACATGAGCAAGCGTGGTTTCATGTTCGGCACCGAGTTCCGGTATCTGTACGACGGTGGTCGCGGCGAAATCACCGGCAACTACCTGCCCAACGACAAGTTGCGCGAGAAGGACCGTGGCAGCGTTTTCTATAGCGGCTACCACAACGTCAACAGCCATTGGCAGGCCCGCAGCAGCATTTCCTGGGTCAGCGACACCCGCTATGTTGAGGACTTCACCAGCCGCTTGAACGGCATGGGCTCGGCGTCCAGCCTGCAGAGCACCATCGGGATTTACGGCACCGGCGAAACCTGGACCGCCGGCCTGATGGCCGACCGCTGGCAGCTGACCGACTACACCCTGGACGAGCGAGCCCTGCCCTATAACCGGCAGCCGCGTGCCTTTTTCACCTGGGAAAAGCCGTTCGGCATTTTCGAAGCCGGTGTGTATGCCGAGGCGGTGCGGTTTACGCATGACGACTCATACCAGGTGAACGTCGTCCAGAACACCAACGGCAACAACAACAACGGCGACGAATACGTCCGGACCAATATCCGTAACTTTGACTATGGCAGCGGCTCGCGCCTGGACGTCAAACCCTATATCTCGATGCCGTTGTCGGGTGCGGCCTGGTTCGTGACGCCGACGGTGGCCTGGCGTTACACCGCCTACCAGTTGGACTCGACCTTGGCCAACACGGCGCCGCTGACCGGTGACCGTTCGCCCACGCGCAGCCTGCCGATCGCTTCGCTGGACGCCGGCCTGTATTTCGATCGCGAGACCTCGTTGTTCGGCACCAACTATCTCAATACGCTGGAACCGCGCATGTACTACCTGTACGTGCCCTACCGCGACCAGGACGACCTGCCGGTCTTCGACACCCGTCCGTTCACCTTCAGCTATGGTCAGCTGTTCCGCGACAGCCGCTATACCGGCGCCGACCGTCAGAACGATGCCAACCAGCTGACCCTGGCGGTGACGTCGCGTTGGCTGCGCCAGGACGACGGCCGCGAGAAATTGTCGCTGAGCGCTGGCCAGATCCTGTACTTCAACGACTCGCTGGTCACCATCAACAACAGCACCAATTCCGCTGCCGGCAGCGAACAGCCCATCGAGCAGGGCAAGTCCGCCTGGGTGGCCGATGCCAACTACATGATCAACGACCGCTGGTCGATGGGCGCCACGTATCAGTGGAACCCGAACTCGCGCAAGGAAGATCTTGCCAGCCTGCGCACACGCTATTTGCTCAACAACGACGGCATCATCAACCTGGCCTACCGCTACCGTCGCAACCTCATCGACAACAGCGACCAGCTCAAGCAGGCCGACTTCTCATTCCTGTATCCGATCAATCCCACCTGGAGTGCGGTCGGTCGCTACTACTACTCGCTGCTGGACCGCACACCGCTGGAAATCATCGGCGGCGTGCAATGGGACAGCTGCTGCCTGGCAGTGCGCGCGCTGGTACGCCGGTTCGTGCGTAACCGCGACGGCGAGATGGACAACTCCATCCAGTTCGAGTTCGTACTCAAGGGCTTGAGCTCGTTTGGCCAGAACACGGACCGCACTTTGCGCCGTGCTATTCTCGGCTATTACCGCGACGACCTGTACCTGGTCCCGCCCAGCAACACCACGACCAATCCGGACGATTACGATCCGAACCTGATTCCATGACCAAGCCTTTCTCTGTTCTTCTTGCCTCGTTGCTGGTAATCACCAGCACGGTATCGCCGGTGGCATCGGCGCAGCAATCCCAGCCGCTGGATCGTATCGCCGCTATCGTGGACGAGGACGTGGTGCTGCAGAGCGAGCTCGATCGCGCTGTGCGCAACGTCAAGTCGCAGTACGCAGGTCGTGAAAACCAGCTGCCGCCGGACGATGTCTTGCAGCGGCAGGTGCTCGAGCGCCTGGTACTGGTCAAGCTGCAGATCGGCCGTGCCGACGGCAGCGGCATCCGCGTCAGCGACGAGGAACTCAACCGCGCCGTTGCCAGCATCGCCCAGCAAAACGGCACCACCGTGGATGGCTTACGCCAGAAGCTAGCCGCCGACGGCATGGCCTATGGCGATTTCCGCGCCTCGGTGCGCGACGAAATCATCGTGCAGCGCCTGCGCCAGAGCTTTGCGCAGAGCCGTATCAGCGTGAGCGAAGGCGAGGTGGATACCGCACTGGCCCAGCAGGCCACGACCGGTAGCCAGTACCACCTGGCGCATATTCTGGTGGGCTTGCCGGAAGGCGCGAACGCCGACCAGATCGCCACCGGTCAAAAGAAGGTCGATGGCGTCAAGGCCTTGATCGACAAGGGCGAGTTGGACTTCTCCGCCGCAGCGGTGCGTTATTCGGATAGCCCGAATGCACTGGAAGGCGGCGACCTGGGCTGGCGCAGCCTGGACGAAATCCCCAACGCATTTGCCCAGCTGATCCGCGACATGCAGCCTGGCCAGGTGGCCGGCCCGCTGCGTGGTCCAAGCGGTTTCCAGCTGCTCAAGCTGGTGGAAATGCGCGACGCCAATGCCGGCGGCGAAAAGAAGATGGTCACCGAGTACAACGCGCGCCACATCCTGGTCCGCATCGGTGACAACCAGACCGACGCGCAGGCCAAGGCCAAGATCGACACACTGCGGGCCCGCGTTGCCGGCGGCGCTGATTTCCAGGCAACGGCCAAGGAGTCCTCCGAGGACACCAACAGCCGCGGCCAGGGTGGCGACCTGGGTTGGTTCCCGGCCGATGCGTTCGGCCCGGATTTCGGCAAGCAGGTTGAGGGCTTGGCCGATGGCGCGGTGTCCGAGCCGTTCCGCACGCAAGCCGGTTGGCATGTCGTGCAGCGCGTCGGCAGCCGCCAGACCGACGTCAGTGCCGAAAACCAACGTGCGCAGGTCCGTGAAACGATCGGCCGTCGCAAGCTGGAAGAGGAATACAACCGCTACCTGCAGGAACTGCGTGGCGAGGCCTATGTGAGCTACCGCACCGGCGATCGCGCCGACGGCAATGCCACCGCCGAGCCGACCAAGAGCGCAGAACCCGCTGCCCCGACCCCGCCGCCGGCACAGCCGGCGCGCTGAGTCGATGATGGTCCCGTCGCTCGCGCTGGTGCCAGGCGAGCCGGCCGGGATCGGGCCGGAGCTGTGCATCCGGCTCGCCCAGCAGCTGCGCTCCGATGCACAGCTGGTTGCATATGCCGATCCCGACACCCTGAACAGCGCCGCAAAGGCGCTGTCTTTGTCTGTGCGCCTGCTCGACCCCGATCAGCCGGCACGCATGCCGGGCGACCTACCGCTGTTTCCGATTCGCCAGCCCGTCCCGACCCGCTTCGGCACTGCTGACCCGGCCAATGCAGCGGCCGTGATTGCCGGCCTGCTTACCGCTGCCGGCGACTGTCTTGCCGGCCGACGGCAAGGCATCGTGACCGGCCCGGTGCACAAGGCAGTCATCAACGCCGGCGGGATCGCCTACACCGGCACCACCGAATTGCTGGCCGATCAGGCCGACTGCCCGGTGGTGATGATGCTGGCCAACAGCATCGTGCGCGTGGCACTGGTGACCACACACCTGCCGCTGCGTGCAGTGGCCGATGCGATCACCGCCGACGCCGTTGCGCGCTGCTTGCGCATCACCCACGCCGCGATGCGTCGCGACTTCGGCCTGGAGCACCCACGTATCGCCGTGCTCGGCCTCAATCCCCACGCGGGCGAAGACGGCCACCTGGGCCGCGAAGAACTGGACATCATCATCCCGTTGCTGGAGCAGCTGCGCGGCGAAGGCATGCAGCTGATCGGCCCGTTGCCGGCGGACACCGCATTCCTGCCACAGAAACTGAGCGGCTTCGACGCGGTGGTGGCGATGTACCACGACCAGGGCCTGCCGGTGCTCAAGTACAGCGGTTTCGAGCAGGCGGTGAACATCACCCTGGGTCTGCCCTACCCGCGCGTGGCGGTGGATCACGGCACCGCACTGGAACTGGCCGGACGCGGCATCGCCGATCCATCCAGCCTGATGGCGGCAACCGCGTTGTGCGCACGCTTGGCGGCACGCGGCTAAGCGCGCGCCCCACCTGCGCGATCGCCGCAGGTTATGAGCGTCCTACCTTACTGTTACAGCCTGGACGCGCAGCACCGACACCGCGTGCAGCCGCCGGCTCCGTTAAACTGCGCGCATGAATTATTCCTTCAGCGCACCGGCCAAGAAGTCGCTTGGCCAGCACTTTCTTGCCGACCGGTATTACATCGACCGGATCGTCCAGGCGGTGGACCCGCGCGCCGGCCAGCACCTGGTCGAAATCGGCCCCGGTCAGGGCGCGATCACCTTCCCGCTGCTGCGCAAGCATGGCGCGTTGACGGTGATCGAGTTCGATCGCGACCTGATCGCACCGTTGACCGAGGCCGCTGCACCGATCGGCGAACTGAGCATCATCCATCGCGACGTGCTCAGCGTGGATTTCACCGAACTGGCCAACGGCACGCCGATCCGGTTGGTCGGCAACCTGCCTTACAACATCTCCTCGCCGATCCTGTTCCATGCGCTGGACCATGCCGCTGCGGTGGCCGACATGCACTTCATGCTGCAGAAGGAAGTGGTCGACCGCATGGCCGCCGGTCCCGGCAGCAAGGTCTACGGCCGGCTCAGTGTGATGCTGCAGGCGTACTGCGAGGTCAACGCGCTGTTCGTGGTGCCGCCTGGCGCGTTCCGGCCGCCACCGAAGGTGGACTCGGCAGTGGTGCGACTGGTGCCGCGCGACCCGGCCACGGTGATGATCAACGACCGCCGCCGCTTCGCCGATGTGGTGCGCGCCGGCTTCGGGCAGCGCCGCAAGACCCTGCGCAATGCCATGTCCACCGTCTGCGAACCCGCGCATTTCGAGGCAGCCGGCGTGCGTCCGGATGCCCGCGCCGAACAACTCGAGGTCGCCGATTTCATTCGGCTGGCCAATGTCGAGCTGGCTTGAGCGCCGCTCCCACACCGTTTTATTTAGACTTTTCCCATGCAAGATGATCCGCGCTATCGGGTCGAGGTCGAGGTGTCGCCGCGCTTCCTCGCTCATCAATCGACCCCGGAAGAAGGCCGCTATGCCTTCGCCTACAGCATCCGCATCCACAACGCGGGCGCCGTGCCTGCACGCCTGATCGCGCGCCATTGGCGGATCACCGACGCCAACGGCCGCACCGAGCAGGTGGATGGCGAAGGCGTGGTCGGCGAGCAGCCATGGCTGCGCCCCGGCGAAGCCTTTCATTACACCTCCGGTGTGCTGCTGGAAACCGAGCAGGGACAGATGCAAGGTCACTACGACATGGTGGCCGACGATGGCACCGAATTCACCGCCCCGATCGCCGCCTTCGTGCTGAGCGTACCCAGGACGCTGCACTGATGACTGCTGGATTGATGGAGCGCACGCGATGAGCGTCTGGGCAATTGGCGACCTGCAAGGGTGCTACGACATTACCCAGCGGTTGCTGGAAAAGATCAATTTCGACCCCGCACAGGACACGCTGTGGTTCTGCGGCGATCTGGTCAACCGCGGCGGGCAATCGCTGGAAACGCTGCGTCTGGTGCATTCGCTGCGCGCGCACAGCGTGGTGGTGCTGGGCAATCACGATCTGTCGCTGCTGGCGATCGGTGCGCGCTCGGAGGAAGAGCAGCGCAAGGTCAATCCGGATCTGCAGCGCGTCGTGCTGGCCGAGGACCGCGACCTGCTGCTGGACTGGCTGCGCATGCAGAAGCTGGCCCACGTGGATCGCGAGCTGGGCTGGATGATGGTCCACGCCGGGCTGGCGCCGAAGTGGACCACGCAGCTGGCCGAAAAACATGCGCGCGAAGTCGAGCAGCAGCTGCAAGGCGGCGGCTATCGCAAACTGTTGCGCAACATGTACGGCGATCAGCCGGGATGGTCGCCGGGCCTGAGCGGGTACGACCGCAGCCGCGCGATCATCAACCTGTTCACGCGCATGCGCTATTGCACGCCGCGCGGCCGCATCGCCACCGACGACAAGGGCACGCCGGGCACGCAGGCACAAGGACTCTACCCGTGGTTCGAGGTACCGGGCCGGGTCGAGCGCGATCTCAAGATCGTGTGCGGGCATTGGTCCGCGCTGGGATTGACGATCACCCAGGGCGTGCATGCCATCGATACGGGCGCGGTGTGGGGCGGCAAGCTCACCGCCCTGCAACTGGATACCGACGAATTGCGCGTGGTGCAGGTTCCGGGGCGCGAAGTCACTGCCCCGACCGCACCTGCCGCGAATGCACCACGGCGTCCACGCGAAGGTCAGGGCCGCCCGCGCGGGCGTGGCCGAGGTCGTGGCAATGGTGGCGGCAATGGCGGTGGCGGCAACAACGCGGGAAATGCGGGTAGCGGCACTGCTGCACCGGCCAAACCACAGGGTGGCGTCGTTACCGAGTAAGAGCGACTCACCAAACGGCTGCGCCCCATGCGGGCGCAGCCGGTGCTCGGACCGGCATGTGCCACGCGTACGCTGCGCTCCGGTGCGCCGTCCACGGTCACCGGGCAGCCGCTCGCTAGGTTTTTTCTTTAGCTGGTTTTAGTTGTATGGAATCGGTCGCACTGATCGCGCGCTGCGTCCTTGCCGGCTCAGCGACGCAGGTAATCCACAAAGGAAAACGCAAACGCATGGCGGTCATCGGCCACATGCGTCTGGCGATGCACTGGCACCCATACCGCCGGGTCGATCGGTGGAAAGTGCGTATCGCCACCATCCACCGCGGTGTCGACCTCGGTCACCGCCAGCACGTCGGCACGCGCCATCGTCAGGCGATATACCTCGCCGCCGCCGATCACGCATAACTCCTGCGCGCCCTCCTGCTCGGCACGTTCGATCGCCTGATCGACCGACGCCACCGCCTGCATGCCCTCGAACGGCACTTGCCCCGAGCGCGTCAGCACCAGGTTCAAGCGCCCCGGCAATGCACGCCCGAGCGATTGCGCCGTCTTGCGCCCCATCAGGATCGGCTTGCCCATCGTCAGCGCCTTGAAGCGCTTGAGATCGTCCGGCAGGTTCCACGGCAGATCGTTATCGCGACCAATGGCGTTGTTGCGGTCCAGCGCCACGACGAGCGAAAGCTTCAACATCACTGGACCTTCTTGTTTTCAGCCATGGAACCGCACAGGAGTTTGATCCCGGAGATGGCATCCAGCACGTCCTGCTGCAGTGGCGCTGCGCCCGGCCTGTCGAATTTGATCCAGGCAAACGAGGTACCCAAGGGCACCAGCCACTGCGTCAGCCGCGTGCCATCGGCACGCGAGGCATCGGTACGGTAAGTCTGCTGCGCATCGAGCTCGACCCACTCGGCCTTTTCACGTGTCAGCGTCTTGTCCAACTGAAACATCACGGCGGCCAATCGCTCCATGCCCTTGGCCGAATTCAGTTGGCCGATTGCCGGTGGGCAACTCATTTCAATCGTGACCGGCCCGATCGCACCGGGTTGCACGTTGGTCAGCGTGATGATCGCGCTGGCGTCGACATTCGGATGCGTCGGATTGGATGGCGCGACCGTCGCAGTCACACCATCGGGCAGCTGCAGGCGACCGGCCGGACCACGCACGGTTTCGGCGAACGCCACTGCATTCGTCGACGCCAGCCCGATCAAACCGATGAAAACCAGCAAACACCTCTGCATACGTTCCTCCTTGACGACGTGATTCCTAAACCGCCACCGGCGCCTTGATCGCCGGATGCGGGTCGTAGCCTTCGATAGCGATGTCATCGAAGCGAAACGCAAACAGGTCGGTGACATCGGGATTCAGGCGCAAGGTCGGCAATGCGCGCGGGGTGCGCGTGAGTTGCTCGCGCGCCTGTTCGAAGTGATTCGAATACAGATGCGCATCGCCCAGCGTATGCACGAAATCGCCCACGCCCAGGCCGGTGGCCTGCGCCACCAGATGAGTCAGCAGCGCGTAACTGGCAATATTGAACGGCACGCCCAGAAAAATGTCGCCGCTACGTTGGTAGAGCTGGCAACTGAGTTTGCCGTCGATCACATAGAACTGGAACAGGCTGTGGCACGGCATCAATGCCATCTGCGGCAGCTCGCCGACGTTCCAGGCGCTGATCACCAGCCGGCGCGAATCCGGGTTACGTTTGATCTCATCGACCAGCCACTGCATCTGGTCGATCTCGACGCCGTCCGGGCCGGTCCAGCGCCGCCACTGCTTGCCGTACACCGGGCCAAGGTCGCCATTGTCGTCGGCCCATTCGTCCCAGATGCGGACCTGGTTGTCCTTCAGATACCCGATGTTGGTATCACCCTGCAAAAACCACAGCAGCTCGTGGATGATCGAGCGCAGATGCAGCTTCTTGGTGGTGACCAGCGGAAAACCGGCATTGAGATCGAAGCGCATCTGCCAGCCGAACACGCTGCGCGTGCCGGTACCGGTGCGGTCGGACTTTTCGGCGCCGTGTTCCAGCACGTGCTGCAGCAGATCCAGATACGGCTTCACTTCGCCGCCTCCACCGTTGCGGCGGCCGGCACCACCGGCTGCAACACCGGCGCACGACGCGACATCGCCAGCAAGACCAGGCCCACCGCGATCAACGGCAAGCTCAGAATCTGGCCCATCGTCAGCCAGTTGAAGGCCAGATAGCCGATCGGCGCATCCGGCACACGCACGAATTCCACGATGAAGCGGAACACGCCATACAGCAGCGCAAACAGCCCCGACACCGCATAGCGTGCGCGCGGCTTCATCGAGAACGCCCACAACACGACAAACATCACCACGCCTTCCAACGCGGCTTCGTACAGCTGCGACGGGTGACGCGCGAACCGATCCAATGCGCCGGCGGCGTATTGCGCGTGAATCTGCACTGGTGCGATATCGGCCAGTTCCGGCGCATGCGGGAAGATCACGCCCCAGCCGGCCTGTGTGAACTTGCCCCACAACTCGCCGCCGACAAAATTGCCGAGCCTCCCGAAACCAAGGCCCAACGGCACCAACGGCGCGACAAAATCCATCACGTCGAAGAAGTGCAGGCGATGCTTGCGCGCCCACAGCCAGCAGGCGATCAACACGCCCAGCAGCCCACCGTGGAAGCTCATGCCGCCTTCCCACACCTTGAACAAAATCAGCGGATTGGCCAGAAAGGTCTCGAACGCATAAAACAGCATGTAGCCAATGCGCCCACCCAGCACCACGCCGAGCATGCCGTAGAACAACAGGTCGGAAAAACCGTCCATGTCCACGCCGGGCAGACGGCCGCGCAGGATGCGCGAGCGGCCCAGCGCCCAGGCCGAGAAGAAGGCGGCCAGATACATCAAGCCGTACCAGTGCACCTGCACCGGGCCAAGCGAGAAGGCGATGGGGTCGATGGCGTGCAGATAGATCATGCGGACCGCGTATCACAAAAAAGCGAGGCGTCTATTCTGACACCTCGCACGCCTTCAGCCTAAGAGCTGGGGCCGATCGGGCAGCTCGTCTTCATGCTGCATCTCCGCGCCACGCGGGAAATGCTCGACCAGCAGCTCGGTCACCGCTTCGATCCCCGCCAGGACGGCCACCTCGTACTGGCGCTCGCGCAGGAATTGCTGCATGCGCCGGCACACTTCCTCCCACTGCGCCTCCGGCACCTGGCTGCGCAAGCCACGGTCGGCAACCACTTCGATGGCGTGGTCGGCCAGCAACAGATAGATCAGCACTCCGTTATTGGCTTCGGTGTCCCAGGTGCGCAGCTGCGCGAACGCCTGATCGGCGCGCTGGCGAGCGGTGTGTGCGCTCCACAGCGCCCCGAGCGGCAGGTCCGCTTCGACTGCCACCATGATCTGGCCGGTATGGCTGCGCTCGCTGGCGGCCACCGCCGCCGTGATCGCATCCATGCAACTGGTCGGAAACCTGCGCTGCGCCGACGGCGCGCAAAGATGCCTGAGCCACCGCATTACCAACTCCCCGAGGCGCCACCGCCTCCCGATGATCCACCGCCGCCGCCCCAGCCGCCACCGCCAAAACCACCACGGCCACCGCCCCCGAATCCTCCGAATCCACCACCGCCCCAGCCACCGCCGCCGACAAAGCGCCCCGGCGAGCCGGAGACCAGGCCCGCCAACAGACCGATGACGGCTGCACCGGCGCTGGCGAACAGCAACGAGGTAAACAGCAAGGCGGCGCCCCCGGCCGCGACGCCGGTCAGCACGGCGCGCAGCGGACGCGGCAGGGCGCCAAGGATGCCGCGCGCCACCATCGCGACCACAAAGCCGATAAACAGCGCCATGATCCAACCGCCCCCACCTGCCCCATTGCCGACGCCACCATCGGCGTGCCCGCTGACCGGTTCCGGGAGAGCTTCTCCTTCGATCAGGCCCGCCAGCGTCGCGGTCGCATCGCGGATACCGCCGCCGTAGTCGCCCTCGCGGAACCTCGGCGCCAGATACTCCTGGATGATCCGGTTGGCCACGATGTCGGGGATGGCGCCTTCCAGGCCATAACCGGGCTGGATGCGCACGCGGCGATCGTCCTTGGCCACCAGCAGCAGCACGCCGTCGTCCACGCCCTTGCGCCCGATCTTCCATTGATCGAACACGCGCTGGGTGTACTGCTCGATCGCCTCCGGCTGTGTGGTCGGCACGATCAGGATCTGCAGCTGCGCGCCCTTGCGTTGCTGCAATGCCAGCGCCTGCTGCTCAAGTTGCTGGAGCTGCGCCGCATCCAAAGTGCCGGTGACATCGACCACCGGCGAGCGCAGTGGTGGGATGGCTGCAGGATCCTGCGCCAGCACCGAAGCGGGCAGCAGGAGTAGCGCCATGATCCAAAACACCCACATGTGCGTTTTCCGCATTACCAACTCCTTGATAAGTACTGACAGTGAATCAGCAATGACACTTAGCTTGGCTCACACAACGTAGCGAGCAGTCGTCAGGTGGATATGGACGGCACGCTCAGAACCGGAGTGTACGCGTGGCACATGCCGCACCGAGCACCGGCCGCGCCCGCCTGGCGGTGAGCACAGTCGTTGTGCTAGCCGCTCTTGGCTTTCCCTTCTCCCTGCGGAGAAGGTGTCCCGAAGGGGCAGATGAAGGCACGAGCGAAGCTACGTGCAGTGTCGTTACACGACGGCTTCGCCCCTCACACCCACCCCGCTCTTTTAGGGGAGAGGGGCTTGATGCCGCGCATTTGAACGTTGGTTGATCACGCAGGCGATAGGTTGCTTGCCATCGCACACGTCGCGATTGCCTCGACATGCCGTGCAGCACACCGCGCAGTAGTTGAGACTGCGCAGGTGCATGTATTTACTGTGCCGGCTGTGGCTGTGGCTGTGGCTGTGGCGGTTGTTGCTGCGGCGCTTGCTGACTGCCGAAGTCCACCTGCGGCGCGCGCGAAATCTGCGCTTCGTTCTCCACGCTGAAATTCGGCTTGGGCTGGTAGCCGAAGATCTTGGCAGTGATCACCTGCGGAAACGAGCGGATATAGGTGTTGTAGTCCTGCACGGTCTGGATATAACGGCCGCGGGCCACGGTGATGCGATTCTCGGTGCCTTCCAGCTGCACCTGCAGATCGCGGAACGACTGGTCGGACTTGAGCTGCGGGTAGTTTTCGCTGACCACCAGCAACCGCGACAGCGCACTGCCCAGTTCGCCCTGCGCCTGCTGAAAACTCTTGAGCGAGGCTTCGTCATCGGCATTGACCTGAATCTGCCCGACGCGTGCGCGCGCATTGGTGACTTCGGTCAGCACCTGACGCTCCTGCTGCGCATAGCCCTGCACGGTGCGTACCAGGTTGGGAATCAGGTCGGCACGGCGCTGGTACTGGTTGAGGACTTCCGACCAACCGGCTTTGACGCCTTCTTCTTTTTGCTGGATCGCGTTGTACCCGCAACCCGACAGCGAGGCTGTCAGGATCAGCAACACCACAGCGCGCATCAGGACAGACATGCAGGCGATTCCGTTGAAAGAGAGCCGCAGCATGCCACGCGCCAAGTCAAACCCGCATGCACATGCGCCTGCCAGGCGTGCGAGGGGTAGTGCGCCCCGAAACGACCGGCAGTCCCTGATGAGCAACCAGGTCGATCTGCGGTCCGTGGCGACGGTGCTCGCACCCTGAGGCGAGCCGGCCGACGCATCGCGCCGCGCATTGACAGGCCATGCGTGCCGCGCGAGCTCATGCCCCTCTCCACCCTGAGTGCCCCAAGCGCAAGGTGCGAATGTCGTGTGTTGGAGCAACACGTGGCGCGCGCATGGTCGAGCACGACGTGCCCATCCCTGCCGAGCACAGCAGCGCGCGGCTGCCGACGCAGGAGATCGCCTTGCGTCGGGCCGTCTGCGTGTCTGCGTGATGAATCAGGATGTGGCGCGCAACCGGATGCCCGTCAAGATCGCACCCGTTTCAAAACACCCGCGGCAGCAGAATCAACCCCCAGCACAACAGCACATTGATCAGCAGCAGAAACACTGCTGCCGATCCCATGTCCTTGGCACGGCCGGCGAGCACGTGGTGCTCGGGGCCATAGCGTTCGATCACCGCTTCGATGGCCGAATTCAACAGCTCGGCGGCCAACACGATCAACAACGGCGCGATCAGCGCGATGCGTTCCAGCGGCGACTGGCCGAGCCAGATGCCCAATGGAGCCATCACCACGGCCAGGCAGACTTCCAGCCGGAATGAGGATTCATGCAGCCAGGCTGCACGTAAGCCCTGCCACGACCAGATCGCAGCCTTGAGCATGCGGCGCGGTCCGCGCGGCACGTGTCCCAATTGATCGGCCATGCGTCAGTGCTTCCGGCCGCGAGGGCACGTCAGGGGACAAGAAGAACGCATGGCATGATCGCTGCTTGGGAAAGTGCGAATCTTGCACCGTGACGCCGCGCATCGCCAGCCACGGCCCGGTTTGCCCTCAGCTTGCAGACTGCTGCACCATGGGCAGCCCGCTCTCTCGCTGCAGGTTTCCGTATGACTCGACGCGTCTTGCGCACACTGCTGTGCACCCTCGCACTGCTGTCCAGCCAGGCCATCGCGCAGGCCCATCAGGCCCCACACGCCGCGCCCGCGGTGCCCGCGCAGGTGTCCAATGCGGCCTGGGAAGACGATATGCAGCGCTTTGCCGCCAGCGATGCGCGCCAGCCGCCGCCCAAGCATGGCATCGTGTTTGTCGGTAGTTCGTCGATCCGCTTCTGGGACACGCTGGCGCAGGATTTCCCAGGTAAACCGGTGATCAATCGCGGCTTCGGCGGCTCGGAGGTGCGTGACAGCACCTGGTACGCCGACCGCATCGTGATTCCGTATGCGCCACGCCAGGTGCTGCTGTATGCCGGCGATAACGATCTCAACAGCGGCCGCACGCCCGAGCAGGTCCGCGATGACGTGGTGGCGTTCGTTGCGCGCATTCGGCGAGACCTGCCCGATACGCGCATCAGTTATCTGTCGATCAAACCCAGTCCCTCGCGTGCGCAGTTGCTGCCGTCGGTCATCGCCGCCAATCGTCTGATCAAGGACGCACTTGCTCCGCTGCCGCGCGTGGATTTTGTGGATGTCTACACGCCCATGCTCGATGCCAATGGCAAGCCGCGCCCTGCGCTGTTTCGCGAGGACATGCTGCACATGACTGCAGACGGCTATGCGCTCTGGCGCAAGGCCGTGGCGCCGGTGTTGGAGCAAAAATAAGGATCAGCGAAGCGATCTGGTGGAACAGCTCATGCCGACGCTATCGAGCAGCGACAACGCGCCTGGCAAGCACCAACCGACCTACGCCACCACCACCGCCACCGAGGTCCCTAGACCTGCCTCGCTGTGCAGCTCGATCCGCCAACCGAAGCGGTCGCAAAGACGCCGTACGATCGACAAGCCCAGACCGGTGCCCTGCGGGCGCGTAGGGTCGGCACGAAAGAACGGCTCGAACGCGCGCGCGCGCGCCTCTTCGCTCATGCCGATGCCGGTATCGCGCACCACGATGCGGTCCTGGCTGACTTCCACTTCGATGCTGCCGGTGTCGGTGTAGGCACAGGCGTTGCGCAGCAGATTGCTGAGCACCACCCGCATCACCCGCGGCGGCGCGAACATCTGCAGGCTGCCGTCGCCGATCATCTGCAGCGATACCGGCTTGTCGCCGAGTAACTCGCGGGCGCTTTCGACTTCTTCGCCCGCCAGTTCGGCCGCATCGAAGGTTTCGCTTTGCGGATCGATCTCCGCTTCGCGCGCCAGGATCAGAAACGCGTCGATCACCGCTTCCATGTCGCGGCCGGCACGCTGGATGCGGCGCAGGCTGCGCTGGGTACGTTGCGACAGCTCGTCGTCGGCCAGCGCCATGTCGCTGGCCACACGGATCACCGTCAACGGCGTGCGCAATTCATGACTGGCATCGCGGGTGAAGTTGCGCTCGCGCGCGACGTGATCGCTGACCTTTTGCCCGAGCGTGTGCAAAGCCGCAGCCAATTGCCGCGTTTCTCCCTGCAGTTCCGCAGGCAGCCGCTCAGGTGCCAGTTCGTCTACATCGGGGTTGCGTGGATCCCACTGCGAAACGCGCCGCGCCAGCCAGCTGATCGGCGACACCAGGCGTTTGGAAACCCGGTAAGTAAACCAGGACACCCCGTAGATTCCCAACAGCACCACGATCGCCGGCACCACGCCAAACCACAGCGTCAGGTGGGCCGCGCGCGCGCGCGGAAACACCAGATACAACCGGCCTTCGGGGCGTTGATCGACATACACCAGCGCATCGGCTGCGGCGACTTCGCTAAAGCCGGGCGACAACCGCTGCAGCACGCGCGGCGCGGTGTCGCGGCCGGCACCGGCCGGCGAGAAATACCCTTGAATATTGCGCGTATCCGGCGGCGGATGATCCGGCGCGCTGCGCTGCATGCGCCAGAAGTGCACTGCCTCGTCGGCGAGCACGGTGCGCACCAGGCTGTACTTGATCACGAAGGAAATCAGATACCCGCCCAGCACAATCGCCAAGCTCGCCAGCGCGACCTGCAGCAGGAAGGCGAGACGTATTTTTCGCGGGAGCCCGTGTGGCATTGCTGCATCCAGGGGAGAGCGCCGGATTATAGGCAACGCTTCCGTGAGTCCGTCGTGCAGCCAGTCGGGAGCACGGGAGAACGAGCGGCGCGTGTGCGCCTACAGGAGCGGCCGGCCGCCAGTCGGCAGCCGGCCGGCGACATCAGGCCATCGGTTGGGCGATGTCGGCAATGCGATAGCCGGCGCTCTGCACGGTATGCAGCAGCGGGCGGTCGAACGGCTTGTCGATGATCTTGCGCAGGTTGTACAGATGGCTGCGCAGGGTGTCCGAGTCCGGCAACCCATTGCCCCAGATTTCGCGTTCGATTTCCTGACGGGTCACCACGCGCGGCGATTCGCGCATCAGGATGGTGAGCAGACGCAGACCGATCGGCGAGAGCTGCAGCTCGGTGCCGGCACGGGTGGCGCGCATGCTCACCGGGTCGAGCACCAGGTCGGCGACCTTGAGCACTTCCGAGCCTACCTGACGACGCTCGCGGCGGATCAGTGCACGCAGTCGCGCTTCCAGTTCCTGAATCGCGAAAGGCTTTGTCAGGTAATCGTCGGCGCCAAAACCCAGGCCGGTGAGCTTGTCGTCCAGCGTGTCGCGGGCGGTCAGCATCAGCACCGGAGTGGACTTGCGTGCGTCGTTACGCAGACGGCGGCACACTTCGATCCCGTCCAGGCGTGGCAGCATGAGGTCCAGCACGACCACGTCGTAGCTGTTCTCGGCGGCCAGACGGTAACCGTCCAGTCCGTCCTGCGCATAGTCGACCTCGAAGCCACGGCCTTCCAGGTACTCGCCGATCATTTCGGAGATATTGCGGTTGTCTTCGACGACCAGCACGAGGCCGGACGTTTCCTTGGTCTGACGCATGGACTTTCCTCGGTCTTCAGCTTTGTGAAACATGCCGGATCGGCGGTGGAAAGCATGTGAAGACCAAATAACGTTACATGACGCGCCTAGTTCAGCGCGCCAGCAACGGGCGCAGCGCGGGCCACACCGTTTCCAGCACCTTGGGCTGCGCCGCCGCGGTCGGGTGCAGCCCGTCGGCCTGCATCAAGCCGGGCTGCAATGCGACCTTCTCCAGGAAGAACGGCACCAACGCGGTTTTGTATTGTTTAGACAGGTCGGCGTAGGCAGCTTTCAGGCGCTCGCGATAGGCCGGGCCGTAGTTCGGTGGCACATCGATGCCCAGCAACAGCACCTTGGCGCCGGCCTGCTGGCTGAGCTGGATCATCTTTTCCAGGTTGCCCTTGAGCTGGGCCGGGGTCAGCCCGCGCAGGGCATCGTTGCCACCCAATTCGATCACCACGACGCCGGGGTGGTGCTTTTGCAGCAGGCCAGGCAACCGGGTCAGCGCGCCCGATGTGGTCTCGCCGCTGATGCTGGCATTGACGACCGGCGGTGGCGTCGCCATGTCACGTTTCAGGCGTTGGTCGAGCAAGGTGACCCAGCCGGACTGCACCGGGATGTTGTGCGCAGCGCTGAGGCTGTCGCCGACCACCAGGATCGGTGCGGTCGCAGCCGGACTTTTGGCAGAGGCAATTCCCGGCACAAGCAGGGACAGTGTCAGCAGCCACAGGGCCAGCGCGCCATATCGCAGTGTTCTTTCACGCATTCGGAGATTCCTCATCGACAGTCTGGCCCCCCGCTCCAGCACCCGCACCGCCATCGACGTCCGCGAGGTCGGCAAATCCGTCAGTGGACCGGAGGGAACACTCCACATCCTCGACAACGTCAGCTTGACGGTCAGTGAAGGCGACAGCATCGCCATCGTTGGGGCGTCCGGTTCGGGCAAGACCACCCTGCTCGGCCTGCTCGCCGGGCTGGACCTGCCCACCCGCGGCAGCATTGCGCTGTCCGGGCAGGACCTGGGCCAGCTCGACGAGGAAGCGCGCGCGGCCCTGCGCGCGCGTGAGGTCGGCTTCGTGTTCCAGAGCTTTCATCTATTGCCGGCGCTCACCGCCGAGGAAAACATCGCGCTGCCGCTGGAACTGGCCGGGCGCGAAGATCCGGCGCGAGTGCGTGAAGTGCTGGAGGCGGTCGGCCTGAGCGCACGTGCGCGGCATTACCCGCGCCAGCTGTCCGGCGGCGAGCAGCAGCGCGTGGCGCTGGCGCGCGCGTTCGTGGCCAAGCCGCGCATCCTGTTTGCCGACGAGCCTACCGGTAGCCTGGACCAAACCACCGGCGCGCAGATCAGCGACCTGTTGTTCGCGCTCAACGCCACCAGCGACACCACCCTGGTGCTGGTGACCCACGACATGACCCTGGCGCAGCGCTGCCATCACATCTACCGCATCGACAGCGGCCGTTTGCACGCACAGACCGGCCCGACCGCATGAACGTACTGCGGCAGGCCGCACGTGCGGTACGGCGGGAATTCCTGGCAGGCGACCTGCTGACCGTGTTCGCGGCGTTGGTGCTGGGCGTGGCGGTGATGACTGCGGTCGGGACCCTGGTGGACCGGGTGACCCTGGCGCTGACCTCCAGCGCGGCCGAAGTGCTGGGCGGCGATCTGGGTGTCACCGGACGCCAGGAGATCCCGGCCAACTTCACCGACGAGGCGCAGCGACGTGGGCTGCAAAGCACGCGCATGGTCAGCTTTCCGAGCGTGTTGTTTCATGGCGAGGCCAGCCAGATGGCCAATATCCGCGGCGTGGGTCCCGGCTATCCGCTGCGCGGTCAGTTGCTGGTCTCCAAAGGCGCTAGCGACCCGGAAGGCACCCCCGCCACTGCACCGCCGCCGGGCCAGGCCTATGCCGACCCGCGCCTGCTGGAAGCCCTGGGCCTGCGCGTAGGCGAACAGCTGGAGTTCGGCGCCGGCCATCTGACCATTACCGGCGTGCTGCGCGCCGAGCCGGATGCCTCCGGCGAATTGATGCAGCTGTCACCGCCGCTGCTGGTCAACCGCACCGACATCGAGGGCGCCGGCCTGCTGGGCCCGGGCAGTCGCGCCTCATACCGGTTGATGTTTGCCGGTGCGCCGAACGCGATCGCCGACCTGCGCGCGTGGCTCAAGCCGCGCGCCAGCGAGTACCGCCTGGTCGGCATCGAGGACACCCAGCGCGGCATGCGCGCCGCGTTCGATCGCGCCGGGCGTTTCCTGGCCTTGTCGGCGTTGCTGGCGGTATTGCTGTCCGGCGTGGCCACCGCACTGGCGGCCAACCGCTTTGCGATGCGGCGCATCGACACCGTGGCGGTGCTGCGCTGCCTGGGCGCAAAACAGCGCGACATCCTGGCGATGCTGTCGCTGCAATTGCTGTTGACCGCCATCCCGGCCTGCCTGGTCGGCATTGGCTTGGGCATGCTGGCGCAGGAAGGCCTGGTGCAGGCGCTGGGCAGTCTGATCCCGAACCGGCTGCCGCTGCCGCAGGCCACCCCTGCGCTGGCGGGTGCGGGCATCGGCCTGGTGCTGCTGCTGGGCTTCGGCCTGCCGCCGCTGCTGCGGCTGCGCAACGTGCCGCCGATGCGCGTGCTCAACCGCAGCTTTGCCGCGGTGCCGCCGAGTTCGTTGCTGGTGTATGCGGCCGCGTTGGCCGCCACACTGGCGCTCACCGTCTATGCTACCGGCAACCTGGTGCTGGCCGGCTGGGTGTTGGGCGGCCTGGCCGCGCTGGCGGTGGTGGCGATGCTGCTGGGGCTGGGATTGCTGACGTTGTTACGGCCGATCCAGCACCGCCTGCGCGGAGCCTGGAAGCTGGGCTTGGCCTCGCTGACGCGCCGACGCGGGTTGAGCGTGGTGCAGTTGGTCGGCCTGTCGCTGTCGTTGTGCGCGCTGTTATTGCTAGCGGTGGTCGGCCCGGGCCTGCTTGGTCAATGGCGCGACCGCCTGCCTGCGGACACACCCAACTACTTCCTGATGAACATCCAGCCCGAGCAGACCGAGCCGGTGCTGCAGACCTTGCGCGGCCTGGGCGTGGACAACGCGGCGGTGGAGCCGTTTTCCACCGGGCGGCTGATCGCGATCAACGACAAGCCGCCGGTGCGCGGCGACCGCGACCCGCAGGACGATGGCGACGGCGACAACCGGCCGGTCAATTTTTCCTGGCGGCATGCGTTTCCGCCGGCCAACACCTTGTTGCAAGGCAAATTCTGGAGCGCCGACAGCACGCAGGCCGAGGCGTCGGTGGAAGAAGGCTGGGCACTGCGCTATCAGCTCAAGCTCGGCGACCGCATCACCTTGTTGCTGGGCGAACAGCAGCGCAGTTTCACCGTCACCAGCATCCGCAAGGCCGACTGGGATTCGTTCCGGGTCAACTTCTTCCTGCTGCTCAACCAGGGCGCGGTGGGCGATGCGCCGTACAACCTGATTTCCGCCTTTCATCTGCCACCCGGCAATGCACCCAAGCTGGCATCGCTGAGCCGCGACTACCCCAATATTTCGGTCTTGGATATCGAGGCGATTCTTGGCCGTGTGCGCGAGGTGATCGACCAGGTGGCGCAGGCCGTGCAACTGGTGATGGGCTTCAGCCTGCTGGCCGGTGTGCTGGTGCTGCTGGCCGCGTTGCAGGCCACGGCAGGCGAGCGCCGCTACGACAGCGCGGTGCTGCGTACCTTGGGCGCACGGCGCGGTCAGCTGCGTGGCGCGGTGTTGGTGGAATTCGGCGCATTGGGGCTGCTGGCCGCGGGCCTTGCGGTCACGGCTGCCGCCGTCATCGGCGCGGTGGTCGGGCAGCAGGCGTTCGACATCGCACTTGCGCCGGATTGGCCGCGGTTGCTGCTGGGCGGCGCATTCGGGTTGGCGTTGAGCCTGTTGGCGGGCTGGTCGGGCACCCGACGCATTTTGTCCACGCCACCTGCGTTGGCGCTGCGTACGGAGTAAGGCCGGTGATAGACGCGGCCGAGTGTTGGCTATCGGCTAAGTAATACGCCACCAGATGCGCTGCATGACCCACTGTCATGGAGCGCTGCGCCTTACGACGCGATCGGCATCGCCCGTGTCGCAACGCATATACCTGCAGCGCATAAGCACCTTGCCAATCGTACGTTCGCAGCGGCGGCACGACTGCCTAGAGTGACCAGTCCGGTCGCCGTTCGGGCGGCCTTTAGCTGTCGTCGAGGTGCCACCGTCATGGCCAGCGTGAGTTCTGCAGCGCGCGTGCAATCGCCGCGCAACGATGCCGCCGCCGTGCAGACGTCCGGCGTGCGAATCGTGCCATTCGACGCGCCACTGGGTGCGGAAGTCATCGGGCTGGATCTGTCGCAGCCGCTGGATGCCGCCACCTTTGCGCGCATCCATCAGGCACATCTGGACCACCACGTGCTGGTGTTCCGCGATCAGCGCATCACGCCTGCGCAGCAGGTGGATTTCAGCCGTCGTTTCGGGCCGTTGCAGATCCATGTGCTGCGCAACTTTCAGCTGCGCGGGCATCCGGAAGTGCTGGTGGTGTCCAACATCAAGGAGAACGGTGAGCCGATCGGGCTGGGCGATGCCGGGCATTACTGGCACTCGGATCTGTCCTACAAGGAAACGCCCAGCCTGGGCTCGCTGCTGCATGCGCAGGAACTGCCCAGCGACGGCGGCGACACACTGTTCGCCAATCAGCATCTGGCCTGGCAAACGCTGCCCGAGCCGCTCAAGCGCCGCGTGCAGGACCTGCGTGCCGAACATAGTTATCTCGCCAAGTACGAAGCGCTGCGCGCACGCAATCCGTGGCGCCCGGCATTGACCCCCGAACAGATTGCCGAAGTAAAGCCGGTGCAGCACCCCATCGTGCGGACGCACCCGGAAACCAGGCAAAAAGCGCTGTTTGTCAGCGAACACTTCACCACCCGTGTCGTCGGCTTACCCGACGACGAAAGTGCTGCGTTGCTGCAGACCTTGTTCGAACACAGTACCCGCGATGCATTGGTCTACCGGCATCGATGGCAGGCGCACGACATGGTGTTCTGGGACAACCGCTCGGTGATGCATCTGGCCGCCGGCACGCCCGACCACCTGCGCCGCCGGCTCAACCGCACCACCATCGAAGGCGACGCGCCGTTCTGAGCGTGCGCCTGTCCCCTCCTCCCCCTTTCGACTGGAGCGCCGCATGCGTTTGACCGTCACTTCTCACGCACCTTCGCAGCGCCGCACAGTCTCAAGGCGCGTCGCGGTGTTGCTGCTGGCAGCACTGCCGTTGCTGCTGAGCGCCACCGCGCAGGCAGAAGGAAAGCTACGCATCGCCAAACAGTTCGGCATCGTCTATCTCCTACTTGATGTGGCACAGGACCAGAAACTGATCGAGCAGCAAGGCAAGGCCGCTGGCGTGGACATCGATGTGCAGTTCCTGCAGTTGTCCGGCGGCGCGGCGGTCAACGATGCCTTGCTCACCGGTTCGATCGATATCGCAGGCGCAGGCGTCGGGCCGTTGTTCACCATCTGGGACCGCACGCGTGGCCGGCAGAATGTGCGTGGTGTGGCCTCGCTGGGCAATTTTCCGTATTACCTGATCAGCAACAACCCACGCATCAAGAGCATCGGCGACTTCACGCCGCAGGACCGTATTGCGGTGCCGGCCACCGGCGTGTCGGTGCAATCGCGCTTTCTGCAGCATGCCTCGCAACAGCGCTGGGGCGACAAGGGCACCCATCAGCTGGACCCACTGCAGGTGGCATTGCCGCACCCGGATGCCGCCGCAGCGATCATCCGTGGCCGCACCGAAATCACTGCGCATTTCGCCAGCCCGCCGTTTCAGGAACAGGAACTGGCGCGCAACCCGGCCGCGCATATTGTGACCAGCTCCTATGACATCGAAGGCGGCCCGTCGTCGGCCACGGTGTTATACGCCACCGAAAAATTCCGCCGCGACAATCCCAAGACCTATCGCGCCTTTGTCGCCGCACTGGATCAGGCGGCGAAATTCGTCACCGCGCATCCGGAACAGGCGGCAGATATCTTCCTGCGTCGTAACGGTTCGAGCATCGACCGTGCATTGGTCTTGCAGATTCTCAAGGACCCCAAGGTGCAGTTCACCGTGGCGCCGCAGAACACGCTGAAACTGGGCAAGTTCATGCAGCACAGCGGGGCGATCAAGCAGGCGCCTGACAAGGTGGGCGACTATTTCTTCGACGACCCGCTGATTGCAGGCGGGAGCTGAGCGATGAGCACACCGTTGCTGCAAGTCGATCATGTCAGCCTGGAATACGCGTCCGCGCAGCGCGTGGTGCGCGCGACGCATCGGGTGCGCTTCGATGTGCATGAAGCCGATCGTTTTGTGCTGCTGGGGCCGTCGGGGTGCGGCAAGTCCACCTTGCTCAAGGCGGTGGCCGGCTTCGTCAGTCCGCGCGAAGGACAGATCCGTCTGGACGGGCGTGCAGTGACCGGACCGGGGCCGGATCGAGTGGTGGTGTTCCAGGAGTTCGATCAACTGGCACCGTGGAAGACCGTGCGCGAAAACGTGATCTTCGGCCTGCGCGCAGCGCGCAAGCTCAGCCGCGCCGAAGCGCGCGAACGCGCCGACGAAAGTCTGGCGCAGGTCGGGTTGAGCGCGTTTGCCGAGGCCTACCCGCACACCTTGTCCGGTGGCATGAAGCAACGCGTTGCCATTGCACGCGCACTGGCGATGCGTCCACGTGTGCTGTTGATGGACGAGCCGTTCGCTGCGCTGGACGCGCTGACGCGCTCGCGCATGCAGGAGCAGGTGCTGGAACTGTGGGAGCAATTGCGCTTCACGCTGTTGTTCGTCACCCATTCCATCGAAGAAGCGCTGGTGGTCGGTAACCGCGTGTTGCTGCTGTCGCCGCACCCCGGTCAGGTACGCGCCGAACTCAACGCGCACGCGTTTGGCCCGCACAGCGCCGGCAGCGTGGCGTTTCAGCAGACCGCGCAGCGCATTCACCGCTTGCTGTTCGACCTGCCCGACGCCACGCTCGACAACGACAAGGTGGCGCCTTTGCGTCGCCCGGCCATGCGTCAACGCGAGGCGCTGCCATGAGCCGCAGCCCTGCCGCCAGGCTGCCACCGCTCCCGCCGGTGCGCGCCGAGTACGAACTGGCCGTCCAGCCGCTGGACCCCGCACTGATCGCCACGGCCGCGCCAGCGCGCTGGCAGGCGCCGCCATGGCTGCGCAAGGCGCTGGTGCTGGCGGTGCTGGTGGCGGTATGGGAAATCGCCGCACGCGTGGTCGGCGACGATCTGATGCTGCCCAGCGCATGGCAGACCGCACGCGCGTTTTTTGAGGGACTGCTGTCGGGCGAATTGCTGCGCCGCGTGGGTGCCTCGCTAAAGGTGCTGGCGCAGGGCTATGTGCTCGGCGTGGTGCTGGCCTTCGTGCTCACCGCCTTGGCCGCCTCCACACGCTGGGGCCGCGATGTGCTGGGCACGCTGACGGCGATGTTCAACCCGTTGCCGGCCATTGCGCTGTTGCCGCTGGCCTTGCTGTGGTTCGGGCTGGGCACCGGTAGCCTGGTGTTCGTGCTGGTGCATTCGGTGCTGTGGCCGCTGGCGCTGACCACCTACGCCGGCTTCCAGGCGGTGCCTGAGACCCTGCGCATGGCCGGCCGCAACTACGGCTTGCGTGGTCCACGCTATGTGGCGCAGTTGCTGATCCCGGCCGCGCTGCCGGCGATCCTGTCCGGCCTGAAGATCGGTTGGGCGTTCGCCTGGCGCACCCTGATCGCAGCGGAGCTGGTGTTCGGCGCCACCTCCGGCCAGGGCGGCCTGGGCTGGTACATCTTCCAGAACCGCAACGAGCTGTACACCGACAAGGTGTTCGCCGGCCTGGCCATGGTGATCGTACTGGGCCTGCTGGTGGAAGGCGTGGTGTTCCAGGCCATCGAACGGCTCACCGTGCGGCGTTGGGGTATGCAGCGCTAGCAGGGTGAGCGTGGGAGCCGCGTCGCAGGGCCAGTCGTTTTGCATGGACCTGCTCCAGCGTTTCCCACAGGCCTCCGACCGCCTTAGCCTGCGCCCGACGCATCGAAACGGTCGCGTGCGCTTAACGGCGCTGGCTTATGCTGCCGGCCCCTTTCCTGCCGTCCGCCGTCATGCCCACGACCGCCTTCACTGCGTACCTGTACCCAATCCTGCTGCTGCTCGCCAGCAACGTGTTCATGACCTTCGCCTGGTACGGGCATCTGAAGTACAAAAGCACGCCGCTGATGATCGCGATCCTGGTCAGCTGGGGTATCGCGTTTTTCGAATACTGCCTGCAGGTCCCGGGTAACCGCATGGGCAGCGCGGTGTATTCGGCGCCGCAGCTCAAGGGCATGCAGGAAGTGATCACGTTGCTGGTATTCGCCGGCTTCTCGACCTTCTACCTGGGCCAGTCGCTGAAGTGGAATCACTGGGCCGCGTTCGGCCTGATCCTGGTGGCGGCGTTTTTGATGTTCAAGGAATAACGTCTGTCTCGCGCGTAGGAGCGCACCTGGGCGCGACGGGCATTACCAGGAAACCCGCATCGCGCCCGGGTGCGCTCCTACGATAGCCGGTGGTTAGTTCGCAGGTTCCACCCACTGCGCGAAGACCGCGTCGAGTTGCGCGTCCTTGACCGGCTTGCCCTTCTGCACGGTGTCGGCCTGTTCGAACATCGGCATGATCATCGCCATGCCATCGGGTTTGGTTTTCAGATGCAGGCCCGGTGGCGTGTCCAGGAAGGTGGCCCAGCGCGTGCGCACCTTGGCCCAGTAGCCTTGCGTGCCCTTCCAGTAGGCGTAGGCCGGAGCGAAGTCGACGTCGCTGGTCTTGCGGTAATCGTTGAAGCCGAACTCACGTGCGATGGCCTGCTGGCTTCCATCGGGCTTGCGCAGCACCTTGGTGTTGAACTGTTCGTGCGTCCAGCCGTTAGGCGTGAGCGTGTGGCGATTGATCACCGACAGCGCGTTGTAGTCGCTGCGCTTGGTGTATTCGCGGCGAGGTAACGGGCGCCAGCTCAGATCGCTGGTCCAGGTCGGGTGGCCATCGGCGTAGTCCCAGCGTCCGCTGCCGCAATAACGCGGCGCATCGCTCACCTCGAACACGCATTGCGTCCATGCACCTGCAGTCGTCGTCGCCGGCACTGCGCGCACCCGCCAGGTCTGGTCGGAGCTGAATTCAAAACGCTGCGGCGCTTGGTAGACCCAATCCTGCCGCCAGTGCTTGGTCACATGTTTGGTTTTTTCATCCACCAGCAAGTGTTGCAACACGATCTTGTGTGGCGTGTCTTCCACCACGATCACCACTTCGTTGGCAGCGCTGCGCATCGCCGATGCGCGCTCGTAACCGGGCTTGAGCAACACGGTTTCGTCGAAGGCGAAATCCACCGCGTATTCGCCCTGCATCGCCAAAATGCTCTGGCGATCGCGTTCGGGCTCTGCGGCCGCAGTGGCGACCACCGGTAACAGGCTCAGCATCACTGCAGGAAAATACGGAAACAATCGGCTCATCGGAACTCTCGGTCGTGGTCGTGGGAACGTCAGCGGCGCAGGCGCAGCAGCGACGTGGTCATATCGGTGGGATCGGTACCGCGTGAGGTAGCCTGCGCAGCGCGCGAGGCGGCAGCGCGTGCGCAGCAGCAATCGTCCACTGCCACACGTCCGTCGATGCCTTCTTCGCGGGCCAGGCGCGCGGCGACGTCCGCACCCAGCGCAGACACGGTCGCAAGATTGGCGGCCAGCGGCTGCTGGCGGTTGGCAGTGGACTGCAGGCGCAGTGCGCTCAAGCGCCAGCTCTCACCGCGCAGGCGTCCGGCCAGACGACGCCATAAGCGTTCGCCGACGCCCAGGCCGTGCGTCTCCGCCGGCAGTGGCGGCAAGCGCGAGACCAGGCGATCCCAACTCAAAAAATCGCTATCCGGCAACAGATACAGCCGCCAGCAACATTGGCCGTCGGCGCCGAAGAACCAGATGCTTTCGCGCACGCCATCGCTGTCCACCTGGCGCGAGGCGGCGGCATCGACGGCGTGCTGCCAGCCATCGAGTTCATTGCCCAGCGCGGGACGGTACAGGCATAGCACCGTGCCCAGCGCCGACAACTGCGGTGCGCGCGGCAATGCGACGCGGTCGGCACGTGCGCCCGAGGACAACGGGAGTGAGCGGGCGATGGGCATGGCGGCTACCAACTCACCGCCAGGCTGACCGACGCCGTGCGTCCGGCGCCGGTGAACCGATCCAGCACTGTGCTGCTGGCCAGCGTGCCGTTGGGCAGCGC
Organism: Xanthomonas sp. WHRI 10204; assembly: GCF_040202875.1. NCBI lineage: Bacteria > Pseudomonadati > Pseudomonadota > Gammaproteobacteria > Lysobacterales > Lysobacteraceae > Xanthomonas > Xanthomonas sp. WHRI 10204. The sequence continues at coordinate 1,173,255 of NZ_JBEGDW010000002.1, forward strand.
ATTCCAGTCCACGTAGCGGCGGTCGGCCAAGTTGAAAATGCCTGCAGTGACCTTGGTGCCGGGTGCGAATTGCCAATGGCCCATCAAGTCCAGCGTGGCGTAGCCGGCCGGCGTGTAGTAGCTGTCCAGCTGCGGCCGGCGCTTGCGTGCGACAAAGGTGCCGATCAATTCCGCACCCCAAACATCGCTGTCGAAGGCGACGCCGAGCGTACCGCGCAACGGGTCGACCGAATTGAGTGGCGTGTCGTCGGTGAGGTTGTCGCCTTCCGAATAGGCCACCGCGCTGTTCAACGACCAACCCTGCCAGCCGGCCAGCGCGCCCAGATCCAGCCCGCCGCGCGCTTCGGCGCCCTTGATCACTACATCGTCGACATTGCGCGACTGGAACAGCAGTAAACCCTCCGCATTGACGCCAGCCGGCGCATACGATTCGATGAAGTTGCGGTAGTCGGTGTAGTACACGCTCACCCCCAGATAGCCGACGGCATCGTTGAAGCGCAGCCCCAGCTCGCCGCCGCGACTGGTCTCCGATTTCAACTCCGGGTTGGCGATGGCGGTGTAACGCGCCTGCAGATTGGTAAAGCCGATATTGACATCGTTGTACGGCGGCGCGCGAAAGCCGTGCGCATAGTTGGCATACGCCGACCAGGCTTGCGAGAAACGCCACACCGCGCCGAATTTCGGCGACACCTGCGTCTGGTCGATGGTTGCCACCGCCACGCCGGGATTGTCTTCGCGAAAGATGTCGTCCAGCTGCGGCGCCAGACGGAAATAATCCACGCGCACGCCTGGAGTCAGCGACAACCTGCCATCAAGTAGCTCGATTTCGTCCTGCGCATACAGACCGAGCTTGGTGGTTTCGCTCTTGGGGAAATCGCGCACCGGAAACACGTCCTGGCCAACGCGGTTGGTGATCGCGCCACTGGCCAGATTCACCGAATACCCATCGCGCTTGGCACGCGTATCGGTCCAGGTGCCGTCCAGGCCGTAGGTGATGTCGTGGGTCAGCGCCGCGGTTTCGATGCGCTTGTGCGCATTGATCAGCAACCCGTACACGCGCTGGTCGAAAGTGTGTTCGTTGTGGCGACGCGTGTTGTTGCCACGCAATTCGTCGGTGCGTTGCAGGCTGTCGCTATCCTGGCGATAGAGCTGCCATTGCAGATCGTCGGCGAGCGCCGCGTCCAGCGCGTCCAGCTCATGCCGCAACGACACCCGCGCACGGGTCTGATGATCGCGGCCGTCCTGCGACAGGATGCGCAGCGATGGCGTGGTCACACGCGGGTCGATGCCGCTCAACGCGTCGATGCTGCCATAGTCCTCATTACCTTCGACAGTGAGCTTGAACCGCTGCTGCGCGTTCGGTGCGTACACCAGTTTGGCCAGCACGCTGCGCCCGTCGATGGTCTGCGGATTGGCGGCGGTGCGCGTGAAGTCGCGGCTGCGGTTATCGCCCTGGTTTTGCGCTTCCTGGCCCTGGCGATGCGCTACGGCCACCATGCCGCTCCAGCGCTCGCCACCAAATGCGGCGGACGCACCGGCAAACAAACCATTCCAGTCGCCTTCGTAACCGAACTTCAGCCCGACATAGCTACGCTTATCGGTGCTCAGATAATCCGACGGGTCCTTGGTGACAAAGGCCACCACGCCACCCAGCGCATCGGAGCCATACAGCGAGCTGGCCGGCCCACGGACGACCTCTACCCGCTTGAGCGTTTCGAGGTCGACAAAATTGCGGTTGGCATTGAGATAGCTGCCGAAGGCGAAGGTGTCCGACACCGGCACGTTGTCCACCAGGATCGCGACGCGGTTGCCATCCAGTCCACGAATGCGAATGCCGCTGGCGCCGGCAAAGCGACCGCTGTTGCTGGTCACCGACACCCCGGGCGTGTAACGGAACAGGTCCTTGAGTTCGCGCACCAGCTGGTTATCCAGTTGTTCGCGGTCGATCACATCCACCGTGGCCGGCACATCGATCAGTGCGCGCTGGGTGCGCGTGGCGGTGACCTGCAGGCGATCGAAGTCGTGCACCTCGCGCGCAGCATCGCCGCCGGCGTCTGAGTCGGCAGCATGGGCACACAACGGAACAGCAGGCAGCGCAAGCGACAGCGCGACCACCAGCGGATGCAGGCGAATCATCTAGGAACCTTTGCGGGAGCCCCCGGCAGCGCACGCTGCGGCATGCCGCATGCGGCAAGGGGGTGGAGAGGTCAGTGGTGGGCAGCGGCGGCGTGCCCACATCGGTCGTGTTGTGCGGATGCCGGTCGGCACGGCCGCACTGCGCAGCGCAACGTCGGCTGCGAACACGCAATCACTGCGTGGCGCGCCTGGAGCGGTTGCGCGACGCGTCTGCCTCAGGGCCGCGGCCGGACGACCCACACGGGTCGCCGGCGTCGGCTCGGCAGGACTTACTTGGTCAGAATGAGCTTGTCGTTGCTGGTATGGCGCAAGCGATAGACGCGGTCGCCGTGCTGGATCAGCACTTCGCGACGTCCCTTGAGCAGCGCCTCGCTGCTGATGAGGTCTTCGGCAGGCACAACACGCGGCACGGCACGGTCGCGCAGGTTGACCGGTTCGGAGCGGAGCAGCACGGGATGAGCGGTCATGATCTGGTTCTCCAGTCGGTTGGCCAGACAAATAATAACCATTCTCATTTAATGATCAAGAGCCATTCTCATTTGCGGTTCTCGATCTTTGCATCGCTTTACACCTTTCGATTGACCTAACCAATCGTTTGCGGCGCATCGCTCAACGCGTCGCCGCGTCCACCCGCTCCCAGCCCGCGGCATCCACCTGCACCAAGGTCTCCAGCGCCCCCAGGTTTTCTTCCAGTTGAGAGACCCGGCTCGCGCCCAGGATCACGGTGGATACATGCGGGTTGCGCAGGCACCAGGCGATGGCCAGCCGCGCCGGGGACTGCCCGAGCTCGGCAGCCACCGCGCAAAACGCGCGGGCCCGCTCGAGTCGGCGCGACTCCGGTGTGCCCAGCACTTCGTCCTGCAGCCAGGCATTCTCCGGCTGGCCCAGGCGGCTGTCGGCCTCCACCCCGCCGTTGTATTTACCGGTCAACAAGCCCGACGCCAGCGGCGACCAGATGGTGGTCCCCAGCCCGGCCTCGCACAGTGGCGCGTACTCGCGCTCCAGCCGCTGCCGGTGCAGCAGGTTGTACTGCGGCTGCTCCATCGCCGGCGCATGCAGGTGTTCCTGCTCGGCGATGGCGATGGCCGCACGCAACTGCTCGGCGCTCCACTCGGAGGTGCCCCAGTACAACACCTTGCCCTGACGGATCAGCGCGTCCATCGCGCGTACGGTTTCCTGGATCGGCGTGTCCGGGTCGGGCCGGTGGCAGAGATACAGATCCAGATAGTCCACACGCAAGCGCTTGAGCGCCGCGTGGCAGGCGTCGGTGACGTGCTTGCGCGAGAGCCCGCGCTGGGTCGGGCGCGGGCTGTCCACCGCACCGAAGAACACCTTGCTCGACACGCAGTAGCCATCGCGCGGCAGGCGCAGGTCGGCGATCACATCGCCCATCACCTCTTCGGCGCGGCCACGTGCGTAGACCTCGGCGTTGTCGAAGAAATTGATGCCGTTGTCCCAGGCGGCGGCGATCAGGTTGCGCGCCTCGCCGCGCCCGATCTGCTTGCCGAAGGTCACCCAGGCCCCGAACGACACGGCCGATAGCTGCAGCCCGGTGGAACCCAGACGACGGTAAAGCATGGCGAACTCCTGCGACCTCCGGGGCGCCTGCCCCGGACCGGCTTGCGCAGTTTACCGGGCCGGGCGCCCGCGCAACCCTGTGCCGGCCTTCTGAATGCCGCTCGCCTTGCCCGCCGACACCCCCTGCTCTAGGCTTCATCGTTTTGCCGTTGGCAGCCCGGGGAATGGAATGGTCGAAGGTTTAGGAAGGATCGGTTTCGGCCTGTTCGGTCTGGCGGTGCTCATCGGCATCACCTGGCTGTTTTCGACCAACCGCCGCGCGATCGACTGGAAGCTGGTCGGCACCGGCCTGTTGCTGCAGATCTCGTTCGCCTCGCTGGTGCTGCTGGTGCCGGGCGGGCGCGACGTGTTCGACTCGCTGGGCAAGGGCTTCGTGAAGGTGCTGAGCTTCGTCAATGAAGGCTCCACCTTCATTTTCGGCAGCCTGATGAACATCGAAAGCTACGGCTTTATCTTTGCGTTTCAGGTGCTGCCCACCATCATCTTCTTCTCCGCGCTGATGGGCGTGCTGTACCACCTGGGCGTGATGCAGGTGGTGGTGCGTGCGATGGCCTGGGCGATCACCAAGGTGATGCGCGTGTCTGGCGCAGAAACCACCAGCGTCTGCGCCAGCGTCTTCATCGGCCAGACCGAGGCGCCGCTGACGGTGCGCCCCTACATCCCCAAGATGACCCAGTCCGAATTGCTGACGATGATGATCGGCGGCATGGCGCATATCGCCGGCGGCGTGCTGGCCGCATACGTGGGCATGCTCGGCGGCAGCGATCCTGCGCAGCAGGCGTTCTACGCCAAGCATCTGCTGGCCGCCAGCATCATGGCCGCGCCGGCCACGCTGGTGGTCGCCAAGCTGCTGGTGCCGGAAACCGGCACGCCGCTGACCCGCGGCACGGTCAAGATGGAAGTGGAAAAAACCACTAGCAACATCATCGATGCGGCTGCGGCCGGCGCCGGCGATGGCCTGCGCCTGGCGCTGAACATCGGCGCGATGCTGCTGGCCTTCATCGCGCTGATCGCGCTGATCAATGCGCCGCTGACCTGGCTGGGCGAGGTGACTGGCGCGGCAGCGGCGCTGGGGCGGCCGACCAACCTGTCGACGATCTTCGGTTACGTGCTGGCGCCGATCGCCTGGGTGATCGGCACGCCGTGGGTGGATGCCACCACGGTCGGGTCGCTGATCGGCCAGAAAGTGGTGATCAACGAGTTCGTCGCCTACAGCGAGCTGTCGCGGATCGTGAAGGGCGAAGTGCCGGGCGTGGGCCTGAGCGACGAAGGCCGCCTGATTGCCACGTATGCCCTGTGCGGCTTTGCCAACTTCAGCTCGATCGCGATCCAGATCGGCGGCATTGGCGGGCTGGCGCCGGAACGTCGTCACGATCTGGCCAAATTCGGCCTGCGTGCGGTGCTCGGCGGTTCGATCGCCACCTTCATGACCGCTACCATTGCCGGCGTGCTCTCGCACTTCGGTTGAGGCGGCGCGGGTTCATCGGCGTCACGGTCTAATCGCCGGACGCCACGTTTCTTCAAGTCATTCAAGCAAGCAGGTATTTATGAGTTCGGTCGTCGTTGTCGGGTCTTTCAATGTCGATCACGTGTGGCGCTGCGATGTGCTGCCTGCGCCAGGTGCCACCATCGCCGGCCGCTACAGCACCGGCCCGGGTGGCAAAGGGTTCAATCAGGCGGTCGCGGCCGCACGTGCCGGTGCCAAGACGCACTTTTTGTGCGCGCTGGGCGACGATGCCGGCGGCGCGCTGGCGCGCTCGCTGGCGGCGCACGACGGCTTTACGCTGATCGCCGAACCGAGCAATGAACCCACCGGCACCGGCGGCATCTATGTCGACGGCCACGGGCGCAACACGATTGTGATCGGCGCCGGCGCCAACTCGGTGCTGAGCCCCGGTTTTGTCGAGAACCAGCGCGCGCTGGTCGCCTCGGCACGCGTGCTGCTGGCGCAGCTGGAATCGCCGGCCGAGACGATCGAGTCGGCGCTGGCACTGGCCCGCGAATGCGGCGTACTGACCGTGCTCAATGCCGCGCCGGCCAACGCCCCGACCTCGATCGGCCTGCTCAAACTGTCCGACGTATTGACCCCCAACGAAACCGAATTTGCCGCGCTGCTCGGCCGCCACGTCGGCGAGCGCATCAACGCCGACGATGTCGCGGCGCTGGACGGCAACACGCTGCATTCGCTGTGCCGCAAGTTGTTGCCGGGCGGCACCGTGGTGGTGACGTTGGGCGCGGTGGGCGCCTTCATCTCGCACGCCGAAGAACAGCTGCGCGGCGATACGGCCGCGCATTACCGCGTGGGCGCAGAAAGCGCGCAGACGGTGGACACCACCGGTGCCGGCGACGCCTTCAATGGCGCGTTGGTGGCCTCGCTGGCGCAGTCGCCGGGCGCCAGCTTCATTACTCACGTGCGCTTTGCCACCCGCTACGCAGCGCGCTCCACCGAAGTGGAAGGTGCGGCCGCGTCGATGCCGAGACTGCTGCCGGACGCCGGCTAACTGCCTGCGCCTGTGGCGGCATCGGTTTGCGTTCACTCACCCCGCCACGCCATAACTGACCGCCCGTCACCGCGACGGGCCTGCATCACGACAAGGAGTGTTCGATGCGTCGTTGTTCCCTGATTCCGTTGGTTGCGCTGTGCGCCCTGCTTGTCCCGCTGTCGGCCGCTGCGCAGCGCTGTGACTGGAACAGTACTGCCAGCGATGCCGACCGCGCCGCGGTGACCGTGTCTGCAGGCAGCCTGCAACAGGCGATCGCGCCGCACTACGACGATGCCGAGCAGGAAGATGGCGCCGCGCTGGCGCGCACGCTGCTGCAGCGTGCGCAGTCGCCGCAGCTGCCCGGCAAACTGGACGGACGCTGGAAGGTGCGCTCGATCCAGGTCGACCAGCGGTTCGCCTATGCCTACCCGTACTTCAAGGCCGAGATCAGCCGCGATGCCTGCGGCTATCGTTTCAGCAAGGTCAGCGGCTCGCAGCGCCGCAGCGGCACGCTGTATCCACTGGCCAAGGACAGCCGCGAGTTCGCATTCCTTGGTGCCAGCACGGTCAACGACGAACCGGAAGGCCGCTACGCGCTCGGCAACATCTCCGACGGCACCAACGGCAACAGCGTCGGCCGCTTGGTCGCACTGGGACCGGACGAACTACTGCTGATCCTGGACGGCGGCGCCAAGGGCTTCGAGCTGTATCAGCTGATCCGCTGATCCCGGAATGTTCGGCCCGGCCGCGTCCGCGCGATCCGGCGGGCGCATGCGCTGGCTTGCTGCAGTCTTAGGTCAGCGTTCGCTACTGCATGCGCCACTCCGGCGGCGCCCGAGTTGGCAGCAGCGGCAACCGCAGTGACAATGCCCGCATGCAGATCGGCCCCTACTCCATCGCCCCCAAGGTGATCCTCGCGCCCATGGCGGGCGTCACCGACAAGCCGTTCCGGCTGCTGTGCAAGCGGCTGGGCGCCGGGCTGGCAGTGTCGGAGATGACCATTTCCGATCCGCGCTTCTGGGGCACGCGCAAGTCGCTGCACCGCATGGACCATGCCGGTGAGCCCGACCCGATCAGCGTGCAGATCGCCGGTACCGAGCCGCAGCAGCTGGCCGACGCGGCGCGCTACAACGTGGACCATGGCGCGCAGCTGATCGACATCAATATGGGCTGCCCGGCCAAGAAGGTCTGCAATGCCTGGGCGGGCTCGGCGTTGATGCGCGACGAGGCGTTGGTGGCGCGGATCCTGCGCGCAGTGGTGCAGGCGGTGGATGTGCCGGTGACGCTGAAGATCCGCACCGGCTGGGATTGCGACCATCGCAACGGCCCGACCATCGCACGCATCGCGCAGGAGTGCGGCATCGCTGCGCTGGCGGTGCACGGACGCACCCGCGACCAGCAGTACACCGGCAGCGCCGAGTACGCGACGATTGCGCAGATCAAGGCCGCGCTGCAGATCCCGGTGATCGCCAACGGCGATATCGATTCGCCGCAGAAGGCGGCGCAGGTACTGCGCGAGACCGGCGTGGATGCGGTGATGATCGGCCGCGCCGCGCAGGGGAGGCCGTGGATCTTCGGCGAGGTGGCGCATTACCTGGCCACCGGCACGCTGTTGCCGCCACCGACGTTGTCCTTCGTCCGCGACACCTTGCTCGAGCATCTACACGCGCTGCACGCGTTTTACGGCCAACCGCAGGGCGTGCGCATCGCGCGCAAGCATCTGGGCTGGTACGCAAAGGATCACCCGCAAAGCGCCGACTTCCGCGCGGTGGTCAATCGCGCCGAAACGCCCGAAGCGCAGCTGGCGCTGACCCGCGATTACTTCGACGCCTTGATTGCCGGCGTCGCGCCGCCGCTGCCGAACGCAGCCTGAGCTATCCAGGCTGCGCTCGAGCGCGCGCGCCTGCACGATGCGTGCGCCGCGTGCTGCCATCCGCTGCGCGCCATGGCGTGGAGTGGCTAACCCACCTGGCGCGCAGGCGTCAGCTGGGCGTAGCCGGCGCGCCCAAGCGGAGTGCGAGTGCCACATGCCGCACCGGACACATGCAGCGCGCCTGGCGGCTGCGCAGTCGTTTTGTGAGCGACTCTTATTGCGTCGACGCTGCCGGTGTAGCCACCGGCGTGTCGGCCTGTTCCAGATCGCCGGTCAGCGCCGTGCCGGCCGGCGCATGCCAGATGCGGTGCCACATCTGCGCCAGCACCGCACCGATCTGATCGCGTGCCACCGGTGCGCGATAGGCCGCCTGGACCTGACGCGGGACGATGGGCTGCCACTGCCCACCGTCGCGATGCGCCACAACGAAGTTGAAGTTGTAGTCCGGCTCCAGGCCCATGCGCAGATCGCTGAGCATCAAATCGTCGTCGACCAGGCGTGCACGCATGAAGCCGCGATTGAACCAGGTCAACCGGCGCACCGAATCGAATGCCGCCACTTCGCCCAGTGCCTGGGTATTGCTGGAAAATCCACGGAACTGCATCGGTCCGGTGTCGGCCACCAGCGAACGCTCGCCGATCACATAGCCATTGGGCGTCATCGCCACCACCCGCCACAGCAAGGTGTTGAGCGGCATCGGCACCGAGAAGCGTGGCGCATCGACCAGCCCCATCGCCGCCAGCGCGCGGTCGGCTTCCTGATCGACCAGATGCTTGGCGATCAGCGACCAGCCCAGATAGGCCGAACTTGCCACCAACCCGATCACCAGCACGTGCTGCGCCAGCGGGCGCGCGCGCGCGAACCAGGCAACCGCGCAAGCCAGCAGCAGCCATAGCGTGTAGGCCGGGTCGATGATGAAGACGCTCGACCACATGGTCGGATGCGGCTGCAGCGGCCACCACAGCTGCGTGCCGTACACGGTGAAGGCGTCCAGCAGCGGATGGGTGATCAAGGCCAGCTGGATCGCCCAGAACCAGCGCGTGGGTGCGCTGGCCACGCGCCCGTTGCCGTAGCGCCGGAACAGCCACCAGATCAGCCAGCCGACCAGCGGCAGCACGAACAGCGAATGGCTCACGCTGCGATGCACGGTCATCAGGGTGACCGGGTCGTCGGTCAGCGTCAGCAGCGCCAGCGCATCGAGGTCGGGCAAGGTGCCCAGGGCCGCGCCGGCCAACAACGCGGCACGCCGCTGTCCGGGCGGCGCAATGGCAGCGGCGATTGCGCCACCAAGAACGATCTGGGTCAGGGAATCCATCGGCCGATGCTAGCAGGCCCGACATGCACGGATAGGCATCGACCCACGCGCTTTCGATCGGCACACACCTGCGCCTGCGCAGGCGTGTCTTGAAGAGACACACCGGGGCGACCGGCATCGCATCGCAGCAGCCGGCACGCTGCGCTGCTGCAGTGGATAGGCATACGCAAGCGCGGCCTGGACGAGCGGCAGCCGTTCGTAGGGAACGCTATGCGCCTATCGCGGCAGATGCGCAGGAAAGCCCTCGACCTGCTACATGGCGACCCCGCGTCATTGATCCTCTGCTAGCTGGAGCAGACAGAGAAAGAGATGTATCGGTGTAACGGCCAACGCGACAGCGGGACAGCGCGACAGCGCGACAGCAGCCTGCACAACAACGACCTGGCGCGGATGGTCCACCGTTGGGAAGTACCGCCCCCGGTAGAGACCGGAGCGGTCGAGTACCCTGGCTGTCAGGGTTGAAGGGCGCACCCTGTGCGACGCAGACAAGGAGTGCGGTAATGCCAGACAAACGGCACCAGTACAGCGTGAAGGTCACCTGGACCGGCAACCAGGGCAGCGGCACCTCGGGGTATCGCGCCTACAGTCGCGACCACCGTATCGAGGCCGAGGGCAAGGCCAGTGCGATCGACGGCTCGTCAGATCCGGGCTTTCGCGGCGACCCGGCACTCTGGAACCCCGAAGACCTGCTGGTCGCCTCGCTGTCGGCGTGCCACAAGCTCTGGTATCTGGGGTTGTGCGCCGATGCCGGCATCATCGTGCAGGCCTACGAGGACAACGCCGAAGGCGCGATGCTGGAGCAGGCCGATGGCGCCGGGCAGTTCACCTCGGTGGTGCTGCGCCCGCTGGTGACCCTGGCACCGGGCAGCGACCTCGCGCAAGCCAGGGCGCTGCACCACACCGCGCATGAAAAATGCTTCATCGCCCGCTCGATGAATTTCCCGGTCAGCCACGAGCCCCAGCTGCAATTGGCCGAATCGGCCTGAGCGGTGGGTTGCTCAAGGCTGTAGCGGTTGCTGTCGGGGATAGCTGCCCACCGCCGACCGCAGCGTTTGCAGCGCGACACCGGTGCCGGCCAGATGTTCGAGCAACTCGTGCAGTGACAGACGCCCCCATTGCACGCCGTGCTGTCGCAGGGACGGCACTGGCCGGTGGGGATCGGCATGCCTCGCTCGCGCATTGCCGCCTTTGCGTGATGTAGACACCTCACTGCCCGCTGCCGGGGCGTTTTGTCGGTTGTGCTTAACCCCACGGCATCGCGTTCAGGCGCACAATGCAACGGACACACGGGGCGTGTATCATCCGCAGCCATCTTTTCATCCGAATTAAGGGATATAAGCCTGATGTCCAGCTACCTGTTCACCTCCGAATCGGTCTCCGAAGGCCATCCGGACAAGATCGCCGACCAGATCTCCGATGCCGTGCTCGACGCCATCCTGGCCCAGGACAAGCGTGCCCGCGTGGCCTGCGAGACCATGGTCAAGACCGGTGTTGCGATCGTTGCCGGCGAAGTGACCACCAGCGCCTGGATCGACCTGGAAGCGCTGACCCGCAAGGTGATCCTGGACATCGGCTACAACAGCTCCGACGTCGGCTTCGACGGCGAGACCTGTGGCGTGCTCAACCTGATCGGCAAGCAGTCGCCGGACATCAACCAGGGCGTGGACCGCAAGAACCCCGAACAGCAGGGTGCCGGCGACCAGGGCCTGATGTTTGGCTATGCCACCAACGAAACCGACAGCTACATGCCGGCCGCGATCCACCTGGCGCACCGCCTGGTCGAGCAGCAGGCCAAGATCCGCAAGAAGAAGAACTCGGCGCTGTCCTGGCTGCGTCCGGATGCCAAGTCGCAGGTCACCCTGCGCTATGAAGACGGCGTTGCGACCGCGATCGACGCGGTGGTGCTGTCGACCCAGCACGACCCGGGCATCAAGCAGAAAGACCTGATCGAAGCGGTGCGCGAAGAGATCCTCAAGCCGGTGCTGCCGGCCAAGTGGCTGCACAAGGGCACCAAGTTCCACATCAACCCGACCGGCAAGTTCGTGATCGGCGGCCCGGTGGGCGATTGCGGCCTGACCGGTCGCAAGATCATCGTCGACACCTACGGCGGCTGGGCCCGTCACGGTGGCGGCGCGTTCTCGGGCAAGGATCCGTCCAAGGTCGACCGCTCGGCCGCCTATGCCGCACGCTATGTGGCCAAGAACGTCGTGGCCGCCGGCCTGGCCGACCGTTGCGAAGTGCAGGTCTCCTACGCCATCGGTGTGGCCGAGCCGACCTCGATCTCGGTCACCACGTTCGGCACCGGCAAGATCGCCGACGAGCAGATCGAAAAGCTGATCCGCAAGCATTTCGACCTGCGTCCGTTCGGCATCATCCAGATGCTCGACCTGATCCACCCGATGTACCAGCAGACCGCGTCTTACGGTCACTTCGGCCGCAAGCCGAAGGACTTCACCTACACCGACGCCACCGGCGCGCAGCACAGCGCGACCGCGTTCTCGTGGGAAAAGACCGACCGCGCAGACGCCCTGCGCGCCGATGCGAAGCTGAAGTAAGCCACGCGCTCTTTGGAGCGTGGGTGTGTCGCAATGGGCCGCTAACGCGGCCCATTGCGTTTTAAGGCCTAGCGCCAGCATTCGTCCATGCGGGGGCCTTCTCCCGGCGGGAGAGGGGATCAAAGACCTTCTCCCTGCGGGAGATCGGTTGGGGTTAGGGTGCGGAGCGAAGCCGCGCTGCATGGCACGTCCATTAGGCTGCGCGCGTACCCTCATCCGCCCCTGCGGGGCACCTTCTCCCGAGGGGAGAAGCGATCAAAGCCCCGCTCCCTGCGGGAGAGGGGTTGGGGTGAGGGTGCGGAGCGGAGCCGCGCTGCACGGCACGTCCATGAGGCTGCGCTCGTACCCTCATCCGCCCCTGCGGGGCACCTTCTCCCGAGGGGAGAAGGGATCGAAGCCCCTCTCCCTGCGGGAGAGGGGTTGGGGTGAGGGTGCGGAGCCAAGCTGCGCTGCACGGAAGGTTCATTAGGCTGCGCGCGTACCCTCATCCACCCCTGCGGGGCACCTTCTCCCGCCGGGAGAAGGGATCAAAACCCCTCTCCCTGCGGGAGAGGGGGTTGGGGTGAGGGTGCGGGGCGAAGCCGCGCTGCATGGCACTTCCATTAGGCTGCGCGCGTACCCTCATCCGCCCCTGCGGGGCACCTTCTCCCGCCGGGAGAAGGGATCAAAGCATCTCTCCCTGCGGGAGAGAGGTTGGGGTGAGGGTGCGGGGCGGAGCCGCGCTGCACGGCACGTCCATTCGGTTGCCTCAGGCAGGAAGACGCGCTTCAACCTGACATCGCACTACCGCACCTACGGATCCAGCTTCAGCTGCTGCTCCAGCGCCTGCGCAAACGCGGGCAATGGGCACGCCATGCGCTGTTCGGGCGCGCAGACATCCAGGGCCAGTTCCTGTTGCAGCGGCGGGTGTGCTAGGTCCAGCGGTGCCAGGGTGCGCAGTTGATCCAGCGATTGCGCCAGGTAGCGGGCACGCACCACGCGCGTTCCGTCAGGTTGCCGCCACAGGCCGAGCAGCAACGCACCGCCTGGTGGTGGATCGTCGGCGCCGTAGCCGGGCAGATGGAAGTGCACGCCGAGCAGACTGCTTAATGCGGCAATATGCGTGTCGCTGCCGACGAACACCGACAACCTGGGCGACTGCGCGTCGCCAAACCGTTGCAGCACCTCGCGTGCCAGCGGCGCGCCGGAACGCTGCGCCATGTAGTGCGGGCGCGCGTAGATATCGAACAACAGCGCATGCAGGCGCGAGACCTGCGCCAGGCGTTCTGGGGTGGTGCGACCCCAGCCGACCTGCGACAGCGGCAGACCGTCGGCGTACTGCAGCAACAGCACCTCGCCGGTGCCGGAGGTCAGGTCGATCGGCCCGCCCAAGGCCAGTCCACGCCCATTGGCCGATGGCGCCAGCGTGGACGGCATGTGCGCAAAGTCGCAGGGCGTGCGTGTGCAGCCCAGGATCTGCTGCATCGCCTGCAACTCGGCCGCATGGCCCTGCAGCACTGCGGCAGGGCCGCCGGTCTGCTGCTGGATCGATGCCACTGCCGCAGCCGCATCGAACGGCACCGCGCCTGCCTCGATCGGCCGGAACAACGGGTCGTTACTGCCCGCCTCGCGGTGCCCGGCGACGATGCCGCAGCCCGGCGCCAATGCGTCGGCCAGCAAGGCACCGCTGTCGATGGTGCGCTGATCGGTATTGGCCCAGACCGACACACTCCCCGCCGCCGGGCATCCCGTGTGCGGCAGCAGCGTCTGCTGCGTCAACCATTGACGCAGATACGCGCCGCTCAATCGCACCGCCTTGCGCCCGCGCGGAGTGAGCAGGCTGGCCGGGGTGGACCACTGCGGCCAGGGTTGGTCGGCGTACTGCGCGGCGGCCGCTTCACCCTGCAGCGGCGCACGCACGCCATGGCGGAACACCACCACCACGCGTTCCAACTGCTCGGTCTGCCCCGGCTGCCGATCCGCGACGGCAGCGGCACCGCGGGAGTCAGCGGGCAATCGATCACTCGCACGACCTGCCGATGTGCTGCGCGTCGGCGATGCACAGCCACCCAACACCGCTGCAAGCGTCAGCAGCAGGCAGACACCGGTGATCGCAAGCGCGCCACCACCACGCCGCCCCGGCGCTGCGCGTAGCGAAGGTGACGCGATCCCCATCGCGTCACGCCCACCCGCCCCACATCGCGCGGACCACAGCGGCTCCCCATCGCCAGCCAACGTCCCGCAATGCGATGCGCCCTGCTCCGCGCTGTCGACGCTTCCCGCAGCGGGCTTGTCGTGCTGCTGCACCTGCGCTGAGATGCCCCACCCTGCCCGATCAGACTCAGAACACATATTTGGCGGTCACCAAGCTGGTCATGCCCGAATCGACGATGTCGGAAATCGCCGTGGTGTCGTGCCCCACATGCGCCCAATAGCTGTGCTGTTTGGTGAGGTTGGCAACCGACAGGTCCACGCGCAGATGCTCGCTCGGCGCATAGCCCAGATGCAGGTCCACGCGGGTGATCGGCTTGATCCACAGGTTGTCCCAGCGCGCGCCCTGATTGAGATAGTCGTACACCGACACGTATTCGCCAGAGTAGTGGTAGCTCAGATTGATAGACCACGGTCCCTTTTCGTAGAACAGCTCCGCGTTGGCGAGCAGGTTCGGGGCGTTCTGGATGCGTTCGTGCGCAAAGCCTGCTACGCCCAGATCCACGCGCGTGCTGTGTCGGGTGACATTGGCGCCGATGCCGAAGCCATCCAGTGGTGCGGGCAGGCCCTGGAAGGTCTGCCGCACGGCAGCTTCCATGCCCAGCACGCGGCCGTCGCCGCCGTTTTGCGGACGTACGAAGCGCGTACTGGCAGTGCCGCTTTCGCCGGCATTGGCCGCATTGGAACCGCTCTCGTAGATGTAGTCGGTCAGGCGCTTGTAATAGCCGGCCAGCATCGCGTGACCGCCGGTGTCGTTCTGCCATTCGCCGGACAGATCCACGTTGAGCGACTTGATCGGTTTCAGATCCGGGTTGCCTTCGGTGATGATGGTCTGGCCGTCGCTGGAAATATTCGTGGAGCGGCCACCGCCCAGCTGCACGAACGCTGGACGGGTGTAACTGGTCCACACCGAGCCGCGATACACCGCGCTGTCGCCCGCGGGCCGGTAGTTCACGAACACGCTCGGCAAGACCACGTCGTAACGCGTGTGGTTGTTGGCGAATGCGCCGACCTGCTCGGCCCCGTTGACGGCCGCCGGCTGCGCCCAGAACGTATTGGTGATGGCGGTATGTTCGAAGCGCACACCCGGCAGGATTTCCCAATCGCCGGTACGCAGTGTCGCCATCGCATAGGCAGCACTGACTGCTTCGGTGGCGCGCATGGTGTTGCAGTTGAGGTTGTTGACCGCCAGCTGCCCGCAACTATCGAAGCTGGCCGGCGTCAGCGTGCGTGCGATCAGGTCGTTGAGCGCGGCGTTGCTCAAGCGCACCGTGGGCAGTGCGTATTGCCCCGGATACACCGCGTCGTAGCGCTGCGCGATCAACCCGGTGTCGCGCAACAAGGTGCCGTCGGTGTACTTGGCATTGGTCCAGTCGCGATCGGTGAAGCTGCGCGAGCTGTCGACATACTTCACGCCGAAGGCGATGCGGCTGAGCAGGCCGTCATCGAAATCGTAGCCCACATCGAACTTGCCGCCACCCTTGTCCTGGCCGCTGTACTGTTTGGAAAGTTGACCGGTGCGGCGCGCGAACAGGCTGCCCACATCGGACGCCTGCGCCTGCATCGCCGGGGTCAGTAACGGGATTGGGAAGCCGTCGCCGTCGTAACTGATGAAGCGGTTGGCGCCGTAGGCGAAGTTGGTCGAAGTGTATTGATCGTTGCGTGCGGAAATTTCCACGTGATCCGGGCGATCGTTGTTGCCGGTGCCGTAGAAGATGTTCGGCGCGAACGTCCAATGCCCCAGCTGTTTTTCCGCACCCAGCTGGATGGTGGCAAGGTCTGCTTCTTCCGGGTTGGTTTCGTACCAGTAGCGCACTGCCACGCGATTGATCTGCGGCTGATACACACCACTGGTGCCGATCTGGGTGAAGCTGACATTGGCCGGCACGAACTGGGTGTAACCGGTGTTCTGCTCGGTCTTGGCGAAGGCGTAGGTCATGCGCGCATACAGATGCAGGCTGGGGTCCACACGCCAATCGAAGGCGGCATTGCCACCGTAGCGGCGAGTGTCGCCCTGCGAGTATCCGATGTTGATGCCCGTGCTCTGCAGCACCTGTTGCGGGTCGCTCCCGGCGGCCAGATTGCCGCTGGCATCGGCACGCGCGAATTCCCAGGACCCATCGTTACGCGCCGCCGACGCGCCGGCCACTTCGCTGTTGACGAAATGACGCTCGTCGTAATACGCGCTGACCGCTACACCGAACTGCCCGGCATTGCCAAAACGTGCATGCCAATCGCCGGCTGCGCCGCTTCCCAGTCCGGAATCGCCGTAGTCGCGTGCGCGGCTTTCCATGCGTCCGCTCAAGGTCACGCTGCCGCCCTGGCGATCGGACGAGTCGAAAGCGCTGGGCGTGCGGTAGTCGATGGTGCCGCCAATCGCATCACCGTCCATGTCGGCGGTGGAGGTCTTGTTCAACACGATGGTCTGCAGCCCCGATGGCGGCAACAGACTCAATTGCACGCCACGGCTGTACGGCATGCCCTGTGCCACGTTGATGCCATTGATCAGGTTGACGTTGTATTCGGCATTGAGACCGCGCACCGACGAAAACATGCCTTCGCCACGCGCCGCGCCATCGATGCCGCCGAAATACGACTGCCCGGTGTTGATCACATTGACGCCCGGCATCAGGCCCAATGCTTCGGCCACGTTGTGTACCGCAGTGGTCTTGAGATCGTCGGCCGACAACACGTTGACGGTGTTGGTTGCAGCCATCTGCATGTCGGTCGCGTTGTAACGGGTGGCGGCGACGGTGACCTTGTCCAACGTGGCCATTTCGCCTTGCGCAGGGGTTGCGGCAGCCTGTGCGGATTGCGCGGCAGCATGGCCGCAAAAAATCGACAACGACACGCATAAGGCCTGCGACAAGCGCGAAGGACGCAGCAACGAACAACGAGCGATCATGATCAAATCCGATGGGTGCAGCAACGCCCCATGGACTCAAGCCACGGCGGCGCCACCACGATGTGTGAGAGAGCGACGTGGCCTTTGACAGCGGACCTGCGTCACACCTGCAAGCAGGCGCCGCGCATGGTGGTGACGGCATATTTCAAAACCATGACGTACGCTACAGACATGACAAATGCGCGCGGCAAGCGCGCAAGTCGGCATAGTCGCTGGCGTATGGAAGCGTGGATCGCTGCCGGCATGCGCATACGGTTACTGGCGCGGGCGCACAGGAGTCTTCGCAAAACGCGACATGACAACGCATGCTGCCGAGGCGGCATGAACTGTCAGCGATGCCTCTCGCAGCAAGGCGTCTGCCGTGTTTGCAGACAGCACTCTAAATGCGGTTGAAGGTGTCTGTAGGCACAAGCGATTACGTCACGTGCGGCGTCGCGGCCGACACCACGATGACGTTACGACCCCCCTGCGCGGCAGTGCGCGAAACCAGCATCGAGTGGCCGATGCCGGCGCCGGTGCAACGCGCACGCCCACCCGATACCGCTTACCTGATGCTGCAAGCCTCATTCACGAGCGCAAGAAGATCTCGACCCGCCGATTGAGCTGACGCCCCCCCGGATTGTCCTGCCCGTTGACGGTGTTGGGCGCCACCGGTTGCGATTCGCCATAGCCCTTTGCGCCGGCGCCCTGTGCGGCGCCGCGCGTGCGCAACGCGGCCAGTACCGCATTGGCCCGGCGCTCGGACAGCGACTGGTTGTAGGCGTCATCGCCCTTGGCATCGGTATGTCCGCGCACTTCCATCTCTTGGGTTGTCACCTTGCCGAGCGCGGCGGCCAGCGTGTCGAGCACGCGCGCGGCATCGGGGCGGATGTCGGACTTGTCGAAGTCGAACAGGATGCGGTCGTTCAAGGTGATCAGATAGCCGCACGCTGCACCGGGCGGGGCGAACTTTTGCAGAGGCGGGAAGCGGCCGGCCGGCGGTACTTTCGGCAGCGGAGGCATGCGCACTTCGCGCGGCGGGGTGCCGACCGTGCCGGTGCCATCGCCGCGGTTCTGCACCAGACCCTCCGGTCCGTTCCAGGTGCCGGAGCCATCGGCGTTGATGGTGACCAGGCCGCGCGGCCCATTCCAGGTGCCGCTACCATCGCCGTGATTATCGATCAGGCCGCTCTTGTCGCTGTTCCAGGTGCCTGCGCCCTTGCCATTCAAACTGATCAGGCCGGCCGGGCCGTTGTAGGTGCCGCCGCCGTTGGACTGCACGTCGATGAGGGCGTCGTCGCCACCCTGCCCGGACGCGTTGATGGTGCCGCTGCCATCGGCATTGACGTTGACCAGGCCGCCATCGAAGTTGGCGGTACCGCTGCCGTCGGCCTTGAGGTTGAACAGGCCGCCGTCGCCGTTGCGCAGCAGGTTGCCGTTGGCATCCATGCTGGTAATGCCGGCATCGTTGATCAAGGTGCCGCCATCGCCGCAGCGCGCAGGTGCGACGCTGACGCCTTCGATCGGGTCGAGGATGTCCTGCAGCGAGGCCTCCAGTGCGCGTTGCGCCGGGGTCACGCCGACGATCTCGGGGATGACGATGGTGGGGATGGCTGGAAATTCCGGCACGCTGTCATGCGCTGCTGCCGGCGCATCCGGGGGGCGCGCAGCCTCGCTCGCCGCAGGTGAGGCAGCAGCAGCACCGGCTGCATCCTTCGGGCCTTCGCCACGGCCGCAACCAACCAGCAACAGGGGCACCCACAGCACTGCCGACAGCTTGCGCATCGTCTCTGCCTTGTTCGAGTCTGTACGAGACGTGCCTGATAGCACGAGCGCGGTAAACAAGGTGCTAAGGCCAGTGCGGATGCGTGTCGAGGGCACTGGCAGCGCTATCGGCAACTGCCTGCGCACTATTGCTGCGCGACCGGAGACCGACCGTGCAGTGGCACGGCAAGCGACAAGCGACAAGCGACAAGCGACAAGCGACAAGCGACAAGCGACAACACAAGGATGTTGTCAGAGGGCTATCTGCTGGATGCAAGGCGGGCCGCAACCATCAGGCGTCCGTCGCGTACATCGCACGCGTCACCAGGTGCAGTAGACCTCGCGCGCACCTGCATTGCTGCTTCACTGCGTTTGTCGGCAACTGCCCGCAGCGTCCACCGATCGCGCGTGGCGCCCCCTTACAACATCGCAGGCGTCGCAGCGGGCACGGGCGCGGGCGACTGACCCTGCGCAGGTGCCTCGCCGGCTTCGGACTGCAGCTGCGCATGCAGGATGCGGCGAATCTCCAGAATCGCCTGCGGAGTTTCCTGCACGCTGTGCCAGGAGGTCACCACCAGTTCGGACGCAGCGCCGTCCAGATGCGCGCTGCGATACGGCACCAGTCCATCGTCGGACTCGGCCAGCGGCACCTGCGGTTTTTCGCGGCCGATAATGGTGTGGTACTGCACCTGTGGCGAGATCGGCAGATCCATCGTGGCGCGGACGAACGGGTCGGTATCGCGCAGGTTGTCGATACTGGTGGGCGGCAGCAGGCGGCCCTTGCGCTGGTATTGGCCGCCGTGCCCCTCACGCTCGCTGTTGGCCAGGTCCTGCAGCACATCGCCGAAGTGATCCAGCACGGCAATCGGCAGCCGCACCAGACGTCCGACGAAGCGCCCCAGTCCACCTTCGGCCAATGGCGTGCCGCGGTGCGGTGCGGCGATGAAGATGGCGCGGTCGATCTGCGGCATTGGCGAAAAATGCAGCAATGGCGACAATTTCGCGCGCACCCGTGCGCCGCGCTCGCCTTCCAGTCGATAGTCTTGCAGCAGCGAATTCCACAGCTGTTCGCCGGATGCAGACACCAGCAAACGCCCGATCACCCCGCCCATGCTGTGGCCGATCAACACCATGTCTTGCGAAGCGATCGCGGTGCCGGACGGATCGAAGTGGCGCAGGCTGCGCTCCACCAATGCCTGAATCTCCGCACGATTGACCGCAATCGGCGCGTTGGTCGGGTAATACACCTGCCAGATCTGATACTGCTGACGCAGGGTTTCATCGCCCATCACTTCATTGGCCACGTTGACCCATGCTTCCGGGCTGCTGGCCAGCCCGTGCAGCATCAGCAGTACGCGGCGGTTAGGGTCGTAGGGCTGCATCAGATACAGATGCGGGCGATCGATGCCGCGCGCGCTGCCCAGCATCGAGCGCAGCGATTGCGCGGCAAAGCCCGACTTGGCCAGCCACAGCCCATAGGCAGCGGTGAAGTTGGCCGCCAGCGGCACATGCTGACCATGCAGCACCACCTCGTTCTGGCGATACGGGTCGTACGGCACCACGGTCACCGCATCGGTCCGCAACACCGCATCCAGGGTGTCGCCATCGAAGCGCAACAGCAGCGTTGCCGGTGCGTACGGCATCTCGCTGAAGGTCGGCAGCGGGCGTTCGGGCGAGGTACTTGCGGGGACGGCTTGCTGCAAGGCGAGCCCGGCCGGGTCGCCGACCACCTGGGGGTCCACTTCGGCCACCAGTTCGGCACCGAAGCCATCCCGGCTGTAAGTGCTGCGTAATCCATTGAAGCGCAACGCCGAAGCCGCAAAGATCGCACGCGGCGTGTTGCCGCCACCGGGCAGCCGATACGCGGACATGTCGACGGCCACCTGCCAACGGCCCACCTGCGTCGGTGTGGGCACGGTGTCGCCAGCCTGCTGGGCGCGCGCAAACAAACGCTCGACCACCTGTTGCACGGCGTAGTTGTAGTAGTCGCGCACCTGCGTCTGGCGGTTTTCGAATGCGCGCGCGCTCGGCGCACGCGCGGTAAAGAACAGATAGGCGTAGGCATGCCGCGCGGCTTCCAGCCAAGCCTGCACCGCTGCGTCGCTCATCTGCGCCGGGTGGCGACCGCTCAGGTCGATCGCGTGCGCGGTCCACAATTCGGCTTGCGTGGCGAGGCGGCGCTCATCGCCGATACCCGCCACATTCGTGAGCTGCTGCACGCAAGGCAGCGGTTGCTTGCGGCACGTCTTGGGTTGCAGCCCGGCCACCTGCAAGGTCTCGCTGCCGGCCTGACTGAGCGCACCGGTGCTGAGCACATCGCCACGCGTTTGCGCGATGTAGTCGCCGCTGTTGCGCGCCTGCACTGTGACCATCGCGCAGCCGCTCAACCACATGCACGTCAGTACCGCCGCCAACCCCATGGCGGTGCGACGCAGACGCCTGTGCAGCATCACCGCGCTGCACTCGTCGACGCGCCAGGCGCTGGCGCCTGCGGCATGCCGGCGCGGATGCGTTTGGAAAAGTCCGCCGCGGTGTCGGCGGCGATGGCACGCGCGGTGAAATGTCCACGCTGCTTCAACGTCGCAAAGTCATAGCCCGGCATCAGCCCGTGATGGTCGTACGCATATTCATCGGCGTAGCCGGACAGCAGCAAGCGGTGATCCAGCGGCAAGGTGGGCTGCAGCTGGCGCACCAGGGCGAACACGATCGTGGTGCAATTGCTGGTCAGCGTGTTGTAGAAGGCCGGCTTGCGATTCAAATCGTTAGCCAGCCCCACGTAGCCCATGAACATGCGGCGCAGGCCGGCCTTGGGAATGGCCAGGCGATACAGATACATGTCTTCGCCACGCGCATTGGTGCGCACGCGCAGGATGTCGCGCTCGTCGGCGGCCACCAGGGTTTCTTCGAAGCTGCGAAAGAACCCGCCCACTGCAGAAAACGACTCGCCACGTTCCTTGCGGATTTCCAGCGAAAACACCACGTGCGAGCCGTCGTCGAACCCGAACGAGATCAACGTGTGCGCAATCGCCGGACCCATCCAGTACGACAACGCAAGGTCGGCGCTGACCAGGCGATCCAGATCGTACTGGCGGGTTTCCCAACGCGGGACGTAGTTGGTTTCGCTATGCCAATCGAAATTGCGCACGTTGTGCAGGGTGACGATGTTGCCGTGCACCTCCGGTTGCAGACGCTGGGCGACATCGTCGGCCCAGTCGCGGTCCTGGCTGGGCTGCATGAACCCCCACGACACCGCCAGCACCACGAACGCGGCACCGAAGATGCCCACCAGGGCCCAGTTTTCGCGGCCACGGCGCAAGCCCCACAACGCGGCCAGCGCCATCGCGCACCACGATGCCACCCAGCCGCCACGCACCAAGGCGTTGCCGGTGAGCGCGAAATAGATCGCCAGGCCGCCCCACAGCGCCGCCAGCACCAGCAGCGCGCGCAGCGCCCAGCGACCGATCACCGCGCGGGTGGCCGGTGTCATCGAGTGCCGCCTTCCGGCACGTGCATGCCCAGCGCGTGCATCAGCAGGTCTGCCGAGCGATGCGCCAGACGTTTGCGTTCCGCTTCGTCGTGACCGCGCAGGCAGCTGCCCAGCATGTCGATCACCAGCAGCAGTTGCTCGTCGTCGACATCGGCCCGGCACAGGCCGGCGTCGCGGGCGCGGTGCACGAACGGCAGGAAGATTGCCACCGCGCGCCGGTCGGCCGCTTCCACCGCCGGGTTTGCGCGCTCCATCGAGCGCCAGAAATCCACCAGCGGCGCAGACTGGGCGATGTGCTCGGCCACGTCGTGCAGCAGCACGGCCAACCCATCCGGTCGGTCGGCCAGATCGGCAGCCAGCCGCTCCAGGCCATCCAGCCCGCGCGCCATCAAGGCGGTCATCAGTGCCTCGCGGTCCGGGAAATTGCGGTAAAGGGTGGCGCGGCCAAGGCCGGCACGCTCCACCACCAGTTCCAACGGGGCATTGACGCCGTGTTCGCTGAACACTTCGTCGGCTGCATCGAGAATCTGCCGGCGGCGAAGCGCGGCATCAGGGCGGGGAGTCGTCATCCCGGCATTATCGGACAGATTTGTCCGTTAATGCCAGAGTCCGCTTGACGATTCCGCCCCTTCTCCGACCAACGGTCGGATCAGCCGGTCGGATCAGCCGGTGTTCTGCACGCCTTGCGAGACGCCGTTGACGCAGGCGACCAGCGCGCGCAGCAAGTCGTCGTCTTCGCCATCGGTGGCACGCCAGCGTTGCAGCAGGTCGACCTGCAACACGCTGATCGGGTCGATATAGGGGTTGCGCAGGCGGATCGACAACGCCAGCCGCGGGTCGTGCTGCAGCAACGATTGCTGTTGCAGCAGCGCCTTGACCCAGCGCTTGGTCAGCGCCAGTTCGTCGCGAATCTGCGGGAAAAACCGCGTGTGCAGGTCGCCCGACAAGCGCGAGAACAGTTCGGCGATATTGAGGTCGCCCTTGGACAGCACCATCGCGATGTCGTCCAGGAAGGTGCGGAAGAACGGCCAGTCCTGCGCCATCTCGCGCAAGCTGTCTTCATGCCCGGCATCCACCGCCGCCTGCAAGCCGCTGCCCACGCCGTACCAACCCGGAATCACCGCACGCGCCTGGCTCCAGGCAAACACCCACGGAATCGCGCGCAGATTTGACAGCGCCGCGTCCTGGCCCAAGCGACGCGATGGACGCGAGCCCAGCGTCATGCGTTCGATCACATCGATCGGCGTGGCCAGGCGGAAGTACTGCATGAAATCCGGCGCACCGACGAAGGCGCGATACGCCACAGTGCTGCGTTCGGCAACCAGATCCATCACCGGCCGCCAGTTGTCTTCGCGCGGCTCGGGTGCGCGCGGACGCAGGCTGGACAGCAACACCGCGCCGGTCATCTGCTCCAGCGAGCGCAATGCCAGCGCGCGAATGCCGTACTTGCGATGGATCACCTCGCCCTGCTCGGTGACGCGCAAACGACCATCGACGCTGCCGCGCGGCGCGGCATCCAGCGCACGGCTGGTCTTGCCGCCGCCACGGGCGATCGAGCCGCCGCGGCCATGGAAAAATGTGAGCCGCACGCCGAGCTCGGCGGCTGCTTCCAGCAGCTCGACCTGCGCGCGCTGCAGACCCCAGCGCGAGGCCGCGATGCCGCCGTCCTTGCCGCTGTCCGAATACCCCAGCATCACCATCTGGGTGTCGCCACGCGCGGCCAAATGCTGGCGATACACCGGGTCGGCCAGCAGGTCCTGCACGGTGCCGGTGCCGCCACGCAGATCGTCCACGGTTTCGAACAGCGGCACGATATCCAGCGGCACCGAACCGGCGTCATCGACCAGGCCACCACGCCGCGCCAGGGCGAGCACGGTGAGCACATCGGCGCGGTTATGCGCCATCGAGATGATGTAACTGCCCAGCGCATCGGCGCCGTGGCGCGTGCGTGCATCGGCGAGTGCGGCGAACACCGCATCCAGCCGCGCATTGCCTTCATCGTCCACTTGCGGCAATGCCTGTTCGCCGGACGCGTATGGGCCCAGCAGCGCGGCGCGTTGTGTGGCGTCCTGCGCGTCCCAGTCGTCCTGGCCCAAGGCATCGGCCACCGCGCGCGCATGCACGCTCGATTCCTGACGCACATCCAGCCGCGCCAGATGGAACCCGAAGCTGCGCACGCGCCACAACAGCCGGCGCACCGCAAACCACCCGGCGTGCAGACCCTTGTTGGCCTGCAGGCTGTCCAGGATCAGTTGCAGATCGTGTTCCAGCTCCGATGGTGCGCTGTAGGCGCCATCGGCATCGTCCAGCGTGGCCTGCAGACGCGCGCGCATCAGGTCGTTGAGCAGCCGGTACGGCATGTCGCCGTGGCGCGGGCGCGAGCGTGCGGCAGCATCCGGCAGCAGGGCGCGGTAACGCTCCAGTTGCGCGTTCAACGCCGGACTCACCGCCACCAGCGTGGTCGACTGGCTGAGCAGGCTGGCCAGTTGCCAGAGTTCTTTCTGATAGCGGTCCAGCACCGCGCGGCGCTGCGCATCCAGCGTGCCGGCGATGGTGGTGGCATCCACATTGGGATTGCCGTCCATATCGCCGCCCACCCAGGTGCCGAAGCGCAGCAGGCGCGGCAGGGTCGGCACGCTGCCGTAGGTTTCTTCGATGGCGTGTTCGAGGGTTTCGTACATCACCGGGATGACGCGATAGAGCACCTGGGTGAGATAGAACCCAACGTGCTCGCGTTCGTCGTCCACGGTGGGACGCACCGGCGAGGAGTCGGCGGTCTGCCACGAAGCGGTCAGAGCCATCCGGAAGCGCGCCGCATCGCTGGCGCGCTCGTTGGGCGTGCGCATGCCGTCGAGGTTGTCGACCAGGCTGGCGACCATCAGCTGTTCTTTTTCCAGAAGCGCGCGGCGTACCGCTTCGGTGGGATGCGCGGTGAAGACCGGCTCCACGTCGATGCGCGGGAGCCATTCGCTGAGTTCTTCCAGCGTCACGCCCTGCGCTTTGAGCCGGCGCAGGGCATCGTGCAGGCCATCGGGCTGCGGCGTATCGATGCCGCTACGCTGGTACTCGCGGCGGCGGCGGATGCGATGCACGCGCTCGGCGATGTTGACCACCTGAAAATACGTACTGAAAGCACGCACCAGCGACTCGGCATCGCGCGGCTCACGCCCGGTCAGCTGCTCGCTCAGCGTGGAGGGCGGCGCATCGCTCTCGCGCCGCGCAATGGCGGTGGTACGGACGTGTTCGATTTCATCGAGGAATTCCGCAGACACCTGCTCGGCGAGCAGATCGCCAACCAGTGCACCCAGGCGACGCACATCGTCGCGCAAGGGAAGATCGGGGGTAGCGAACACAAGACTGCTGCGGTACTCGTTCATCGGAAACGCACACCCTCATCAAAGCGCAAAGTCGTCGAAGACTAACCCAAAAGGATTAGAGGGTTGCGACAACCGGGACGGTTTCAGCACGAACCATCGCACCCAAGCACGACGACTTCCGTAGCAGCGCACCCGGCCGCGACGAGGCGTGACCGACGCACTCTCCGATCACGCACGCCAACGCACGCGTGCAGCGCACTTCCGCAATGCGCCACACGCATCCTGCGACCACATAGGCACCGCCCTCGTAGGAGCGCACCCGGGCGCGACGAGGCGTGATCGACTCACTCTCCGATCACGCACGCCAACGCAAGCCTGCAGCGCACCTCCGCACTCCACGTCACACGCTTCCTCCGACCACATAGGCAACCCCACTCGTAGGAGCGCACCAGGGCGCGACGAGGCTTGACCGACGCACTCTACGATCGCGCACGCCAACGCACGCGTGCAGCGCCCCTCCGCACTGCGCGCCACGCGCATCGTGCGAACACATAGGCAACCGCCCTAGTAGGAGCGCACCAGGGCGCGACGAGGCTTGATCGGTAACACCTCATCGCCCGCGGCTCCGCACCCTCGATCAACGCGTGCGCGGAGCGCCCTTCTCCTTCACCGGCTCGCCCAGATTGCTCTGCAGCCACTGCTCGCTCTCGGCCAACATCTGCAGGATCGATTGCCGCGCGCGATACGCATGCGATTCGTTGGGCAGCATCACCAGCTTCGCGGTGCCGCCCAGGCCCTTGATCGCGGCGAACATGCGCTCGCTCTGGATCGGGAAGGTGCCGGTGTTGTTGTCGTCCTGGCCGTGGATCAGCAGCAGCGGGTCCTTGATCTTGTCGGCGTAGTTGAACGGCGACATCGCCTGATACACCGATTGCGCCTGCCAGTAGTTGCGTTCTTCGGCCTGAAAACCGAATGGCGTGAGCGTGCGGTTGTACGCGCCGCTGCGTGCGATACCGGCCTTGAACAGGCGCGTGTGCGCGAGCAGATTCGCGGTCATGAAGGCGCCATACGAATGCCCGCCGATGGCGATGTGCTCGCGGTCGGTAACCCCGCGTCGCACCACTTCATCCACCGCCGCCTGCGCATCGGCGATCAGCTGCGGCACATAGGTGTCGTTGGGTTCGGCATCGCCTTCACCGACGATCGGCATGGTCGGATTGTTGAGCACCACATAGCCGATCGCCAGAAATGCCTGCGGGCCCCAGTAGCTGATCGCATTGAAACGGTACGGCGAGTCGGTGACCTGGCTGGCGGTGTCGGCGCTTTTGAACTCGCCCGGGTAGGCCCACATCAGCAGCGGCCGCGGGCCGTCGCGTTTGGGGTCGTAACCGGGCGGCAGCAACAGCGTGGCGGTGAGGTCCACGCCATCGGCACGCTTGTAGCGGATCTGCTCCTTCTGCACGCCACGCAACTGCGGCAATGGATGCGCGAACTGCGTCAACGCACGGGGTGCAGGCGCCGCATCGCCCAGTGTCTGCACGACGTAGTTGGCAGGTTCTTCAGGCGATTCGCGGCTGAGCAGCAGCTGCGTGCCTTGCGCATCCAGCAGCGCCAGGGGCGCGGAATAGGTGGGCGCCTGCGAATGGAACAACCGCGTGGCGCGCTTGCTCTGCAGATCGAAGCGATCCACAAATGGGCGGTCGCCTTCCGGCGAGGCGCCCTTGCCGAGCAGAAACAGGCTATTGCCATCGGCGCTGGTCTGCAGCAGCGGATGGCCCTTGCCGTCGGCCACCGTCGCCGGGGTTCCCGGGTCGTTGTAGCGGTCCTGCGAGGAGCGGTCCCACAGCAGTTCGGGCGCTTGCTTGGGCTGATCGGGAGCGATGCGCCATTGTTTGATGCGGCGGGTCTTCCACCAGCTTTCGCTCAGGATCGCCAGATCGCCACGGCCCCACTGGATGCCTTCGAATCGGCTTCCCAGTTGCGCCAGCGTCACCGGCGCACGCGTGAACGGCGCGGCCTGCATCCGCACCGCATCGCGGATCTTGCTCTCGCGTGCCGGGTCGCCGCCGTCCTGTGCCTCGGCCCACACCAGCGTGGCCGGCGCATCGGCGCGCCAGGCGATATCGCGCACGCCGGTGGGCACCGCGTCGTTGCCGGTCGGCAGGCCTTCCACCAGTGGCAACTGGGCGATCTGGCGCACCAGCTTGCCCTGCAGATCCAACACCTCGATACGTCGGGCGAAGTTGTCCACCGGCACCAGGTACGAGAACGGCCGCTCGCTGCGTTCGCTCAGGATGTAACGGCCGTCCGGCGATACCGAGAGGTTGAGGTAGATACCGGGCGCGGCAATCGGGCGCACCTGCCCGCTCACCGTGACGATGATCGGCTGACCGGTGGCGTAGTACTCGAACACGCGCGCATCGGCCTCGTTGCGCAGCAGGTCCTGATAGGTCGGCAGCGAGCGCACTCCGGCCGCGGCGCTGGTCTGCTGGATCGCCGGGCCGTCCGGTGTCGCATCGCGCGCGGGCGGTGCACCCTGCCCGTCCACTTGCCGTTGCAGCAGCAACCCGCTGCCATCGGGCAACCAGCGCAGCTCGTCGTTGACGCTGGTGTTCAAGCCGGCCACCAGGCGCCGCGCCTGCCCGGCGGCCACGTCCACCAGCCACAGCTCGTTGGCGCCGCTGGCGGCATCTTCGCGACGGAACGCCAGATAGCGCTGATCCGGCGACCAGCTCTGGTCCGCCAGCGACAACGGCGACGGCAGTCCGGCAATCTGGCGCTCGCTCCCGTCCGCCACCGCCAGCAGCCACAGCTTGCTGGCGAAGGAGAAGCGGCTGGCCGCATGGGTCTTGGGGTGGATGCGCACGCCCGCCAGCTTGAGCTCGGGCTGGGCCACTTCGGCGATATCCGGCAGTGCCGGCAATTGCAGCATCGCGGCCAGGTCGCGTTTGGGCGACAACTGCAGAAGCGGCGCGCGCGGCGCATCCACTACCGCTTGCAAGGCCTTGGAGGGCAGCCGATAACCGCTGCTTGCCGCTGCCGCTGGCGGTGATGCCGGCACGCCGGCCGCCGAGGCCAGCAGCGGCGCACCCAGGACCGTCAGCAACAGCGCACGCACCAGTGCCCGGCCGGTCACCACACCATCGAGCGGATGGCCGCCGGGCCTGGCGAGCGGCGACGCATCGAGCGCCGGCATGCCGCGCCCTTCATCACCGTGCCGGTACCCGTGGTGCGCTTTCCGTTTGGCCTGCATGTCCGTTCCCCGCTCTGGATCGACCCCGGACCATAGCAGCCGTCCGTCGGCCGCTCCCCCTGCCGTTGGTTGGGGTGTGCGGCAATTCATGCCGGACGGGGGTGCTGCCGATATAATCAGACCCTCGTCGAGGGGCGCTGCGACCGCTATGGCAGATCGATCTGCCAACTGCACCAACCGTGCAGATACATACGGCCAGGCTCGACAGGGATTTCTCGTTCAACGGCGCCCGGAATTGCAGACATTCGTCTGCCTACCGGAGCAATTGCATGAACGCTGTCGCAAAAACCGCTGCAAACGACGACTTCAAGGTCGCCGACCTCTCCCTGGCCGATTGGGGCCGCAAGGAGCTGGACATCGCCGAGCACGAGATGCCGGGCCTGATGTCGATCCGCCGCAAGCACGCCACCAGCAAGCCGCTGAAGGACGTGCGCATCACCGGCTCGCTGCACATGACCATCCAGACCGCGGTGCTGATCGAAACGCTCAAGGACATCGGCGCCAACGTGCGCTGGGCCTCGTGCAACATTTTCTCGACACAGGATCACGCTGCCGCCGCCATTGCGGTGAGCGGCACGCCGGTGTTCGCCTGGAAGGGCGAGACGCTGGAAGAGTATTGGGACTGCACCCTGGATGCGCTGACCTTCACCCTGCCCGACGGCACCCAGACCGGCCCGGAGCTGGTGGTGGACGACGGCGGCGACGTCACCCTGCTGATCCACAAGGGCTATGAGCTCGAAAACGGCAGCACCTGGGTTGACGAGCCGGCGTCTTCGCACGAAGAAGGCGTGATCAAGGCGCTGCTCAAGCGCGTGGCCGTCGAGCGCCCGGGTTACTGGGCCCGCGTGGTAAAGGACTGGAAGGGCGTCTCCGAAGAGACCACCACCGGCGTGCACCGCCTGTACCAGATCGCCGAAGCCGGCAAGCTGCTGATCCCGGCCATCAACGTCAACGACTCGGTCACCAAGAGCAAGTTCGACAATCTCTACGGCTGCCGCGAGTCGCTGGCCGATGGCCTGAAGCGCGCGATGGACGTGATGCTGGCCGGCAAGGTCGCTGTGGTCTGCGGCTACGGTGACGTGGGCAAGGGCAGCGCCGCGTCGCTGCGTAACTATGGCGCCCGCGTCATCGTGACCGAGATCGACCCAATCTGCGCCCTGCAGGCGTCGATGGAAGGTTACGAGGTCAACACCATCGAATCCACCCTGGGCCGCGGCGACATCTATGTCACCACCACCGGCAACAAGGACATCATCACCGTCGAGCACCTGCAGGCGATGAAGGACCAGGCCATCGTGTGCAACATCGGCCACTTCGACAACGAGATCCAGGTCGATGCGCTGAATGCACTCAAGGGCGTGGAGAAGATCAACATCAAGCCGCAGGTCGACAAGTACGTGTTCGGCAACGGCAACGCGATCTTCCTGCTGGCCGATGGCCGCCTGGTGAACCTGGGCTGCGCCACCGGCCACCCGAGCTTCGTGATGTCCAACTCGTTCGCCAACCAGACCCTGGCGCAGATCGACCTGTGGGAAAAGCGCGACACCTACGAGAAGAAGGTCTACATCCTGCCCAAGCACCTGGACGAGGAAGTGGCCCGCCTGCACCTGGAAAAGATCGGCGTCAAGCTGACCACCCTGACCAAGGACCAGGCCGATTATCTCGGCGTGGACGTGGCCGGCCCGTACAAGCCGGATCATTACCGCTACTGAGTGATCGGGCGAGTGATCGCCCTTGCAACGATTTGAAACAGACGGGCGCCGCGAGGCGCCCGTTTTTTTATGAGATCAGCAGACCAAACGCGCAATGAATTGTGCCGCCACTGGCGCTGCCTCATGCGCTGAGGGAATATCGGTCACAAGGTATCTGTCGGACGATAGCGCGACTTTGCGGCCGAATCTACGGACGCACGAGGAGCCGAATACACCCAGCACCTTGCCCGGACCCTTAGCGAGCTGTAAGCGAAGGTTGCACATGATGGTTCATGTCGGCGTGGTACTGGATCACCAGATCGTCGTGTGTACGGCCGGCGCCGCGTATCAGCAGTTGCTGATGCTTGGCACCGCAACGAATGACGGAATTGTGCTGGACTTCTGTGGACCACACCAGCAGGCCACGAAATTAAGCGTGCTGCAGTCGCTGCGACTTCCGTTTGCCGATGCACACGTAGGATGGCCACCCGCCGCGGTCTTCGAGCAGCTCAGAGAGCAAGGGTTGGTGCATAGCTGCGTCGTCACCGCAATCTGGACGGCGTCTGACATGGCTGTGCTTGGCGCTGACTAAAAGGGGCCAACAAAACGTGGTGAGCAGTAGTGAGGTGGGTGCGGACGGCGCACTCAGAACCGGAATGTACGAGTGGCACATGCTGATGCCGAGCACCGGCCGCGCCCACCTGACGGTGGGCGCAGTAGTTTTGCTAGCTGCTCTGATATTGCATCAGAGCAAAAAGTACGCCTTCAGTCGCTGATTTTGCGTTTCTGGGTAACCGATCAACGTGGCGTCGGACAGGCGACCTACCGGCATGTAACCTCTGAAATCTCGAGAAGATGGCCGCGCCGGGGCAACTATTATTGAAAAACGTGGGAATACCTAAGAATTGACTTCCAAACTAACGTACTACTCAAAATTGGGGAGGCGTCGTTTTATAGTAACGCATCATCTCTGCAAAAAAATAAGCGGCTAGCAACACGAAGATGCAAAATAAAGCCTCTGGGGTTAAGCCAGAGGCTTTTCTTTATTAGCAGAAGTAGCTCAGAAATCACCGCGTCATTTCACTATCTTTCGCGCTCCGCCATTATGCAAGATATTATACAACCATCTCCATGCCGAGAAGACTGTAAATAGGCACACGAGTCCTGAAACAATGCTCATGACCACCATCCATGGTCTCAAAGTCGTTGTTACCGGCGCGAAATCCGCATGCTGCGGAGCTATGAAACCAGAGAATATACAAACCAAAAAAGATACTGCGAAAAGTAGCGCAATACTCCCCCTAGGACGACTGGCGCTATGCATACCTTTGCCTCTTATTTTAATCATACTTGTAGTTGCAGGTGGACTCAGGCTGTCCATTTACGGTGCCAACAACGCAGACTACTCCGGTCACCTTGCGTACAGGCGCTCCCTGCTCCATGTTGACACCAATAATAAATAATTGATTCACGAATGCAGCAACATCTGCAGTGCTAGACCCAGCAAAGTTATAGACAGTAGCTACGCCCGGGTTCCTCCCCATTTGGTCTTTATTTTGAGGTATGAAGTTTCCCGCATTATCTCTATAAGATCCTGGAATAGGTTTAAAGGTTTGACTAGCTCTGTCCCAAGCATAACGCGCGACCCCTCCATCGGCGTAACGAACGATAATCGGTATTTGAACGTCGCGCGCGAGCACCGGATTCACTCCGTTTACAACTAGCTGAAGATAACCATAGAACGGATGCCCTAAAAGCCAGTTGTGAATAACAACTTGTCTACCGGGATTGTACATATCGTCATACGGGGTGGTAGGAAAACCCGGAGCAGCAATTACTTCTGGTTCTGCTGCTGCCGTTCGCATTGCAGACATATAAGTCGATAAGCCCGACTCGACGGGCAAGGTCGAACTTAATATAACTGGCAAACATTCTGGACGAGGCCGGGGACTTGGTGCACAAGCAGCACCACCCTCCCAAGTTCTCTGCATCCGCCATCTCAAAGTTATGTCGTTACTTGCATTGACAACATAAATATCGGTTATAGATGGAAGAGGACGTGTCTGAGCGTAACGACGAGCAGCAATTTGCATCGCCGTAGTACCGCAACCCTCGCATGTTACGGCCGCCTCATTGGATTGAGCTGACGCATCGGAAGCATACAAAAAAGAACACGCAACTATAGCGGGAAGAAATATCGCACTTAACTTAACAGTCCAATTGCTTAACATTTGTCACTCCGTGATTTTGTTAGGGCTTGATGTAGACCTCCCCGTGCTGCCTACACGCACCTTTTACCATGCTATG
This sequence comes from Xanthomonas sp. WHRI 10204, assembly GCF_040202875.1. Taxonomy (NCBI): domain Bacteria; kingdom Pseudomonadati; phylum Pseudomonadota; class Gammaproteobacteria; order Lysobacterales; family Lysobacteraceae; genus Xanthomonas; species Xanthomonas sp. WHRI 10204. Next base: position 1,206,088 of record NZ_JBEGDW010000002.1, read on the forward strand.
GTCCGGTCCGCTACAAATTCATCAGACAAGTGTTAGTAATCGGTCCATTTAGCCATGCTTCCTACCTAGCTGGGCCGGCTGCACGCCTTGACAGCAAGTGACACAAAACCGCGGGTGACGCACCTTGAGAGCAGTTGCTGGAATGGATAGAAATTATTTATAACCATTGTTAATGGAGCTTAGTTTTTACTGACAAAATGTAGCTGCAAACAGGCTAAGAGCCGCTAGCAAAACCGAGGAAGAAGCCGTAAGCAGATGATGGAGCATGCAAGCGAGAGCAACGCCAGGTGGAGATCGATGCGGCGTTCGAAGCGGATGCACAGCTTACCCATGCCTGCGAACCAGGCATGGGTGCGTTCGACGACCAATCGATGGTGGCCCAACCGGTCGTTGCGCTCGACACCCTTGCGTGCAATCCGCGCACTGATGCAGCGCTGTTTGAGGAAGGTGCGACATCGTTGGATGTCCTAGGCCTTGTTGGCATGCGGTTTGCCGGACCAGCGGCGCGGGCGCCCTGGTTTTCCGGAAATTTGAGGCAAGGCGTCGATCAAGTCCTCAAACACCACCGAGCCGTGCCGATTGGCGCCGGTGACGCACAACGCCAAGGGCACCCGTCCCGATCAACGATCAGATGCCGTTTGCTGCCGAGTATGCCGCGATTGGTCGGGTTCAGGCATGTGTAGCCCCCCGGGGGGGGCCACGCTGGCCGGGTCCAGACGTGCTCGGTCAGATCCAGCCGCTCGGCGCGACATCGCTCGGCTAGCAACACCTGATGAAGACGATGCCACACACCAGCGGCTTTCCAAGCGCGCAACCGGCACCAGCAGGTCATGCCGCTGCCATAGCCGAGTTAGATATGGGTAGGTCTTCCCACGCAATGCCTGTACGCAAGACATAGACGATGCCGTTGAGGGCTTGCTTATCACCGATACGCGGCCGTCCACCTTTGTGCGAACGCTTCACTTGCTGAATCAGTGGCTCGATGCGCTTCCACGGCACAATGGGGATCTCTTTGCAACGCGTCATGCCCGTAATGTCGCCATCGGCGAGACAAGATTCAAGAAATTTTGTTAGCCGCTTTCATTTAGTACGTGTAAAACTAAATTGCAAACATCGTGTACGAGCGACGCATTCCGCCATTGATGCCGGACTGCTAACCGAGTTGACCGTCGCGCCTGCTACGGCCGCCAGTTCGCGTTAGCGTCCCAAAATGCCACGCTGCGCCGATACGCGTCGCGGTCCAGCGGCACGCCCGAGCCGCCCTCTTCCACGCCTAGCGCATTGCGCAACATGGTGATCGGCGTCATCGGGATTTCGTCCGGCTCGGCGGTGTAAAGACAACCGACCACGCCCCAGTCCGCATCGATAGGTGCGCCTTTCTTGGCCAGCTGATCGCGGCGATCCCATCCCGCGCGTGACAGGCGTCAAGAATCGGCACATGACGCATCCGCAGTTGAGCACGCTTTAGTCTTTCGCTTTAGTCTTTCGCTTGCGTGGCCCGCCCCGGGCGGGGATGTTTTTCTCGTGGCTGCCTCGCCGATGCAGCGGCGATCACCGCAACAGGCTCTCCTCTTCAATCAGGAATATCGCCATGAAAGTATTTTTTAGATCGCTCTCGCGTTGGGTCCAGAGCTTCGGCGCCCGCAAGCTGGGCTACATCTACACCTATTGATCCGTCCGCCACCGTCGCGTGGCATCCGCGTGAGAGGAGGCGATCCGCCTCCTCGCGCGCCCCTCGCGTCGAGACCTTGGAGCGCAGCATGCACGCGTTCGCCGGCTGCCATCGCGACCGACATGCGGCAATCGGCATGATGCAGTGGCGTGTGCCCGCATGGTGCTGCGCGTGACCGAGGCAGGACGGCTTCCGCCCGGGCCTCGGGGACACTGGGCGTTCGGCAATCGACAGGCATTCACCGCGGATCCGCTGGGCTTCCTGCAAGCCAGTGCACACACTTACGGCGATGTGGTGCGGATCGCCGAGCGCACCTATCTCCTCGCAGCACCGGCGACCATCGCCCAGGTCCTCGGCGACGATGGGGCTCTTTATGCCAAGACCGATCCGGACCCGCGCGCGCGTCGCGCCGCATTTCCCGCGTCGGTCATGAACAGCGACGGTACCGAGTGGCGACACAAGCGACGCACGCTGCAACCCGCCTTCCGCGCCAGCTTGGTGCGCGCCTACGCCATACAGGCGTCCGCTGCGACGCAGGCCTTGCTGCGAACGCATGACGACACCGACCCTGCGCAGGATCTGCGCCCGACCATGACCGCGCTGTGCGCGCAGCTCGGCGCCGGCTTCTTGCTCGGCGATGCGACGCAGGCTCCGGCGCTGCTGCGGATGCTGCCGATGGTCGATGCGATCCTGCAACAGACGCGGACGCCGTCCGCAGCGCCGGCCTGGTGGCCGAGCGTCGGCAAGCGCCGGCTGACTGCCGCACGCGGAGCGCTGGACCTGGCACTGACGCAGATTCTCGATACGTCGCGTCCTGCCGGCACCGACTCGATGCTCGAACTGCTCCGCCGCGACGATCCGCATGGCCGCAGCGACTGGCGGCGCGACGAGGCTGCGGCGATGCTGATGTCTGCGCTGGAACCGATGGCGGCCGGGCTGACCTGGACCTTGTTGCTGCTGGCACAGCATCCATCGCTCGCGCAGGCAGTCGCAGAGGAAGCCGACGCGGCCACCGACCTCGACGCCGCATCCGATGACGCCTGCGGCGATGCCCTCATCGAGCGCCTGCCGCTGGCCCGCGCCTGCGTGAAGGAAGCCATGCGCCTGTATCCGCCGGCATGGATGACCGCGCGCATCGCGCAGCGCGAGACCACCCTGGACGGCTTCGCGGTCCCGCGCGGCACCCAGCTGATCGTCAGTCAATGGGTGGTGCAGCGCGATCCGCGTCACTTTGCCGAACCGGAGCGCTTCGTGCCTGCACGCTGGTTGCAGACGGCCGCACATGCACCAGCGCGCTACACCTACTTCCCGTTCGGCGGCGGCCCGCGCAGTTGCATCGGCAGCATGCTGGCGCAGGTGCAGATGACCGTTGTCGTCGCCAGCCTGTTGCGTCTGCGCACGCTGCACCTGGCGGCGGATGCGCGGCCCACGCCGTTTCCGGCGCTGGTGCTGCGCCCGCTCGACGTCCGCATCGCCCTGCGGCCGCGTACGGCCAGTGTGGCCCTTACCTCGCACGCTGCCATAGCCGCGTCCCTCTCCTACCCTCCAGAACCTCCGCATGGCTGACTCCACCGCATTCGCCAAGACCCGCGAATATCCCAACCGCTTTTTCGATTCCGCAGCGTGGAACGAGCTGGCGTTCCGGCACGGCGACATCATCATCGCCAGTTATGCCAAGGCCGGCACCACCTGGCTGCAACAGATCGTCGCCCAACTGATCTTCGAAGGTGCCGCAGACGTCGATGTTTCGCGTCTCTCACCGTGGCTGGACAGCGTGCATCCGAACCGCGCCAGCAAACTCGCGCTGCTGCAGGCGCAGACCCATCGGCGTTTTATCAAGACCCACCTGCCGGCCGATGCGCTGGTGATCAGTGCGCGCGCCAAATACCTGTATATCGGCCGCGACGGCCGCGACATCGCGCTGAGCCTGTACGACCACCAGTGCGCGGTGAGCCAGGACGCGCAAGCGCGCCTGGACGCTGGCGCGGGAGAGCCCGGCAAGCTGCGCGTGGTGCCGCCGCCGAGCCTGCCGGTGGACGAGTACGTGGCGCACTGGCTGGCGCACGACGGCGCACCGTTCTGGCCATTCTGGGAGGGCGTGCGCAGCTGGTGGCAGCAGCGCACACAGCCGAACGTGCTGCTGGTGCACTACGCCGACCTCCTGCACGACCTGCCGGGACAGATACGCCGCATCGCAGCGTTCCTGGAGATTCCTGTGCGCGACGCGGCCTGGAAGGCGATCCTGCACCACTGCCGCTTCGACTACATGCGCCAGCACGCGGCACGCTACGTGCCGCAGGGTGCCGGATTGTGGCGCGAAGGCGGCAAGGCTTTCTTCAACCAGGGCCGTGCGGGGCGCTGGCGCTCCCTGTTGCCGGCGTCTGTCGTCGCCGCCTACGCGACACGCGCACAGGCGGAACTGTGCAGCGAAGCCGCACAGTGGCTGGCGCACGCCACGGAGCCGGCCACGTGAGCCTGCGCATCATCGGCGCAGGCCTCGGCCGCACCGGCACCTTGTCGCTGAAGCTGGCGCTGGAGCATCTGGGATTGGGCCGCTGCTACCACGCCATGGAACTGGCCGCGCAGCTGCGCCAGGCCTTGCCGTTGTGGGAGCACGCAATCGACGGGCAACCGGACTGGGACGCGATTTTCGCCGGCTATACAGCAACCACCGACTATCCGGGCTGCTGCTTCTGGCCACAACTGGTCGCACACTTCCCGCACGCCAAGGTGATCCTGACCGTACGCGACCCAGACGCGTGGTTCGATTCGGTGCATGCCACGATCTTTTCCGGCGACGGCAGCGTGCCGTCGCTGTTCGGCAACCAGGGCCAGCGGCTGAGCCGGTTCCTGCGCCGCGAGCTGGGCGAGCGGATCGGCGAGCGCGCCTTCATGACCGACTATTTCCGCCGCTGGAACCAGACCGTGATCGAGCGCGTGCCGGCGCAGCGCCTGCTGGTGCTCGATGCCGACACGGAAACGGGATGGGAACGGTTGTGCGCCTTCCTGGAAGTGGCCGTGCCCGCATCGCCCTATCCGCGCGTGCACGCGCGTGGCGCGGGCAACGCACCCGCACGCCCCCTGCCCACCGAGCCGGCGCTGATCGAAACGCGCATGCGCGCCTATCTTGACCGCCTCGCCGAAGAGGCGTTCGCGGCGCCACCCGGCCAATGAGTAGCGCCGTGCGGGCCATGAAGCATCGAGGAACGCATCCCGATCGGATTGAACACTCGGGCAGCGTCGGATCTCACGCAAAGCGCACAGACGACAGCCGAGATGCTCCGTGCTCGCTGCGCTCGACGATCTGCAGCCGCGTCGAGAAGGACGCAATGGGGATGTGCAGCGGCTTGCTGCATCGATTTCGATCCGCTCGACAGCGGTATGCCAAAGGCAAGGTTCTGCGGGGGCGGGTCACGCCCAGCACCGATGCCACCGAAATGATCCCGACCGGCGCCGCCTCGGGCGACCTTAGGGCCGCCAGTTCGCGTTGGCCTCCCAAAATGCCACGCTGCGCCGGTACGCGTCGCGGTCCAGCGGCACGCCCGAGCCGCCCTCTTCCACGCCTAGCGCATTGCGCAACATGGTGATCGGCGTCATCGGGATTTCGTCCGGCTCAGCGGTGTAAAGACAGCCGACCACGCCCCAGTCCGCATCGATGGGTGCGCCTTCCTTGGCCAGCTGATCGCGGCTGTACAGGATCGGCAGCATGTACTGCGCGACCGGCGGCTCGACGCCTTCGAACCAGCGAACCAACACCGGCAATTCCTGCGTGTTGCGCGCTTCGTAACCGGAGCGCAGCAGGTGACGGTTTTCTGCGCTGATCGGTACCGTCAGGCAGCGGGTGCTGGTCCAGTTGTGGTGCACATGCAGCTGGCAGAACGCCGCGTAACCTTCGATCACGCGCAGCGGTGGCGCATCGTTGAGATGCTGAATGAACTGCTCGGCGGTACAGTCCTGGATCGCATTGCGACGGCCATCGCGCGGAAACAAACGGGGGCGGGCAAACGGCGTGAGAACGATCGACATGGCAACGGGGTCGGGGGCAAAGAACGCCAGGGTAACGCGCAGTACTGCGCGCGACCACTTACCAGATCAGATCGTCAGGCACCTTGAACTGGCTGTAGTAATCATCGTCGCTATCGCTCGATGGCGGTGCGGGGTTGCGGGCGTGGTCCAGCACCACAGTGCCTGGATCGCGGCTGTAGACCTTGTCGGCAGCCACGCGCGGAATCAGCTCGACACCGTCGCCATGTCGCACGATCACCAATGCGCCACTGGCCAATTGGCTGCGCAACGCAGGATTGACCAGCACGCTGCGGATGACGCTGCCATCGTTGAAGCGGTAGTCGATCTCGCCTTCGCGCTTGACCTTGCTGGTCTCCACGATCTGGCGCACTTGCGCCAGCACTTCCTGCTTGCGCAGCTGCGCGTTGCGTTCTTCGGCCAGCGCACGATCGCGCTCGGCACGCTCGGCCTGCAACCGCGCCGCATCCACCTTGTCGGTATCGGCAGGCGTGACCGCCCCGCCCTTGGCGTGCCGTTGCTTGACCTGCTCACGCGCAACCTTGTCCACCTGGGCTTTTTTGACCAGGCCAGCCTTGAGCAGCTGTTCTTGCAGTGGATTACGCATGGGCGACATCGGCAGTGGACTAGCCGCTAGTTTAACGCGGCCGGCGCCAGGCACCTGCGTCGCCAGTCCGGGCCAGCGTGTGCCACCCGGAGCCGCTAGGCAGCCGGGCAGGTGCGAAAACAGCCGATCAGCGTTTATCATGCGCCACTTCCATATAGTTCAAGGACGAATGATGATCATCTGGGGATCGGGCGGCGACGCCATCGCACTCGGAGCCGCCGACGGCGCGCATTGCGACCAATGCGCGCAACAGCGCAGTTTTCGCAATGTCCTGCATTACCGCTACGCGCACCTCTGGTACATCTTCAGCTGGGTCACCAAGAAGCAGTACCTGCGTGTGTGCGACGGCTGCAACCACAGCACTGCGCTGGACACCAAAACCTTCGAAGCAGCTAAGGGCAAGCCACCGATTCCTGCCTATCGCCGGTTTGGCGGGCTGGTCCTGCTCGGGCTGATTGCGATCCTGGTGGTGTTTGGCGCCTACAGCGCCTCGCAGACATCGAAGCAGGACAACGCACTGCTGGCGCAGCCTGCGGCAGGCGACTTGTACACCGTGGACCTGCAGACGGTGGCGCCTGGCGCCTACGATGGACACGCCTACGGTGTGGTGCGGGTGCAAAGCGTCAGTGGCGAAACCATCACCTTGGCACTGCCGCAAAAGGGCTTCAACAAGTGGAAAGGTGCCGAGCGCGATGCGGGCGGCAGCACTGCGAAGCAACCGACCTATTACACCGACGAACACATCGAGCTACCGCTGACCAAGCTGCAGGAATTGCATACGCGCGATGAGCTCCGCCACGTCTATCGTTAAGCACGCCTAGCCAGCCGGTGCGGCCTACGCTGCACCGGCTGCACTGCACTGCACTGCACGGCAACGCATGCTGCCCGCGATGTCTTGCCGCCCCGTTTTGCCGTATCGCTCGCTCGAGGCAGCGCCCACCGTGTTGCAACGTCGAGCGCACTCACGTCGTCCAGCAGCACACGCACAGACAGCGCATTGCCTGCTGCGCGTCACGCCTGCAGTGGCCGTCGTCGATAGCGGCGCACACCAGACCAAACGCGTTAGCCGCTGAAAACACACTGGCCCGATGCCCAGTGTTCCAGCAGTAGGGGATCGCGCGCATTTGTGCGACCGACCGCCCTGTTGCCACCGAACTCCACACGCAGTTTCGCGGTTGGCGGCATTGAATACGTATGCACAGCACCGATGTTGCGGCGCGATGCGCGCTTAGCATCACCGCGCGCTGCACGCCGTGCGCGCGCTTTCCGGAACAGGGGCCGGAGGCCTTGATGTGGGCATCGCAGACTGCGCGCGTGCTCGCTCTTACCGACTGGAGAACCATCCGATGCGCAACACGCTAGCTCATGCTCCACCCTCGCTCATGCAGCGTTGCGGCCGCCTGCTGCTGACAGCGCTGGTCTTGCTGCTGACCACCGCCAATGTGCAGGCCGATGTCATCCTGCATGCCTTCAACTGGCCCTACGCCACTGTGGAAGCACGCGCCAAAGAGATCGCCGATGCCGGCTATCGCAAGGTGCTGGTGGCTCCCGCCTATCGTTCGCAAGGCAGTGCATGGTGGGCGCGTTATCAACCGCAGGACCTGCGCGTGATCGACGGCCCGCTGGGCGACACCGCTGCGTTCTCACGCATGGTGCAGGCGCTGGCCAACAATGGCGTTGAAACCTATGCCGACGTGGTGCTCAACCATATGGCCAACGAAGCGGCGACGCGCTCGGACCTCAACTACCCCGGCAGCGCGGTGTTGTCGCAGTACGCAGCCAACCCGGGACGTTACGATTCGCTGCGCCTGTTCGGCACGTTGCAGTCGAACTTTCTGAGCGCCAGCGACTTTGGCCCGGCGCAGTGCATCACCAACTACAACGACGCCTTCCAGGTGCGCAATTACCGCATCTGCGGCGGCGGCAGCGACCCGGGCTTGCCGGATCTGGTCGGTAACGACTGGGTGGTGCAACAGCAGCGCGCCTATCTGCAGGCACTCAAGGGCCTGGGCGTGACCGGCTTCCGCGTGGATGCGGCCAAGCACATGACCTTCGATCATCTCAATCGCGTCTTCGATGCCGGCATCCGCTCCGGTGTCTATGTGTTCGGCGAAGTGATCACCGGCGGCGGCAGCGGCAATGGCGATTACGATCAGTTTCTGGCGCCATATCTGCAATCCACGCCGCATGCGGCCTACGACTTTCCGTTGTTCAACGCAGTGCGCAATGCGTTTGCGGTCGGTGCCAGCATGCAGCAGCTGGTGGACCCGGCGAGCGGAGGGCAGGCATTGCCGGGCAATCGCGCAGTGACTTTCGCCATCACTCACGACATCCCCAACAACGCTGGCTTCCGTTACGCCATTCTCGACCCGGTCGACGAAACCCTGGCCTATGCGTATCTCATCGGCCGAAACGGCGGCATGCCGATGGTCTACACCGACAACAACGAGAGCGGCGACAACCGTTGGGTCAACGCCTACCAGCGCGACGACCTGCGCCGCATGATCGGCTTCCACAATGGCGTGCAGGGCACCGACATGCAGGTGTTGTCGTCCAGTTCCTGCCACATCCTGTTCCGTCGCGGCAGCATGGGCATCGTCGGCATCAACAAATGCGGCAACCCGGTCACCACCACCGTCGGCATGAACAACAGCGTGTTGTACTGGAATGCAGACTACGTGGACGCGCTGGGGTCGGGCAACGTGGTGCGCATTACCAGCGGCTCCTACACGTTTACCCTGCCGGCGCGTGGCACACGGATGTGGCGGCGCTGATCCCCACCGCAGCCATGTGCCCACCGGTGTTGCCTGCATGTGCAGGTGATGGAAGAACGGCTGACAGCACGTAGCGAGCAGTCGTCAGGTGGGCGTGGATGGCGCGGAGGAACCGGCGTGTACGCGCGGTACATGCCGCACCGAACAACGTCCGCGTCCGCCTGGCGGTGAGCACGGTCGTTGTGTCAGCTGCTCGAAATCGCACCTGCACACCTGGCAGTAACCAGATCTCGCAAGCAGGCTACCGAGAAGACAACTGCGTGATCGTCAACCTGTTCACCGCATCAGCCAACGCCTGTGCCGCATTTCGCGTACACAGGCGTTGTGCGTCTGCGGGCAACATGATCGCTTCGTATCGCGCAACGACACTGCGCGCATGCCGTCGCACTCGATGACACGCGCACACCAAGCAAACGGGTGCGATCGACACATTCTTGGTCAGCAGATGAATCGATCGATAAAAACAGCGTTCGCGTCGCAACGAAACGCTCGGCTCGCCGGACCTACTGGCAATCGGATGCATGCTGCCCCACCTGCTCACATGGCGTGCAACCGGTTGACCGCGAGCCGATGGCCTTGCCGCATGAGCAATGATCGACACAACGTCGCAAGCAACCGTCATATGGGCTGACGGCGCGAGGCACCGACGGATACGCGGCCTATGCCGCATCCATCAGCGGTCGCCTGGCAGCTATGCAGGCGCCGCGTCGGCAACTCGTGTTGCAACGCTACCGGACTCACCGATCAGTGGTGCATTACCGGAGCCCAGCCCATGCCTTTGTACTTCGTCCGTCATGGCGAGTCGCTCGCAAACGAACAGAACTATTTTGCAGGCGCGCAGAACTCGCCACTCACCCCGCTGGGCCGTCGTCAGGCGCGCCAGGCAGCCGATTACGTTCGTCAACGCGGGCTGCACTTCGACCAAGTCCACGTGTCCACGCTCGAACGCGCGCAGGTAACCGCGGCCATCATCCTGGAAGGCGTCACCGGGACCCCGCAGGTGATCTCCAGCGCTGCATTGGTGGAGCGCGATTTCGGCATCTTCGCCGGCAAGAACAAAACGCTGATCAAGAAGTCGATCGGCCACCGCCTCTACGATGCCTGCTTCCACGATGCCGACGGCGCGCCGCCCGATGGCGAACACTGGATGGACATGTATGCCCGCTGCAAGCATTACTACGACACCGTGCTTGCGCCATTGGACCGGCAAGGCAAGCAGGTGCTGGTGGTGGCACACAAATACATCGTCGAGGTGTTTGCGCTGATCGCCTCCGGCCTGCCACCTGCCGACTATATCGATTTCCGGCTGCCCAATTCCCGGCCGCTGTCGTGGGACGAGCTCAAGCAGATGACTGCGCGCAGCTCCTCGCGCATGAACTATCTGGGCGAGCAAACCGAAATCCATCTCCTGCAATGGATGTTGCTCGCCGCGCTAGGCGGCTTCGCGCTGTCGTGCGCAGGCGTCCATGTGCCGCATATTGCCAGCACCACAGCCATCGTCGTCTTGCTGGCAGCCAATGCGTTCTTCCTGTCGGTACGCATCGAGGCCGGCGCCTTACGGCTGACCCAGGGGCCGGAAAACATTGCGCTGTGCGTGATCAGCGTGGCACGCGCGCTCTGCGCCATGCTGTTGCTCACACAGTTCCAGAACGAATGGATCCATGTGATTGGTTTGTTGTTGATCGTGCCGCCGGCGTTGTCGGTGCCGACCTTCTCGCTGGCACGCGGCGGCGATTACTTTTTTGCAGCACGCTACACGCTGGTGTTGTCGGTGCTGCTGCCGCTGCTCTTGCTGGTGTTGGTTGTGGATCACCGTGAGCTGCTGGGCAACGCGCATGCGCTGGAGCAGTTCTTCGTGGTGCTGCTGCTTGCCTTGGCACTGCCCTCGCTGGCCGCACAGGGATGGCGGCGGGCGCGGCCGATCGCAGCCGGCAAGCTCGCGACCAACTGGGGCTGGGTAGGCGCATTGACGATGGTACCGATGGCCTTGCTGGTCGGGCTACGCACCGAAGGAACCGCACTCGTACACGCATTGATGGATGGCGGTTGGCACGCCTGGGGCGCATTGCTGCTGCCGTTTACGCTATTGCTGGCGTGCCGCGTGGGCAGCGCCTTGTACTTACGCGCGCACCAGCGCGTGACCGGCAAGCGGATCGACGCCGGCATTGCGGCAGACATTCACCTGCTGCAGACCTCGCCCAATATCTTCCTGTGGCTCAGTCTCTTGTTGCCTGGCACGTTTACGCATGCGCCCACGCTGGTCGCGGGCACCTTGCTGGGTTTCTTCGCGTTTGCGTTGCTCGATGAGACGTGGGTGGTCAGGCGCTTCCGCGCGCAGATCACCCCAGCGCTGCGCAAGCCGGCGAGTACACCCCTCTCGGTGGCGGATGTCCGCAATACCGAAAACGTCGGGCAAGACGACGTGGCACTGGAAAGCCGTTGATCGGCACCGGCAGCAGCGACGCTGCCCCTGCGCATGTGGCGCGATGGCATTGCAGTCATCGTGCAAATACGCGATCAAGGCGAAACAACACCGACCAGTGGTCGGTGTTGTTCTTCAGCAAGGTCACCGCGATAGCGCGACCGACTTACCAGGCAAACGGCGCGGTGACCGTGCGTGCCCCGAGCAAAAACGCATCGGCCACATGCACGAACGGAGCGACATCCACCTCCGATTCGCCGGCACGCACCAACTGCACAAACCGTCGATACAGGCCGTCGTATTCGCTGGACGCGGGCACGGTCTGCGCCTGCCCGTCGATGTGCAGTTTGGCACCACCTTCGCTGAGCATCAGCACACCCTGGGTGGTTTCCACTTCGATATCCCAGCGTTGGTGGCCGGTCTGCAGGAAGTCGAACTCCGCCGTCACGGGCACGCCAACGGTATCGACAAACGCAAGCCTGGCGTACAGCGGCGCCTGACGGTTTTGCGGCGTATGCAGCTCGGCCTCGCGCAATGCGAAGCTACGCGGCAACAGGTGGGTGACGATGGACAACGCATTGATGCCGGGATCGAACACGCCCATACCGCCGGGTTCGAGGATCCAGTCCTGCCCGGGATGCCAGTGGCGGATGTCTTCCTTCCAGGTGATGTGCGCGCGCACGATCTGCTTATCGGCCAACCACGCGCGTGCAGGCTCCACGCCAGCCGCGCAACGCGAATGCCAACTGGTGAACAGGCTTCGCTGCGCGTGCTGCGCCACCTTGCGCAGGTCGTCGATCTCGGCAAGCGTGGCGGCCGGCGGCTTTTCCAGAAACACATGCCGGCCAGCGCTCAACGCCGCCTGCGCCAAGGCATGCCGCCCGACCGGTGGTGTGCATAAGGCGACGGCTTCAAGCTCCGGATGCGCGGCGAACGCTTCATCCAGGGTGTGATACGCCGGGACGCCATCGACCGTGCCATGCCGGCTCACCGTGGCCACCAACTGCACGTCCGGGCGCGCGGCGATGGTCGGCACGTGCTGGTCGCGGGCGATCTTGCCGATCCCGACAAGGGCAATGCGCAATGCGTCTGGATGCTTCATCGAAACCTTCGTGCTGATAGGGGAGTCGTGCTGGTTGCTTTGCACTGCCTGCTGCGACGGCATCGGGCCGACGCAACCTGTGGTGCGACCTCCGGCCACACGTGTGCGACGGCGCAGTGTACGGTCAGGCCATGGCCCGCTGCGAGACATCGCTCCTGCTTGTTTTGCTATACCTGCATGGGTGCCATGCGGCGGCTTCGTCAGCATTCTGCGGCGCGGCGCCTGGCTGACAGATGCGATGCAGGCCACTGCATCGATTTCTGCAAGCGCCTTGACGGGCTGCAATCACTGCAGGCGATTGACCCAAGGCATCCGCACAGACCAGGATCGCCAGCCGGCACACGCGCGCCACTCATCACAGGACTGCATCGATGCTGCATCACGTATCCATTGGCGTTGGCAACATCGAAACCTCAGCCGCGTTTTACGACGCCGTGCTCGGCGCACTGGGCTATGTGCGGGTGTGGTCGGACCTGGAACCCGGCACGCTCGATCAGGCGGTCGGCTATGGCCGCCCCGGCGGCGAGGATTGTCTGGCGTTGAAACAGCAACAGGCAACGCACTGCGCGCCGGGCAGCGGATTCCATCTTGCATTCGCAGCCAGCACCGCCGCTGCGGTAGACGCCTTTCATCTGGCCGCACTTGAGCACGGCGGTCGCAGCAACGGCGTGCCCGGTTTGCGACCCGACTACGGCGATGCGTATTACGCCGCGTTCGCCATCGACCCCGATGGCCACCACATCGAAGCGGTGGTCGATCGCAGCGCATAAGCGCCTGCCAGCGGTATCGGCTCGCATCGTCGTATTGCTGCGTTTCGGTCGTCCGTTGTCTGCGGAAGTCGCAGCGACGACCGAGTGCGGACTACATCTCCAGCACCACTTTGCCCAGATGGCTGCCTTGCTCCAGATAGCGATGCGCCGCAGCCGCCTCACCGAGCGGGAAGCGCTTGTCGATCAGCACGCGGATCTTGCCTTGTTCGATCCACGGCCACACCACGCGCTCGACCTCCGCGGCAAGGCGCGCCTTTTCGTCGGCATTGCGCGGACGCAGGGTCGAGCCGGTGAGGATGGCCTGCTTGCGCATCAGCTGCGGAATCGGCACTTCGATGGTCGAACCGGCCTGCGAGGCGATGTAGACGATGCGCCCGCGCGGGTTGAGCGCTTCCAGCGTATCGGCAAAGACCGCAGCGCCCACCATGTCGAGCGCCACGTCCACACCGCCATGCGCCTTGGCCACGGTCACAAACGATTCGCTGGTGGAATCGATCGCCACATCGGCGCCCAGCTCGCGCGCCTGCGCCGCCTTGCCGGCCGAGCGCGCAGTGGCCAACACGTGCGCACCGGCGGCCTTGGCCATCTGGATGGCGGTGACGCCAATCCCTGAAGTCGCACCATGCAGCAACAGCCATTCGCCGGCCGCCAAGCGGCCATGCTCGAACAGGTTGGTATAGGCAGTGAAGATGGTTTCCGGCAACGCGGCCGCCTGCACCAGATCCATGCCCGCAGGAATCGGCAGCACATGCCGCGCATCTACCGCCACATGTTGGGCATAGCCACCGCCGCCCAGCAGCGCGCACACGCGGTCGCCGACCTTCCAGCGACCGGCCGGCTCCACGATCTCGCCGGCCACTTCCAGACCCAGCGTTTCCGGCGCGCCCGGCGGCGGCGGATAGTGCCCGGCACGCTGCAGCAGATCGGGGCGATTGATGCCCGCCGCATGCACGCGGATCAACACCTGCCCCGGCGCCGGACGCGGGCGCGCCTGCTCGCTGGCATACAGCGCGTCGGCGTCGCCCTTGCCATCGCGGATGGCGATGGCGGTCATCGTGGTGTCGGACATGAAGGCGCTCCGTTAAAGGGGCACCCAGTGTAGGCAGGCAGATGTCAATGCATGGCGTAGAGCGTGCGACGCCGCTGCACACCAGGCCTGCATCGCGCGCGCCTGCGTGCAGCAGACGCGCGTGGCAATGCTCACTCCTGGTCGGGAGCGACGCCCTGGTCGATGTACTGGCGGATCGCTTCGAACACCTTGGACGTGTCGTCGTCCTGGCCCGACGGCAGACGCGCGGCAAAGTCGCTCAGCAACTTGCTGCCATCCACGCCAGGCTGTTAGAGCGTGTTATGCACTTTGAGATGAGATGCGTTGGCTGTCAGCGGTGCGGTGCGGAGCGGGTGCTGCGTGGCGCCGGCTTGGCTGGCGCCAAGGCAAGCCGCGCGGCGCCCGCTCCGTGCCGCTGACGGCCAACCCTCCGGGAAGCGCCCTGTGGCGCGCCGATACCGCATTGCGCGCCTTGCCCAGGCGGCCAAGCCTGGGCCGCAGCGCACGCCTTGTCTCGACGCGCCACAGGACGCTTCGCACTCACCTCAAAGTACATAACACGCTCTAGGCCAAGGCGAGCGCCAGATCGCCGACGCTGCGCGCCAACGCCACCCAGATGCGGCCCAGCGATTCGGCGATAACGTCCATTTCCTGCTCTTGCATGTCGCGCTCCGATCAAGTGGCGTGGGGTACCTGAGCTTACCGCGCGCGCCGCGCCGCGCCGCGCGACAAGTGCACGCAAGCAGACCCGACCATGCCACCGCTGCGTTGCGCAACTGCACGCTGGAGTTGCCGCCAGGCAATCGGGACACTCGCAACCAAATATGCATTCATCGCGATGAAGCGATATTATTCGAGCACGATCCGCCGGACCCGCCGCGATGACGCATCTCAGTTTCGAATTTTACCCGCCCAAGACCGACGACCAGCGCGCGCAGCTGGACCGCACCGCGACCAAGTTGAAGGGTTATGCGCCCGAGTATGTGTCGTGCACCTTCGGCGCCGGCGGCTCCACGCTCAGCTACACCTCCGAGACGGTGCGCCACCTCAAGCAGAAACATGGCTTCGAATCGGCGCCGCATCTGTCCTGCGTGGGCGGTAACCGCCAGGAGATTCGCGAACTGCTCAAGCTGTATCGCGCCATCGGCTGTACCCGCATCGTCGCGCTGCGCGGCGACCTGCCCTCGGGCATGGGGCATCCGGGCGACCTGCGCTATGCCTCGGACCTGATCGCCTTTATCCGCGCCGAGCACGGCGATGCCTTCCGGATCGAAGTCGGCGCGTATCCGGAAACCCATCCGCAAGCGGTCGATGCGTTGAGCGATCTGCGCTACTTCAAGGCCAAGGTCGATGCCGGCGCCGATGCCGCGATCACCCAGTATTTCTACAACGCCGATGCCTACTTCCATTTTCGCGACGCGGTGCAGCGTATGGGCGTGGAGGTGCCGATCGTTCCCGGCATCATGCCGATCTCCAATTTTTCGCAGCTGCGGCGTTTTTCCGAGCAATGCGGTGCCGAGATCCCGCGCTGGATCGGCAAGAAGATGCAGTCCTACGGCGACGACGCCGATGCGGTGCGCGCCTTCGGTGCCGAAGTGGTGGCCAGTTTGTGCGAGCGCCTGATTGCCGGCGGCGCACCGGCGCTGCACTTCTACACGCTCAACCTGGCCAAGCCCACCACGCAAGTACTGCAACTGCTGGGGCGCTGAGCGCAGCCACGCGCTCGGCCCACTTGCAGCAATTCACCGGTACAAACGATTCAACTCCGGCGGGTGCGGCCAGCTACGTCACGCGAGCCGGCGCGTGCTCTTTCGCGCTTCTCGCCAGCTCACGCGCGCCCGGCTACGCTGCGCGGATGCCTCGCCTCCTGCCAGTGATGTTGCTGCTGCTTTGCCTGCCTGCCACCAATCGCGTGCAGGCACAGGAGATCCGCCGCTGCGTCACGCCGGACGGGCAAACCATGTTCACCGACCGCCGTTGCGAAGACGTGGGCGCTGCAATGCGCGCGCCACCGACCCCGCGCACACAGGGCAATACCGGGCTGCACCGCTATGGCTGCCCACGCCGGTTGAGCGAGCTGGTGTCGCTCCTGCAAAGCGCCGTGGACAGCCGTGACGTCAATCGACTGTCCAGCCTTTACCTGTGGAGCGGGCAATCCGACGCGGCGGCCAACCAAGTGCTGAGCCGGCTGGAAGCCATCGTGCAACGCCCGCTGCTGGACATCGCACCGATGTATCCGCAGACCGATACACCGACCTGGGAGGCAGACACCGCCGCAACAGCCCCGTCGCTGGATGGCAGCGCGATCGATGCGCCATTGCCCACGCCCACACGCCCGCGCCCATGGGGCCTGCGCCTGGAACAGAACCTCGCCAGCGGCACGCCTGCGCGCAGCGTGTTGCGCTTGCGGCGGCAGTACAACTGCTTCTGGGTGACGTTTTAAGTCCGCTTGCAATAAAGACTGCACGCAGCGCAGCGCGGTCGCCGCCGATGCCCGGAATCTGCATGCAACACCTGGGTTTATGAGCACGCCGCCTGAGCCGCGCGACGACGACTCGTTCCGTCTTGTCAGCCGGCCTCACGATGGCAGCGAGATTGCATATCGCATCCTTGGGCGATGGCGGCGATGACCACCGCTGTTCCGAACAACCCGCCGACCTAAAGGCAGCCAGCACGCAGGGACTAAGCGCGGCTGACACAAGGTAGCGAGCAGTTGTCAGGTGGGTGCGGAGGAACCGGAGTGTACGAATGGGTAGAGGCCGCACCGAGCACCGGCCGCGCGCGCCTGGTGGCTGCACAGTCGTTTGGTAGCTGCTTGCGCTAAGCGCTTGAAGGCTGCGCGGCAAGCCGGTGCATGACCTCTGCGACCGCCTGCTGCGGGCTCAGCATGGCACTGTCGATCACCCAATGCGGCTCGGTCCATGCCACATAGTCGTGCGCCAGGACAGAAGACCACTCCGGCACGCGTAGTCCGGGGATCTCGCTACGCCGCGATTCAACGCGCTGCCGGTGCACCGCGCGATCGCTGCAGACCACTTCGATCTCCAGCAAGTGGCTCTGCGTACGCAGCGCCACCGCGCGCCAGGATGCACGGGTGACCGGCAACGGATTCACGCAGTCGGCGACCACCACATGGCCTTGGCGTAGATTGGCCTGCGCAAGTGCGTAAGCGATCAGGTAGCCGGCCGGCCCGACCTCGGTGGCGAGTTCACCGCTCTCGCGCAGTGCCTGCTCGATCGTATCGATGCGCAGATAAAACGCGGGCCACTGCGTCAGCAACGCCTGTGCAATAGCGCTCTTGCCCACGCCCGGCAATCCACCGAACACCACCAGCGTCGGTCGCCGTTCGCTTACTGCGGCCACAGCGAGCGAATGGCCGCAATACCTTGCGCGCCATGCGAGCGTGCTTCGCGCAGGTCAGCCGCCTGCATGCCGCCGAGCGCGTAGATCGGCAGCGATACCTGCTCGCGTAGGGTTTCGAATCCGTCCCATCCCAGCGGTGTCGCACCCGGGTGCGATGCGGTGGTCTGCACCGGCCCAAGCACCGCAAAATCGCAGCCCAGCCGCTGCGCATGACGCAAATCTTCCAGTCCATGGCACGAGGCAGCAACCAGTTGTTCTGTGGGCAGCGGGCGCTCCCGCAAACCGGCCAACTGCTCCGATCCCAGATGCACGCCGATACCAAGTTCCGCAGCCAGCGCGATATCGCGATTGAGCAGCAACTGCGCGCGCGCGCGGCCGCGCAGGCTCATCACCTGCTGCAACAACGCCTGCCAACGCGCAGGCGCAACCTGCCGCCCACGCAACTGGATGCGGGTCACGCCGTCCTGCAGCGCGCGTTCCAGACCTTCTAGCCAGCGCGCGTCGTCCTCGGGCTCGGGCGTGATCAAATAGCGGTCGGGCTGACGCAGTACGCCCACTACCGGCACGTCGGCCGGCGGCATCGAATAGCGAGCCAGCTTGTCGGCCGCCACCCAGGTCATCGCCTGGCCTTCGCGGCCGCGCGGGCTGCCTTTCCAGGAAGCGATGTGGCGCACTTCCAGGCGCAGGCGCTTGTCCGGATACAGCTGCGGCACATCCATGACCCACTCGCCGACCTGGGCCTCGATGCCGAGCTCTTCATTGAGCTCGCGCACCAGCGCCTGCTCGGAGGTTTCGCCGGGCTCGCGCTTGCCGCCGGGGAATTCCCACAGGCCGGGCATGTCGCGGGTTTCGGTACGCCGCGTCAGCAGGATGCGGCCGCGCGGGTCGGTGATCACGCCAGCGACGACGTGAATGGATCTTAGGGAATCGGGCATGCAATAAGAGTGCCGCGAGTGAGCGGTTCAACGCAATCACTCGGACCGCAGCCGAATGGGAATGCGAGGCTAGAGATACGCCAAGGCAAACCTGGCGCACGCTTCGACCACTCCGAATCTCAAATCACAAATCCCCGGCCCTACAACGGATGCCCGATGCGCCAGAGCACCCCGCTGGGATCGTGCAAGGTGAAGTCGCGCGCACCCCATGGCCGGTCTTCCGGCGCACTGCAGCTCACCCCGAACTGCTCGTCCAGACCGGTGTCGTGCACGTGCTGCCACCAGCCATCCGCGTCGTCCACCCACAGGTGCAGCATCAGGTTCTCGGCCAGCTCACGCAGATAAAAATCCTGCAGCAAAAACGCGCAATGGGTGCCATGCCGGAAACAGGTCACGTTGCCCACCTCGTCCTCCTGGACGAAGCCCAGTGCGCGATAAAAGCGCTGCGACAACGCGTAGTCGCGCGCAGGCACGAACACCTTCAGTTGCTGGCTGGACAACGACATGACCGCACTCCACGCAGGACGTGGGCCTGAGCATACGCCCGCAGTCGCGCAGGCGGAAAAGCATGTCTACGGCAGGAACAATGAGCACCGCAAGAGATGCGGGAGCGTAGAGCGGACCTCGCCGTGCTGACACTCACCGGGAGAGCGCTTGCCAAGTACGCTCGCCGTCCACACTCTGGTTTCTCGAAAACGCCGTCGACTTTCCACGAGCAACGCCCGACAGGAGGCGCCAAAAGCGCGGGGATCGGAAACCAGGCCATGCACCCGCATCCGGCTTCACGTATCCGGCTTCCCAGGAAACCCACGAATACGCGTCGTCAGCAGAGCTCGCTTGGTAAAGGGCGCATGCCGAAGGCGCAAGCATCAAACGCGAAGACGTATCCCCTGCGTATGCCATTCCGTCACCGGACTTTCGAGACCCCCCAAGAATCCCTCTCGTAGGTAGAGCCCCCTTGGTAAGGGGGCGCGCCGAAGGCGCGGGGATCGGAAGCAATACCGTGAGCCCGCTATCCGCGTTGCGGATAGCGGGTGCGCAGCCCGCTTCGCGGGCTGCGCCACGGTCAGCTCAGCTCAGCTGAGCTGACCGTGGCAGTGCTTGTACTTCTTGCCGCTACCGCACGGGCATGGATCGTTGCGGCCCACCTTGGGTTCGTCGCGGGTGACCTGCGACACCGGTACCGGCGCACTGCCACCCTGCATCTGCTCCACTTCCTCGTCGGCGCCATAACCGCCTACGTCCTGGTGCTGGAACTGCGAGGCCATCAGGCGTGCTTGTGCCTGAAGACGTTCCTGCTCTTCCAGCTCGGCCACTTCTTCTTCGCTGCGGATGCGCACACGCGCCAGCAGGTTGACCACTTCGCGCTTGACGTTCTCCAGCATCTCGGAGAACAGCTCGAAGGCTTCCTTCTTGTATTCCTGCTTGGGCTGCTTCTGCGCGTAACCACGCAGATAGATGCCCTGGCGCAGGTAATCCATCTTGGCCAGATGCTCCTTCCAGCCCTGGTCGAGCACCGTCAGCATCACGTGCTTTTCCAGCGCGCGCATGGTGTCGTTGCCCACCGCCGCTTCCTTCTCGGCGAAGTGCGCATCCACCGCAGTCTGCACCTTGACGGCAATCTGCTCGGCGTCCAGTTCTTCCTGCGTGCTTGCCATTTCGCGCAACGCCATCGGCATGCCCAGCTCCGATTCCAGCGTGGCTTCCAGGCCCTGCAGGTCCCACTGTTCGTCCACCGAATTGGGCGGCACAAAGCGGGCGACCAGGTCATAGATCACATCGCCGCGGATGCCATCAACGTTGTCCTTCACCGACTCGGCGTCCAGCAACTCATCGCGCTGCGAATAGATCACCTTGCGCTGATCGTTGTTGACGTCGTCGAAGTCCAGCAGGTTCTTGCGGATGTCGAAGTTGTGCGCTTCGACCTTGCGCTGGGCTTTTTCGATCTGCCGGCTGACCAGGCGATCTTCGATGACGTCGTCTTCTTTCATGCCCATCATGCGCATCGCCTTCTGGACCCAGTCCGAGGCGAAGATGCGCATCAGGTTGTCTTCCAGCGACAGATAGAAACGCGACGACCCCGGGTCGCCCTGACGACCGGCACGGCCGCGCAACTGGTTGTCGATACGCCGCGATTCGTGGCGCTCGGTACCAATGATGTGCAAGCCGCCGGCCGCCTTGACCGCGTCATGGCGACGCTGCCAATCGGTCTTGATCTTGAAGCGCGCCTCTTCGGTCGCATCCTCGCCCAGCGCGTGATACTCCGACTCAAGCGAGCCACCCAGCACGATGTCGGTACCGCGACCGGCCATGTTGGTGGCGATGGTCACCGCACCCGGCTGACCGGCGTTGGCCACGATGGTGGCTTCGCGCTCGTGCTGCTTGGCATTGAGCACTTCGTGCTCCACGCCCGCCTTGCGCAGATGCTCGGACAGCATCTCCGAGGTCTCGATCGAGGTGGTTCCCACCAGCACCGGCTGACCGCGCTTGGCGCAGTCTTCGATGTCGGCCAGCACCGCATTGAACTTGCCCTTGCGGTTGAGGAACACCTGGTCCGGATGGTCCTTGCGCACGGTCGGGCGATTGGTCGGAATCACCACCACTTCCAGGCCGTAGATGCTCTGGAATTCATACGCTTCGGTGTCGGCCGTACCGGTCATGCCGGACAGCTTCTTGTACATGCGGAACAGGTTCTGGAAGGTGATGCTGGCCAGCGTCTGGTTCTCGCGCTGTACCGGTACGCCTTCCTTCGCTTCGACCGCCTGATGCAGGCCGTCGGACCAGCGACGCCCGGACAGGGTGCGGCCGGTGAATTCGTCCACGATCACCACTTCGCCATCGCGCACGATGTAATCCACATCGCGCTGATAGATCGCATGCGCACGCAGCGCCGCGTTGAGGTGATGCACCACGCTCAGGTTCTGCGCGGCGTACAGGCCGTCTTCGGCGTTTTCCAGGATACCGGCCTGCATCAGCAGTTCTTCGGCGTGGCCCATGCCCGCCTCCGACAGATGCACCTGCTTGCCCTTCTCGTCGATCCAGTAATCGCCCTCGCCTTCTTCGCTTTCCTGCTTGGTCAGCTGCGGCACGATGCGGTTGACGCGGATGTACAGCTCCGGCGATTCGTCGGCCGGGCCGGAAATGATCAGCGGGGTGCGCGCTTCGTCGATCAGGATCGAGTCGACTTCGTCGACGATCGCGTAATGCAGATTGCGCTGATAGCGGTCGGCGCGCGACAGCGCCATGTTGTCGCGCAGGTAGTCGAAGCCGAACTCGTTGTTGGTGCCGTAGGTGATGTCGCTGCCGTAGGCCTCGCGCTTGTCGCTATGCGGCATGCCCGGATACACCACGCCCACGCTCAGGCCCAGCCAGTTGTACAACTTGCCCATCTGCGCAGCATCGCGGCGCGCCAGGTAGTCGTTGACGGTGACCACGTGCACGCCCTCGCTCTGCAGCGCGTTGAGGTACACCGGCAGGGTGGCGACTAGGGTCTTGCCTTCGCCGGTGCGCATCTCGGCGATCTTGCCCAGGTGCAACACCATGCCGCCGATCAGCTGCACGTCGTAATGGCGCATGCCGAGTACGCGGCGGCTGGCCTCGCGGCAGACCGCAAACGCCTCGGGAAGGATCTTGTCCAGGGACTCGCCGGCGGCAAGCCGCTGCTTGAACTCCGGGGTCTTTGCTTGCAGCTCGGCGTCGGAGAGCTTCTCGATCGTCGGCTCCAGCGCATTGATCTGGGTGACGAGGCGGGTGAGCTGGCGCAGCTGGCGTTCGTTACGACTGCCAAAGACACGGGTAAGCAGACTGTTGATCATTGAAGAAACCGGTTGAAAAGGAACGGTTTGACCGACGCCGGTCCCCAAGACCCGACCGCCGTAAACGAAACAGGGCGCACTGCGCCCTGTCATGGCAACACCCTATTGTAGCTTGGGGCGAGCCTTCACGAATCAAGCACCTCCATCGGAGCGTGCCATGCCTTCGTCAACCGCGCCCTCGGCGCCCTACTGGTGTATTGGTGTCGCCCAGGAACTTGCGCGGATTGACCACACGGCCATCGGCCCACACCTCGAAATGCACGTGCGCGCCGGTCGAACGACCGCTGGAACCGGCCCTGGCCACCTGCTGGCCGGCGCGGACCAGATCGCCCACCTTCACCACCAGCCGCGAGTTGTGCGCATAGCGGGTGACGTAGCCATTGCCGTGATCCACTTCGACCACGTTGCCGTAACCGCCCCGCACACCGGCGTAGCTGACCACGCCGTCGGCGACCGACATTACCGGGTCGCCCACGTTGGCGTGGAAGTCCACGCCCTTGTGGAAGGCCGAACCGCCGTCGAACGGATCGGCGCGGCCGCCAAAGCCCGAGGTGATATAGGTGTTGCGGATCGGCATCCGCGAGGGCACCGAATTCTGCTCGAGCTGATGATCGAACATCAGCGACGCCAGTACGTTCAGTTGTTGGCCGGAGGCCGAGAACTGCTGTTCGACTTGCCCTAGCGTCTCCTTGAGCGATTCGACCGGCATGTCGCTGACCGGCTCATCGCCGCCACCGACGCCGACCGGTTCGTCGAAGTCGAACTCGCCGTCCTTCAACTTGCCCATTTCAGTCAGCCGCTCGCCCAACGCGTTGAGGCGGGTGGCCTGCGCCTGCAGCTCGCCCATGCGTGCGGCAAGTGCATTGACCTGTGCCTGCGAGGCGCGCTGCGCCTGGGCCAGCTCGGCCTGCTGCTGCGCGACCTTGGCCTGCAGCGCGGAATTGGTCACCATGCCGGTAGCGGTGCTTGCACCGACGCCGATCAGCATGCCCAGGCCAAGTACGGCACCGAGCACCACCATCGGTCGATCCGACGCAAAGCCCTGGAACTGTCGAGCCACACGCTGGGCCCGGGTTTCGCGAGATTTGATTACAACTTTTTTTAACGCCATATGAGTGTCATGTCCAAGCCCAAGTCCAACGCACGTAACCCTTCCGCTCCGCAGCAAGCCATCGAGGCCGCGCTGGGTGAAAAGGCTGGCGACCCCTTGCGCCGAGCCTTGTGGCTCGATGCGCTGGACCGGCAGTTGCGCCCCCTGTTACCGCCCCATCTGGCCACCCGTTGCCGGTTGGCCAATGTCCGAGGCGAACAGCTCGTTTTTCTGGTTGATTCGCCGATCTGGCATGCCAAGGTGCGGCTTGCCGAGACCCAACTCCTTGATGCCGCCCGATCCATCGGGTTGAAGGCCACCGCAGTGACCGTCAAGACGGCAAGCACTCCGCTGCATTCCCCAACACAGCAGAACCGCGACCGTCCACGGCCGGTGTCCGAAGCCACGCACAAGGGTCTGCGCGAGGCATTGGCATCCTTGCAGGACGTCGTGCCGACCAAGCGGTGACGTCCCTGCCGCCGTTTCGGGGCGGCCAGCAGTGCGTGAAAAGATTGCGAAGATCACGCACGACCCGACGCATCCTAGCGGTCATGGCGCCCGCAGGAGTTAGAGAAGTCTTAAAAAAGAGTTAAGAACGGGACCTAAATCCGACCCGGTTCACGCTTTCGGTGCCGATTGCGGCATTCCCTGACACATAGCCGCGGGGTAGACACAGTCGGAGAACGGTCGTCGCCAGGGTGCGGCGGCGTTTAGCCGACCTCATGCAGCGGCCCATCGCCATCAGGCAGAGGCCGCGCGAACCGGAAGGCTGCGCGGCGGGTCTTGCCTGCTTCAGGCGTAGACGGGGCTGGCGTAGGTCACCGGCGGCTGCTCGGTTCCTTCGGGGAAGCTGACCCATTCCCAGGCGGCCTGATCCGCCAGCAGCGCGCGTACCAGCTTGTTGTTGAGCGCGTGACCGGATTTGAAGCCTTCGTAGGCGCCCAGGATGGCGCCGCCGGCCAGATAGAGGTCGCCGATGGCATCCAGGATCTTGTGGCGCACAAATTCGTTGGTGTAACGCAGGCCATCCTCGTTGAGCACGCGGAACTCGTCCAGCACGATGGCGTTGTCCATCGAACCGCCCAGGCCCAGATTGCGCTCGCGCATGTACTCGAGATCGCGCATGAAGCCGAAGGTGCGGGCGCGCGAGATCTCCTTGACGTACGCCGAGGTGGAAAACTCGATTTCCTGGCGCGACTGCTTGGCCGGGATCATCGGGTGATTGAATTCGATGGTGAAACCCAGCTTGTAGCCGTCGTACGGCTCGAAGCGCGCGACCTTGTCGCCCTCGCGCACTTCCACCGGCTGTTTGATGCGGATGAAGCGCTTGGCCTTGTTCTGCTCGACGATGCCTGCCGACTGCAGCAGGAACACGAACGGGCCGGACGAACCGTCCATGATCGGCAACTCGGCCGAGGACAGCTCGACGATGACGTTGTCCACACCCAGGCCGGCCAGTGCCGACATCAGGTGTTCGACGGTCTGGATCTTGGCGCCGTTGCAGGTCAGACCGGTGCACAGTGTGGTCTCGGTGACCAACTCCGCGTCGGCAGGGACCTCGACGACCGGCTCCAGGTCCACACGCCGGAACACCACGCCGTGATCGACCGGGGCCGGTCGCAGCGTCATGTACACCTTGTCGCCGCTATGCAAGCCGACGCCGGTGGCGCGAATGGTGTTTTTGAGAGTGCGTTGCTGGGTCATATGCGAAGTCTGGGGGAACGATGCAGACAGACGCTGAACCGACCGTCTTATCTGATGAACATTATCCGAATTTTAACAAGTTGCGCGTGACGAAACGTGTCATGTCCCGGTCTTGCCATTGTAAAAGCTGCCGGATCGTGACCGATCCGGCAGAAAAGGACATGGCATTACACCCCCGACAGCGTCGGGTGGGACGGGCTACGCCGCCGTAGCAACGTAGCCGACGCCCATCAGTCGGCCTGGCGGCGCAGGAACGCCGGGATATCCAGGTAATCGTTGGGCAGGTCTGCAGCCGGCGGCGCAGCATTGCCGGCGCTGTGGCTGCTGCCGACCGAGTCGCTGCTCGGACGACGCAGGCCCAGGCCCATGCTGCCGCCGACGGCCTTGGACACCGCGTCGCCGCTGGTGGTGTCGAAGTCGCCAAATTCCGGCTGGCCGGTGGTGGCATTGCGCACCAGCTTGATCGGCGCGCGCTGGTCCGGACGCTGGGTCTGGCGGGAAACCGCACGGTTCAAGCCAGTGGCGACCACGGTGACGCGCACTTCGTCCTGCATGTCCGGGTCGAGCACGGTGCCGACGACCACGGTCGCATCTTCCGACGCGAACGCTTCGATGGTGCGGCCGATCTCGTCGAACTCGGCCATGGTGAAGTCCGGGCCGGCGGTGATGTTGACCAGGATGCCGTTGGCACCCGCCAGGTTCACATCGTCCAGCAGCGGGTTCTGGATGGCGGCTTCGGCAGCGGCCTGCGCGCGATCGTCGCCGCGTGCCGAACCGGTGCCCATCATGGCCAGACCCATTTCCGACATCACGGTGCGCACGTCGGCAAAGTCGACGTTGATCAGACCCGGACGCACGATCAGATCGGCGATGCCCTGCACGGCGCCCTGCAGCACGTCGTTGGCAGCGCGGAAGGCCTGGATCATGGTGGCGTTGCGGCCAAGCACGGTGATCAGCTTTTCATTGGGAATGGTGATCAGCGAGTCGCAATGCTGGCTCAGTTCCTCGATGCCCTTCAACGCCACCTGCATGCGGCGACGGCCTTCGAACGGGAACGGCTTGGTGACCACGGCCACGGTCAGGATGCCCATTTCCTTGGCCAGCTGCGCAACCACGGGGGCCGCGCCGGTACCGGTGCCGCCGCCCATGCCGGCGGTGATGAACACCATGTCCGCACCCTGCAGCGCGTCCATGATGCGTTCGCGATCTTCCAGCGCCGCCTGACGGCCGACTTCCGGATTGGCGCCTGCGCCCAGGCCCTTGGTCACGTTGGTGCCGAGCTGCAGCTGCAACTTGGCGCCGCAGTTCTTGATCGCCTGCGAGTCGGTGTTGGCGGTGATGAATTCCACGCCATCGACATTGGTGTTGACCATGTGCGCAACCGCGTTACCGCCGCCACCACCCACGCCAACGACCTTGATTACCGCGTTGGGAGCCATCTTTTCGATCAGTTCAAAATGTGCCATGTCAGTGTCCTTTTTAGATGCCGTGAATGGGGAATCGGGAATGGGGAATCGGATTGCTCCGTTCGCCAGCCCAACACCCGCATGTCGGCGAATGTTGTTGTTTGAATGCCGGGAAATGGGGAATTGGGAATGGGGAATCGCAACAGCGAATCACCTCCACGCCAACCACTGCTTCCTCGGTGTCACCACAAAAAAACTACGCCCTGCCCGCTCTCACCGCTCTCCACTCAAACCTGCCGCAACCGCTTTGCTTTTGCTTCAACCAATTCTCGAATCCCGATTCCCGATTCTTCAGAATTCGCCGCGATACCAGTTCTTCAATTTCTTGAACAAGCTTCCCGCGCGCCCGGTCGGGATCGACGGGCGGCGCGGGTGTTCAATCTGGCTGCCCATTAGCAACAGGCCCACGCCGGAGGCGTGCACCGGGTTGCCGACAACTTCGCCCAGGCCGGTCACGTGCTGCGGAATGCCCACGCGCACCGGCATCTGCAACATCTCTTCGGCCAGTTCGACCACGCCTTCCATCTTCGACGCGCCACCGGTGAGCACCATGCCGGCGCGCACCATTTCTTCGAAGCCGGAGCGGCGCAGTTCGGCCTGCACCATTTCAAAAATTTCTTCGTAACGGCCCTGCACAGCCTGCGCGAGCGCGTGACGCGGCATGCGGCGCGGCGGGCGGTCGCCCACCGACGGCACCTGGATGCTTTCTTCGGCGGTGGCCAGCTGCGCCAGGGCGCAGGCGTAGCGCACCTTGATCTGCTCGGCTTCCGGCGTAGGCGTACGCAGCATGTGCGCGATGTCGTTGGTGACGTGGTCACCAGCGATCGGCAGCGACGCGGTGTGGCAGATCGCGCCCTGCACGTACACCGCCAAGTCGGTGGTGCCGGCGCCGATATCCACCAGCACCACGCCCAACTCGCGCTCGTCGGCGGTCAGCACGGCAACCGACGAGGCCAGCGAGGACAGCACCAGATCGTCCACCTGCAGGCCGCATTTCTGCACGCACTTTGTGATGTTGGCGGCGGCCGATTGCGCGCACACGACCAGGTGCGCATGCACCTCCAGGCGCACGCCAGTCATGCCGACCGGGTTGCGGATACCTTCCTGCGAATCGTCCAGCACGTATTCGCGCGGGATCGCATGCAGGATGCGTTGGTCGGCAGGAATGGCCACGGCCTTGGCGGCGTCGAGCACGCGCTCCAGGTCGCTCCAGGTCACTTCGCCGTCGCGGATCGGCACGATGCCGGGCGAGTTCTTGCACTGCACGTGGTTGCCGGAGATCGATGCGTACACCGAGCGGATTTCGCAGCCGGCCATCAGCTCGGCTTCTTCGACCGCGCGCTGGATCGACTGCACGGTGGATTCGATATCCACCACCACGCCGCGCTTGAGACCGCGCGACTCATGCGAACCGATGCCGATCACTTCGATCGGATTGCCGGGCGAGTACTCGCCGACCAGCGCGACGACCTTGGAGGTGCCGATGTCCAGTCCAACGATGAGGGATTTGTCGCCTTTGCGATTCATGTATGCAGACTGCGTTGAAGAGTGAATGACGGAAGCGCAGAGGCCAGACGATCGATCAGGCGATGCGGAAAGCGCGCGGCGATGGGAGGTACCTCGGCCGGCGGCGCGCCGGGTGTCGCCGGCGCAGTGGTCTTGGATTTTTTGGCGTCGTGCGGGGTCTCGCCCGGCGCGCGTTCGACCGTAAAGCCGTTGGTGTAGCGCAGGTCGGCGCGCGCGATCGGGCGCTGCGGATCGGCCAGCTGCGGCAGCACGCGTGCGAATCGCTGCAGGCGCGCACGCGCATCGTCGCGGCCGATCACGATCTGCAGCCCATTACTCAAACCCAGCGACCAGCTGCCGCGCGCGTCCATCTCCAGACGCTCCACGTCCAGCCCGGTCGGCGCGAACAATGCGCGCGACTCGTTGTACAGCGCCACCACATCCTGGGTCTTGCTGTCCGGGCCGCCGAGTTGCGGCAACTTGAAATCCTTCAACAACGGCGGGGTGCGGAATAACCGGCCCTGTTCGGACAGCATGCGGTCGGTACCCCAGCGCGCGAACGGCTTGTGCTCGGTCACATGCACTTCCAGCACGTCCGGCCAACGCTTGCGCACCTGCGCGCTTTCCACCCACGGCAAGCGCGCGATGGCGTCTTGCGCCTGTTGCAGCTTCACCGCAAAAAAGCCCGAGCGTGCATACGGCAATACCACCGCGCGCAATTCTTCGGCCGGCACTCGCTTGAAATCGCCGGACACCCGCAACTTCGCCAACGGCCAGCGCTCGGCACCCACCCATCCATTGAGCACGGCCACCACCGGCAACGCGACCAGCGCCACCGCGATCAACCAGGCCAGGATGCGCAGGGTGGCGTTCATGGGCACGCTCCGCGTGTGGGAATGGGGAATCGGGAATAGGGAATCGCAACGGCAACAACGCGGCCGCTGTTACCGATTCCCGATTTCCGATTCCCCATTCCCGGCGTCATAGCGTCTGCTCCAGCACGCGCCAGACCAGTTCTTCGAAATCGATGCCGAGCTGACGCGCGGCTTTGGGGACTAGCGAGTGGCTGGTCATGCCCGGAGCGGTGTTCACTTCGAGCAGATACAGCCGGCCGCTGCTGCGATCGCGCATGACATCGACGCGGCCCCAACCGCGTGCGCCAGCAGCGCGGAACGCGTCCAGTGCCAGCTGACCGATCTGGGTTTCGGCATCGCCATCCAGACCCGGGCACAGGTACTGGGTATCGTCGGCCACGTACTTGGCGTTGTAGTCGTACCACTGGCCCTTCGGCACGATGCGGATCGACGGCAGCGCGGTCTCGCCGAGCACGGCCACGGTGAGTTCGTCGCCTTCGATCAGTTGTTCCATCAACAACGCGCCGTCGTAGCGCGCAGCCAGCAGCACCGCTTCTTCGAGTTGGGCCTGATCGAACACGCGGCTGATGCCGACGCTGGAGCCTTCGTTAGCGGGCTTGACGATCACCGGCAAGCCGATCTGTCGTGCAGCGGCGTGGATCTGGTCTGCGCTGGCGCCGGCGGCCAGACGCGCGTAACGCGGCGTCGGCAAATCCAGCGACAACCACACCTGCTTGGTGCGGATCTTGTCCATGCTCAACGCCGAGCCGAGCACGTTGGAGCCGGTGTACGGAATGCCGAAGGCTTCCATCAAGCCTTGCACGATGCCGTCTTCGCCGCCGCCGTTATGGCCATGCAATACGTTGAACACGCGGTCGAAGCGCTGCGCGACCAGTGCTTGCGCCAATGCGGGAATGCCGTCGACCGGCTGCGCATCGACACCGCGCGCGCGCAGCGCGTCCAGCACGTTGCTGCCGGAATTCAGCGACACTTCGCGCTCGGACGAGGTACCGCCGAGCAGCACGGCGACACGCCCGAACGCTGCCGGATCGTTGCTGCGTGCAGCGGCGATCACCGCGCTCATGCCTGCTCTCCGACAAAACCGTGATTGATGATGTGCTGCGCCACATAGCCGATGTCGCCGGCACCCATCATCAACAGCAGATCGCCGTCCTGCAGCACGTCCGGCAACACTTCGGCCAGGCCGGCAATCTGACCAACCACGACCGGCTCGCTACGGCCGCGCGCACGGATGGCACGCGCCAGGGCACGCGAGTCTGCACCGGGAATCGGCGCTTCGCCGGCCGGATAGACTTCACTCAACACCAATGCATCGACGGTGCTGAGCACGGCGGCGAATGCGTCGAACTGATCGCGGGTACGGCTGTAACGGTGCGGCTGGAATGCGACGACCAGGCGCTTGTCCGGCCAGCCACCGCGGGCGGCGGCGAACACCGCTTCCAGCTCGCGCGGGTGGTGGCCGTAATCGTCGACCACCCGCACGCGTGCACCGGTGCTGGTGGTGACTTCGCCCAGATCGTTGAAACGCCGGCCGATGCCCGCAAAATTTTCCAGCGCACGCGCAATGGTCTGCGGCTCCACGCCGAGCTGCCAACCGATCGCGGCAGCGGCCAGTGCATTGAGCACGTTGTGACGGCCCGGCAAGGCCAGCGTCACCGGCGTGGTGGTGCCTTCGGGCAGACGCAGGGTGAAGCGCATGCGCGGGCCGTCCTGCACCACATCTTCGGCGCGTACGTCGGCGTTTTCGCTCATGCCGTAGCTCATCACGTGGCGCGGCGTTTTGCCGGCCAGTGCGGCCACTTCCGGGTCGTCGATACACAGCAGGGCCAGGCCATAGAACGGCAGGCGCTGCAGGAATTCTGCGAATGCCGCCTGGATGCGCGAGAAATCGTTGCCGTAGTTTTCCAGGTGATCCGAGTCGATGTTGGTAATCACCGCCATCAACGGATTCAGGCGCAGGAAGCTGCCATCGCTTTCATCGGCTTCGGCCACCAGCCACTGGCCGCCACCGAGCTTGGCATTGGCGCCGGCCGCCAACAGTTGCCCGCCGATGACGAAGGTCGGGTCCAGGCCACCTTCGCTCAGCACGGCCGCAGCCAGGCTGGTGGTGGTGGTCTTGCCGTGCGTGCCGGCGACTGCGATGCCGCGACGGAAGCGCATCAATTCGGCCAGCATCGCCGCGCGCGGCATGATCGGAATGCGCTGGCTGCGCGCTTCCATCAGCTCGGGGTTGTCTTCGCGGATCGCGCTGGACACCACCACGCAGTCGGTACCGAGCACGTTGGCGGCCGAGTGGCCGCGCATCACGCGCGCACCGAGCTTGGCCAGGCGGCGGGTGGCCGCATTGTCAGCGTTGTCCGAGCCGGACACTTCATAGCCCAGCGTCAGCATGACCTCGGCAATGCCGCTCATGCCGGTGCCGCCGATGCCGACGAAGTGCACGCGCGGAAATGCGCGGACCAGATCGCCACTGTCCTGCAGACGGCGGATCACTGGGCACCTCCTGAGGAAATGCGAATCGGGAATCGGGAATCGGGAATCGTGTGAAGCGAAGCACCAACGGCGACGGACGCCTGGTCGGTGCGCTTGTCTGCGTGCATTGAGGTGTATTCCTGCGGTTGATCTGAGCTCTTCCTATCCCCCAATCCCGACTCACCACTCCCGGCCTCTTGCAGAATGATGTCGGCAATGCGCTCGGCGGCATCCGGTTTGGCCAGGGTGCGGGCGGCTTGCGCCATCGACAGGCGGCGCGCGGGGTCGGTGAGCAGGGTCTGCAAGACCTGCTGCAGGCGCACGGGCAAGGTGTCGTCCTGCTTGAGCAGCACGGCGGCGTCGGCGCCGACCAGATATTCGGCATTGCGGGTCTGGTGATCGTCGACAGCGGCGGCAAAGGGCACCAGCACGCTGCCGACACCGGCGGCGCACAGCTCGGCCAGGGTAGAGGCGCCGGCGCGGCACACCACCAGATCGGCCCAAGCGTAGGCGGCGGCCATGTCGGCAATGAACGGTTCGACGCTCGCCTGTACCGCAGCCTGCGCATAGGAAGCCTCGGCTTCGGCGCGCAGCTTTTCGCCGCACTGATGGCGCACTTCGACATCCGGATGCCCGAGCGCGGCCAGTGCCGACGGCACGGCTTGATTCAATGCGCGTGCGCCCTGGCTGCCGCCGAGCACCAACACGCGTACGGGGCCACCCCGCCCGATCAAGCGCGTGGACGGCGCAGGAAGCGCGGCGATTTCTGCGCGCACCGGATTACCCACCGCTTCTTCGCCAGCAAAGCTGCCGGGGAAACCGGTCAGTACGCGGCGCGCAAAACGCGACAACACCTTGTTGGTCATGCCGGGCGCGCGATTTTGTTCGTGCACGAGCAATGGCACGCCGAGCAGACGTGCAGCCAAGCCACCCGGGCCAGCCGCAAAGCCGCCGAAGCTGACCACCGCGCGCGGCTGTCGCTTGCGCAACACGAAGCCGGCAGCGCGCACTGCACGCATCACCCGCACCGGTGCGCCAAGCAACTTGATCACGCCCTTGCCGCGCAGGCCACTGATGGCCAGCGTGTCAATCTGAATATCGTGCTGCGGCACCAGCCGCGTTTCCATTGCGCCGTCGGCGCCCAGCCAGGTCACTGGCACGCCACGCGCACGCAGCACCTTGGCCACTGCCAGACCCGGGAAAATATGCCCGCCGGTGCCGCCAGCCAAAATCATGACAGGTCGACCGCCCGCAGATGGTTGTGCGGGATGTTGCGAGGGATTCGCATCAACGCTCATGCAATCCTCCCGAAGGTCGGTTCCACACGCGGCTGCATGCGGCTGGTGCCACGCAGGATGGCCGATGCCGGCGCCACCGAGGGTGCTGCAGCTGACGTCGCTGCCACCGGTGCAGGCGCCGCCGCAGTCTCGCGCTGCGGCTTGCGTCCCGCTGCATAGGCAGGCGGCACCGACTCGACCACCGGCTCGGCCGGCTCAGCCGATGGCGCGCCCGCACCCTGCGGCGACAACTTGCTGCGCAGGCGCTCGGCGCGATCCATTTCATAGGACACGCGCAGCAGCAAGCCCATCGCCACGCACGTCATCAGCACCGACGAACCGCCGGAGGAAATCAACGGCAGGGTCAGGCCCTTGGTTGGCAAAATGCCCAGATTCACACCCACCGACACGAAGCTCTGCAGGCTGATCCACAGACCGATACCGAAGGCGATGTAGCCGGAGAAATGGCGCTTCATCTCCACGCAGCGCATGCCCAGCCAGAACGCTCGGCCGACCAGCAGTGCGTACAGCGAGATCACACCGCAGACGCCGACAAAACCCAGCTCTTCGGCAATCACCGAAAAGATGAAGTCGGTATGCGCTTCGGGCAGATAGTTGAGCTTCTGCACCGAGGCACCCAGCCCTGCGCCGGTCCACTGGCCGCGGCCGACCGCCATCAACGCGTTCGACAACTGATAGCCGGAGCCCAGCTGATCGGCCCACGGATCCAGGAACGAGGTGATGCGACGCAGGCGGTACGGCTCCAGAATCGCGATGAAGGCGAACACCGGCAGGCCGAACACGATGGGCATCGACATGCGCGGCAGGTTCACCCCGCCCAGCACCAGCATGCCGGCGGTGATCGCCAGCAGCAGCGTGGACGAGCCGAAGTCCGGCTGCATCAGCAACAGCCCCACCAATGCGATCGCCACACCCAGCGGCTTGAGCATCGCTGGCCAGGTCGCGTTGACCTCATCGCGAAAGCGCACCAGGTAGCTGGACAGCCACACGATGTAGAGCACCTTGACCGCTTCCACGGTCTGGAATTTCGACACGCCCAGGTTGATCCAGCGCTTGGCGCCGTTGACGCTGCTGCCCAGGCCGGGCACGAACACCACCATCAACAGACCGAAGCAGGCCAGCAGCAATACCTGGTTGTATTGCTCGATGGTCTTGAGCTCGGTACGCATCGCCCAGAACGCCAGGCCCACGCCGATGCCCAGAAACAGCAGATGGCGGGTCAGGTAATAAAACGGGTTGTCGGACAGCTCGATCGAACTGGACGCCACCATCACCACGCCCAGCGACGCGAGCGTGGCCGCCGCGCCGAGCAGCCACGGGTCGTAGCGGCCGCCGATGGCGTCCAGTCGTGTGGCCTGGCGGGACATGTCGTTCATCAGCGCACCTTCAACGTGGCAAGGCCGATCAGCACCAGCACCACCGAAATAATCCAGAAGCGCACGATCACGCGCGGCTCCGGCCAACCCTTGAGTTCGAAGTGGTGGTGGATCGGCGCCATGCGGAACACGCGCTTGCCGGTGAGCTTGAAGCTGGCGACCTGGATCATCACCGACAGCGTTTCGATGACGAACACGCCGCCCATGATCACCAGCACCATTTCCTGGCGCACGATCACCGCGATGGTGCCAAGCACCGCACCCAGCGAAAGCGCGCCGATGTCGCCCATGAACACCATGGCCGGGTAGGTGTTGAACCACAGAAAGCCCAGACCTGCCCCGGCGATCGCCGAGCAGATGATGATCAGCTCGCCGGCGCCCGGAATCAGCGGGATTTTCAGGTATTCGGCAAACACCACGTTACCCGAGGCATATGCAAATACGCCCAGCGCGCAGGCCACCAGCACGGTCGGCATGATCGCCAGACCATCCAGACCGTCGGTGAGGTTCACCGCGTTGGAGAAGCCGACGATCCAGAAATAAGCGATCACCACGAAGCTCACGCCGGCCAGCGGCAGCGCGATCGACTTGAACATCGGAATGTAGAAGGTGATCGCCGCCGGCACGTCGGCGGTGTAGAACAGGAACAGGCCGGCGGCCAGGCCGAAGATCGACTGCAGCAGATACTTCCAGCGCGACTTGAGGCCGTTGGGATCGCGACGCACGATCTTGATCCAGTCGTCGTACCAGCCGATCGCACCGAAGCAGAGCATCACCGCCAGCACCAGCCACACATAACGGTTGCGCAAGTCGCCCCACAGCAGCACCGACAAGGTGACGGTGAGCAGGATCAGCGAGCCGCCCATGGTCGGCGTGCCGGCCTTGGAGAAATGCGTTTGCGGGCCGTCCTGGCGGATCGGCTGGCCGCCCTTGAACTGGGCCAGCTTGCGGATCACTGCAGGGCCCATCCACAAAGACAGGAACAACGACGTCAACGCCGCCAGAATGCCGCGGAAGGTCAGATAGTTGAACAGCCCGAACAGGCTCTCCAGTTGCTGTAGCCAACGCGCCAGCTCAAGCAGCATGGGAGGCATCCTCCGACGGTGCGAGCAGCGCGGCGACGATGCGGTCCATGGCGCTGCCGCGGGAGCCTTTTACCAGCAGCGTGGGCGGAAGTTGCGCGGGGGTGGCGACAGCCTGCGCCGCCGCACCAGTGTGTTCGTGCATCAAAGAAGATTCCTGCGTTTGAGTCTGCGAACCGGCGACCTGCGCCAGATCCGCCTGCAATGCCGTCGCCAAGGCGGCATGTGTGGCAAACACGCGGCCGCCCTCGCCGAACGCCTGCGCGGCAGCGGCGCTGAGCTCGCCCAACGCGTATAGACGCTGCAACTTGGCCGCGCGTGCGCGACGTCCGGCAGCGGCATGCAGTGCCGCGGCGTCGGCGCCGAGTTCGCGCATGTCGCCCAGCACCAGCCAGCCATCGCCCGGCGCGGCAGCCAGTGCATCGATGGCCGCATCCAGCGAGCCAGGGTTGGCGTTGTAACTGTCGTCGATCAACACCGCGCCACCGGGCAAGCGATGGGCGATCTGCCGGCCAGCCACCGGGCGCGCCTGCGCCAGGCCAGCGGCGATGATCGGCAGCGCGATCCCGGCGCCCAGTGCCAAGCCGGTCGCAGCCAATGCGTTGAGCACGTTGTGGCGGCCCGGCAATGGCAGCGCAATCTGCGCCTCGCCCTGAGGGGTTACCAGCGTGAACTGCGCGCCGTCGGCCTGCAGTCGCAGTTGACGTGCGGTGATATCGGCGCTGGCCTGCAGGCCATAACGCAACACGCGACGGCCCTGCACGGGCTGCGCGTGCAGTTGCTGCTCGAACCAGGCGCCGAAAGCATCGTCGGCATTGATCACCGCCACGCCATCGGACGGCAGCGCGGCATAGATCGCGCCCTTGGTCTGTGCAACGCCGAGCAGGCTGCCCAGGCGCTCCAGGTGCGCCGGCGCGATGTTGTTGACCAGCGCAACATGCGGCCGCGCGATGTCGGTGAGGTAGGCGATATCGCCCGGCTTGCCGGCACCCATTTCATAGATGGCAACATCTGCATCGTCCGGCGCGGCGATCACTGCCAGCGGCAAGCCGATTTCGTTATTGCGATTGCCCGGCGTGGCATAGACGGTGGTGCCATCGACACGCCCTGCTTCGGTCAGGATCGACAGCAGCAGCGCCTTGACGCTGGTCTTGCCGTTGGACCCGGTCAACGCGATCACGCGGGTGGCGCGATCGCGCTGCATGCCGGCAGCAATCCGCGCCAGCGCCAGCTCAGTGTTCTGCACCAACACCTGCGGCACGCTCAGCGTGGGCAACAAACGATCCACCAGCAACCCGCTGGCGCCCTGCGCGAGCGCATCGGCAGCGAAGTCGTGCCCATCGAACCGCTCGCCGCGCAGCGCCACATACAGGCTGCCGTTGGACAGCGTGCGCGTGTCGTTGCCGACCGCATCGATCATGGCATCGTAGCCGTGCAGCTCGCCGCCTGCCCAATGCGCGATCAACGACAGCGGGGTGAGCTTCATGCGCGCACTCCCAGCACGGTGCGCGGCAGCAAGGCCTGCGCCGCCACCACTGCATCGTCGAAGGCATGCTGCACGCCAGCCACTTCCTGGTACGGCTCGTGGCCCTTGCCGGCGATCAGCACGATGTCCGACGCGCTAGCCATGCTGATGGCCTGATGGATCGCAACGGCGCGGTCGCGCTGCACGATGGCTGCATCCGGGCGCGCAAAGCCGCGCACGATATCGGCAACGATGACATCGCCGTCTTCGCCGCGCGGGTTGTCGTCGGTGACGATTGCCACATCGGCATTGAGTTCGGCAATGGCGGCCATTTGCGAGCGCTTGCCGGTGTCGCGTTCGCCGCCGCAACCGAACACGCAGATCAGCCGGTCCTGCGCATGCGAGCGCAGGCTGGCCAATGCCTGTTCCAGCGCGTCGGGCGTGTGTGCGTAATCGACCACTACCAGCGGTGCGCCATGCGCGCCACCGAGGCGATTCATGCGGCCGTGGATCGGCTGCAGCTGGCCCAACACCTGGGCGATCTGCACCGGCGCATGATCCAGCGCATGCAAGGCACCGGCGACCGCCAGCAGGTTGTCCACGTTGAAGCGACCCAGCAATGGCGAATGCACGGCGTGGACGCTGGCATCGATCCGCAGCGCGAAGCTGATGCCGTTGTGATCCAGCTGCAGTGCGTCGGCGCGCAGCGTGGCGCCAGCCTGCCCGCGCGAACTCACACCGATCGCGCGCAGCGCAGGATCGAGCGAGGCGAACAGGGTGCGGCCGAATGCGTCGTCCAGATTCACCACCGCAGCTTGCAACCCAGCGCGCGTGAACAGCTTGGCCTTGGCCGCGCCGTACTGCGCCATATCGCCGTGATAATCGAGATGATCGCGGGTGAGATTGGTGAACACCGCCACGTCGAAATGCACCGCATCCACGCGGCCCTGATCGAGCGCGTGCGAGCTCACTTCCATCGCTGCGGCTTGCGCGCCTTCATCGCGCAGCTGTGCCAGCAACGCATGCGTGGGCAGCACCAACGGCGTGGTGAAACCGGTCGGGACGGCGCTGCCATACAGGCCGACGCCCAGCGTCCCGAGCGTGCCGGTGGGCGTGCCGAGCAAGGTCAGCGCCTGCGCCAGCAGCTGCACGGTGGAGGTCTTGCCGTTGGTGCCGGTGACGCCCACCATCCGCAACGTGCGCGACGGATGGCCATGAAACTGATCGGCCATGCTGCCAAGCCGCGCACGCAAGCCGGGCACGGCAATCGCATCGGCAGGCGCCGGCAGATCGGCAGGCGCGGGCGGCTCGAACAACACCGCCACCGCACCATTGGCGCGCGCCTGCTCGACGAAGCCCAGCCCATGCGCGCCGAAGCCGGCGATCGCCACGAACGCATCGCCTGCGCGCACTGCACGGCTGTCCATCACCAGGCCGGACACCTGCACATCGCGCGCAAGCGTCAGGTCCGGCAGCAGCTGCGACAGCGGCATGGCGCGACTCACTGACGGCTCTCCTGCAACGGCGCAGGCTGCGCAGGCGCAGGCGGCGGTGCGATCGCGGTCGGAATGCCGGCGGAGACTTCATCCACAGGGTCCGGCACCAGCGCCGGATCCAGATCGGCCGGTTGCGGCTTGACGATCGGTTGACCGGTCTTGCCGGCAGCCTGCGCGGCCAGCCACGACTGGATGTCATCCGGCGGCACGTCCATCAACCGCAGCGCACCTTCCATCACCTTGTGGAACACCGGCGCCGACACCAGGCCGCCGTAATACACCTTGCCCTGCGGGTCGTTGATGACGATGACGGTGGCAAAACGCGGGCGCGTGGCCGGTACCAGACCGGCAAACAGCGCGTTGTAATGCCCGCGCTCGTAACCATTGGCGCCGTTCTTGCGCGCGGTACCGGTCTTGCCGGCCACGTGATAGCCCAGGATCGCCGCGCCCTTGGCGCCGCCCTGAGTCACCACCGTCTCCATCATGTCGATGACCTGGCGCGCCACCTCGGGGGTGATCACCTGACGGGTCTCGTTGTGCTGACCACGCACGAAGGTCGGCGGCGTCAGCTTGCCGCCGTTGCCCAGCGTGGCGTACGCCTGCGCAATCTGCAGCGGCGTCACCGACAGGCCGTAGCCGTACGACATCGTGGTCTTGGACGGGCCGCTCCAGCGCGCCGGCTGCAGCACCACACCAGCCGATTCGCCCGGAAAACCGCTATGCGGCGCGCTGCCGTAACCGAAGTTGCGGATCGACTGATAAAACGTCTGGTCCGGCACCTTGGCCGCGATCTTGGCCGCACCGATATTGGAGCTGCGGGTGATCACGCCGGTGACGTTGAGCACGCCGTTGTTGCGCGGCACATCGCGAATGGTGAAGCGCCCCACCGACATATAGCCGGGGTTGGTATCGATGACGGTGTCCTTGGTCACCACACCGGCGGTCAGCGCGGTGGCCACGGTCAACGGCTTCATCGTCGAGCCCGGCTCGACCAGATCGGTGACGGCACGATTGCGCCGTGCCGACGGATTGATGCCGGTCACCGAGTTGGGGTTGTAGGTCGGCAGGTTGACCATCGCCAACACTTCGCCGGTGGCCACATCCATCACCACCATCGACCCGCCAGCGGCATTGTTTTCGACCAACGCGTTACGCAGCTCCTTGTAGGCCAGGAACTGGATGCGGCGGTCGATACTCAGCGTCAGATCCTTGCCCGGCTGCGCCGGACGCACCAGATCCACGCTCTCCACGATGGCGCCGCGCGCATCGCGCACCACCTTCTTGGAGCCGGGCTTGCCGCGCAGCCATTCGTCGAAGGCCAGCTCCAGCCCTTCCTGGCCGCGGTCGTCGATATTGGTGAAGCCCAGCACGTGGGCCATCGCTTCGCCTTGCGGATAGAAGCGACGGAACTCGCGCTGCGAAAACACGCCCGGGATCTTCAACTCGACGATCGCATGCGCCTTGTCCGGGTTGATCCGGCGCTGCAGGTACATGAATTCCTTGCCGGCCTTTTGCGCCAGCTTGGCGTTCAACTCGTCCAGCGGCTGGCCGAGCGCCTTGGCCAACTCGGGAATGCGGTCGGGGTTGCGCAGCAGTTCCTGCGGATTGACCCAGATCGATTCCACCGGCGTGGACACGGCCAACGGCTCGCCATTGCGGTCGGTGATCATGCCGCGCGAGGTGGCGATCGGCAGCTCACGCAGATAGCGCGCTTCGCCCTGGCGCTGATAGAAATCGCGGTTAACCAGCTGCACGAATGCAGCACGCCCGATCAACGTCACCGAACACAAACCCAGCGCGATGCCGACCAGGGTCAGCCGGCCGCGCAGGTTGAAGTTGCTACGGGGGCGGTTGCGGCCGGCTTTCATGGCGCACCTCCGTGTGCGCCACCCTGCGGGCGGCTGCGCCGTGCAAAACGGCTGTCCTGCCGTTTTGTCATGGGCGCACCTGCTTGTGCGCCACTCTGCGGGCGGCTGCGCCGTGCAAAACGGCCGTCGTGCCGTTTTGTCATGGGCGAAGCTGCTTGTGCGCCACCCTGCGGTCGGCTGCGACGTTCAAAAAGGCTGTTGTGCGACTTCGTCATGGGCGCACCACCACGATGTCGTTGGTCTCCGGGAACTTCATCCCGATGCGCGCACGCGCGACCTGATCGACACGATTGCTTTCCGCCCAGGTGGCCTGCTCCAGCTGCAGCCGGCCGAATTCGATATTCAATTCATCGCGCGCGTGTTCGAGCTTGGACAACTGCACGAACAGCTTGCGGTGCATGTGGCGCATGTACACCACCCCGATCGCCGAGGCGATGCTGCAGGCGAGCAGCACGATCAGCAGCAGGCGGCTCATTGGGCGTCTCCGTCCGGAGCCGCCGGGAATCGGGAATCGGGATTTGGGAATCGGGGAGCAGCAGCGCTGTGGCCGTTACCCATTCCCGATTCCCCATTCCCCATTCCCAACTTCTCGGCCACCCGCAGTACTGCGCTGCGCGCACGCGGGTTGACGCTCAACTCGTCGAAGTCGGCCTTGACTGCGCCTGTCACCAGCTGCAGCGTCGGCACGAACGGCTGCGCTTCGGGCAGGCGGCGGTTGCTCGGCGGGGCCTTGGCGTAGCGGGCCATGAACTGCTTGACGATGCGGTCTTCCAGCGAGTGGAAGCTGATCACCGCCAACCGGCCGCCCGGCTTGAGCGCGCCCAGCGCGGCGTCCAGCCCGGCTTCCAGATCGGCCAGCTCGCGGTTGATGTGGATGCGGATGGCCTGAAAGCTGCGCGTGGCCGGATGGGTCTTGCTGTCGCCGCGCGGCATCACCGAAGCGATCAGGTCGGCCAGCTGCGCGGTGCGCAACAACGGCTGCTCGGTGCGGCGCGCCACGATGGCGCGCGCGATGCGGCGGCTCTGGCGTTCTTCGCCATAGGTCCACAACACATCGGCGATCTCGCGATCGCTGGCATGCGCCAGCCACTCGGCCGCGCTCTGTCCGGCGTCCGGATCCATGCGCATGTCCAGCGGGCCGTCCTTGCCGAAACTGAAACCGCGGCCGGCCACGTCCAGCTGCGGCGAGGACACGCCCAGGTCCAGCAGGATGCCGTCGACGGTCGCAGCGGCGACCACCTGACCGAGTCCGGCGAAACTGCCGCGATGGATGGACACGCGCGCATCGCCGCCGAACGTCTGTTCGGCCACCGCGATCGCTTCAGGGTCCTTGTCCATCACCAGCAGTCGACCTCCCGGGCCAAGGTGTTCCAGCACGCCGCGTGCGTGTCCGCCACGCCCGAACGTGCCATCGAGATAGGTTCCGCCTTCGGTCACCTGCAGGCCATCCAGAACCTGCGTGTACAGCACCGGCACATGGGCCGCCGGCGGCTGCGACACCGGGTGACCGGGCTGCGCTTCACCGCGCATCCGGGCACCCCGGCTCACAACCTGAGATCGAGCAATTCATCGCCCAGATCCCCGTCAGACAATGTCTGCTGGATCAGTGCGCGATGTGCCTGCTCGCTCCAGAGTTCGAATTTGTCGCCCATGCCAAGCAGCACGGCTTTCTTCTCGATGCCGACCGCGTTGCGGTGGCTGGCCGGAATGCTCAGACGGCCATTGGCGTCCAGCTCCAGCACGGCGGAGGAACCCACCAGTTTTTGCTGCAGCGTGCGGACCACGCGCTGGGTGTTGGGCTTGGACATCACATCGTCGCGCACCCGCTCCCACTCCTTCTCCGCATACAGCCACAGGCAACCGGCTTCGAACGGGTTGTAGGTGAGCACCAGGCGGTTGCCGCTCACACGCGTGACCAGGTCGCGATACGCGGTAGGTACCGCCATGCGCCCCTTGTCGTCCACCGTGATGGCAGTCTCGCCCTGAAACACCGAATACAACCTCGAATACCCGCTGGGGGATCATTGAACCACGAAAAACCACAAAACACCTGGTTTTCCCTCCGATGCCCACCTTAGCAGTGCGCCAAAGGTTGTCAACAGTTTTCAAGGTCGCAAATCGCCAGTCGCATCAATGAGTTGCAGCACTCTTTAGAGACTTGTTCAAAGCTTATCCACAAGTTGCTGTTTCGTCTCAGATTTTGAGATTGAACAAAAATTCAGGGGCGTGAAGGCTACGTAAACACGACCCGTGTCTCACTTCACACTGCGCCAGCTGCACCGCATGGCTGCGCAAACGCGCCACACTTGGCGGCATGTGCTTAGTCGCTCTTGCCTGGAAAACCCACCCACGTTGGCGCCTGCTGCTGGCAGGCAACCGCGATGAATTCCACGAACGCCCCACCGCACCGCTTGCGCGCTGGGCGGCGCCTGCTGACAACGTGCTGGCCGGGCGCGACCTGCGCTCGGGCGGAAGCTGGGTCGGACTGGGCAGCGACGGCCGAGTCGCCGTGGTGACCAACGCGCGTGACCCGATGGCCACCATGTCCGGGCGCTCGCGCGGTCATCTGATTGCCGACTATCTATCCGGCAGTTCCGACGCGA
This sequence comes from Xanthomonas sp. WHRI 10204, assembly GCF_040202875.1. Lineage (NCBI taxonomy): Bacteria > Pseudomonadati > Pseudomonadota > Gammaproteobacteria > Lysobacterales > Lysobacteraceae > Xanthomonas > Xanthomonas sp. WHRI 10204. The sequence continues at coordinate 1,248,920 of NZ_JBEGDW010000002.1, forward strand.
CTGCCTATGCCCAGGAACTGGCCGCGGACGGACACGCGTTCCCACCGTTCAACCTGCTGCTGTGCGACGCCGAGCGCTGCGAACACCTCAGCAATCACCCACCGCTGGCACGCGCGCTGGCTCCCGGCATCCATGGGATGTCCAACGGCCCGCTGGACGCGCCCTGGCCCAAGACCGCTGCGCTAACTGCGGTCTTGCATGACTGGTGCGCCACAGGCAGCGAAGACCTGCAACCGCTGTGGACCGCCCTGGGCAACGCCGCCGTCGCTCCTGACAACGCTCTGCCTCACACCGGCGTCGATCTGCCCACCGAACGCCTGCTCTCGGCCGCCTTCATCGCCGGCCAAAGCTACGGCACCCGCGCCAGCACCATCGTGGCGGTGGATCACGCAGGCAGCGGCTTCATCCACGAACGCCGCTTCGGCCCCGGCGGGACATTCCAGGGCGAAACACGGCTGGACATCTTCGGTACGCGTTGACACTGCGCAATCATGCGCATAGCGTGCGCATGAACGACAGGAGGCTGCCCATGAGCCGTTACTACGACAGTTCCGCGCAAAAGAAACCGCTGAACCTGACCATCAACTCGGACCTGGCCGCACAGGCACGGGCGATGACCGGCAACCTGTCGGCAAAGGTTGAAGAACTGCTGGCCGACTACGTCACCAAAGAGCGCGACAGCCACAGCGCCAGAGCGATGGAACTGCAGCGCGCTGCGAGCGAATGGAAGACCTTCACCGACACGCACGGCTCCTTCGCCGACGAGTTCTCCACCTTATGACCAACCAGTTCGATGTCTACGCAAACGTCGGACAGAACAAGAACATTCCCTACGTGGTCGTGGTCCAGTCGAAGATCTTCGACGCCTCCCCCCGCCGCGTCGTCGTGCCCTTGGTGATCAAGTCCAAGCACTCCCCAACCCCGTCCCGCTTCACCCCGGAACTCACCGTCGCCGGCCAACGCGTCATCCTGCAACCCCTGGAAATGACCTCGGTGCCGCTCGCAGTGCTCAACAACCCTGCCGGCTCCCTCAAGGACCAAGGCCAGACCATCATCGACGCACTGGACGAGCTGTTCACCCGCTCATTCGGCTAGCCATCTCGTCAATGCGGGCAAGCAAGCGCATCGCGCAAGCGCCTCGACCAACCAACCAACTGCAAGCCCCCTTGAGTCAAGGGGGCGCGGCGATAGCCGCGGGGTTCTGGCATGCCCGGAACGGGGCCCGCGTTTTGTACTGCCGCAGGCGGTACGAAGCGTGGGTGTCTTCTTGGGGCGAACGCCCAAAGAAGGCAGCGACACAGCCGCGAGGTTCTGGCATGCCCATCAAATCGCTGGACGCGCAACTCAACCACTCACTCGACTAATCATTACGCAATTGGGGCAAGCGAGCGCATCGCGCAAGCGCATCGACCAACCACCCAACTGCAAGCCCCCTTGAGTCAAGGGGGCGCGGCGACAGCCGCGGGGTTCTGGCATGCCCGGAGCGGGGCCCGCGTTTTGTACTGCCGCAGGCGGTACGAAGCGTGGGTGTCTTCTTGGGGCGAACGCCCAAAGAAGGCAGCG
>NZ_JBEGDW010000002.1:1250580-1340296 GCF_040202875.1 Xanthomonas sp. WHRI 10204
CGACACAGCCGCGGGGTTCTGGCATGCCCGGAGCGGGGCCCGCGTTTTGTACTGCCGCAGGCGGTACGAAGCGTGGGCGCCTTAAGCTTTGGGCGATGCCCAAAGCAAGGCGGCGGAGCCGGCCGATAAGCCGGGTTCTGTCGTGGACAGTCATTCGTCTAGGCGCTACGTCACCGCAGCGCTCAAGCAACCTACCCGGATCCAGCGCGGGCCACGCCAATGGATCCCTATTTGGTCTTGCTCCAGGTGGGGTTTGCCGTGCCGGTCCGTTACCGGACTCGCGGTGCGCTCTTACCGCACCATTTCACCCTTACCACGCGCCTCTTGCGAGGCCGTTCGGCGGTATCTCTCTGTTGCACTTTCCGTCGGCTTGCGCCGCCCAGGCGTTACCTGGCACCTTGCCCTATGGAGCCCGGACTTTCCTCGGCACTCTTGCGAGTGACGCGACTGTCTGGCCGACTCCGCCGGGGCGCATTCTACGCTATCGCCACAATCCAGAACGGCGCAGCGTTTCCAACCTGCAATTGACCGTAGGAGCGCACCCGGGCGCGACAGCCTTACCGAGAAAGCGTCATCGCCGATCACAGTGCGCTCGCGACCACCACACTAGCCGCCATACAACGCCTTGCGCGGCGCACCGGTCAGCTCGGCGGCGAGCTTGGCGGCGGTGGAGGGCGGCAAGTGTTCGGCGAGTTTGGCGTAGACGCGGCGGCCTTCGGCGAGTTGGCCTTCGGCGGCGTCGGCGGCGCCCTGCACCATCACCACGAACTCGCCCTTGCGCTGGTTGTCGTCGGCTTCGACCTTGGCCTGCAACTCGGCCAGGCTGCCGTCGAGCACGGTTTCGAACAGTTTGGTCAGCTCGCGGGCGATCACCGCCGGGCGGTCGTCGCCGAAGGCGAAGCGCAGGTCGGCCAGCGAGTCGACGATGCGGTGCGAGGATTCGTAAAACACCAGGGTGCGGGTCTCACCGGCCAAGTGCGCCAGCCGCTCCCGGCGCGCAGCGCTCTTGGCCGGCAGAAACCCCTCGAAGCTGAAGCGGTCGCTGGGCAGACCGGCCACGCTGAGCGCGGCAATCGCCGCGCAGGCGCCCGGCACCGGGCTGACCTTGATGCCGGCGGCGCGGGCGGCGCGCACCAGCTTGAAGCCGGGGTCGCTGACCAGCGGGGTGCCGGCGTCGCTGACGATGGCCAGCGACTCGCCCTCGCGCAGGCGCGCCACGATGCGTTCGGACATGGCCTCTTCGTTGTGGTCGTGCAGGGCCAACAGCGGGCGGTCGATGCCGAAATGGCTGAGCAATTGGCGGGTGTGGCGGGTGTCTTCGGCGCAGATCGCGGCCACGCCGCGCAACACCTCCTGCGCGCGCGGCGACAGGTCGGCCAGGTTGCCGATCGGCGTGGCGACCACGTGCAGGGTTCCAGGGGACATCATCAGCGGTCTTCCGGGGGCAAAGGGTAGAATCGTAGCGGTTTTCAACGGACCGCCCTGGCGGCCCCTGTCCAATGGATCTGAAATGAACAAGCGTGTTGCAAGGATCTCCGCCCTGTCGTTGCTGGTCATGCTGGCGGCCGGTTGCGCCACCAGCAGCGTCACCCAGACTGCCTCGCCGACGCAGAGCGCGGCGCTGGCGTTGCTGGACCAGGGCAAGCCGCGCGAAGCGGCGCAGCAGCTGGAAGCCGAAGCCGCCGGTGCCAGCGGTGCGCAGCGCAGCCGTCTGCTGGCCGCGGCCGCATTCGGCTGGCACGACGCCGGCGATGACGCCCGCGCACGCACGCTGCTGGCGCAGGTTAACGCGCGCCATCTGAGCGGCGAAGAGCGCGCCCGCTTCGGGCTGCTCACCGGCGAGCTGGCGGTGATCGACAAGCAGGCCGAGCAGGCGCTGCAAGCGCTGGGCGACAGCCCGCAGGGGCTGACCCAGCCGCTGCAGACGCGCTGGCTGGTGGCCCGCGCCGCCGCACTGGAAGCCACCGGCGACCTGTTCGGCGCCGCCGCCGACCGGGCACGCGCCGATGCCAGCCTGACCGGCATGCCGCGCAGCGACAACCAGCGCGCCATCGTGCGTCTGCTGGCGGCGCTGGACGATGCCACGCTCAAAGGACGCACCGCCGCGCTGCCGGCCGGCGACCCGCTGTACAACTTTGCCGGCCGCGCGTTGATCAGCCGCGGCCTGGCGTTGCCGCGCGCATTCGATCGCGATGCGCAATGGGGCTTCGACACCAGCAAGCGTCCGCCGGCCGAGCGCGACGGTTACCGCCCGCCGGTCAAACTGGCAGTGCTGCTGCCACTCACCGGCAATCTGGCCACCGCCGCCGCGCCGGTGCGCGATGGGCTGCTGGCTGGCTACTACGCCGAAACCCGCCGCCGCCCGGAGGTGCAGTTCTTCGACACCGCCGGCACCGCCGCCGGTGCCAACGCCGCCTACGACAAAGCCGTGGGCGCCGGTGTCGATTACGTGGTCGGCCCGCTAGGTCGCGACGAAGTCAGCGCGTTGTTCGCGCGCGGCCAGCTTGCCGTGCCGGTGCTGGCGCTCAACCGCCCCACCGACAACAAGGCGCCGCCCGCTGGCAGCGCAGGCTTCTCGCTGGCACCGGAAGACGACGGCATCATGGCCGCCGAATATCTGCTCTCGCGCGAACGTCGCAATGTGCTGATCGTGGGCACCGGCGACGACAACGGCAAGCGCACCATCAAGGCCTTCCGCGACCGCTTCACCGAACGCGGCGGCAAGGTCGCCGGCAGCATCAGCGTGGCCGATGCACCGGGCGACATCGGTGCGCAGCTGCGCAACTACGGCACTGCCGATGCGGTGTTCCTGGCGGTGCGCGGCAATACCGCGCGCGCGCTGGCGCCGCAGCTGGCCTTGAGCGGGTTTGCCGGCAAGTCGCGCGTGGGCACCTCGCAGTTGGTGGCCGGCACCGGCAAGGTCGAAGACGACCTGGCGCTGGACGGCATCATCTACCCCAGCGAAACCTGGACCGCACTCGGCGTCTCCGGCCTGCCGGCGGCCAGCCAGGTCGCCAGCACCCTGCCCAGCGCACGCGGCCCGGCCGCACGCCTGTTCGCGTTCGGCTACGACGCCTGGAAGATCAGCGCGTATCTGGAAAAGCTCGCCACCGGCACCGACGGCGGCCTGCGCGGCGCCACCGGCACCTTGCATCTGGACGGCTTCGGCAATGTGCTGCGCACCCCGGCATGGTCCACCTTCAACGGTGGCCGCCCGGTGCCGATCGCCGACGGCCGCTAAGTCATGCCGGCAGCGCGCCAGCAACGCGGTGCGGCAGTGGAAGCGGCCGCACGCGTGATGCTGGAGCAGGCCGGCTTGCGCCTGGTGGTGAGCAATGCCAACTACCGCGGCGGCGAACTGGATCTGGTGATGCGCGACGGGCCGGCGCTGGTGTTTGTCGAAGTGCGTTACCGCCGCGACACCCGCTTCGGCGGCGGCGCGGCTTCGGTGGATGTGCGCAAACGCCGCAAGCTGGTATTGGCGGCGCAATTGTTTCTTGCCTCTCACCCTGCACTGGCAGCGCTGCCGTGTCGCTTCGACGTGGTCGAAGCCAGCGGCGAACCGCCGGTGCTGCACTGGATCCGCGACGCCTTCCGCGCCGACGATTGCTGATGCTTCAGAAGCTCGACTAACGACGTTCGATGCCAACCATCATGACCCACGCCGCAGTGCCGCTGGCACTTTGGTATGCCAGTGAACGCGGACGCATTTCGCCGCGCTTGCTCGGTGCCGGCATCGTGGCGGCGATGCTGCCCGATGCGGATGTGCTGGCGTTTGCGTTGCACGTTCCGTATGCCGATGCGTTTGGTCACCGCGGTGCCAGCCATTCGTTGTTGTTCGCCAGCGTCATCGCACTGCTCGGCGCGGCGGCACATCGCAGCCTGCGTGCGGATGTCGTGCAGGCAGCGGTGTGGCTGTTTGTCTGCACCGCATCGCACCCGATCCTGGATGCGATGACCTCCGGCGGGCTCGGCGTGGCGTTGGCCTGGCCGTGGAGCGAAACGCGCTGGTTCGCGCCGTGGCGGCCGATTCGCGTCTCGCCGTTCGCCAACGGATTTTTCAATGCGCGCGGCTTGAACACGCTGCTCTCCGAGCTGCGTTGGGTCTGGCTGCCGCTCACCGTCGCAGCGCTGGGATTTCGATGTATCCAGCGCGCGGCACCACAGGATCACCCGCAATGACCGATGTACTTCCCACCGCGCTAGCCGAGCTGTTGGCCGCGCGGCTTGGACCCGATGGCTGGTTGACTGCCGACGATGCGCGCCGCCGTTATGGCGAAGACGATTCGCGTCGCTGGGCATTGCCCGCCGCGGTGGCGCTGCCGCGCGATACCGACGACGTGGTGGCGATCGTGCAGGCATGCCGCGCGCATGGCGTGCCGATCGTGGCGCGCGGTGCGGGCACCGGCACCACCGGCGCGGCGGTCCCGTTTTCCGGCGGTGTGGTGGTATCGATGGCGCGCATGAATCGCATCATGGCATTGCGCCCGGAAGACCGCTGCGCCGTGGTGCAGCCTGGCGTGCTCAATGGCGATCTGCAGCAGGCCTTGCAGCCGCATGGCCTGTTCTGGCCGCCGGATCCGTCCAGCGCAGAGATCTGCAGCATCGGCGGAAATTTATCCACCAACGCCGGTGGTCCCCGCGCGGTGAAGTACGGCGCCACCCGCGACAACGTGCTCGGTCTGGTGGCGGTGACCGGCACCGGCGATGTCATTCGCTGCGGCGGTGCGTACACCAAAAATTCCACCGGCTACGACCTCACCCATTTACTGGTTGGCAGCGAAGGCACACTGGCGATCATCGTCGAAGCGACTTTGAAGCTGACCCCGCGTGCAGTTGCGCAAGCCGGGCTGCGCGCGTTGTACCGCGATGCCGCCAGCGCTGCGGCCGCGGTGTCGCGGCTGATGGCGCAACCCACCACGCCGACCATGCTGGAATTCATGGATGCCAGTGCGATCGCGTTACTGCGCCGCAATGGCAGCGACGTGCCCGAGGCTGGCGCGATGTTGTTGATCGAAGCCGATGGCGATCACGACACGCTGCCTTACGCATTGCAGGCCTTGCACGATGCCGCCGATGGCGAGGGCGTGCTCAGCCTGGACATCGCCGCCGATGGCAGCGCGCGCGACAAACTGTGGGCCGCACGCCGTGCGTTGTCGCCCGCATTGCGCACCATCAAGCCCGGCAAGATCAACGAAGACGTGGTGGTGCCGGTGTCGCGCATCCCGGAGCTGGTTGCAGGCGTGGAAGCGCTGGCGGCGGAATTCGCGCTGCCGATCGTCGCCTTCGGCCATGCCGGCAACGGCAACCTGCACGTCAACATCATGTACGACCCGGACGATGCCGATGAAAACGCGCGCGCGCATGCGGCATTACCGCGCGTCTTCGCGCTGGTGCTGTCGCTGGAAGGCACGCTCTCCGGCGAGCACGGCATTGGCGTGGCCAAGCGCGATTTCATGACCCAGGCCTTCAGCGCACCGACGCTGGCGGCGATGCGCGCGATCAAGGCCGCGCTGGATCCGGATGGGATCTTGAATCCGGGCAAGGTACTGCCGCCGGCCTAGTGCGGGTATTGCTTCAGCGCGTCACACCGATAAAGCGCAGCCCCACGCCCGGTTCGGTGACGATGTAATGCGGGTCGGCAGCGTCGTCGTGCAGTTTCTGGCGTAGCTTGCCGACCAGGATGCGCAGGTAGTGGGTGTCCTCTTCGTGCGTGGGGCCCCACACTTCGCGCAGCAATTGCGGTTGCGTCACCACGCGGCCGGCATGTTTGAGCAGCAGCGCGAGCAAGGCGTATTCCTTGCGACTCAGCGGGATGGCTTCGCCATTGAGGGTGACTTCGCGCAGGCCCAGATGGATGTGCAGGCGGCCATCGTCGAACACGCTTTCTTCCACCGTGTTGCCGGCACCGGCCTGACGCAACAGCGAGCGGATGCGCGCCATCAGTTCCTGCACGCCGAACGGTTTGGTGACGTAGTCGTTGGCGCCGGCATCGAGTGCGGCGACCTTTTCGGTTTCGCCGGCGCGCACGGTGAGCATGATCACCGGCACGTTGGACCACTGGCGGATCTCGCGCAGCACTTCATGGCCGTCGCGGTCGGGCAGGCCGATATCCAGCACCACCAGTTCGGCGCCCTGCCCGGCCAACAACGCAAGCCCTTCTTCGCCGGTGCCGGCCTGCAGCACGCGGTAGCCCTGCGCGCGCAGGCTGATATCGAGAAAACGGCGGATCTGCGGCTCGTCGTCGACGATCAGCACGCGGGCGGGCGGGATGGCAGTGGTGTCAGTCGGCATCGGGACGAGGTGGCGCGGCAGGAACGAGCAGCGGCAGCGTAATGCGGATCGTGGTGCCGTGACCATGCGCGCCTGCCAACGCTTCGACGCTGCCACCGTGTGCGCCGATCATGCCCTGGCAGATGGTCAGCCCCAGGCCGGTGCCGTGACGGCCGCGGTCGCCGCGTTCGACGCTGTAAAACATGTCGAAGATGCGCGCGCGCTCGTCCTCGGGAATGCCCGGGCCCTGGTCGCCGATATCGATCTGCAAGGCGCCGCTGCGCAGCTGCGCCTGCACGGTAACGGCCATGCCTGGTGGCGAAAACTTCGCTGCATTCTCCAGCACGTTGAAGATGGCCTGCTCCACCAGCGCCGGGTGCACCCAGATCGCCGGCAGGTCGGCCGCCAGGTCCAGTTGCAGGCGCACATCCGGTTGGTAGCGCTGCAGGCGGCGGGTGGCCGAGCCGATCAACTCGTCCACGCCGATCCAGTCGCGATTCAAGGTCAGCCCGGTGTGGCCGAGCTTGGTCATGTCGAGCAGGTTCTGGATGTAGCGATCCAGCCGCTCGCCTTCGAGCTGGATGGTGTCGAGCAAGGCGTGGCGATCCTGCGCATCCATCGCATCGCCATAACTGGCCAGGCTGCTGGCCGAGCCGATCATCGAGGCCAGCGGCGAGCGCAGGTCGTGCGAGACGGACGACAGCAATGCCGAGCGCAGGCGTTCGGTTTCGCCGCTCACGCGTGCGCCTTCCAGGTCGGCGACCAGCCGCGTGCGCAGCGCGGCCTGGCCGATGTCGTCCACCATCGCTTCGGCCAGCCGACGTTGCTCCAGGCCAGGACGCTGCACGGCCTGCCGGAAGCGCAGCGCCGCCACGCCCAGGCTGCCGCGCTCGTGGCGTACCGGCAGGCACCACCATTGCGCACCGGCCAGCGTATCGGTGAAGCGGCCCGCAGGTTGCCCATGCCGCTGCGTCCACTCCGCCGCGCTGCGGTCGAGTGCGCCGAAGCTGGCCGGTGCATCGCTTTCGCGTTGCTCCAGGCGCAGCCAGACCTCGGCATCCAGTGCGGTGGTCAATGCACGGCGGCCGGCTTCCAACACCTGGCCGAGATCGGCGGCCGTGCTGAGCTGGCGGCCCAGCGCCTGCAGCGCGTTGGCATGCGCATTGGCCGCACGCAGCGCCAACACCTGGCTACGCAGCCGCGAGGCCAGGCGCCCGGCGACCAATGCCGCAATCAGGAACAGGCACACCGTCACCACGCCCTGGCGCGCACTGATGTGCAAGGTGAAGCGCGGTTCGATGAAGAAGAAGTTGTAGGCGACAAAACTCAGCAATGCCGCGATCACCGCAGCGGCCATGCGCGTGCGCGACGCGACCAGCACCACAGCGACGATGAACACCATCGACAGATCGTCGATATCGGTCCAGCGCTGCAACAGCCACGCCACAGCCACCGCACCGGCGGCGGCGATGGCGGCAAAAGCCAGGTCGTAGCCTTGCAGCCAATGGCGTGGATTGCGCCAGCGCTGACGCGCGCGTGCACGCGCATCGGCGGAGCTGACGATGACCAGTTCGTAATGCGCGCCACGTTGCAGCAATTGCTGGGTCAAGGTGCGGTTGAACATGCGCGCCAATGGGCGCTCGCGGGTGCGCCCGAGCACCAGTGTCGACACGCCGTTTTGCGATGCGAAATCCAGCAAGGCCTCGGCGACATTGGCGCCATGCAGCAACGCGGTGTCGCCACCCAGGCGACGCGTCAGTGCGAAGGCGCGGTCGATCTCCAGCTGCCAGCCGGCATCGGCCACGGTGCGCGTCTGCACGGTGACCACCGTCCACGGCGCATCGCGGCGTTCGGACAATCGCCGCGCCACCCGCACCAGATACTCCGAACTGCCACGCCCATCGATGGCCACCACCACACGGCGGCGCAGTGCGGCGGTACCGGGCAACCCACGCGCGGCCTGGGTATCGCGCAGATCGCTGTCGACGCGATCGGCGGCGGTCTGCATCGCCAGTTCGCGCAGCGCGGTCAGATTGGATGGCGAAAAAAACGCCTGCAAGGCCTGCGTCGCCTGTTCGGGCAAATAGACCTTGCCCTGCTGCAGGCGCTCGATCAGTTCGCGCGGCGGCAGATCCACCAGCACGATGTCGCGCAGACGATCGAACACCGCATCGGGCACCGTTTCGGACACACGTACGCCAGTGATGCGCAGCACGATGTCGTTGAGGCTTTCCAGGTGCTGGATGTTGACCGTGGTGTAGACATCGATGCCGGCATCCAGCAGTTCGACGATGTCCTGCCATCGCCGCTCGTGACGGCTGCCGGGCACGTTGCGATGGGCCAACTCGTCGATCAGGGCCAGGCGCGGTTTGCGCGCCAGCAGCGCATCCAGGTCGAGTTCTTCCAGCGTGCGGCCCTGGTAGCTCACGCGTGTGCGCGGCAACAGCGGCAAGCCGTCCAGCAACGCAGCGGTTTCGCTACGCCCGTGGGTCTCCACAATGCCGGCCACCACGTCCATGCCCTGCCGCAAGCGCTCGCGCGCCCGCGACAGCATGGCGTAGGTCTTGCCCACGCCGGGCGCCGCGCCCAAAAACACCGTCAGGCGCCCGCCGTGTTCGCGTTGCAGTTCGCCGATCAGCGCGTCGGCTTGTTGGGTGCGGGCGTCAATCATCGGGAATGCGGAATGGGGGATCGGGAATCGGGAATCGGGAATCGGGAATCGCAAAGACTACAGCTGCACGATGATCCTAGTGCTTTTGCTTCACCCCATTCTCTATTCCCGTTTCTCCATTCCCAGCCTGATCCAACGCAAGATTCAACGCCAGCACATTCACCCGCGGCTGGCCAAGCAGACCGAACTGTGGCGCTTCGGTGGCGCTTTGCAGCAGTGCGGCGACGCGTTGCTCTGGCCAGCCGCGCGCGGCGGCGATGCGGCGTACCTGCACCTGCGCGCCCGCCGGGCTCAGATGAGGGTCCAGGCCGCTGCCGGATTGGGTCAGCAACTCGCTCGGCACCGCATCCGGTGCAATCCCGTCGCGTGCGACGACCTCCGTGCGCGTGGCGACGATGCGTGCCTGCAGGTCGGGATTGGAGCGCGCCTGATTGCTGCCGGCCGCCGCAGTGAGGTCGTATTTGGCGGCCGATGGACGCGGCTGGAAATAACGCGCAGCAGTGAACGGCTGCGCGACCAAGGCCGAGCCGACCACGCGCGTGTCCTGGCGCAGCAACGAGCCGTGCGCCTGGGCCGGAAACAACGCGCCGGTGATGCCGGTAGCGATCAGCGAATACGCCAGACCCAAGCCGAACAGGATGAACAGCGCGAGGATCACCGAGGCGCGTAACGCACCGTCGTCGCGCAACGGCAGCGCAGTGGAACGCGTATGAGTAGAAGACGTGGTCATGGCTCAGGCACCCAGGGTGGCGACAAGCGCCAGATCGATCAGCTTGATGGCGGCAAACGGCAGCACGATGCCGCCCAGCCCGTAGATCAGCATGTTTCGGCGCAACAAGGCGGTGGCGCTGGATGGACGAAACCGCACGCCGCGCAAGGCCAGCGGAATCAACGCCGGAATGATCAGCGCATTGAAGATCAGCGCCGCCAGCACCGCATGCCGCGGGCTGGACAGCTGCATCACGTTGAGCGCGGCCATCGAGGGAATCGCTGCCGCAAACAGCGCCGGCAGGATCGCGAAATACTTCGACACGTCGTTGGCCAACGAGAAGGTGGTCAACGCACCGCGCGTGATCAACTGCTGCTTGCCCACTTCGACCACCGCCAACAGCTTGGCCGGATCCGAATCCAGATCCACCATGTTGCCGGCTTCCTTGGCCGCCTGCGTGCCAGAGTTCATCGCCAGGCCCACGTCGGCCTGCGCCAGCGCCGGTGCATCGTTGGTGCCGTCGCCAACCATCGCCACCAACCGACCACCAGCTTGCTCGGCACGGATGCGTGCCAGCTTGTCCTCCGGGCGCGCTTGCGCGATGTAATCGTCCACGCCGGCTTCTGCGGCAATGGCGGCAGCGGTGAGCGGGTTGTCGCCGGTGATCATCACCGTCTTGATGCCCATCGCACGCAGCTGTGCGAACTTTTCCTTGATGCCCTGCTTGACCACGTCGCTCAATTCGACCACGCCGAGCACATGCCGGCCTTCGGCGACCACCAGCGGTGTGGCGCCGCCGCGTGCCACTTCTTCGATACGCCCGTTCAACTCCGGCGACACCGTGGCGCCCTGTGCTTGCACATACGCCACGATGGCATCGCCGGCGCCTTTACGAATTGCGCGGCCGGGCAGATCGACACCCGACATGCGCGTCTGCGCGGTGAAAGCGATGAAATGCGCAGCTTCCGGTTCCACGGCCACGGCACCTTGTTGGCGCGCGAGTTTGACGATGGACTTGCCCTCCGGCGTGGGGTCGGCCAGCGAGGCCAGCATCGCGGCATCGCGCAGCTGCGCACGGTCGATACCGGCCAACGGATGAAACGCGGTGGCCTGGCGGTCACCGTAGGTAATGGTGCCGGTCTTGTCGAGCAGCAGCACGTCCACGTCGCCAGCCACTTCCACCGCCTTGCCGGATTTGGCCAGCACATTGGCCGACAGCGCACGGTTCATGCCGGCAATGCCGATCGCCGGCAACAGGCCGCCGATGGTGGTCGGGATCAGGCACACCAGCAATGCGATCAGCAGCAGCGGGTCCAGCGTGACGCCGACAAAGCCTGCGATCGCCGGCAGCGACGCCACCACGATCAGGAAGGTCAACGTCATTGCGGCCAGCAACAACGTCAGCGCGATTTCATTCGGCGTCTTCTGCCGATTGGCGCCTTCCACCAGCGCGATCATGCGATCCAGAAAGCTGTGGCCGGGTTCGGCCGTGACCTTGAATACGATCTCGTCGGACAGCACCCGTGTGCCGCCGATCACGCCACTGCGATCGGTGCCGGCTTCGCGCAGCACCGGTGCCGATTCGCCGGTCACCGCCGCTTCGTTGATGGTGGCAAGGCCGCGCACGATCTCGCCATCGGCCGGGACGAATTCGCCTTCGGATACCATCACGTAATCGCCCGGACGCAGCTCGGCCGCCGACACGCGGGTTTCGCGCCCACCCAATGCGGTTTCGACGCGGCGCGCGATCAGGTCCTTGCGCGCACGGCGCAACGATGCGGCCTGCCCACGGCCACGTGCTTCGGCAATGGCTTCGGCAAAATTGCCGAACAACACGGTGACAAACAAGATCACCGTCACTGCCCAGCCAAAACCGGCATTGCCATAGCCACTGGCGGTGATCACCGCTGCCAGCAGCGTGCCGCCCATCACCACCGCCATCACCGGGCTACGCAGCAGATGCCGTGGCGATAGCTTGATAAAGGCCGCACGCATCGCTGCGATCAGCACCGCAGCATCGAACAACGCTGCGTCACCGCGCTCGCGTTTTTCAGTTGTATCGATCGTAGACATGCTCATTCTCAGGACGCCGCCAGGGCGAGGTGTTCAGCGATGGGGCCCAGCACCAGTGCCGGCATGAACTGCAGCACGGTCAGCACGAGCACGATCGCCATCAAGGTCAGCGCAAAGGTGGGTGTTTCCACCTGCAGGCTGCCGGCCGATTCGGGCGCGCGCCGCTTTACCGCCATGCGTGCAGCCACCATCAACGGCAAGATCAAGGCCGGGTAGCGGCCCAGGGCCAGCACCACCGAGCAACTCAGATTCCACCAATACGTGGCATCGCCCAGCCCTTCAAAACCCGAGCCGTTGTTGGCGAAAGCCGAGGTGTACTCATAGAACACCTGGCTGATGCCGTGGAAGCCCGGATTGGAATTGCCGGTCAATGCCGGTACCGCCAGTGCCACCGCAGTAAAGCCCAGTACCACCAGCGGCTGCAACAAAATCAGCAGTGCCAGCAACTGCACTTCGCGCGCTTCGATCTTGCGGCCGAACAATTCGGGCGTGCGCCCGGTCATCAAACCGGCCAGAAACACGCTCAATAACAGGTACACCACAAATTGCTGCAGACCGCAGCCGATGCCGCCCCAGATGGCGTTGATCAGCATATCCACCAACGTGACCAGACCACTCAGCGGCGCCAGCGAGTCGTGCATTGCATTGACCGAGCCATTGGACGTCTGCGTGGTCAACGCCGCCCAGAGCGCGGAAGCATCGGCGCCGATGCGCACTTCCTTGCCTTCCATCAGGGCCGGCGAGGCGGCACTGGCCGAATGCGCTTCGGACCACATCAACAAGGCCGTGGAGGCAGCCGACATCGTCAACATTGTGCCGAACACCAAGGCAGTGAGTCGCTTGCGCCCGGTCAGATAACCGACCATGAACACCACGCTCATCGGCAGCAGCACCAGTGCCAGGGTTTCCAGCACGTTGCTCAACGGCGTGGGGTTTTCCAATGCCACCGAACTATTGGGGCCATACCAGCCACCGCCGTTTGTGCCGAGCTGCTTGACCGCCACCATCGCTGCCACCGGTCCCACCGGAATGGTCTGCGTGGTCATGCCGGCGCTGCTATCCAGCGGCGCGGCAGTAGCCGCGCCTTGCAGCGTGGATGGCACGCCTTGCCAGCCGAGCAACATGGCCCACACCAGAGACAGCGGCAACAGCACGCGCACGCTGGCACGGATGACGTCGGCCCAGTAGTTGCCGACATCGGCCTCGGGCAGCGCCTCTGCGCCAGACGTTGGCTGCTGCCCTGCATGGCGCGCCAACGCCATCTCCGGCTCGTCCCGCCCGGCCACCACTGCCCGGTCGCTCGCTGTCGCGTCCGATGCCGACGCGCCATCGGACACGCGTGCGACGGCGCGCCCACCGAACAACGCGCGCAAGGTCGCCACCGCCAACGCCAGACCCATCATCGGCGTTACCACCTGCAGGCCGACGATGCCGGTCATCTGCGCCAGATACGACAGCTGCGCCTGGCCGGAATAATGCTGCTGATTGGTATTGGTGAGGAACGACACCATGGTGTGCAGCGCGGTATCCCAACGCATGTTGGGGATGCCATCCGGGTTGAGCGGCAGCCACGCCTGGGTCATGAACACGCCCCAGGTCAGCAGCCCGACCACCAGGTTGCTGAGCAGAAACGCGATGGTGTAGCCGCGCCACGACATGCCCTGCTGCGGGCGGGTGCCGAGCAATGCGTACAACGGCCGTTCGATCCAGCCGAACAGCGCATCGCCACGCATCGGCGCACCGCGCATCACTGCCGCCAGATACCGGCCAAGAGGCCACGCCAGCACGATGGCCAGCGCATAAACAAGAAAGGTTTCACTCATTGGAGCGCACTCGCATCAGAAGTCTTCGGGCCGCAGCACCACGTACAACAGGTAGGCGGCGGCAACGAGTACGGCCACGCCGCACAGCAGGGACAACCAGGCAGGCATGTCGGCTACTCCCCGTGACGCGCACAAGGGCGCAAGGCCGCTGCGCTGCGCGCGGGCGCATGCGGCAGCTGCATGACAACAGGGCAAGGCGCTGCCGCACCGCGCGCGCAGCGCCGATGGAGCAGACAGGTCAAGGGATGCATCAGGATCGTCCACAGCGGAACCGCTCCGCCACTGCGCGCAGTCTCGTCCCGAGCTGCGTAAAGTCGCTATGGACATGCCATGGGCACCGCGTAAATTCCGCATAAAAGCGGCCGAGCGGTGGTTGGTCGATGCCTGGATTGTTTGCTCGCCTGTGTGCGGTTACGGCTTGGAAGCTGGCGATTGATTGGTTTGGCTGAGGGTGGGTGATCGAGCGGTGGTTGGTCGAGCGGTGGTTGGTCGAGCGGTGGTTGGTCGAGGCGGTTGGTCGAGGGCGCACTGCCCTGGCCGGTTCCGGGACACGCCGTGAATCCGTCCGTGGAGGCTCGGTGGCGGCATCCATGCCGCCACACGGTCCCGGAACCGGCCAGGGCAGTGCGCCTGTCGAGTTGGTTGCGTGCGGATGGAACGGTGACACGCAGTGGCGCAGATAGATGACGTTGTGGGGTTGATTGAGCTGATGCGGCTGACGACTCAGCTACAGACGTAACGACATGATTGCTGTACTTGAGTACATACTTTTTATATGTGGGCTCTTCCCATAAAAAAGCGAGGAGTAGAAACTCATCTGCTCGCCACAGCACCGCACGCGAACGATGCCCTGCTTTTAACCATGCATACCGACATTCTCGAATGGCCCTTGCCCGCCCACCGTCGCGGGACCTTATGCGGCATGGATGCCGCATAAGCGCCTTATCTGTTCGGAATCTGGCAGTTTAGGTGTCGAGAGCCGGCGTGGGCTGCCGTCAGAGCCTGGATCTCAGCGATCGCCATGTAGCTTGGTACCCACGCCGGATTCTCCCTTGATTCGCCCGAACAGTTGCCCGAGATGACACTCGAAACGATAAGACTGGGCAGGCGAGGGAACTCTCGACATTTCTAGCCTAGCGGAGATTTCCCATGAGCGGAATCGGGATCGATGTGTGCAAACACTTTCTGGACGTTGCGGTTTTTCGAGGCCAAACCCGTCAGTTCACCAACACCGCAGGCGGTCATCGGAAGCTTGTCGATTGGCTGAAGACGCTGTCGGTGCGGCAGGTGGTGCTGGAGGCGACCGGGGGCTACGAGCTGGCAGCGCTGGATGCCTTGCATCACGCCGCACTGCCGATGGCGCGCGTCAATGCGCAACGGGCACGCAACCTGGCCAACGGTTTGGGACTGGCCAAGACCGACCGGCTGGACGCGGCCATGTTGGCCTGCATGGCCGAGAAGATGGAGCTCCATCGGTATGTTCCACTGGAACCCTGGCAGCGCGATCTGGGCGAGCATGTACGTGCCCGTCGGCAACTGGTCGAACTGTTGAAAGCAGCAAGGCAGCAGTTGCTGCAGGTTGCGGAAAAAGCGCTACGAAAGATCCTGCAGGGCAACGTGAACCAGCTTGTGCGCAGCGTGGCGCGGCTAGACAAACTGATCGCCGGGCAGCTGAAGACGCTGCTCATCGAGCAACCGCACCTGGCCGCGTTGAAGACGCTCAAAGGGGTCGGTCCGGTGCTGCTGGCCGTACTGGTGTACCGGTTACCGGAGCTTGGGACGCTCAGCGGAAAGCAGATCTCCCGATTGGTTGGCGTTGCCCCGCTCTCGCGCGACAGCGGCGCGATGCGTGGTAAACGGGGGATCGGTGGAGGCCGAGCCGATATCCGGCAGGCGCTGTACATGGCGGCGATGTCCTCGGCTCGGCACGAGCCAGGTCTGCGCGATTTTTACAGATCGCTGCGCACACGCGGCAAGGAAGGCAAGGTCGCCCTCGTGGAGGTGATGCGCAAGATGCTGGTCATCCTCAATGCGCGCGTGCGCGATCAAAGAGCCGCCATGCAGTCCACCTGAGCGCACTCGGCGGCCGTGAGTAACCGCAAAAGCGTGCCAGCCAGCGGCCGGCACCTACCGAGGAACACGCCCGAAGGACACCGATCAACGGTCGCGGATTGAGGTCCTGACCAACACAGTTGCTACATGGACGTACTTGCGGCGTGTCCTGCGATGGTGGGCGGGCAAGAGCCCTGCAGCGACCGCACAGATCAGCGGCTTCTCGCCGTCGCTCATCGAACGCAACGACATGCAGAGATACGAGCGCGCTTTGACAGCATCTGAAAACCCAAGCCAGTGTGATCGCAGGACGCGTTGCCCTACTCACTTGCGAAATACGCCATCAACCGATCACTTAAAGCTCCCTAGCGGCATCCATGCCGCAACAAGGCCAAAGAGAAAATCCCACTTGTTCGCAATCTGCACAGTAGCCACGCAAGTGCAATGGCAAGGCGAACACAGGTCATGGCAATCATCCACCGCTGATGTAAGCAAACGAAGGCTCGGTATTACCTTGAAGCCTTACCGCAGCGGTACGCTCAACACCGATGGCGTTGCCACCGGCGAGGTAAACGTCACCATGCCGCCGCCATCGCTTGCGTCGGTGTAGCGCGCATCGCGGGTATCGATGACCAGCACCAAACGCTGTCCTGCGGGGATTTCGGCGGCGGCGGCCTGCAGCGACCAGTCCAGGGTCACCGCGCGGCCGGGCGTTGCATCGCGCAGCGAGTACGGCGCATGCGTGATCAACGAGGCAATGCCCAACGCGTCCATGCGGTACAGATACGCAAACAGGCTCACCTTCGATTGCGTGGGCACCACCGTGATGCGTAACGATGGACTGCCCGCCAGCTGACGCACACCGCTAGCCGGCGACCCAACCCACACCGCCGCGCCAGCGCGGGTGACCAGCGGAATCGAGGTGGTCACCGGCAAGCCGATGCCTTGCAACAGGCCGCTGACCAGCACCACGCCCGAGTCGGCCAGGGTCGGCACGTCGGTGGCAATGCGCGATTGCCATCCGCTGGCCGTGCCAGCGATCAATCCGCCGGTGGGGCTGAGCAGCCCGGCCGGTGCAGACAGACCCAGGCGCGTGGTGCCTTGCTGCACCGATGCCCAATCCGGATACGTCAGCCATTGCCCGGCGCGCGGCGATAGCCGCACCGGCGCTTCGGCATCCACGCCATTGCGCACTTGCTTGAGATGGCGATCGAACCAACGCGTGGCTGCGGTGTAAACCTCATTGGGCAGGCCCAAGGCGCCGGGCAGTTCCGTGGTGGCGTGATCGCCCTGGCTCAGCAGCAGTTGCTTGGGCCCGCGCAGCTGATTGAAGAAGGCGATGGTTTGATTCGGCGGAAACAAGCCGTCGTTGAAGGCATTGCCCAGCAGCACTGCAGTGCCGCGCGCGTTGAGCGCGGCCACGTCGGTGACCGGGCTGCGCGAGGCCGCCTGCGGCAGGAAGCCCTGCACCGCACCATCGAAATCGCCCTGCGCCACTTTCGTACCGATCTGCGCCAGATCCGGGCCAGCGCGTCCGGTCAACGCGCCCGCGCCGACCAGCAACCCGACACCTTGCTGGCTGACGGTGCGATTGGAATACAGCGAGGCCTCCAGATCAGCCCAGCCACTGAGCGCAGCCACTGCCTTGATGCGCGGGTCGCGCTCGGCGGCCAGCAGGCTGATGCCCGCGCCATAGGAGATGCCGGACGCGCCGATCGCATTCGGGTTGGCCGGCGTATGCGCCAGCGCCCAATCAATGACCGCACTGACGTCTTCCACGGTGTCCGGCCCGGCGATGTCGATCTGCCCGGCCGAATCCCAGAACCCGCGCGAGGTGTAGCTGACAACGACATAGCCATCGCTGGCAAGCTGAGTGGCGCGGCCCAGATATTCCAGATTGGGCAACGACCAACTGGCCGGCATCACGATGAGCGGAAACGGCCCGCTTCCCTGCCCCTGCGGCACCAGCACCAGCGCCCCCATCGGCGTGCCATCCCAGCCGGGGATGCGCTCGTAGGTCTTGCTGAAGGCGCCTGCCACGGCCGATGCCGACGACACCAGCAACGCCACCGCGGCGATGCCACGGATCCAAACCTTGTTCATGCTGCTCTCTCCCACGCAAAGCCGGGCCGGGATAGCCCAGCGGCAACTGCCATGCATCCGTGGTTCGGGGGAGAACCCGGCGAACGTACCAGACGGTACGGTATGGGTTCAAGGCGGGGATTGGGGATTGGGGATTGGGGATTGGGGATTGGGGATTGGGGATTGGGGATTGGGGATTGGGGATTGGGGATTCGAGAGGCGGGAATTTGATACCCCCACTGAAACACGGGCGTTGAGCCGCCCCGCCGCCGACACAACCGCCCACAAGTCGACACATGCCCTCATGGCGCCACTGCGACCGAATTTTTCAGGGGCATAGCCGTGCTGCAACCAGCGCGATATCGCGTGGCCGTTTTGTCTTCGCGAAACACATCGGCAGGACGGGTGAGGCCCCAGAACCTCGCCCCGCAGCACCGCACTCGGCAACGCAGGCAGTTCGGGACGCGCCCTACCACGCTCGCCGATGCGCATCGCCCGGCTGGCACCGCCACAGCGGACACACCGCCCAGCGCCAGCTTTCGTGACCCGTCAGCGCAGCAGCACCAGCCGCCACTCCCTCAACCGACGAAGTGCTGATACCCGCGCTGTGGCGGTTGCCAGGGATGGCCGTCGGCGTCGTGTACCACCACGCCCGGTGCGGCAACGATCTGGCCGATGCGCGTGGCAGCCACGCCGGCAAACGCCATCGCCTGCAGCACGGCATCGCGGTGCTGTGGGGCAGCGGTAAAACACAGTTCGTAGTCGTCGCCGCCGCCCAATTGCCAGCCGATGCACTGCAACGCGCTGATTCCGTCGCTGCACGACATCTGCGGCAAGTTAGTCAACGCCAGGTGGGCGCCCACACCGCTGCGCTCGCACAGATGGCCCAGATCGGCCAGCAGGCCGTCGGAGACATCCACGCAGGCATGGGCAAGCCCACGCAGCCGCAATCCTGCCTGCACGCGCGGCTGCGGACGCAGCAAACGGCTGCGCCATGCTTCATGCAGCGGATCCGCCGCCACACGCGTGACATCCAACGCGCCGGCCTGCCACAGCGACAACGCCGCTGCCGCTTCGCCCAGCTGGCCGGTCACCCACACGTCATCGCCCACCCGCGCGCCATCGCGACGCAGCGCAGCCCCCGGCGGCACGCTGCCGATCGCGGTGACCGCGCACGACAACGGCCCGCGCGTGGTGTCGCCGCCGACCAACGCGATGCCATGCGCATCGGCAAGCGCGAAGAATCCATCGGCAAATGCGTCCACCCACGCCAGATCGTCGTGCGGCAAGGACAGCGACAAGGTGCACCAGCGTGGCTGCGCGCCCATCGCGGCAAGGTCGGACAGGTTGACCGCCAGCGTCTTCCAGCCCAGATCGTCGGGCAGCGTTTCGTGCGGAAAATGCACCCCGGCATTGAGCGTGTCGGCAGTGATGGCCAACTGCTCGCCAGCCGGCGGCTGCAGCAACGCTGCGTCGTCGCCGATGCCCAGCGGCACATCGGCACGCGCGGCGATGCGCGTGCGCAGACGCGCAATCAGATCGAATTCGGGCATGGCAACGGGAATCGGGAATGGAGAATGGAGAATCGCAAATGCGGCGGGTGGTCGCGAGCAGTGGGGCTCTTCACGATTCCCCATTCCCGACTCCCGATTCCCGCGACTCAGGCGCCGCTAACGCCGCCCGACTCGACCTTGCGCCACTCCACTGCAGCGCGATCCAGCACGCCGTTGACGTAGGTGTGCCCGTGTTCGGAGCCGAAGCGCTTGGCGGTTTCGATCGCTTCGTTGATCACCACGCGGTATGGCACGTCCTGCCGATGCAGCAGCTCAAAGGCGGCCAGACGCAGCACCGCACGCTCGATCGCATCGACCTCTTCCACGCCGCGATCCAGATACGGCGTCAACGCGGTATCCAGCTCGGCGCGATGGGTGAGCACGCCTTCCACCAGGCTTTCGAAGTACGCCAGGTCGGCCACTTCGTGCGCCTGCTCATGCGCAAACTGGCCGATCACCTGCTTGGCGAAACCGCCCGAGATCTGCCAGGCATACACCGCCTGCAAGGCGCGGCGGCGTGCGCGCGAGCGCAGCACCGGGTCGATACCGTCGCGACGGCCGTGGCGGGCATGTCCACCGGACTTGCTCATGGCAACAACTCCATCAAATTCACCAGTTCCAGTGCGGCAAGCGCGCATTCCTCGCCCTTGTTGCCATGGCTGCCGCCGGCACGCGCCTCGGCATCTTCCACCCGCTCGACCGCCAGCACGCCATTGAGCACCGGCACGCCGGTCTGCAATTGCACGCTCATCAGGCCTTCGGCACACAGGTCGGCCACATGTTCGTAGTGGCGGGTATCGCCACGGATCACGCAGCCCAGCGCGATGATCGCGCCGTGCTGGCCGGACTGCGCCACGCGGTTGGCAGCGATCGGAATTTCCCAGGCGCCCGGCACGCGGATCACGTCGATGGCGTCCTCGCCTACGCCGTTGCCGGCCAGGCTCTGGCGTGCACCGGCAACCAGCACGTCGGTGATACGGGCATTCCAGCGGCTGGCGATGATCGCAAAGCGCGCGGTGGTGGGGCGAAGATCGCCTTCGTAGTGGGTCATGCGGGTCGGCAACTCGAGGGGGCGGGAAGTTTAACAGCTGCCGGGCCCAGGCCCGGCCGACATCTGAGGCAGCGGCCCGCCGAAGCAGGCACTGCCGGGCGTCCTGGACGCCCTGGTGCACCAGCTGCAGCGCGTTGTGCCAGCGGCATGCGGTTGTCGATGGGCCACGGGCGACATCACAGCCACCCGCTCCTTCGACGCCCGCACCCGCTAGCCAGCACGCGCTGCCGGGACTGGATGCGCTACGGCACCGCGGTCGGCGGCACCGAACGCACCGCTTCGCCCGCGTGGCATTCCAGATACTCCACCACTTCCAGCCCGAAGCCGGCCAGGCCGACCTGGCGGCGCGGGGTGCCCAGTACGCGCAGCTTGCCCAGGCCCAGTTCGGCCAGGATCTGCGCGCCGGCGCCATTGCGACGCCACTGACTGACGTCCTTAGCATTGGTGGCGGCCTCGGGCTGCTGACGCAGCCGCGCCAACAGCGATTCGCTGTCGCGCGGGGCCGACAGCACCACCATCACGCCCTGCCCTTCGGCAGCGATCGCACGCAAGGCATCGGTGGCGGCCACGCCGAAATCATCGCGCTGCCAATGCAGCAGATCGGCCAGCGGGTTTTCCACCTGCACGCGCACCAGCGTGGGGGTGTGCGGATCGGCCGCGCCGCGCACCAGCGCAAAGTGCAGGTCGTGCGCGATGCGGTCGCGGTAGGTCACCAGTTTGAACGGCCCGAACTCGGTGGTGATGTCGCGCTCGTCCACCCGCTCGACGGTGTGCTCGTTGGCCAGGCGGTACGCGATCAGATCGGCGATCGAGCCCATCTTCAGCCCATGCTCGCGAGCGAACACTTCCAGCTGCGGGCGGCGCGCCATGCTGCCATCCGGGTTGAGCACTTCCACCAGCACGCCGGCCGGTTCCAGCCCCGCCAGCATCGGCAGATCGCTGGCGGCTTCGGTGTGCCCGGCGCGGGTCAGCACGCCACCGGGCTGCGAAATCAGCGGGAAGATGTGACCCGGCTGACTCAGGTCCTGCGGCTTGGCATCCGGGCGCACTGCGGTCCGCACCGTGTGCGCACGGTCGTACGCCGAGATACCGGTGGTGACGCCTTCGGCCGCCTCGATGCTGACGGTGAAGTTGGTCTGAAACTGCGCGGTGTTATTGCGCACCATCGGCGCCAAACCGAGTTGCGCGCACCGCTCGCGGGTCAGCGACAGACACACCAGCCCGCGCGCGTGGGTCACCATGAAATTGATGTCCGACGGCTTGACCAGCTCGGCGGCCATGATCAGATCGCCCTCGTTTTCGCGGTCTTCGTCATCGACGATCACCACCATGCGCCCGGCACGCAACTCTTCGATCAGCTCGGGAACCGGTGCGAAATTCATGCCTCACCCCGCGTGCCGAGCAAACGTTCGACATAGCGCGCGACCAGATCGATTTCCAGATTCACCGCAGCGCCTACCGCAGTGGCCGCAAACGCGGTATTGGCGACCGTATGCGGAATCAACGCCACTTCAAAGCCATCCTGGTCCACTTCGTTGACCGTGAGGCTGACACCATCCACGCAGATCGAGCCCTTCTTGGCCACGTAGCGCAACACCGCCGGTGGCGCCGCAAACCGCCAGCGCTGCGCGCGCGCATCCTCGTGCACCGATTGCACCTGACCCAGCCCGTCGACGTGGCCACTGACCAGATGCCCGCCAAGGCGGTCGGTCGGGCGCATCGCACGTTCCAGATTGATCACCGCGCCTTCCGGCAACGCGCCCAAGGTGGTCAGCGACAGGGTTTCGGTGGACGCATCGGCCTGAAAACTGCTCGCGTCGAACGCGATCACGGTCAGGCAAACGCCATTGACCGCGATGCTTTCGCCCAATTGGACTGCGTCGAACGGCAAGCTGCCGACAGCGAAGGTAAACCGCACATCGCCACCCTGCGGTTGGCGCGCCGCCAGACGGCCGACGCCTTCAATGATTCCGGTAAACATCAGCGCGCCCCCGTTTGCAGTAGCGATCGGGGTGAGTTGGCGCGATGGAAGGTCGCGATGCAACGCGACAGGTGATGCAAAGACATAGTCGTTTCTCGCAGAAGTTGAGCGAAAAACGCCGCAAGGCAAAGCAAACAGGCGCGCGCACAGCCGCAAGGGCTGCGCGTTGGCCGTCTTCTTTCATCCGGACTATACCGTCGGCTCCGGCATCGGACCGGATCTGCTGACCTTCGCACCACGCCCGGCGCATAACACCCCGGGCACCGCTGCGAAGCGCTCGCGGGCTCGCACGCTTGCACGTGCCTACCGCCGGTGGGGAATCGCACCCCGCCCTGAAGACGTTCGTAAGTACCGGCGAACCGGCCGGCGCAGTTTAACAGCGCGCATCGGCGCCATTGCTGACCACAAGCTAAGGCCGACAGGACGCTGTGTCGTGTCAGGAATTTCCCCATAGCCAGTTTTGTGAAGAGTCTGTTAAATTGCGCACCGCGGCGGGAGACGTCGCGCTTTTTTCCAGCCTGCAACAGGCCGGAAGACACGGACATCAACTCAGAGAGAACACTTATGCGCACCACCCTGATTCTGGCTGCCCTGCTGGCAGCAACCCCGTTTGCCGCCGCTGCTGAAGGCCTGAGCTACAGCTACGTCGAAGGCGGCTGGAACCGCACCGAAATCACCGTGAACGGCGATTCGGACGATCTCGACGGCGGCTACCTGCGCGGTTCGTGGAAGATTGCCGAGCCGGTCTACCTGCTCGCCGGCTACCAGCGCGCCACCAAGGATTTCAACCTCGGCTCTGGCTTTGTGCTCGAAGGCACCTTGCAGCAGGCCAGCTTCGGTATCGGCTATCGCCAGGAAATGACCGAGCGCGTTGAGTTCATCGCCGACATCAGCGTGCTGCGCTCCAAGGTCGAATCCGACCTGCGCCTGCGTGGCCGTTCGATCGACGACTCCTCCGACACCAGCAGCCTGGGCTTCGGTAACCTCGGCCTGCGTGGCAAGCCCTCGCCGCGGACCGAAGCATGGATCAAGGCCGGCTACATCGACGGCAGCGACGTGGACGAAGGCGAATTCGTCGGCACCCTCGGCGGCCAGGTGAACTTCACCCCGACCTGGGGCCTGGTCGGCGAAGTCCAGTTCATCGACAACGCCAATCAGTACCGTGTCGGCGTGCGCGCAAGCTTCTGATCGACGCGCTGCAGCTACAAAAAAGGCTCCGCTTGCGGAGCCTTTTTTGTGTCCGGCCACTCCCGGCGCGATTAGGGCGCTCCTGAAGGCAAATGCGTTTCGCCACGGCTACAGGCACCACCAGCAGAATGGGCGGTGGAAGCCGCGTCTCTAGCGCCTGCAACATCGCACGCACGCTGGCTGCGATTTGCATCTAGAAACTTCCAGAAGCTGGAACATGCCGTCGACCACGACACCAACGCAGCATCCTGCTACTGATTGATCGTGGTTTCGATGACATCGACGATCTCACTGACGGGGATCGTGAAAACTCCAGCGTTGCCTTCTTCAAAAGCAGTCCGCCAGGTTGTGTAGCCCTCCAGATACTCCGGGTTCACCGCGGCCTGGCCGACAAGCGTCGTGACGGAGCTTTCGAGTGTCGCTCTGGACACCGGAGAATGCGGCAACTCCGTTGAGATGGCGTTGGGCGCACGCGCATTTTTTACCCGAACGTCGCGAACGCTGATATGGAACACTTCGCCAATCTTCGGTTCGATCTCGATCCTGTTGATCTGCAGCGTCGATCCCGGCTCTTCGGCCCTGCTGCGGTATTCCCAGACTTGCCCTTCCGCAAACTGCCGGGCTTGTGCAGTGTCCATGGTCATAGTGAGAAATCCGATGACAAGAAGAAAAGTGAGCTTCATCTAAAAAGGCTTAAGAGCACGTGTTGGTCGGCAGTGTCTAACCGTCGCCTGCATCGCTGGTCCCTTCGGACCTGCCCTGCCCCGAGGCAGGCAACGCATTCGATACGGTCACCCTCAGGCCTCAACGCTTACAGAACACGTGAGTTACAGAATCAGCATCCGGCAACGTTCTCTTGCACCAAAGCCAGCGCTCATTCAACGGCACCAGGCAGATAGCGCAGCCGCAGGTCCTGGCCAAGTTGGCGCACATCGGCCAGATGCAGCGTGCGACGCTGCGCCATGGTGTCGATGCCAAGCCCGGCCAGCAGCGGTCTGGCGGCATCGCCCAGCACCACCGGCGCCAGATAGACCAGCAGTTCGTCGACCAGACCAGCTTCCAGCAGCGCGCCGCTCAGGGTTGCGCCGGCTTCTGCGTGCACTTCGTTGATGCCGCGCTCGGCCAGCAGCGCCAACACCGCTCCCAGATCGAAGCGACCGTCGTGCAGTGGCATCCCGACGAACTCGGCGTTGTGCAGCGACGGCGCTGGTGCAGCGTTGCCATGCAGATAGAGCGTCGGTGCATCGCCCTGGCGAATCTTCCCGCACCCCACGGTGCGCAAGCGCGCATCCAGCACGACCCGCAACGGCGGCACGAAAGGGGTGTCATCGCCCAGACGCACCGTCATCGCCGGATCGTCGGCCAGCACCGTGCCGGCACCGGTCAGGATGGCACCGGCACGCGCGCGCCAGCGTTGCACGTCAGCACGTGCGTCTGCACCGGTGATCCACTTGGACTCGCCGCTGGCCAGCGCAGTGCGCCCATCCAGGCTGGCGCCCAGCTTGACCCGCAGCCACGGACGGCCACGCTCCACCCGCGACAAAAATCCACGATTGAGTTCGCGCGCCTGCGCCTGCAGCACGCCGCTGACCACCTCGATCCCCGCCTCGCGCAGCAGCGCGAAACCACCGCCGTTGACCTGCGGAAACGGGTCGGCCATCGCCGCGACCACGCGCGCCACGCCAGCCTCGATCAAGGCCAATGCGCACGGCGGCGTGCGCCCATAATGTGCGCACGGCTCCAACGTGACATACGCGGTCGCTCCGCGTGCACGCTCGCCGGCAGCGCGCAACGCAAACACTTCGGCATGCGGGCCACCGGCACGTTGATGGAAGCCTTCGCCCACGCACACGCCATCGCGCACGATCACGCAGCCCACCATTGGATTGGGGCGCGTGGTGTAGGCACCGCGTTCTGCCAGGCGCAGTGCCTGCGCCATCCAGCGGTGGTCGTCGGCCGTCGCGTTCATTGCGTTGCTCCCTCCGGCGCGATGGCCATCACCACGATCTGCATCGGGCCAAGCAACAGCTCGGCATGCGCGTGCCAGCCAAGCCGCTGATAAAACGGCACCAGCGCCGGTTGGCAATACAGATACAGCAGCGACACCTTTAATTGCGCGGCGGCCCGCACGCAGTGCGCCACCAGTGCTTCGCCGATGCCCTGCCCGCGCGCCTGCGGCTGCACGTACAGCGATGCCAGCCAGGGCGACCATTGCCGGATGCGGCCATCGTCGTTCTCCAGCAGGCTGACCGAACCGAGCCAGTGCGACTGATCGAGCGCGACCCAAGTGGTGGGAATCACGCCATCGCGGGTATGACTGCGCAGTTCGCTCAACGCTTCATCGATGTTCCAATCCGGCAACAGGCTGCCGAAGGCCTGCAGATGCGCCAGCGCGATCGCAGGCAAATGTTCTGGCGTGTCCGCCACGCAGGCGATGCGCATGCGCTCAGCGCTTACCGGGTTTGCCGGCACGTTCCAGCGCCGCTTCCAGCAGCGGCAGTTGCTCGCTACCGACCGGAAGCTCGCGTTCGAGCTTTTCGATTTCTTCGCGGAAGTCGGCTACGTCCTGAAAACTGCGATACACCGAGGCGAAGCGCACATAGCCCACATGGTCGAGTTTGCGCAGCTCGACCATCACGTATTCGCCCACGCGCAGCGAACCCACTTCGCGCTCGCCGGACATGCGCAGCTGATGCACCACCGCGCGCACCGCCGCTTCGATCTGTTCCTCGGACACCGGGCGTTTCTGCAGCGCGCGGTCGAAGCTGGTGCGCAGCTTGCGCGCGTCGAACGCCTCGCGCCCGCCATCGCTCTTGACCACCGTCGGCAGTTTCAGCTCGATGGTTTCCAGGGTACTGAAACGCTCGCCGCACGCCTCGCACTCACGGCGCCGACGAATCGTCGTGCCGTCTTCGGACACCCGCGAATCGATCACGCGGGTGTCGTTGTGCTGGCAAAAGGGGCAGTGCATCAGGTTGCCGAGATTGGTGAGTGGGGTTTAGGGATTGGCAACAGCAGGAACAAGGACGCGCTTGCCGCGCATCCCCAATCCCGAATCACCAATCCCGGCACCTCAGCCATACACCGGATACTTCTTGCACTGCGCAGTCACTGCGTCGCGCACCTTGGCCAGCACGGCTTCGTCGGCCGGAGCATCCAGCACGTCGGCGATCCAGTTGGCCAGATCGATGCTGTCCTGCTCCTTGTAACCGCGCGTGGTGATGGCCGGGGTGCCCAGGCGCAGGCCCGAGGTCACGAACGGCGAACGCGGGTCGTTGGGTACTGCATTTTTGTTGACGGTGATGTGGGCTTTGCCGAGCGCGGCCTCTGCATCCTTGCCGGAGACATCGCGGCCGATCATGTCGACCAGCATCAGGTGGTTCTCGGTGCCGCCGGAGACGATCTTGTAGCCGCGCGCGATCAGCGTGTTGGCCATGGCCTGGGCGTTCTTGACCACCTGCTGCTGGTAGGTCTTGAAGGCTGGTTCCAGCGCTTCCTTGAACGCGACCGCCTTGGCCGCGATCACGTGCATCAGCGGGCCACCCTGGATGCCGGGGAACACGATCGACTGCAGCTTCTTCTGCAGCTCTTCGCTGGCGCCCTTGGCCACGATGATGCCGCCGCGCGGACCGCGCAGGGTCTTGTGGGTGGTCGAGGTGACCACGTGCGCATGCTCCATCGGACTCGGATAGACGCCGGCGGCAACCAGGCCGGCGACGTGCGCCATGTCGACGAACAGATACGCGCCCACGCTGTCGGCAATGGCGCGGAAGCGCGCCCAGTCGATCTTCTGCGAGTACGCAGAGAAACCGGCCACGACCATCTTCGGCGTGTGCTCGGTGGCCAGGCGCTGGACCTCGTCGTAATCGATCAAGCCCTGCTCGTCGACGCCGTACTGCACCGCGTTGAACAGCTTGCCGGAGACATTGACCTTGGCCCCGTGGGTCAAGTGGCCACCGTGGGCCAGACTCATGCCCAGGATGGTGTCGCCGGGCTGCAGCAGCGCCAGATACACCGCCTGGTTGGCCTGCGAGCCGCTGTGCGGCTGCACGTTTGCGTAGTCGGCACCAAACACCTGCTTGATGCGGTCGATCGCCAGTTGCTCGGCAATGTCGACAAACTCGCAACCGCCGTAATAGCGCTTGCCCGGATAGCCTTCGGCGTATTTGTTGGTCAGCTGGCTGCCCTGGGCCTCCATCACCAGCGCGCTGCAGTAGTTCTCGCTGGCGATCAGTTCGACGTGATCCTCCTGGCGGCCAACTTCAGCGGCGATGGCCTTGGCCAGTTCGGGGTCGTAGGTTTCCAGTCGGACGTCGCGCGAGAACATTCGAAGCTCCGGGGCAGCTGCAGCCAGTAGGGCCGCCGATTGTAAGCCCCCGCCGCACGGGTGACCAATCGCGCTGCTGTTGCGGCAATGCGCCCGGTCGGCCGGCGCGCGGCGCAAACGGCAAAGGCGCACCGAAGTGCGCCTTTGTGTGATGACCGGCCCGATTGCTCGGCGAGCAACCCGGTGCCTGCTCAGTTGTTGAGGACCAGGTCGGCGATGACGCCGGTGGCAATGGCGACCAGCAGCAGATTGCCGGTGTTGTCGCGCTGCCAACGGTAGCCGTACGGCGGGCGACGCAGGTTGTAGCGGTCATAGTCGTTCACAACATAGACCGGCCCGTGATAACGCTGGCCGCGGGCCCAATACGGGCGCGGCGGCGGGCCAGCGCGGTAGTAGGTGGGGCGATCGTAAACGTAGACCCGGTTGCGGTCGTAGCGACGCTCCTGATAGCGGGCATCGCGATAGCCCTCGCGGTAACCGTTGCCGTAATAGCGGCGGTCGTCGCGACGTTCGGCCCGGCGGTCATCGCGCCAGTCGCGACGGTCGTTGCCCCAGTTGCCGCGATGATCGCGGCCGCGGTCGTGGCGATCGTCGCGGTCATGCCCGCGGCGGTCGTGGTCGCGGTCCCAGTCGCCGGCGAACGCAGCCGGGGCCATGGAGCCCAACGCCAGGATGGAAGAAAGCACAACAGTGACGATGCGATTGCGGTTCATGACCAGCTCCTGTTTGCGATGTCGCAATTTCATTAAGACGTTGCTCGCCTTAACGCATTCTTGCTGGAATCGATTACGAAAACGCCTATTCAGGTAATAGGTAGGCTGCCGTTTAGCTACACGCCCGTCTGCCGCGGCCCCAGGCACTTGCCCGTATAATCGCCGCAATCCCTTTTCCGCCGCCTCCGGCCTCGGCCGGCGGGCTGCCTGCGTCCACGGAGCACCCATGTCGCAATATATCTACACCATGAACCGCGTCAGCAAGGTGGTCCCGCCCAAGCGGCAGATCATCAAGGACATCTCGCTGAGCTTCTTCCCGGGCGCCAAGATCGGCCTGCTGGGCCTGAACGGCGCGGGCAAGTCGACGGTGCTGAAGATCATGGCCGGCGTGGACACCGACTTCGAGGGCGAAGCCCGTCCACAGGCCGGCATCAAGGTCGGTTATCTGGCCCAGGAACCGCAGCTCAACCCCGAGCACACCGTGCGCGAGGCGGTGGAAGAAGGCGTGGGCGATGTGCTGCAGGCTCAGGCCGCGCTGGATGCGGTGTATGTGGCTTATGCCGAAGAAGGCGCCGATTTCGACGCGCTGGCCAAGGAACAGGAGCGCCTGGAAGCGATCCTGGCCGCGGGCGATGCGCACACCCTGGAAAACCAGCTGGACGTGGCCGCCGATGCGCTGCGCCTGCCGCCGTGGGAAGCCATCGTGGGCAAGCTGTCCGGTGGTGAAAAGCGCCGCGTGGCGCTGTGCCGCCTGCTGCTGCAGAAGCCGGACATGCTGCTGCTCGACGAACCGACCAACCACTTGGACGCCGAATCGGTGGAGTGGCTGGAACAGTTCCTGGCGCGCTACACCGGCACCGTGGTGGCGGTGACGCATGATCGCTACTTCCTGGACAACGCCGCCGAGTGGATCCTGGAACTGGACCGCGGCCGCGGTATTCCGTGGAAGGGCAACTACACCGACTGGCTGACCCAGAAGGACGAGCGCCTCAAGCAGGAAGACAACCAGGAAAAGTCACGCCAGAAGGCGATCCAGAAGGAACTGGAATGGTCGCGGCAGAACGCCAAGGGCGGCCGCACCAAGGGCAAGGCACGTCTGGCCCGCCTGGAAGAGCTGCAGTCGGTCGATTATCAGCGCCGCAACGAGACCAACGAGATCTTCATCCCGCCGGGCGAGCGCCTGGGCAACTCGGTGATGGAGTTCAAAAACGTCTCCAAGAAGTTCGGCGACCGTCTGCTGATCGACAACCTGTCGATGATCGTGCCGCCTGGCGCCATCGTCGGCATCATCGGCCCCAACGGTGCCGGTAAGTCGACCCTGTTCAAGATGATCACTGGCCAGGAAAAGCCCGATTCCGGCGAAATCGTGGTCGGCCCCACCGTGCAGCTGTCCTACGTGGACCAGAGCCGCGATGCACTGGAAGGCAACCACAACGTGTTCCAGGAAATCGCTGGCGGCCTGGATATCCTCAACATCAACGGTGTGGAGATTCAGTCGCGCGCCTACATCGGGCGCTTCAACTTCAAGGGCCAGGACCAGCAGAAGATGGTCGGGGCACTCTCCGGTGGTGAGCGCGGCCGTCTGCACATGGCCAAGACGCTGCTGCAGGGCGGCAACGTGCTGCTGCTCGACGAACCGTCCAACGATCTGGATATCGAAACGCTGCGTGCGCTGGAAGATGCGTTGCTGGAGTTCCCGGGCAACACCTTCGTGATTTCGCATGACCGCTGGTTCCTCGACCGTATCGCCACGCACATCCTGTCGTTCGAAGGCGACTCGCATGTGGAGTTCTTCCAGGGCAACTACCGCGAGTACGAAGAAGACAAGCGTCGCCGTATGGGCGATGACGCGGGCCCGAAGCGTCTGCGCTTCAAGGCGCTGAAGTAAGCGCGTTCAAGTTGTCACGATCAGGGCGCCGCTAGGCGCCCTTTTTGTTTGTGGGGCTGGGGGCGGCGGGTGTGGATGAGTGGTGTGGCATGTGGCGTTTGGATGCGGTATGCGTTAGTGCACGCAACGGTTGGGGGTTACGGCGCGTCTGGGCGATTGAAGGTGCGCTTGCCATGATTGAGGCATCACTGGTGGTCGAGGGCGCGATGCCCTTGCCGCTTCCGGGACACGCCGTGAATCCGTCCGTGGAGGCTCCGTAGCGGCATCCATGCCGCTACAGGGTCCCGGAAGCGGCAAGAGCATCGCGCCTGTCGCATTCGTTGAGGACTGATGGAAGCAAGCTGCACCACGCGGTGCGAGGTGAGTCTCTGGGCGCTGCGTTGGCTCAGCATTGCGATGCATGCGCTACACAACGTGTGAGCCGCAGAGATACGCATGGTCAAGGTTGAGCGGCCAGCGGGCATTGCCACGCGTCAAACGCGATCGCTTCGGCACGGCCGCGTTTGCGCACGCGACCGTGCCCGGATCAAGTAACGCGTTACAGATCGTAGGACAGCACGTCTTCGAAGCCGAAGGTGTCGAAATTTTCGATGCGCGAGGGATATAGGCGGCCGACCAAGTGGTCGTATTCGTGTTGCACCACGCGGGCATGGAAACCTTCGGCCTCGCGCTCGATCGGGCTGCCGTCGGGGGCGAAGCCGCGGTAACGGATGTGGCGGTAACGCGGGATCACCGCGCGCAGGCCGGGAATCGACAGACAGCCTTCCCAGCCGTTTTCCATCTCGTCCGACAGCGGCTCGATCTGCGCATTCGCCAAGGCCGTGCGCGGTACCGTGGGCGCGTCCGGATAACGCTCGCTGACTTCGAAGCCGAACACCATCAGTTGCAGGTCCACCGCGATCTGCGGAGCCGCAAGACCGACGCCGTGCGCATGATCCATGGTCTCGAACATGTCGGCCACCAAGGCATGCAACTCGGCACTGCCCAGGTTGCTCACCGGCGGCGCCACGCGCAGCAGGCGCTTGTCGCCCATGCGGATAATTTCGCGAATCATATCGATGCTCCTCAAAAACACGACAGCGATTTTAGAACGGCCAACACACGCTAGCGAGCGGCTGCCGGTTGGCATGGGTGGCGCCAGCCGCAGTGTACGAGTGCTGCATAACGCTTCCTTGCACCGGCCGCGCCTGCCTGTAGTCAACATACTTGCGGTTAAACGGTCGCTTTGTTGGTCGCTCTCAGCGCGGCAGACGCAGTGCGATTAGCGGTGCAGACTGCCATGGCGCCAAGGTGTCAATCCGTCCGGCCTGTTGGTCGCGTAACCGTTTTATTGCTTGCTTTTAGCGCAGCAGCCGCAGAGTGGGTAGCGGTGCAGTGCAGGACTGCGATCCGCTGCAGCGCTCAAGCGACGATCCGCTGCCCGCGCTCGTCCAGCACGGGTTCGCCGTCTTCCTTGGCGAATGCGCTGGTGGCCAGCGGCAACAGGTCGAGCACCTGCTCGGATGGACGACACAGGCGCGTACCCAACGGCGTCTGCACGAACGGGCGGTTGATCAGGATCGGGTGCGCAAGCATCGCGCTCAACAGTGCGGCGTCCTCCAGCGCGGGATTGTCCAATCCCAGTTCCAGATACGGCGTGCCCTTCTGACGCATGGCATCGCGCACCGACAGACCGGCGTCGGCAATCAGCGATTGCAACATCTGCCGGCTGGGCGGGTGCTGCAGGTAGTCGACGATCTGCGGTTCGATGCCGACATGCCGAATCAGCGCCAGCGTGTTGCGCGACGTGCCGCAGGCGGGGTTGTGGTAGATGACGGCGTGCATGCGTGACCTGTTCGGTTCGATGGATGCGCGTGTCGCTGCGATCGTTGACGATCGAAGCGCTCTGCAGGACGCGCAGTGTACGAGTGGGCGTGTCGAGTCCGTACACGCACACCTGCGCTTTCCTGTGGGCCTGTCTGCTTGCCCGCTGCGGCCTATCGCTGTGCTGGCTGTTGGTTTCTGACGGCTGGTTGGTCACTGCCGCTTGCCGCTCGCAGGCATTGGGTCGCCGGTGTCGACTGCGTCGTCGCGGCGAAATCCAGACCCCCTCCCGCGGAGCAGCAAGGCACGGCTCGCGCGCGACTGACGTGACTTGCCTTGGTGCGTCCGCGCCAGCCGCACGGGCCGGGGCGAGGAACGGCATGGAGCTGTGCGCGCAGCCACCTTGGTGCAGTGAGGTCCACGAGGCGCGGCCGCCCCTGCCCCTCCCGGGGGGGGCGCTCCCTGGGAAACAGGGAGCTCAGCGATCTGCCGCACACCGTCACCAGGGCGCCAGATTTCTGACCAAAACGCCCCAGGACCGCTACCGATTTCCGAAAAGCATCGTGGCGCAAGCGCGAGGCTGACGTTTTCAGGACATCTGTTCGCATTCAGCGCGCCAACTGTCAAAAGATTGACACACATCACGGATTCATGGTTCAGTCATGAACAGACTGAAACGGAAGTATCTCCCGAACTCCGGTGTGTCGCACGGCGTTCTTTCTGCGGTTGGACTTAAGGAAATCCCAACGATGATGAGCTTTCGCAAGCCCGGATGGATGCTGTCCGGTGTGCTGTGTGTTGCCTGCCTGCCCGCTGTTGCGGGGGCGCAGGACGTCGCCGCCAGTTCCAAGGTCGGTATCGATCCCGTCACCGGCAAGCTGCGTCCGCTGACCGACGCCGAGAGTGCGGCGCTGGACCAGCAGGCCGGCTCCGCCGCCCGCAGTGGGGCGAGCCGCACGACCGTGCCGCAAACCGAGGCGGCCGCACGCGCCACCGAGCGTCGCCTGCCCAACGGCACCGTGGTGCGCAAGTTGCCGGCCACGCAAATGAGCTCGCTGACCGCGACCCGCCAGGCCGACGGCCGCATCGTGATCGAGCACAGCGACGACGCAGACACCCAACCCGCCCACGCCGAGCACGGAGCGCTGCCGCATGAATAAGCCCTTGTTGCTGTTATCCCTGGCCGTGGGCGCGGCGCTGGCGCCGCTGCATGCATCCGCTGCCAACGTCACGCTGATCAATGGCGATGCCGGCACCGTGGTCGGGTTGAACGACCCCACCACCGCCGCACCGTTGGGCGGCAATCCCGGGCGGTCGGTCGGCGAACAGCGTCGCATCGCCTACCAATACGCCATGGATCTGTGGGGCGCGGTGCTGCAGAGCAACGTCGAAATCAAGGTGTATGCCTCGTTTGCACGGCTGACCTGCACCGCCACCGGCGGCACGTTGGGCCAGGCCGGCCCGAACTGGATCGTCAACGACTTCCCCGGCGCCAAGGCCAATACGCTGTATCCGTCCGCGCTGGGCGATGCGATCGCCGGGCAGGACCTGGTGCCCGATCCGGCCGATCCGGCCGACGTGTTTTCGCAGTTCAACGGCGATCTGGGCAAGGACGACTGCCTGGCCGGTTCGGGCTGGTACCTGGGCCTGGACGGCAAGACCCCGGCAGGGCAGATCAACTTCCTCAACGTGGTGATGCACGAGATCGGCCACGGGTTGGGCGCTGCCGGCTTCCTCAACAAGACCACCGGCGTGCTCGGTTCGGGCAGCGGCCTGACCGACGTCTACACCTCGCAGGCCTTCGATAACGTGCAGAACAAGCGTTTCGACGACCCGACCATGACCAACGCCTTGCGCGCCGAGGCGATG
Organism: Xanthomonas sp. WHRI 10204; assembly: GCF_040202875.1. NCBI lineage: Bacteria > Pseudomonadati > Pseudomonadota > Gammaproteobacteria > Lysobacterales > Lysobacteraceae > Xanthomonas > Xanthomonas sp. WHRI 10204. The sequence continues at coordinate 1,284,637 of NZ_JBEGDW010000002.1, forward strand.
CGCACGCCCGGTCGCACGGTGTGGGCCGGCACCCGCGTCAACCGCGAGGCGGCGTTGATCCTGGACCCGCGCACGCTGCTGCAGGTCAGCGCGCCAGCCACTGCGGCTGGCAAGTTCGAAGTGGGCTTTGCCAGCTTCGGGCCGCTGGCCAGCGCCGGTAACTTCCCGGCGCGCGCAGTGGTGACCATCAATGATGGCGTTGCCGCCGCATCGGCCACCGATGGCTGCGAAACCCCGTTCGTCAATGCGGCCGAGGTGGCCGGCAAGGTGGCGCTGATCGACCGCGGCACCTGCGCCTTCGCCATCAAGGTCAAGAACGCACAGCTCAACGGTGCGGTGGGCGTGATCGTGGCCAACAACGCCGGCGGCGTGCAGACCATGGGCAATGCGGCGCCGCCGATCACCGACATCACCATCCCGGCGATCATGGTGTCGCAGGCCGATGGCGCACGGTTGAAGAGCAGCACCGGCGTGGTGGCGGCGCTGTACGAAGATCCCGAGCTGCTGCAGGGCACCGACAGCGCAGGCCGCACGCGGTTGTATGCGCCCAGCGTGGTGGCCGGTGGTTCGACGTTCTCGCACTTCGATACCGACCTGCAGCCCAACGCGTTGATGGAACCGTTCGATACGCCGGAAGTACAGGCGCATCTGAACATCGACCTGACCCCGGCGATGTTTGCCGATATCGGTTGGACCTTGAACCGTGGCCTGACCCGGCTGGGCAACTGCAGCACGCTGGTGCCGACGGTGGAAACCGGCGGTCTGATCGTCGGTGCGAACCTGACCGCCGAGAGCAGCCTGTGCAAGACGCAGAATGCCGGTAACCGCTTCGGTTATCTGACCTGCATGAACGATCACATCCGCGAACTGGAAGACCAGGGTGCGATCAGTCGTCTGCAGCAGGCCGCCACGTTTATCTGCGCGACCAAGGTACGCCCGTAACCCAGGCGTAGACGGTCAGATGTGATGCGAACGGCGCCGCGAGGCGCCGTTCGTTTATGCGTAATCAGCTGTGTACTGGATGCAGCCATGTGCGTCGATGCAGTGCGCGCCATCGCACCTCGACGTGGCGCAGAGCGATGCACTGCGTCTGCGCAACGGCTACAACCGCATCAGCTGTGTACTGCATGCAGCAATGTGCGTCGATGCAATGCGCGCCATCGCACCTCGATGTGGCACAGAGCGATGCACTGCGTCTGCGCAACGGCTACAGACGCTGGCCTCGTTAGGGAAGCCCTGAGCAACGCATCCGCGTGTTTTCGATCAACACCGCTGGCCATCTTCACTATGCGCAACTGTTAGATATTCAGCAGGAAAGGCGGCCGTGTTTGAGCGACATCCCAGGTTGCCCCGTCATGCCGCGCGTTGTTCAGCCCTTCTTTCGCTCACACCACGCGTTGCCGTGCCTCACCGATCTGCGGCATACGGCGAGGTCAGTACCTGCGGCGCGCGCCCCAACGCGGCGCCCAGGCGATCCATCACAAAGCGCAGATAGAGATTGCTGCTGAACTGGTTGTAGTCGCGTGCATTGTTGAAGGTCATGCGCCCGCCCAGGAACAACTGCGGCGCCACCTGCCATTCGGCTGCGCCACTGAGGTTGTACGACACGCCGGTGCGGCTTTCGCCCGCATACACCGGGTCGGTGTAGCGGTCGACCAGGCCGAGCAGCGCTGCCAGCGATGCGGCGTCGTAGGCGGCCTGCTGCAGCGTCGGGTCGGTGGGGAAATACGGCGTGGGGTCGGTCTTGAAATGCTGCACGCCGACGCTGGCATCGACCTTCCAGTTGACGCTCTGCCCCGCGCTGCGCCCGCTCCAGTGCACCGGGAAACCGAGGTCCACATATTCCTGCGGGCTGAAGTAACCGCCGTGGCCGTACGTAAATCCACTGAGATTCTTGTCGTACTGCATGGCGGTCAGATTGACGCCGGCGGTCAGCGACTGATGCTGGGTTTCCAACGCATGTACGTAGAAGCCCAGGTCGGCCTGGCGGTGGTCGTTGTCGGCCACGTTGCTACCGATCAAGCGGTGCGCGGCAAGGTTGGCATACCCACCAAGCAAGCCGTTGTCGGCGGTGGCCGAGAGCACGATGCCGTTGCTGGTGACGCCGCCCCACTCGCGGCCGCTGCGTGCATCCTGCGCACCGGCGAACGACAGCACGCTGTCGGTAACCGCGCGCCGCGAGGCATCGGCCGACCAGCTCACCGTCTCACCGATCTCGCCGCGATAGCCGACGCCACCGACGACGTTCTGCTCCTGGAACCCGATCGGCGTGCTGCCCACATCGGCGCTGAAACCGCCATTGCGATAGCGCACGCCGATACCCACGCCGGTGTCGTCCTGGCTGAGCCGGCGCGCACCATTGCCGCTTGCGGCCATGCTGTTGAGCGTGGCCGCCAGCGAGGTGGGCGTCTGCTGCGCGGCAGCGGTGCTGCTGGCCAATGCCTGCAACGCGGCACCGTCGCCGGCGGCCAGCTGTTCGCTGATCGCGGTATTGCTGAGGATGTCGCGCGCCAGCTGCGCAATCGGCGTGCTGGACGCGTTGACGCTGAGCAGATATGCCGGCAGCGGCTCGTTGGCCAACGCGGCCAATGCCGCCGGCGTGCTGTTGTTGTTTTCGGTCAGCAGTTCGCCGAACAAGCCGGTATTCAAGGCGTAACGGCGCAGGCGTTCGCGCGTGGCGACGTTATCGCCCTGGGTGGCGAGCAACTGATACACCGACGAGTTGGTCAGCGTGTCGATCGGGCTGCGGTCGGCGGCAAGCGCGTCGTTGACAGCCGTCTGCGGGCCGGCGCCGAAACGGCTGGCGGTGGCGTAATCGGTGGTCAGCGTGCCGGCATCCACCACGGTGGGCGTCAGCGTGACGCCGAGCTTGCCTTCGCCCACCGCAAAGTCGGCCTGCACCGGCATTTCGATGTCGTCCAGCCGGCCAAGGCCGTCTTCGCCATCGCGCGAACGATACAGCGCGCCACCGGCGAGGTTGTCGCTGTTTTCCGATTGCACGGCGCGCAGTTCGTCGAGCACGCTGTTGCCGCTGCTGGGCGCGCGCGTTTCTTGCGCGGCAACGCTGCGCGAAGGAGCGGTGTTGTCCGGCACGAACGCGGGAGCGCTGCGCGTGGGCAGGCGGCTGCGGCTGTTGGGCGCCGGCAAGAACGAGGGTGCGGCACTGGCGCTCACCGGCTGCGGCAGCGTATCGACCGTATTGCCGGCGTAGGCATCGACGGCTGCGGCGAAGCGTGCAGTTGCCGGTTGGGTGGCGGCCGGCGGCTCCAGCGCGACATCGGCAAATGCGTTCCCCGCCGGCATGCGCTCGGACAGCACTGCCGGCGAGCGCGGCATGGCGCCGGTCATGCCGGAGAACGGATTGAGCGGACGGCCGGACGAGGCCACTGCCGCCGGGCCACGTGCGCCCGGCAGGCCGTTGTCGAGCTGACCGGCCTGGCGCTGCTGCGCGGCCAGCGATGCGCGGAAATACTGCTCGGCCTTGCGGTTCTTGCCGGCGCTGCGATACACGCGGCCGGCGGCGGCGAGCACGTCCGGCGATTCCGGCGCCTGCGCCAGCGCGCGCTGCAGATAAGTCTCGGCGTTGCGCAGATCCGACTGCGCGGCGGCGCTGTTGGCGGCAGCGGTGAGCGTGTCCAGATCGTTGGGGTGGCGCTGCAGGATCTGCTGATAGATCGCCAGCGCCTGGCGCTGATCGCCGGCGGCGGCATACAACCGTGCCAATGCCGCCTGAGCGTCGCGGTTGTCCGGTTGCTGGGCCAGGATCGGCGACAACGCATCGTAGGCGCCTTCCAGATTGCCGAGCTCGCGCAAGGCATCCACCTGGCGCAGCGTGTAGGCGCTGCGCAGGATTTGATAGCGGCGCAATTGTTCCGGCGTCATGGTGGTGGATTGCAGCTGGCGCAGCACCGCCGACAACTCGGCGTCCTGACGCGCACGCAGCAGCACACCGGCATATTGCAGGCGGTCTTCGGTGCGCGGATTGGCGCCGGTGACCAGCCGCTGCGCCAGCACCAGCGCGCGCGAGGCATTGCCGGCGTCGGCATGCGCGCCGGCCAGGGCGGCCAGCAATTGCGGATCGTCGAGCTGGTTGCCCAGCGCGGTTTCGGTACGTGCGAGCAACTGCTGCGCCTCGCCCACTCTGCCCTGCTCCACCAGCAGCCGCGCCTGACGCGCCTGCAGTTCGATCCAGGCGTTGGTGCGCAGCTGGGTCATCTCCGGCGTACGCGCTGCGGCAGGAATGCGATCCAGACTGTCGTACGCGCTCTGCCAATCGCCGCTTTCCTGTGCGAGCAAGGCGTTGGCGTGCAGCGCTTCGGGTTGGTCGCCGTGCACGGCAAGCAGGCCATCCATGACGCTGCGCGCCTGATCGGGGCGGCCGGCCTGTTGATACAGGCGGGCCAGATCCAGCCGGATCCAGGCATCGCCGGGGCGTTCGACCATGGCCGCTTCCAGCTCGGCCTGCGCGCTGACCGTATCGCCGGCCTCCAGCGATTGCCGCGCGCGGGCGCGCTGCACATTGGAACGCAACAAGGCTTCGCCACCGGATTTGGCGCGCTCGGCGGCCGGCAGGCGATTGAACAATTCACTGGCTTCGGACATGCGGCCCTGGCGGCTGTACAGCCCGACCAGGCCCTGCAAGGCGCCGGCATTATCGGCATCGCGCGACAGCGCCTTGCGATAACTGGCTTCGGCCGCAACCGGGTCGCTGGCGCTTTGCAGACCGCCCAGCGCGACATGGCCGGCCGGCTCGTTGGGCAGCAGCTGCACCGACTGCTCCACCAGCTGGCGTGCCTGCGCGATGTCACCGCGTGCGCGTGCAGCCTCGGCCTGCTGCAGCTGTTGCCAGTAGCGCGCGCTGTCCAGCGCACCTTTCCATTTGCCATTGCTGGCGGCGGCCGGGCGCAGCAGTTCCTGCGCTTCGGCAAAGCGTTGCTGACGCAGCCGCACAGAACCCAGGCCGCCTAATGCATCCGGGTCGCGCGCACGGGCGCGCAGCACCTGGGTGAAACGTTGTTCGGCCGCGCTCAGATTGCCGGCGTTGAGCGCGCGAAAGCCCTCGGCCAGCGCGATGCCGTTGGGATCGGCGGGCGCAGCGGCAGCGGCGGTGCGTTGTTCGCGCAATTGACCGAGCTTGGCGGTTACTTCCGCATCGGCCGGGCTACCGGCCAGAAATGCCTGATACAGCGGTGCATCGGCGGTGCTGGCGTTGAGCCACAGCAGCGCCTGGCGCCAGCTGGTGCGCGCCGGGCCGCCCACATCAGCGCGTTGGGCAAGCGTGCGCAATTGCGCGATGCCTTCGCGACGGGTGGGTTCGCGATAACTCAATACCTGGGCCAGCGCCATCTGCACGGACGGGTTGGCCGGGTCGCTGGCCTGCAGCGTGCGCAGACCATCGCGCGCACGCTCCCAACCGGTCGGCGTGCCGGCCAGCGATTGGTAGTACTCCAGCGCAAGCGTCGGCGGCGGCGCCTTGCCGGCAAACACGGCCTCGTAGCTGCGCGCAGCTTCCACATAGCGCCCGGCCGCGGCAGCGCGGCGTGCGTTGCGCAGATTAGGGTCTTCGCCGGCAGTGGCGCTGCCGCGCGCACCGATCGCCACGCGCAGACGCTGCGCCTGCGGCGATTGCGGATGCGCCGCTTCGAGCTGCTGCAGACGCTTGCGCGCCTCCGACTGACGGCCCTGTGCCAGATCGATCTGCGCCAGGCCGAGCAAGGCGTCTGGCTGGTCCGGATCGATGCCGAGCAGCTTTTTCCAGGTGTCGGCGGCCAGATCGTCGCGTCCCTGGTCGTGCCAGTAGTTGCCCTGCCCGACCAGTTGCTGGGTCGCACTGGTCTGCGCGTGCACCGGTGAGACGAGCAGGCACAGGTCGATCATGCCGGCGAGGTAGAGCGGGGTCAGGTTTTTGCGGAGCATGCAGGCGTTCTCCAGGCGGGCAGCAGGCGCCCGTCTGCGGCAAAGCGGTAGCGGTTCTCAAGCCAGCCCTGTCCGAACAGGGCCAGTGTGCGTTCGAAATACGGCAGCGCAGCGGCGGCCGGTGTAGCGGCGAGCGGAATCCGCTGCGCCTGTGCCTTGAGCAGGGTGGGCTGACGCAGCGCGCTCAGGTAAGGCAGCAACGCGGCGGAAAACCCCACCGGCACGGCGCCGGTGCCCACGCCGCGGGCGGTGTCGATCTTTTCGGCGAACGCGGTGCCTGCGGCCAGCAGATCGGCCGGGCCGGACAAATCCTGCAGCAACTTCGCGCGCAGCGGCTCGCCTGCATCTAGCATGCCGGCCCACAGATACACGCGAATGGCATCGTAACTGCCGAGATTGCCGCGTTTGGGATCGGCGCCGAAGGCCTTGCCGTCCCACACCGTCCAATCCGGTGCAAAGCCGACCGGCGCACTGTCGTGCAGCACGCGCGCAGCGTTGGCGGCGATCGCCGCCCACGGCCCCTTGGGGTCGGCGTTGGCGCAGCGCCGCAGTACCTGGATCGGCAGATAACTGGGATTGAGCGTCCAGCGGCCCGGTTCGACAAAGCCGCTGCGGCCGGGCAACAACATCGGCCCCAGCCCGGGCAGCGTGGCCACTTCCTGGGTGCGCATCAGTTGCAGGATCTGCTGGCCGGCCTTGCTGTAACCGGGGCGGTTCCACAGCCGGCCGGCTTCCAGCAAGGCGTAGGCGATCCACAGCTCGCCATCGCTGGCGGTGTTGGCATCGAGCACGCGCCACTCGCCGCTGCCATCGCGGCCCCACAACCAGGCCGGCAGATTCAGATCCGGGCGGCCGCCGCACAGGTTGTGCCGGGTCCAGCCCAGCACCTTGTCGAATAGGACCTGGTCGTTGGCCACCAGCGCGAAGAACAGCGCGTACGACTGGCCTTCGGAGGTGGAGCGTTGATCGGCGTTGAGAAAGTCCACCACCCGGCCATCGGGCTGGATGTGCTTGGACACGAACGCGTTCCACAGTGGCCAGGCGCCGCACTGTGCAGGCGCTGCCATAGCGCCGGCCGGCAACAGCGCGGCCAGTGAAGCCAGTGCACCGGCGCGCAGCAGGCGGCGGCGCGTCATGGCACTGCCGCGCGCGGCCGCGTTCATGCGCCGTGGCCGTCGTTGAGGCGCTCGGCGGTATGCCGGCGCAGCAGCACGCGCGCGGCCAGTGCCAGCAGCAGTGCCAGCAGCACCACGGTCAGGGCCAGCCACACCGGGTGATGCGAGAAGTACCAGCGCAGCCAGGTCGGCAGCGGCAAGTGACCCACGTAGTAGGTCTGATTGCCGACCAGGCTGGTGACCTTTTTCTGCTGCAGCAACACCACGCTGCCCTGGAAATCCTTGAGCAAGGCCGGGTCGAACCAGGCATCGAACAGACGATTCATGTTGGCCGGGTCTTCGGTCTGAAACGCGACCACGCTGCGGCCGGATTTCAACGGCGATTCGAAACCCATCAGCAATACGTCGTCCGGCTGCGGCTGCAACGCGATGTCGGTGGTGGTCGGCAGATCGGTGCGGCGCGCGTCGAAGGACAGGAAGCCGGGTAGTTTTTCGAACAGCCAATCGGTCAGGCCGATGCGGCGGTTCTGCCCGTCCTGGCCCACCGGCAGCTGCGCACGCCATTGCTTGAACAGCGGTTGCGATTCGGCGCTGCCCAGCAGCAACAGATCACGATCGGCGTGCTGCTGCACCGCGCTGGCGGCGATGATCTGCGCATGCAGTGCCGGGTAGCCGGTGGACGCACCGAACCTGCCGAGCAAGGTCAGCACATTGCCCAGATCCTGGTCGCCCGGATTATTGGGCAGCACGATCGCCGATTCAGACAGATCGGCCAGCCGCGTGAACGGATAGCCGGCATTGGCGAACGCTGCCAGATTCGGCATCGCCATGTAGTGGTCGAAACCGCTCAGGTCGATGGTGGAATCGGCATCGATGGCGCCGGAGACATCCGGGAAGGTGTTCTTGCAGGCCTCGCCTTGCGGGCGATCGAAAAAGAAGTGGAAGCGCAGCTGGCTATTGGCCGAAAACGCGCCCACCGGCAGTGTCAGATCCTGATGCACCGGCATGTTGCCGCGCGTGCCCAGGCTGTTCCACCAGCGCACCGGCGTGGACTCGGCGAATGGGCGGCCGGTCAGCGGCAAGGTGGTCACGAACGACTCGTTGATGCTGACGTTGAGGGCGGACTTGTTGTCCTCTTCCGGCAGCGTGTAGCGGTATTTCAGCGTCACCGGAATGCCGTCGCGCTCCCACACGAACAGGTCCGGCGGCAGCTGCAGACCGACCCGGATCAGGTCCGGGTGATAGCCGGTGACGTTGAGCGCGCCGGGCTGGGTGACCAGATCGCCGAAACGCACCGGATGCTCGCTCGAAATCCATTTGGGCGCGTCGTACGGCCGACGCGGCGTCGGCGCAGACATCTCGCCGATCCGCGCCACCGCACCGGTCAGCGGTGCGCGCAACGCCAGCGCGGTGGCCGCGCGTTGCAGATCCTCGGTGTTGCGGCCGAGCACCAGCAGCAGCTTGCCGTTGGGATCGGTCGGGTTGACCACGACGGCAACCGTCGGCCCGCGGATATCGGCCACGCCGCTATCGGCGGTGGCGAACTGCGCAGGCAAGGTGTTGGGTGTGGCGAACACCACCGCGTTGCCGCTCGCCGGCAAGCTGCTGGTCGAGGCCGGGAATACCGCGCCGCGATAGCCGGCCAGGGTGCCGAACCACGATGCCACGGTGCCGGCCGCCTGCAGCGTGGCCATGTCCGGCTGCTGCGGGAAATAGAACGGCAGCTCCAGACGCCGCGTATCGCGCACATCGAAAAACGGCACCGGCAGCAGCGCCAGGTTGTTGGCCAGCGCCAGCGGCGTGGTGGTCAGCGACAGACTGGTGGCCGCATCCACATTCGCCCACAGGCTGCTGTGGTCGGGGTCTTCGCACTCGCGGGTGTAATGCCCGATGAGTTGCAGGTTGAGCTGGTTGTAGTCGGTGATCAGCCGCGGGTCGATCGGCAGATCGGCCGACAGCAACTTGCCGGCGTTGGCCTTGTCGGTGGGCAAGCTCGCAACGGTCACGCCGTTGATGGTGACCTTGACGTGCGACAGGTCCGGCAGCAGCGACGGCGAGTAGCTGTATTTCAGATTGAGCGTGGCAGCGGTGACAATCTCGTCGCTACGCACGCTGAAGGGCACGCCGGCACTGCCCTGCACACCACGCAAGGTGATTTCGTAATCGATGCCCAGATCGCGCAGCGTGGCAGCGCGCGCGCTGCCGGCGGGCGGTGTGGCCGCGGTAGGCGCGACCACTGCTGCGCTGGCACTTTGCGCATCGGCGCCTGTCTGCGCGGCAGGCGCCGTCGGTGCGGTCTGTTGCGCCTGCGCCAGACCGGCCAGAAGCGTGAACGCACAGGTCAACACGGCCGGGGACATTCGCATCAGTTGCTTCTTGGCAGGGGAAAGGGAAACACCACGCATCACGCTCACGACTCCAGATCCGCGCGCGCCGGGCGGAAGCCCTGACGCGTGCTGTCCACCATATGCCGACCCAGGCGCCCGAATCCGCGCGCACTGGCGGCCAGCACCTGGCCCATCGAGCGCCAGAACGAATCGCGATCGTGCTGGCCCCATTGCGACAACCAGATATCGGCACGCGCAAAGGTCGATGCCACCAGCCAGCGTTCCTGTTCCATCGACATCTCGGTGAACTGGATGCTGACCTGACCGTCGCGATCCTGACGCACCACGGCCGGCAAGGTCTGCTCCACACCGCGATGACTGAGCCCGATCTGCACCGTCGAGCCGGGCTCGATCGGCTGCGGTTGCGCGAGCTTGATCGCCATGCCGCCGGTGGAAAAATTCACCGAGCGGCAGGCCAGCACGCCGCCGTCGGGCAGATACAGATTGACCGGGACATCCAGCGGCACCCGGTGCGCGCTACGCACCTGGCGGGTTTCGCTGGCGGTAGCGATCGTGGCGCCCAGCAGCACCATGTTGTAGAGCGTCCAGGCCAGGTTGAACCAGATCGTCTGCTGCTCGCCGCTGCCGCCGACATAGACCAGCCGCAGCACGCCGGCGACCACGCCGGCCACGTTGAGCAGCAGCAGGAACAGATACGGCTTGGCGATCTGCGCATCGAAATAACCGCGCGCCACCAGCCCGCCCTTGGGCGTGACGTTGAACTTGCCGAGCTTGGGATTGAGCAAGGCCACCAGCGTCGGGCGGAAGATGTACCAGGCCAGCGTGGTCTCGTAGACCTCGTTCCACAGCAGATGCCGGAAGCGGCTCTGCACGCGCAGATTGGTCAGATTGGCCTGCAGGATGTGCGGCAGCGCGTAAGCCAGGATCATCAACGCCGACGCCTGGATCACATGCGCGCCGAAGAACAGATACGCCAGCGGTGCGGTGAGATAGATGATGCGCGGCAAGCCGTAGAAAAAATGCAGCATCGCGTTGAGATAGCACAGCCGCTGCGACAGCTTGAGCCCGCGGCCGAGCAACGGATTGTCGATGCGCGCGATCTGCGCCATGCCGCGCGCCCAGCGGATGCGCTGCGCCACGTGCCCGGACAGGCTCTCGGTGGCCAGACCCGCTGCCTGCGGCACCGCCAGATACGCCGTGCGATAGCCGCGACGCTGCAACTTGAGCGCGGTGTGCGCATCTTCGGTGACGGTTTCCACTGCCACGCCGCCAACCTCTTCCAACGCAGTGCGCTTGATCACCGCGCACGAACCGCAGAAAAACGTGGCATTCCATTGGTCGTTGCCATCCTGCAACAAACCGTAAAACAGCTCGCCTTCGTTGGGCACCTTGCCATGTGTATCGAGGTTGCGCTCGAACGGGTCCGGCGAAAAGAAATAGTGCGGCATCTGCACCAACGCCAGCTTGGTATCGCGCAGAAACCAGCCCATCGCCACCTGCAAAAACGAGCGGGTCGGGATGTGGTCGCAATCGAAGATGGCCACGTATTCGCCGCTGCATTTTTTCAAGGCGGCGTTGATGTTGCCGGCCTTGGCGTGCGCGTTGTTGGTGCGGGTGACGTAGTTGATGCCGACCTCGGCACAGAACTCGCGGAACTCGTCGCGGCGGCCGTCATCGAGCAGATAGATATTGATCTTGCCGGCCGGCCAATCGATCACGCTGGCGGCCAGCACCGTGGTGCGCACCACCGACAACGGCTCGTTGTAGGTGGGAATGAACACATCCACGCTCGGCCACAGGCTCTGGTCGGCGGGCAATGGGACCGGCTTGCGATTGAGCGGCCACAGCACCTGAAAATAGCCCAGCACCAGAATCACGAACGCGTACAGCTCCGCACCGAGCAAGCCCAGGCCGAGGATGAAATCCACCGCGCTGCCCACGCCCATGGTCTGGGTCATGCGCCACCAGATATAGCGGCACGACACTGCCAGCGACATCCCCATCATCATCAGGATGACCACCCGCCCGCCACGGTTGCGCACCGCCAGCGCCACTGCGAACAGCACGCCGGAGAACACCAGCTGCTGGGTGACATCCATCGGGACTGCGACCACGAACACCAGCAGCAACGCGCCCAGCAGCCACAGCGCCCAGGTTGCCAGCGTGGGCAACGGTGATGCGGAACGAAGGCTGGCAGTGGTCATCGGGCAATCCTGGAAACGTGGCAGACGTACGGCAACGCGGCGACAAACGCATCACGCGCTTGCCGGGCATCACGGAAGGGAGCGCTCAACGCGAGCGCAGGCGCTGGAGCGGGCTGTGCGCAGAGGCGCGCGCGTCGGCCTGCAGCAAACGCTGGAACAGCTGTTCCAACGGCGTCTGCGCCGGCCGCTCCAGCGACGACAGGCCGCGCGCGCCAGGCTCATCGCGTTGCCGCAATTTGCGCAGCGGTGCCAGCGCATCGCCGGGCGATACGCCAACCGTCTGGTCGGCAGGCACCGTTGCCTGCATCACCGGCGACGACGGGGCCACGAGCGGTGCGACCGGCGGTGCCACTGCCGCTGACACTGCGGGCGAACGCGCTGTCGGCACGTGTACCGGCGCGACCGCAGCTTCCGGCGCAACCGGCGCCGTCTGCGCAGCTTCCGGCGCCTCGGCAGGCGTCACGCCCGGCTTGCGCGGCGGCAGCTGGGTGTAGGCGAAATCGTGATAGCCCTCGCTTGCCTGCGTCCCCAGACGCGCGAACAGACCCGATACGTCGTCGTGTCCCGGCGTGTTCTTGGTGTTCTTCGGTGCCATCACACTCCCCTTGCCTGATCGCACATGCTCATGCCGTCCGCGCCAACACAAACAGGCGCAGATCGACGGAATCGGCCGGCACGGTCTGCACCGCCAGGCCTGCCAGCATCCCCAATTGCTGGAACCATCCTTCGTAGACCCCTTGCAGGAACCCATCGCTCCAGCCAGCCCCGTCCAGCGCCACGCTCAACGGCGCACCGCCGTGCCGGATCTGCACGTAGTCAGGGTATTCGTCCATTGCGCACTGGCCCCAGTCGCAGCTGTCCCAGATCGCATTGGCGGCCTGTTGCACCTCGTCCAGCGCGGCGCAGGACGCCAGCCTGTGCTCACGCGCGAAGCGGCGGCCGATCCGAGCCATCAAGGTGGCCAGGTCGTGCTCGGGCAGCTCGGCGCCGAACTCCTCGGCCATCGCCCGCACAAAGCCCAGCCACTGCCGGGAGCAGCTCCGCGTGCGGTACAGCGACAAGGGGTCGAGTGCAGGCATTCAACAGGCTTCGCAAGGAAAGGGACGTCACATACGACGGTTGCACTAAAAGTGATGCAAGCGTGATGCCAATGTTAACGTTTGCCAACCAGCGATTGAGAGATGCATCTCACTTTTCCGGGCATTCCCCGACAGCAGGCCGCCCGTTTCGGCAGTTCATGCCGGCCTGCGTCAGTCATTGCCGCCGCTGGTCAGGCCCCTTCGGGCATCGGCGGCAGACCGAACACGTCGCGCAGGTAACGCAAGTAGCCGGCGTCTTCGCACATGCTCTTGCCCGGCGAATCGCTGAGCTTGGCCACCGGTTGATCGTTGCAGCGGACCATCTTGATGACGATCTGTAGCGGCGTCGGCCCCAGGTCGTTGGTGAGGCTGGTGCCCACCCCGAAGGCCAGCCGGCAACGGGTGTGGAAGTGCGCGTACAGGCGCATCACCTTGTCGATGTTGAGGCCGTCACTGAAGACCAGCACCTTGGTCTTGGGATCGATGCGGTGGGCTTCCAGGTGCGCGATCACCCGCTCACCCCATTCGAACGGGTCGCCGGAGTCGTGCCGCATGCCGTCGAACAGCTTGCAGAAATACAGATCGAAGTCGCGCAAGAACGCGTCCAGCCCCACGATGTCCGACAGCGCAATGCCCAGATCGCCGCGGTATTCGCGCGCCCACGATTCCAGCGCGGCGACCTGGCTGTCGCGCAGCCGCGGCCCCAGCGCCTGGAACGCCTGCAGGTATTCGTGCGCCATGGTGCCCAGCGGGGTCAGCCCGTAATGCTTGGCGAAATACACGTTGCTGGTGCCCACGAACTGCTCGCCCAGGCCATCGCGCAGCAGCGGCAGCAGCTCGCCATGCCAGTGCCGCGAATAGCGGCGACGGGTGCCGTAGTCGGCGATCTTGCAGCCGGCCGGCATGTTGCGCAGGCTGCTCACCTTGGCGCGCAGGCGGCTGCGGCCCTCTTCAAAATCCGGCTCGGAGGTGTTGCGGAACCACACCTCGTTGATGATCGCCAGCAACGGCACTTCAAACAGAATGGTGTGCAGCCACGGGCCGCGGATGGTCAGCTCGATCTCACCTGGGTGGGTGGTCGACGCCGACAGCTGTACGTACTTGCGGTCCAGATGGAACAACGCCAGAAAGTCGGCGAAATCCGGCTTGATGAAGCGCAGGCTGCGCAGGTAGTCCACCTCGTCCTCGCGCAGGCGCAGCCGGCATAAGGCATCGATCTCGCGCGAAATCTCATCGATGAACTGCGCCAGATCCACGCCGGGCGTGCGGCACTTGAAGCGGTAATCGACCTGTGCGGCCGGGTGCTGATGCAGCACCGCCTGCATCATGGTGAATTTGTACAGGTCGGTGTCGAGCAACGAATGGATGATCATGCCGCCGGATTATGCCCGCAGCGGCAGTGGCCGCGCGTGCATTGGGCATGACCCGACCGCCGGCCGCGACTCCCCGCCCTGCGTTAAGGGCGCACGCTCCAGCGCGGGGGCCTTGTCGAATTTCCCTGGGCGTCTGCGGGGCCGCATGGGGCCTGCGGTTATTTAGAGCCGCTAAGAAAAGGACGGTGCTCACCGCCAGGCAGGCGCGGCCGATGTTCGGTGTTCGGTGTTCGGTGTTCGGTGTTCGGTGTTCGGTGTTCGGTGTTCGGCGCAGCATGTACACGCCGGTTCTGAACGCGCCGTCCACACCCACCTGTCGACTGCTCGCTACGTTTTGTGTGCAGCGCTTAGTGTCACGCGCCCGCGGCGCCACTCAGATCGACAAGGCCGCAGCTCGCAGATCGCAGATCCACCCCCTGAGCAGCTGCTAAAGCTGGGGCGACCACACAAAGGCCGCGCCGGCCTGTCGCCGAGCACGGCCGCGCGTCAGCGCGCCAGCACCTGCTGCGCCGGCTTGCCCTGCACGGTGAAGTCGCTGTCGCCCGGGCCACCGGCGGCGGGGTCGGTGTACCAGCACCACAGCGCGATGCCGTCCACGCCGTGCGCCTGCAACACCTTTCGCCACTGCTGCAGCACCTGCAGCTGCAGGCGGGTATCCACCGCGGCGGTGCGTTGCTCCGGGCTTTCCCACGGTGCGGCAAGACTGCCGCGTGCCGAGCGCAGGCCCAGCTCGGCCACCCACACCGGCTTGCCCACGCGCTGCCCCAGGTCCTGCAGGCGTTGCGCGGCGGCGTTCATCTCGGTAGCGCGCGCGCCGGCAGCGTCGGACAGACGCGGGTACAGGCTGGTGCCGACCGCATCGAACAGCGACCAGTAACGGAAGGTTTCCGCATGCTCCATCCCGTCGGCCACATACAACAGCTTGCCGCGATAGACCTTGCGCACCGCCGCGACCAACGCAGGCCATTGCGGCGCGTCCTGCAGCTTGCGCAGTTCGGTGCCGACCACCAACGCTTCGGCGTGTTCGTCTTCGGCCAGCTGCGCCAGTGGCAGCAGTGCCTTCTGATATGCGGCAAACCAGGCTGCCTGGTCGGCGGGCGCCACCTCGCCGGCCCAGTGGCCGGGAATCCAGACATGCACCTTGAGCGTGGGCTGCAGACCGGACCGATGGCTCTGCCGCAGCGCAGCGCGCATGGCCTCCAGGCTGCTGTCGCTACCCAGCACCGGGTCGTTCGATTGCAGGTTCGCCTGCCAGACGAAGGCCACCAGCAGCGCCTTGCGCGCACCAGTGCCGGCCAACGCATCCAGCGACTGCGCAGCGGCAGCGCTTTCCCACGGCGCATTGGCCGAGACCTTGACGTTGGCACCCATCCACATCGGCGCGGCCGCATTGCATCCATTGGCCAGCAGGCACACGGCAAGCAACGCTGCGAGGATTAGAACGCGTTTGCACATGCGCCAGACACCTCGGTGGTCGACGCTGCCGTGCCCGGCACGCAGGTGCCGGTACGCAGCGCTGCGTTAGTCGCGTCCGGCTGCAGCGCAGTTGCCGTTGCAACGCCGGTTGACGTGGCGGCGGCGCTCATCTGCGCGGGCACGTGCGTCTTGATCGCGGCATCCGCCTCAACCAACGGCATCAGCGTGTCCGCCGCCGCAGGGGTCGCCACACGCGCGACCGGCAGCGACACCGGTGCGGCCGTGACCACCGCCTTGCCCTGCAGTAGCGACTGCGCATCGGCGGGCGCCGCACGCATCCAGCTACCCCAGCCCTGCGGTTGCACCCAGGCCGCGCCGAGCAGGCCGAGCAGCAATAGTCCGGCTGCCTGGCTGCGCTGATCGGCCTGCAAGGCGCGCAGCAACAAGGCTGCCGGCACCCACAGCAACAACAAGGCATCGAAGCCCGCCCAGCCGAACGCAAACGACAGTGCGGCCGCGCAGATCACCGTGCCGACGCTGGCCACTACGCCACGCGCAAGCGCACCGTTACGCGCCCGCATCACCAACGCCAACACCGGGAAGCAGGCCAGCGCCGCCACGCCCCAACGCACCGCAGGCAACCAGCCTTCGGCCTGTGCGGCCAGCGGCAACGGCAGCGGACTGGCCCCTTGCGAGATGCTCGATAAGGTCGGCCACGGCGCGTTGAACACGGTCAGATTGACGTAGGCCCACATGCCGACCAGAAACGCGAACGGCAGATAGCACACCAGGTAGAACGAGCCCGGCGCCTTGCGCAGCATCTGCGGCGGCATCACCAGCAGCAGCCACGGCGCGACCATGGTCGACAACGCCAATGTCTGCAGATCCAGGCACAGCAAAATGCACAGCCACCCGGCGATACGCAGGTAGGTGAAGGCCTCCACCGGCGCCTGCAGGCGGCGCAGCGTGCGGCACAAGCCGTAGAACGCCAGCAAGCCCACCGCCTGGCTGCCGCCGGCAGCGATCGGCAGCAGGAACAGCGGGTTGCAGCCCACCAGCAGGGTCAGCCCGCTGGCCCAGCCACGCCCGAACACGCCGGCCAGATCGCGCCACAGCAGCGACAGGAACAAGGCGTTGGCAGCCACCGCCAAAAACGGCCATACCTGAAACGGCAGATCCCAATGGTGCAACGCCAGATCGACGGCCCAGGCCAGCAGGCCGCTGGCCGGCACACCGATGCCGGGCGCGCTGGTCGGTGCAACACCGCCCATCGACTGCACCAACAACGGCTGGCTCAGCAGCGACAGCGCCACCACGGCCACCAGAAACGCCGGCAAGCCGCTGTCGCGACGCGCTGCCGGCTCACTCTTCGAGTGCGGCGCGGCGTTCGTTTTCCGAATGCTTGCTGATGCCATGCGTGGTCTTCTCCCAATAGAACGGATTGTGGATCAGCTGCCAGAGACCCTTGTAGGCGGCGATCGATTGCAGCACCCAGTAAAACGGCACCGTCAGCGCGTACGGCGCCAACTTGAAGTAGTCGCGCTTGAACGCGGCCACCAGCGTGATGTAGATGAAGAACGCATTGGCCAGCAGTAGATTGACCATCGAGACCGCGGCGAGCCACGGCGGAAAGATGGCATCGAACACGCGCGCGCCGCTCAGCACACTGACCAGGCACAACGTCCACATCACCGGCACACCCAGTGCGATGAAGAAATTGCCGCCGATAAAGAACTGAAAGCCCCAGAACCCCTTGAACCCGGTGCTGCGATACAGATGCACCGGGTCGCGCATATGCACCAACCAGGTCTGCATGTAGCCCTTGAGCCAGCGCGAGCGCTGCCGGATCCAGTTGGGAATGCTGACGTTGGCCTCCTCGAACGTGGTGGAATTGACCACGTTGACGCGGTAGCCGTTCTGGATCAGCCGCACGCCCAAATCGGCGTCTTCGGTGACGTTGTACGGGTCCCACGCGCGCACCTGACGCAACACGTCCAGACGGAAGTGATTGGAGGTGCCGCCCAGCGGAATCGGGATGCGCAGGTATTCCAGCGCCGGCAGGTAGAAGTCGAACCAGAGCGTGTACTCCAGCGTGAACATCCGCGTCAGCCAGTTTTCGTCGGCGTTGTAGTAGTTCAGCCGCGCCTGGATGCACACCACATCCTTTTCTGCCTTGCGGAAGGCGGCCACCACGCGCTTGAGCTGATCCGGCTCGGGCTTGTCTTCGGCGTCGTAGATGGTGAGCAGTTCGCCACGCGCAAAATGCAGCGCGTAGTTACAGGCCTTGGGCTTGGTCTTGGGCTGCGACGGCGGCACCCGGATGATTTCGAAGAACGCTTCCAGGCCGAGTTTCTTGGCCGCATCGATGGTCTCGAAGTCGTCGGCTTCCAGCACCAGCTTCACGTCGAGCTTGCTGATCGGGTAATCCAGCTTGCGCAGCGCGTTGGCCAGGATCGGCAACACCTCCGGTTCCTTGTACATCGGCACCAGCACGGTATAGACCGGCAGGTCGTCGTCGCGCAGCGCGGCCACTTCGTCTTCGGTGACCTTGATGTCGATGCGGTGGCGCGAACCGAACCACACCAGCAACAGCTTCAAACCGAACGTCGCTAAAAAGCCCAGCGCCACCAGCACGTTGACGGTGATCAGCGCAGGCACCGGGAACAACACCATCGCGATCAGCAACACCGCCGCGATCGCCCACAAGGTGAACTTCTGCCCGCGCGTGACCACCTGGCGCGCCGAGTACGTCGGTGCGTGCGAGGCGAGCAGGTTCAAGGCGTTGTCGGTGAGCTGCTCGTCGGCGTAGCGCTGCAGGCTCCAGATCACGTCGAACTTGGCGGTGCCGACAAAGCGCACGTCTTCGCCGTAGTGCGCGCGCGCCCAGGCAAACACCGCCGGGTCGGGATCGGCCACCGCCAGCACCAGCACACCGTCCTCGCGACGCCACGGCAGCAACAGACGCTGCGCATAGCTGTCCAGGTCGGCGGCGGTGAGCAGCTCGGCGTCCGGCGGCTGCTGCACCAGATCGATGAACTCCAGCCCGAAGTGCGCGGCAACGATGGCGTAAAAGCGCTGCGCCGGCACGCCGCGCTGGGCCAGGATCACATCGCCCAGGCGCGAGTTCCAGCGCTGCTGCAACGCCAGCGCCGAGCGCAGCTGTTCGTCGGTGATGACGCCTGCCGTCACCAACGCACGACCCAACAGACCGCGTTCGCGGCCGATGTCCGGCGCCCGTCCCAGCGCCTCCATTTCGCAGGTGACCGTCATTGTCGTGGCGTCCTTAGAACCGCCACCAGGCGGCCACGAACGGCCCGCCTGCGGCACCGGTATTGCGGCCCATCACCGGCTGCTGGTAACCCAGCTGCCACTGGCTGCCGCCCGGCGCGGTGTACAGCGTCGACAGCTGCAGCTTGGTGAGGTCGTAGTTGGTGCCGGTGGCGACGAAGCCAACGCCGCCAGCAGAGCCGGGGACATCAAAGTTGCTACGTCCGTTGCCCAGGCCCTGGATCACGTTGAGCTCGCCCAGCAGCAACCAGCTCGGAGTCAGGCTCAGACCTGTGGATGCATCCACCCGCACTTCGTCGGAGGCGGCGCTGCCGCGCAGGCGCACTGCGCCACCCAGATCGACGTAGCCGTTGCGCCCGCCCAGCGTGTAACCACGGCCACGGCTGTAACGCAGCTCTAGGCCATAGTCGCCCAGGCCAAGCGCGGGATCGGAGTTTGCATCGGGATTATTTGGATGGAAGGTCTTGCTACGTCCATAAGCCGGAATGCTCACCAGTGCCTGCACCGAACTGCGCCAGACATCGTCCGGGGCGCTCGGCAGCGCATAACGCAGCCCGATTTCCTGATCGGCAAAACCGGTCGTGCTGGTGCGCGTACGGCCACTTCCGCCGTAATTGCTGAAACCGACGTCGGTGAAATAGAAATTGCCGATCACGCTGAGCGTGTCAGTCACACCATGCTCGACATAGACGTTGAGCTGGTCCTGGCGACTGCGGCCGTTGCCATCGAATTGCTGACCATCGCCAAAGGTCGTGCGGCGGTGACTGTCGTCGAACCAGCCACGGCCATCGCTATGCAGCGCCTTGACGATCACTAACGTGTCGCCCTGCGGCTGGGTCCAGGCACCGGCAATGGCGCTACCTGGCAACGCAGCCAGCGCGCAACTCAAGGCGAGTGCAGACAACGTGGCCACCGGCGTGCGGCGGGCGTTACTGAACGGGGTAGACGATGTGGCAACCGGGCTGGACTGCACGGAGGTAAGGCACGACGGACGTACCCGCGAGCGCGGGTCGTTCTGTAAAGACATTTGTACGATTCCTGATGGGGGACCCGTTAGGGACAGGAAGCACGGGCTAGGTCACACTTCGCCGCGAAACGTATCACAGTTCCGGACAGTTCCACATCACGGATTTATCACTAATTTAACACTAGCGACCACTATTTCAGGCGCAACAATCGCGGCACCTGGGCAGCTGCATGGGTCCAGATCGCCAGCCATACCCCGAGCTGGGTCAACGGCCCGCGCTGGCCGGCCTCGAACTTGCGAAAATAGCGCCACAACCCGCGGTGCTTGTGCCATTCCACGAAGAACGGCCGCGAGCGGCTGGACACGCCGCGCACGTGCACCACTTGCAGATCGTTGGCCACCGCCACCAGCGCGCCGGCCTGGCGGGCACGCCGGCACAGATCCAGGTCCTCGGCGTGCAGGCGATACCTGCCGTCCCAGCCGTCCAGCCGATCGAACAGGCTGCGCTGCATCAGCATCAAGGCACCGGAGATCGCATCCACCGGCTGCAGGGCAACCGACGGATTGGCGGGCACCGCCAGCTGGGCAGCGGCACGCGGGGCGCGCAGCATCGCGGCAAAGTCCGGGTCGCGGCGGCGCACGGCCGCATCCGGCCGGCCCTGCTCGTCCACCTGCTCCACCCCAAGCAGCACTGCGGCATGCCCGGTGGCGCGCGCGCACAGCTGCACCAGGGTGTCGGCTTCGACCATCAGATCCGGGTTGATGAAGACCAGCCAGGGCGCCTGCGAGTCGCGCGCGCCCTGATTGCAGGCAGTAGCAAAGCCGGGGTTGTCCGGGTTGGCGATGAAGTGCACCCGGGCATCGGCCAGCGCATGCCGTTGCACCACATCCAGGGTGTCGTCGCTGGACGCGTTGTCGACCACCCGAATCTCGCTGATGCCCTCGGCTGCACGCAGCCGCGACAGGCAGGCATCGATGGTGCTGCTGCTCTGATAGGTGACGACGACGGCGGCGATCTGGACTGGAGTCATCCGGCCATTATCCGGTGCCGGGACCACGCAGCGCCATCGCAGCGACGGCCCGGCATGGCGGCCGACGGCGGCACGGGGCATACTGCGCGCCCGACGGCCGCCACGCGGCCTAGGTCGGCGCCGCCTGCGGCACTCCCACACTTGATTCTTGAGATGACGGCCAGCGACCTTTCGGTTTCGCGCTGCCCTTCCACTCCATGTCGCGCGACCGCCTGATGGCGCCAGCGCGACAACGACGGCCCGGCAGCGCCGTCTGTGTTGTTACCGGCCTGCGTGCCGGCCCCGTTGAATCGGCTTCGCGCAATTGGTCTATACCACTCATCCTCTCCTCGACATGTCTGCAGAGGGTGGGCGCATGAGCGCGACGCATCAGGTCCATGGCATGAGCCTGGAGTTGGCGCTGCCCGACTGGCCGGCACTGACCGTGGATGAAATCAACCACGTGCTGCAGCGGTTCTCCGGGCTCGGGTCTGACCACGGCGTGCACTGGCACAGCGCGCGTCCGTTCTCCGCCGCCGCCTGCGTGCAGACCGCGTCCGGCCCGGTGATCGTCAAGCGCCATCACCGCAGCGTGCGCAGTGTCGCTGCCTTGCGCGAAGAACATAGCTTCATGGCCCATCTGCGCTGGGCCGGCGCGCCGGTGGTGGAGGTGCTGTACGCGGCTGACGGCCAGACCGCACTCGCGCAGGACCAGTGGGTCTACGAGGTGCAACGCGTCGGCGCGGGGCGCGACCTGTATCGCGATGCTTTGTCGTGGACACCGTTTAGCAACGTTGCGCACGCGCAGGCCGCAGGGGCTGCGCTCGCGCGGCTGCATCACGCCGCGCAGGGCTTCGATGCACCACCGCGCTCCACCACGGTGCTGGTCGCCAATCTACGGCTGTTTGCACAGCAAGACCCGGTGCAGGCGCTGCAGCGCGCGTTACCCGCGCGGCCGCATCTGGCCGCAGCGTTGAAGGAGTTTTCCTGGCAGCACGATCTGGCCACCCACGTGCTGCCCTGGCATGCGCGCGCCTGGCCATTGCTGTCTGCGCCAGGTGCGATGCCGCCGCTGTGGACGCATGGCGACTGGCATGCGTCCAATCTGCTCTGGAACACCGATCACGACGACACCGACGTCAGCGCGATCTTCGATTTCGGATTGAGCGATCGCAGCAGCGCCTTGTTCGATCTGGCCACCGCCATCGAACGCAACCTGATCCCGTGGCTGCAGCTGGATACCGGCGCGCGTGCGCAGGCGGACCTGCAACAACTCGATGCCTTACTGGATGGCTATGCGCTGTATCGCCCAATCAGCGCCACACAACTGCGCTGCCTGGCCGCCCTGTTGCCGATCGTGCATGCCGATTTCGCCTTGAGCGAGATCGAGTACTTCGCCGGCATCACGCGTTCGCCCGACAACGTGGACATCGCTTATCACCGCTATCTGCTGGGTCATGCGGACTGGTTTGCCAGCACCGATGGTCAAGCGCTGCTGGCGCATCTGCATGCGCGCGCAGCCCTGCTGCGATGAGCGGCAACACCGTGTCTTTCCTCTTCCCTTCTTTACGAGTTGCTTGCATGTCCCGTCTGTCGTTAGCCGCACGTCCCCATCGCCCGCTGACGCTCGCCCTGGCGCTGAGCCTGGCCGCCCCTGCATTGGCGCAACAGCAGCAACCCGGCGAGTCCGCGGTGCAGCTGGATACGGTCAATGTGCTGGGCGAGCGCAGCGATAGCAACACGGCGCTGACCGGCTTCGGCGCAACGCCCCTGCTCGATGCGCCGGCCTCCATCGCGGTGATCGAGCGCCAGCAATTGCTCGATCGCCAGGCGCGTGTGCTTAGCGAGGTGTTGCGCGCCGATGCCTCTGCCGGTGATGCGTATGCACCGATCGGCTATTACGAAAACTTCGTGGTGCGCGGCTATTCGCTCAATGCCGCCAACAGCTATCGCATCAACGGACTGAGCGCGGTGGGCGAGCAGTCGATTGCGCTGGAAAACAAGCAGCAGGTGCAGATTGTCAAGGGCCTGACCGGGCTGCAGTCGGGCATCAACGAACCGGCCGGGTTGATCGACTACCGCACCAAACGCCCCGAGCATGTGCGCAGCGTGACCCTGGGCACCGACGAGCAGGGCTCGCGCTATGTCGCCGCCGATTGGGGCGACTGGTTCGGCGCCGAGCGCACGCTGGGCCTGCGCGTGAATGCCGCGCGCGAAGACATCAACAGCTATGTCGATCACGCCGATGGTTACCGCAATTTTCTGTCGCTGGCCGGTGACTGGAAGATCACCGCGCAATCGTTGTTGCAGCTGGATGTGGAGTATCAACATCGGCAACAGCGCTCGGCGCCCGGCTACCAATTGCTCGATGGCACGCAGGTGCCGCGCGACATCGATGTGCACCGCCTGCTCGGTTACCAGCCGTGGGCGCGACCGGTGGAAATGGATTCGCTCAACGCGCAGCTGCGCTATGCGTATCAGTTCAACGACGACTGGCGCGCTACTGTCGAGGCCTCGCGCAGCCGCGCGGTGATCAACGATTTCTCCACATTCGCCTGGGGCTGCTATGGCGCCGCGAGCTGTGCCGAGATCTTCACGCCCAACTTCTTCAGTGCGCAAGGCGA
The DNA here is from genome assembly GCF_040202875.1 of Xanthomonas sp. WHRI 10204. Classification (NCBI taxonomy): domain Bacteria; kingdom Pseudomonadati; phylum Pseudomonadota; class Gammaproteobacteria; order Lysobacterales; family Lysobacteraceae; genus Xanthomonas; species Xanthomonas sp. WHRI 10204. The sequence goes on from NZ_JBEGDW010000002.1 coordinate 1,307,977, forward strand.
GTACGACGTTTACGACTACCGCAGCCCCGACGACACCCGCGTGCACGATCAACTGCGCGCCACCCTCGAAGGCCATGTGGTCACCGGCGCGCTGGAGCATCGTCTGAGCATCGGCGGCGACTGGCTACGCCGCACCATCGACCGCTTTGGCTCGGTCAACGAATTCATCGGCAGCGGCAGTATCGATCGCGACCCGGAGGTTTTCGCACAGACCGATGTGGCGCTGGACCCCAAGCAACGCCGCCTGGATAGCCGCCAACGCGCGTTGGTGCTGACCGACCGCATCGGCCTGGGTGCCCTGTGGGAACTGTCGCTCGGCGCACGCGCTGTCCGCTTGGACGAGCGCGCCTTCGACCGCGATGGGCTGCTGGAACGACGCACCCGCAAGGACGCGGTGTTGCCGCAGGCCGCGTTGTTGTTCAAGCCGCAGCAAAACGTGTCGCTGTATGCCAGCTACGCCAAGAGCCTTGCCGCCGGTGGCACGGCCCCGTGGTTTGCCGACAACGCCGATGAAATCCTGCCGCCGACCAAGGCCTACCAGCTGGAAACCGGCGCCAAGCTCGAACTGGATGGCCTGCGCCTGGGCGCGGCGCTGTTCGACATCCGCCAGGCCTATCAATTCACCCAACCGCAGGCCGATGGAGGCCTGTTGTTCGTGCAACAAGGCCGGCTGCACAACCGCGGATTGGAACTGTCGGCCGACGGCGCGGCCACCGAGCAACTGCGTCTGTTCGCCAGTGTTGCCGCCATCCGCGCACGTGCAGAAGAGACCGACATTGCCGAATACGAAGGCCATCAGGCGATCAATGTGCCCAAGCTGCGTGCCAGCGTGCAGGCCGACTACAGCGTGCCAGGCGTCGATGGCCTGGCGGTGCTGGCCGGCGTGCAATACAGCGGGCGCAAGTTCGCCGACCGGCTCGGCAATGCCAGCGTGCCGGCATACACCGTGGCCAACCTGGGGGCGCGCTACGCCACCGCGCTGGGGGGCGTGGCGACCACCTGGCGTTTGAACGTGGACAACGTGTTCGACAAACGCTATTGGCGCGATTCGGGCGAGTACCAGGGCGATGCGTATCTGTTTCCGGGTGCGCCGCGCACTGCGCGCCTGAGCGTGCAGGTGGATTTTTGAGGTCTGCTGCCCCCATCCGCCCTTCGGGCACCTTCCCCCGCAGGCGGGAGAAGGACGTCGAAGCGTCCGTAAGCGGGGGAAGGGTGTCGGAGCGTCCGCAGGCGGGGGAAGGACATCGAAGCGTCCGCGAGCGGGGGGAAGGACGTCGAAGCGAAATTACCTGTGCGTTTGCGTGTTTCAGGCACTGACTGAAGGCCGCAGGCACCAGCTGAAGGCAGGGGCTCAGCGGTGCAGGCGCTGACGCGCTTGCAGTGCACTTAGGTACGGGGCACCGCGCAGCATCCACTTCCGACTGCACCACTGTTTTGCACGGGTTGCGCCTCTCCCACCGCTCTCCACTTTCCATCAGGCCTTGCATGTCCTTGCTCGAATCCATCGCCGTTGTGATCAACCTGCTGGGCGTGTGGCTGACCGCACAGCGCATCCGCTGGTGCTGGCCGGTCGGCATCGTGGCGGTCGCGCTGTATGCGTGGCTGTTCTATCAGTGGAAGCTGTACTCGGACATGCTGCTGCAAGGCGTGTATGTGCTGACCCAACTCTACGGGTGGTGGCAGTGGCAACGCGGCAACAGCGTGGACGCGCGCATCCGCCCCTTGCCGATGCAGCAGCGTGAACTGTGGCTCTCACTCTCTATCGGCGCTGCATTCGCTGCTGCGCTGGGCGCATACATGCATCACCGCACCGATGCCGCACTGCCATGGCTGGACGCGGCGCTGGCCAGTTTCAGCCTGGTCGCCAGCGTGTGGGCCGCGCGCAAGCGCCTCGCTAACTGGGTGCTGTGGATCGTGCTCGATTGCATTTACGTCGGCGTGTTCGTCAGCAAGGAGTTGTATCCCACTGCCCTGCTCTACGCCGGCTTCGTAGCGTTGGCGATCTACGGATGGCGCAGCTGGAAAACCCAACAGAACCGGAACCTGACAACGCCACGCTAAGCCCGGCGCAGTTTGCGTGCGCGTTCTTCTTTACCATCGCGGCATGCACGATCTTCCTCTCAGTGTCTCGCCCATGGCCCGCATCTCCGATTGGCGGTGCGCCGCATGACTGCGTCGCGCCAGCACGCCATCACCGAAATCATCGCCGCGCAGATTGCCGCCGGCGAATGGGGCCCGGACCAGCGCCTGCCGGTGGAGCGCGCGCTTGCCGAGCGCTTCGACTGCACCCGCATCACCCTGCGCGAAGCCTTGCAGCAGCTTGAAGCCGAAGGCCGCATCTACCGCGAAAACCGCCGTGGCTGGTTCGTCAGCGCACCACGCGTGCGCTACGACCCCACCAGCATTGCCGGCTTCATGCAGTACGTGGCCGCGCAAGGGCGCAAGCCACGCACCGAGTTGTTGAGTGCCACCCGCCAGGCCGCGGGCGCCGCGTTTGCAGCAGCGCTGCGACTGGACACGCCGTATGAAGACGTCTTCGTGCTGCAACGCCGACGCTGGATCGACCGCCGCGCCGTGCTGCTGGAAACCAACGTCGTGCTGGCAGCGTGGGCACCGGGCCTGCTCGAACACGACATGGCCGGCTCGCTGTCGAGCGTGTTCAACCAAAAGTTGGGGCTGTTCCTGAGCCGCGCACAGGTGTCGATGCATCCGGCCGGCCTGGATGCCACCCAGGCGATCCTGCTGCAGTCCACCACCGGCACGCCGTGTTTCCGCCTGCAGCGGATCAGCTTTGCCGAAGACGGCCGCGCGGTGGAGCTGGATATCGAATCCTGGCGTCACGACGCACTGGACGTGGTGGTGCGCACCGATGCGCCGATGCGGTCGGCTTCTTAAGAGGTGCTAACAAAACTACGTCACGCCGGTCTACTGCAGGCCGGCTGATCTGCTGACTGGCTGCAGGCCCCTTGCCCGCCCACCCTCGCGGGACACGCTGCAAGGACGTCCTTGTAAGCGCTTACGCAGCATCCATGCCGCGTAAGGTCCCGCGACGGTGAGCGGGCAAGGACCAGTCGAGATGGTCGGTGTGCTTGGTGCAAGCAATGCATGATGTGCTTCTACTTTGCTAGCTCACATGTGTGTGCGATCCGCATCAGCAGGCCACTGCGACGCGCGAGACGACCAGCTCTTTTACGCAGCTACCGACCAACGTCCTGGTGCGGTGTCCTCGCCGCTTGCGGGACCGTGTGGCGGCATGAATGCCGCCACCGAGCCCCCAGGGAAGGGGTCACGGCGTGTCCCGCGAGCGGCGAGCGCACCGCGCACTCGACCCACTCAGCGTTTGATCCAGACTTCCGATGCGTTTGACCTGAACTTCCGACGGCATCCACCAGGATGCGGCCGACAACACCCCTGCACTCAGCGCACGGCGAGCAGTCGTCAGCTTGCAAGGGACAGCGCTCAAGGAACCGCACTGTAAGAGAGCTACATGCCGCACCGAACACCGGCTGCGCCCGCCTAGCGATGAGCATGCCACTTGGCAGCTGCGCTACGCGTCGAACAGCATGCGTTGCGGGTCCGGCGGTGGCAGGTCGGCGAGCAGCTGACCTAACTGGTCGCGTTGCGCACGCAAGGGGTCGTGCATCAGAAAGTTGGCCAGCCGCGCGTGCCAGGCCGGCCAGCGGGTGGCCAGTGCATCCATGTCGCCATCGGCCGGGCGGCCTTCGTGCGGCGAGGCGACGAAGGCGGTGTCGCACAACACGTTACGCCATCCCAGCCCGCCCATGCGCAGGCTGAGGTCCACCAACGCGGCATACCAGGAGCCATAACTGCTGGCATCCAGCCCACCGGCTTTACGCCGTGCAGCACCCCGCAGCAGCACCGCGTGCCCGACCGCCGAGGGCAGCTCCGGATGCAGCGGCGGCATCGCCGCACAGGCAGCGGCCAACCGCTCTGGCGCATCCGGCAGTGGGTTGAGTTCGCCCAGCCGCGGCCAGCTGCAGGCTTCGCCCACATTGCTCCAGGGCGTGGCCGTGGCAATCGCCGCATCGCGCGCAAAACATGCGGTGAGCTGCCGCAACCAACCGGGCAGCGGGCAGGCATCCACCCCCAGCACCACCACGTCGGCGTCGCCGCAGGCGGCGAGCATTTCATCCAGATGCGCCACCTCGCCGAGCATGCGCTGGCGTCGGGTGTGATGCGCCTGCAGCTGCGTCCGCGCCAGCCAGTGATCGATCACCGCGCGGCCGCGTGGGCCGGCCTGCGCATCGTCGGCCAGCCACACCCGCGTGCCCGCAGGCGTGGCCGCATCCAATGCGCCCAGGCACGCATCCAGCGCCTCGTCGTCGGTGCCGACCGGCACCAGCACGACGGGCAGTGCCGCACTCATTGCGGCTTCTGGCTGGGTTTCAGCGGCTCCATGACCTTGAACTTCTGACCGTATTCGTCGGTGAGATTGCGCGCTTCCTGCGGGTTGCGCACGATCGATGGAGTGATCAGCACGATGACTTCGCGGCGGTTACTGCTCTTTCCCTTCGAGCCAAACAATGCACCAACAACCGGTAATTTACTGAGGAAAGGCACGCCATCGCTGGTGTCGGTGGTCGTGTCATCGATCAGACCCGCAAGCATGATGGTATCGCCACTTTGTACCGCAGCCTCGGTTTTGACACGGCGCGTATTAATGTCGACGTTACAGGCTGCAGCATTAACCGTCGCAGTTGCCGATGTACACGCAGCGGGTCGATCGCCCGGGCTGCTGACTTCCTGGACGATATCCAAAAAGACCATGCCGTCCTTAGTCACGCGTGGGCGCACTTTGAGAATCACACCGGTGTCGATGTACTGCACCGAGGAAAAGCTACTGTCGCTGCCAAGCCCCGTATTGATTGAAGTGGAATTAATGGCAATGCGCGAACCGACATTCAATGTTGCCTCCGCGTTGTTGCGGACAAACACCGATGGCGTCTGCAACAGCCGGACATTGGTTACCTGATCGAGCGCGGTAATGACCGCAGCAGCATTTTTGCCCAGGAAGGTCCAACCAAGGCCCGTTGCACCGGTCACACTGCCGGCGATATCGCCCCAGATGCCACGCCCTACGGCCGGAGGCAAACCCGCGCCGCCGGTGCCGTTGGGACCAGGAGCTGCATTGACTGAATTCTCGAAGTACCAGTTAACGCCGTAGCTCAGCGCACCGGTCAAATTCACCTCAGCCACCTGCGCTTCGATATGCACCTGCATCGGCATCACGTCGAGCTTTTCGATGACGTCGCGGATGGACGCCCACGATTGCGGCGTGGAGCGCACCAGCAAGGTGTTGGTTTCGGCCACAGCCGACACGCCGACCTTGTCGCCTTCTACTTCCAGCGTCACTGCGCCGTTGCCGTTGCTGCGCGGTGAGAGCTGCAAGCTGCCGTTGCCCAGGCCACCGCTGCTGCTACCACTGCTTCCACCGACGCCGCTGCTTCCACCGAAACTGCTGCCCGAGCCACTGCTGTCGCCGCTTTCGCCGAGGCTGCCTCCGGTCATTCCGGAGCTGGCGCCCATGCTGCTGTCGCGATTGCCCAGCGCGCCGCCGAGCACGCTGCTCTCGGCACCCGGCGCCAGCGAGGCGTTGGAATCGCCGCCACCGCCGCGCCCACCGAACACTTCCGACAACCGATCGGCCAGATCCTTGGCCTTGATGTACTTCAATTCATAGGAGAACAAGCGCACGCCGCCGCCGGCGCTGTCGATGCGGTCCAGCCACTGCTGGATCTGATCCAGATAGCGCGGCTGCGGAGTGATCACCAGCACCGCATTGGCGTTTTCCAGCGGCATGAAACGGAACATGCCGGCGCTGGGCGTCTTGCTCTGTTCGCCGAAGACTTTTTCCAGATCGGCGCTGACTTTTTCGGCCTTGCCGGACTGGATCGGGAACACGCCCACCGACATGCCCGACAACCAGTCCACGTCGAAAATCTGCACGGTGCGCAGGTAGTTTTCGAGTTCGGCGCGGGTGCCGCCAAGGGTGATCACATTGCGCGCGTTGTCGGTGCCGACGATGGCGTTGGGCCGTGCGTACGGCTCCAGCACTTTCTTCATTTCGCTGGCGGAAATGAACTTCAACGGCACCACGCGCACTTCGAAACCGCGTGCGGCAGACGGCGATGCGGTGCTGGGCGCGACGGTGCCGGCCAGCGCCTGGTCGGCCGGCACGATGTTGTAGCGGCCACCGCTGAACACCATGCGCGCGTTGTTCCAGCCCAACACCATTTCCAGCAGGTTCAAGGCCTGCGCCGGCGAAACCGGATTGGGCGTGGCCAGGGTCACGGTGCCCTGCACGCCGGGCGCGATCACGTAGTTCTGGCCGAGCATGTCGCCCAGGATTGCCTTGACCACCGCCTGTACCGACTCGCCTTCGAAGTTGAAGGTGGCGCTGCCGCTACTGGCCATGCCCAGCGTAGGCGACGGCGACGCCGCGGCGCTCTGGTTGATCATGGTGCCGCTGCCGCGCCGGATCACCGGGCTGGGCTTGGCGCTGGCGGCGGCATTGCCGTCGGCGCGTTGGTCGGCAACGGTCTGGGTGGCGCCGGCAGCGCCGACTTGTGGGTCCAGGCGCGCGTCGCGGCGCACGTCCGGCGGCGGAGTGGTGGCGCAACCGGCCAACAGGCCAATCAGCAGGGACACGGGAAACAGGCGCGGCGTCATGCGTTCACTCATTGGGTCTGACCGGGGGTAGAGCCGCTCTGGCGCTGCTGTTGCAGCTGGCGGCGTCGGGCTTCGATACGTTCGCGGATGGCACGCATCTGATCGTCGGAGGGGCGTGGAGCTTCCTGCGCGCCATCGCTGCGCTGCGGCGGCACCGTCGGCGGGGCTTGCCCGCCAGGTTGTTGCGCCGGCGGGGTGCCAGGCTGCGGCTGCGGCGGTTGCGCGACCGCGGCGGCATCGGGCGACGGCGGCACCGGCGGCAATGGCGGGAGCGTGCCCGGCGCACCACGCGCGGCGGCATTGGCGGTCGGCGGTTGACCGCCCTGGCCGTTGAACACGTGCAGCTCCAACGTCTGGGTGCCGCCGGGGCCTTCGATGGTGGCACTGCGCGGCTGCAGGGCCAGCAGGCGCCAGCCCTTGACCGCGTCGCCGCCCAGCTGCACGCGCACCGAATCCTGCGGGTCCAGGGTCAGCGTGGCCATCTTGAAGTTCTCGGTCAGCAGCACGCCGGTCAGGCGCACCGTCGAGGCCGCGCCGCTACCGTCGGTGCCGGACAGGAAGAACGGATGCGGCAGGCGGTCTTCGGCGAATGCGGGATGCGCGGCGATCTCCGAATATTTTTCGAAGGCGCCCAACCGCTCCGGCGCAGGCGCCGGCAGAGTGGGCAGGCGCTGCACCAGTGCCGGGTCGTCCGGCAGCAGTTCCACGCGCTTGCCTAAGCCAGCCACGGCCAGGATGCACACCAGCAGTGCCCAGCCGACCACGGTGGCCAGCAACCAGGTGCGTAAACCGATCAGGTCAAGGCGCATTGCTGGCCTCCCCGGCGGCTGCGGCGGCGGGCGCGGCATCGGTGTTCAACGGCGCAGCGCTGGCGCCGGGCCGCAGATAGCCGGCCAGCTCGAACGCAATGTCGAGGCCGTTGCCGCTTTCGTTGGGCGAGAGTTGGTAGCGCTGCGCCATCACGTTGAGGTTGTCCACGAACAGCCGCGGAGTGCCGTTTTCCAGGCTGTACAACACCGAAGCCAGTTCCGGCGTGCCGCAGCGCAAGCGTACCTGCACCGCCACGCGGGTGAAGCGGTCCTTACTCTCCGGCTGCAGCGGCGAGCGGTTACTGATGGCACAGCTGCGGTTGCCGGGGCTGGCTTCCACCACTGCGCGTTCCAGCCGCTGCACCAGTCCGGCCGAGGCCAGCTCGGCGGAGGTTTCCGGCAAAAAGCCCGGGCGGCTTTCCAACGTCTGCCGCGCCTGGCGCAGCCGCTGGCTGACCTGCGGCGCCTGCTGCAATTGCACGCGCACGCGCAGCTCGCGCTCGCGCAGCGATTGCAGTTCGTCCTGCATGGCGATCATCGGCTGGGTGAACCACGGGTGCACCAGCACCAGATATGCCACGCCGAGCACCAGCAGCAGCAGACCCAAAGCGATCCAGCGATCGCGCTTAACGCTGCGTGGCATCGGCCGCCTCCTTCGCATCGGGGCCAGCCAGCTCGGCGGTGATGGTGAAACGGTCGACGTTGCGACCGGCATCGCTCTGCAGCACGCCGGTCAGCGACGGCGTACGCCATAGCGGCGAACCTTCCAGGCGACGCACCAGCGAGGAGGCTTCGTTGCTCAAACCGATCAGCTGCAATTGCCCGCCTTCGACCGAGAATTTTTCCAGATAGGTACCGCCCGGCAGACGCCGGCTCAACTCGTCCCAGATTTCCACCGAGGTCGGGCGCGTGGCGCGTTGCTTCTGGAAGAAGGTAGCGCCTTCGACCAGATCCATCAGCTGCTGGCGTTCGGCAGCCACCTGGCGCGCGCGCGCGGCATTGGCCTGCACCTGCGCGCGCAGATCGTCGGCGGCCTGGCGGCGATTATCCAGCAGCAACCAACCGGCCACAGCCAGCAACACCACCGCGGTGGCAGTGAGCAGCAGGTTCCAGCGTTGCATCGGGTCGCTACGTCGCAGCCGGCGTGCCGGCGGCAGCAGGTTCACCCCCAACGGGGCGCCCTGCGCATCGGCCACATCGATGCCGGACAGCGCGTTGGCCCAGGCATCGGGCACACCGGCCGGGCCATCGATCATGCGCCGTGGCACCACGACCAGTTCCGCATCCAGCTGGCCGTCTTCGCGCACGTCGAGCACGCGTGCGTCGAAATACACCTGGTCGGCGGTGAACGGGGTTTGCCGGTCGATTTCGAAACGCGCTACATCCTGCAGCCGCGCGGCGGCCGCTGCCGGCAGCCGCAACGGCCGCCGCAATGCATGCGCCGACGGCAACAGCCAATGCCGCGGCAGACCATCCAGCGCAGTCGGCAGCACGCCATTGACTTCCTGCGGCTGCACCGGCCACGGCAGGCTGGCGATCGCCTCACGGCTCTGATCGCGTTGACGCAGCAACTGCAACGTATCGCCATCGAGCTGCAACAACAGGCGCGCCTGCGACAGGCCCAATTGCCATTGCCAGCGCTGCGGCAGCCACGCCAGCAGCGATTGCTGCCACCAACGCCAGAAGCCTCCGGCTCCCGGCATGGCGCGTACGCCGATACGACCCAAGGTGTCCCGCCATGCGGTCATTGCACTGCTGCTCCCTCTTCCCAACGCAACACGGTGTAGGCCGATCCCGGTACTGCGGACGCGCTTGTCGACACGACCGCGCGCAACACAGCCTCGCGTCCCTGACTCAGTCGCGCCCGGCTCTCGATACTATAAGTGTCAGACCCACCGACCGTCGCCTCGCTGCCCGGCAAACCCAGCGGCGCGTCACGCTGCGCCAGCAGTTGCCGCGCATCCAGGCCCATTGCGGTCAACACCGGGCCGGGCGCAAAGCGCGCTTCGGGCCGCGAGCGGCCGCTGTACAAGGTGATGTTGGGCAGCAACTTGCGATACAACTCGCTGTCCATGCCCAGCACCAGACGCAGTTCGCCCAACGTTTCGAACGGGCTGTCCTTTGCGCCATAGGGCAAGCCGGCATCGGCGTAATCGCGGTCTTCTGCGCCACCGCCGGGCTGGCTCAGCGAGTCGCCATCGCGCCAATCGACGATGGCACCGGCAATGCGCGTATCGCGGCCTTGTTCGCCGCCCACGGCACGCACCAGCCCGGCCAACAGCGCCGGCTCGGCCATGTTCAGATCCACCTTGCCGCTTTCGTCAGTGATACGGATCTCCACCGTGGCATCGTCCATCTGCCAACGATACCGTCGGCCATCTGCGCGCCAGCGTGCCTGGGTATCGGCGCTCTGCAAGCGGGACAGTGCGTATTCCAGGCCAGCGCGTGCGTATTCCTGCGCCTGCGCGCCATTGCGCAGCATAGTGCCTTGCAAGGCTTCCACGCGCGCGGTGAGCGCAAACGCGCCGATCATCGCGGTGAGCAAGGCGATCAACCACAACACCAGCACCAAGGCAGCGCCACGTATCCGGCTCATTGCCCCGCTCCGGGGTTGCTGGATTGCGGCAACGCCACGACCAGCGGCGGCCATGCAGCGTCGCCACTACGGATCTCGATCCGCACCAGCAGCGGCAGGCGGTCGTGCCATTCCCACTGCGGCAACCATGCGCTCAGGCGGCCGTTCTGCGGATCCATGCCACGATAACGAAAGCTCACCTGCTGCACGCCTTGCGCCAGCGGCTCCGGCGGCAATTTACTGCCTTCCTCGATCGACTTGCCCGATTGCAGCATGGTCAATGCAATCTGCAAGGTGCGTTGCTCGCCATCGCCGACCACCGACAACTCGTGCAGATACGGGCCACCGCGTCCCAGGTAATCCGGCACATCGGCGGCAAAGCGCATGCGCTGCGGTTCGCCGACAAACAACATCGGTTGCTGGCTTTGCGGGTCGATGCTCATTGCCAGCGGCAATGCGGCAGCCAACCGACGGCGCAGGAATTCTTCCACCGCACGCACACGCTCGCTGCGCTGGGCGATCGCTTCGCCGCGCTGACTCACCGCGCTGGCCGAGCGCAATGTGGCGAAGGCCAAGGCCAGCCCGCCGACCAACAGCATCGTGGCCAGCAGCACTTCGATCAGGGTGAAGCCGGCGCTGCGCGAACGAATCACAGCGCGCTGTCCTGTGCGGTGGCGGCCACCAGGCGCAAGGTGCGCCATTGCAGCATTTGATTGGGCGCCTCGCCCCAACGCACCACCAGGGTCAGTTGCAGCAGTTTGTGCGCGCCAGGGGCCACCGGCGCCTGCGGATTACGCCGTGGTTCGTCGTAGGGACGCACATCCATCGACCAACGGAAATGCCCGGCTTCGAACGTACCTTGTTGTTGCTCGGGCACCAGCGGCTTGTCCATGCCTTGCAACGCCAGCAGCGATTGCGCGTGCAAGGTCGCACGCGTGCTGTCATCGGCCGCGCGCACCTGACGTGCCGCACCGGACAACGACCCCAGCAACAGGCTCAATGCCAAGGCGAGCAGGGCAAAAGCGACGATCACCTCGATCAGGGTGTAACCACGTTGCCGCTTCATGGCGCAGGCGTCCGCAGCGGACCCGAACGCACTTCGCCGGTGATCCAGCCCACGTCCACGCGCCAGCGCGCGTCCTTGACCTGCAGATCGATGCGACCGCCCGTGGACGCCCCATCGGGGAAGAACTGGATGGCGCCCTGATCTTCCCGTGACTGCACCTGACGCGCGCCGGTAAAGCGCACCTGCAGCGACGACGGCAGGTCGCCGTGATGGCCGCCGGGCGCTTCCCAACGGCGCTGCAGCGGGTCGATCAGAAAGCGTTGCGGGGTGCCGGTGGCAATCGCCTGGGTGCGCGTATAGCGCAGTTGCGAAGCGATCGCCTTGCCGGCGGTGCGCAGGCGCATGCCATCGATGCCGCCGTTCAATGCGGCGGCGGCCAGCACGCCGGCCATCGCGATCAACGCGATGACCAGCAGCATTTCGAGCAGCGAGCTGCCACGCGTGCGGGTACGGCCAGGACCGACTCCATGCGGATGACGCAACGGCTGACACGCAACGCGCATGGCGAGGACTTATTGGTACTTGATGTCCGAGTCGTAGCTGCTGCCACCGGGGCGACCATCCTTGCCCAGGCTGATCAGATCGAACGGCTGGCCATCGCCCGGCGCGCGGTACTCGATGGTGTGACCCCACGGATCGTTGAGCTCCACCGCCTTGGCGTACGGGCCCAGCCAGCCGCTGCTGCCGCCGGGCTGGGTCACCAGGTCATCGAGCTTGCTCGGCAACTTGCCGGTGTCGAGCTGAAAGTTTTCGATCTTGCCGGCCAGGGTCTGGATCTGCGACTTGGCCAGATTGGCCTTGCCGCGATCGGCGCCACCAAGCACGCGGCTGCCGACCAAGGTGAGCACCGCGCCGATCAGCACGATGACGATGATGATTTCCAGCAAGCTCATGCCGGCCTGGCCTGCGCGCGACGGACTACGGGTGATGGAACGCTTGATCATGAACGATTTCCTTGCACGTCGATGAAGGATGCTGCCGCCACTACATGACACGGCGGCCATTGCATTGGTTCCCGCGTAGGTGTCGTGCGGTCACCGGAATGTTGTTGTGAAGACGCCGCCTAATGAAAAGCGCCGCGTGCCGTTAATGGAGTGTACGAGCGATGCATGCCGATGCCGAGTCCCGCTTGCGCCCGCCTTGCAGCTGCGCAGTCGCGTTGCCCGCGCGCTCAACCGATCGCATTGGTGAGGTCATACAGCGGTACCAGTACCGAAATGATGACAAGCCCCACCACCGAGGCCAGGACCAGCGTGATCAGCGGCACCAATGCAGCCAGCGCACGGTCGATGGCTTGTGCGGTTTCCAGCTCGAAGGTATCGGCGGTCTTGAGCAACATCGTGTCCAACGCGCCGGATTCTTCGCCCACCTGGATCATCTGCAGGGCCAATCGCGGAAAGCGCTTGCCGCGCGCCAGCGATATCGCCAGGCCATGCCCGTTCTTGACATCGTCGGCAGCGTTGGCGACATCCTCGACCAACGCCAGATTGGACATGACGTTGCGCGCGATGCCGATCGCGGCCAGCAACGGCACGCCGTTGCGCAACAAGGTGCCCAGGGTGCGCGTCAGCCGTGCGGTTTCCAGCCGCGCGATCAGGCTGCCGACCACTTTCTGGCGCAGCAACCATTCGTCCAGCGCTGCACGGAAGGCGGCATTGCGACGCTTGCGATCCAGCCACAGCCCGAGCACACCCGGCACCACGATCAGCACAAGCCACCAGTCGCGCACCAGCAAGCCCACGCTCAACACCGCCTGGGTGAACCAGGGCAGCGCGACATCCAGGCTTTCGTACATCTGCGCGAACTGCGGCACCACGTAGCCCAGCAAAAACAACAAGGCGCACCCGACCACCGCCAGCAGAATCGCCGGGTAGATCAACGCATTGATCACCTTGCCCTTGAGGGCGCGGCTGCGCTCCAGGTAATCGGCCAACCGTTGCAAGGTGTCCTGCATGCTGCCGCCGGCTTCGCCGGCACGCACCATGTTGATGTACAGCTTGGAGAACAGCCCATGCTGACGCTCCAACGCAGACGACAGCGGCGCACCGCCGCGCACGGTGTCGCGGATGTCGCCGATGACGCGCCGGCTTTTTTCGTCTTCCGGCAGATCCATCAGGATCGACAACGCGCGATCCAGTGGTTGCCCGGCCCCAATCAAGGTGGCCAGCTGCTGGGTGAATTGCACCAGCGCAGCATTGTCGAACGGTTTCTTGCGCAGCAGCATGCGCAGCGATGGCGAATCGTTTTCGCCGGTAGCCAGCCGCGTTTCCACCGGCAGATGGCCCTGCTCCTGCAGACGCAGCGCCACCTCGGCATCGCTGCCCGCTTCCATCTGGCCGTCGAGCATTTCGCCGTGGGCGTCGAGCGCTTTGTAGCGGTAGAGGGGCATCAGGAACGGCCGGGATCGGGGCCCCGGGACGGGGCACCCGGGGAAAGCGGCGTACCGCAGCACTGGAATCCAGCAGCACGCCGGTCGGCGCATACGACAGCGACGACCAAGCACTTGCCTTGGCTGTTCCCGGGTCCCCGGACCCGGGTCCCCGGTCCCGACCACCCGGTCACTTCACCGATCACGCATCCTCCGTCACGCGCAAGACTTCTTCGATGGTGGTTTCGCCGCGCAAGGCCTTGGACAGGCCGTCTTCGTACATGGTGCGCATGCCGGCCTTGCGGGCGAGTTGTTCGATCTCGCCCATGCCGGCACGGCGCATCACCGCGCGCCGCAATTCGTCGTTCATCACCAGGAATTCGACAATGGTGGTACGGCCCAGATAGCCGGTCGGCGCGGCCGCCGAGGCACGCGGGCGATACAGGAAGATCTCGCCCTCCGGCTGCAGGCGGCGCAGGTTGAAGCGTTCGATTTCTTCCGGCGATGCGGGGTAGCGTTCGGCGTTGGCCAGGTCGAGTTTGCGCACCAGGCGCTGCGCCAGAATGCCGTTGATGGTGGAGGTGAGCAGGTAATCCTCCACGCCCATGTCCAGCAAACGGGTGATGCCGCCGGCGGCGTTGTTGGTGTGCAGCGTGGACAGCACCAGATGGCCGGTGAGCGCGGACTGGATCGCAATGCGCGCGGTTTCCAGATCGCGCATTTCGCCGATCATGATGATGTCCGGGTCCTGACGCACGATGCTGCGCAGCGCATTGGCAAAATCCAGCCCGATCTGCGGCTTGGCCTGGATCTGGTTGATGCCTTCGATCTGGTATTCCACCGGGTCTTCGACGGTGATGATCTTGACGTCGGAGGTATTGAGCTGGCTCAGCGCGGTGTACAGCGTGGTGGTCTTGCCCGAACCGGTGGGGCCGGTGACCAGCATGATGCCGTGCGGTTGCTCCAGCACCTTGCGGAACTGCGGCAGAAAGTCTTCGGTAAAGCCCAGCTTGTAGAAGTCGAACACCACCGTTTCGCGATCGAGCAGACGCATCACCACGCTCTCGCCGTGCGCGGTGGGCACGGTGCTGACGCGCAGATCCAGCTCCTTGCCCTGCACGCGCAACATGATGCGACCGTCCTGCGGCAGGCGGCGCTCGGCGATATTGAGCTTGGCCATGATCTTGATGCGACTGATCACCGCGGCGGTGAGTTTGGCCGGCGGGCTTTCGCCTTCCACCAGCACGCCATCGACGCGGTAACGCACCTTGAGGCGGCTTTCGAACGGTTCGATATGGATGTCCGAGGCGCGTAATTCCACCGCGTGCTGGATCACCAGATTCACCAGGCGAATCACCGGCGCTTCGGAGGCCAGATCGCGCAGCGCTTCGATGTCGTCGCTGCTGTTGGCATCGCCATCGGCGGTTTCGACGATGGTGCCCATCGCACTGCGGCCCTGGCCGTACCAGCGCTCGATCAGATCGTCGATTTCCGAGCGCAGACCGACCTGCAGGAACAATGCACAGCCGGTGGCAAGACGCACCGCATCGATGGCGTAATCGTCGTATGGATCGGCGATCCACAGATCCAGCCGGCCATCGTGTTCGCCCACCGGGCACAGATGAAATTGTTTGAGAAAGCGCAGCGACAAGCCCTGCACGTCGGGCAGCATTTCCGGCGGGGTATCGCCGAGTTGGCGTGCATCCACCAACGGCAGGCCGAGCACATCGGCGCAGGTCTCTGCATGATCGCGTTCGGACACCAGGCCCAGGCGGCCGAGCAGGGCCAGCAAGCCCATGCCGGATTCGGCCTGCAACTGGCGCGCGCGCAGCAGGTCGGAGTCCTTCAGACGACGGCGTTCAAGCAATGCTTCGACGATGCGCGTTTCCGCACTTCGATGCTCAATTGGATCGACGGCAACCGCGTTCACACTCGTCTCCACTGGTTCGGCGCCGACTGTAGCAGTTTGCCGCGACGATCAACCGCACGCATCTGAATCGTCCTGAAAAACAATGCCCCCGGTGATTAGCCGGGGGCATTGGTCACACTATTTCAGCACTTACTGTCGTGCAACGAGGGTCAGCTTCGCGTAATCGGATGCACCCACCAACTTGATGTAGTACGTGCCTGCCTTGGGGGCAGTGAAGCGGACGGTTTCGCTGTTGCCCGGACGCGTGGACTTGGCATCGAAACTGCTGGCGCTGGGCTCGGCTTCATAGCTGACGTACACCGACACATCGCCGGTACCGCCGTAGGTCATGAAGCTCAGCACCGCACCGGCCTTGGCTTCGAAGCTGTACAGCGTGGAGCTGCCGAAAGTGCCGCTCAGGCCGGTCAGCGGCGCCTTGTTGGTCAACGCGACGGCGGTCGGTGCGCAGGACTCGGTGGCCGGATCGCACGGTTCCACCAACACCGCTTCCAGCGCGGCCTTGGCGTCGACGATGCCGCTGCCGATCGGTGTGCTGGCCGGCGGGGTCACCGGGAAACGGCGGCTGGTCTGCTTGAGCAACGCTTCGACCGCAGCCGGGGTCAGCGGGCCGTCGCCCAGACCGATCGCCGCGCTCTGCACCAGCGCCACGACGCCAGCCACGTGCGGGGACGCCATCGAGGTTCCGCCCATGCCCATGTAGCTATAGCTACCCGAGGTCGGCGTGGTCGCACCGTCGTAGCCGGCCTGCCAGATATAGCCGCCCGGATTGCCGTCCACACTGCCACCGCCGCCCGGGCCGGACAAATCGACCTTGCTGCCGTAGTTGGAGTAGTAGGTGATGCCGCCGGTGATGCGGGTGGCACCGACGGTGACGGTGTTGTTGCAGCTGGCCGGCGAATGGTTGGCCGCGTCATCGCCATCGTTGCCGGCAGCGACCACGACAGTAGTGCCGCGCGCCACCGCACCGTTGATCGCCAGCTGGGTGGCCGAATCGCAGGCCCCACCGCCGCCGAGGCTCATGTTGATCACCTCGGCCGGGTTGGTGTTGGCGGGGACGCCTTCGACCGTGCCGCCGGACGCCCACACGATGGCGTCGGCGATGTCGGAGGTATAACCGCCGCAACGGCCGAGCACGCGGACCGGCAGGATGGACGCCTTGGGTGCGACGCCGGCCATGCCGATGCCGTTATTGGTCGCTTCGGCCACGGTGCCCGAGACATGGGTGCCGTGCCATGAGCTTTCCTGCGCCACCGAGCCGGTGTAGCAGACGTTGTCGGCTTCTTCCCAGTCGCCGTAATCCAGTGCACCGGGGACGCGGGCATCGGTCGGACGACGCGAGACTTCGGCATCGCTGATGAAGTCATAGCCCTGCAGCAGGTTGCCGGCAAAATCGGGATGGCCCGGCAGGATGCCGGTGTCCAGCACTGCCACCACCACGCCAGCACCCTGCGACAGATCCCATGCGGCCGGCGCATTGATACCGCCGTTGGGGTTGCTCAGGTGCCACTGGTACTGCGCATACAGCGGGTCGTTGGGAACCAGCTGCGGGCTCACATCGGTGGCCGCAACGCTTTTCTTGATCTCGACCGGACGCAGCATGCGATCGATCTGCACGTCGGCCACCGACGGATCGTTCTTCAGCTCGACCACCACCTTGTCCACCTGCGCGGCGGTCAGCGTGCTGGACAGCTTGATCAGGTCCGAGCCGATGCCGAGCTTGCGCACATACGTCGCCTTGGCGGCGGCTGCGCTGCTACGTGCGCCGGTACTGGCACCGACGCGGCCGACAGCGGCCTGCACGGCATTGAGCTTGCTGCTGCGATCGGTCGCAGCGGCAGTGTTGTCCTTGTAGCGCACGATCAGGCGGCTACTGAATTGGGCGCCGGCCGAAGCGGACTGGGTCGGTTCCTTGACCAGCAGTTTCGGTGCGGCTGCCAGGGTGCCGGATGCACCAAGGGCCATCATCAGGATGGCGCCGGTCAGCGGGGTGAGGCGGAAGGTCTTGTCGATCACGGTGAAATCCTCTTCGTGTTTTTCGTGAATCAGGCTTGGAACGGGGTCGGCAACGCCGCGCAGCCGTGAGCCGGCCTGCGGCAGTTGATCGATCGCTCCTGGTACGGCCATCACTCCATGCGAATCCGTTGGCTGGCCTAGCCACGGTCCTTGCCCGCCCCCTCAGGCCTTACCGCGGCGGCGCACATCGGCGCCGCCGCGTTTGATGCAACTGCGTACGCTGTTGCTGAGCGTTACCAGCCGAAACCGGCACCCACGCCGATCGAGCTGTCGTCGCCGCTCAGCGCACCGCCCACAGTCAACGTGGCGCGCGGGCTGATCGCACGCTGGTAGCCCACCGACAACGCCGACTCGCCGTTCTGGAAACCGACGCCGGCACCGACGCGGTTCTGCGAGGCGATACCGGCCACGCTGGCGGACATGTTCAACATTGCCGAGCTCATCGCGCCCTGACGATCCAGACGACGGTTCTGCCGACGCAGACGGTCTTCGATATCGCCCTGATAGCTTTCGAAGCTGTCGGCCATCGCGCTGTAGCGGCTGTCGGTGTAGCTGTTGGCCGTCGCAATACCGCCATCCAACTGGCCCTTGTTCACCGCATCGGTGGCGCGCGTACCGGCCGCCACATTGGCCACCTGCCGCTCGCCGCCGACACTGCCCACCGAAACCGTGTTGGCGCGGTCGGCCACAGAGCCCTGACCCAACGCGACCGCACCCTGTGCACTGGCACGTGCGCCCTGGCCGATGGCGGTACCGGATGCGGCGCTGACCTGCGCACCCTCGCCCATCGCCACCGCATTGGTGGCCACCGCCGCAATCTGCGTGTTGGCGCCGACCGCCGTACTGCCGTCGGCATTGACGCGCGCATTGCTGCCGATGGCGGTGTCGTTGGGGCCATGCGCGTAAGCGCTGCCGCCAATCGCGGTACCGGTGACATGGTTAGCCACCGCCGCTGTACCGACTGCCGTCGAGGTTGCCGCCGACGTGATGCTGCCGACCACCGCTGCCGTCGGGGTGCCTTGCACGCCAGCAGTCGCAGTGGCGGTGCTGACGTTGCTTGCCGCATCGCTAGCAGCAGGTGCAGCGACAGCCGGCACCGTGGCGGTCCGCAGCGATGCCGTGGTGCTGGCAACTGCAGTGCCACCACGTGCATCCAGTTGGGTGACCTTGGTGTCCAGCGCGGTCAATGCCGCGCCCACGTTGTTGTAGCTGGCGCCTTGAATCACGTAGGTCGGCGCAACGAAGACGCCTTGCGCGCCGATCGCCGCACCGCCACCGAGGAAGCTGGCGGCATTGCTGAGCGACTGGAACAACTGACCGCCGTTGATGGCATCGGTGCTGGCATCGGCAATCGCGCCGGCGCCCACGTTGACGATGCGACGCGTTGCCGGACCACCGCGGCCATTGCCGCTACCCACCGACACCGTATTGGCCTCGTAGGTGCGCGAACCCGAGCCCAACGCCACCGAATCGGCACCGGTTGCACCGGCATTGGCGCCCAACGCCACGCTGTTGACCGCACTCTGGCGGACGAAGGAGTTGTAGCCCAGCGCCACGCTCTTCTCGCCGATGGCATTGGTCTGTTGACCCATCGCGGTGCTGTTCATGCCGCTGGCGCTGCTGTCCACGCCTACCGCACTGGCACCAGTGCCGGTGGCGCTGCTGCCGGAAGCAATGGCGACACTGCGTGCACCACTGGCAGTGGCACCCGCACCTGCGGCGGTCGCGCGATCACCGGTTGCCACGGCTACGCCGGTGCCGGTGGTCTTGACCATGCCGCTGGTGGTCTGCACATCGGCCGCCAATGCATCCAGCTGCCCCTTGTTGACCGCATCGCTGGAGGTCTGGCCGTCGCTGACGTTGACGATGCGACGCGTTGCCGGACCACCGCGACCATTGCCGCTACCCACCGACACCGTATTGGCGTCGTAGGTGCGCGAGCCCGAGCCCAAGGCGACCGAATCGGCACCGCTGGCACCGGCATTCGCACCCAGGGCCACCGCATTGCTGCCGCTCTCGCGCACGAAGGAGTTGTAGCCCAGCGCCACACCATTTTCGCCGATGGAATTGGTCTGACGGCCCATCGCGGTGCTGTTCACGCCGCTGGCGCTGCTGTCCACACCCATCGCGCTGGCACCGGTCGCCGACGCGCTGCTGCCGGAAGCGATGGCAACACTGCGTGCACCCGTGGCAACAGCACCCGAGCCGGCAGCCGTGCTGCGCTCGCCGGTTGCGGTGGCCACCGTATCGCCGGTGGTCTTGAACTTGCTGCTGGTGTTCTGCACATCGGCCGACACTGCATCCAGCTGGCCCTTGTTGACCGCATCGGACGCGGTCTGACCATCGCTGACATTGACGATGCGACGCGTCGCCGGACCACCGCGGCCATTGCCGCTACCGATCGACACCGTGTCGGCTTCATAGGTGCGCGAACCCGAGCCCAATGCCACCGAATCGGCACCGGTGGCACCGGCGTTGGCACCCAGCGCCACACCGTTGACCGCGCTCTGGCGGACGAACGAGTTGTAGCCCACCGAGACCGCGTTTTCGCCGATCACATTGACCTGACGACCGACACCGGTGCTGTTGATGCCGGTAGCCGATGCATCCACGCCGATCACGCTGGCGCCGACCGCATCGGCGCGGCTGTTACCACCCAGTGCCAGCGTGTTGTTGGCCAACGCCGCAGCGCTCTGACCTAGCGCGGTGGCATTGGTGCCGTCCGCATACGAGTTCCAGCCGATCGCGGTGGTGTAGTCCGCGGTTGCCCACGCACCCGCACCGAAGGCGGCCGCGCCGGTTCCCGAGGCACGCGCGGGGATGAAGCCGAAGAACGTGCTGCCACCGACCGCAACGCTTTCGTCGCCGGTGGCTTCGCTGAACTCACCCACGGCCACCGCGCTGGCGCCGGAGGCCAGCGATGCAGCACCGACGGCGGTGCTGTAATCGCTGGACGCCACCGCGCCGTAACCCAGTGCCGACGACAGCCGGCCGCTGGATTCACTGTAGCCGCCAAATGCCGCGCTACCGACGTTGGACGCCGCACTGCGGAAGCCCGCAGCGGTGGCCTGGTTGTCCGATGCCACTGCCTCGCTGCCGAGCGCGGTGGTGTAGGTGGAGCTTGCCTGCGCGCCAGCGCCATTTGCGGTGGCGCCGATAGCGCTGGCCTGCGCATTGCTGCCGAATGCGCTGCTGTTTTCGGCCAACGCCTGCGCGTTGCTGCCGACCGCTGCGGCACTGGTGCCGCTCGCCAGCGCGTTCAAGCCGACTGCGGTGGCTGCATCGGCCACTGCCTGTGCACCTGCGCCCAATGCAGTGGTGCCGTTGGCGGTGGCGTTGGCGCCCTCGCCTGCAGCCAATGCGTTATCGCCTGCGACGTACGCACCGGCATCGCTGTCGTCGCTGCCGCTGGCCTGGAAGTACTTGCTGGTGGTCGCACCGGCTTCGGCAACCGCATTGAGCTGATCCAGATTCACCGCATCGGTGCCCTGGGTGCCGGCCGCCACGTTGGTGATCTGACGCTCGTTGCCGGCGCTGCCGACCGACACCGCAAAGTCGCGATCGGCGACCGAATCGGCACCCAATGCCACGCTGCTTTCGCCGGTGGATTCGGCAAAGTTACCCAACGCGGTGCTGTTGAGGCCCGGTGCCCACGCGGCACCACCCACGGCGGTGGAGAAATCGCCGGACGCTTCGGTCGGCAACAGGCCGAGCAAGGCGCCGCCGACCGATACGCTGTTGTAACCGCTGGCCACACTGCCCTGGCCGGCTGCAACGCTGTAGGCGCCAGTGGCGGTGGCATCGCTGCCCACGGCGACCGTGTTGGAGCCGCTGGCGGTGCTGAAGTTACCCAATGCGGTGCTGTTGAAGCCGCTCGCGGTGGAATACCCACCGACGGCGGTGGCGTAATTGGCCGTCGCCTGTGCGCCGAAGCCCAGTGCTGCGGCGGTGGTGCCATCGGCGACGCTTTCTGCGCCAATTGCCGTGGCCGATTCGCCGCTGGCGCTGGCGAAGTAGCCCATCGCGGTGGATTCGCTGCCCTGTGCCTCGCTCAGCGCACCAACCGCCAGCGAGCCATCGCCATACGCACCTGCCGCTGCACCGAGCGCGGTGCTCTGCGCGCCGGCTGCTTCGCTCTCGCCACCCACGGCCACGGCATAGTCGCCGCTGGCCTGGCTGAAGGCGCCGTTGGACACGCTGCCAAAGCCGCTGGCCGCCGCGTTGTAGCCGGCGGCATTGGCGTACTGCGCCGTTGCGTTGGCGCCGCTGCCGATGGCCACGGCACCGATGGCGGTGGCCTGGCTGCTGGCACCGAAGGCGCTGCTGTAATCGCCTTCGGCGGTGGCATTGGAACCGGCCGCCGTTGCATCTTCGCCCTGTGCGACGGCAGTGCCGTCGCCGGTGCCTGCATACAGGCGCGCGGTGGTTTCGGCGGTGCCGGCCACTGCGTTGAGCTGATCCAGATTCACCGCATCGGTGCCTTCGGTACCGGCAGCGACATTGGTGATTTGACGTTCGCCGCCAACGGTACCCACGGAAACCGTGTTGGCGCGATCGGCAACAGCGTTCACGCCAAGCGCAACGCTGTTGTTCACCGCAACTTGCGCACCATCGCCGATCGCAACGCTATCGGTGCCTTCGACGAAGGTGTTGGCACCCAGCGCTAGCGAACGATCGCCGTAAGCATTGGCCTGCGACCCAATCGCAACTGCACGATTGCCACCTGTGAATGCGGTATCGCCGATGGCAATCGAAGCATCGCCACCTGCGGCCGAGGTGATGCCAACTGCCACGCTGCCTGTGCCATACGCGGTGCTTTCCGCACCGATCGCGGTGCTGGTGTCGCCGAACGCCACGCTGGCAAACCCCAGCGCCGTGGATTCAAGCCCGTTGCCGATGCTTTCGAAACCCACCGCAGTCGCACCGCGGCCGAAGGCCACGCTGGTGCTGCCAAGTGCGGTGCCGTAGAAGCCCGACGCGGTGCTGTCTGCGCCCAGCGCAGTGGCATAACGGTCGCTGGCGATGCTGTTGAAACCCACCGCCGTGGCGTTGTTGAAATTTGCCACTGCACCGCTGCCCACGGCAGTGGTGTTGATGTCCGATGCAATGCTGCTGGAACCCAGCGCAGTGCTGTAATCGGCAAGCGCGGATGCATTGGACCCTGCCGCGACGCTGTCCACGCCTTCGGCAACTGCAGCGCCCTCACCGGTGGCGACGAACGTGCGCGCGGTGGTGGCGGCGACATCGGAGACGGCGGTGAGCTGGCCGAGATTCACTGCATCGGTGGCTTCGGTACCGGCAGCGACGCTGGTGATCTGACGCTCTGCGCCGGCCGCGCCGACCGACACGGTGTCGGCGCGCGTGGCGACCGAATTGGCGCCCAGCGCCACCGAGTTGGCGCCGCGTGCGGTGCTGTAGTAGCCCAGCGCCGTGCTCAGCTCACCGCTGGCCCAGGATTCCGGACCGACCGCGGTTGCGCCTTCGCCCGGTGCGTAGGCGAAGTAGCCCACTGCCGTGGCTTCGGTACCCGACGCCTCGCTCAACGTGCCGACGGCGGTGGTGTAGGTGCCCGATGCAATCGCACCGGCGCCGAGCGCAGTGGACGCGTCGCCGCTGGCCTGGGTCTGCACGAAGAAGCCCAGTCCGGGAATCAGATCCACCGGGCCGCCCACAGCCGTGCTGCTGGTGCCGCTGGCGTTGGTCTGGGTACCGACGGCAGTGGCGTAATCGCCACCGGCGTTGGCCACTGCACCGAATGCCGATGCCTGCGCACCGGCGGCATACGCGCCGACGCCGAACGAGGACGCCGCGAAACCGTCGGCATTGGCGCTGGCGCCGACCGCCGTTCCGCCAACGCCGGCGCTGGTGGCACCGGTGGTGACCGGCACACCGCCATTGGTGATCAACGGCTGGCCATCTTCGTTGACCGCAGCACCGCCCACGGCCACGCTGGCCGGGCCATTGGCCTGCGCGTTATGGCCAAACGCTGCGCTGTTCTGGCCGGAGGCCAGTGCATTGGCGCCCACGGCGGTCGCGTTCTCGGCGGTGGCATTGGCGCCGGTGCCGAGCGCGGTGGTTGCGGTACCGATCGCATTGGCGGCATCGCCTGCGGCCAGTGCGCTATTGCCATCGACATAGGCGCCGACGCTGTCGTCGCCCGGGCTTGCCTTGAAGAACAGCGCGGTGTCTTCGGCCACATCGGCCACGTCGCGCAGCTGCGCCACGTTGACCGCATCGGTGGCGTTGATGCCGGCACCGACGTTGGTGATGCGACGCGTTGCCGGGCCGCCGCGACCATTGCCGCTACCGACCGACACCACGTCGTCTTCGTGCGTGCGCGAGCCTGCGCCCAGCGCAACCGAATTGGCACCGGTGACGCCGGCATTGGCGCCCAGCGCCACGCCGTTTTCGCCTGCCTGGCGCACAAAACTGTTGTAGCCGATGGCCACGGCGTTTTCGCCGATGGCGTTGGTCTGGCGACCAATCGCGCTGCTATTCACACCGCTGGCGCTGCTGTCGGCACCGGTAGCGACCGCGCCGGTGGCGCTGGCCGTGCTGCCGGCACCGATGGCGGTCGCCTTGGCGGCAGGTGCGGAGGCACCGCGGCCGACTTCGACCGATTGCGCGCTGGCGGGGAGTGGCGTGACGAATCCGGCGCCGCCGAGCGCCAGGGTGATGGCGGCGGCCAATGCCAGGCTTTGGCGGCGGTCGATGAGCGAGGCTGGAGCAACGGCTCCGGTGCTGTCACCGCTGGCCAATTCCGAGGCCACGGCCCACACACCCAATGACTTGTTCCAGACCTTGCGATAAATCCGATTCATCGACGCACTACTCCTGAGTTGTTGGGACTGGTTTTTGGCGAGCGCCCACCCTCGGAAGGCCTTTCGGCCACGCGATTCCCCGTGGTTGTGCGCGCTATGGGCCTTGCGGCGATGGGCGGCTTGCGCCTGCACCGTGGATAGTCAAAAAGTGAACGCTACCCAACCATAGAACTGCGCGAAGTGTTAACAGCCGTCAAATCCGGCGTCAAGTTTTTGACAGAAAGCGAAGATAAGAGTGCTTTTCGTCACACTTCTGCTTGCTTTTATTAGATTTTTGATAATTCTTTGGAAAACAGCGACCTAGATCATGTCTCTCAAGACATTTCAAAGCTGAATAGCCATGTCTTTTGCAGACAAAAAAACCCGCTGGCGAGACGCCAAGGGGCTTGGTTGCGCAAAAACACACCAGGAGTAGGTCAGATGGCGGGTCAGCCCGCTGCGTGTCGGCCGCGGTTGTCCGGCAGCTTCGCCGCTAGCAGCGCCGGATCCGTTTGCGCCAAGGAAATGACGACCGCGCCCTGCATCGATGCCAGACGTCGACTCCTTGGCGCGCCAGCAGGCTCACGCCGTCGAAGATGGCGCCCTCACGTTTGAGCACGTAGGTACCTGCGCGCGGCGCGGTGAAGCGCACTGCCTGGCTGGTGCTGCTGCGCATGGAGGCGCCGTCGTTGTCGTTGTCGTTGTCGTCGGCGCTGGGCACGCGGCCCAGTGCGCCATACAGCGACGCCTGCCCGCTGCCACCGACGCTGAGAAAGCTCAGTCCCTGGCCTGCGGACGCCTGGAAGGTGAGCACACCCGCAGTCCCGGCCCCAGTGGACACGCCGCGCTGGATTGTGCCGTTTCGCAGGACTTGGGCATCCAGCGTGCAGTCCAGACCATCGGCGTCGCAACGCCGCAGCACACGTGTCACCGCCAGTGCCGACTACTGCCGTCATGAGCGCGTCGACCGCCTTGGCACCGCCACCGATCGCGTTGGACACAACACCGGCGGCCTCGGTGATTTGCTCGCTGCTGCCGACAACAAAGCCGAACGCGTCGTAGTCGCACACCGTTGCAACTCCGCCAACCACCACTGCAGACGTATCGATCGCCATCGCATTGCGCCCCAAGGCTGTGGCATCGCGCGCCAATGCCAGGTTGCCCGCTCCCAGCGCGCTGGCGCCATCGGCAAGCGCATTGCTTGCTGCCCCCAGAGCAATGGCATCGCGCGCG
Source organism: Xanthomonas sp. WHRI 10204 (assembly GCF_040202875.1). Taxonomy (NCBI): domain Bacteria; kingdom Pseudomonadati; phylum Pseudomonadota; class Gammaproteobacteria; order Lysobacterales; family Lysobacteraceae; genus Xanthomonas; species Xanthomonas sp. WHRI 10204. Next base: position 1,333,461 of record NZ_JBEGDW010000002.1, read on the forward strand.
TCGACGAATGGAAGCACATCGGCGTCATCTTCGGCCGGCATTGCCGCGTTGGACGAGAGCGCCGGCTCCACCGCACTGGCAACCGAACCCGTCGACGCATCAGCGACAGCCGGTCACTGCGCTCAAAGACGTTAGCCATCGACCAAGCTGTACGGCGTCCTCGGACTACGCGCCTGCGCCATTGCGGTGAATGTGATGGCACTGCCCGCCAGCACTACGCAGATGGCAGCGACCAGGCCGCGGCACACAGGCAGACGGCCCCGCGCCGGCATGTTCGAGATAATCGAATAATGCATCGCCTTACCGGAGAGCGGCCACCCTCGGCATTTTCGATACTCTTTCATTGAACACTTACTTTTCAGCATTTCCGGGCGTGTGATAACCGACCACCGCACACCTGATTTCCGTGCGTCACGCCGAGGCTTTATCGAGCGCAGCAGCTCCCCTTCACCGAGATTTACCTTGAAAAATAAGCGCCACCGAGTACTTGGCAGACGTACCGCTTACACTAAATACGTAACGCTAGATGAGTTTATTGAACACCCGAACAACTAAATACGGAGCGCATCACGCACGCAAAAAACCTTTGATGCGAATAACTAGCAACTCTCAACTTTACTTCAAGCAAACCTTATTTTCTTTACGAAACCTGGTCGCAACTGCACAGCCAAGGCGGCATGACCAGGCGCGACACTGTGTCGATCGGCGAGTTACTGGGCCGCGTTGCCGCAACGCACCGCCCGGAACACATGGATGGACCGACCCGTACGCGCCAGCAGCCGGCCAGAACGCACGGGTTACACGCCTCTTTCAGCGACAGCATCGCAGCACCGGTGCATGGCGACGCGCGATGCAACCCAATCCATCCAGACCGTCGCGCAGACACCTTGCGACGCGGTGGCATCAGACCGTGGGCACAAACGAAAACGGCCGTGTGCATCGCTGCACACAGCCGTCAGGGAGACGCGTGACGCGCGCTTAGCGCACGCGGCTCGGGATCACCTCACTCAACCGCACCACACCCGCGCATTACGGAACATCCGCAGCCACGGCGAGTCGTCGCCCCAGTCGGCCGGATGCCAACTCAGGTTTGCCGTGCGCGGCGTGCGCTCGGGATGCGGCATCAGGATGGTGGCGCGGCCATCGGTGCTGGTCAGCCCGGTGATGCCGTCCGGCGACCCGTTCGGGTTGAGCGGGTACTGCGATGCCACCGCGCCGTTGCCATCGATGAAACGCAGCGCCACGCGTGCGGCGGCTTGGTCCACGGCAGTGTCGAACTCCGCACGGCCTTCGCCATGCGCCACCGCCACCGGAATCCGCGAGCCCGCCATGCCGCGGAGGAAGATCGACGGCGACTCCACCACTTCCAGCAGCGCGGTGCGCGCTTCGAACTGCTCGCTGCGATTGCGCAGGAAACGCGGCCAATGCCCGGCACCGGGAATGATGTCCTTGAGCTGGCTGAGCATCTGGCAGCCGTTGCACACACCCAGCGCGAACGTATCGCTACGTGCGAAAAACGCGGCAAACGCATCGCGCAACGCGGTGCGCTCCAGGATCGAGGTGGCCCAGCCGCGGCCGGCGCCCAGCACGTCGCCGTAGCTGAAACCGCCACAGGCGGCGAAGCCGGAAAATTGCGCCAGATCCACGCGCCCTTCGATCAGGTCGCTCATGTGCACATCGAATGCACTGAACCCGGCGCGCTCGAAGTTGTAGGCCATTTCGATCTGCCCATTGACGCCCTGCTCGCGCAGGATCGCCACCTTGGGCCGCGCACCGGTCGCCACGAACGGCGCGGCCACATCCTCGGACGGGTCGAACACCAACGTGGGACGCAGCCCGGGCGCCTGAAAATCGCGCGCCAGCGCGCGCTCTTCGTCGGCACTGTCCGGGTTGTCGCGCAGCTTCTGCATGGCATGGGTCACCGACCACCACGCATCGAACAACTCCTCCCAACGCCATTCCGCCAGCACCCGCCCCTGCCCGCTCACCCGCACGCGCGGCGCGCCGGTGGGACGCGCGATACGCTGCGCGCACTCGGTCAGTGCATGGCGTTCGACCAGATCGGCAAACGCAGCGCGATCTTCGCTGGCGATCTGCACCACCGCACCGAGTTCTTCATTGAACAGGCTGCGGAACGCGTCATCGCCCCAGGCATCCAGCGTGATATCCAGGCCCTGGCGCGAGGCAAAGGCCATCTCGCACAGCGCCGCAAACGCACCGCCATCGCTGCGATCGTGATACGCCAGCAACAGGCCGCTTTCGCGCGCATCGCGGATCAATTCGAAGAAACTGCGCAGCCGTTGTGCGTCCTCCAGATCCGGCACGTCGCCGCCGAACGCCGGCAAGGCCGCATCGTCGGCATACACCTGCGCCAGCACCGACCCACCCAGGCGCTGCTTGCCGCCGCCCAGCCCGATCAACCACAGCTCGCTTTCTTCGTCGTTGCGCAACAACGGCGTCAGCTGCGTCCGCACATCGCCGACCGGCGCGAAGGCGCTGATGATCAGCGACACAGGTGAAACACTTTTCAGCGTTTCACCGGGAATCGGGAATCGGGAATCGGGAATGGAAGAAGCGGAGGGCTCTGGCAGTTCACCATTCCCAATTCCCGATTCCCCATTCCCGGCAACCCACTGCGCCTGCATCGACAGCGAGTCCTTGCCCACCGGCACGCTCAGCTCCAGCGCCGGGCACAGTTCCATGCCGATCGCACGTACCGCGTCGTACAACAGCGCGTCTTCGCCAGCGTGGCCGGCGGCGGCCATCCAGTTGGCCGACAGCTTGATGCTGTCCAGCGACTGCACCGGAGCAGCGCACAGATTGGTGATCGCTTCGCCCACCGCCATGCGCGCGGACGCGGCAGCGTTCAACAGCGCCAGCGGCGTGCGCTCGCCGATCGACATCGCCTCGCCCGAAAACGTCTCGAACCCGGCCAGGGTGATCGCGCAGTCGGCCAGCGGCAGCTGCCACGGGCCGATCATCTGTTCGCGCGCGGTCAAGCCACCCACGCTGCGGTCGCCGATGGTGACCAGAAAACTCTTGGACGCGACCGTGGGATGCGCCAGCACCCGCAAACCGGCCTGCTGCAGATCCAGCGTCGCCGTCTGCAACACCGGCCACTGTGGCGCCGGCGGATGCACCGCATCGCGATGCATCTTCGGCGCCTTGCCGAACAGCACGTCCATGGGCAGGTCGATGGGGAGCTGGGAATCGGGATTGGAGAATCGGGAATGGTTTGAAGCAGCAGCGTCGGCAACCGGCGTGGCGCCGTTGCCGTTGCCGTTGCCGTTGCCGTTGCCGTTGCCATTCCCGATTCCCGATTCCCGATTCCCGGCGTCAAGGACGCCGTATCCCACCACCAGCCGCTCCTCGGCCGTGGCGACGCCGACGGCGGCGAACGGGCAGCGTTCGCGGGCGCAGATGGCGGCAAATTCCTGCAGACGCGCCTGCGGCACGCCCAGCACGTAGCGTTCCTGCGATTCGTTGCACCACAGTTCCAGCGGCGACAACGACGGGTCGTCGCTGAGCACGCGGCCCAGGTCGATGATGCCGCCCACGCCGGAGTCATGCAGCAGTTCGGGAATCGCGTTGGACAGGCCACCTGCACCCACGTCGTGGAACCAGCGGATCGGGTTGTCGATGCCCAGCGCCACGCAGCGGTCGATGACCTCCTGGCAGCGGCGCTCCATTTCCGGGTTCTCGCGCTGCACGCTGGCAAAATCCAGCGCCTCGGCGCTGTCGCCGGCCGCCACCGAACTGGCCGCACCGCCGCCCAGGCCGATCAGCATCGCCGGGCCGCCCAGCACGATCACCGCATCGCCCGGCTGCAAGCGCAGCTTTTCGACCTGATTGCGATCGATCGCGCCCAGGCCGCCGGCCAGCATGATCGGCTTGTCGTAAGCGCGGGTCAGGCCCGGGCCTTCGGCTAGCTCGAAACTGCGGAAATACCCGAGCAGATTCGGCCGGCCGAATTCGTTGTTGAATGCGGCGCCGCCCAGCGGGCCGTCGAGCATGATGTCCAGGGCCGGAGCCATGCGCGGATTCAGCGCGCGCGGCGCTTCCCACGGCTGCGGCAGGGTCGGAATACGCAGGTGCGACACCGTGAAACCAGTCAGGCCGGCCTTAGGCTTGCCGCCGCGCCCGGTGGCGCCTTCGTCGCGGATCTCGCCACCGGCACCGGTGGCCGCACCGGGAAACGGCGCGATCGCGGTCGGGTGATTATGCGTTTCCACCTTGATGGCGAATGCCGACGGCAGCACCGCTTCGCTGCGGTACTGGCCGGTGGCCGGATCCGGACGATAGCGCGCGGCCGGCACGCCTTCCACCACCGCCGCATTGTCGCTGTAGGCCGACAAGGTGTTTTGCGGGGTCTGCTGGTGGGTGTGCTTGATCATGCGGAACAGCGAGCGTTCCTGCGGCTTGCCGTCGATGGTCCAGCTGGCATTGAAGATCTTGTGCCGGCAGTGCTCGGAATTGGCCTGCGCAAACATCATCAGCTCGACATCGGCCGGGTCGCGCCCCAGTTCGGCGAAGCGCTCGCGCAGGTAGTCGATCTCGTCCTGCGCCAGGGCCAGGCCCAGGTCGCGGTTGGCCTGCTCCAGCCCATCCAGTGGCACGCGCCGCAGATGGCCCGGGTCGGGCACGTTGAACAGCGCCTCGGCGGCGGCGGCCGAGCCGAGCAGCGATTGCGTCATCGGGTCGTGCAGCAGCTTGGCCACGGCGCCCCTGGTAGCTGCGTCGTCCGGCCAACCGACCAGATCGATGCGGGTGCCGCGCTCTACGCGCTGGATCGGCTGCCCGGCGCCGCGCACCAGCTCGGTGGCCTTGCTCGACCACGGCGACAGCGTGCCCAGACGCGGCACCACGTAATGCGAGGACGCCTGTTCGTCGCGCGGCGCGGGGTCCGCTTCGGCCTGCAGGATGCGCTGCAAGGTGGCCTGATCGGGCGACTGCCCGGCCTCGGCGCGGATGAAATACACGTGCCAGGCGCCGGTAATGCGCAGCGCGGGGACGAGGGTTTGCAGGCGGGTTTCGAGCCGAGCGCGGCGGAACGGCGAAAGGGCGGAAGCGCCCTCGAGGACCATCATGTCCGGGGAACCGTGTCAGAAACGGGGCCGATCATTGTAGCGGAGGTTGGTCGGTGCGGGCCGGGATTGGGGATTGGGGATTGGGGATTGGGGATTGGGGATTGGGGATTGGGGATTGGGGATTGGGGATTGGGGATTGGGATCTGTGGTCTGTGGTCTGTGGTCTGTGGTCTGTGGTCTGGGTCTGGGTCTGGGTCTGGGTCTGGGTCTGGGTCTGGGTCTGTGGTCTGGGTCTGGGTCTGGGTAGTTGGAAGTCAGCTTCCAGGCTGGATGCTTGCCTGGCATCGCTCCAGTCAGCCACTGACCACTGCCTTTTTCCGCACGGCAATGCCGCTAAAACGACGAAGGGCCGGATGCATGCGCATCCAGCCCTTCCTCAAGCGTGTCCCGTCGTGGCGACGCGCCTTACCGGCGCGCCACTACTGCCAGACTCACATATTCCAGCTTAGCGGCTGCCACCGGCGGTGGTGACGGCGCGCTTTTCCAACGCTTCGCGCAGCTGCGCCGGCGGCAGGTAACCACCCAGCTGGGTGCCGTCGGGCGCAAAGATCGCCGGGGTGCCGTTGACGCCAAGACGCTGACCCAGCGTGTATTCCATCGACACCGGGTTCTTGCAGTCCTTGGCATTGACTGGCTGGCCCGACTTGGCCGCCGTCAAGGCCTGCTTGCGGTCGGCCGCGCACCACACGGCGATCATTTCCTTGTGGTCCTGGCTACCCAGGCCCATGCGCGGGAAGGCCAGATATTCGACCGCGATGCCCTGCTTGTTGAGCTCGCCGATCTCGCTGTGCAGCTTGCGGCAGTAGCCGCATTCCACGTCGGTGAACACGGTGACGGTGTACTTGGGGTTGGCCGGTGCGAACACGATGCGATCGGCCTTGGGCACGGTGTCCAGCTGCTTGCGGCGGTACGCCAGCAGGCCCGGGCTAGCGGCAAACTGCTTGTTCTGGATGTCGAACGGCTGCGCCTGGATCAGGTAACGGCCGTCATCGCTGACGTACAGCACCTGCCCACCGACCACCACCTCGCGGAACCCGGGGAACGGCGCGGCGCCGATGTAATCCGGCTTGAAGTCCGGATCCAGTGCCTTGAGGGCGGCGCCGACGCGCTGATCCACATTGCCAGTCGCGGCGGCGGGGGCAGCGGCGGCTGGCTTGGCGCCGGCGGCGCTTGCCGCAGGCTGCGACGATTGTGCGCAGGCGGTAAGGCTGAGCGCGCCCAGCAGCGCGGCGATAGCAAGACGATACATTCACGCATCCAGTGGAATCGGGGTGACTGGATTCTCGCACAGGGCGGATGAAGCCAGGCAGCGGCCGCGACAGTTTGTTCGTTCGCCGGCCGGTGGGTTCGTGGCGCCTCCAGTGCAGACGAGCGGATTGTTGCGCTTGGCACCGCCAAGTCAGCGTTTGGCGCATTGAAGCGGGATTGGGTGCGGCGGGTTTTTCCTGGCCAACGGCCTCGCGCCCGGGTGCGCTCCTACGTGTGTGATCCATGGCGCTGCGAGGTCAGACGTAGGGCTTTGTCACGCCTGGTGCTGCCAAGGCAGCGCTTAGAGAGCACCGGAGCCGGATTGGATGCGGCGGGTTTTCCTGGCCAACGGCCTCGGGCCCGGGTGCGCTCCTACGTGCGTGACGCATGCCGCAGCGAGGTCAGACGTAGGGCTTTGTTACGCCTGGTGCTGCCAAGGCAGCGCTTAGAGAGCACCGGAGCCGGATTGGATGCGGCGGGTTTTCCTGGCCAACGGCCGTC
>NZ_JBEGDW010000002.1:1340392-1439306 GCF_040202875.1 Xanthomonas sp. WHRI 10204
CGTCGCGCCCGGGTGCGCTCCTACGTATGTGATCCGGGCGTGCCTTTGAGTGTATTCCTGCGTGTGGTTTGCCACAATCCGTGAGCTGGCCGCCACGCTGGCGAGCAACATCAGGCGCGGCATGCGACTGCCCTTGAGGGCGCCAAACCCTTGCGCGCGATACGGCAAGGCAGGCGCTGGCGATAGGTGGCCGATCACAACCGTGGCGCATCGCAATATGCGCGACACGCTCTATGCTGTGGCGATGTCAGCCAGCAGTCCCGCCGAACGTCGCCAACTCACCCAACAGCTGCCGCCGCTGCAGGCGGCCGATGCCGCCGCCATCGAGCGCTTTCTGGATCGCTTGTGGGCCGAGCAAGGTGTGGCGCGGCAGACGCTGGACAGTTACCGGCGCGATCTGGAAGGCTTGGCACGCTGGCGCGATGGTGCCGGCGGCGGCTTGCTGGGTATCGATCGTTCGGTGTTGTTCGATTACCTGCGCTGGCGGACCGAGGCCAGATATTCGCCGCGTAGCAATGCCCGGCTGTTGTCGACCTTGCGCGCCTTCTACGGCCTGTGCCTGCGCGATGGCGTGCGCAGCGATGACCCCACCGCCCTGCTGGATCCACCCCGATTGCCGCGCTCGCTGCCCAAGGCGCTGACCGAAACCCAGATCGAGGCCTTGCTGGCGGCGCCGGATATCCAGACACCGCTTGGCCTGCGCGACCGCGCCATGCTCGAATTGATGTACGCCGCCGGGCTGCGTGTCAGCGAGTTGGTAAATCTGCCAGCGGTGGGCGTCAATCTGCGCCAGGGCGTGCTGCGCGTGACCGGCAAGGGCAGCAAGGAACGCCTGGTGCCGCTGGGCGAAGAGTCGCAGCATTGGCTGGAGCGCTATCTGCACGAGGCGCGCCCGCTGCTGGCCGATCACAAGGCCGTGGCGGCGGTGGACGGCCAGGTGCCGCTGTTCATCGATGCAGCACGCCAGCCGCCCAGCCGTCAGCACTTCTGGGCCTTGGTCAAACGCTATGCGGCGGTGGCCGGCATCGACCCGGCAACGGTCAGCCCGCACGGCCTGCGGCACAGTTTTGCGACCCACCTGCTCAACCACGGTGCAGACCTGCGCGCGTTGCAGATGCTGCTGGGCCACAGCTCGCTGTCGACCACCCAGATCTACACGCTGGTGGCAAGGCAGCACCTGCAGAAGCTGCACGCCACGCATCACCCGCGCGGTTAGCGAACGTTGCCGGCAGACCCATCGCTCGCGCGCTCACGCTCCATCCATCCGCACACATCACACACGTAGGAGCGCACCTGGGCGCGACGCCGTAGCCGAGAAACCCGCCGCACCCAAGAGCGCCCCGAAACGCAGGCGCGACGTGGTAACGCGAGACGTGCCAATCCGCACATCCATTGCCGAAGAACCTCCACCGCACCGGCAACAGCATCAAAGCCAACTCCAAACCCCGGCTGCAACCGCTCTGCCGTCACCACAGCCAGCATCGGCCGCCGCGTGTTCGATACGCCGTGCTGCTGGACATCAAGATGCCGCGACTGGATGGGCTAGACAGTGTTACTGCAGCGCGGCGTTGCTGGATCGCTGGCGCCAGCTATGCTCGCGCCATGACGTCGATCGCCGCATCCGATTCCCCACGGCCAGCCGCCTTGTTGCACTGGCGGCTGCTGTCCATGTGCTACGACGCCTGGCCGGTGCTGGCGCTGTGGATGCTGATTTCCGCCGGCTTTACGTTGGGCTTCACCCTGGCCGGGCATCCCGCACGCGAAAACATCGCACCGTTCAGTGCCTGGCAGTGGCTGCTCTGGCTGTGCTGCTGGGCCGCCGCTGGCGGGTACGCCACGGTGAGCTGGCGCCGCGGCGGCCAGACCCTGGGCATGCGTCCTTGGCGGCTACGCTTGCAAGGAACACAACAACCTACCTGGCGTCAGGTCTGGATCCGCTATGCGGTGGGCACGCTATCGCTGGCCCTGGGCGGACTCGGATTCTGGTGGGCATGGGTAGATCGCGATCGTTTGACCTGGCATGACCGCGCAAGTGGTACGCGGCTGGAGCGCCGACCAGCGCGCTGATGCTAGTTCCTGAGTTGGAAATCGATGCTGACCGATCCAACTTCGTTCTGGCCAACGCTCTGGTCATTGGACAGGATTTAACGGCAAAACCTATCGAGTAATCGCATCCCGCCAAAGGATCAGCTTGAGCGCAGCCCGCTCGGCCTGCGCTTCGGAACCGGGCAGACCCAGCTGCTCATCGGCAATGTCGATCAAGGTTTTGCCGATCAGCACATGATCGGCGCCTTGCCACAGCAAGGTACAGATGCCGAGCACATAACCGTCGTACTCATCACGTGCTTCCACAACCCCTGCGATGCCGATCGGATCCCACAGGTAATGCAGCACCTCGCTGACCACGCGTTGAAGCTCCAATTGCTCCAAGCCTGACATAAGAGCCACTTCGGGCCCGGTCAACTACTGCGCCGCCGGAACAACCACGCCGACACGCCCAGCATCACCATCGGGGGCAGTGCGTAGGCGATTCGGTAATCCAGCTTTAGCGCGCCCGCCATACGGCCGAAGAACAACTGCAGCAGCCAGAAGCCGAGGGCGAACAAGATGCCCAAAAACAGGCGCTTGCCCAAGCCGCCGCTGCGCAGCGAACCAAACGAGAACGGAATCGCCGCCATGCACAACGCCAACACGTTGAGCGGGTAGAACCAGCGGCTCCAGTACTGATCTTCGTAATCGCGCGCGTCCAGTCCGTTGCGGCGACGGTATTCGATGCTCTGCTCCAGCTCGTGCGCCGAGAGATTGCGCGGCTTGGCCAATCCGGCCGCCAGCGCCGCAGGGCTCAGTTGCGATTGCCATGGCAGCTCGGGGAAGGTTTCGCGCTGCACCGAACGTTCCTGGAAGGTATCGCGACGCACCTGGCGCAAAGTCCAACGGCCATCGCGGTGCTCGGCCACGGAGGCGTAGGTCAGCTGCTGCAGCCTGCCGTTGGCATCCAGGTGATACAGCCGCACATCGTGCAGATCGAGCGCGGTGCCGCCGCCGTCGAGCAGCTTTTCTTCGCCGCTGAGCGCGTTGAGGAAGGTGTCGCCTTCGCGTGCCCACAGGCCCGAATAGCGCGAGGACGCCATGCTGTTGTTGTAGCGGGCACTGGCCTTGAGGCTGTCGGCCTGGTTCTGCGCCCATGGCCCGACGGTTTCGCCGCTGATCACCATGCTGGCGGTCAACAGCGCCATCGCTGCCACCACCGAGGCGGACATGCGCTTGCGCGACACGCCCAGCGCGCGCAAGGCGGTCAATTCGGATGTGGCCGCCAGCTGGCCCAGGCCCATCAGCGCGCCAATCACCGCAGCGGTGGGGAACAAGGTGTAAGCGCGACGCGGCACGGTGTAGGCCACAAAGGCCACCGCGTGCCCGAAGCTGTAGCTGCCTTGGCCGATGTTCTTGGCCTCGCTGGCGAAGGCATTGACCAGGTCCAGACCCAGCAGCACCGCCCAGGTCAGCAGCACGGTGAACAACACCACGCGACCGACGTACCAATCATGGACCCGCGGGGTCAGCCTCATGCGTTCGCCCTCGGCCGACGCACGCGGCCATCGCGTGCATACGCCCAGACCGCCACCGCCAGCAGCGGCAGCGTCAACCACCACAAGCCCAGCGCAGCCGGGGTCTTGCCGTTGGCGATCCACTGGGTGCCGACGATCATCAGATTGGTGCCAACCATGTAGGCCAGGAACGCCAGCATGATCCGGCCGTAGCGCTGCTGGCGTGGCGCGCTGCGCGACAGCGGCAGGGTCAGCAGCGCGAAGGCCAGCGCCAGCAAGGGCGGCGCCAGGCGCTCGTGCAACTGCGCACGTGCAGCCGGACGCTCATCGGACAGCAGCTGCGTGGTCCACATCACTTCCGGGTCGTTGGCGTCGTGGGTCCGGGTGCGATCGGGCAAGGCCACGTCATTGCTGGCGAACTTCATCAAGCGGTAGTCCAGGGTGTCGCCGGCGGCCGGGCCTTCGATGCGATAGCCGTCCTCCAGACGCAGGTAACGGTCGGTCTTGCCTTCGAAGAACATCGCGCCGCGCTGGGCAGTGACCACATCGATGCGGTCGTCCCTCTGGCGCTGCATGAACACCTTGCCCAGGCCCTTGCCATCGGCGGAGATGGTGGTCAGGTAGACCACGCCACCGCCGGACAGCGGGGTGAACTTGCCCGACTCCAGGCCGGCCATCAGCACGCTGCGATTGGCGTCTTCCAGCATGGTTTCGGCGGTGCGGCTGGCCCACGGGCCCAGCCACAGCGAGCACAGCCCGATGATGATCACCACCGGCACCACCAGCATCAGCATCGGCCGCAACATGCGCCTGGGGCCGACGCCAATGGCGGTAATGACGGCCATTTCTGAATCGCGGTACAGCCGCGCCAGCGCCAATAACAGGCCCAGCATCAGCGCCAGCGGCAGGATGATCGGCAGATAGGCCACGAATTGCAGGCCCACCTGAGACAGCAGCAAGCGCGCTGGGATGCGGCCATCGGCGATATTGCCGAGGATATCCACCAGCACACCGCCGACGCTGACGACCAGCAGCACGATCAAGGTGGCCAGGAAGCTCTGGGTGAAATCGCTAAGCAGATATCGATCGAGCTTCGGCATAGGGTGGGCTTGTTTTAAACTCTCGGATTCGTTCGCGGCGCCGCCAGCCTAATCAGGTTGGCGTAAACAGTCCGCGATTGTACGGATTTGCCTACGGAATCTGATCAATGGCCCTGCAATTCACCCTGAACCAAGACGCGCCGGCAAGCGCCGCCGTCGACTGCATCGTGGTTGGCGTGTTCGCCGACAAGACCCTGTCGCCCGCCGCGCAGGCGCTGGACAGCGCCAGCCAGGGCCGCCTGACGGCCCTGGTGGCACGCGGCGACGTGGTTGCCAAGACCGGCAGCACCACCCTGGTCCACGACCTGCCCGGCGTGACCGCCCCGCGCGTGTTGGTGGTCGGGCTGGGCGAGACCGCCAAGTTCGGCGTGGCGCCCTACCTCAAGGCCATCGGCGATGCGACCCGCGCGCTGAAGACCGGCGCCGTCGGCACCGCCCTGCTCACCCTCACCGAACTGCCGGTCAAGGCCCGCGATGCCGCATGGAATATCCGCCAGGCAGTCATCGTCAGCGACCATGCGGCGTATCGCTACACCGCCACGCTGGGCAAGAAGAAGGTCGACGAGACTGGCCTGACCACGCTTGCGATCGCCGGCGACGACGCCCGCGCGCTGGCGGTGGGCATTGCGACCGCCGAGGGCGTGGAGTTCGCCCGCGAGCTGGGTAATCTGCCGCCCAACTACTGCACCCCGGCCTACCTGGCCGACACCGCGGCCGCATTTGCCGGCAAGTACGCCGGTGCCGAAGCCGAGATCCTGGACGAGGCGCAGATGGAGTCGCTGGGCATGGGCTCGCTGCTGTCGGTGGCACGCGGCTCGGCCAACCGCCCGCGCCTGATCGTGCTGAAGTGGAATGGCGGCGGCGACGCGCGGCCGTATGTGCTGGTCGGCAAGGGCATCACCTTCGATACCGGCGGCGTCAATCTCAAGACGCAGGGCGGCATCGAGGAAATGAAGTACGACATGTGCGGTGGCGCCAACGTCATCGGCACCTTCGTGGCCACGGTCAAGGCCGAGCTGCCGATCAATCTGGTGGTGGTGGTGCCGGCGGTGGAAAACGCCATCGACGGCAATGCCTATCGTCCGTCGGACGTGATCACCAGCATGTCCGGCAAGACCATCGAAGTGGGCAATACCGATGCCGAAGGCCGTCTGATCCTGTGCGACGCGCTGACCTACGCCGAGCGCTTCAATCCCGAAGCGCTGGTGGACGTGGCCACGCTGACCGGCGCCTGCATGGTGGCCCTGGGCCACCAGACCGCCGGCCTGATGAGCAAGCACGACGACCTGGCCAACGAACTGCTGGCCGCCGGCGAGCATGTGTTCGACCGCGCCTGGCGCCTGCCCTTGTGGGACGAATACCAGGGCCTGCTGGATTCCACCTTTGCCGACGTCTACAACATCGGCGGTCGCTGGGGCGGCGCGATCACCGCGGGCTGCTTCCTGTCGCGCTTCACCGAAAACCAGCGCTGGGCGCATCTGGACATCGCCGGCGTGGCCAGCGACGAAGGCAAGCGCGGCATGGCCACCGGTCGCCCGGTCGGTCTGTTGACGCAGTGGTTGCTGGATCGCGCGGCCTGATGTCGCCGCGCGCCGCGCTGGCCCTGATCGCCGGGTTCACCCTGGCGGACGGGGCCACCTGCGCGCTGCCCGGCTGGACCGGCACTGGCAGCGATCTGCTGCGGTTTGCGCTATTGCTGGCGCTGATCTTTGTCTGGCTGGCGGCCGACAGCCGCCGGCAGGGCTTTCACCGCCCGATGTGGATCAACATCGGGATGGTGCTGGCCTGGCTGGTGTTCATCCCCATCTATCTGTATCGCTCGCGGCCGGTGGGCAGGCGCCTGCGCGCAATGGGCGGCTTCGTGCTGGCGATACTGGCCTCCGGCCTGCTGTTCATGCTCGGCGTGTTTATCGCTGAATCCGTTTTCCCTTACGTTTCGTGACCTTCCCATGCCCCGTGCCGATTTCTACCTGATCGCCAAACCGCGCTTCCTCGACGAACCGCTGCGGCTGGTCTGCGAGCTGGCGCGCAAGGCCAACGACGCTAACCTATCCACGCTGATCCTGGCGCGCGATGCCGCGCAAGCCGAGGCGCTGGATGACCTGTTGTGGGCGTTCGACGACGAAGCCTATGTGCCGCACCAGATCGCCGGCACCGATGAGGAAGACGAACTGGCGCCGGTGCTGATCGCCACGCCGGAGTTCGCCGCGCCCTCGCGCCCGCTGGTGATCAACCTGCGCGACGACCCGTACCTGGGCGCCTGCGACCGCGTGCTGGAAGTGGTGCCCGCCGACCCCGCCGCCCGCGAACCGCTGCGCGAACGCTGGAAACAGTACAAGGCCCTGGGCCTGGAACTGACCAAATACGATATGTGAATCGGGAATGGGGAATCGAGAATCGCACGTCGACTACCCCGTAGACCTTCACCTTTCAGCGCACCCGCTTTCCCTATTCCCTATTCCCGACTCTCCATTCCCTGCCTTATGACCACCCTCGCCTCCAGCTACGAACCCTCTTCCTTCGAATCGCGCCTGTACGCGCAGTGGGAGGCGGCCGGCTACTTCGTGCCGTCCGGCAAGGGCGAGCCGTACACCGTGTTGCTGCCGCCGCCCAATGTCACCGGCACGCTGCACATGGGCCACGCGTTTCAGCAGACGCTGATGGATGCGCTGGTGCGCTATCACCGCATGCGCGGCTTCGACACGCTGTGGCAGGTGGGCACCGACCACGCCGGCATCGCGACCGAGATGGTGGTGTCGCGCAATCTGGCGCTGGAAGGCAACGGCGAAACGCGCGACTCGCTCGGGCGTGACGGCTTCATCGCCAAGGTGTGGGAATGGAAGGCCGAATCCGGCGACATCATCGAGCGCCAGATGCGTCGCCTGGGCACCTCCAGCGATTGGTCGCGCAGCACCTTCACCATGGACCCGCAACCGTCGGCAGCGGTCAACGAAGCCTTCGTGCGCTGGTACGAGCAGGGCCTGATCTATCGCGGCCAGCGGCTGGTCAACTGGGACCCGGTGCTGAAGACCGCCATCTCCGACCTGGAAGTGGAAAACGTCGAAGAAGACGGTTTTTTGTGGTCGATTCGCTACCCGCTGGCCGATGGCGTGACCTACGAACACGTCGAGCACGACGCCGACGGCAATGAGACCCTGCGCGAAACCCGCGATTACCTGGTGGTGGCCACCACGCGCCCGGAAACCATGCTGGGCGACACCGCGGCGATGGTGCACCCGGACGATGCGCGCTACGCAACACTGCACAACGCGCGCATCGTGCTGCCGCTGACCGGCCGGCAAGTGCCGGTGATCACCGACGATTATGTCGATCGCGCCTTCGGTACCGGCGTGGTCAAGGTCACGCCTGCGCATGATTTCAACGATTACCAGGTCGGTGTGCGCCACGACTTGCCGTTGATCAATCTGTTCACCGTCACCGCCACCATCAACGACAACGCACCGGAGCGCTACCGCGGCCTGGATCGCTACGACGCACGCAAGCTGGTGTTGTCGGAGCTGGAAGAGTTGGGCCTGTTGGTCGAAACCAAGCCGCACAAACTGCAGGTACCCCGCGGCGACCGCACCGGTCAGGTGATCGAGCCGTATCTCACCGACCAGTGGTTTGTGAAGATGGACGCGCTGGCCAAGCGCGGCCTGGAGCTGGTCGAAAGCGGCCAGATCAAATTCGTGCCGCCGAACTGGATCAACACCTATCGCCATTGGATGGAGAACATCCAGGATTGGTGCATCAGCCGTCAGCTGTGGTGGGGACATCGCATTCCCGCGTGGTTCGACGACGCAGGCAAGTGCTATGTCGGCCACGACGAAGCCGAGGTGCGTGCGAAACACGGCCTGGGCGCAGAGATCGCGTTGCATCAGGACAGCGATGTGCTGGAAACCTGGTTCTCCTCGCAGCTGTGGCCATTCTCCACGCTGGGCTGGCCGGATGCCGATGCGATGGCCGAGCGCGGTTTCGAGCGCTATCTGCCCTCCAGCGTGCTGGTCACCGGTTTCGACATCATCTTCTTCTGGGTGGCGCGCATGATCATGGCCACCGACAGCTTCACCGGGCAGGTGCCGTTCCGCGATGTCTACATTACCGGCCTGATCCGCGATGCGCAGGGCCAGAAGATGTCCAAGTCCAAGGGCAATGTGCTCGACCCGCTGGACATCATCGACGGCATCAGCATCGAGGACCTGGTCGCCAAGCGCACCAGCGGGCTGATGCAACCGCGGATGGCCGAGAAGATCGAAAAAGCCACGCGTCGCGAATTCCCGGACGGCATCATCGCCCACGGTGCGGACGCGCTGCGCTTCACCATCGCCGCACTCGCTACCCACGGCCGCGACATCAAGTTCGACCTGGGCCGCGCCGAGGGTTACAAGAATTTCTGCAACAAGCTGTGGAACGCCACGCGCTTTGTCCTGATGAACACCGAAGGCGCGCGCTTTGCCGGTGTGCCGCAACCGCGTACCGAAGCGGAGAAGTGGATTCTGGCGCGGCTAGACAAGGTCACTGCGGAAACGCATGCACATTACGCCAACTACCGCTTCGACCTGCTGACGCAGTCGCTGTACGAATTCGCGTGGAATGCGTTCTGCGATTGGTTCGTCGAGCTGGCAAAGCCTGCGCTCAACGGTGCCGTGCAGGACAACGACGCTGCCGCCAGCACGCGCCACACCCTGCTGTACGTGCTCGAATCGCTGCTGCGCCTGCTGCACCCGCTCACCCCGTTCGTCACCGAAGAGCTGTGGCAACAGGTCGCTCCGCGCCTGGGCATCACCACCGCGACGATCTCCCTGCAGACGTTCCCGCAAGTCGGCGACGTGGACACCAGCAGCTACGCCAGCGCAGACGCCGATGTCGAATGGTTGAAGTCGATGGTGTCGGCTTTGCGGCGCGTACGCAGCGAGTTGAACGTGCCGCCCTCAAAGCAGGTGCAGCTGCTGCTGCAGGCCGGCACCGCCGACGACCGCACGCGCGTATCGCGCTTCGCATCGCAGCTGGCGTTCTTGCTCAAGCTCGAAGCCATCGACTGGCTGGACGCCGGCCAGGACACCCCGCCGGCCGCTGCTGCCATCGTGGGCGAACTGACCCTGCTGGTGCCGCTGGAAGGCCTGGTCGACATGGAGGCCGAGCGCATCCGTCTGGACAAGGAGATCAAGCGCGTGGAAAGCGAGATCGGCAAGTGCAACGGCAAACTTGGCAATGCCACCTTCGTGCAGAACGCACCGGCGGCGGTCGTCGAGCAAGAGCGTGCGCGCTTGAACGATTGGACTGTGCAATTGACGGGTCTGCGGGAGCAACGCGCCAAGATCTGACACAGCGGAACGTCTAGATGCGCTGCAGCTGCAAGGTCACGCGCCGTGCAAACGGCGATTCGACAGCAGCACCTAGCCGGGCGCGGCGCGTATCGCTCAGATCGATGGAATCATGCACTGCTTCAATGGTGCACACCGACCAGCGTGACGGGTCCTTGCCCGCTCACTGTCGCGGGACCTTTGGCGGCATGGATGCCGCCAAAGAGCTTACATGGACGTACTTGCAGCGTGTCCCGCGATGGTGGGCGGGCAAGGGCCCTGCAGCGAACCCACAGACCAGACGCCTTGTGCATCATCCATCTGCAGCAATCGCTTGCAAACGCCAGGAACTACGTAACGTCACCCTGCCTGGTGCCACACGCAAGCAGACTCCCCCAAGGAATCGCCGCAAGTTGTTTCGACGCAAGCACCGCATCGGGCATCATGGAGCGATGAAGATCTATCTCGTTGGCGGCGCAGTCCGCGATGCCTTGCTTGGCCAACCCGCCGGCGACCGCGACTGGGTGGTGGTTGGCGCCGACCAGGCGCAGATGCAAGCGCAGGGGTTCAAACCGGTGGGCAAGGACTTCCCGGTATTTCTGCATCCGCGCAGCGGCGAGGAATATGCATTGGCCCGCACCGAGCGCAAATCCGGGCGTGGCTACCGCGGGTTCGTGGTGGATGCCGATCCGTCGGTGACGCTGGAAGAAGACCTGCTGCGCCGCGACTTCACCATCAACGCGATGGCGCGCGACGAAGACACTGGCACATTGGTCGACCCGTACGGCGGTGCCCGCGATCTGCAAGCGCGCGTGCTGCGCCACGTAGGCCCGGCCTTTGTCGAAGACCCCGTGCGCGTCTTGCGCGCAGCGCGCTTCATGGCACGGCTGGCACCACTGGGGTTCAGCATCGCACCGGAGACTGCCGCACTGATGCGCGAGATGGCCGCCAGCGGCGAGCTGGACAGCCTGGTGCCCGAACGCGTGTGGCAGGAACTGCGTCGTGCGCTGACGTGCGCACAGCCCTCTGCGTTTTTGCGCACGTTGCACGACACCGATGCGCTGCGCGTCATCCTGCCGGAAATCGATGCGCTGTATGGCGTCCCTCAACGTGCCGAATTTCATCCGGAAGTGGATACCGGCATCCATCAGGAAATGGTCAGCGACATGGCTGCGCGGCTGGCACCTGGCGATGCACTGATCGGCTTTGCCGCGTTGACCCACGACCTGGGCAAGGCGCTGACACCGCCGGACGAATGGCCGCGCCATGTGATGCACGAACAGCGCGGCGTTGCGCCGCTGCAGGCGCTGTGCGAACGGCTCAAGGTGCCGCAAGACTATCGCCAGCTCGCCGTCACCGCCTGCCGCGAGCACCTCAACGTGCATCGTCTGGCGGAACTGCGCGACCGCACGCTGCACGAGCTGCTGGTGCGCTGTGATGCATTTCGTCGGCCGGAACGTATCGCGCAACTGGCGCTGGTCTGCGAGGCCGACAAGCGCGGCAGGCTGGGCAGCGAAGACGCCGCATACCCGCAAGGCGCCGAACTCCAACGTCTGCATGCCGCCGCCCTGGCGATCAACGCACGCGACCTGGCCGCGGAAGGCTTGCAGGGACCGCAGATCGGCGAGGCCCTGACGAAGGCACGCATCGCGGCGATTGCGAACGCACGCAACCGCGACAAGCACAGCGGCAGCGAAGAGTCTTCAGCACGCTCTTGATAAGCAGTTCTAGCGTGCAACGCGACATCCATGCCACTCAAGGGCACTGGCATGCAGCTGTGGCATCGCAGCAGTGCGTCCACACGTGGCCATCTCTATCGAGCAAGATTGTGCGCGGTGTCGTTTGCGTTGCTGCGCTGCCCGTCGTCACCGACCTACACGTCATAGATACCCGAGCGTGCCGAATCATGGTGCCCTGACCGCTAAAAGCAACGGACCGCTCTGGAACGGCGGACATCCTGTAGCAAGCGGTCGTCAGCTGGAAGGCGCGGCGGAAGCGTAAGCCACGACGCGAACATGCCAACTCCGAGCACCAACCGGGCCAATCTGGCGGCCGCACTGTCGCTTGCTGCCCAGCCTTAGCCGTCGTCGACCAAAGCCTTCCCTTCAGCGAGCGGCTGCATCGCGCAGCCGCTCGGCATCCATTACATCTTGAAATTCAGACTCAGCATGAAGGAGCGGCCGTTTTTGTAGATGTAGTACGGCTGGTTCTTGTTGCCGATGTAGCTGAAGTAGGTTTCGTCCAGCAGGTTGGTGGCTTCCAGCGCCACGCGCAGCCGCTCGGTGGCCTGGTAGCCGAACGAGGCATCCACCTGGGTAAACGCATCGGTCATCTGCTGACCGTTGAGGCGACCGATCTGGGTGAAGTACTCCGAGCGCCAGCCCAGATTGACGCGTGCACTCCACTTGCCCTGCTCGTAGTACGGGCTGATGTTGTAGGCGTTGCGCGAGTTGTACGGCAGGCTGTAGTCGCCGTCAGTGTTGGAATCGGAGTACGTGTAGTTAGCGACTACGCCGAAACCGTTGCCGAAGTTATGCTGCAAATTGAGCGCAACGCCTTGCACCTTGGCGTCGCCGGCGTTGGTCGGCACCGAGGTCTGATACGTACCCGACCCACCGGTGGCGTTATTGAAGAACACGCGGTCCTGCACCGTGGTCAGGATGTAGTTGGAGATATCGCGCGAGAAGAACTCGCCGCTGAGCAAGCTGCTGTCGGAGAAATACCACTCCACCGACGCACCGAGATTGGTCGACTCGTAAGGACTCAACCCGGGGTTGCCGGTGGACGCGGTCAACGTGGTGTCGTCGGTGGCAACGTACGGCGTCATGTTGGTGTAGCGCGGCCGCGCGATGACCTTGGAGGCGGCAAAGCGCAGCATCAAATCATCGCGCAGGTCGTAGGCGATATTGAAGGCCGGCAACCACTTGCCGTAACTGCTGAGAAAATTTACCGGTGTGTAGCTGCCACCTGGTGCATAGCTGAAGCCATCGGTGGAGTCGCGCGTGTGCACGTAGCGCACGCCGATGTTGCCGCGATAGCGCTCGCCGGAGAAGTTGCCCTGCAGGAACCATGCACGGTTCTGCTCTTCGATGCTGTAGTTGCCGGCGTAGCTGATGGGCAGGCCGTCATCGCCTTCCAGCCCACCGATGTAGCGGCCGATGGCGCCGCGATTGATGGTGGACCAGCGTTGCATGTCGGCGCTGGTCGATAGTCCGTCCAGATAACCGGAGGGTGTGGTACCCGGCGAGAAATCCGCCAGCGTACTGCCATCGTTCGGGGCCCAGGTGCGGCTGTAGGACGACTGCCCGGTAGCGTGATTGGTGAGCTTGATGCCGGTCATGATCTGCGTGAACGGCCCCCACTCCACCGCATGGTCGAAGTCCAGCTGCAGGTAACGCTCTTTATCGTACTGCGGGCTATGGCTGGCCGAGGCGTTATTGAGCTGCATCGCCGCTGCGTTGGTGGGGTCGGTGCTGTAGTCCATCGCGGTGCGGCGCCCGTCGATGTTGTAGCTGTAGCCGGCAAGATTGCGGAACTGGATGCCGTAAATACGCTCGGCACCGCCTTGCGAGCTGGTGTAGCCAACCTGGCTCGATGCATTCCAGCCATCGCCATGCCAATCGGCACGCAAGTGGATGCTGCCGGTGGTGACGTCGCTGTTGCGCAAATAACCGTCCAGGAACGTGGTGGACTGGTCGCCGAACGTGCCCGAGGTGGCCACGCCGTTCTCGAAGCCCAATGCCTGCGCGTCACCAGGATTGGAACCCCAATAGCCGTAACGGCTTTGGTTGTAGTTGTCGAAACTTTCCTTGACGTACAGGCCGGTCAGGTTGAGCTCGAAGTCGGCGTCCGGCTTCCACTGCAGCGCTGCACTGATGCCATCGCGTTTGCGCGTCTGCTGAAACAACGCAGTGTTGATCGAGGTGGGGAACACGCCGGTGTTGTTGCCAACCACTGCAGGCGGAAACGCCGCGCCGGCCACGTTGTCGTAACCGAAGATTTCCACACCATCGCGGCGCAGCACGCGCTGGGAATGCATCACCGAGGTGAGCACACCCAGGGTTTCGTCCTGGTTCTTCCAGCTGTACAGCGCCGATGCGTTGGGCTTGCCTTCCTCGGACCGGTCGTTGTAGCCGTAGCTCACCGTGCCGGTCAGCGTATTGCGCTCCAGATCCAGCGGTTTGCGCGTATGCACGATCACCGTGCCGCCAATGGACCCTTCATCGATGCGCGCTTCCGGCGTCTTGTAGACCTCCATCAGCCCCACAACTTCTGGCGCCAGCGTGCTGTAGTTGAACGAGCGGCTGTCCGGGTCGTTGGGGTCGCCGCCCCAACTGGTCGACGCAATGGTCTGGCCATTGAGCAGCACGCGATTGAGTGCCGGGTCGGTACCGAGGATGCTGACCTTTTCGCCTTCGCCGAACTGGCGGTCCACGGTGATGCCAGACAACCGCGACAGCGACTCGGCGACGTTGGTGTCCGGGAACTTGCCGATATCTTCGGCGCTGATCGCATCGACGATCGCATCGGCATTGCGCTTGACGTTGAGCGCCTTGCCCAGGCTGGCCTGGTAGCCCACCACTTTTATTTCGTCCAGGGTGGAGACCGAAGGATTGGTTGGCGCCTGTTCTTGCGATGGCGGAGCGACGGGCTGTTGTTGTGCGGGCGCAGGTTCGGATTGTTGCTGCGCGAAAGCGGGAAGCGCCAGTACACCGCTCATTGCGGCGCCACCAATCAGCAAACCGCGCACCGCCGCGCTCAATCGCGCGCGTTGCGGCCAATGCCTGGCTGCAGCAGCACTCAAGGAAGCACTACGTGACTGTGCTGAATTGGCTTCAACAGCTTTCAAAAAACGCGAGTTGGAAGGGGCCTGCGACGCTGCGCAGAGATGATGGCGCACGTCGATTGACTGCGCGGCGGGTTGGCTTGTTGCGGAAACAGACAACGGGAACAGACAGGGAAACAGCATTACATTGACCTCGTGGCGGATACGTCAGGTCGCAACCGATGGGTTGCACTAAAGCGCGCTGCGCGCGCCATGCTGCGGTCCGTCCCCTGTGCCGGATCGCGAGCGGCGATCCGCGCGGCTCGATACAGCGCACGGATCGAAAGGCCAGGCCGATGCACGGCTGGCCACAGTGATGTGATCGAGTGAAACAGGCTCCTGTTCGCTGACAACGTTATCAGCGAAGGTGCCTTCCGCAAGTTGCACTGTCAACCCGACATCAGAATTGCCGGGTTTTGTGCGGAATGCGCTATTTCTGCTGCCGATAATGGAATGACAGCGTGATCGCTATCGCAGTCTGGGCAGCAACCGATGCAGACCAATGCGCCCGCGAGCCGACGCTAAAAGGCTGCGCAACGAAATGATGCAATGCAGAGTGCTGCGTTGGTGCAGTTGAACTAAGCGCATCGTTACTGATGCAACGCACGTGATCTCTGCTCGCGCGCAGTCACGGTGTTGCGCGATGGGAAGAGCGATCTCTGCGACATGACGACACGCCCACTCCAATACGGCATCTGCTTCGTTAGCCGCACTATGGCCAGAAGGTGCCATCCCAGCCCGCACGCCATACTTCGTATAGAGCATAGCAACGCGATCAAAAACGACGCGTTGCGTGTCTCACTCAAGCTCTACGCATCGTTGGGTGCGCAACCACTGCGCCGCCGCGTCGATGGCATCGTCCTGCAGCGCAAGCACGACATCCGGATGCAGTGCGCCGTCCAGTTGCCGTGCATTGCGGTCTTGCGTGGCACTGCTGGCAATGGCAAGCACGCCACCACCGGGCAGATCGACCGCGCGATTGCTGGTGGTCTGCCCCGCACTCGGCTGGCCGAAACTGCGCGTTGCCGGGCGGCCACGCATCGCGATGGCGACCATCTCGCCCGAGCTTGCCGTGTGTGGCCCGATCAGGACGGCCACCGCGCGCTCGGTTTGCGACGCATGCGCACCGGCAGCTGGCCGCGCGTGCCAGGGTGTCTGCTTGCCTGCTGAGTCGACGGAATACCCGAGCAACTGGTCACCCAGCAAGGGTTGCAAGCCGTTGACCATCGGCCACATCGTGCCGCCGGTGTTCTGTCGCAGATCCACGATCCATCCGCAGCGCGCCTGCGATGCCTTGCTGTCCAGCGCGGCGGCAAGGGCGCGTTGATAGGCGCCCCTGACGTCATTGGACGAAGTCGACAAGCCGGTGACCTCGACATAGCCCACATCCGGCTGCAGCAAGCGTGCCTGCACTGCGGGTCGCTCGGCGGCGCGCGCCTCCATCTGGCGCAGCGCGGTGGGGCGTATCAGGAAGCTGTGGCCGTCAGCGAGCTCGGCGATCAGCGCGTCAATGGCGGCATACGCGTCAGCTTCGCGCATGCTTGCGGCCTGTGCGCGCAGCTGTGGCTCGCGGGTGGCCCAGTCGATCCGGGTACGCTGCAATGCGTGGTCACGGATGGCCGGGATGGCGATATCGAAAATCGCGGACGCCGATGCGGCATCAACGGTGGCTTGCGCCATCAGCCGCAAGCCGGTCACCTCGACCGCACCATCCCCTTCCAGCACCACGCCGACTGCCAATCGACTTGCTTCAGAGGGAATCTGCATCGCAATGCGACGGTGTGCCTGAGCACTGCCACTCACCCGATCAGCCTGCGAGGTTTCAAATGCCAGGACCTTGCCCCGCGCATCGACTGCGCGCATCCACAGGTTCGCACCCTGCATCGCTCGGGAGGCGTGGAGAAGGCCGTCCAGCGCCAGCGACTGACCGCGCAGCGGGACGGCATCGAGTTGCACAGCGACTGTACCAAACGCAGCCGTGCGCTTGGCGCCAGCAGTCAGACGCAGCCGTGCACCCTCGGGCGTCTGCACATCACCGTGGGCCGCATCCAGCTGATAATCCGCCCCGCCGGCGACCAGTTGCCAACTGGATGCCGCTGTAGCTGCATGCGCGACGCACAGCAAACAAACCGCCAACCACCACCGCTTCCATGCGTTTCTCATCGGCAACACCGTAGTCCCTGAGTCAGCCGCGAGTCTAGCAGCGGCCCCTTGCCCGCTCGCAACGCAGTGCCACGTCCGCATCGGCGACGATGACGCATCTGCTGCGCCGCCAAAGGCGGAGCTACAACCAGACGTTCCGGACTGGCGGCATGGAAGGGATCACCTAACTGTCACGAGAGCGACTGGTCCACGCAATGCTTGCGACAAGCATGCCGCCACAAACCTCGGCATTGCAGCCGGATACGCGACACGTCGCGGCCATCTGCGATCCCATCGACTGCACTTACCTCATAGCACGCCGCACCAAATGTGCCGACGCCCTTAGTCGCGCTGCCCGCCAACCCAGGTGCCCAGCACTTGCACGTTCGTATCCACCAGCACCAGGTCGGCCTGGTAGCCGGGTGCGATGCGTCCCAGGCGGTCGCCCAGGCCGATGCATTGCGCGGGATAGGTCGAAGCCATGCGCGCGGCTTCGGCCAGATCCACGCCCAGCCACTGCACGCTGTTGCGCACCGCGGTGGCCATGTCCAGGGCGGAGCCGGCGAGTGCGCCGTCGGCGTTGCGCACCACGCCATCCACAGCGGTGATGGTTTCGCCGTACAGATCGAAGCTGGGGCTGTCGGCGCCGACCATCGGCATGGCGTCGGTGACCAGCAACACCTTGCCACGCGGTTTGGCTGCCAGCACCACGCGCAGGCTGGCCGGGTGCACGTGCACGCCATCGACGATGACGCCGCACCACACCTGCGGGTTTTCCAATGCGGCACCGACGGCGTTGGGCTCGCGACCGGCCAGTTGCGACATGGCGTTGTAGACGTGCGTAAAGCCGCTCACTCCGGCAGCAATGCCATCGCGCGCCTGCTCGTAAGTGGCCGCAGTGTGGCCGGCGAATACGATGGCACCACCGGTCACGAACGCGCGGATGTCGTCCAGCGGCACGCGCTCGGGCGCGAGCGTGATCAGGGTGACGCCATTGTCCAGCGAGGTGTCGACGGCGATTTCATGCGCGTCCGGCAAACGAAACTTGTGCGAATCGTGGGTGCCCTTGCGCGCGGGGCTCAGGTACGGGCCTTCCAGATGGATGCCGAGCACGCCGGGCACGCCTTGTGCGATGGCCGCGCGGGTGGCGTCGATCGCTTCGGCCATCACCTGCGCGGTATCGCTGATCAGCGTCGGCAGCATGCCGGTGGTGCCGAAGCGGCGATGCGCCGCGGCAATCGTGGCCAGTGCCTGCGGGTCGCGAGCGTTGTTGAACAACACCCCGCCGCCGCCATTGACCTGGATGTCGATGAAGCCCGGCAACAAGGTGGCGCCGCCCAACTCCACGCGCGTGTGCGCCTGTGCAACGCGCACGTCGTCGGCCGGCACGACCGCCTGGATCTGAGAACCATCCAGCAGCACGACCAGGCCCTCTTGCAGGCCGTCATCGGTAAGTACGCGTGCGTTGCACAATGCCTGAGTGCGGGAAGCATCCATGTTCAAACGGTTTCCGTAACCTTGTTCAAATGCGGCGGTAAATCGGGATTGTGGCCACGCTGCAGCGCCAGCGCATTGATGGCGCGATAGAAGCTCTGCACGGTCAGCAGCGGCGCGCACGCCGGGTGCGCGGCATCGGCAAGCGGCAGATCGCCATCGGGCGCAGCCAGCCACACCTGCGCGCCACGCGCACGGAATTCTTCGGCCAGTGCACGCGTGCCGGCGCCGGTTTCGTCGGGCTGCGCGAAGACCAGCACCGGAAAGCCTGGGCCGACCAAGGCCATCGGCCCGTGTTTGACCTCGGCCGAGCTATAGGCCTCGGCATGCAGGCCGCAGGTTTCCTTGAACTTCAATGCCGCTTCCTGTGCCGCGCCCAAGCCCAGGCCGCGACCGAGCACGAACAGATTATGTGCAGGCGTCAAACCGGCGGTCAGTGCAGACCAATCGGCCTGCCAGGCGCTGCGCAGTTGTTGCGGCAACGCATCCACTGCGGCGAGCAAGGCCGGGTCGTTCTTCCACACTGCGCCCAGGTGCAGCACTGCAGCGAGCGAGGCGAGGTAGCTCTTGGTGGCGGCGACACTTTTTTCCGGGCCGGCGCCGAGCGGAATCACCACATCGGCCAGCTGCGCCAGCGGCGAATCTTCCACGTTGACCAGAGCGACCACGCGCGCACCGGCGGCCTTGGCAGCTTCGGCATTGCGCAGCAGGTCGGGGCTTTTCCCCGATTGCGAAATCACGATATACAGCGCGCCACGCAGTTGCAGCGGCGCGGCGTACACCGAGCCCACCGATGGCGATGCAGAGGCAGTGACGATGCCCAGCTGCGTCTCGAACAGGTACTTGGCATACGTCGCGGCGTGATCGGAGCTGCCGCGCGCGCAGGTCACCACAAACGGCGGCGGGTTGTCGCGCAACGACTGCGCAAGCGCAGCGATGGTGTCGGCGTTACGCGCGAACTGTGCGGCGACCACGTCGGCGGTTTGCGCCGCCTCGCGGAACATCAAGGTGTCGGTTTCCTGGGGGAGAGTCATCGGTACTCAGGCGGATTCGGGGGGAAGGGATTTGGCGGCCGGTGTCTGCGCCGGTGCAGTGGAACCGCGCACCACCAGCTGTGGCACGAAGCCGCGGTTCTGCAATTGCGCCGGCTGGTCGTCGTAGGCATCGCTGCGCAGCTGGCTGATCAACAAGCGTGCGGCGTGCCGCGCGATGTCTTCGGTGGCCTGCTTTGCGGTGGTCAACGCCGGCCAGGACTGCCGCGAGAACGGGCTGTCTTCGAAGCCGGCGATCGACAACTGATACGGCACATTCATGCCGGTGGACTTGGCCGCGGCCAGCACGCCGGCAGCGATTTCGTCGTTGCTGCCGAAGATGGCAGTGGGCGGCTCGCGCAGCGACAGCAACCGGCGCGCACCACGGAAGCCATCGTCGAAGGTGTAATCGCCAGGAATCACCAGATGCTTGTCCAGCGGGATGCCGTAGTCCTTCAACGCCGCTTCGTAGCCGGCGTAGCGCTCGCCGCTGGAGCGATGCTGCGGGCCGCCCCACAGAAAGCCGATGCGTTGATGACCGAGCTGGATCAGATGCTCGGTGATTTCATATGCGGCATCGCGGTCGTCGATATACACGCACGGGCCGTCGCCGGGATCTTCGGTGGACGCGATGATGCGCACACTCTTGATGCCGCGCGCGGCCAGGCCGGCGAGCAGTTCGGGGCGTTCGGACATCGGCGCGGTCAACACTACCCCGGCCAAACGCGAGCGCTGCACCCATTCGGCCAGTTCTTCGGCAAGCAACGGCGAAGTGGAATCGCAGGGATGGATCTGCAGGCCAAAGCCGGTTTCGCGGCAGGCGGCCAGCACGCCGTTCTGGATGCCGATGATGTGATACGGGTTGGGGTTGTCGTAGACCAGACCGATCACAAACGGCGTGCCGCTACGCAGATTGCGTGCGGACGGATCGGGTTCGTAATCGAGATCGGCGATGGCGCGCAGCACGCGCGCGCGCGTGGCCTGCATCACCGATGGCTCGTTGTTGATCACCCGCGACACGGTCTTCAACGAGACCTTGGCGCGCTCGGCGACGTCTTTGATAGTGGGCCTGCGCATGGAAGTGCCTTGTTCGTCGGAACGCATCATGCCGCGTCGCTCACTTAGCCTGGGCCGGCAGGCCCACGCGATGACCGCGCAGCGAATAAAACAGGATGTACAGATAGCACGGCACCATCAGCGCAGCGAACACGCCCTGGAAGTCGTAATGCTGCTTGAGAATGGCGAACAGCTGCGGAATGATCGCGCCGCCGGCAATGCCCATCACCAGCAGCGCCGAGCCGATCTCGGTAAAGCGGCCGAGCCCGCGAATGGCCAGCGGAAAGATCGCCGGCCACATCATGGCGTTGGCAAATCCAAGTGCGGCCACGAAGGCCACCGACACATAGCCATGGGTGAACAACGCACCCAGCGAGAACACCACACCCAGCACCGCCGAGATGCTCAGGTAACGCGCCTGCGAAATGACCGCCGGGATCAACACCAGGCCGGCGATGTAGCCCAGCAGCATCGCGCCTAGCGTGTAGGAGGTGAATAGCTTGGTGCTGTCCAGCGGCAGGTTGAAGCCATGTCCGTAGGTGCCGATGGCATCGCCGGCCATCACTTCCACGCCCACATAAACGAACAGGCACAGCACGCCCAGCCACAGATGCGGAAACTGGAAGATGCTGGATTTCTGCACGCCGGCAGCACCAGGCGTTGCGTTGGCTTCGGAGGCCTTGAGTTCCGGCAACGGCGAGAACAGCACGCCGATGGCCAGCACCAACAGCACGCCGGACATCACCAGATACGGTGCGTGGATCTTGGCGGCAAACGCAGTGAGCAAGGTTTCCTTGGTCGCGGCATCGGCGCTGGCCACTTGTGCGGACAGATCGCCGATCCCGTGCAGCACCAGCGAGCCGATCAGGATCGGCGCCAGGATGCCGGCGATCTTGTTGCAGATGCCCATTAGCGCGATGCGGCGTGCGGCGCTTTCGATCGGCCCCAAGATGCTGATGTATGGGTTGATCGCAGTCTGCAGCAGCGCCAGACCGCTACCGATCACGAACAGCCCGCCCAGTGCGCCCGGATACCAGCGCTGCGTGGCGAACTGGCCGAATGCGGCCGCGCCCACCGCCATCACCACCAGGCTCAAGGCCAGGCCTTTCTTCATGCCGGTGCGCTTGAGAATCCACGACGACGGCAGCGCCAGAAAGAAGTACGACAGGTAGAACACCATCAGCACCAGGAACGCGTTGACCTCGTTGAGGTCGAACGCCAGCCGCACGAAGGTGATCAGCGGCCCGTTGATCCAGGTAAAAAAGCCGATGATGAAAAACAGCACGCCGACGATGGCGATCGAGACAACGGGATTTGCGGGCCTGGCGGTAGTCATGGATCGGCTGGCTCTGAGGTTGTCGTAAGGAATGCCGTTAGCGTCAGCGGCGCAGTTCGGCGACGAAGTCGTAGAAGTCGTTATGGCAATAGGTATCGGTCAATTCGATTGCACTGCCGTCGCGGGTGTAGCCCACGCGCACCACGTGCAAAATCGCCTCGCCGGTTTTCATGCGCAGATGTTCGGCCAGACGCGCCGGCAGATTGATCGCGCGGAAGTACTGCAATGCCCGGACCACCGGCGTGCCCTGCGCATCCAGATAGCTGTAGAGCGAATCGCCCACCTGCTGCGGGTCGGCGACGATACGCTGCGGCAACACCGCATGCTCGTAGGCCATGACGCGGTCGTCGGCGCTGCGCAGACGCGTCAGCGAGGCCACCGCCGCATCCGGCGACAAGCCCAGCCGCAGGATTTCTTCGCCATGCGCCGGGCGCAGACGCCGCTCCAGCCAGCGCGTGCCGGGCTCATAGCCCTTGATGCGCAGCGTTTCGCTGAAACTGGTCAGACCACTGAGTTGGTGCTGGATCTGGGTGGTGACAAAGGTGCCGGCCCCTTGGCGACGCGAGACCAGGCCTTGTTCGACCAGCACATCGACCGCCTGCCGCAGGGTGACCCGCGAGATCTGCAGGCGCTCGCACAGCTGGCGCTCGGCCGGCAGCGCTTCGCCGGCCTTCCACTGACCGCCACGGATGGCATCGGTGAGCTTGCCGGCCAGCTGCAGGTACAGCGGGGTTGGCGCGGACGCGTCCAGGTGCAGGTCGTCCAGTCGCTTGTCGGCGTCCGCCTTGGCCTTGACCATCGTTAGTCCCGCCCGCCCGAATTCGATAGGTCCAATATAGTACCAATCGACGGCGACGCACCAGCCCTGTGCTGTGTCGGCGCGAGTGGACTGGTCTGGCGGGCATTGCGGTGGCCTGCCGGTGTATCTGCGGATTGGCCGATGAATGTCGGCGCAGCGAGGACTGGTCCGCATCGGACGGGGCGTCCTATCGGCAGCGGCCCTGGCAAGGCGCGGTGGCGACCGGCCGATCTGTGGCCGGGTAGATCAGACCAATTTCGTCGGTGCCGAGGTCGGCAGCCGACCAGTTCCGTTGCGCAGGTCGAAGCATTGGGTCATGCCCAACTGCAGTAACCCGGCCCAACGGCAAAGGCGTCAGCGGTCTGCGCTACAGCTGCCCCTGATCGACACGCACCAGCCAACGCTCCGGCGTCTGGACGAAGCCGAGCAGTTGCAGGCCCAACTGCAGCGCGCTGTCGTTGCCGGGCTCGACCTGGGTGCGCCACTGCCAGCGGCCATCGCGCTGCACGCGCAGCTCGGCGCTGAGGTTGACGCCTTCGGGCAGGCCGCCATCGGGCGCCAGTGCCAGCACCACCGCATCGTCCATGCATCGCGGGCTGCCACGCAGACGCAACGGCAGCAGCCCGGCGGCTTCGCCACCGGCGTTAGGCAGCACCTGCACGGCCACATCGCCGCTGGCCTGCGTGCAGCGTGTGGCGTCGAAAACCGCATGCACCTCGCGCAGGTCGATCGACAGGTCCAGCAAAGCCACCCCACCCGGCTTGCGCAGCAACAGGCGACCGTTGGCCTGCTGCACACCCTGCTGCGCGCCTTGCAATGCCACCAGCTGCGCGGTGGCCGAGCGCAGCTGCACCTGGCGTTGCCCGCGCAACAAGGGCAGCGGGCGCAGACGCACGCCGACATCGCCCACGTCCATGCTGGTCCAGGTCACGCCACGCAGGGTGCCATTCCAGATCGAGCCCTGCGCTTCCAGCGCGGCAAACGGCAGCGTGTCGATCGGCAGCACCCACCGCAGTGGCAAGGTGGCGATGACGCCGATGACCAGCAACACGCTGCCCAGCAGCAACCAACGCACTACCCTCATAGCGCGATACCCGAGAACGTGCAGCGCACCTGCAGTTGCCCGTCGCGGCGGCTGATTTCAAGCGCCGAAGGCGTCAGACCGTGGCGCTGGCGCAGCTGTTCCAGCCAGGCGAACAAGACGGGGCTGGTGACGGTGTCGATCTGCAATGCAAGTGTTCCCGTAGGACTGCGCTGTTGATGGGTGATGGTGATAGTCGCATCGCGCGCGCTTTGCGCGATGCGCGCCAGCGGAATGGCAGCCACGGTACTGACGGCTTGCGATGCACGCGCACTGAGCAGCGTCTCCGCAGCATGGTCGTAGCGTGCCTGCGCGCTGCTGCGCCAGTGCCGCAACGGTACCAGCAGCGCGTACCAGCCGATGAATGCAGCGATGGCGACCACCATGACCGACAGCATGAGGCGCTCGCGTGGTGCGCGGCTCTGCCACCACACCGGCATGCGTTGCAGCGTACTCATTGCGGCGGCTCCAGTTCCAATGCGGTGGCGAGTCTGTCGTCGCGGGGCTGGCCTGCGCCTGCGCGCACCTGCCAACCGGCGCGACTGAGCTGGGCGGAGAAGTGTTCCAGTTGTGCGGCGTCGTTGTGTAGCAAGGTGACATGCAGCGGACCCTGTTGCTGGTAAGCGAGCGCGTCCAGTTCTGCGCCTGGTACTGCTTCGACTGCGGCGAACAGTGCGGCCAGTTGCGGTGCGAATGCGTTCTGCGAGGCGGCGGTCTGCCGGGCTGTGTCTGCGTCGGGCGTCATGACATTCTTGCCCATCAACTGTGCACTGCGCCGCTGCAGGAGCTGCGCGCCGATCTCGTAACGCAGGCTCTGCGCCACCAGCAGAAACACCGGCGACAGCACCAGCAGCGCAAGCAACCACGCAAGCGTGCGTGCGCTCAGTTGTGCACGCTGGCGCGTTGGCGCGGCGAAGCCTTGCTGGCGCAGATTGATCGGCGCGGTGGCGGCATACCGCGCAAACTGCGCGATGGCGTGCGTTGGATCCGGATCCGGCGGCAGTGCCGGTGCGACCGGGAGTGCTGCGATCAGCACCTGCGCAAGCTCCGGCTCCAGGCTGCAGGCGATGCGTGTGCCACGCACCACCCAGCGGCCATCCCAGTGCAGCAGCATCGGCGGTTGATCCGCCGTCGCGTCGGGCAGCAGCAGACAGTCGGGCACCACCGCATCGGGCACGATGCCCAGGGCTGCTGCACGGTCAAGCCAGTGTCGCATCACCAACGCATCCACTGCAGCGACCAAGCGCATGCCATCGCTCTCTGCATGGTCGGCGATCACCACATGCAGCGCCTGGGCATCGCCCGCAAGATGCTCGGCCAGCTGCAGCCGCGCCGCAGCCAGCGATTGCGCGACGCTGCGCCCAGGCAAGGCCATCCAGCGCAGATGCACGTCCACGCCTGGCACCACCAGCACCGTCTGCATTGTTTGCGCGGGGCGCTCATTCAACGCGTCCTGCGCCAGCACATGGCCGTGTGCATCTACGCGCACGGTGATGGGCTGCGTTGTGGCATCGGCCGGCAACAACACCAGGGTGCTACTCATTCGTCAGGGCTCCATTGGCGTGCCACCAGCCGCACACGGCCGGCAGGGTCCTGTTGCAGCAATGCCTCCAGCAGGATCTGGGCACCGGCATGATCCACCTGGCTGTAGAGGGAAAAATAGGACGTGCGTAATGCGATCTGCTGAAACACCGCGTCGGGCAATTGCGCCTGCATCAGTGCAGGTTGCTTCCAGAACGCCGCTGCATCGCGCCAACCGCCGACCGGCCGTGCGGCGATGATGCGGCGTGCCGCCGGCAACTCCACGGCGCCTTCGGTCAAAGCCACCAGCACCGGTGCATCTGCGGCGCGCAGCGTATTGATGTTGATCGGCGACAACCGCCCTTCGGGCAGTGCACACACATAGGGCTGCAGCTGCGCGACGAGCGCCGGCGTGTAACCGGCGATGGCGCGCAGCTCGCTGACGCCAGCCAACAAGGTCGCGCCAGTGCGCAGCGGCACCGCCGCTTGCAGATAGCGGTCGTCTTCGGCACCTTGCGCGCCGGGCTGTGCGTCGCTATCGATCCAGTCCACCAGTGCATCGGTCAGCGCCTGTGCCTGTTGCGGCGCGATGCCCAACGCTTCCAGCAAGGCCAGGTACTGGTTGGCGCCATCGTCGCTGCGTTGCCATTGCTCGGGTGCGCCCATCACCACGCTATTGAGGTTGAAGCAGCCGCCGCGATCGCGCAGCCGCACGCTCACCATCCCATCGTCCAACGGGAAGGTGATCGGTTGATCGTTCCAGCCGCCCTCCAACGTGGTGCGCAACGGGTCGCGCTTGGCCAACGCCTGCAAGCGTTGCCGCGCGACAGTTTCGCTGCCCAGCGCATACCACTGCGCCTGCGTCATCGCCTCTGCATTACCGCTGCGGCGCAGGCCAAAGCGTAGGTCGTTCAAGACCGCCACCATCAGCAGCGTCATCATCGCCACCAGCAACAACACCGTCAGTAACGCGACGCCGCGTTGTTGCGCAGGCGCCTGCAGCGTTTTCATGCGCGTCCCTCCGGCAGCAGGAACAGCTGACGCACGCGGCCCCATTGTTCCAGATCCAGTTCCAGCGACAGCGCATCCGGCAGTGCTTCCAGCCCGCCGCTCCAGCCATCGCTCCATTGCGCGCGGTAGTGAAACGCCACCTCGGCCGAACGCACCCCACGCAGCAGCACCTGCGGCGCCCCGGCGACCGCGCCATCCAGCGCCGGCCGCGCGCTGCGCTCCAGGCGTCCATCGACGATGCGGTATTCGACATATTGCAGCGACGCACGCGGCGTCTGATCCGGGTTGCTCCAGCCGCGTCGAACAAAGCCGAACAACGGCCCTTGCGTTCCGGGCGCACGCGCAACGAACGCAGTGCGCGCGGCGCTGCCATCGCTGTTGCGGGTGCGGCGTACCGCAGCCTGTTGCAGATCGCTGCGCAGCAGGCCATGGGCCAGTTGAAGATCGCGCACCTGCTGCAGGCGCGCACGCACCGCATCGCGCTGATCGATGCTTTGCCGCATCACCACCACTGCAGCGCTGGCCACCAGCGCGAAGACCGCCAGCGCCACCAGCAGTTCGATCAAAGTGAAGCCCTGCATGCGGCGCGTATGGCTCATTGCACACTCCGCAACGTGCTCAGGGTGGCGATCTGCTGCACTTGTCCTGCGGCGCGCACGCGCACCTCGATACGCACCATGCCAGCGCTTGCCGGCACCGCCTGGCGTTGCCAGTCCCAACCACGGCCGCCCAGTGTGTCCTGGCCTTGCGCAGGCGCCACTGCGGCGTTGGCCGGCGCCAGCATCGCCTCGATCGCCTGATTCTCTGCAACCAACGCGGCCAGCATGCGTTCTTCCAGCACCACCGCGGTGCGCGTGCTCTCGCCCGACAGATTCAACAAGCCGACCACGGCCATGCCGAAGATGGCCAAGGCGACCATCAACTCAAGCAACGAAAATCCGGCACAGGCGCGGTGATTATCGATGCGGCGCATCAACCTGCACCACACCGGCGGCATCCACCGTCACCTGCAACTGTTGCTGCCCATCGGCCAGCGCGATGCGTTGCGGCGTGGCCGCACCGGTCGGGTCGAAGCGAACGCTCAGCTGGGTGCCGCCAGCCGGAAACTGCGCCTGCACGCCAGCAGGCCAGCGCGTGGCGGCAAACGGCGCTTCATCCAGTGCCACCCAACGTCGCTGCGCCTGACGACGAAATGCATAACCACCCGCATCAATGGTGACTTCCACCATGCGCAGACTCAGGATCGCCTCATCACGGGCATTGGCCAACGCGCTGGCCAGCATGTCCGCCTGATCGTGCAGATCCTGACGCGTGTCCGGCAAGGTCATCACCACCAGGGTGCTGGCAAGCGCAGTGATCACCAGCACCGCCAGCAGCTCTAGCAGGGTGAAGCCGCGCATGCGTGCGCGCCCGCTGCGTAACGACGCGCGTTGCTCGCTGGGTGACGCAGTCAGCACAGCGGCACCTCAGCGCCAGTTGCCGATGTCGGCATTGTCGGCATCGCCACCTTCGGCGCCGTCGGCACCGAACGAGTAGACGTCGAAGCCGCCGTTTCGGCCCGGGCGACGGTACTGATACGCGTGGCCCCACGGGTCTTCCGGCAACCGGCGGATGTAACCGCCCTGCCGATAGCGCTCCGGCCGGGTCAGGCCGCTCGGCGGGTTGAGCAAGGCCTGCAAGCCCTGCTCGGTGGTCGGATAGGTCAGGTTGTCCAGGCGGTAGGTTTCCAGCGCCTGCTCCAGCACCGCGACATCGGCGCGTGCCTTTTCGACCATGGCGCGGTCCTGGCTGGGCATCACGTTGATCATCACCACGGTGGCCAGCAGGCCGATGATGACGATCACCACCATCAACTCGACCAGGGTAAAACCGCGCACGCCACTGCGCGAGACAGGCGAGCCGGCGAGTGCACGACATTGGGTGGACTGCATGTGGATCTCCGAAGAAAGCGGCCGCGCTCAGCCAAGCGCGAGGGTGTTGAATTGCAGGATGGGCAACAGGATCGACAGCACGATCACCGCCACTACGCCGCCGAGCAGCACGATGATGGCCGGCTCCAGCAGGCTCATCGCCGCAGTGGTGAACGATTCGAACTCGCGCTCCAGATAATCGGCGGCGCGTTCCAGCATCGGCGCCAGGCGCCCGCTGTTTTCGCCACTGGACGCCATGTAGAGCAGCGTGGGCGGAAACACGCCGGCGCGCTTCATCGCCGCAGCCAGGCTGCCACCCTCGCGAATGGCGGTGACCATGCTGTCGGTGGCCAGCCGCAATGCACGGTTGTCGACGGTGCGTGCGGCGATCATCAGGCCTTCCATCAGCGGCAGGCCGCTGTTGACCATGATCGCCAAGGTGCGCGCCATGCGCGCGGCGTGCAGGTCGCGGATCAGCCGGCCAAGCAAGGGCGCGCGCAGGACGACGCGATCCGCAGCCAGCCGCAACGCCGGGCGTTTGAGCAACCGCAACGCGGCGATGACCGCAATCACCAGCGCAACCAGTAACGGAATGCCGGCATGCAGCAAGAAGTTCGACACCGCGATCACCGCGCGCGTCAGCCATGGCAAGGCGCGGCCCATCGAATCGAACTGGTCCACTACCTTGGGCACGACGAAGGTCATCAACACGATCACCACCGCACCGGCCGTCAACGCCAACGCGGCCGGGTAGACCAAGGCGGACTGCAGCTTGCTGCGCACCTGCGCCTGCCGCTCGAGCAGATCAGCTAACCGTTCAAGTACCTGTGGCAACGCGCCGGCGCTTTCGCCTGCGGCCACCATGGCGCGATACAGCGGCGGAAATGCCTTGCCCTGGCGTGCCATCGCATCGGATAGGCGAAAGCCTTCGACCACCAAGCCATGCGTCTGGCTGGTGACGCGGCGCACGCCGCGACGTTCGGATTGCGTGCCGATGGTGCGCAAGGCTTCTTCCAACGGCGCGGTTTCCACCAGCGTCGACAGCTGGCGTGTGAACAACACCAGGTCCTTGTCGCTGAAGCGCGCCGCCTGCACGGCGGTCGATGCAGCTGCTGCGGCAGCGATCCGCACCGGTACCCATTGGCGCTGCTCCAGCTGGGCGCGCGCACTGTGCACGCTGTCGGCGCTGATCACGCCCTGGCGGCTGCGCCCTTGCAGATCGAGCACGGTGTAATCAAACCGCGGCATGCACATCGTCCTGCTGGCGAGTGACGCGCAAGGCTTCTTCCAGCGTGGTCAGCCCCTGCAGCACCGCAGCGCGTGCGGCATCGCCCAACCGCGGCGCGCGTGCAAACGCGACCGCCGCCAGCGCATCTTCATCGGCGTTGTCGCCGATCAGGCGGCGCAGCGCATCGTCCACCGCAATGGCTTCGTAAATGCCCACGCGCCCTGCATAGCCGCTGTGATGGCACACCGCGCAGCCCACCGCTGCATAGACGGTTGCACCGTCATCGTCGTCGACCGCAAGCAGCTGCCGCGCGGCTGCATCCAGTGGCCGCGGCGTGCAGCATTGCGGACACAGCCGCCGCACCAGCCGCTGCGCCAGAATCAGGCGCAGGCTCGATGCCAGCAGAAACGGTTCGATCCCCATGTCGCGCAGACGCGTGACCGCGCCCACCGCATCGTTGGTGTGCACGGTGGACAGCACCAGGTGGCCGGTGAGGCTGGCCTGCACCGCGATCTGCGCGGTTTCGGCATCGCGGATCTCGCCGATCATCACCACGTCCGGGTCCTGGCGCAGGATGGCGCGCAAGCCGGCGGCGAAGGTCATACCCACACGCGCGTTGACCTGGGTCTGGCCGACCCCGTCGATGGCGTATTCCACCGGGTCTTCGACGGTGAGGATATTGCGTGAGCCATCATTGAGCAGGCTCAACGCGGCGTACAAGGTGGTGGTCTTGCCCGAGCCGGTGGGGCCGGTCACCAGCACGATGCCGTTGGGCACCTGCAATGCACGCTGCACGGTATGCATCACTGCCGCGGGCATGCCCAACTGGGTCAACGACAAGCTGCCCTGCTCCTTGTCCAGGATACGCAGCACCACGCGCTCGCTATTGCGCGTGGGCAAGGTGGACACGCGCACGTCCAACGCCTTTGCGCCCATCACCAGCGACACCCGGCCGTCCTGGGGGACACGCTTTTCGGCGATATCCAGACGAGCCATCACCTTGACGCGCGACACCAGCAGCGGTGCGATGCGCCCGGGCAACGTGGCAGCCTCGCGCATCACCCCATCCACGCGCAGGCGCACACGTAGTCGCGATTCGTAGGATTCCAGATGCACGTCGGACGCGCCCAGGCGTGCGGCTTCGGCAATGATGCCGTTGATCAGGCGGATGATCGGCGCATCGTCCTGGCTGTCGAGCAGATCGGCGGTGGGAATATCGTCGATCAACGCATCCAGGCTGCCATGCAGATCCAGCGCCTCGACCTGTACGCCCTGCTCCATGCCAGCATCTGCGTAGATCTCCGACACATGCCGGTCGAACACCGCCGGTGCCAGCGTGTGCACCTGCAACGGCATGCCCAGCGCGCGACGCAACTCGATCAAGGCGTGCACATCGGCACCATCACGCAGCCCGATCTGTGCAACGTCGTCGGCGCCAAGCAGCACCACGCCATGGCGCTTGGCGAACGCATAGGAAATGCTGGCGTGCGCAGTGCTCATGGCATCAGCGCTGCACGGGGCGTGCACTGGGTGCAGGTGTGGCTGCAGGTGCCGGCGCCACCGGCGATGGCCCGGCCGGCAACTGCGGCGGCTGCGCGCGCAGGTAGTCGCGTACCAGGGCATCGAGCGCCGCTTCCGGGTCGCCGTCGGCCAGCTGGCGGTCGCGTAGATAGCTGTAGCGTGGTGCGGTCATGCGCTGCGCATCGGCGGCATCGCGGATGATGGTGGGGCGAATGAACACCATCAGGTTGGTCTTGTCGCGGTTGCGCGACTTGTGCCGGAACAGTGCGCCCAAGCCCGGCACGTCGCCCAGCAGCGGCACCTTTTCCACGGTCTGGCGGTCGTTTTGATCCAGCAGCCCACCGAGCGCGACGATGGCGCCGTTTTCCACCACCACCCGTGTTTCGATCTGGCGTTTGTTGAAGACCAGTTCCGACGACTGCGCGCTCACCGGCCCGGCAATGGCAGAGACTTCCTGCTTGATCGCCAGCGTAATGCCGCCGGCGGTATTGATCTGCGGGCGCACTTCCAGCTCCACGCCCACGTCCTGGCGCTGGATGGTGCGGAACGGGTTGTCGTTGGCCGCGCCCAGCACTTCGCCGGTGGTGATCGGCACTTCCTGGCCCACCAAAATGCGCGCCTGTTCGTTGTCCAACGTCATGATCGACGGCGTGGACAACAGATTGGAGCCGGTATCGCTCTTGACCGCATCGATGATCATGCCGAACACCGCATCGTTGCTTTGCCCGGCCAGGCCGATCAGGCCGCCGCTCAACCCCAGCAGCGATTGCGCGGCCACATTGCGCGCCTGTTCCAGCACCGAATCGTCGTCGTCATTGCCGCTGCGCGTACCGGCCGCTGCGGCGGCAAGCGGTACGATGCCCGGCGATGCACCGCTGTACTGCGTGGCGATCAACGGCACGGTGCCATTGCGACCGGCCAGCAGCAGTTGCACGCCCAAGCGCTTGGCTGCGGTGTCGGAAATCTCCACCACGATCG
This sequence comes from Xanthomonas sp. WHRI 10204, assembly GCF_040202875.1. Taxonomy (NCBI): domain Bacteria; kingdom Pseudomonadati; phylum Pseudomonadota; class Gammaproteobacteria; order Lysobacterales; family Lysobacteraceae; genus Xanthomonas; species Xanthomonas sp. WHRI 10204. Next base: position 1,372,274 of record NZ_JBEGDW010000002.1, read on the forward strand.
CCTCCACCAGCACCTGCTCGCGATGCACGTCCAGCTGGCGGATGACATCCATCAAGGCGCGCTGGGTTTCCGGGTCGGCGTTGATAATCAAGGCATTGGAGCCGGGGTAGCGCACGATCACCGGGCGCTTGCCGGCGGCAGGCGCAATCACCTGGGTCTGTGCGGTGCCAGCGGCTGCCACATCCACGGCAGTGGAGCGCGTGTCCTGCCCAGCCTGCGCCTCATTGCCAGGAGTCTGCCCGACCAACTGTTGCAGCACCGGCAGCAATTGCTCGGCGCTGGCGTGTTGCAACCGCACCACGCTGACATCGCCGCGACGCTCGGCGCGCCCGTCCAGATCCATCGCGGTGCGCACCACGCGCTGCACCAGCGCCGGGTCGCCACGCACGATCAACGAATTGCTGCTGTCCACCGGCAACACCGACAACACCGCGCTGCGTTCACCTGCCTGGCCGAACAGCGAGGTCAATGTGCGTGCCAGCTCCTGCGCAGAACTATTGCGCAAGGTCACCGTGTCGATGGCCGCACGGTCGGTATCGATCTGCGACACCAACCCGCGAATGCGGCGCAGGTTGTCGGCGTAATCGGCAATCAACAGGCTATTGCCTTGCGGCAGCGCCATGATCACACCGCCGCGCCCGATCAGTGGCTTGAGGATTTCTGCCGCGCTGCGCGCATCCACGCGCTGCAGCGTAAACACCTGCGTGGCAAAACCCAGGTTGCCGCTGGCGGCACTGCCCGGCTGCTGCGCGGCGGTGTCGTCGGGAATGATGCGATACGTCGACGGACCACTGGACACCGCAATCAAGCCATTGGCGCGCAACACCGCCAGCAGCATGCCGAGCAGATCGGCTTCGCTCATCGCCTGCGCGCGCGCCACGTTCACCGTGCCCTGTACGCGCGTGTCCACGATGAAGGTGATGCCGGTAGCGCGCGAGACATCCTGGATGAAGGCACGCAGGTCCACGTCCTGCAGCCGCACGGCAGGCGCATCGGCGGCCTGCAACGACACCACCGGTGCGACGGCACACATGCAAAGCAACGTGGCCGACAACAGCCATAAGGGGCGAACAGCGGTCATTGCGGGCGCTTCAAGGTCATGGTGTGGGTCTGGCCGTCGCGGCGGTAGGTCAGCGTGGCCGCCTGGCCATCGCGTAGTTCGTCCTGCAACTCGCGCAGGTGTTCGGCATCGAGCGTGCGGCCATTGATCTGGGTCAGCACATCGCCTGCTGCCAACCCGGCCTGGCGCAACAGCGCACCATCGCCACGCGGCATGATGGTGAAACCGCTGCCATCCGCGCTTGCGCGCAGCCCGGCGCTGCTCAACAGCTGTTGCGGGTCGACCGCGGTTGCGCCTGCTGCTGCCGTCGCATTGCCTACGTTGGACATCACGCCGGATGCGCTGCCTGCTGCCGCTGCGTTCGCTGACGATGGCGTTGTCGTAAGCGCCGGTGCTGCCGCATCGCGCAGGGCCAGGCGGCGCACGCCGCTGCCGGTGCGCAACAGAACATGGTCGGCAGCGACCGCTTGCAACACCACGCCGGGCATCACCGTATCGCCAATGCGGTAGGCACCTTGCCGGCCATCGCCAAGACTCAGGTAAGCCGCTGCCTGCGCAGCACCCGCGCGCACACCGTGCAGTACCACACCGTCGCTATTGCTACTGCTCTCGGCAACGCTGCGATAGAACACGTCGCGACGTAATGCAGACAGGTCGGATGCCGTGGCAGCGCTCGGCGGTGCATGACCCACCGGACCGACCGGCGTCAGCACCAACCACAGCAGTCGCAGCCCTTGCAGTGCCAGCAACGCGACCAGCGCACAGACCAGTGCCGTGCGTGCGGCATGTGATGACATGACGGTGGTCAACGGGGGCAAGGCGCGGTGCAAAGCGGACATCCGTCTCAGGATTGCGATCGGATGACAGAATGCGGCAGCAATGTGTCATTTCGAAGAAATTGATGACACAAGCCGACACACTCCGACATGCGGCAAAACGCAAACGCCCGCCATGCGAAGCACAGCGGGCGTTTGCGTTCCTGCAGGCGTCTGAGAGATCAGAAACGCGCTGTCACACTGATGTCATAGCTGATGCCGGGCTGGTAGGTGTACAGATCCACCCGGTTGCTGCCCACGCGCTGGAACTCCTGGTATTTGGTCTTGAGCAGATTGCGTGCAGCAAAGTTCACCGACAGCGTATCGCCCGACCACACCAGGCCCTTCTTGATCACCAGATCCAGCGATGTACCCGGCTTGTCGATGTAGTCCGGCTGACCCGGACGACCGCGTGCAGAAATACGCTCGCCCACGTAGTTGGCGATCAAGGTCGCCTGGCTATGCGTGCTCTCGCTTTCCACACCGATCTGCAGGTTGGCGATATCGTCCGACTGCCCCTGCAGTGCCGACCCGTCGCGAATGAACAGGTCGGCCTGCACCGGTGCGCTGAAGCCGAACGGCTGCACGGTATCGCCGGCACTCGCGCTCACCTCGGACTTGGTGCGCGTGTAGTTGCCGGACACGAACAGGCGCTTGTCGCCCCACCAATCGGCCGCGACCGGCACGTCCAGATACTTCTTGGCTTCCAGCTCGATGCCGTACAGCGTGGCTTTGGGCGCATTGATGAAGCTCTGCACGATGCCGCCGCCGGGTGCATCGTTGACGATGGCTTCGATCGGCTTGTCGATGTCCTTGTAGAACGCGCCAACAGTGATGTACTGGCCCGGCTCGAAAAACCATTCGTAGCGCGCATCCAGATTGACCAGTTCGCTGTCGATCAGGAACGGGTTGCCGAAGAACTGGCGGTCGATATCCGGGTCCAGATACTGCTGCGGTGCCATTTCGCGGAACTGCGGCCGCGCAATCGTCTTGGACGCACCGAAGCGCAGCTGCTGATTGTCGGCAAAGTTCCAGGTCACCGTGGCCGATGGCAACGCATAGCTGTTCTGCAACGGCGCCACGCTGTCCTGGCGTGCACCGCTGAAGATGTCGTACGGATGCACCGCCTGGGTGGCGTCTTCGTAACGCACGCCAACGGTGGCACGCAGGGTCGGCACGATTTCGCCTTCGGCCTGCAGATACGCCGCCTTGACCTTCAACGTCGCGTCGTACGCGGCCGCACCGAAACTGCCGGTGGTTTCGCGTAAGCGCAGCAGATCGTTGCTGAGGTTGTAGTCGGAGATCAGGTAATCCACGCGCTGATAATGGTTCAAGAACGGCAATGGGCCGTCCAGCGCCAGAAAGCGGAACTCGCGGCTCCACGCAGTGCGGTCATTATCCAGATAGGCCAACCCGCCCTTGACGGTGAGATCGTGTTCGATCGGCAGCCGCCAGGTCACATCCACCCCGCCACTGGCGACTTTGTCATCGACCTTGCTGAAGCGTGTGTAGTTCTGCACGCGCGAGGCGTCGTGCGCCCAGTAGCCATCGAGCAACTCGTAACGGATGCCGGTTTCGTACGGCACATCGCGGCTGGCGTTGGCCACCGCGGCACGCCACTCGATCTTGAGATCGTCGTATTCGCCGAACGCATGCGAGCCAAGCAGCTGGTTGTTGATCAACTGACGCGCATACCACTCGGTGTTGTCGTCGCGCACATCGAACCCGGCCAGTTCATCGCGGCCGGCGCGGCTGCGCGCCACCTTCAGGGTGTCGTGCACATACAAAGTGGTCCAGCCGATCTTGTGGCGGCCATATTCCCAGCCCAGGCCGAGCATGCCATTGGTGCGCACGTTGTTGCGCGTGGTCGCAAAGTCGTAGTTGGAATTGAACTCCACGCTGTCGCCGACAAAGATGCCGTCCTGCTGCTTGCCGGTACGCGTGCGCCATTCGTTGTCGTAGCTGGCCACGGCCAGAATGCCCAGCTTGGCCTCGCCGATGTCCATGCTGTAGCCGGCGCTGCCGCCGACATTGACGTCCGGGTCAATGCTGTCCTTCTCCTGCAGTACATACAGGTTGGCGTTGTTCATGCTGCGGCCGATGCGGCGGATGTCCTCGCGCGAAAAACTGCCCAGGTCAACGCGCCGCCCGGTGCGGATCGCATCGCGCAACGCGGCAGGTTGCTTGCGCGTGCCATCGTCATAGCCCCACTCGTCATCGCCGGAGCCATAGTACGTCAGGCCTTTCTCGCCGGTAGTGACGCTATTGGCGCCGCCGCCCACGGTGAGCGACAGAAACGGTTTGTCCGGCACCGTCATCGATTGCAGATCGATCACGCCGCCGCCGAATTCGCCGGGATAATCGGCCGAATACGTTTTTTGCACGGTCACGCTTTGCAGCACATCGCTGGGAAACAGATCCAGCGGCACCACGCGCTGCATCGGCTCCGGGCTGGGCAGTGGCGAGCCGTTGAACAAGGCCGACGAATAGCGCTCGCCCAGGCCGCGTACGTAGACGTATTTGCCGCGCGACAAGCTCAGTCCGGTAACACGCGTCAGCGCTACCGCAGCGCTGCTGTCGCCGGTGCGCTCCATGTCCTCGCGGGTGATGAACGAGGCCACTTCGGAGGTTTGCAGCATCGGTTCGGGAATGTATTCGCCGCGCACCACGACCTGATCGAGTTGCTTGGGCGCAATGGCAGCAGCGCTGGAACTGCTGCTACCGCCAGCGGCATCGCTGCTGGTCGACTGCGCCATGGCGGCGCCGGACAGCAGCAAGGTGGAAATGGAAAGAGACAGGCCCGTCCGCGAAAGACGGGCAACAGCGAAGGTTCGCATCGTGGGAGCCCTGACAACAGAAAGATGAAGCTGGACGCATCACACGGCGACGCGATGGCCGCCGTGCGATGCCGTGCCTCAGCAGGGGCGATCGGCGGTCAGCCCGCAGGTCCAGCCCTGCCACCAGGTGTCGTTGGCATCACGCACGCCACCGATGTAGTTCACCTGCTGGAAGAAGCTGCTCACGCCGTTCAAGCCCTGGAACGCCGGCACTGCAGTTTCGTTGGCGCCATTGATGAAGGTGTTCTGCAGCGTTGACACGCCGTTGGCCACATTGTTGGTACCGGCGGCGAACTGGCTGGCCGCACGCGGGTCGCTGCCGAACGCGGTCGGGCAGGCGAAGAACACCGAGTTGAACGTCCCCAAGGTATCGGTATCGGCCAGGTTGAAGCACACCAGGCCATCACCGGTGCCACCGGCCGGACGGGTGAATACCGAGTTGTAGAACGCGGCCTGCGTGCCCTGGTTGAGCATGATCGCCGCACCCGTGCGGGCATTGCCCACGTAAGTGAAGTTGGCCACCTTCGGACGCGAATACGGCTGGCGACGCAGGCTGCTCCACTCGTTCATGCGGTCGCCGCCGCCAGCACGCTGGACCACGATGCCGAACTGCAATGCTCCGCTCCAACCGGCATCGGTATCCAGCGAATCGTCGTCGGCGCCGGTGATGACCACGTGGCTACCATTGACAGTACCGCCAAACCATTCGATCCCGTCGTCGGAGCTGTTGTGGATCTGTACGTAATCCAGACGCGTGCCGCTGCCCACGCCGGCCAGGGTGATGCCCTGCAGCTCGTTGTTGGGCGAGATTTCGAAACCCGAATACATCACGCGCAGGTAGCGCATCGAGCCGCTGTTGTCGGTGGCGCTATTGCCGCCGTAGAACGCGTTGGTGCCTTCGACCTGCGCCTGACATTCCGGCGTGCCCGACACGGTGGCGCCCGGGCAGTTGTTGATCGCTGCACGGCCCAGCACCACGATGCCGCCCCACAGGCCGATGGTGTTGGCGCTGACCGTGCCATCCAGCGCCTGACGCGCAGTGAAGACGATCGGCGCAGTCGCGCTGCCTTCGGCAAAAATCTGCGAACCGCGATTGACCACGATGTAGTCGCTACCCGCCGAGCCATACAAGGTGACGCCCGGCTCGATGGTCAACACGCCCTGCGTGCTGCCGGCCGCTGGCGCGATGGCGTTGCCGCCACGATCGGTGCCGACGTTGACGCGGCCGCTGATCGAATACGCGGTACCGGCGCGCGCGGGCACCACCAGATTGCCGGTAATGGTCTCCGGCAACTGGCAGGCGCGCAGCGTGTTGCTGGCAATGGTGCCGACGTTGGAAAAACCGGTCGGGCAATCCGCAGCCGGGCCGGTCGGCGTCGGTGTCGGAGCCGGGGTTGGTGCAGGCGTGGGCGCCGGGGTCGGTGCCGGTGCGGGCGGAAACGCGCCCTCGCCAGGCGAAGCGACACGGTCGGCACCGCCACCGCAGGCAGACAACGCCAGTGCGGTGCTAAAGGTCATGAGAAGTGTCTTGCTGCTGTTGCGAACGGACATGCGGCTGATCTCCAGGTCAAAGGGTCCGGTATGAAGAGGAGTCGTCAAGAATTGGTTGCGTTCCGCTCACTGCAGTGGCGAGCACGTTCAAGATCCCCGTCACCTTTATAGGGGCCGTCTGTTGCATTTGTCTTACCACGACACATTTGACACATAGTTGCCACACGTTGGCATGCACTGTGGCGGGATGACATTCACCGATATTCCCAGCACCCTGGCCGACTGGATCGTGGCGCAGGCTTTGGCCGGCCAACCGCCCGAGCACGCGCTGCAACCGCTGCTGGATCGTGGCTGGAACATGCAGGACGCCATCGATGCAGTCGAAGCGCTGGTGCGTGCGCACATCCAGCAGCACGCGCAGACACATGGATTGCCGATGCCGGTGCGGGTGCCGGCGCTGCTGCAGGACAGCGATGCGTCGCTATTGGATCTGGGCGATCGCCAGGTGCGCGTGTTGATGCGCATGCACTTGCCGCGCGTGATGGTGCTGGGTGGTTTTTTATCCGATGCCGAATGCGATGCAGTGATCGCCCTCGCGCAGCCGCGCCTTGCGCGCTCGCGCACCGTAGACAACGCCAACGGCGCACATGTGGTGCATGCCGCACGCACCAGCGACAGCATGTGCCTGCAACTCGGGCAGGATGCACTCTGCCAACGCATCGAGGCGCGTATCGCCCGTCTGCTCGACTGGCCGATGGATCACGGCGAAGGCTTGCAGGTCTTGCGCTACACCACCGGCGCCGAATATCAGCCGCACTACGATTACTTCGACCCCGACGCAGCCGGCACGCCGGTGTTGCTGCAAGCCGGCGGGCAACGCGTTGCCTCGTTGGTGATGTACCTCAACACGCCCGACCGCGGCGGGGCCACGCGCTTTCCCGATGTGCAGCTGGACATCGCCGCGATCAAGGGCAACGCGGTGTTCTTCAGCTACGACCGCCCGCACCCGATGACACGCAGCCTGCATGCCGGCGCCCCAGTCCTGGCCGGCGAAAAGTGGGTGGCGACCAAGTGGCTGCGCGAGCGCGCGGCGTGCCTGCCGGACTGATTGAGCAACGCGTCCAGCAACTAGTAGCTTCGTCGCCCGACGCAGCGCCCGGTGCGCCCATGCGGTGCGCACCGCGTCCCGTCATGCCACCCACTCCAGCACGCCGCTAGAGACGCGCATCACATATGTTATAATATTGCATTAGCTGACACATGGGGTGATCAGCTCCTCCCGCATCGGTGTCGTTCGATCCATGAAGATCCATATTCTCGTGGCGGCAGTGGCTGCCGTCCTGTTTGTCACCGAGTCGCGTGCGCAGTCGTCGGATTCGGCGCTGACGCTCGGCAAGGTCGATGTCCACCAGCATGGCGAAGGCCAACTCACCGCACATCAGGTGCTGACCTCGGTGGACGTGCTGGGCGCCGACCAGATCGAAGACAAGAACGTGTCCTACAGTTGGGAGCTGCTAGGGCAGATGCCCGGCATCCAGCTCACCGAAACCCGGCAAGGCGCCGAGTCGGGCAAGGTCAGCTTTCGCGCGTTCAATGGCGAGGGCTACCTCAATGCCATCAAGACGCTGATCGATGGCATCCCCAGCAACGTCAACAGCGGCAACCAGCGCTTCATCGACATGCTGTTCCCGCTGGAAATCAGCTACATCGAGGTGGTGCGCGGCACCAACGATCCGCGCTACGGCTTGCACAATATCGGTGGCAACATCAATTTCGGCACGCGTCAGGGCGGCAATTACACCGATGCGCGTCTGACCTACGGCAGCTTCAATACCCGCGATGCGCAGCTGGCCGTGGGCCGCGAGCGCGACGGGTTCGCGCAGAACTATTTCATCGGCGTGCAGGCCTCCGATGGCTACCGCGACCACGACACCTCCAGCAAGTATTCGTTGGGCGGCAAATGGTTCTACGGCACTCTCGATGACGGCATGCGCATCGGCCTGACCGCCCGCGTCTATCACAACGAAGCCGACGAACCCGGCTTCATGACCGCAGCGGAAATGCAGGCCGACCGTCGCAGCTCGGACCTGCGCAACCGCAACGACGGCGACGATCGCGACATGCGTCAGGTCGGCGTCCACATGGATTTGAAGCTGGCCGAGAACCTGTTTCTGGGCACCAAGCTGTACTACAACCGTTATCTGGACGACCGCCAGGTGACTTTCAGCGACCTGCCCACCGGCAATGCACCACGCCAGCGCCGCAGCTGGGACGAGACGCAGATCGGCATGCTCAACACGCTGACCTGGCGCAGCAGCGACACGCTCACCCTGGAAGGCGGCGTCAATTACGAGCATCAGGACAACGCCTACCGACGCGAACGCTTCCGCTATGCCGAGCCCACCAACTTCAATGCCACGCCGGCGCGCATCCAGAACGACGACCGCCATACACTCGATAACTGGGGCGCCTATGTGCAGGCGATCTATCAGCCCATCGAGGCGCTGAAGATCGTGCCGGCCTACCGCGTGGATCGCTTCGATGGCGACACCCAACTGCCGGGCGGCGTGCGTGCACCGCTGCAGCGCTACGGCACCATCGAGCAGCCCAAACTGAGCCTGGTCTACGCCTTCACCCCGACCACCAACGTCTATGCCAACTGGGGCCGCACCTTCCAGGTACTGACCGGGTCCACCGCACCGGCCTACCTCACCGCCGGGCAGCCGGACGTGCGCCCGTCCACCAATACCGGCATGGAGCTGGGCATGAAATTCAGCCCGTTCCACGGAAGCCAGGCGCGCATCGCGGTGTGGCAGCAGGACGCGGCCAACGAAGTTTCCAACATGCCCGCCACAGGCACCACCGTCACCCTGGGCAAGACACGCCGGCGCGGCGTGGACGCGCAGATCAATGCGCAGCTGGGCGACAAGTGGACGCTATGGGCATCGCACGCCTATCAGGAAGCGAAGATCGAACGCGACGACCGCGATGCCAGCGTGTCGCTGGTCGGCCGCGAGGTGGCGGCAACACCGCGTTACATCAGCAACATCGGCGTCGAGTACCGGCCAACCGATGCGCTGCGCTTGGGGATGCAGGGCCGCGCGCAAGGCGATTATTATCTGGAAGAACGCAATGTAGCCGGCAAATACGGTGGCTTTGCCACCCTGGATCTCACCGCCAGATACACCATCAATCCTGCCTGGAGCGTGGATCTGCAGGTCCGCAATGCCACCGGTCGCGAGTATGCCTACGTGTGGTACGACAGCTTCTTCTGGACCCAGGCGCAGCCGATGTTTTCGCCAGCGGCAGGGCGCCAGCTCTATCTCGGCTTGAACATGAAGCTGTAACTCCGGCATCCGCAGGCCGGGACCAGCACCTCATTCGGCGATGACGGCATGGCTGCTGCACAACGCAGCAGCCATGCAACGGATCTGCGATGTCAGGCACTGCCGTCGGCTCCTGCAGCGATTCAGTGCTTGCGGCCATGCCAGCGCATCAATGCGCGATCGGAAACAACACCGTTGCGTTGCCGATAACGCTGCACGCGTGACTGCGTTTGCATTCGCATGCCCAACACGTGCACGCAACTCAACGCCGCGCAAACAGCCGCTGATCGATCCGCAACATCACAAAGCGCAGCGGCGTCCACGCCAGGCACAGGCCGGCAACGATACCTAGCGTGTCGGCCAGCGCATCGTATGGGTCGGCGCTTCGATTGGTCGTCAGTGCGCCCTGCGCGATCTCGATGCCGATCCCCAAGGCCACCAGGCCGATGGCCGCAACGACCTGCGCGCGACGGGTGGCAAACAACTGCACCGCGCCCCAGCACAATAATGCGAAGGTCAAAAAATGCTCGGCCTTGTCGCTGTTATCCGGCAGTTCCGGAATCTCCGGCGGCGGCCCCAGACAGACCGCAATCACCACCACGATCGCAGCGATCCACAACGCCACCCACAATCGCGGCCGATGAAACGGGCGCAGCGTCTGCGTTACAGCCGCCATGTGAGATCGCCGGCCAGAAATGCGGGCGCAATATCCACATCGCGCGCGAAGCCCATCACCTGGAAACGCTCGCCCATCTCGCTGGGCAAGGTCAGCCGCTTGATCTGCTCACGCAGACGCATGCGCCCCACTTCATCGGTGCGCGTATCGGCCTGCGTCAGCAACGCGTCCAGGCCATTGCCCAGCAGGAAACTGGCCTGCGTGCAGTAACCCGCCAGCTCAAAACCGGCACCGGTACCGGCCTCCGCCAGCGCGGTGAAATCCACCGACGCGGTCAGATCCTGCAGGCCGGGCCAGCGATACAGGTCCTCATGCATGCGATGGCGATAGAACGCCCGCAAGGTGCCGTCCTCGCGCTGCGCGCGATAGAACTCGCCGCGCGGATAGCCGTAGTCGACAAACACCATCGCACCGCGCTTCAGGCCGCCGGCCACCGCCTGGATCCAGTACGGCAGCTGCGGCAACAACTCGGAGCGATAGCCATCGGCGAAGGGCCGATCGAGATAGCGCTCCAGATGCCGCACTGCCGCGCTCAACAACGCATCGGCCGGCTGCTCGCCACGCGCAAATTGCTGCTGCGCATCGAGCACCACGGTTTCTTCGTAGACCTCGCCCTCACGGATCGCAAAGCGCGGCGTCGGCAGCGCATCGATCACCTCGTTGGCGAACAGCACGCCGTCCCAATCGTCCGGGAACGGGCCATCCAGCCATTCGACCAGATCGAACACCGGCGGGATCAGGCTGCGCCCCAGGCGCTCGCGCTGACGCTCGCGCAGGTCCGCGCTGGGTTCGAGAATCGCGTAACGCTCGGGCAATGCATCCAGCTCCAGCAGCCGCTTGAGCATGACTTCGGCAAATGCGCCGCTGCCGCCACCCACTTCCAGCATGCGCGCCTGCGGCCCCAGCTGCTGCAGCACCGGTGCCAGCGCACCGGACACGGTGGCCGCAAACAACGGGCCCAGCTCGGGCGCGGTGACGAAGTCGCCGGCTTCACCGAACTTGCTCGACCCGGCGCTGTAATAGCCAAGGCCCGGCGCATACAACGCCAGCTCCATGAAACGCGAAAACGGGATCGCACCGCCGGCGGCCTGGATTTCGGCGCGCACATGCGCAGCCAGTCGGTCGCTGTGCGCCAGCGCGTCCGAATCGGGGGTGGGGAGGTCGGCGTGCATGCGGGCACCGGTTGCGGGGACAATGCACAGGATAGCCGAGCCCTTTGCAACGCCGAGCGAGTACGTCATGACAGACAGTTCCAAGGTGGTGTTGATCACCGGCGCAGGCCGCCGCATCGGCGCGCAGATCGCTACCACGCTGCACGCCGCCGGCTACCGCGTTGCCCTGCATGCGCATCAGTCCGCCGACGCGCTGCGCGCACGCGTAGCCGAGTTGTGCGCGCAACGCGCAGGCAGCGCGCAGGCCTTGCACGCGGATCTGCGCCTGCCGCACGCACCTGCGCAACTGGTCGCCGCGTGCATCGACGCGTTCGGCCGCCTGGATGGCGTGGTCAACAACGCCTCGGCGTTTTATCCCACCGCAGTGGGCGAAGCCACGCTGGCGCAGTGGGACGAGCTGTTCGCGGTCAATGCACGCGCGCCGTTCTTCATTGCCCAGGCCGCTGCTGCGCAGCTGCGCCAGCACCGCGGCGCCATCGTCAACCTCACCGACCTGCATGCACAGCAGCCGATGCGCAACCACCCGCTATACGGTGCCTCCAAGAGCGCGCTGGAGATGCTGACCCGCTCGCTGGCGCTGGAGCTGGCACCGCAGGTCCGCGTCAATGCCGTCGCGCCCGGCGCCATTCTGTGGCCGGAAGAAGGCAAATCATCCGACGCCAAGCAGGCGCTGCTCGCCCGCACGCCGCTGGCGCGCATCGGCACGCCGGAAGAAATCGCCGAGGCGGTGCGTTGGTTGCTGGACGATGCCAGCTTCATCACTGGCCAGACCTTGCATGTGGATGGCGGCCGTCAACTCAGCTGAGGGCGGCTAGCAATACGACTGCGCTCACCGCCAGGCGCGCGGCCGATGCTCGGTGCGGTAGTGCCACTCGTACATTGCGGTTCTGAGTGCGCCGCCGACAGCCGCCTGACGACTGCTCACCACGTTTTTTTCGTCCGCTCTAGAGCGGACGTCGCACGAAGCCACGCGCTACGTGCGGTGCATCGTCAGCGATCGGCGTGCGAAGCGCACAGGCCGATCTGCGCCGAACTGACATCCCTTCATCACCACATCGCGGCACGACCAGCCGCACTGCACACCTGCGCTACTGCGCTACTGCGCGGCACTCAGCGCAGGCGCATCCAGCGGCACTGTCGCAAATGCGCTGCCGTACTGCGGATGCGCCTGCCACAGCGCGGCGAGCGTGCGTCCGCTCAGCGGGTCGACAAAGTCCGGCGCGATATCGGCCAGCGGCTTGAGCACAAAGGCATGCTTGAGCTCAGGACGCGGGATGCGTAGATGCCCGGGGCCTTCGACAATGCAATCGCCGAAAAACACCACGTCCACGTCCAGCGTACGGTCGCTGAAACGCGGCCCGCTGCGATCGCGACCATGCGCGTCTTCCAGCGCATGCAGCCACTGGTCGAGCGCGTGCAGGTCCAGATCGGTCTGCAAGGCCACGGCGTTGTTGACGAAGTCCGGCCCATCGAAGCCCACCGCCGGCGTGCGATACGCCGGGGAGACGTCGAGCTGGCCGAAGCGCGCGCGCAAGGCGACGACGGCCAAGCGCAGGTAGTGAGTCGGCTGGACATTGCTGCCGAGGCTGAGGAGCACGGTGGTCATGCGGTATTCGCGCATGCGGCCGGCGTCAGCGTCAACTGTTGCTGTGCGCTGCAGGTACATCGGCGCACGCGCAGCGCGCGTGCGTGCGTGGCTCAGGCCATTTCCAGCGCATGCGCTACCGCGCGAAACACACGGCGCATTTCCAGCGGTTTGCGCAACACGTGCACCGGGATGTCGGGCGGAAAATGCCCACGCTGCAACGGCGCGCCGACGTCTTCCAGCACGATCGCCGGACCCTGGTAGCCCAGCTCCTGCATGCTCAGCAGCACGCTCACCGCCGACAGCAAGATGATGTCGCTGTCGATGATCACCAGATCCGGCATCGCGTGCTGCTGCACCAATTGCAGCGCGGCGGCGCCATCGGTGGCCAGCTGCGGCTGATAACCCTGGCTGGACAACGCATTACCCAGCAACGACAGCCGCGTGGCCTCGCCATCCACCAGCAGAATGCGCTGCCCCTGGCCCAGCGCCAGCGGCGGTTCGGTATCGGCAATGGTCACCGAGGCCGCGCGCATCGGCACGATCATGTCGAAGCGCGTGCCTTCGCCCAGCCGGCTGTCGACCTGGATGTTGCCACCGTAGCTTTCCACGATGCGCTTGCACGAAATCAGGCCCAACCCGGTGCCATCGGCCTTGGTGGTGAAAAAAGGACTGAACAGGCGTGCGCGCGTTTCATCGGTCATGCCCACGCCGGTGTCGGCCACGCTCATGCGCACGCGCGTGGCATCAAAGCGGTCGGCCGACAGCACCAGGGTGCCGCCGCCGGGCATCGCCTGGATCGCGTTCAAGCCCAGGTTGAGCAAGCACTGCTGCAATTCGGTGTAGTTGGCTTCGATGGTCAGATCCGAGGCGATCATGTCCATCTGCAGCCGCACGCCATCGGGCAGGCTGCTCCGCAGCAGCATCTGCACCGCCTGGAACAGTTTGGCAATGGACACCTGCTCGCGCGGCTTGTTGGAGCCACGCACGAACGACAGCATCGACTCGGCCATGTCATGCCCGCGCCGGCCGCATTCGGCCACCACATTGGCCAGCTGACGCAGCTGCGGGTCGTCGGTCCGCCCGGCCAGCAGGTCGGGCACGATCAGCAGCGGCTGCAGGATGTTGCGCAGATCGTGGCTCAGGCCGGCCGCCAGCATCGCCAGGCTTTCCAGTCGCTGCGCACGCATCAGCTCGCTTTCCACACGCTGGCGTTCGAGCTCCGCACGCGCTTCGCGGATGGCGCGCATTACCGCGCTCGGCAGCCGCGTGGGGTTGTGCTTGATGATGTAGTCGTTGGCACCGTCCTGCAGCGCCTTGACCGCCGTCTCCTCCCCCATGGTGCCGGAGACGAAGATGAAGGGGGTGGCACCGTTCTGACGCACCAGGCGCAGTGCCTGGTAGCCAGAAAATCCGGGCATGCTCAGATCCGACAACACGATGTCCGGCTGAAACGCCTCCAGCGCGCTGCGCAGCGATGGCTCGCTGTCCACGCGCTCGAACGCCGCATCAATGCCGGCATCGAGCAACTGATCGGACAACAGCTCGGCATCTTCCGGTGAATCTTCCACAAGAAGGATCTTCAGCTGCTCCAGTTTGCCACCCTCATGCGGCATGGGTCAGTCCAGCTCCGGTGCCTGATTGATCACCGCCCAGAAGGTGCCGAGCGTCTTGACCGCAGTAAAGAACTGATCGACATCCACCGGCTTGACCACATAGGCATTGACGCCCAGGTCCCAGCTGCGGGCAAGATCGCTCTCTTCGCGCGAGGACGACAGGATCACCACCGGAAGGCGCTTGAGTGCCTCATCGTTGCGCACCTGCTTGAGCACTTCCAGCCCATCCAGGCGCGGCATCTTGATGTCCAGCAGCAGCACAGCCGGCAGGCCTTCCTCGCGGTTGGCATAGGCGCCGCGGCGCAGCAGGTAATCCATGGCTTCCACGCCGTCTTCGACGTGCACGATGGGGTTGGCAAGACGGGCGTCGCGCAGAGCGTCGACTGCCATCTCGGCATCGGCCGGGCTGTCTTCTGCCAGAAGAATGGTACGGATGGCGGTCATACACTGAACTCTTGGTTGGGCGCTTCAAGCGCGGGAGGAAGCTCGAAATAAAACGTGGCGCCTTCATCGACGACGCCTTCAGCCCAAATACGGCCGCCATGACGCGTCAACACGCGCCGCACGCTGGCCAGACCGATGCCGGTACCAGCGTATTCGCTCGCCTTGTGCAAGCGCTGGAACACGCCGAACAACTTGCCGCTGTACTCCATGTCGAAGCCCGCGCCATTGTCGCGCACGCTGAACTGATGGCCGCCGTCGGCCATCGGCGTGTAGCTGACCTCGATCCTGGCCACCTCGCGCTTGGCGCTGTACTTGACCGCGTTGCCCAGCAGATTCATCCACAGCTGGCGCATCATGTTTTCGTCGGCCACCAGCACCGGCAACGGCGCCACATGCCAGTCCACACGGTGGCCGGTATTTTCGCTCTGCACGTTGGAATCCAGGATCGCACGCGTCTCGGCCACCAGCGATTGCATATCCACCGCCTGCAGCCGCAACGCGCTGCGACCCAGGCGCGAATACACCAGCAGGTCGTCGATCAGCGACGCCATGCGCCGCGCCGAGGAGCTGATCACTTCCATGTAGTGACGCGATTTTTCGTCCGCCGCATCGCCAAGATGGCGCGCCAGCTTGTCCGAAAAACCGGCCACATGCCGCAGCGGCGCGCGCAGATCGTGCGATACCGAATAGCTGAAGGCTTCCAGTTCGCGGTTGACCTCCGACACCTGCTCCACCTTGCCCTCCATCTGCCGGTTGAGCTCCTGGATGCGCAGTTGCGAGGCCTTTTGCAGGCTTATGTCGCTGACCGTCATCAGTACCACGTCTTCGTCGACGGTATCCGGCAGCGGCATGCGGCGGGCGTTGATCAGCATGGTGCGCAACACGCCATCGGCGGCACGCTGCTCATGCTCGAAGTCCCACAGCTCGCGGCCGCGCAGCAACACGTCGGCCAGGCGCTGATGGAACAGCGGATCGCGCCAGACCCCCTCGCCCACATCTTCCAGCGCCATCAATTCGTTGCCGCGCTCCTCCAGGCCGTACAACTCGGCGAAGGCGGGGTTGTGCAGCACGATGCGTTGATTGGTATCCAGCAACACGATCGGCTCGCGCACAGTCTGCAACACCGAGCTGGCACGGCCGCTGGCACGCAGATATTCCTGCTCGGCGGCGAGACGGCGGCGGATCTGCCGCTGCAGCAGCCAGATCACTGTCGCCAGCAAGAGCAGCTGCACGGCCAGCGCGGCCCAGCTCAGCACCGCGTAGTGCAGGCGCTCGGTGTCCGCGCGCGCGTTGCGCAGGCTCAGCAACCGACCCTCGGCACCCTGCAACTCATCGATCAGCACGCGGATCGGGTTGTTCAAGGTCATATCGTCGATCAGCGCGCGAATCTGTGCCTGCCCGGTGGTCACCGCAATCCGCTCGGCCAGCAACAGCCGACGCTCGATGGTGCTCTGGATACGCCCCATGCGCACCTGCTGCGCCGGGTTGTCCTTGGTCAGTTCGATCAATCGCTCGACCGCAGCCAGCGACTCGCGCCGGCCACGCCTCATTCGTTCCAGCAACGCCGGGCGCTCCACGCCGTGCGAGCGCATCAACGCGGCCGATTCGGTATCGCGCATTGCCGCTTCCAACCGCTGCGCGGTTTCCTGCACTTCCTGGCTATGCGACACCCACACCGCCGCCTGATTGGCGTTGCGCGCCATCTGCTGCAGCAGCAACGACGGCACCACCACAATGAGGCACACGGCAACCGCCAATAAGGGCAGGCGCCAGCGATCCCATCTGTCTGCTTGGACCGTTGTCTGCATTGCTAGGTCTGTATCCGTTCGCTGCACGTGCCTAAAGACGCGTCGGTATTGTCTCCGATCACACCCCAAGCGAGATGAATGATTCAGCTCATGACACCACCATCGTGACATAGCTGAATGGGCATATCATAAGTGCAGCAAAGGTGAAAATGGCGCGAGAAGGCCGCCGTTTGTCGGCGCCGCGGTGAACGATGGGCCCTGGGCGAGCCCAACGGGGGGCGCCACACCACAACTGAGCACCTGCATGCCTGCGTTCGATCCTGCGCGCTGCCACGCATAGACGCTCACCTGATGCGATCGCGCGTCGATAGGTACGGATCCCCGCCAGTACCGAAGGCATCGCCATGCACATCAGAAGACGGCAAGGTCCGCTGCAATGATCCCAAGTCGACGGCATGATCGGATACCAACCCAATGCGTCGCCTTAGACAGTGACCGAAGTATCGATGTCCATCACCGGCATACGGCGCATCGCACGACGGCAAGCTACGCCAGCAAAGCAGCCAACAAATCTAGCGAGCAGGTGCTGGGCAATGCAGCGAATCAGCGCCTGCCAGCACCGCACAGCAAGCCACCGTTCCAGCGCTGATCGCGCGAGCATGCCGATAAGTGGCCTCCCTGACGACGCACAAAAAAAAGCGCACTCCGTAGAGTGCGCCTCGTGCCCGGTTCAACTGCCTCGCCGCAGCTGGCCCAGCATTCGCTACCGCTACAATTACATCTTCGCAGCGACGACCTTCAGGCCGGTCGACTTGACGCTCTTGACGCCTTCGATGCCCTTGGCAACAGCCACGGCCTTGTCGTGCTCGGCCTGGGTTGCAACCGAACCGGTCAACATCACGATACCGTTCTTGGTCTCGACCTTGACGTCGGTGCCAGACACGTTATCGGTAGCGAGCAGATCGGCCTTGACCTTGGTGGTGATCCAGGTATCGGTGACCGGCTTCTTGGATTCATTCATGCCGGCGGCGTGGTCCTTGTGCGCGCCCATGTCCTGCGGCGCAGCAAATGCCTGCGAAGCACCCAGGGTCAGACCGAGCGACAACGACAGCGCCAACAGCTTGCGTGCATGCATCATGTTCTTCATTCGAATCACTCCCGTTGAATGTGGCTGCAGCTTGCGGCGGCGGTCGTCGCGTACACGTGACCGTTGCATGCAGAGGTTGTGAACCCCGCGCACACGGGTGGGTGCAATACCATGCAGATTCCCTCGTTCGTTGCGATGAACCGTTTTCAATGGCTAAACCGTTCAATCTGGCCGTCGTCGGCTACGGCTATGTCGGCCACACCTTCCATGCGCCGCTGATCGCCAGCACGCCGGGCCTGCGCTTGCACAGCGTGGTGTCGTCCAAGCCGCAACAGGCGCAAGCCGATTTCCCGGAGATCAGCGTCGTTGCCGACCTCGACAGCGCCCTGGCCGACCCGGCACTCGACGCCGTCGTGCTTGCCACACCCAATCAGACCCACGCGCCATTCGCATTGCAGGCACTGGCTGCGGGCAAGCACGTACTGGTCGATAAACCCTTTGCGCTGGATGCCGCGCAGGCGCGTGCCATGGTCGACGCTGCCGCGGCAGCCGGCCGCGTCATCAGCGTGTTCCAGAATCGACGGTGGGACGCAGACTTTCTGACCGTGCGTCGCCTGATCGACGAAGGGCAACTGGGCGAGGTGGTGGAGTTTCATTCGCACTTCGACCGTTATCGGCCGCAGGTCCGCGACCGCTGGCGCGAAAGCGACATCCCGGGCGCAGGCCTGTGGTACGACCTGGGCCCGCACCTGCTCGATCAGGCATTGCAACTGTTCGGCGCACCGCAGGCGATCGCTGCGGATTTGCAGCGCCAGCGCAGCCAGGCGCGCAGCGACGATTATTTTCACGTCACCCTGCATTACCCGCGGCTGCGGGTAATCCTGCACGCCGGCTCGCTGGTCGCCGACAACCGCCTGCGGTTTGCCGTGCACGGCACGCGCGGCAGTTATCTCAAGCACGGCCTGGACACGCAGGAAGACCAGCTGCGCGCCGGGCGTCGTCCTGGCACGGTGGGCTGGGGCGTGGACCCGTTACCTGGCACGCTCACCCGCGTGGACGAAGAGGGCCGCGTACACACCCATCAACCCGACAACCTGCCAGGCGATTATCGGCAGTGCTATGCCGCCTTCCGCGATGCGTTTGCAGGGACTGGCCCGGCACCGGTCGATGGCGCAGACGCGGTGCAACTCATGCGCTTGCTGGAACTGGCGCAGCACAGCGCCGCAACCGGACAGGTGCAATGGCTGGATGGTAAGCGCACGCTTTGATGACGCAGGCATCGGCTGCTTGCGCAGTTAAAGCGTGCAGCCGATGCAGGAAAATGTCTGGCCATCGTGCATTGCCGATTTAAAGGCGTGCCATGCACGTGATGCATGCATGCGCAGCGTCGCTGCATCGATCTGGCGCACCGCGCCGTAGTTTTTAGCTGCCGAACACGCCTACATCAGGCACGCAGATCCGAAATAAAACCGTGGCCACTGAGGGTCGAGCGACACACATCGTGAGCAGCATCGCCCACGCGTAGAACGCGCAGGCGGATCGAGCGCATTCCAATCGAGCAACGACCGCGACGCCGTTCGGCAACCGCGGCCGTGCCAGCGACGCGCTTACGCGTCCTTGCTGCCGATCGCCGGGGCTGCAGCGGTGGTGGTCTTCACCGCATGGCCGCCGAACTGGTTGCGCATGGCAGCCAGCAATTTGTCGGTGAACGAATCCTTGTCGCGCGAACGCAACCGCTCCATCAGCGACAACGTGATGATGGGTGCAGACACTTCCAGGTCGATCGCCTCGGCCACCGTCCAGCGGCCTTCGCCCGAGTCGGCTACGAACGGCGCGATACCGGACATGGTCGGGTTGTGTTGCAGCGCATCGGCAGTCAGGTCCAGCAACCACGAACGCACCACGCTCCCGTCGCGCCAGATCTCCGAGACCTGGTGCAGATCCAGCGCAAAATCGGTCTTGTGCTGCATCAGGGCGAAGCCTTCGGCGTAGGCCTGCATCATTCCGTACTCGATGCCGTTGTGGACCATCTTGGTGAAATGGCCGGCACCGCTCGGGCCCACCCGCCCCCAGCCCTTGTCCGCCGCAGGCGCCAGCGTGGCCAGGATCGGATGCAGCATGGTCACTGCGGACTCTTCGCCGCCAACCATCAGGCTATAGCCTTCCTTCAGGCCCCAGACGCCACCGCTGGTGCCGCAGTCGACGAATGCAATACCGCTTTCCTGCAGTTGCGCTGCGCGACGTTGCGAATCCTTGTAGTACGAATTGCCGCCATCGATGACGATGTCGCCGGCCTGCAACAAGGGCAGCAGTTGCGCCAGCGTGTCGTCGACGATCTTGCCTGCCGGCACCATCAGCCACACCACGCGCGGGCTCGGCAGCGCAGACACCAGCGCTGCCAACGCATCGGCAGTGACAATGCCCTTGGCCTGTGCGCTGCTACGCGCGCTATCGCCGGGATCGTAGCCGTGCACACGATGCCCGCCGTGCACCAGACGCTCGGCCATGTTGGCGCCCATGCGGCCCAAACCCACCATACCCAGTTCCATAACCACTCCTCAATGATCTGATCAGTGCAGGGTGCCACGCCGGGCGTACGCCGGCGTGGCGGAATTTTCAATGGATTGTTCCGTGACGGTGCTGGCGCCGCACTGTTGCAGCTGCCAATCGATCCATCGCCAGTACAAGGTGGTGCGCAGATTGTGCAAGGTCAGGTCGATCGCATATGGGGTGCGCGGGTTGCGATCGAGCAGGCGCGCGACGTGATAACCGATCGGCTTGGTGCCCTTGGGATGCACATACACCAGAAAGCCCTGATAGAACGGATCGTCCAGCAACGTCTGCAGTTCCTGCAGCCGCGCCTGCTGCTGCGGATCAAGCGTTGCCCGCAACGCCGCGTCGCGCTCGTACAGCAACCGCTCGAACCGTCGTTTGCCCGGCCCCTGCAGCTGCCTGGAGAGTTCCCAAATCTGCCGGTTGATCGTGTCGTAATGCGCAAAGCCGCCGTGCCGCGCCAACGCCTGCGCCGCCGCATCGCTGACATCCACCACCACGAAGTTTTCGGCCTGGTTATGGATATCGTCCAGATACGCCTTGTCGAACACATGCGCGATGAAGCCCGGCGCACCGACAAACGCCTGGCGCCCCAGTTGCGCGGTCTTCACCGCTTTACCGTCGGCAAAAAATTCGCCGGCGTGTGCGCCAAGCAGAATGCTGTCGGTGTCGTGCAAGGTCAAAAATGTACCGATCGACAGTTCGCCCGGCGTAAATACCTGATCGAACCCGGCATCGCCATACAGTTCGCGCTGCGTGGCGAGCTGGGCCACCTGCCGCCCCACGCCGCATTCGGAACGCACCTGTCCGCGATAGAACGCGTCCAGCGCCTGCGCATTGCTGCCGCGTGGCTGATAGCCGCGGCCAAAGCTCTTGAATCCACTCCAGCCCTGCGCAGCGGCGCCACGCCAGCCGAAGCCGATCCAGCCCAGTTGCAGCGCAGAAAATCGGTAATGCGGATTATCTTGCAGCTGGGTGACGGCGCGCAGTGTGGCGGCGCCAACGTCGAATCCGTAGGCGCATTGGGTAGCGGAATCGTCCAACAGTGCCTTCAGCGCTACGCCGCGTTGCTGCGCGTCCCAGCCGGCCGGCAGTGTGATCTGCAGATCGCCGGCTGCACGCGCCTGCGCAAGCGAGCCCCGCGTACAGGGCGCGCCGCGCTGGATGATTGGCGTGCTGATCGCCGCACTGTTGATGCTCCAACCCAATCGCCGCAACAGCGCTTCCACGCAATCGGGTGCGGCCATGCTGGCCGTTTGACTTGGTGCAGCAGCGGCCACTTGCAACAGCTGCAGACCGCACAGCGCCGCTGCACAGAACAGCGCAACCACGCGGCGCCACGCGGCATGCCGCACGCGTGTGTGCGCTGCAGGCGTGGATCGCACCGCCCAGCGTCTGCTCTGCACCTGGAATGCACTCATCGAGCGGAGAAGTGGATTGGCAGCACAGCGCTGCTCCTGGACCAAAACAAAGCCCCGGCAGGACCGGGGCTCGTGACATTCACTGCATCACGCTCAGCGACGTTCGCAGACGCGCTCGACCTGGCGATTGCCGTTAGCTTGCTGGCGGTTGCCCTGGATGGTGCGGCCTGCTGCACCACCGGCAACCGCGCCTGCCACGGTGGCGAGCTTCTTGCCGTTACCGCCGCCAACCTGGTTACCAAGCAGACCGCCGATGGCCGCGCCGGCAAGCGTGCCGCCGATGCGATTCGGGTCGGTGGAATTCTTCTGCACCTCGACGTTCTTGCAGCGCACGCGCGTACCGTCATTGAACCTGCGGCCTTCGTCTGCCGTCGTGTAACGGTGCTGCGAGTAGTTCTGCGCTTGCGCGAAGGTGCTCGTCGCCATCAGAGCGATCAGGGACATACCCATCAGGGAATTGCGCATTTTCATCGTACGTCTCCATCGTTCTCGCCCATTCGGCGAGCCATGGCTGCACTCTGGCCACTGGGTCGAGAACACAACGTGAAGCGCAAAACCCTCTATTCAGGCTTTGGAGCGGTGCGTGAATCGCGCGTCACGGCTGGGTGGCAGGTCCGCTCTGCGGCACGTTGGCCGGCGCTGGCGGCGGGTCCTGGGCTTCGACCGGCAACGGCGCGACGGGCGGCTGCTCGACCGTGGTTGGGCTCGGTGCTGCAGCGGCTGGCGCACCAGGCGCGCTGACCGCCGGTGTCGGCGCCGCGGCGGGCAGTGTGGCTGGTGCCGCCGGCGGGTGCGGGGCTGCCGGTACCGGCGCAGGCATCGCGGCGGCGGCGGCAGGCGCCGCTTCGGTCACCTTGGGCAGATAGGAGTTCAGTCGTTCGAAAAAGCGCTTGTAGAAGGCCGCGTCCTGCACCGTGGTGCTGGACACGCGCACCAGCGAGTCGCCGCTGCTGCCCACCGGCAACGACAACGAGCCGAGCACGCCAACACCCACGCTGGCCGAGGTGGAGCTCTTCTTCAATGCGTATCGATCCTGCAGCGCGCTGACGAAGATCTGCGCCTTGCCACCGTCCTGCGTGGCGCAGGAAATCCGTAGATTGAGCTGCTCGCTCTGGTCGGCTTCCTTCAGCTGGAAGTTCTTACTGCCTTCCACCGCCGCGGCATCGGCACGCGTCACGGCGTAGCCCTGACTCAACAGCACGCGCCGTGCGGCTTCGCAGGCCTGTGGCGAGCTGGCCGCCACGCTGCGCGAATACGTATCGTCGGAATTGAACGACTCGCGCATCAGCATGGTGTCGCCCTTGCTGCCGCCGCAGCCCACCAAGGTTGCCAACGCGCCAAGCAGCGCGCAGCGCGCGATCAGGGAAGTACACGACATGGGAAGACTCCGGCATCAAAAACCGGGCAAAGCATAGCTGCAACCGATGTGCGCGCGGC
The DNA here is from genome assembly GCF_040202875.1 of Xanthomonas sp. WHRI 10204. NCBI lineage: Bacteria > Pseudomonadati > Pseudomonadota > Gammaproteobacteria > Lysobacterales > Lysobacteraceae > Xanthomonas > Xanthomonas sp. WHRI 10204. The sequence goes on from NZ_JBEGDW010000002.1 coordinate 1,395,542, forward strand.
GTCGTGTTGCCGGCTCAGGGCATCGGCGGTTCATCCGCTGGCAGTTGCAGGTCGACCTGCAGGCGGCTGCCATCGGCACCGATCCGCTCGGCGCGCAGGTAGTGATGCGCACGTACCGTCGCCAGCGCCACTGGCGCGCGACAGGGTTCGCCCCACAGGCTCAGGCTGAAGCCCTGCACCTGCAGCCAGCTGGTCAGACGGTCCCACAGCGGCTGCTCGGCGCGCAGCATCAAGTCCAGATCCGCCGGGCCTTGCGGCACCAGCGCAGGCGATTGCAGCCAACGCGCATAACTGCCGTGCACCACCACCGGCACGCCAAGCGCCTGCACGGCCTGCAGCAGCTGCGCCGCCTGCTGTACATCCAAGCGGGCGCGGCAGTGCTGAAAGATCAGCGCATATTCGTGGCTACGATTGCTGGCGGTGCCTGCATGTTCCAATCCAGCGGCAGCACGCGGGTAACACAGCACCCGCTCGTCATGCAGGGTGAACAGGCTGCCGAGGATCCGGCCCAACTCCCAGGCCTGCGGGATCATGTGCCCGCCCACACGCACATTCTCGACCATGGCCACGCCAAATGCGCCCGGACGCAACTGCCGCCGCAACGCGTGAAACACCGCGCGCATGCCGGCGAGATACCCCGCGTAGTCGGCGCTGGCATATAGCTGCCCAGCCACCCTCGCACCGCGCCACTGGCAACCGAAATACGGCACGTTGGTCAGGCACAGATCGATCGGCGCGGCCGGCGCGGTCTGCACCAGGCTACCGACCACGATCGGCGCATCCACGCCGTGCCGTTGCAATCGCGTGCGTGCCAACTGCGCACGCGCATCGTCGATCTCCATGCCGTGCGCGTTGCGGCCTTCGAGAGCCGCAGCCAGCAAGGTACTGCCGAATCCGCAGAACGGGTCGAACACCTGCTCGCCCGGCTGGCTGAAATGGCGCACAAACGGCCGCATCTGATTGACCCAACCACAGTCGCGCCCGTTGAGCGGGTCGCGCATACGCAGGTCGTCGGGCAATGCCCAGGCCGCATCATCGGCTGCCGGCGTCCACCAGCTGCGCTGATCGAACTCATCCATCTGCTGCGTCCCACAGCACATCGGCGTCCGGGTCCCATCCCGCACACAGCCGGCCGTTGGCGAAGAACACCAGTTTGTACACATCGCCGGTGGCATGGCGCGCGTGCATCGCCGCGTAATCGGCGCTTTCGAACACCACTTGCATGCCATCGTCGCTGCGCATCCGCACATTCCAGAAGTAATACCCTTCCGTCATGCCGTCCAGCTGCCAACGCGACCACCACGGCTGCTGCATGCACTCGGCCAGCAGGTGCTCCACACCGATGCGGTGCTGCTCGATGTAACGCAACGTGCCGTTGTTGCGATACGCATCATCCAGCCGCGACAACTCGCGGAAGATCACCTGACCTGCGCCACAGCTGCGCGCCCACGCGATATACCGCGCGATCTCCTCGGCGCTGCACACCCCGCCCCGTTGCACGATACACACCAGCCGCACCGGCAGACGCGCAGCGATGCGACGGGCGGTCTGTGCGAACGTCATGGCATCGGCGATGGGCTCGTCCGCGCGGAAGCGCATGATCGCATCGTTATGCGCCTGCAGCGGGTGGTGACGCGACAGCTCGATCCACGACACGCCGAAATCGACCAGCGCATCGAGCAGACGCTCACCGTGCGCACGCGCCAGGCCTGCACCATTGCTGTACAGCACGCGCTGCTCGACGCGCGGGCCATTGGGCGTGGTCGACAAGGTGTGCAGCAAGGTCAGCAGCCACTGCGCGTCGTCGGTCATTTCCAGGCCCGACAGCGAATACGACAATGGCACCGCATGCAGCAGCTGCAGTGCGCTGCGCAACTGCGCGAAATAGTCCGGGCCCGGACGCAGCATCGACCCCGCCAGACCGCCCGCGTGCTGCCGCAGATTCTCCGAACAAAACCCACAACGCGCCGAACAGGGCCGCACCGAGGCGTACGGCGTCAACGTGATCGGCAATGCAACCCGATAGCGGCGCGCGCCGATCTGCAACGCATGCCATCGATTGCTGTCGTCCTGCAGCGGCACGCGCCGCTGCAGGTTGGGTGCCGTGGCGCGCAACTGCGCCAACAGTGGTGAGGCAGGCAGCAGCGGCACAGCGTCGATGGAAGCGGGCATGGGCCTGCCTGCGTGCAACCCGTCAGCGCCGGGCGACATCGGCACGCTCGCGTACCTGCTGCAACGTCCATTCCTGCTGCATCGCGCCGTTTTCCCACACCGTCACCAACGCATCTTCGCTGTCGGTGCTGGCGGCTACCTCCTCGAGCAACGCACTGCGGTAACTGCCATCGCGACGGTCGCGCAGCAGGGTCAGCCGGCCGCGCTTGCTCTGCTTGCCCTGGTCGGTGATCGGGTCCTTGTAGACGTCGATCCACTGCCCATCTACACGCACTGCCGAGCACTTCAACGCAAACTTCTGCGTATCGCGGTCCACCTTCTGCAGCAACGCACCGCCCATGCCGAAGGCGACGTTGTCGGCGGCATAACCGGCTGCGGTGATGCGCTCCAGAATGGCGCGCAACGACTGCGGATTGATGCCGTCGCCCTGAATCACGCGCACATGGTTGAGCACCTTGTAGCCCTTGCTATTGACCTGATGCCCGAAGGACTCGTCCAGCAATAGCAGGCACTGTTCGACCACATCCACCGGGTCGCCGGAATCGGGGCGGATCACCACCGTCGCGCCGGAGGCGATGATCTCCTCGCGCAAGGTGGTGCCCCAATGCTCGCGAATGGCGCGATAGATGTCGTAGCTATCGGACACCACGGCCACGATGGAACCCGGGTGCGCGAATTGCGTGAGCATGTTGCGGTACGCATCCACCTCGCGCTCGCGGCCCCAACTGGTGATGGTGCTGTGCTCGGCGGCGGGAATCGAAAACCCCGCCACCGGCGTGTGGTAATGCGCGCATGCCAGCAGCAAAGCCGACAAGGTATCGGTGCCGAGGAAGTTCACCAGATGCGCGGCGCCACCGAGAGCCGCCGAGCCCAGACTGGACACACCGCGCGCACCAAAGTCGTGCAGCTTGAAGGGCAACTGGCCTTCCGGATCGTCGCTGGTGCGCTCCAGGTAATCGCGCACGATCTGCTTCACCTGCCAGCTCACCGTGGCCACCGTCACCGGGTACCACACGCGCAGCAACAAGGTTTCCAGATACGACGGCACCCAGAACGCCTTGGCGTCGGTGGATTCGATCGTCATCAACACGTTGTGCGTGGGCACCACCGCACCTTCGGGCACCGCACGGATACGGATCGGCAACTGCCCGCCAAGGCGGTCGACGATATCGCGCCAGCCGGCTTCGTTGAACGGCTCACCATGCGCGGCCAGCAAGGCCTTGGCATCGTCGATGTCGGCGTGGGTCACCGGACGGTTGATGGCTTCTTTCAAGATCGACTGCAGACCGAAGAACACGGTCTGGTCGTACACGCCGCCGCGCGATTCGACATAGAAAAACGAGGCATCGGTACCGGGCGGATACTGCAGCCAGTGGCTGGCCTTGTAGCTGTCGGTATTGAGTAGCAGGTTATCGAGGTAATGCATGACGGAAGCTCCTTCGCGTCGGGAAAACCAGCGGTCTGTCCGCCGGTGGGAGGTCGTGACTCAAGCAAGACGCATCGACGTGACCGACGCCGGTCGGCAGCGGCACGCAGGCGATGACGTCGTGCTCAGCCACGACCCAGAAAGAATTCAAGAATATGCAGGTGGTCTTCGTACAGGCGCGGCCCCATCGCCATGACTTCGGCAATCGGAATCCAGCGCGCCTTGTCGGCATCGTCGCCACCGCGCACCGCGGGCAACTCGCCGGCCGGAAATTCGAAATGGAATGCGTGGGTAATGGTGCGCCCGCGCAGGCTGCGCTCGGGGTGATCGAAGACCTGGCGTCCGCGCAACGAGCCCTTGAGCACCGGCACCGGGACCTTGAGCCGTGTTTCTTCGCGCAGCTCACGCAGGCAGCTGTCCAGCAGTCCCTCTTCCTGGGCAACGAAACCGCCCGGCAGCGCCCACAACCCCTTGCCCGGCTCGGCGCGCCGCCGCACCAGCAGCACGTGCCCGGAATGCACCACCACAGCATCGGTGGTTACAAAGGTCGGTGCATACGGCGCATCCTTCCAGGCCGCGCGGTACTGCTCGATGAAGCGGTATTCCGCCACCAGTTGCGCGTAGCTGGGCGAATTGCGGCGGAATGCTTCCAGCATCTCGTACACCGGCGCAGGCACATTGCCGCGCAGCATCAGCAACCCGCCATGAAAGCCGATGTCACCAGCCTCGAACAGATAACGGCGTAACTCGGTTGCCGACAACGTGGCGGTATGTTGCACGTCTTCCAGCGGCCACTGCGGAAACTCGCGCAGGTAATAACTGCTGGCGTCCTTGTCCATGCCGATCAGGCCGATGCGCGCATCGAGCGTGCCACCATCGGCTTTCACCACTTCGGCAACCTGGCGCTGCACTTCGGCAATCCACAGGCTTTCGTTGTACAGATGGTCGCGCAACGGACGCAGGATCAAACGCTCGCTCTCGCCCGGCAATGCGGACTCGATCATCACTGCGCGTTCGGCGACGGTCCAAGGGTTGCGGATGGTGCGTGGTGTGTCGGCCGAGCCGATCAACACAATGAGCTTGCTCGCTTTGCCCAGCGCGTGGCGGGCGACGGCAGCGTGGCCGTTATGAAAGGGCTCGAAACGCCCGATAAACACAAGATAGTCGTACTGTGCTGCCATGAGAATCCCTCACGGTTGAGTGGTCAGTCAGCGGTCTCTCCGCTGGCTTGCTGCAAATGCTACGCCGATAGATGGCCGCGTCAAGCGTGTTTGTTCAATCGCGCGCCGACACACTATGTCATGCACGCGGACTAGACTTGGCGGCTGGCCATTCCGGAATCCATCGCATGCCACAGCAGTCCCTTCGCGCTGTCTCTCGGCCATTGCTCGCTGTCATCGCCGTGCTGTGCATGACGCTGTCTGCATGGGCTGCACCTGCACCTGCGCCATTGCGGGTGATGTCGTTCAACGTGCGTGTGCCGGTAGACACCGACGGCGACAAGCGCTGGTCGGTACGGCGCACGGCCATGGTCGAGCTGATCAAGCACACCCATCCCGATGTCTTCGGCACCCAGGAGTTGGTGCAGGATCAGGCGCAGTATCTGGCATCGCAGTTGCCTGCTTACCGCTGGTTCGGCAAGGGCCGCCGCGCCGATGGCAGCGATGAGCATATGGGCGTGTTCTACGATAGCCACGCGCTGTCGGTGGTGGAATCGGGCGATTTCTGGCTGTCCGACACCCCAGACGTGCCCGGCAGCAGCAGCTGGAACACCGACCTGCCGCGCATGGTCACCTGGGCCTTGTTCGAGCGCCGCAGCGACAAGCACCGTTTTTATCTGTTGAACACCCATCTGCCGCACCGCGACCAGGATGAGGCAGCGCGCGAACAAGGTGCGCGCATGATCCTGTCGCGTATCGCAAGCTTGCCGGCAGATGTTCCGGTGGTGCTGACCGGCGATTTCAACAGCGATCCTGATCAGGGCACCTACCGCACGCTCACCGCAACGCTTAAGGACGCACGCGCCAATGTGGCGACGCCGCAAGGTCCCGAAAAAACGTTCCAGGACTTCAGCACCCGCCCGACCCGACGCATCGACTGGATTCTGTTCCGCGGCCTGACACCTACGCGCTTCGCCACACTGGACGCACGTCCTGGCGGTGTCTTGCCGTCGGACCACTACCCGGTGCTTGCCGAATTCGCCTGGCCGCGTTGATCGCGCCGGCAAGGTGACACTGTCACGATGCCGGCCTGTCTGACGGTACGCAGGTCAGTCGCGTTGCAGACAGTCGACCAGCGCTTGCAGGATGGGCGACGACGCAGACGCGTGAGGCAGCACGATCGAAAGTTGCCGAGGTGCCCAGGCTTCATCCAAGGGCACCGTGCCCAGCTGATCGCGCACGCATGAGCGCTGCACTGCGGCGTTCGGAAGAATTGCCATGCCCATGCCTTGCGCGAGCATGCGGCACAACGCGTCGATCCCTTGTACTTTTGCACGCATGCGCACCTGCGCGCCGGCCCGGTTCATTTGCACGCGCAGGTGCCGTTGCAAGGCGCTGTCGCCAGCCAGCCCCAGCATGTCCATTCCCGCGAGTTCGCTCAATCGCAACGTCGAGGCGCCGGCCAGTGGATGAGTGGCAGCCATCACCAGCACCAGCCGATCCTCACGGAACGGCAGCACCTGCAGCCCACTGACGTCGGCATGGCCTGCGACCACGGCGATGTCGGCGCGCTCCTCGCGCACCGCATCGGCCGCCTCGTCGCTCCCCTGCTCGGTCAGCGCCAGATCCAGCTGTGGATGTGCGATGAGAAACTCCGCCAGCCGTTCGGGCAGCCATGCCGACAGCGCCGCAGTATTGGCCGCCAGCCGCAGCGTCACCTGCCCGCCGCCACCGTAGCCGCCCAGCTCCAGCTGCAACGCCTCGGTCTGGCGTTGCAATTGCCGTGCGTGCCGCAGCAACACGCCACCGGCCGGGGTCAGGCTGACACCGCGGCGCCCGCGTTCCAGCAGGGCGGCGCCCACTTGCACCTCCAGCGCGCGAATCCGTGCGCTGGCAGCCGCCAACGACAACGCCGCGCGTTGCGCACCGGCAGTGATGCTGCCCGCCTCGACCACCGCAATGAACAACCGTAAATCCACAAATTCCAGATGCATGACCGCTCCCCAAGCACGTGTACGTCAATCGAAGTGCACTCGCCGCCGACGAAGCCGGTCAGCCCATTGATCCTTCCACGGTGGGCATCTTATGCCTCAGCCTTCGTCTCAACCGAAGCCTGCATCAAACAATCACGCATTGCGTGGCGCAAAACACGCCCGGATCCTTGCCTGCATGCCGACCTTGCACACCCACTGGTATCTGATCGCAGGCATTTTTTTGCTGGCTGGCTGGGTCAAGGGCGTGGCCGGGATGGGCTTGCCGACTGTTGCAATGGGGCTGCTGGGTCTTTGGTTGACGCCTGCCGAGGCAGCGGCATTACTCGCACTGCCTTCGCTGGTGACGAATGTGCAGCAAGCCTGGGGGCCAGACACGCCAACCCTGCTGCGACGTCTGTGGCCATTGCTGGCAACCGTGACACTCGGTACCTGGCTGAGCGCGGGGGTGCTGACAGGCGCTGATCCCACTCTAGTCCGCGCCGGGTTGGGCGTGCTGCTGGCGCTGTATGCCTTGCTTGGGCTGGCGCGCCGACACTGGACGATGCAGGCGCATCACGAACGCTGGGCAGGACCGTTGGCCGGACTATCCACCGGTCTGTTGAGTGGCGCCACCGGGGTGTTCGTGCTGCCATCGCTGCCCTACCTCACCGCACTGCAACTGCCGCGCGAGCTGTTGATCCGGTCTCTTGGCTGGTGCTTCGGAGTGGCGACGCTGGCGCTGGCCAGTGCCCTTGCCTGGCACGGCGCGCTTCCCGGCACGGCGATCGCTCCGTCGATGTGGGCGCTGCTGCCCACCGCCATCGGCATGTGGCTGGGCGCCTGGGTGCGTAATCGCATTTCCGCCGATACGTTTCGGCGCTTTTTTTTCGCCACGTTGCTGGTGCTCGGCCTGCAAGGCGTTTGGCAGGCATTGGCGTAAAGCCACGTCGGAGGCAATGACGCGTTGCACGACACACCGGCACGGCAGCCAGCCAATCGATCAGCTGTCAAACCCGCCTGCGGTGCCGTGCCCGATATGCAAGGGGCGGCCAACAAAAACGCCACCGCAGTGCGGTGGCGTTTTTTACTTCAACCCAATGCTGTCGCCAGGTGCTCAGCGAACGATCAGTCAGCCCAACGGCCCGGCGCTGTCGACTGCGGCAGCACCTGCGCCGACAGCGGCTGATCCTGCACGAGCAGGCCCAGCGCATCGGCGAGAATCGCGGCAGATTCGTGCAGTAGCGGATCGGGACGCTTTTCCGCCGCCTTCTCGCGTGCCGTGTCCTTGACGATGTCACGCTCGTTGCCGGTCAGGCCGTCATCGCTGTCATCGGCAAGCGGATCGAGCGGCAAGCCCAGCTGCTTGCGCACCTGCTGGCGGTCCTTGCGCTGCTGGTCCTGCTTCTGACGCTCGGCAACGCGCTCGGCTTCGTTCAACGAGATGTACTTCTTGGCCTTCTCGTCGCGGAACTGCTTGACGTCCTCTTCCCACCACTGGAACTCCTTGTCGGTAGCGATGCGCGCAGTGTGCAGCGTCTGCAACTTGGGCAGCAGCGGTGCGAAGTTGCCGTACTGGGTGTGCGGCGCGGCGGCGATACGCGTCCACGGCAGGGCGTTGTCGTAGGTGCTTTCACCGAACTCGGTGGCATCCACGCTGGCCGGGAACGCGATATCCGGCACCACGCCTTTGTGCTGCGTGCTGGAGCCGCTGACACGGAAGAACTGCGCAATCGTCAGCTTGACCTGTCCATAACGCTGCCCTTCGGCAGCCGGCCAACGGTCCAGATCGACGATGTTCTGCACGGTGCCCTTGCCGAAGCTGGTTTCACCGATCACCAAGCCGCGACCGTAATCCTGGATCGCACCGGCAAAGATTTCCGATGCCGAGGCCGAGCCGCGATTGATCAACACGCCCAGCGGACCATCCCAGGCAACCTTGGGATTGCTGTCGCCATTGACGGTGACGCGGCCACCGGATTCGCGCACCTGCACCACCGGACCCTGCTCGATGAACAGGCCGGTGAGTTCGATCGCTTCGTCCAGCGAACCGCCACCGTTGTTACGCAGGTCCAGCACCACGCCGTCGACCTTGTCGGTCTTGAAGCCAGCCAGAAGCTTGGCGACGTCGCGCGTTGCGGACGCGTAATCGGTCGCGTTACGACGACGGCCTTCGAAGTCCTGATAGAAGCCCGGCAGCTTGATGATGCCGATGCGGCGTTCCGGTTCGCTGCCCTTGGCCGGCAGGGTGATCGTCTCGCCCTTGGCCGCCTGTTCGGCCAGACGCACCTTCTGACGGGTCAGGGTCACCATGCGGTGCTTGCCGTCGATGCCCGACTCGGCCGGAATGTACTCCAGGCGCACCTGGGTATCCTTGCTGCCGCGGATCTTGGCCACCACATCGTCGATGCGCCAGCCGATCACATCTTCGATCGCGCCGGACTTGGCCTGCCCCACACCGACGATGCGATCGCCCGGTTTGAGCGTGCCATCCACCGCCGCCGGACCACCCGGGATCACCTCGCGGATCACCACCATGTCGTCCTGCTTCTGCAGTTGCGCGCCGATGCCTTCCAGCGACAGCGACATCTGCTGGTTGAACGTCTCGGCAGTGCGCGGGGTGAAATAGTCGGTGTGCGGGTCGACTGCGTTGGTGTACGCGTTGACGAAGGACTGGAACACATTCTCGCCGGTCAGCTGCTTCACCGAATCGGCGAGCGCGGCATAGCGCTTGTCCAGGGTCTTTCGGATCTCATCAGGCTTCTTGCCGGCCAGCTTCAGGCGCAGCCAATCGTTCATCACCGACTGCCGCCACAGCACGTCCAACTGTTTGTCGTCCGACGCCCACGGCACGTCCTTGCGGTCGTACTCGAACTTGTCGCTACCGTTGAAATCGAAGTCCTGCTTGAGCAGGTCGCGCGCGTATTTGACGCGCTGATCGACGCGCTTTTTGTAGACCGCAAACACCTGAAACGCCGGCTCCAGGTTGCCGCCGCGCAGCGCGTCGCCCACGCCGGCCTGCAGCGGCGCGAAGCCGTCGATGTCGGCCTGGGTAAAGAACTGTTTGCCGCCATCCAACGATTCCAGATAGCGCTTGAAGACGTCCTTGGACATCCCCTCGTCCAGCGTCCGCGGACGGTAGGCATAGCGGCTGTCGGACAGCAGGCCGTAGACAAGTTTGGTCGCCGTCGCCTGATCGGGCGTGGCGGCGGCCGGCAGCGCTGTATCGGCGCGTGCGAGCAAGGCCATCGGAGTGGTCAACACCAGCGCCAGCAGGCCGGCCTTCATGGACGCAGAAACGTTGTAGGTCATCGAATGGCTCTCGGCACAAGGCCGACGAAAGAAAGGCGGTGAACGGATCAGACAGCATGACAGTGCCCAAAGTTGCTGGCGTTGTCATCCGCTGGCTGAATCAGCCTAGCGCCGGGCCTGTATCGGATTGTGAACGCGGCCGTACCTTGCGCCGACAGCCCCGCAGTCGGAAACGATACGGCCCCGTGCAATGCACAGGGCCGGCGATGAAATAGTTGTCTGGGGCCGCTAGGGCAACACCCGCGCAAGCGAGCGCCCTGATGACTTCGCAGCCTCGGGTGCTGTTGCGGTCACCTGCTGCGCTGTCCGGGCGCGTCGAGCGCCCGGTGTTACTCAGGCAGCGACGCCGGCACCGGCAGCCTGCCGATCGGCGTGATACGACGAGCGCACCATCGGGCCGGAGGCCACGTGGCTGAAGCCCAGTGCGTTGCCGTAGTCTTCCAGCGCCTTGTATTCCTCAGGCGTCCAGTAGCGCATTACCGGGTGATGGTGCGGGGTCGGCTGCAGATACTGACCGATCGTGATCATGTCCACATCGTGCGCACGCAGATCGCGCAAGGTGGCCTGCACCTGCTCCATCGTTTCGCCCAGGCCGAGCATGATGCCGGACTTGGTGGCGATGGAAGGATGCTGCGCCTTGAAGCGCTGCAGCAGCGTCAGCGACCACTGGTAATCCGCGCCGGGGCGCACGTTCGGATATAGGTCCGGCACGGTTTCGATGTTGTGGTTGAACACGTCCGGCGGGCTCAGCGCCAGAATTTCCAGCGCACGGTCCATGCGGCCCTTGCCGCGGAAATCCGGGGTCAGGATCTCGATACGGGTCTTGGGCGAACTGGCCCGGATGGCCGTGATGCAGTCCACAAAATGCTGGGCACCGCCGTCGCGCAGATCGTCGCGGTCAACGCTAGTCACTACGACGTACTTCAGGCCCATATCGGCCACCGTGGTGGCCAGGCTTGCCGGCTCGCTGGCGTCCGGCGGCTTGGGCCGGCCGTGCGCCACATCGCAGAACGAGCACCGCCGCGTGCACACCTCGCCCAGAATCATGAAGGTCGCGGTGCCATGGCTGAAGCACTCGTGGATGTTCGGGCAGCTGGCCTCTTCGCATACCGTGACCAGACGGTTTTCACGCAACTTGGCCTTGAGGTTCTGCACCGCGTTGCCGGACGGAATCCGCACGCGGATCCACGACGGTTTACGCAGTACCGGCGCATCCACAAACTGCACCGGCGAGCGGTTGATTTTGTCGCCACCGATCTGCTTGACGCCGGTCTGCAGCGGCGCAGGCGCGGCGGTGTCGCCGGAGACGACCTGCAAGGGGATGGAACGGGCGATAGGCTGGGTCATGACGGTACGGGCGCTCAGGCCGGAAGCGAAAGGTCGGGCATTGCGGAGGCGGGGTGCAGCGTCAGGCCGAACTGGCGGGCCAGCTGATCGAGCAGCACTGCCTTGACGGCGTTCATCCCGGAGGGGCCGCCCAAGTCTAGCACCGAGGTCACCTGCAGGCCCTCGTACCCGCACGGGTTGATGCGGTGGAACGGCTCCAGGTCCATGGCCACGTTGAACGACAACCCATGGAAGGTACAGCCGCGCCGCACCCGGATACCAAGCGCGGCAATCTTGGCGCCACCGACATACACGCCCGGCGCGCCATCGCGGCGTTCGGCCACGATATTCCACTCGTCCAGCGTGTCGATCAGTGCCTGCTCGATCTTGCACACGTAGTCGCGCACGCCAATCTTGAGCCGGCGCAGATCCAGCAGCGGGTAGACCACCAGCTGGCCAGGGCCGTGATAGGTCACCTGACCGCCACGATCCACCTGCAGCACCGGAATGTCGCCGGGCGCCAGCACGTGCTCCGGCTTGCCGGCCTGGCCCAGCGTGAAAACTGGGGCATGTTCGACCACCCACACCTCGTCGGCGGTGTGTACATCGCGCGCATCGGTGAAACGCTGCATTGCATGCCACACCGGCACATAGTCCTGCTGCCCGAGGTCGCGCAATGGTGCGGGCGGGATCGAGGCAGCGATCACCGCAGGTTCGGCCGCTACAGCGTCCACTTCACTTCCGGGTGGTCGCGCAGTGCCTGATGCGCCGCGTCGAACTGCTCCCGGCTCTCGGCACGGAAGCCGATCTTGACCGAGACGTATTTGCCGCTGGAAGAGTGCTTCCAGCTGATGCTTTCCTGCAGCAGCTCCACGCCGGTGGCAGCGAGCAGACGCGGCAATTCGGTTTCCAGACCGCGCTCGGCTGCGCCCATGGCGCTGAGCTCGAAGGTACCGGGAAACTGGAAGCCGTGATCGGGGTTGTCGGTGCTGATATCCATCGCCCCATTATCGGGCCGGTGGAGGGCAAACCCAAGTGCGCGCTCCCCGAAACGATGAGCGGAGCCACGTGCATGGCACGGGCTCCGCTCGTCCCGCCAGACAGTGAGCGACTGGCGGGGTTGTTCAACGATGGCGTTCGACAGCGAAGCGATACATCCGCTAAATCAGACTGCGCCCGAAGGCCAGATGCGCGCGCGGCGCACCTGGATTTTTAACGCTCGCCTGACTTTCTGACACAGCCGAACACATCCGGCCGAGGCCTGTGCTTACTTGGACAGTTCCAGCATGGCCGACGACACCCAGCCACGGTTCCCCATCTCGTCTTCGACTTCCCACATGACGCCTTCCTTGGTGCCGGTGGGGTACAGCATCATGCCCGGCTCCAACGTGCGCACTGCTGCGCCTGAGCCCTTGGCGTTAGCCAACAGACGCCCTGCGCGGGTCACGGTGACCGCCTGCTGGGTGTTGGACGCCGCCGCATTGCCGGACAGCCCGCCCAGCTGGGTGACGATGTCGGTATAGGCCTGCAGATACGCCAGCGTGATGACCTGGCCAATTTCGGTATTGGCATAACCGCCAACGCCAGCCGCGCCTAAACCGCCGCCAGTGAACAGGCCGCCCGCCCCGCCCCAGCCCATGTCGGTCTTCTTGGCGTTACCTTCGGCCATGGCGACCTGTTCGGAGGAGCGCACATCGGTGACGGTCAGCGCTACGTCAGCAGTCTTCTTGGTGAAATTCAACCCTCCCACCAGAGCGCCTGCATTACCGCCCACCAGGCCGCCCAGCAAACCTGCGACCGCACTGCCGCCAGCATTGCTGTTCTGCGAAATGAGGTCTGGCGTCATCACATAGTCGGCCGCGCGGATCTGACCTTTACCGATGTTGGAACGCGCACGCAGATCGCCACTGGCGGCCATCTCGCGCTCGCGCTGCGATGCAGCCATGCCCGCGCCGCGGTCCACCAGGGTGAAGCAGCGTGACTTGTTGACAAACACCTTGATCAACTTGGATGGCGCCGGCAGCTGCTGCCCCGTCCACCAGTTGACTGCGTCTTCCGGCTCGATGACCGACAGGCTGCCCAGCGGCTTGGTGCACACCGGGATCTCCGCAACGCCTTGTTTGCGTTGGTCCTGCGCGGAGCCCTTGCCCTTGAAGGCATCCTTGAAGCCGGCCGATGCCGGCGCGCTGACGCTAGCCAATGCAATGCCCAGCACGCCGGACAGTACAGCTGCGCTCACAGAAATCGTCTTGCTCATGTTTATTCCCCCTGACACCTGCGCTGCCGTCGGCGAACGCGATCCGTTGGTGATGAAATGGCCTGTGAGGGCCGCCGTTCCTTGGGGCTTCTTTCCCCGGGGGCGGATCATATGCTATTCGCGCGCGCTTTTCATCGCTACTAGGTCGCAGTGTCGGCATGTCTCAGACAGAACGGACCGGTGCCTGGGCCAGCGTCGTTGCGGTACAGGCCACGGGGGATGATGACCCGTACGTTCACGCGGCGCAGCCGCTGGCGCAGGCACCTTTGTACCATCCCGTCCCTCCTACTCCCCCAGGCCTTCCATGCTCCGACCGCGCGCGTTGTCTGCTGCCTTGCTGCTCTCTCTCACCGGGCTGTCGATGCCGGCCATCGCTGCGGATCAGTGCGATTCCAGCCGACTGGGGCGCACGCCGCCAGCGGTCAATTTCCGGGTCGACAACGATTTGTTCGGCGGGGAGGACCAGGACCAGGGATATTCCAACGGTGCGGTGCTGACGCTGGTCTCGCCCAACCTGGTCGACTACACCGACGACCCGTGCCTGCCGCGCACCGCGCGCTGGGTCAACAGCTACCTGGAGCGGCTGCACCCAGGCGAGTTCGATCAGCAGAACATGGTGTTTTCGATCGGCCAGGCAATCTTTACGCCCACCGATTACACCCGTCGCGACGTGATCCCGGAGGACCGCCCGTATGCGGGCATCCTGTTGGCGAGCTTCGGCTACAACGCGCGCAACGATGCGCACCTGCGGACCACGCAGCTGCAGATTGGCGTGGTCGGCCCGTGGGCCTTTGCAGAGGAAGCGCAGGATGCGATCCACGATGCGCTGGGCGACGAGAAATTCCAGGGTTGGGACAATCAGCTGCATAACGAGCCGCTGATCAATCTGGTGCACGAACGTATGCGCCGGTGGCCGGCCGATGCCAGCGGCAACGCCGATGGATTCGGTTGGGATTTCATCTCGCACTGGGGCGGGGCGGTCGGCAACATGGCCACGCATCTGAACGCCGGTGGCGAAGCGCGTTTTGGCTGGAAACTGCCGGACGACTTCGGCAGCACCCCCACCCGCCCGGCGGGCGAAAACACTGCGCCGAGCCGGCTGGGACGTTCCAGTGGCTGGTCGAGCCATCTGTTCGTGACCACCGACGCGCGCTGGGTGATCCGCGATATCACCCTGGACGGCAACACCTTCCGCAACAGCCACAGCGTGGACAAGCGCCCGTTCGTGGGCGATGTCGGCTACGGCCTGGCCGTGATGTACGGCCGGTGGAAGTTCGCCCTCGCCCGCTACCACCGCACCCGCGAATTCGAGACCCAACGCGAAACCCCGGTGTACGGCAGCTTCACGATCAGTCGGATGCTTTGAGGGCTGCGATTGGGGAGTCGGGATTGGGGATTCGTTAGAGCGGGTTGCTGGGGCTTTGCGATGGTCTGCAGCCTGATCGAGAGCGGGGATTGGGGAGTTCGGACTAGGGATTCGCCGAAGCGGGCCGCTGGGGATTTGCACCTGCTTTTGCTCTTGCCAATCTCGAATCCCTAATCACCGCCAACAAAAAGCCAGCTTTTTTGGTTGAACCATTCGGATTGCTGCCGCATCCACATAGCCAGCTTCTCGTTTAAGCAGATGCGTCTGGGTCGGGATTGGCGAGTTGGGACTGGGGATTCGCCGAAGCGGCTGAGGGTGCGTTGCACCTGCCCTGGCTGTTGCGAATGCCGAATGCCAAATCCCCAATCCCACAAAAAAAAGCCGGCTTTCGCCGGCTTTTTGCTGCACTTATTCCGATTCCCACCACATCCAGAACGAGTCCCAGAGGCGCTTGAAGAAGCCGCCCTCCTCCACCGCGTTGATGGCGACCAGCGGGGCCTGGGCGATGATCTTGCCGTCGAGGCTGACCTTAACGGTGCCGACCTGCTGGCCCTTCTTGATGGGCGCTTCGAGATTCTTGGCCACGTCCATGCTGGGCTTGAGGTCGTTGTAGCGGCCGCGTTGCAGGCTGACCAGCAATGGCTGCGCCACGCCCAGCTGCACTTCGTCCTGCTCGCCCTTCCAGACCTTCTGCTTGGTCACGACCTTGCCGGGCGCGTACAGGCTGTGGGTTTCGAAGAAGCGGAACCCCCAGTTGAGCAGAGCCAGGCTGTCAGTGGCGCGTTGCTCGTCAGAGGTGTCGCCCATGACCACCGCGATCAGGCGCTGGTCGCCGCGCTTGGCCGAGCTCAGCAGGCAGTAGCCGGCCTCGGAGGTGTGGCCGGTCTTGATGCCGTCCACTGCCGGGTCGCGCCACAGCAGCCGGTTACGGTTGCTCTGATTGATGGTGCCGACCTGGAATTCCTTAATCTTGTTGTAGGCGTAGGTTTCCGGGTAATCGCGCACCATCGCGCGTCCCAGCATCGCCAGGTCGTAGGCGGTGGAATGATGGCCTTCGGCACTCAACCCATGCGCGTTGACGAAGTACGAATTCTTCATGCCGATCTTGGCGGCGTAGCTGTTCATCAGCGAGGCGAAGGCTTCTTCGCTACCGGCCACATGCTCGGCCAGCGCAATCGCGGCATCGTTGCCGGACTGGATGGCCATGCCCTTTTCCATGTCTTCCAGACGCGCGGTCTGGTTGACCGGGAAGCCGCTATAGCTGCCATCGGTGCCGGCGCCGCCCTCGCGCCAGGCGCGCTCGCTCATCATGACCTGGTCGTCGCGCTTGACCTTGCCGTTCTTGATTTCCGCGGCCACCACGTAGGACGTCATCACCTTGGTGATGCTGGCCGGTGCCAACTGCTGATGGATGTTGTCGCCGGCGAGCACCTGCCCGGTGGCGTAGTCCATCAGGATCCAGGATTTGGACACGGCCGGCGCGGGTGCGGGCGGAACCGGCAGTGCAGCCGGCGCGGCGGCCACAGCGGGAGTCGGCTGCGGCGCAGGTGTCTGGGCGCAGACCAGGCCGAAGGCGAACGTGGCCACGGCAGCGGCGGCGAAGCGGAATTTCATTGAAGAACGACTCCTGACGGGCCCGAAGGCTGGGTAATACGAAATTGTAAGGTGCGATGAAGATTCAGGCGACGCGCGCCGCACCGATGCTGCAGAGCGCCTACCGGAACCGCGCTGTCGCGCGGTTGGGTGCAAGCGCCGTGTATCAGACGCGCTCGCTGGATGGCGGCTAATCACGGCGTAACGGTCTGTGCTCAGTTGGCGACGATCTGCGGACGTCCAAAGCCCAGGCCGGCAATCCGCTGGGAAATCTCCGATGCGTTGGCGTGGTCGCGCGCGTTGACGCGCAAGCGCCACAGGGTGCGGCCACCGCTGACGATGTCGCTGACGCTGGCACCGGCGATACCGGCCGAGGCCAGCTGCGACAGCGCGCGGTTGGCATTTTCGCGGCTGGCAAAGCTGGCGACCTGCAACAGGATGTCGCCCAGCGCGGTCTCGGCCACGCTCGGCGCCTTGGCCGGCATCGGATCGGGCTTGAGCGGACGCGCAGCCACGCTTTCCGATGCCTTGACCACGGCAACGGCGACCGGTGCGGCGGCAGCTGTGGTTGTCGCGCCCGTCGGTCGCTGCACGGCAGCGGCAGGCTTGCCGGTGGCCACACGCACGCCCTGCGTCTTCATCCAGGCATCGAAGTTGTCGGCATTGCCGGGCTGGCGCGAATCGGCCACGCGATAGCGCCAACGCTCGCCGGCCGCAGTGACCGGTGCTGCAGCAATCGCTACTGCAGACGTGACAACCGCTGTGCCCGCGCCTGTCGCCACCGTGCGCGGCGGAACCGTGCGCGTGGGCAGACGCTGCACCAGACCATCGATCTGGCTGCTGCCCGACGCCGGCCGCGCGGTGGCAACCGCCGTCGTGACCGGCACCTGGCCACGATTGCGCTTGGCCAGCAGGTTGCCGTTATCGGCTTCGGTCAGCCCGCGCACTTCGACATTGCCGGTGCCTCTGCCGGTGATGCCCAGCTTGACCGCGGCGGCGTAGCTGAGGTCGATCACGCGGCCATCGTGAAACGGGCCGCGGTCGTTGACGCGCACCACCACCGAATCGCCGGTGTCGGTATTGGTCACCAGCGCGAAACTGGGCAGCGGCAACGTCTTGTGCGCAGCGGTGAAGGCGTACATGTCGTAGACCTCCTTATTGGAGGTGAGCCGGCCATGGAATTTGCTGCCGTAATACGAGGCGGTGCCGCGTTCGACATAGTCGCCCGGGTCGTCCATCACCACGTAACGCTTGCCCAGCACTTCATAGGGCGAGCGATTGCCGACTGCCGAGCGCGGCTCGTTGGTGACCAGCGGTTCGGGGATGCAGGCCACGTTGGGCACGTGGTCGGGCGTGGTGTCCTTGACGCCGGGTTTGTACAGGCCGCCGGCGGTGTAGTCGCCGCGCGTGGACGGGTCTTCTTTGGCGGCCGCATACGGCGAGGTCGACGGGCATCCGGTGGCGACGTACGCCGGCCCCTTGCCGTCGACCTTGACGCCCTTGATGGCGCCGCCGCCCTTGGCAGCGACGCTTTTTTTCGGTGCGCTGCTACAGGCCGCCAGGCCGAGCATCAGCGCCATCGGGATCAGCCACTTGGGGCCTGTCATGCTGTTCATGCCGGGGGTAACTCCTTGCCGGCGATGGCCTCGGACAACTGGAACACGGCCATCGCATACATCTTGGAAATGTTGTATCGGGTGATCGCGTAGAAGTTCTGGAAGCCCAGCCAGTACTGCTTGCCGTTGGCGTCATCCAGGCTGATCGGCGTGGCGGTGCTGCCGGCCACCACCGGCGCGCCGGGGTGATACCCGCGCGCAGACAGATCGGCCAGCGTGTACACCGGCGACCAGTCGGTGGGATTGAATTCTTCGTGGCCGGCAGCCAGCGTGGCCGGCACGGCGACTTCACCGCCGCGCACCCAGCCGCCCTTCTTGACGAAGTAATTGGCGATCGAGGCAAACACGTCGTTGTAATCGGTGAACAGATTGCGCTTGCCATCCGCATCGCCATCGACACCGAACTGGCGGTAGCTGGAGGGCATGAACTGGCCCATGCCCATCGCGCCGGCGTAGCTGCCGATCAGGCTGGTGACGTCGAGTTGCTCTTCCTTGCCGAGCGCGAACAATTGGCCGAGTTCGTCGCGGAAAAACAGCTCGCGGCGCACTTCGCGCTCAAGCTTGGCCGGGTCGCCGCTGCGCGGGTAGCGGAACGCCAGCGTGTACAGCGCATCCAGCACGCGGTATTTGCCGGCATTGCTGCCGTAACTGGTTTCCACCCCGATGATGGCCACGATCACCTGCGCCGGCACGCCGGTGGCGGCTTCGACCTTGCTCAGCTCGGCGCGGTGCTCGGCCAGGAATTTGCGGCCCCCATCGATGCGCGCCTGGGTGATGAACATCGGCCGGTATTCGTTCCACGGCTTGACCCGCTCGGCCGGGCGCGACATCGCGGTAACGATGGCGTCCTTGAATTGCGCCTGCGCCAGCACCGCTTCGATCTGCGCGGCGTCGATGCCGTATTTGGCGGCGGTGTCGCGCACGAAGTTGGCACGTGCGATCTCGAACGGCACCGGAGTCAGATCGACCGGCGGTAGTGCAGGCGCTTCGGCGGCAGCACTTGCAGGCGCGACCGGAGCCACGGGCGGCTTGGCCGGAGGCGCACTGGCAGCCGGCGGCGGGGACGGAGGGCTGGGCTGGGTCGCGCAGGCGACAAGGCCGAGGGTGAGCAGGCAGGTCAGAGTGCGTCGAATCATCGGCCGAGGGTAACAGACATCAGATGAACTTCTGGCAATAAGACCATGAAACGAAAAGACTTTAGCCAAAGTCAAGATCTGTCGCAGCAGGTGGGGCAGTTTGGTGGCTGGGGAATCGGGATTGGGAGCGGCGGCTGGCAGGAGCGGGAGTCCGGCCACGCGGCGCGCTAGCCCGATGTGCACCACTGGCATGTGGGTGCCGCGCTAACAACTGGGTGCTCGACGGTGATTGCGATCAGCTGATCGCGGGCAAGATCGCCGCGCTGATGTCAGTGACGCGGAGGCGGCCGTCGCCACCTTGGAAAGAACCGAAGACAGCTAGCCGGCTTGGCAGCTCATGGGACATCAAAGCCCACTGCCAAGCGGCTGAGCAGCCGTGGCAGAAAACCAGGCGCGGCCGCTAGGATTGGCCGCGCCTGGCGCATCACAGGGCCGGGAAGCGCGGCGCGCTCGAGCAGGTCGGTATGCCGCCGCCGACTTGCACCGGCGCAGTGGTGACGCCGCTCCCGGTCGGAGTCAGCGCGCTGTTGCTCAGCCCGATCTGCGCGTTGCTCGCATTGACCGATGTGTTGCTGGTCGCCACGTTGGCCAGCACCAGATCAAGCCGCGTCTGCGCATCGTAGCCGCGCAGAATCCAGCCCTTGCCGCCGGCATCGTTCGCACTGCGCAGCCCGTCGACGACGATGTCGTGGAAGGTCGGCTTGGTGCCGCTGCTCCCGCCGGCATAGAACGGGTTGATCACCAACGGGCTGGTCACGCCGTACAGGCAAGTGTTGCGATACGTGACCAGGCTGACCGGCCCACCCTTGACGATGCTGGTCTTGATGCGCAACCCGTTGTTGTCGGTGCTGCGATTGCCTGCATCGTCGGTAGACACCAGCGCGTTGTTGTCGACCAGTACATTGCTGACGCCGGACATCACTTCGCTGCCGATGGAGATGCCATGCGTGCCGTAGCAACGCGTATTGCGCACGGTGATGTTGGCGGACTTGGAGGCGATGGTCTTGATCGCCACGCAATCGTCGCCGCCCATCACATCGTTGTCGTGGAGAGTGGCATTGACCACGCTGTCCAGATCCAGGCCATCGGTGTTGGGACTGGTGGCCGGTGACTTCACCCGCACGCCCCAGATGGTCAGGCCATCGACGATATGCGCGAAGAAATGGAAGTACGCCGCGTTGATCAGATTGATGTCGTACAGCGTAAACGCCGTTGAATTCTGCACCTTGATCAGGTCCGGGCTGTTCTGCACCAGGCCGGCCGCCTTGGCGTCTTCGCCCAATTGCCACCAGGTGGTGCTCTTGCCCAGCATGGTCAGATCGCCGCGGCCATCGATGGTGCCCTGACGCCCGCCGATGCGGATGCCCATGACGCCCGACTTGGCGCCCTTGACGCTGATCAACGGCGCACAGCCGCCGCTCTTGGAACCGGCCACGCCGCAGCCGCTGCCGTAATCGGCCGGATTGCGTGAGCCGTACAAGGTGACGCCCTGGTCGACCACCAGCGTGACGCCACTGGGAATGGTCAGCGGGCCGGTCAGAAACGCGTTGCCGCTGCCGCTGGTCAGCAGCACGCTGCCGTTTTTACAGGCATTGAGCGCGGCCTGGATGGTTTTGGTATCCGGCGGCGAGCGCTCCAATGCATCATCGAATTGACGCCCGCTCGGCGTCAGGCTGGCCTTCAAGGAGGGCGGACACGTGGGCGGAATTGCCGGTTGCGCGACAGCGCGGGCATCGCCCGTGGCGAAGGTGACAGCGCTGGCCTGCGTGGCAAGCATCAGACAAACACCGCCGATGGCGGCGGTTAGCAATTTCATGGAAACAGGCACCCGAAAGAGGAATGGCGCGCGCCTGCATAGGCAACGCGACGCGGCCGCCATCACTGCAGCGGCATAGCGGACTCTACGGAGCACACATCGCACATGCAGAACGCGAGCGAACCGGATGCCGCCCGAGCGAAGCCACCCTACGTCGAGGTGTCGTCATTGCAACGCAGCGCGCAAAAACGCGATGCCATCGCTACATTGACGACGCGGTGACACACGCGTGTCGCATCAGTCGGCGTTGCAATGCGGAGCATGCCGCTTGCGCGTGGGTTGACGCGATGCAACGCGCCAACGGCATGACGCTATGCGTCAGTACCCGTGCACCGGCCGGTGCGCCTTCACTGCCATCACCAGGCCCAATCCGGCCAGCAACGACACCGCCGAGGTGCCGCCGTAACTCATCAAGGGCATGGGCACGCCGACCACCGGCAGCAGGCCGGAGATCATGCCGCCGTTGACCAGCACGTAGACGAAGAACGCCAGACCGGTGGCGCCAGCGACCAGGCGCGAATAGGTGTCGCGCGCCTGCGAGGCGATCCACAGGCAGCGGCCGATGACGATGAGATACAGCGTCAGTACGGTGGCCACGCCGATCCAGCCGAATTCTTCGCTGAGCACCGAGAACGCAAAGTCGGTGGTCTGTTCGGGAATGAAGTTCAGATGCGATTGCGAGCCCAACCCCCAGCCCTTGCCATCCAACCCGCCAGAGCCAATCGCGATCTTGGACTGGATGATGTTCCAGCCGGCGCCGAGCGCGTCGTTCTCGGGGTTGAGGAACATCATGATGCGGTCCTTCTGGTACGGCCGCAGCAGCCAGAACCAGGCGATCGGCGCCGCCGCCGCCACGCCGCCCAGACCCACGGCTACCCACCACCACGGCAGGCCGGCCAGCAGCAGCACGAACACGCCGCTGGCGGCGATCAGCACGCCGGTCCCGAAGTCCGGCTGCAACATGATCAACGCGGTGGGCACGCCGATGATCATGCAGGTGACCAACACGGTGGAGATACGCGGCGGCAACGGCATGCGGTGCAGATACCAGGCCGCCATCATCGGCAGGCTGATCTTGAGCAGCTCGGCCGGCTGCAGATAGAACACTTTCAGATCCAGCCACTGCCGGCCGTATTTGCCGGTGCCTAGCGCGAACACCGCCAGCAGCGGCAGCATCGACAAGCCATACACCCACGGGGTCCAGGCGCGCAGGCGCAGCACCGACATGCGCGAGATGCCCCACATCGCGGCCACGCCGATGACGAAGCGGATGCCTTGCGCCATCACCAGATGATCGCCGTTGGCCGTGCCGCCGGCGCTCTTGAGCACCGACAGGCCGATCACCATCAACGCGCCCAGCGCCAGGCACAGCACCCAGTCCAGGCTGCGCGTAAAACGCGCGGCCATGTCCGCCAACCAGCGCAGGATGTCACTCAATGATCGGTCTCCTGCACCGCATCCGGCACATCCGGTATCACCGGCTGCGCGGGCGTGCTGGGATCCAGCGCAACGGCGGCCTGGCCGATCACCACCGGCAATTCTTCCAGCGTGGCGGCAGCCGCATCGCCGGCCGCACGTGCATCGGTGGCGCCGGCTTCGAACTGGTTGACGCCAACGGCGGTCATGCCGAGTTCGCTGTCCAGCGGCAGGATGCCCGCAGGCATCTTGCCCAGCAGCCAGGCGTCGAAAATCTTGCGCGCAATCGGCGCTGCCGAGCTGGTACCGAAACCACCGCCCTCCACCGCCACCGCCACCGCAATGACCGGGTTGTCGGCCGGCGCAAAGCCGACGAACAGACCACGATGGCGCAGATGCATCGGCAGACTGCGCGGGTCCACGGCGGCCACGCCCTTGCGGCTGACCACCTGCGCGGTGCCGGTCTTGCCGGCCATCTGGTACGGCGCGCCGGGCGTGATGGCGTAGCCGGTACCGCCCGGGCGCATGGTGTCCATCATGCCCTCGCGCACCACCTGCAGATGCGCCGGATTCGGGCTGACCGGCTTACCCGGCGGCTGGATCATCGGCTGCCAGGGGTGATCGAAGCCGGTGCGTTCTTCCAGCACCAGATGCGGGCGCAGCAGCAGGCCGCTGGCGATCGCCGAGACGCCGCGGACCAGCTGCAACGGAGTTACCTTCCAGTCGCCCTGGCCGATGGCGATGTTGACGGTGTCGCCGGGGTACCACCGCTCCTTGCGGCTCTTGTACTTGTAGGCCGGCGACGGCAGGATGCCGCCGATTTCGCCCAGCAAATCCACCCCGGTGGGCGCGCCGAAGCCGTATCCGCCCATGTAATGGTCGAAGCGCTCGACCCCCATGTCCACCGCCAGGCGGTAGTAGTAGGTATTGACCGACTGGGCGATGGATTTGCGTAGATCGGTCCAGCCGTGGCCGCCACGGTGCGAGTCGCCCCAGCCGCGGCTGACGCCGGGTAGATAGAACATGCCGGTGGACAACACCCGGTCTTCCGGCCGGCGCAGGCCGCTATCCAGGCCGGCCAGGGCGATCAGCGGCTTGAGCGTGGAACCCGGCGCCACGCCACCGAGCACCAGCCGGTTGAACTGCGGCCGCGACGGGTTGTCGTTGAGCATCTTGAAGTCGGTATGCGAGATGCCGTTGACGAACAGATTGGGGTCGTAGCTGGGCAGGCTGACCATGCCCAGGATCTCGCCGGTGCGCGGGTCCATCGCAATGGCCGCACCTTCGTGTTCGCCGAACGCCGCCACCATTGCGCGCTGCAGATCGGCATCCACCGACAGCCGCAGATCCGCACCCGACTGCGGCGCGACGCGGCCGACGGTGCGGATCGCCCGCCCCTGCACGTTGGTCTCGACCTGCTCGTAGCCGACCTGCCCGCGCAGGTCCTGTTCGTAATAGCGCTCCAGGCCGGACTTGCCCATATGCGTGAGCGCGGCATTGCCCTCGCCCAGCACCGCGAGGTCTTTTTCGTCGATACGGCCGACGTAGCCGATGATGTGCGCGAACAACGGCCCGTACGGGTAGCGCCGGGTCAGATACGGCTCCAGCTCCACGCCGGGGAAGCGCCAGCGCTCCACCGCAAAGCGCGCCATCTCTTCATCGCTCATGCGCAGCTTGAGGGTGACCGGCAGGAAGCTGCGGCGCGCGCGGCGCTCACGGTTGAAGCGCTCCAGATCCTCTGGCGCGATCGGGATCACCTTGCCCAGCGCGGCCAGCATGGCGCCCATGTCGGCGACCTTGTCCGGGGTTACGTCCAGCCGGAACGCCGGCACGTTTTCGGCCAGCAACCGACCGGTGCGGTCGTAGATCATGCCGCGCCCGGGCACCACCGGTTTGGGCTTGATGCGATTGGCCTCCGAGCGGGTGGCGTAGACCTCGTGGTCGAGCACCTGCAGCTTGAAATACCACCCGCCCAGGCCGACCAGGCAGATCACCACCATCACAAACCCCAGCACCGCCCGGCGGCGGAACTGCTCGGCCTCGGCATGCGGGTTCTTGGGTTGGCGCCGACCGTGCATGGGCTACTTCTTGCCCCGCTTGCCCAAGCGCACCGCATCCAGCAACACGAACAACGGCGGCCACAGCGCCATGCCCAGCAGCGGCGCCCACCAGTAACTCCACGGCAGGGTCGGCTCGCCGATCGCCAGATGCACCGCCGAAGACACGATGCGGTCGTTGAGCAGCAGCCCGCCGATCGCCAGCGCCTGCTGCGACACCGGGAAAAACCGCATCCGCGCGCGGAAGCGCTGCAGGATGAAGGTCATGATCACCAGCCGCAGCGCCTGCTCGCCCAGCAGTCCGCCGTACAGCAGATCGGCCAGCACGCCGGCCACGAAGGCCACACCCAAGCCCACCCGATCCGGCTCCTCGATCACCCAGTAGGCCAGCACCAGCGCCACCCAGTAAGGGCGCAGCGGCTGCACCACCTCCGGCAACGGCAGCAGACCCAGCACCAGCGCAATGAGCAGGCTCACCGGCAGGATCCAGGTGTTGCGCATGCGGGTCATTGGTCCGTCTCCGGTGGAGACGCACGGGAATCGGGAGTCGGGAGTCGGGAATCGGCAGGAGCGGTGCCTTGCGGCGGCGGCGCATCGTTCGCACGGCCAGCTGGCGACTGCGTGCCGTTGCCATTCCTCGTTCCGGCTGCCCGCAAGCCCTGCGGCGAAGCAGGACGCGAATCAGGCATCGGGATGTTGGATGCATTCGACGCCGTCGTGCGCGCGGGCGTGCTGGCCGGGCGGCCGGACGCTGGCGCACTGGACGGCTGCGTGCCGGGCGCGGCAGGTGTCGACGCGGACTGGGTGCCCTGAGCGGTGCCGGTGCCGGTGCCGGTGCCCGATGCTGCGCCCGCCGTCGGGCGTGCGGTATCCATCGCCGCGTCGGACACTCCGCTCGCTGGCGTGCGGGGCGGTGCGGTCACCGTCGCGGCGGCAGGCGCCGCGACGCCATTACCATTGACGTTGCCATTCCCCATTCCCGACTCCCCATTCCCCATTCCCGGCACCACCCGCAGCGGCTTGCCGGCGCGCAACAACAGCACGTCGCGGCCGCGGTCGAGTTTGGCGGCCGGGGTCAGCTCGCCGACCAGGAAGGCGTGGGTGTCGTCGGGATGCAGCTCGGAAACCTTGCCCACCGGGAAGCCGGCCGGGAAGCGGCCGCCCAGGCCGGAGGTGACGATCTCGTCGCCCACCTGCACGCCGGCGCTCAGCGGGATGTCGCGCAATTCGAGCCGGTCGCCGCGGCCGTAGACGATCAGGCGCACGCCGTTGCGCGCCACGCTGACCGGCACCGCGTGGTCGGGGTCGGTCAGCAGCAAGACGGTCGAATGTAGCGGGGTCACTTCGATCACCTGGCCCATCAGGCCGCCGGCATCGATCACCGCCTGGCCCATCAACACGCCATCGCGGCTGCCGGCGTCCAGCAGCAAGCGCTGGCGGGTCGGGTCCAGGTCGATATCCAGGATCGGCGCCAGCTGCACGTCCAGGCCACGGCGCTCGGCCACGTTGAGCAGCTCGCGCAACTGGGCGTTATCCAGCGCAGCGGTCTGCAGCCGGGTGAGGCGGGCGTTGGCGACCAGCAGCTGATTGCGCAGGTCGCGGGTCTCTTCCACCAGTTGCGCGTGCGTTGCGGCGTTGTCGCGCACCTGCGACCCGATGCGCCCTGGCAACCCGGCCACTGCCCAGATCGGCTGGATTAGCAGATTGGCCTGCATTCGCACCTGACTCAGCCAGCTGCCGCGGCTATCGAGCGCGATCAACGTGATCGCCAGCACCAGATAGACCAGCAGCCGCAGCGTGGAGGTGACTTCGCCCGGACGGGAGGCGACGGGAGGACCGGCGTAGGAGGGCACTTTCAGGGCCGGGAATGGAGAATCGGGAATGGGGAATCGGTGGGCAATGTGCTGCCCACGGAAGGGCTAAGGGATACGCGGACGGGAATGCGCAGTGACCACGCAAGGCCAGAGGCGGGGAGCCGCGCGACGATTCCCCATTCCCGATTCCCCATTCCCAGCTCCATTATTCCGGCGCGAAGAACTCGTTGCCGTGCATGTCCACCAGCTCCAGCGCGCGGCCGCCGCCGCGGGCCACACAGGTCAGCGGGTCATCGGCCACCTGCACGTGCAGGCCGGTTTCTTCGGAGATCAGACGGTCCAGGTCGCGCAGCAGCGCGCCGCCACCAGTGAGCACGATGCCGCGCTCGGCGACGTCGGCGCACAGTTCCGGCGGGGTCTGCTCCAGCGCCAGCTTCACTGCGGAGATGATGCCCGACAACGGCTCATGCAGCGCTTCGAGCACTTCGTTGGAGTTGATCTTGATCATCTTCGGCACGCCTTCGGCGAGGTTGCGGCCGGAGATTTCCATCTCCTGCACCTCGTCCTGCGGGTAGGCGCAGCCGATCTGCAACTTGATGCGCTCGGCCGTGGCTTCGCCGATCAACATGCCGTGGTTGCGACGCACGTAGTTGGTGATCGACTCATCGAAGCGGTCGCCACCCACGCGCACCGACTGCGAATAGACGATGCCGTTGAGCGAGATCACCGCCACTTCGGTGGTGCCGCCGCCGATGTCGATGACCATCGAGCCACGCGCTTCGGTCACCGGCATGCCGGCACCGATGGCAGCGGCCATGGGTTCTTCGATCAGGTACACGTCGCGCGCACCGGCCTCTTCCGCAGATTCCTTGATCGCGCGGCGCTCCACCTGGGTGGAACCGGCCGGCACGCACACCAGCACGCGTGGGCTGGGGCGCAGGAAGCGCGACTTGTGCACCTTCTTGATGAAGTGCTTCAGCATCGCTTCGGTGTAGGTGAAATCGGCGATGACGCCGTCTTTCATCGGGCGGATGGTGGTGATGTGGCCGGGGGTACGACCGAGCATCTGCTTGGCCTCCGCGCCGACGGCAGCCACCGAGCGCGTCCCGCCGATTGCGCGGTCCTGACGCACCGCAACCACCGATGGCTCGTTCAGCACGATGCCCTGTCCGCGCACGTAGATCAGCGTATTGGCCGTGCCCAGATCGATGGACAGGTCGTTGGAGAACATGCCGCGCAGTTTCTTGAACATCGAGGGAGTTGTTCCTGGGTAAGTCGCGTGCCCGCCGCCAGACTGGCGAAATTTTGGGCAGAAAACGAAGTCCACTAGCCTAGCAATCCCCCCCGGTGCGGGCAAGGAAAAATCGGTGTTTCCGGCCCGGTTTTCATGTGGCGGTCACGCCGGGCATGGCACGCGGTTGTGGCTCTGATCGGTCGCAGCCGTTACCCTTTGCGCCGCGGCGTTGGCGCCGTCCCGCCGCCATGCCGGCAACTGGCGGGTATTTCCTTACGCAAAGGCCTGACTCGATGTCCGCACTGATCTGTGGTTCCCTCGCCTACGACACCATCATGGTGTTCCCGGACCAGTTCAAGAATCACATCCTGCCGGACAAGGTGCACATCCTGAATGTGTCGTTCCTGGTGCCGCGCATGCGCCGCGAGTTCGGCGGCTGCGCCGGCAACATCGCCTACAACCTGCATCTGCTCGGCGGCGCGCCGATTCCGATGGGCACCGTAGGCCAGGATTTCGGCCCGTACCGCGAACATTTCGAAACGCTGGGCATCGATCTGTCGCGCGTGAAGATCATCGATGACCTGTTCACCCCGCAGGCCTTCATCACCACCGATCACGACAACAACCAGATCACCGCCTTCCATCCGGGCGCGATGATGCGCAGTTACGAGAACCACGTGCGTGACGTGCCGGGCGTGACCCTGGGCCTGGTCGGCCCGGACGGACGCGAAGGCATGATCCAGAACGCGGAAGAGTTCGCTGCCGGCGGCATTCCTTTCATCTTCGACCCCGGCCAGGCGATGCCGTTGTTCAACGGCCCGGAACTGCGTGAATTCATCGAGCAGGCCGACTACGTGGTGGTCAACGACTACGAGTCCAACCTGCTGCAGGAACGCACCGGCTGGAACGAGAAGGACATCGTGTCGCGCGTGCAGGCCTACATCACCACGCAGGGCCCGAAGGGCGCGCTGGTGCACACGCCCGAAAAGACCTACGACATTCCGCCGGCGCATGAGCGCCGCGTGGTCGACCCCACCGGCTGCGGCGATGCGTTCCGCGCCGGCCTGATCTACGGCATCCAGCACAACTACGACTGGCTGACGATCGGGCGCATGGGCAATCTGATGGGCGCATTGAAGGTGGAGCACCCCGGCACCCAGAACCAGCGCTTCGACTTCGCCGAATTCAACGATCAGTTCAAACAGCAGTTCGGCTACGCGCTGTAAAAATGCCCGGAGCGGCATCGGTGCGACACCTCGGCTGCGCACCGTCAGCTCCCACTCCAGCGCTTGCTCGGCGCCCGGCCCGCATCTGCGATGCCGGCGCTGGCGCCGGCTAGGTCCCCCTTCTCTCCTCGGGAGAAGGGGCCTCGCAGCGGCAGATGCCGGTCTGCGCGAAGCCTCGCGCAGCTCGAACGACACACTCGCTTCGAACAGGGTCACCGCGCCGGCCCGTACTCCGCCCCAAGGCGGCCTTTGCGACGCGGGCGCCCCGCTAAAGACTGCTTGCGCAGCCTCCAAGCGGCTGCCGCGGCCAGCGCTCAGTGCGCGCCATGCCGCTCGTAGAGTCCGGTTCTGAGCACGCCCTCCACACCCGTCTGACGACCGCTCGCTGCGCTTTGTTAGCCGCTCTCAGCGCTAAACGCGCACGCTCCTCGCCCCGCCGAGCAAGCTGCGCGTCGACCGAGCTCGACCCTTATCGCCCAAAACGCCGTCGTGGCCTCAGGCATCCTGGGCCCCTCATCGATGCACGTATTGCGAGCAGCGCGGCGCAGTTTGCTGCAATGCGGTTTGAGCATAGGAGCGGTTTGTGCCTCTACTGACGTTTCGCGCCCACTGAGGAACGCTGGCCCATGTCCGAGCCAAGCGTTGTCGCCGCTCCTTCCATCACGCTGCCGGAGATCGAACCGGATGTACTCCGGCAGATCAGACGGCTGCGCGATATTGCGCCGCTGGCGCCACCGCTGTCGCGGTCGTGGCGGCGTTGCCTGGACGACTACGCGCTGCTGCCCGAGGCAACGCCCGAACCGTTGGTGCACGACGCCCTGCACGTGCGTGAGCGCCAGCAGCGGCTTGGCGAGGTGCTGCGCATCGCCAAGGTGGAAATGGAAAACCTGTACGAGCAGATCGCCGGCAGCGGCTATGCGGTGATCTTTGGCGATGCCGACGCCACCGTGCTGCACAGCGTGCACGACTCCACCCTGCTGCGCGAGTTCCGCCAGGCGGGGCTGTTCTGTGGCGCCAGCTGGGCCGAATGCCACCAGGGAACCAACGGTCTGGGCACGTGCGCGGCCGAGCGCACGGCGGTCAGCGTGCATCGCGGCGAACACTATCTGACCCGGCATTTACCGCTGTCGTGCAGCGGCGCGCCGATCCTGGACCCGCACGGCGGGCTACTGGCGGTGCTGGATGCCTCCACCCCCAATGCGCAGGACAGCAAGCAGATCCAGCGCCATACCGTGGCCTTGGTGAGCATGTCGGCCGCACAGATTTCGCGCTCGCATTTCCTCAATCAGTTTGGTCATGCGTTCATCCTGCGCTTTCACAGCCGCCCCGAGTTCGCCGGCTTGTTGCACGAGGCATTGATCGCCATCGGTGCCGATGGCCGCGTGCTGGCGGTCAACGAAGCGGTGCTGGAGCAACTGGGCAAGATCGATCGCAGCCAGTTGGTGGGTCGCGATATCTCGCAGGTGATGCAGCTGGACTTCGACACCATCGAACACCGGGCCGGCAGCGACGCGGGCACCCTGTGGTCGATCCGCTGCGCCTGCCATGGGCGGCGCTTCTATGCGCTGGTGCGCCCGCCACGCGCCCGCCCGGCGCTACCGGCAGTCGGCGGGCCGGCGCAGGCCGCACCGGATTCCGAATTGCAACCAAGCGAGCACGTCGGTTCGGATCCGCGCATGCGCCACAACCTGGCCAATGCGCTGAAACTGGCCGCGCACCGCGTTTCGATCCTGTTGCGTGGCGACACCGGCACCGGCAAGGAAGAATTCGCCAAGGCGGTGCATCGTGGCTCGCCCTGGGCCAGCGGCGCGTTTGTCGCGATCAATTGCGCCGCCATTCCCGAGGCGCTGATCGAAAGCGAGTTGTTCGGTTACGCACGCGGTGCCTTCACCGACGCGGCGCGCGAAGGACGGCACGGCAAATTACTGCAGGCCAGCGGCGGCACGCTGTTTCTGGATGAAATCGGCGATATGCCGCTGCCATTGCAAAGCCGCCTGCTGCGCGTGCTGGAAGAACAATGCGTGACCCCGCTGGGCAGCGAACGTGCGGTGCCGCTGGAGCTGCACGTCATCAGTGCAAGCCATCGCGACCTGGCGCAACGCGTGGCAGCAGGCGAGTTTCGCGAGGACTTGTATTACCGGCTAAACGGCGTGGTGTTGCATCTACCCCCACTGCGCGAGCGCAGCGATAAAGCGGAGTTGATCCGTACCTTGCTGCGCGAAGAAAACGCAGAGCGCAGCGTACGCATCAGCGAAGAGGCGATGCACAAACTGCTCAGCTACGCCTGGCCAGGCAACCTGCGCCAGTTACGCAATGTGCTGCGCACCGCAGCGGTGTTATGCAGCGACGGCGTCATCCGCCTGCCGAACCTGCCGCAGGAAATCGTCGATGCCGGCAGCGCGCCGTGCCTGGTCGATGGCCGTGCCGTGGCCGCCGACGACATGCCTGGCCGGGTGGCGCTGGATCAGGCCGAACGCCTGGTATTGCAGCAACAACTCGAACGCCATCGCTGGAATGTCAGCCGCACCGCCGACGCACTGGGGATCAGCCGCAATACGCTGTATCGCAAGCTGCGCAAACATGGGTTGGATACGGGCTGATGGAGGGGCGGGGATTTGGGATTGGGGATACGTCAAAGCCAAAGCGGTGGCTTGGCGCTGCTATTTAGAGCGATTAACACAATTTTTTTCGCCATCAGGCGGCACCGCTGTGGCTTGGTGCGCCATGCGGCACGCTACGTGCCGCGATTGCGGAGCGGATGATCTGTGGCTTGGCTGCAGGGTCCTTGCCCGCCCACCCTCGCGGGACATGCTGCAAGTACGTCCTTGTAAGCTCTTACGCGGCATCCATGCCGCGTAAGGTCCCGCGACAGTGGGCGAGCAAGGACCAGTGGAGATGGTCGGTGTGCACGGTAGGAGCAGTGCTTGATGCGCGTTGTCGGGTCATCACGTGCCGGCGCAACGTTTGATGTGCAACGCGCTACAAGCAGCTTTCACGCGACCACCGACCAACGTTCTGGTGCGGTGTCCTCGCCGCTTGCGGGACCGTGTGGCGGCATGAATGCCGCCACCGAGCCCCCAGGGACGGGTTCACGGCGTGTCCCGCGAGCGGTGAGGGCACCGCGCCTCCGACCAGCGCGACGCGCGACCCTCCAGATAACGCGGAGCGCGGCTGGTGCTGACGCCTCATGAATCTCCAATCCCGAATCCCCGCCCCAAACTCACAACGCCCAGCGCAGCCCGATCAGATACTGCCTGGTCACGCCCGGCGCCAGAAAGCGTGCCGGGCCTGTTTCGACGGGCGCGTTCTGCGGGCGGGCAAGTTCGCCATCGGGAAACACATCTTCGGCCACCGCGGCATAGGTGGCGTACTGGCGATCGAACAGGTTGTCGATACGCGCAAAGACCGACACGCGCGTGCTGATGGCCCAACGCGCCTGCAGGTCGACCAGCGCATAGCCGGCGGTGCCGATATCGATGCGCTGCGGTGCGGGCTCGCCCGCTTCGGCATTGTCGACCTGCCCATCTTCGTTGCCGCTGGCCACGCGCCCGGACACCGCGCGCACGCCAGCGCCCAACGTCAGCGCATCACGCTGCCACTCCACCCCGAGCTTGAGGTTATGCCGGGGTAGCGCGGCGATCCGTAAACCGGGCCGCAACGTGATCACACGCTCGCCGGACAGCAGTTCGCCGTCGCTGCGATAGGTCGCGTCCAGATAGCTGTACCCCGCCGACCATTGCCAATCGCCGCTGCGCAGGTGCAGCGCAGCGTCGACGCCCTGATAGCGGGTGCGACCGACGTTATCGAAGTAGCCAAGCTGCGTGTCCGGCGCACGCAGAAACAAAATGTCGTCGCGATTGTCGGCGCGGTACACCGACACGGTGGCGTTGCTGTCGGCCCAGGGCGACCAGCGCGCGCCCAGCTCATAGGTTCGCGACACGATCTGCTCCAGGCGCGGATCGGCCTGCAGGCCGGTCGGCAGCCGGCACGGCTGGGTGGGGTCGGCGCACCCCAGCTCGATCGCGGTCGGCGCGCGCGTGTTCTGCGCCACCGAGCCGTAGACGGTGAGGCCGGAGTCGAGTCGATGGGTGAGCCCCAGCGATGGGTTCGCCTTGGCGTAGACAAAGCGCTCGCGCGGGCGGTCGCCGTCCTCGGCGGTGGACAGGATGTTGTCGACCACCACCCGGTTCCAGCGCACTGCGGCGGTGAGATGGGTGGCCGCGTCCAGCTCCCAGGTGTCTGCGACAAAGGCGCCCAACGTTTTGGTGCTGCCACGCACGCCAGAGAAGAACGCACGCTCGACATCGGGATCTGCCAGCACCGACCGGTCCGGCTGAACCCAGCCATCGCGGGCGAATTGCCGGTAACGCACATGACCGCGATCGAAGGTGACACCGGCACTGAGCGCATGCGCTCCCCATTGTTTGCTCAGGTTGATCGCAAGCCCCTGCGCTTCCTGCCGCATCTGGGTGGTGTTGAGGGCGCCGGTATGCAGCGCATCGGCATCGGCGCGCGCCACCTCGCAATCGGCATCCAGCGCGCTGCCGTCGGCGGCGTAACCGGAGGCGCATTCTTCGACAAATTCTTCGTAGTCCTCGCCGATATCGCCATTGACGGTGTCGCGCCGGCCAACGCGCGAATACGCCAGCGCATGCAGCGCGGTGTCCGAATCGAAACGGTGGTCTAACTGCGCCGTCAGCAGCGTATTGCGATTGCGGGTGAGATCGGGCGAGGTATACACCGCGCGGCGGTCGGCACGGTACAGGCCTGGCTCGGGTCCTTCGTCGGTGTAGCTGGTATCGGGCAACAGTCCATTGCCGATCAGGCGGCTGCGCCCGTGCAGCAGCGACAGACTCCAGTCGGTGTCATCGCCTTGCCGACCGAGCTTGCCGAACACCGTGCCCAGACGTCCTTCGGAGGCATCGCGCCAGCCGTTTTCGTCGAAACCGGTCACTGCGATAAAGCCATGCCAGCCATCGCCGCCGGCAATGCCATAACTGGCATCCAGCCGCTTGCGCGCGCCGCTGCCGATGCTCAGTTCGCCTTGCAGTCCCGGTGCAGTGAGTCCGGATGCGGTGGACAGCACCACCGCGCCGCCGAGCGTATTCGGACCGAATAACGGGTTGGAACCGGGCATCAGGGTGACGGCGGTGATGGCGGATTCGGGCAGCATGTCCCAGCTGACGATATCGGCGAACGGTTCGTTGACGCGGACGCCGTCCAGATACACCGACACACCTTGCGAGGCGCCCGGCAAGGCCGATGCGCGAAAACCATGGAAGGTGAGGTCGTTCTGAAATGCGCTGCCCTGCACATCGTTACCATCCACACCGACAAACCGCCGCTGCAGCAGATCGCTGATGTTGTTGCTGCGCCCACGCGACAACTCCGCATTGGTCGCCGATTGCACCATGTACGGCAATTGCGCCGCGTCGATGGTGGTGCCGGGGATGGGCGTGGCAGTGACTTCGATGCGATCCAGCCAGGTGACTTGCGGGGTGCCGTCAGCCAGTGCGGGGCCGATCGTGCCAGCGCACAGCAGCGCTGCACAGGCGCAGGCAAGCCGATGGCGTTGCAGTGCATCGGATCCAGGGCGAGCGGTGCGAAGCGGCGAGGTACTGCGGTGGCCCAGCAAGTCATGCGTCGACGTCATGTCGTCTCCTTCAATACAGCACGATCGATTTGATGCCGCGCGCCGCGCGCAGATCCGCCAGCGCCTGATTGATGTCGTCCAATGCCAGGGTACGGGTGATCAGCGGTGCCAACTGGATCTCGCCATGCAGATAACGCTCCACATAGCCTGGCAACTCGCTGCGTCCTTTCACCCCGCCGAACGCGCTGCCACGCCACACCCGGCCGGTCACCAACTGAAACGGCCGCGTGCTGATTTCTTGCGCATCGTCGGCCACACCGAGAATGACGCTCTCGCCCCAGCCCTTGTGGCAGCACTCCAGTGCCGCACGCATCGCACCGACGTCGCCCACGCATTCGAAACTGTGGTCGGCGCCGCCATCGGTGAGGTCCACGATCACTTGCTGGATCGGTGCGCCGTAGTCGCGCGGGTCCAGGCAATCGGTGGCGCCCAG
This sequence comes from Xanthomonas sp. WHRI 10204, assembly GCF_040202875.1. Taxonomy (NCBI): domain Bacteria; kingdom Pseudomonadati; phylum Pseudomonadota; class Gammaproteobacteria; order Lysobacterales; family Lysobacteraceae; genus Xanthomonas; species Xanthomonas sp. WHRI 10204. The sequence goes on from NZ_JBEGDW010000002.1 coordinate 1,430,525, forward strand.
CGCGCGCGCCAATGCGAACTTGCCCGGGTCGATATCCACCGCGATGATGCGCCCGGCCCGCGCCAGCACCGCGCCCTGCACCACCGACAGGCCGATCCCGCCCAGCCCGAAGACCGCCACGCAATCGCCCGGCCGCACATGCGTGCTGTTGAGCACCGCGCCAACGCCGGTGGTGACCGTGCAACCGAGCAGGCAGACCTGATCCAGTGCCGCATCCGGATGGATGCGCGCCACCGCGATCTCCGGCAACACGGTGTATTCGGAGAACGTACTGGTGCCCATGTGGTGCAGGATCGGACGCCCGTTCAATGAAAACCGGCTACTGCCGTCGGGCATCAGGCCACGTTCCTGACTGCTGCGAATCGCCTGACACAGGTTGGTGCGCCCGGAGCGGCAGAACTTGCAGACGCCGCATTCGGGCATGTACAGCGGGATCACATGATCGCCGGCACGCACGCTGGTCACGCCGATGCCCACGTCTTCGACAATCCCCGCGCCCTCCTGGCCCAGAATCGCCGGAAAGCTGCTCGCATGCCCGTGTGCCAGCGCATGCGCATCGCCGTGGCAGATGCCGGTGGCAACCAGCCGCACCAGCACTTCGCCGGGGCGCGGCGGCTGCAGGTCCACCTCTTCGATGGTCAACGGCTGATGCGGGCCCCAGGCGACCGCAGCGCGTGTCTTCATCCCGCCTCCCCGGCGCGTATCGGCATGGCCGGCACTCAGCGCGCGATGACCACGCCCCACGGCAGTTCGCCGACGGGGATCTGTTTGAGTTCGCGCATGCTCGCGGTATCGATCACGCTCACGGTATTGGAACGGCCATTGGCCACGTACAACTTGTCGCCGGCGGGCGTGAGCGCCGGATTCCAGGGCCGTAATCCGACCGGAATCTCGGCCAGACTGCGTGCAGTGGTGGTATCGATCACACTGACCGTGCCGGCACCGCCGTTGGACGCGTACAGCCGCGTGCCGTCGGCCGACAGTGTCACGCCGGCAGTGCGCACGCCGGCCGGCAAACTGGCGCGGCGCGTACGGGTCTGCAGGTCGATCACATCCACCACGTTGGCAGTCTCCTGCGCGATATAGACGCTGCGGCCATCGGGTGCGAACGCCATGCCGCGCGGATGGCCGCTGGTGGCGACCACGCCGCGCGACTGACGCGTGGCCAGCTCGATCATGTCCATGTCGTTGGAACCTTCGTTGCTGGTGAGCAGCCACTTCCCATCGGGCGTGTATGCGCAATGCTCCGGCGCCTGCCCACGCGTGGCGATGACCTGCTGCACACGGAACTGTGCCGCATCGATCAACATCACCTGGTTCTGCCCTTCCACACACACGGCGAACTGCGTGCCATCGGGCGACAACGCGATGCCTTCGGCGTTTTCGCCGATGTCCACTTGCCGCAATACCGTATCCTTGGCGGTGTCGAGTTCAATCAACCGGTGATGCTCGGCATCGATCAAATACAAATGGCCCTGCGGGCCGGGCAACACCTGCTGCAGACGCTTGCCGAGCTGGCCTTGCGCACTGAGCGTGCGCACTACCGTATCGGTGCCGGTGTCGATCACCGACACCGTGCCGCTGCGTTGGTTGGGCACGTATGCCAACACCGGCGATGCTGCCGGCGCCGGTGCCGCACTGGTGGAGACAGCAGGCGATGCAGTGGCTGCAGCATCCGGTGCGGCCGCATCGCGCTGGCAACCGGCGACCAACAGCAGCGCACCCGATGCAATCACTGCACAGGTGCGCCGCCAGCGACCGATCGGCGAGCGCAGTGCGCCTTGCTTCATTGCGCCTTGCCCGCGGTCTTGTTGATCGAATGGATGAAGGCCAGCAGTTTTTCGGTGTCGCCCGGCTTGAGCACCGGCGCAAACGGCGGCATCTGCCCCACCACTCTTTCATGCCCGACCCGCGTCTTGCCGTGCGTGATCATGGCCGCGGTGCCTTCGCTGATCAGCGTGCGCAGGGTGTCGTCATCGCTGCCGTAGACCCAGATGTCATTGGTCAACGGCGGGCACATGCCGCCGCCACCGGTGCCGCCGTGGCAGGCATTGCAGCCGGCAGAGAAATAGATCTTCTTGCCTTCGGCGATCAGCTCGGGAGTGACCTTGACCTCCGGTCCCTTCGGGATCGGCGTCACCGCGGCCGGGGGTGCGGGCGGCGTGGCCGGATCCGGCGCAGGGCCTGCGACCGGATTGGGCGTCGCTGCGGAGGCAGTTGCGGGCGGCGGTGGCGCGGCGGCATCGGCGGCCGGTGCGCTGGCGGCAGGCGATGGCGCCGCGTCGGGTGCCGGTGCCGGCGGAGTCTCTTTTCCGCACGCGGCCAGCAGTGTGCTCAGCAACAACGCACAGAGCGCTGCGCGCATGGAACGATCGATACAACCCACGGTGGACTTACGCATGAACGAACCTTTCTGATCGGAGGGAACACCGCGCACCCCGTGCACGCGGTGGATGAAACGCTCAGCGTCTGGAAGGGCGCTTGGCCTCGCTGAGCAGTGCAGCCAACGCGGCATCGCCGCGGTCCTGCGCCAACGTCGCGGCGGTCTTGCCATCGCGGTTGCGCGCCGCAGGGTCGGCACCGGCCGCCAGCAGACGCTTGGCGACGTCCTCGCGCCCGGCGGCTGCGGCCAGCATCAAGGCGGTGACACCCGCCTGATTGGCATGTCCCACGTCGGCGCCACGTGCAACCAGCGCATCGAGAATCGCGGGGTCGTCGCGCGCCACTGCGAACATCACCGGGGTGAATCCGGTGGGATTGGCACGCTTCACATTCGCCCCCGCGGCCAGCAGTGCCTGCACCACGCTGACGTCGGCATACGAGACCGCCAGATCCAGTGCGCTCCAGCCATCGCCGGACACCGTATCGATCGGCGCGCGTTTGCCTACCAGCCGGGTCACGCTATCGGCATCGTTGGCCCATGCGGCTTTCATCAGCGCAGTCCAACCGCTGGCATCGCGCGCATCAAGGCGCGCGCCGGCATCCAGCAACAGCCCGACCAGATCCGGTTCCTGATTGCGGATGGCCTGATGCAATGGCGGCTCACCAAGCAGGTTGGGCGTGTTGGCATCGGCGCCATGCCGCAACAACCAGGCCGCACGCACTGCGTCGCCGGCATCCAGCGCATGCGCCAGCTCCTGGTTGGGGTCAGCACCATCGGCGATGCGTAACTGCAACTGGGCCAGCTCCTGCGACGACGCAGCAGGGCTCGGTGCAGTCGAGGCGGAGGTCGGTGTGGCGTACGGCCCATGCGACGGCAGATCGCCAGCCACGATGCACTCGCTGCAACGCACCAGCGGCACGTGATAACTGCGCAGAATCTCGGCGATCTTTACCGCATTGTCTTGCAGCGCAGTGTTCAGCGCATCGCGCAATGCGGCGTTCTTGCGCGACACCGCCCACGCCATCGAGTATTCCAGTACCGCGTCGTCGATGGTGTTCAACGGCACCACGCCCAGATTGCTACGCGCAGCGTAGTAACCGGCCACCGGGCCCCAGGATTCGGCCGCATCCAGTTCATTGGCGGCCACCCGCTCCACCAGCTTGCCCGGATGTTCTTCCGGTGCGGTGGCCGAGTCGTAGAACAGGTATTGCACTTCGCCACTGATGCCGTGCTCGTACAGAGCCTGCCGCGCGGGCGAGCTCTGAAACACGCCCAGCCGCAGTTTTTTCAACGCCGGATCATCCAGCGATGTGGGCACCAGATTCAAACCTTTGCGCGTCACCAGCACATAGGCCGAGCGATACACCGGGCGTGTGGTCAGGCCCTGCTCGAAGTCGCTGTTGAGATCCATCAGCAGATCGCAGCGGCCGGCGTTGATCGTGCTGCGCGCCAGCCCGCGCTGGTAATAGGTGCGCCATTCGTATTCCAGGCGACGGCCCATCGCATCGGCGACGACTTGTGCAATCTTGTTCTGGAACCCTTCGCCAGCCTTGTTGGACAACGGCATGTTGCCCGGATCGGCACACACACGCAGCACCGTCGGATCGGGCGCAGGCGGCGGCGTGTTTGCGGGCGTCTGCGCGGAGGTTGGAGCTGCAGTGGATGCAGGCGCCGCTGCAGGCGCCGCATCGGAATCAGAAGCGCGAGCCGTCGGTGAAGACGGCTCGCGTGTGCAACCTGCGGCGACGAGTCCGAGGCTGCAAACCACCAGCACCTTGCGCAGGTGCCGGGTCATGCCGCACACGCCGGCAGTGATCTGCCGACGTGTGCGTCCAACGCCTTGCGTGGATCTCATCGTGCAGTCTTCGCTGCTGCATTTGCGGTGCCACCACCGGCGGCCGCAGTGGCGGTTGCCGTGGCGGTCACCGTCTTGCCGGCGCCATCGATACGGAAGGTGTGCACCATGCCACCGAGCGGGATCTTGTCGAAGCCGGCGCCAAACGCCAGCCCGGCAGCACCCAGCGCGCCGTACGGATCGGCCGGATCCAGACCGGCAGCCACCGGCAGGCCGATCCAGCCACCAATGCCCGAGAACACCGCCACGTACTGGTGACCATTGGCCTTGTAGGCGATCGGGTTACCGATGATGCCGGACGGCAACTTCATCTCCCACAGCTTCTTGCCGGTGTCCTTGTCCACCGCACGGAACCAGCCGTCGAGCGTGCCGTAGAACACCAACCCGCCATCGGTGACCAGGGTGCCGCTCCACACCGGGAACTTTTCCTTGATCTCCCACTTGGATTTGCCTTCCACCACGTCGAACGCCTTGACGATACCCAGAGCGCCCGGCTCATTGGGCTTCATCATCACGTTGGCGAATACATACGGCAGGCCCATCATGGTGTTGCCGCGTTCCTGCGGTTCCAGTTCCATGTGCCAATTATTGGTACCGCAGAAAAACACCGCCGAATTGGCCGGATCCACCGAGCACGGCTGCTGATCCTTGCCGCCCATGGCCGAGGGGAATGCCTGCACTTTCTTGCCGCGTTCCAGCGGGGAATGCGCCGCCACTTTCACCGGGCGACCGGTCTTCATGTCGATGCGTTCGGCCCAGTTGGCCGGCACGAACTTGTGCGCGCGCAGCAAGGTGCCGTCGCGACGATCGAGCACATAGGCAAAGCCGTTGCGATCGAACTGCACCACCGATGGAACTTCCTTGCCGTCGATGGTCAGATCGACGAGGATCGGCTCGTTGATGCCGTCGTAATCCCACTGGTCGAACGGGGTCTTCTGATAGCCCCACACCGCTTCGCCGGTATCGATCTTGCGCGCGAACAGCGTCATCGACCACTTGTTGTCGTGCTCGCCGTTGTTGCATTCCTCATGCGAGGTCTTGCCGCAGCGATACGACGGGCTCCACAGACCGGGATTACCGGTGCCGTAATAGACCAGCTTCAACTTCGGGTCGTAGCTGTACCAGCCCCAGGCCGCACCGCCACCGCGCTTCCATTCGTCGTTGGGGAAGGTCTTGATGCCCAGATCGCCGAGCTGGCCGTGTTGCGGATTGGCCTTATTGAAGTCCGGGCCCAGGCAGATCGCCTTGTCGGTACCGGCGGCATCGCAGGACCATGACTGCTTGCCATCGGACAGGTTGTAGGCCGCCACGCGCCCGAGCACGCCGAACTCGTTGCCGCTGATGCCGGCCACCACTTTGCCATCGGCGATGATCGGCGCCATGGTGATGGTTTCGCCCTTGTCCGGGTGCGCGAGTTTCTGCTTCCACACTTCCTTGCCGGTCTTGGCATCGAGCGCAATCACATCGCCGCTCAGGCTGCCGAACACCAGCTTGCCATCGGCATACGACGCACCGCGGTTGACGGTATCGCAGCAGGCCACCGCCACCGAGCGTTCGTCCTGTTGCGGGGTATATTTCCACAACACCTTGCCACCGTCCTCCTGCGCGGCCAGGTCGATCGCGAATACGTTGTTCGGATACGCGCTGACCATGTACATGATGCTGCCGATCACCAGCGGCTGGCCTTCGTGGCCGCGCGTGGCGTCGGTCTTCATTTCCCAAGACATCTTCAGATTCTTGACGTTGTCGCGATTGATTTCGGCTAGCGGGCTGTGCCGGGTCAATGCGAAATCGCGACCCACGCCACCCCAGTTGTCGGCATTGCTGGCGTTGGCGGTGAATTCGCTATCGGTATCGACCACGGCGGCGGCTGGCGCCGCGGCGGGTGTGGCTGCAGGTGCGGGCGCGGCGGTTTCTGCCGGCGTTTCTTTTTTGCAACCGGCCAACACAGCGCTCAGCGCAAGCATCAGCAGCGCGCCGCTGCGGACGCTGCGACAGGAAGATTGGTGCATATGCGTCTACCCCTCTCGGTGAACAATCCAATCGAACGAACAGCCACTGGCGTTTGATGCACGCAACCACGGCGCAAACGGGTGGGTACCGCGATAGGACAGAGCACAGCGCGTGCCAGTGCGTTGTTGCGTCGCAGCACCTTGCTGTGTCAGGGCCTTGTATGGACGCAGTGAATGCAGCGCGAGAGGTGTATCGGATTTGGCACACTTTGCGCCGAGCGTGCTGTAGCAGCGATGGAACAGATTGGGCGGAGGCGCTTCGGTGGTACGCGGTAGAGACACTTGGTCGGTATGACGCCAGACGTTTTCCGGAGCCTAGGGTTTCTGGAGATGGCGGCGAATGAGATGACAACGAATTGGCGACGTTGCTGCACCAGCAACGACAACGACAACGAGCCGAGCACGCCGACACCTGCGTTTGTTTTGCAGTTAGAGGAATGCGCCCGAGGGGCGGACGAGGGGTGCCCCGCTACCGCCGTCGATGCGTTTGCCGTTGTGCGCTTTTGAAGCGAGATCCTGGGGATCTGACGGACGGCGCTTGGTCCGTACCCTCACCCCAACCCCTCTCCCGCAGGGAGAGGGGCTAGAGCGCGGTGCCACGCATTATTCCTCTCCCCTCGGGAGCACGCGTCTGTTCCTTCTCCCCTCGGGAGAAGGTGCCCCGAAGGGGCGGATGAGGGTACGGGCGTAGCCCCATGCAGTTGAAGCGGCACCAGGGCTTCGCCCCCGTACCCTCACCCCAACCCCTCTCCCGCGAGGAGAGGGGCTAGAGCGCGGCGCCACACGTCTGTTCCTTCTCCCCCGGGAGAAGGTGCCCCGAAGGGGCTGATGCGGGTACGGGCGCAGCCTCATGCAGTTGAAGCAGCAGCAGGGCTTCGCCTCCATGCCCTCACCCCAACCCCTCACCCGTGGGGAGAGGAGCTATTGGTTGATCGACGTGTACAAGGCGGTCCAGCGTCATTGCTCTCCCGTCGCCGAGACGCGACTGATGCAACGTCAGCCGTCTACGCGGGCCTGCCAGCGCTGTAACAGTTCGCTGCAATCGCGCAGGCGCCAATCGGCCAGGCCGGGCCAGGGGTCGCCGGGGGTATTGACCAGCACGGTCGCTGCGCCAGCGGCGCGGCCGCAGGCCAGGTCGTTGTGGTGGTCGCCAATCATGAGCAATGCAGTGGCGCTCACTGCCCACCGCTGCTGGAAATACTGCAGGCCGTCGGGCGCGGGCTTGGGCGCGGCCTCATCGCGGCCGACAAGGTCGTCCCAGGCGAAGGCATCGCTCAGGCCGATCGCCTCCAGCGTTATCTGCGCCAGGCTGCGCGCGTTACGGGTCAGCACGCCGAGGCGGCAGCCATCGGCATGCAGCGCGCGCACCACTTCTTGCGCGCCGGGCGCAGGCTGGGCCGCTTCAGCCAGAGCGCGCTCGTGCTCCAGCAACCAGGCGTGCTTGGCCTGCGCCTGCTCGGCGGGCAATGCGGCCAGGTGATGCAGGATGTCGTCTTCGGGTGAGATCTCCAACTCGCGCCGGATCAACGCGAAATCGTGCACCGGCTGGGTGAGCGTGCCATCCATGTCGAACACCCAGTGCCGGTAGGCGGACAACGGTAGTCGGGCTGCGCTTGCGCCATCCATGGATTATTTCCAGCCCGGCATCTGGGCGGTATCCAGCCCGCCCACGTCGAACTCCGCAGTCCGCGTGCCGCCGGCCTTGACCGGGAAGGCGATGCTGATGCGCTTGGCGTTGCGCACCACTTTCCACAACGCCTTGTCGTCGTCGATGAACATGGCGATCGCCTCGTCGGTATCGGGGCGATGCGCGGCCATCGCGCGTGGTGCGCCGCCATCGGCGGAGACCTGCACCTTGCAGCCGCCGTAGCAATTGAAGTCGCCGGCCTTGAGCACGAGATAGCTGTGACGCTTCCACTGCGGATGATCGCGGAACACCAGGCTCACCGGCTTGGGCCCGCTGCCATCCACATCCACGCGCTCCTTGGCATCGATCATGGCCGAGCGCTGCGTGCCGCCCTTTGCGGGCACCTGCGAGTACTGCCAGAGCGCCTGCATGCGGCGCAGCTCGCGCGCCTGTTCGCCCTTGGCCTTGATGTCGGCATACCCGGGTTCGATACGCGTTGCGGCCGCCGTCCCGGCATAGCCTTCGAGCAAGGCCGCGCCATGTGCACGCGCCATGTCCCAGTTCTGCGCCTGGACGGCTTCGTCGTATTGTTTGGCGAGCGCATCGGCCTGGGTTTCTTTCGCCTGCGCCTGCGCGGTTTCCTGCGCCTTGCGTTGCGCCTCGCGGTCGGTGCAGGCACTCAGGGCCGCGACGCACAAGACCGCGCTCAACAGATACTTCATCGTCGACTCCAGGGCGAATTCAGCGACAACGATACCAGCCTGTCCATGCGCGATAGATCGGCAGGGCGATAGGCATCGCAGTGACCGCACCACCACCGAACCCGTAGGAGCGCACCCGGGCGGCGCGGGGGGGGTCGAGTTTATGCCACCACCCGCCCGGGGGGGGGCTGAGCGGGGGGGGGG
>NZ_JBEGDW010000003.1:0-750207 GCF_040202875.1 Xanthomonas sp. WHRI 10204
CGCGATGAGGCTTTACTGGTAAAGCCTCATCGCGCCCGGGTGCGCTCCTACGGCGGGGGTTGCGCCGCGACGGGAGGGCGTCCGCAACGTCCTCCCTTGCCATCACGGCTGCGCTGGCACAGCTGGCTTGGCTTTTTCGAAGGCCTGTCCGGCGAATGCACTGCCGTCCGGGGTTTTCAGCACTTCGGCATCGATCGGCACACGTAGGAGCGCACCTGGGCGCGATGGGGCTTTACCGGTAAATGCCTCATCGCGCCCGGGTGCGCTCCTACGCGGCGGGGTTTGCGCCGCGACCGGAGGGCGTCCGCAACGCCCTCCCCTGCCATCACGGCTGCGCGGGCGGCGCTGCCTTGGCCTTGGCAATCATCTCGACCACCGAGGCGGTGGTGATCGGGTGATAGCTGGGCTTGGCTTTTTCGAAGGCCTGTTCGGCAAACGCGATGCCATCCGGGGTCTTCAACAGTTCTGCGTAGATCGGCAACACCAGCTTGCGGCGGCCCACCCGCTCGATGAACTCACCGGCGGCAGGACGTGCGTCGGTGTAACCGCTGCGGATCGCCAGCGGATACCAGCGCATCGCGATCTCGCCGTTCAGCGTGCCGGTGAAGTGATAGGCATCGTCCAGCTGCTTGAGCTGTTCGGGCTTCAAGGTGGCGCCCATGCCGCTGAGGAAATGCACCCATTCCTGCGTGCCCCATTCGCTGGTGACCTGCTTGTTGGGCAGCGTGGCGCTACCACTCCAGGCGATACGCGCGGTGTCCACAATCGAGAAGCTGCGCGAGCGTGCCTTGGCCGCAAACGCCGGGATGCCCGGCTGCTTCAACCAGGCATCCACCTCAGCGGCGCTGACCGTGTTGGGATGCTTGGCGAGCAGGTTCTTCTGCAGATAAGCGACGAACTGGTCGGTGGTCGCGCTCTGGAACGCGTGATCGTCGAACCAGCCACGCAGGAACGGGTCGAACACCTCGCGGCCAAAACGCTGCTCCAGGAACTGCAGGAACCACGCACCCTTGACGTAAGCGACCTGGCTCAAGGCTTCGTCGGGGTCGCGCTGCGCCAGTGGCGGCAGGGCCAGAGTCTGGTCGGCTGGCGGCATGTCTTTCACCTCGGCCAGCAGATCGCCTTGGTCGATCTCGCGCTCCATCTCGGCCATTTCCGCGCCGTACAACGCTTCGGTGATGCGGCCCTGCACGTAAGTGGTAAAGCCTTCGTTGAGCCAGATGTCCTTCCAGCTGGCGTTGGTCACCAAATTGCCGGACCAGCTATGCGCCAACTCGTGCGCGACCAGCGACACCAGCGACTTGTCGCCGACGATCACGGTGGGCGTGGCGAAGGTCAGGCGCGGATTTTCCATGCCACCGAACGGGAACGACGGCGGCAGCACCAGCATGTCGTAACGGCCCCAGCGATACGGGCCATAGAGTTTTTCGGCGGCACCGATCATCTTTTCGGTGTCTTCGAATTCCTTGGCGGCCTTGTCGGCCATCGACGGCTCGGCCCACACGCCCGAGCGCGCGGAAATCGGCTTGAACACCACATCGCCGGCGGCAATGGCCAGCAGATAGGACGGAATCGGCTCGGGCATCTTGAAGCTGTAATCGCCATCGCGCGCGGCCTTGGGGTCGTTGTCGGCGCTCATCAGCACCATCACGTCCGGGCGCGAGGTCACGTGCGCGCTATAGGTGAAGCGCACGCTCGGGGTGTCCTGCAGCGGCACCCAGCTGCGCGCGTGGATCGCCTGCGATTGGCTGAACATGAAAGGCAGCTGCTTGCCTTCGGTCATCGACGGCTCCAGCCACTGCAGGCCCGACGCGGTCGGTGCAGTGTGATAGGTAATCACAACCTTGCCTGGCTGGTTCGGGGTTTCGATGGTGAGCTTGCTGCCGAAGGTCTTGTCGACCGGCGCCAGCGCAAATTGCAATGGCGACAGGCCGCCCTTGCCGTCGTCGGCCTGCACCTGCGCGATGCTCAGCTCGCGCGTATCCAGCACCAGCTGTTTGGCGGCCTTGTTCTTCCACGCCAGCGTGTAGGTCGCGGTGCCGCCGATCTGCTTGCTGTCGAAATCCAGCTTCAGGTCCAGCACCAGGTCCTTGATGACCACCTGGTCGGGCTGGGCGTAGGAGCTTTCGTCGTGGTTGCGGGCGTCTGCTTTCACGGGGGCCTTGGCGGTGGCGGCCGGCGCAGCGGTGGTGGCAGCCGGCGATGTGGATTCGTTGGAACAGCCGGCCAGCGCAATGGAGACGGCCAGGGACAGCGACAGGTACGGGAAGCGCATCGACGGCACCGCAGCAAGGGAATCGGACATTTTAGCGCTCCGCACCGATGCCTGCCCGTGCAGTCGGCAACAACCGTCTGCAGATTGCCGCTGTACCGCCTCGTCGGCGCTTATGTCACCGGATGAATGCGCGAGGTGTCGTGGCCGTCGCGCACCAGACGCCGGCCGCCGGAAAACTTGGCGCGGTACATCGCCGCATCCGCGCGCCGATACAGCTCGGTGGCATCCACGCCTTGCTCGCAGACCGCGCTGCCGGCGCTCAGATGCAACGGCGCTTCTTCGCCGTCTTCGCGTTCGAGCATCGACAGCCACTGATTGAGCTTGAGCGTGGCCTCGTCTTCGCTGGCGTGCACGCCGATCAGGAATTCATCGCCGCCCCAGCGTCCGATCCAGTCCTGCGCGCCCAACCAGCCGTAGGCCGACTCCACCAAACGCACCAGCACGCGGTCGCCGGCCAGATGCCCGAAGCGGTCGTTGATCTGCTTGAGGTTGTCCATGTCCAGCACGAACAACACGAACGGCCAACCTTCGCGTTGGGAGGCGGTGACCGAATCGCGCATTGCCTGTTCGCAGCCGCGCCGGTTCAGCGCCTCGGTGAGTGGGTCGAACAGGGCATGCTTCTTGAGATCGCGCATGCCGGCGTCGATCCCGCGCAGGCTGCGATTGATCCCGCGCAGCAGGCGCCCCAGCTCATCGTCGCCATGCTCCGGCAAGCTGGGCAGACGTTGATCGGCGTAGTAGGTATCCAGCGCATCGGCAGCGATGCGCAACGGCGCCAGCAGGCGATACAAGGCAGACAGCGTCAAGGCGGTGCCCGCCAGGGTGGCCAGCAGGGCGACGATGATCACCGACCACAACAGCTGCCCTTCCAGCTCGCTTTGCGATGCCAGCCACGCGATCAACAACAGCAGCGGCAGGTGAATCCCGACAAAGGTCACCGCCAGCAACTTGGCGCTGAAGGAACGGGGAAACACACGCGAGAGCCCGGCGTATAAGCGCATCCAACTCTCCGACAAAAGAGCGCCTAGTGTCGCCGACAGATGGTGGAGCCAACGCGACGAAAGTCTCAGAAATTCGTTGGTGCGCACGTGCCTGCGGGTAGCGAGGCCGTATCAAGCGAACACAAGCGGCGCCTCTGAACTACACGACGTGGCGCGCGATGCACGCGCCACGTCGGCCATCAGCCGCGGGCGGGATTCAGATCTTGTAACCGGAATGAATCGCCACGATGCCGCCGGTCAGATTCTTGTAGTGGCAGCGCGCAAATCCGGCCTCGCCCATCATGCCCTTGAGCGAATCCTGCGGCGGGTGCTTGCGGATGCTTTCGGCCAGATACTGGTAGCTGTCGGCATCGCGTGCGAACAACTGGCCCAGCTTGGGCAGAATCTTGAACGAGTGGAAGTCGTAGATCGGCTTGAACCACTCGGCAGTGACTTCGGAAAATTCCAGCACGCGCGCCTGGCCGCCCACCTTCAACACGCGATACATCTCGCGCAGTGCGGCGTCCTTATCGGTGACATTGCGCAGGCCAAAGGAGATGGTCACCAGATCGAAGCTCTGATCCGGGAACGGCAGCGCTTCGGCGTTGCATTGCACGTAGTCGAAGCCCGCCACCAGGCCGCGATTGGTCAGGCGGTCGCGGCCCACCGACAACATACCGGCATTGATGTCGCCCAGTACCACGGCGCCTTCATCGCCCACGCGCTCCTTGAGCAGCACGGCGATGTCGCCGGTGCCGCCGGCCAGATCCAGCACACGGTCGCCCGGCTTCACCTGCGCGGTCGCCACGAAGTAGCGTTTCCATGCGCGGTGGACGCCCAGGCTCATCAGATCGTTCATCAGGTCGTAATTGCGCGCGACCGAGGTGAAGACCTCGCCGACCAGCTTCTGCTTGTCCTTGGCAGCGACATCGCGAAAGCCGAAATGGGTGGTGCCGGAGGTATAGGGAGATTCGCTCATGTCTGGATTATCGCACTGCTGACGCCGCCATGACCGCAACGGGACCACAATCGCGAACTCTTCCGCAACCGGCCCTGCGAGCATTGCGTGCCCGACAAGTACGCCCCACGCGACTGGCAGCCCCACGAAAAGCCCACCCTGCCGGGGTCGGCGTCCACGCCGCTGCACCCGACCCGGCGCCGCATCCAGTACGGCCTGGTCGGCGTGGTGGTGGCGCTGACCGGCGGGCTAAGCAATGCGCTGGTCACCGCCAACCTGCCTTATCTGCAGGGCACCCTGGGCGCCTACGCCACCGAAATGGCCTGGCTGCCGGCCGCCTACGTGATGACCAACATGTCGGCCAATCTGTTGCTGGTGAAGTTTCGCCAGCAGTACGGGCTGCGCCGCTTCACCGAGATTTTTCTGGCGCTGTATGCGGCCATCGCGCTGGCGCACTTGTTCGTGCACAGCCTGAGTTCGGCGATCACCGTGCGCGCGGCGCATGGGTTGGTTGGCGCGGCACTCAGCTCGCTGGGCCTGTATTACGTGATCCAGGCATTTCCTAGCAAGTACCGACTCAAGGCAGTGGTGCTGGGCCTGGGTGTGACCCAGTTGGCGTTGCCGCTGGCGCGGGTGTTCTCCACCGACCTGCTGGAATTCGGGCAGTGGCAGGGCTTGTACCTGTTCGAATTCGGGCTGGCGATCTTCGCGCTGGCCTGCGTGCTGGCGCTCAAGTTGCCGCCAAGCGACCGCTACCGTGTGTTCGAACCGCTGGATTTCGTCACTTTCCCCCTGTTTGCGGCCGGCGCGGCCGGGCTGGCTGCGGTGCTGTCGCTGGGCCGGCTGCTGTGGTGGACCAGCACGCCCTGGCTGGGCGTGGTGCTGGCGCTCTCCATCGTGCTGCTGTGCATGGCGGCCTGGATCGAACACAACCGCCGCAACCCGATGATCAACACGCGGTGGCTGGCCAGCGCGGACATGCTGCGGTTGGGGTTGGCGATTCTGCTGATTCGGCTGGTGCTGTCGGAACAAAGCACCGGCGCGATCGGCTTCTTCCAGACCCTGGGCCTGGCCAACGATCAGTTGCAGACGTTGTACGCACTGATGCTGCTGGGCGCGGTCGCTGGAGTGGCCGCAAGCGCATGGCTGATCAATCCGGCGCGCATCGCCGAGCATCTGATCATCGCCGTGGCGGCAATCTGTATCGGCTGCTTCATGGATGCCGATGCCACCAGCCTCACTCGCCCGGAGCAGATGTACGTCAGCCAGTTCCTGCTTGCCTTCGGCAGCACGTTCTTTATCGGTCCGGCGATGGTGGCCGGGCTTGGCCGGGTAATTGCGCAGCCCGGCAATCTGATCAGCTTCATCGTTCTGTTCGGCATGGCGCAGAACATGGGCGGGCTGCTCGGCAGCGCCCTGCTCGGCAGCGTGCAGATCCTGCGCGAGAAATACCATTCCAGTCAGTTGGTCGAGCATCTGGTCTTGACCGACCCGCAAGTGGCCGCGCGCGTGCAGGCGTATGCCAGCCTGTATGGCCGCAGCATCGGCGACCCCACGCTGCGCCAGGCGCAGGGCGTGCGTGCACTCGGCAGCGTGGCCACGCGCGAAGCCAATGTGCTGGCCTATAACGATGTGTTTCTGCTGATCGGCTGTATCGCCATCGCCACCGGGGTGTGGATCCTGTCTGTGCTGGTGTGGCGACGCTATCTGCGTCCTCCCGTGTCACCCTCTCCTCCTGCTTCCACTGCGCGCCCATGAACACATCTACCGATCCCACTGCCGCCTCCGAGCGCGCCCGTCGTCGCCGCCGTCGCATCACCGGCGCGATTGGCTTTGGCGGGCTCGCCCTGATCGGCGTGGCGCTGGTGCTGTACGCATGGCGTCTGCCACCGTTCGTCAGCGCGACCGAGCGCACCGAAAACGCCATGGTGCACGGACAGATCACCGTGATCGCCCCGCAGGTCAGCGGTTATGTCACCGACGTCACGGTGCAGGACTTTGCGCATGTCACACGCGGCCAGCTGCTGGCCACCATCGACAATCGCATCTACGCCCAGCAGCTCGAACAGGCCAAGGCGCAAGTGCAGACCGCGCAGGCCAATCTCGCCAACTGGGAGCAGCAACGCCATGGCGCGGACGCGAGCATTGCCGAACAACGCGCAGCGCTGAGCAGCAACCAGGCGCTGCGCGATCGCACCCGCTCGGCATATGCGCGTACGCAACAGCTGGCCAACCAGAAACTGGTATCCGAACAGGACCGCGACACCGCCTTTGCCGCGCGCGCGCAAGCCGAGGCTGGCGTGGCGCAGGCACGTGCGGCGGAGCAGGCCGCCGAAGAGAATGCGCGCAGCGTCACCGTCAATCGCGCCGCGCTGGAAGCGGCCGTTGCCAATGCGCAGGCGGCGGTGCAACTGGCGCAGATCAATCTGGACAACACGCGCATTGTCGCCCCGCGCGATGGTCAGCTCGGCCAGCTCGGCGTGCGTCAGGGCGCCTATGTCACCAACGGCACGCAGTTGATGTCGCTGGTGCCGGACACGCTGTGGATCGTGGCCAATTTCAAGGAAACCCAGATGGCGAAGATCCGCATCGGGCAGCGCGCCAGCTTTACCGTGGATGCGCTGGATAACGCGCGCCTGCATGGCCGCGTGCAGGAAATCTCTCCAGCCGCCGGCTCGGAATTCAGCGTACTGCCGGCCGACAACGCCACCGGTAATTTCGTCAAGATCGCACAGCGCATTCCGCTACGCATCAGCGTCGATCCCGGCCAATCGCTGGCGCCACGCCTGCGCCCGGGCATGTCGGTTGTGGTGGCGGTCGATACCGACAGCGCGGCCGATTGAGCGCTGCAGACGCCACGCGCCAAGAGCGGCCAGCAGAGTGTCTGCGCAACCTGCCAGCGGGCGCGGCACGTACTCGGTGCGGCAGGGACTGCTCGTACATTGCGGTTCCGAGTGCGTCGTCCACCCCTAGCTGACGACTGCACGCTACGTTTTTAGGCGCTCCACGCGACCTGGGCGGCAGACGCGGACAACATCGAGGACGGTCCTTTTGTGCCCCAGCGCTGATGCCCCAATTCGTCAGGTGTGCTTCTCGTACGCCTAGCGCTTCTCTGCCTGCCGCGAGCAGGCGATGCCGTTATTATGCGTCGATGCCCTCCACACCAACGCATCCCTTGCACTGGCAGCAACTGCGCTTTACGCAGCTGAGCACGATGCAGTTGTATGCGCTGCTGCAGCTGCGCACGGATGTGTTTGTGGTGGAGCAGCAGTGCGCCTACCCGGAACTGGATGGCAAGGACACCGATCCCGGCGTACTGCATGTGCTGGGCACCACCCACACCACTGCGTTGGCGGCCTACCTACGCGTGCTACCGCCAGGCCTGCGTTACGCCGAACCCAGCATCGGCCGCGTGGTCATCGCCGCCGCGTATCGCGGCACCGGGCTGGCCCATGCGCTGCTGCGCGAAGGCATCCGCTTGGTGCACACGCACTGGCCGGGCAGCGCGATCCAGCTCGGTGCGCAGGCGCACCTGCAACCGTTCTACGCTGCGCATGGCTTCGCGCCATCGTCCGCGCCGTATCTGGAAGACGGCATCCCGCATCTCGACATGCTGCGCCCTGCCGGCGCGGCCACTTTGGAGTCCGCATGATCACCACCCCCGACTACCGCGCATTGCTCGACACCGCCATCAACGAAGCCCGCCAGGGCCTGGCCGAAGGCGGCATCCCGATTGGTGCGGCGCTGTATCACAACGACGGGCGCCTGCTCGGCTGCGGCCACAATCGTCGCGTGCAGGAAAACGACCCGTCGGTGCATGGCGAAACCGATGCCTTTCGCAAGGCCGGCCGTCAGCGCCGCTACAAAGACACCATCATGGTCACCACGCTGGCGCCATGCTGGTACTGCAGCGGGCTGGTACGCCAGTTCAATATCGGCACCGTGGTGGTGGGCGAATCGGTCACCTTCCAGGGTGGCATCGCCTGGCTGCGCGAGCACGGCGTCAACGTCATCGACCTGCAAAGCCAGGAATGCATCGACCTGCTGGGCGGCTATATTTCCGCCAACCCGGATGTGTGGAACGAGGACATCGGCGAGGACTGAGCGCACCGGTCAATCGACTGCGCGGCAGCACGCGGTGACAGGCAGTGGGCAATCCAGCTGTCATGCCGAAGCGCACCTGGGCGCTGCGTTGATCCGTCGTTATCGCGCCAACCGGCGCCAAGGCGTACGTTGATCTCGGTGCACTGCCAGAAACAAAAGACCCGCCAACTGGCGGGTCTTTTCCATTTGGTACGTTCCATCCAGCGCGCAGGTTGCCGTGCGCTGCGATCAGAGGATGTAGCGACTCAGATCCGGATCCTGCACCAGCTCGCCGAGCTGTGCATCGACATACGCCGCATCGACAGTCACGCTCTGCCCGTCGCGGTCCGGCGCTTCGTAACTCAGCACATCGAGCAGCCGCTCAAGCACGGTGTGCAGACGGCGCGCGCCGATGTTTTCCTGGCGCTCGTTGACCTGCGCCGCAATCTCGGCCAGGCGGTCAACCGCGTCCGCACCGAAGGTCAGCGTGACGCCTTCGGTCTGCAACAAGGCTTCGTACTGCTTGATCAGCGCGGCCTTGGGCTCGGTGAGAATGCGCACGAAATCGGCCTTGGTCAGCGCGGTCAATTCCACCCGGATCGGGAAGCGCCCCTGCAACTCCGGAATCAGATCGCTGGGCTTTGCCAGATGAAACGCGCCGGAAGCGATGAACAGGATATGGTCGGTCTTGACCGTGCCGTACTTGGTCGACACGTTTGAACCTTCCACCAACGGCAGCAGATCGCGCTGCACGCCTTCGCGACTCACATCGCCGCCATTGGAGCCGGCTTCGCCACGCTTGGCGACCTTGTCGATCTCATCGATGAACACGATACCGTGCTGCTCGCAGGCTTCGATCGCCGCTGCACGCACGTCGTCTTCGTTGACCAGCTTGCCGGCTTCTTCTTCGATCAACAGCGGGCGCGCGGCCTTGATGGTGAGCTTGCGCTTTTGCGACTTGCCGCTGCCCAGATTGGAAAACATCTGGCGCAGCTGCTGGCCCATTTCTTCCATGCCCGGCGGGGTCATGATGTCCATGCTGGCGTTGATCGCGACATCCAGTTCAATTTCGCGCTCGTCCAACTCGCCATTGCGCAGCATGCGGCGGAACTTGATGCGGGTTTCGTTATCTTGCGACGATGGCTCGTTGCGTGCGGCTTCCGGATCGAATCCGATGCCGGCTGCGCGGCGCGGCAGCAGCGCATCCAGGATGCGATCTTCGGCACGCTCTTCGGCCTGGTTGCGCACGCGCACCTTGGCCTGCTCGCGATACAACTTGACCGAAGTGTCGGCCAGATCGCGAATGATCTGCTCCACATCCTTGCCGACGTAGCCCACTTCGGTAAAGCGCGTGGCTTCCACCTTGACGAACGGCGCATTGGCCAGGGTTGCCAGACGTCGCGCGATCTCGGTCTTGCCGACGCCGGTGGGGCCGATCATCAGGATGTTCTTGGGCATCACTTCGTTGCGCAGTTCTTCGGGCAACTGCATGCGGCGCCAGCGGTTGCGCAGCGCAATGGCGACCGCGCGCTTGGCGTCGTGCTGGCCAACGATATGACGGTCGAGCTCCTGCACGATTTCGCGCGGAGTCATGGTTGAGCTATCGGGATTTGGCATTGGGGAATCGAGAATTGGGAATGGGGACTCGTGGGAGAAAAAATCAGCAGCCTATGTCGTTGGAGTGGAGACGAAACCGCTGTTGCGATTCCCGATTCCCCACTCCCGATTCACAGCTCTTCGACCACCACGTTGCGATTGGTATAGATGCAGATATCGCCAGCGATATTGATCGCCTCGGTGGCGATGGTCTTGGCATCCAGTTCGGTGTGCGCCAGCAGCGCGCGCGCGGCCGACAAGGCGTAGGAGCCGCCGGAACCGATCGCGATGATGCCGTCTTCCGGCTCGATCACATCGCCGGTGCCGCTGATGATCAGCGAGGTCTCTTTATCGGCCACCGCCAGCAATGCTTCGAGCTTGCCCAGGCGGCGCTCGGTGCGCCAATCCTTGGCCAGTTCCACCGCGGCGCGGGTCAACTGCCCATGCTTGTCGAGCTTGGCTTCGAACAATTCGAACAGCGTAAACGCATCGGCCGCTGCACCGGCAAACCCGGCCAGCACCTGACCCTCGCGACCGAGCCGGCGTACCTTGCGCGCGTTGCCCTTCATGACGGTGTGGCCGAGCGTGACCTGGCCATCGCCCGCGACGGCGACATGCCCACCACGTCGAACCGAAATGATGGTGGTGGCGTGAACGATGTTGGGATTCTGGCTGGGGTCCATGGGTCCTCCGAGGGTTTCCAAAGAGGTGGGGGCGCCCCTGCCGGGTTCAAGCGCGCTGCGACGATGGGACGCAGCGATGAGAGTGGTGCAGAGAGGAGTTGGTCATCGGGCCGTTGGGCAAACGGGCAAACGGGCAAACGGGCAAACGGGCGAGGAGCAAGGAGCAAGGAGCGTAGTGCAAGGTGCAAGACACGAAGCACGAAGCACGAAGTGCGCACTGCGCACTGCGCACTGCGCACACGATACGAGCGGGATACACCGATCACCGCACAACCTGGTGATCGGACACCACCCGCCTTAGCCCCTCTCCCGTTGGGAGAGGGGTTGGGGTGAGGGTACGGCTGCCGCTGTCGATTGCACGCCGCAGCGTCAACACGCTCTACATGCAGGAATGTCTCGGAGCACCTGCGTTTCTAGCCACCTTTTAAACGTCGCCGTGTTTAACCGCGGTTACTTCACACGCCGCTTTTAAAAGCTTACTGGGGCGCCCGCGAGCTCTGACGCTCTCCAATACCCTTCCCAAGACGCCCAGCAGCATCTGCACAGGAACCCTCACCCCAACCCCTCTCCCGAGGGGAGAGGGGCTAGAGCAGCATTTCCACGAGTTATTTGCCATCTAGGCAACCCGCGCCTTAGCGCTGGACTGGCTTTATCGACTGTAGTGGCTTTATCAACTGCAATGACCATTGCAGCTGTAATTGCCTTATCAGCGGCAATGACCTTATCAGCTGCAATGGCTTTACCAGCTGCAATGGCTCCACTGCACTCGCTTCATCAGCTGCAATGGCTGGGCCAGCAGCATCACTACCTCGATTACATCAGCCAGAAAATCATGCAGTCGCGCTGATTACATCGCTCACGCACACGCTCACTCGGCAACCTTCTTGCGCTTGGCACGCGGATGCGCGGCGTCGTAGACCTTGGCCAGATGCTGGAAATCCAGGTGCGTGTAGATTTGCGTGGTAGCGATGTCCGAGTGACCAAGCAACTCCTGCACGCCACGCAGGTCGCCGGACGATTCCAGGATATGGCTGGCAAAACTGTGCCGCAGCATGTGCGGGTGCACGTCCTTGAACATGCCTTGGCGCACCGCCAATTGCTTGATACGGATCTGCACCGCACGCTGCGAAATCGCACCGCCGGCACGCCCGGGGAAGACATGCGTTTCCGCACGCCCGCCACTGTCGCGCTGCCATTCGCGCAAGGCTGCAATCGCATGCGAGCCCACCGGCACCAGACGCTGTTTGCCGCCCTTGCCCAGCACCATCACCAAGCCGCTGGCCAGATCCAGATCGCGCCAGCGCAGTGCGCAGAGCTCGCTCAAGCGCAGCCCCGACGAATAGAACAACTCCAGCAATGCGCGGTCGCGCAAGCCCAGCGGCGCATCGGTCGGCACCTCGACCAGGCGCACGGCCTCATCGGCGTCTAGCACCTGCGGCAGCTTGCGCGGCGCCTTGGGCGCACGCAAAGCCGCCGCGGGGCTGGCCGCGATACGGCCGTGCTTGAGCAACCAGGCGTAATAGCTGCGGCATGCAGACAAGCGCCGCTGCAGGCTCTTAGCCGACAGCCCGCGCCGGTGTTCCGACGCGACGAACTGGCGCAGCTGCGCGCTATCCAGTTGGGCGACATCCAACGCAGCACCTGAAGCATCCTGCTGCTCGGCCGCCCAGCTCAGCAGCGCGGCAAGATCGCGTCGATACGCATCCAGCGTGTGCGCCGACACCTGACGTTCGACCTGCAGATACGCTAGAAAGCCTTCGACCGAGGACATCTCAGCTGTCCTGCTGCGGCGGCATCCACACTGCGGTGCACAACAGACCGCGCACTGCATGGCCTGCCGCCATCATCACGCTGAGAAACGCTGCAGCGCCACGCCGAGCGACTCGCCCATCATGCGCAGGAACAAGGTGCCCATGCCCGGATAAAACCGGTTGGCATCGCTGCTGCCGACCGCAATCAAGCCAATCCCCGGCAACGGCAGCAACGCCGTCGACTGCACAACGTCGGCCTGGTCAGCATACAGCAGTGCATGTTTTTCAGCCTGCAGCCGGCCGCAGATCGGCTCGCCATCGCTCAAACAATCGCGAAACGGTGCAAGGCGCGCATCGTCGGCGGCGATCACCTGCAGCCAGTCGGCTTCCAGCCCGGCGACGGGTGCTAGCAATACCAGCCGTACCAGCTCGCCATTGAAATCTTCCGCCAACGAGGCGGCCATTGCCTTGAGCGTGTCGGCAACGGTGGTCTGGCGCATCAATGCCAGCGTGAGTTGATGGGTGCGCACCGCCAGCCGTTCATTGACCTGGGCATTGCTGCCCAGCTCGTGCAGGCGCCGCGACAACTCGCGGTTCTTGTCGCGCAACACTTCCAGCTGATAGGTCGCCAGCGACGCCGTGGGGCCGTCGTCGCGCGGCACCAACAGGCTCACCGCCAGATCGGGGAATTGCTTGAGAAAGGTGGGATGGCGACGCAACCACGTTGCGACCTCGTGGGCACCGAACTTGTCCGTGTTGTCGCTCATCAGTTCCACTCTCCATCGAAGACGAACACCGCAGGACCAGACATCACCACGTCCTGTGCATCGGCGGGCCAGCGGATCCGCAACTCGCCGCCGGGCAACGACACGCGTACGTCGCGATCGACACGGCCGCGCTGCATCAGCACTACCGCAGCCGCGCACGCACCGCTGCCGCAGGCCAGCGTTTCGCCGACACCGCGCTCGAACACGCGCAAACGCACATGCGTGGGGTCCACCACCTGCGCAAACCCCACATTGACCGAATTGGGGAACGCCGCATTTTGTTGCAGCAAGGTACCCACACGCTCCACCGGGGCGGCATCGACACGGGCCACCTCCAGCACGGCATGCGGGTTACCCATCGACACTGCGCCAAAGCGCACCGTCTCGCCATGCACGGGAAGTGCGTATTCGTCGCGCGCATGCGCAAACCCGGCCAGCGGAATCTGCGTGGGCTCAAATTGCGGCACGCCCATGGCCACCGAATAGGTTCCTGCATCCACGTGTTCCACCGCATGTGCGGTGACCGGGCTGTCGATGATGAAGCGCTCGCCCTGCGCGGTTCCATCGCGCACCAGCCAGGCGGCGACGCAGCGTGCGCCGTTGCCGCATTGACGCGCGGCCGAGCCATCGGAATTCCAGATGCCATAGGCGGCCACGGCGCCTTCGCTGCGCGGGGGCTCGATGGTCAGGATCTGATCGCAGCCGACCCCGAAGTGGCGGTCGGCCAGGCGTGCTGCCAGCGCCGCGTCCGGTGGGGGCATGCCGTTACGCAGGTCCAGCACTACGAAATCGTTGCCGGCGCCATGCATTTTGGTGAAACGCAGGCGCTCGCTGCGACCGTCAGCGCTCATTGCCGCTGCTAGCGGGCTGGTCGGTAGTGGATGCGGGCTTGGTGTCGGTCTCCACCGGCGCAGGCGCAGGCGTGGACTCATCCAACGGTTGCGGCGCATCCGGCGGCACGGGCTGGGCTTCCACCGGCACCGGCTTCTGCGGCATCACCAGCGGGCCCTTGTTGCCGCAGGCGGCAAGCAGGACAAAGGTCGCACCAACCAGTGCGAGACGAACGGAAGGTCGGGACATGATGCTCATGGAACGAAGTATAGCCAGAACACCCTGACTGCCGTGCGCTCAGTGCGGCGCTTGCAGCGCGCGCGGCGGCGGCTCCGGACGCAGCCACAACCAGATCGCCACCACCGCCATGCTGCCGATCGACAGGCATTTCACCCAGAACACCGGCACACACCACAGCATGATGCCGGCGCAGACGGTCATCGTCAGCGTTGCCATCCACTTGGCCTTGCGACTCACCGCCCGATAGGTCTGCCACTCCACGATCGCCGGCCCGAAGCGCGGATGCGACAGCAGCCACCCATGTAAGCGCTCGGAGCCTCGCGACGCCGCCCAGGCCGAGATCAGGATGAACACGGTGGTCGGCAACCCCGGCACAAAGATCCCGACAATGCCGGTCGCCAGGCTGGCATACGCCAGCAACCACCAGGCCCAGCGAAATCGGTTCGGTCGCGTCATGCGCAAATGATACGACCAGAGCGGGGTGAGGTGGTCTGGACTGCGCGTTGCTAGTGCAGCACTGCGGGTGCGTCAGAGGCGTCGGTGACACAGCTGCACCGTTCCCCGGGAGCCGCGCCAGGCAAGGCACGACGCCAAACTCGCTGCACCCAGAAAAGGCATCCTGTTCGGCCAAGCGTGCCTGCGGTGCTCAGCGTGCTTTCAAACGACCGGGGAGCAAGAGCAACAGCAACGAACCCAAGCGGAAGCAACGGAGGAAGACGGAAAGCGAAGACAAAAGGTCAGAAGGCAGAAGGAAAGCACGGAGAATGGAAACCAACCGCCCCACCCCAACGCACTGCACTAACCACCAAACCCTCAGTCATCCGCTTTGACGAATCCCAACTCCCGACTCCCCAATCCCCGCCCCTCAGCTACTTCACACCCAGCTGATCCAGCACAAACGCGTACGACTCCGCCAACTCGCGGTAACGGCGGAAACGGCCGGACTTGCCGCCATGCCCGGCTTCCATGTTGGTACGGAACACGATCGGGGCCTTGCCGGTGTTGTCATCGCGCAGCTTGGCCACCCACTTGGCCGGCTCCCAATACTGCACCTGCGAATCCCACAGACCGGTGCCGACGAACATCGCCGGGTAGGCCTGCTTGCGCACGTTGTCGTACGGCGAATACGACAGCATGTAGTCGTAGTAATCCTTGGTTTCCGGGTTGCCCCACTCGTCGTATTCGTTGGTGGTCAACGGAATGCTGGCGTCCAGCATGGTGGTGACCACATCGACGAATGGCACCTGCGCCACCAGCACGCGATAGTCCTGCGGCGCCATATTGGCCACCGCACCCATCAACAAGCCACCTGCGCTGCCGCCGGACGCCGCCACACGGTCTTTCGCGGCGTAGCCCTGCGCGACCAGCCCACGGGTGACGTCGACGAAATCGTTGAAGGTATTCTTCTTGTGCAGCAGCTTGCCGTCGTCGTACCACTTGCGGCCCAGTTCCTGGCCGCCGCGGATGTGTGCGATGGCGTACACCACGCCACGGTCCATCAGGCTGATCGCCGACAGATTGAAGGCCGGGTCCATCGACATGCCGTAGCTGCCGTACGCGTACTGGAACAACGCGGCAGTGCCGTCTTTCTTGAAGCCTTTCTTGTAGACCAACGACACCGGCACCTTGACGCCGTCGCGGGCCGTGACCCAGACACGTTCGGTCACATACTTGCTCGCCTCGTAACCGATCACCGGCTGCTGCTTGAGCAACTTGCGCTCGCCGGTCTGGGTGTTGAGTTCGTAGGTGGTGGCCGGAGTGGTCAACGAGGTGTAGCTATAGCGTAACCACGCGGTATCCGGTTCGGGGTTGGTCGACAAGCCCATCGAATACGCCGGCTCGTCCACCTTGACGTACTCGTGGCTGCCATCGCGCTTGAGCAGGCGCACGCGCTCCAGCCCACCGGAGCGCTCTTCGATGGCAGTGAATCCATCGAACATCTCGAAGTTTTCGATGTAGACGTTGTCGTCGTGCGCCACCCAGTCGGTCCACTGCTTGCGCGTGGTGGCATCGGTGGGCGCAGTCACCAGCTTGAAGTTCTCGGCGCCATCGGCATTGGTGCGGATCACCCAACGCCCATCGAAATGTTCCACGCTGTATTCCACGTCGCGCTCGCGCTTGGCCAGCAGCTTGAAGCTATCCGGCTTGGCGGCCAGCGCATACCGCGTCTCCGACGACACCGTGCTTTCCACGCCGATGACGATGTACTTGTCATCGCGGGTACGCCCCATGCCCATGTAGAAGCTGTCGTCCTTCTCTTCGTAGACCAGTACGTCGTCCTTGGACGCAGTACCCAGGACGTGCTTTTTGACGCGCACGGTGAGCAGCGTTTCCGGGTCGTTTTCGATGTAGAACACCGTTTTGTTGTCGTCGGCCCAGACCACGCTCGGGGAGACGCCCTCCACGGTGTCCGGATAGATCTCGCCAGTGTCCAGGTTCTTGAAGCGGATCGTGTATTGACGGCGGCCGATGGCATCGTCGGCCCAGGCAAGAATGCGGTTGTCCTGACTGACCTCCGCCTCGCCCACGTTGAAATAGCCCTTGTCCTGCGCCATCTGGTTGACGTCCAGCAGGATTTCTTCCGGCGCCTCCATGCTGCCCTTGCGACGCGCCTGGATCGGGTAATCCTTGCCGGCTTCGAAGCGGGTGTAATACCAATAGCCGCGTTTGCGATACGGCACGCTGGCATCGTCCTGCTTGATGCGCCCGACGATCTCGTTGTAAAGCGTGTCTTCCAACGGCTTGAGCGGCGCCATCACCTGGTCGGTGTAGGCGTTCTCGGCGTTGAGATAGGCCAGCATCGCCTTGTCTTCGCGCTTGTCGTCGCGCAACCAGTAGTAGTCGTCGTTGCGGGTGGCGCCAAACGGCGTCTTGACCACATGCGGGTGCTTGGCGACGTCTGGCGGCGACGGGGGAGCGGCAAAAGAAGGTGCGGATGTGGTCATCAGGCTGGCGATCAACAAGGTCAGGACAGGCTTCATCAGATTGGGGTCCGTTGGATGAACGCAATGCCATCCCAGCCACCGAGTGTGGAAGAGCCCGCCGCCAGGCGTCATGTGTCCTAGGTCATGCTGGTCTATCATCTTCGTAATGGACTCCTTGCTTTCGCCCGCGTCGGGCTACAGCCGCCGCAGCCAGGACATCGCGCCGTTCCATGTGATGTCGCTGCTGGCCCGCGCCAATGCGCTCGAACAGGCCGGTCACGATGTGATCCACCTGGAAATCGGCGAGCCGGATTTCACCACTGCCGCGCCGATCGTGGCCGCCGGGCAGGCCGCATTGGCCGCCGGGCATACCCGCTACACCGCCGCACGCGGGCTGCCCGCACTGCGCCAGGCGATTGCCGGGTTTTACGCGCAACGCTATGGCCGCAGCGTCGACCCGGAGCGGATCCTGGTCACCCCAGGCGGCTCGGGTGCGCTGCTGTTGGCCAGCAGCCTGCTGGTGGACCCGGGCAAACATTGGCTGCTCGCCGACCCGGGGTATCCATGCAACCGGCACTTCCTGCGCCTGGTCGAAGGTGCCGCACAGCTGGTGCCGGTCGGGCCGGACACCGACTATCAACTGACCCCGGCACTGGTGGACGCGTGCTGGAACGCCGATAGCGTTGGCGCCTTGGTGGCGTCGCCGGCCAACCCCACCGGCAGCGTACTGTCGCGCGCGCAACTGGCTGCGTTATCGCAGACCCTGCGTGTGCGCGGCGGGCATCTGGTGGTGGACGAGATCTACCACGGCCTGACCTATGGCCTGGACGCGCATAGCGTGCTGGAAGTCGACGACGGCGCGTTCGTCTTGAACAGTTTTTCCAAGTACTTCGGCATGACCGGCTGGCGCCTGGGCTGGCTGATCGCCCCGCCCGACGCAGTGCCCGAGCTGGAAAAACTCGCGCAAAATCTCTACATCAGCGCCTCGACCATCGCGCAGCACGCGGCGCTTGCGTGTTTCACGCCAGAGAGCATCGCCATCTTCGAAGCGCGTCGCGTCGAGTTCCAGCAACGCCGCGACTATCTGCTGCCCGCGCTACGCCAGCTTGGCTTCGACATCGCCGTCGAACCGCAAGGCGCGTTCTATCTTTACGCCGACATCAGCGCGTTTTCGGATAACGCCCAAGCGTTCTGCGCGCATTTCCTGGAAACCGAGCACGTCGCCTTTACCCCCGGCATCGATTTCGGCTTCCACCGTGCCAATCAACACGTGCGCATCGCCTACACCCAAAGCCTGCCGCGACTGGAACAGGCGGTGGAGCGTATTGCGCGTGGGCTACAACGCTTGTGACCGCAGATCGAGCACGTGCGGTGCTCGCACTTGAAGCGAACCCTGCGACGCAACGCATGCAATAGACACAACGTAAAAAGCCTTTCCAAGCACGACGTCTGTTGCGGTTGCTGCAATTGTTGCAGCTGCTGTTTAGGCTAAAGCTAGCGCTGTTGTAGCTGTGCTCATGCATTTCTGCTGTGCACTTGCGGTTGTTGCACTTGCTATTGCTTGTGACTTTCCTCGCCTTAAAGCGAGCCGAGCACAGGTATCGCACCGGACTGCGTCAGGCGACATGGTTTCGGTTACTTTCGCCGAAACAAAAGTAACCCGCGCTGCAAGGTGCGGAAGCCTTGCACTTGCTTGATTCTTTGGCATACGCCATCGCTCATCGAACAAGCGTCGGCTCAGCGCGCAAGCGTACCCTCATCCGCCCTTCGGGCACCTTCTCCCGAGGGGAGAAGAGCTTGTATCCAAAGCGCGCACTACCAACCGTGACGCTGCGTCAATCGGCCAACCGCTCCCACAGGAAGCTATACGCCAGTGCCGACATATGCGCTGCCTGCGCGTTATTGGCCGCGCCGCCGTGGCCGCCTTCGATGTTCTCGTAGTAGGTGACGTCCTTGCCGGCCTCGATCATCTTGGCTGCCATCTTGCGTGCGTGGCCCGGGTGCACGCGGTCGTCGCGCGTGGAGGTCAGGAAGATCACCGGCGGGTAGGTCTTCTTCGGGTCGAACAAGTGATACGGCGAGAAGGTCTGGATGAATTTCCAATCGTCGGTATCCGGGTTGCCGTATTCGGCCATCCACGAGGCCCCCGCCAACAGATGGCTATAGCGCTTCATGTCCAGCAGCGGCACCTGCACCACCACCGCACCGAACAGCTCCGGGTACTGGGTGAGCATGTTGCCGGTCATCAGGCCGCCGTTGCTGCCGCCCTGCACACCCAGGTGCTTGGTGGAGGTGATCTTGCGCGCGACCAGATCCTTGGCCACTGCGGCCATGTCTTCGTAGGCCTTGTGGCGGTTCTGCTTGAGCGCGGCCTGGTGCCAGCGCGGGCCGTACTCGCCACCGCCGCGGATGTTGGCCACCACGTAGACGCCGCCCTTGTCCAACCAGGCGCGGCCCAATGCGCCGGAATAGTTCGGCGTCATCGAGATTTCAAACCCGCCGTAGCCATACAGCAGCGTCGGCGCGCTGCCATCGAGCTTGAGGTTCTTGGGGCGCACCAGGAAATACGGCACGCGGGTGCCGTCCTTGCTGGTGACAAAGTGCTGCTCGATGCTGTCCTTGCCGGCATCGAAAAACGCCGGCATGGTCTTGAGCGGCTGCGGCGCGCTGCCTACCTCGACCCAGGCCAGTGTGGTGGGCGTCAGGTAATCGGTGACGGTCAGCCACAGTGCGTCGCTGTCGTCGCTGTCCACGGCGCTGACATCGACCGTGCCGAATGCAGGCGCACCGACAAACGCACTCTTTTTCCAACCGTCCTGCGCTGGGGTGATGACGCTGAGCCGGTTCTTGACGTCTTCCAGCACGTTCAACACCAGGTGCGACTTGGTCCACGCCACGCCGGCCAGCGAGGTGGTGTCGGTGGGTTCGAACAGCACATCGAAGCTGCGCTTGCCAGCCATGAAGTCGTCAAAACGCGTGGCCAGCAGCGAGCCGGCCGTGTAGGTATTGCCCCCCACCGTCCACGGCTCGCGCAATTCCAACGTCAGCCACTGCCGCTTGACCGACTTGCTGGCCGAGTTGGGCACATCCACCTTGACCAGCTTGCCGTCGGCGCCCTTGAGATACAGCTCGTCGTTGTAGAAGGCCAGCGTGCGGCTGACGAAATCGCGCTCGAACCCGGGGGTGTCATCGTGCATGGCCGCGATATACATATCGGTCGGCTTGCCTTCGTAGACCACCGCAGCGGCGCTGAGCGGGGTGCCGCGCTTCCATTGCTTGGCAATGCGCGGGTAGCCGGAGCTGGTCATGCTGCCGGCACCGAAATCGGTGAAGACGTAGACGGTGTCCTGGTCGATCCAGCCCAGCCCGCCCTTGGATTCGGGACGGAAGAAGCCGTCCTTGACCCACTGCTTGCCGGCCAGATCGAACTCGCGGGTGACGTCGGCATCGGCACCGCCGCGCGACAGCGCGATCAGGCAGCGCTGGTAGTCCGGGCGCAGGCAGTCGGCGCCGTGCCAGACCCAGTTCTCGCCCTCGGCCTTGTTAAGCGCATCCAGGTCCAGCACCGTCTCCCACTTGGGCGAGGCCTTGCGGTATTCGTCCAGCGTGGTGCGCCGCCACAGGCCGCGCTCGTGCTGCTTGTCCTTCCAGAAGTTGTAATAGAACTCGCCGATCTTCTGCACGCCGGGAATCTTGGCGTCCGAGTCCAGCACCTCGCGGATGCTGGTTTCCATCTGCTTGAAGGCCGGCGTGGTGGCCAGGCGGGCTTCGGTCTTGGCGTTCTGGGCCTTGACCCAGTCCAGCGGCTTGGCGCCGGTGACATCTTCCAGCCAGGCGTGGGGGTCGTTGGACACGGCGGTTTCCTCTGCAGAGACGGCGCCAGCGGTGATCAGGCCGGCAACCAGGCAGATCGAGGCGAACTTGGGCATGTATTTTTCCGGAAAAACCAATGCCGGAAAACCTACCACAGCCCTTTGCCCGGCCTCCCCTGCCGAAGGTCAGGCCGCCCGTGCCGGTGTCGCTGTCCGCGAAGCGACACGCCGACGCTGCGCCTGCGGACCACGCCGACGCGGCAAGGCAGGCCGCGCGCCCGGCCGGGTCAGCGTGGGCAGCGCGAAGCGGTGCAAGCTCCACCAGGCCAGCATCGGCATGCCCACCAGCCACAGCGGCAGCCAGCCGATCCACTCGCTGTGCCCACGCGCCGCCGGCCACACCAGCACCAGGGCAAGGCCAGCCAGGGCGATCTGCCGCACCGGGCGCAGCACCCGCGGATCGGGACGTTCGGAACGAGAGGAAGGACGATGCGACATGGCGGCACTCCGTGGCAGAAGGAATCAGGACAGGCCGGCAGAATTGCCTGTGTCCATCTCACCGATTGCGACCTGGCAGGCGAAAGGTTGAGCCGTGCGGGGTCCGGCGCTGCGGGATGTGCTTTGAGATTGGGGATTGGGGAGCGAGGGCTGAGAGTTAGCCGCGCCGGCTTTCAACCCTCTGCAATACCGCCTTGCGCCGCACCGGCCGCGCCAGACCAACGTCCGTCGCGCTCCGGCCAGCAACGATCTCCTGCCGATGACGCTGTCGCCGACGCCAGACCGGGCCGTTGACGCGAACTTGCCCCCTGCATGCGGTAGTGTGCTGCTCCTACTGCCCCTTTGTGATGTTGCGATGCGCCTGACCGTTACGATCGCCCTCGCTTTTCTGCTCGTCCTTGGCCTGCCTGTGGCACACGCCAAGGACACATCCACCGCCGAGCCGGCGATCGATCTGTCAAAGATCATGGGCACCTGGTACGTGATTGCGCGCATGCCCAATCCGGTCGAGCGCGGGCACGTCACCAGCCGCGACGAGTACACCCTGGACGAAGACGGCAAGGTGACGGTGCGCTATCTGTATCGCGATGGTTTCGGCGAGCCGGAAAAGGAAGTGAGCGCGCGCGCGTCGGTGGATGCGGAAAGCGGCAACCGCGACTGGCGAGTGTGGTTCTACAAGGTGATCCCGGCCAAGCAGCGCATCCTGGAAATCGCACCGGATGGCTCGTGGATGCTGATTTCCTACCCTGGCCGCGACCTGGCCTGGATCTTCTCGCGCAAGCCGGACATGAGCCGCGAGCAGTACCGCACGCTGGTCAATAAGATGCGCGACGATTACTCCATCTACACCGACAAAATCAAGCGCGTGCCGCAGCTGCGCGAGCAGGTGGACCGCCTTGGGTTTGAGGTACCGAATAAGCGTTAGATCACTCAGATGAATCCGTCTGTAGCTAGTTCAAACGAGCAACCGATGAATCAGACTCTTATTCCAGGAGTTAAAAATGATCGAACCATATAAAATTGAAAGCGAGTCCGAGGCAGATGCATATTTGCGCGACCTACTGGCGAAAGAGGAATTTCGCTCCATGCGCGAAGTCGAGCAAAGCGCAACGCAATTCATCCAAGACCACAAATTGCGCGCTTACTTCATTAACCAGGCAAAAGAAATTCTCAAAGCCTAGGCCAGAGCTGTGGTCAGCCGCATAACCACTCTTCCAATGCGGACGGCTCCGCGGCCCCTTAACTCAAGCGTTAGGCCTCATGGGCAAGATCTCAGCTGAGTCACTTCTCTATCAAAAGCTGTATATCTCGCTCAGCGATCTAGCTATGGCCGACACATTCGCCAGCCAGCTAGTAAAGAATGGCTGGCACTTCGTGCTATGGGAGACTCGCCGCCGCTGGTCCACCTACATGAAGCAAGCAGCGTTCACTTCTGCTTTCATAACTGCATATGCGCGCCCTTTCACAAAGTCACATGGCTGGCCACAATTTCCAATGGAGATCGTCCGGTTCAATGCCGCCGACGAATTGCTGCACAAGAAGATCATCAACCTAAGAAACACTGTTTACGCTCACTCAGACAGCGCAAGCCATACCGTCAAGCCATACCGCATTAGCGGATATCCTTCGGCAATCGTAAGGTCGCCACCTCTCAGGCTGACGCATGACGAGTTGCTGCATGTCCAACGGATGATTTCTGGGCTCATGAAGGTGATTGGCCCAGAGCTAGATCGACTACTCAATGTCATAGAGTGAGGCCTAACAATTCAATCAAGCCGAACTGGCTTCGCCAGTCGGCTCAATTCAGGCGTTGAGCGTCATTAGCTACATCCCAACGCATGAGGCTGGGATGCGTCTTGCAGATGCTCGCACGCCCCTACCGCAACCGGACCCTCGCCAAGCACCCCAACGGTCGGACAAGCTCAGTCGTAATTGCTCAGCGCCAGCGACAGCAGTGCCTTGGTCTGCTCGCGCAGCGAGACGGGTTCGACGATTTCCGCATCCGAGCCGTAATGCAGCACGTCCATCAGTAGCTCGCGCGAGTTGCTGTACGGCAATTTGAGTTCATAGCGGCCGTCGGGCAGAAAGCGCCCCTGCTGCTTGGAATGCCAGTGTTCGTCGGCCACCCAGCGCGCGGCCTTGGCGCTGAACACGATGGTCGCCCAGCCCTTGGGTGCGCCCGAAAAAATGCCGTAGCTGGCGGCCAGCTGCTCATCCAGCTCGCTGTCGGGCACATCGCGCGGGGCGGTATCGAGCAGGCGCGCATGGTTGATGCGGTCCACCGCAAAGCTGCGCACGCCATCGCGGCCATGGTCCCAGGCATCCAGGTACCAGTTGTCGCGGTAGTGGGTGATGCGCTGCGGGGACACAGTGCGCTTGGTCGATTCGTCGGTAGAACGCGCGCGGTAATCGAAGCTCAGTTGCTTGCGCTCCAGCACACCGGAGGCCACGGTGCGGAAGCTGGCTTCGTCCAGCTTGCGGCCGCGATGCGGGATCACCCGCACCCGGTCCACCGGCCATTGCGAGACGCCGGCCTGCGCCGCCAGCAGCCCTTCGATGCGCTGCTGCAATGGCGCCAGCATCGAGGACAACACCCCGCCGCCGGTACGCGCGAGCAATTGCTGGGACGCCAGCAGGGCATGCAGTTCTTCCGAGCTCAGCCACAGGCCGGGCAGCTCGAAGCGATCGCTTTCGCCGGACAGATAGCGAAAGCCCGATTCGCCATCGCCTTCCACCGGTGCCATCAGCGCGTCGCGCAGAAACGCCAGGTCGCGATACACGGTGGCGCGGGAGCAGCTCAGCTCATCCTGCAGCCGCGCCACCGTGACCGGGTAGCGCGCCGACTTGAGCAGGCGATGCAGTGAGTTGATACGTTCATAGCGGTCCATGCCCCGATTATGTCCGGTTCTTCGCGCCGCGGGGTGAGCGTCGCTATGCACTCCCGTGCAGAACAAGTCCCTTCCACGTTGGTCGGGTTGCGCCGGTTACGAAGACGCCGCGCGCGAGGCCTGCGCGGTGCCCGCGACCGGACGCGACAGCACACCCTCCGGGGCCAGCGCCGGAACCGCCAATGAAGCGCGGCATTCACTTGGTTATGACGTGCCGCACAGTCCGTTATCATGAAATCGCTTTCACCCTCCCGCCCTGCCCTCAAGCGAGCTGCCCATGTCCCGCCGTGCCCCGTTGTCTGCCCTGCTGCCGTTGTTATTGATCACGCCTGCCGTCTGGGCCCAGGCAGTTGCACCGACGCCAGTGGACCCTGCAGCTGCGCTGATGCCCTCCCCTTGGGGCGGCAGTAGCGGCGAGCTTGGCTACGCTGCTGCCCACGGCAACAGCACTACCGATAGCCTCAACGGCCGCGTGCGCCTGCGCTACACCGACGGCGACTGGATCCACAGCCTGGATGCCACCGCGCTGCGTTCGAGCTCGGAGTACACCAATACCAACGACGACGGCAGTACCGAACGCGAGCGCCAGACCACCGCCGAGCGTTACACCGGCAGCGCCGGCAGCGCGCTACAGTTGGGCGAGCACCGCCAGCTCACCGCCACCGGCCGCTACGAGCACGACGACTTCGCCACCTACGATCGGCTGGCCACCTTCGGTATCGGTTACGGCACGCGCCTGATCAACGCCGACCGGTTCTATCTGGACGCGCAGGTCGGCCCGGGTATCCGCCGCGCGCACAACAGCGACGAAGACCGCAACGAGACTGGCTTGATCGGGCGCGGCCTGTTCGACCTCAAGTACACCGTCACCGACAACACCGATCTGATCAACACGCTGCTGGTGGAATCGGGCGAGTACAACACCTACGCGCAGAACGATTTCGGCGTGCAGGTGAGCATGAACTCGCATTTCGCGCTGAAGGCCGCCTGGCAGATGCGTCACAACAGCGATGTCAGCGACGGCGACAAGAAGACCGACACGCTGACCACGGTGAACCTGGTTTACACGTTCAAGTAAGCGATTGGGCGGTTGTGGGGCGGGTTTGGTAGCGGGGGCGGGTCATCGGTAACGCCCTCGCGGCCGGGGCCGCTCCTACAGTGAGGCGGCGGCTGGCGGCAACTACGCAATTGCGCGCTCGTAGGAGCGGACCTGGCCGCGACGGGGATTTCCCGGTAACGCCCTCGCGGCCTGGGCCGCTCCTACAGTGAGGGACGGCTGCCGGCGATTACGCAACTGCACTCTCGTAGGAGCGGACCTGGCCGCGACGGGGCTTCCTCGGTAACGCCCTCGCGGCCTGGGCCGCTCCTACGGTGCGGCGGCTACGATGCGGCGGCGGGTCGGCGTTACAGCTCGGCCAATAGCTGTGCGGCGCCCTTGTCGAACAACCCTTGTGCGACGCGGCGACCTAATTCTTCGGTGTCGTCGGGGCTGCCGTGCGCATCGGCATGGATCAGGCGGCCATCGCTGGCGCTGCCGACCATGCCCTGCAGGTACAGGCTCTCGCCTTCCCAGGTGGCGAACGCGGCCACCGGTACGTGGCAGCTGCCGTGCAGCGCGCGATTCATCGCCCGCTCGGCTTCCACGCAGACGCGGGTGGCGGGCGCATCCAGCACGGCCAGCAGCGCGTGGATGCGCGCATCGTCGCCACGGCATTCCACTGCTACCGCGCCCTGTGCCGGTGCCGGCAACCACTCCGGCGCGTCCAGCCGCGCACTGATGCGCGCGTCAAAACCCAGCCGCTGCAGGCCGGCGCAGGCCAGCACGATGGCGTCGTAGCCGCCGTTGTCGAGTTTGGCCAGACGCGTGTTGACGTTGCCGCGCAGGTCGATCAGCTCCAGATCCGGGCGTGCGGCACGCAACTGCGCCTGACGCCGCAACGACGAAGTGCCCACCCGCGCGCCCAGCGGCAACGCCTGCAGGCTGGCGTAGAGATTGGACACCAGCGCATCGGCCGGGTCGCCGCGGCCCAGGATCGCCGGCAGCACGAACGGATCGTCCAGTTCCATCGGCACGTCCTTGAGCGAATGCACCGCGCAATCGGCCTCGCCGCGCAGCATGGCCAGCTCCAGTTCCTTCAGAAACAGGCCTTTGCCGCCGATTGCCGCCAGCGAGCGGTCCAGCACCTCGTCGCCGCGGGTGCTCATCGGCACCAGCACGACCTCTAGTTCGGGATGGTGCTGGCGCAGCGCGGCGGCGACGTGTTCGCTCTGCCAAAGGGCGAGCGGGCTCTTACGGGTAGCGATGCGGAGCGTGGTCATCCGGCCATTATCGCGGACCGGACCGGTAACTCATACATGACGCAGTTGATCGCGCAGGCTGGCCACGCAACGCCGGCTCACTTCCAGGGTCTGCGGCACGTTGCGCAGCACGGCGTGCACCTGGCCATCGCCGCTGCGGCGCAGCTCCACCAGCTCGTCGCGGGCGACCAGGCAATTGCGATGGATGCGCACCAGACGGTCGGCGAATTCGTCTTCCAGCGATTTCAGCGACTCTTCGATCAAGTCCTCGCCACGGGTGTGGTGGACGATGACGTACTTCTCTTCGGCCTGCAGGTAGCGGATATCGCCGATGGCGATCAGCCGCAAACTGCCACGCAGGCGCGCGCACAGATGGGTGCGCAATGGCCGCGGTGCGGCGCCGGGTGCGCGCCCGGCCAGGAACGTGGCCACTTTTTCCAAGGCGGCCGCCAGGCGTTCCGGGCGCACCGGTTTCATCAGGTAATCCAGCGCGGCGGCGTCGAAGGCGGACAAGGCATGCTGGTCGTAGGCGGTGCAGAACACCACCGCCGGTGGCGGCTGGCTCTGGCGTAGCAGCCGCGCGGTTTCCAGGCCGTCGACGCCGGGCATGGCGATGTCCAGCAACACCAGATCCGGGTGCAGGTGTTCGCACTGCTGCAGCACCTGCTGGCCGTTTTCGGCCTCGCCGATCACCTCGACCTGCGGATGCTCGCCCAGCAGCATGCGCAGGCGCTCGCGCGCCAGTGGCTCGTCATCAGCGATCAGCACCCGCACTTGCGTGGCCGTCATGGACATCCCCCTCGCTGCAGTAACTCCCCGTCACGGCAGCGGCAATGTGATCTCGCAGGCATAGTAGCCTTCAGCCCAGCTGGCCGCCATCCGTGCTCCGGCACCGAACTGAAACGCCAGCCGGTGCGAGATGCTGGCTTGCGCATGCCCGGCGCCGGCAAGCAGCGGCAACTGGGTTCCCGGTTGCGGGGCCGGGTTGACGATGCGGATCTGCAACTGGCTGCCGCGCTGACGCAGCGACAGATACAGCGTACCGCCCTCGGGCATCCGCGAGACCCCGTGCAGCACCGCGTTTTCGACCAGCG
Organism: Xanthomonas sp. WHRI 10204; assembly: GCF_040202875.1. Taxonomy (NCBI): domain Bacteria; kingdom Pseudomonadati; phylum Pseudomonadota; class Gammaproteobacteria; order Lysobacterales; family Lysobacteraceae; genus Xanthomonas; species Xanthomonas sp. WHRI 10204. Next base: position 27,679 of record NZ_JBEGDW010000003.1, read on the forward strand.
GCTGCAGCACCAGGCGTGGCATCGGCAGCTCCCACGGTAATGGCTCCTGGCGGTGCCAGCGCACCTGCAGGCGCTCGCCCAGGCGCAAGGACTCGATGGCCAGATAGCGCTCGGCCAGTTCGCATTCGGCGCGCAAGGTGGACAGGCCTTCGCCGGCGCCGAGCGCGGCGCGAAACAGATCCGACAGATCCAGCACCGCCTGCTCGGCCACCACCGGGTCGCGCCGCAGCAGGCTGGCAATCAGATTCATGCTGTTGAACAGAAAGTGCGGGCGGATGCGTGCCTGCAAGGCATCGGCCTCGGCACGCGCGTTGGCCTGCACCTGCGCTTCCCAGCGGTCGCTGACGTAGAAATAGCGCAGCGCCAGCGCGGTGATCAGCACCACCGTAGCCGCACTGCCCAGGGTGAAGCGCCAGAAGCCGACCAATGGGCCAAGCGGCGCCTGCTCCAGTACGGCATACAGCGCGTGCACGATGCCGGCGCCCAGCATCGCCACCAGCGCGGCGATCAGCAGCGCGGCCAGCCCACCCAGCTTGGGCGGCAATCGCGACAGCCCCGGCCGCAGCACGCACAGCAACACGGTGACCGCCAGCGCCAGCCATAACGCCAGGCCGCTGGCCGAGACGAAGCGCGACAAGGTAAGGCTGCGCGCGGCGCCGGCGTCGGGCACCAGGGTCACCACCAGCACCACCAGCTCGGCCAAGCCCAGCATCGCGCCCAATCGCGGTAGCCGGCACAGGTCCGGCATCCAGGTGATCTGCGGGGCGCCGGTGGCCATGGGCTCAGGCGGCGGTGAAGCGCGCCTGCATCCAGTTGCGCAGCGCTTCGATTTCTTCCAGACAGACCTGATGGCCCATCGGGTAGGTCTGCCATTCCAGGGCGAAGCCGAGCGTGCGCAGGGCCTGCATGCTGGCCTGGCCGGCAGCGAACGGCACCACCGGGTCGGCGCTGCCATGCGCCATGAACACCGGTTGGTGGATGGCAGCCGGCTGCAACTGGCTGGCGGCCGCTGCCGGGTCCGGCAGGTAGGTCGACAGCGCGATCAACCCGGCCAGCGGCACGCTGCGCTGCAGGCCCACGGCCAATGTCACCGCGCCGCCTTGCGAGAAGCCGGCCAGCAGGATGCGCTCGGGCGGCGTGCCACGCGCCTGCTCATGGGCGATCAAGGCTTCGACCTGGGCGACCGATTCGGCGATGCCGACCTTGTCGGCACGGCTGGCGAAATCCATGCCGACGATGTCGTACCAGCCGCGCATGCGCACGCCGTTGTTGATGGTGATCGGGCGGATCGGCGCATGCGGGAACACAAAGCGCAGCGCCGGCCACTGCGGGCGCACCAATTCCGGAACCATCGGCGCGAAGTCGCTGCCATCGGCGCCCAGGCCGTGCAACCACAGCACGGTCCACTGCGGGTTGGGTCCGGTCTCGCGTTCGATCACTTCCAGCATCATCCAGCTCCGCTTGGGGGCCGGGCATTATGCCTTGCGCACCGGCCCTGCCCCGATCACGTGGGCTCGAACGCGCCGGTCACCGGATCGCGTGCGGCGAATTACCGTCGCGCAGTGGCCATGTGCTGCGCGCGGGTCGCACCCTTCGTCAATGCAGACGCTGCCGGCGTAGCACCGGTAACGGCGACACAGCGTGGCCGGCGAGCATCGGCGCAGCACGCTGGGTCCAATCAGGCCAGCAGGCCCAGCCGCTCAGATCAGCGAGGGTTCCAGCGCGGCGGCGCGGCGCAGTTCGGACGCACGCACCAGCACCTTGGGCGGGTCGAGCTCTTCGGGGATGCAGAAGATGCCGGCACGTCGCAGCGCCAGACCGCTGCGACGCAGCGAGGTCAGCGCCACCACCGGGATCGACACCGCCATGCCCACGATCACCGGCCCCATCCAGGCGGCCAGCGACGGCGAGACGGTGTACGCCACCGCGCCCATGAACAGGCCGAACACGGTCAGCCCGCCGTAGCTGCGCAACAGCGCCGGCCACGACAGCTTGCCGTCGTCGCGCACCTGCGCATCCCAACCGGAATCCTTGCCGGCCAGCACTTCGAACACGCCGCGCGACTGCAGGTACATCACCACTGGCGCCATCAGCGCGGCCAGCACGGTTTCCAGCAGGATGCTCAGCAGCGCGCGAATGGCGCCGCCGCAGGCCTTCATCTCGCGCGGGTTGAGCAGCAGTGCGATGTAGCCGAGCAGCTTGGGCGCCAGCAGCACGAACATGGTGCAAATGAAGATCCAGATCGCATTGCCCTGGCTGCTGCCGTGCCAGTAGCGCGCAGGCGAGAACGGCAGGTCGCCGGCCAGGTCGATGCCGCCGCCGGCCAGCGGAATGCCGATGCCGATCAGCATCAGCAGGCCCCACATCGGCGCGGTGAAGTAATGGCCGATGCCGATCAGCATGTGCATGCGGCTGATCCAGTGCAGGCCCTTGGCGCTCACCACCTTGGCGTGCTGCAGGTTGCCCTGGCACCAGCGGCGGTCGCGGATCAACAGGTCGGTGAGCGTGGGCGGGCCTTCTTCGTAGCTGCCCTGCAGGTACGGCACCATGTGCATGGCCCAGCCGCCGCGGCGCATCAGCGCCGCTTCCACAAAGTCGTGGCTGAGCACGTGCCCGCCGAACGGCTTACGCCCGCGCAACGACGGCAGGCCGGCGTGATCGGCGAACGCCTGGGTGCGGATGATGGCGTTATGGCCCCAGTAATTGCTTTCGGCGCCATGCCACCAGGCCACGCCGAAGGCGATGATCGGCCCATACACGCGGCCGCCGAACTGCTGCATGCGCGCAAACAGCGTCTGCCCGTTGACCACGGCGGGCAGGGTCTGGATCAGGCCCACGTCCGGATTGTTTTCCATGCCGGCGACCAGCCGCACGATGGTGTCGCCGGTCATCACGCTGTCGGCGTCCAGGATCAGCATCTGCGGGTAGCTGCCGCCGAAGCGGCGCACCCAGTCGGCCACATTGCCGGCCTTGCGCGCGGCATTGTCGGCGCGGCGGCGGTAGAAGATGCGGCCATGCCCGTCGACGCGGTCGCACAGCTCGTTGTAGACCAGTTCTTCGGCACGCCCGATGTGATCGCGGGTGGTGTCGCTGAGCACGAAGAAGTCGAAGTGCTCCAGCTGGCCGGTTTCGGCCACCGATTCGTAGATGGCCTGCAGGCCGGCCAGCAGGCGGCGCGGGTCTTCGTTGTACGTTGGCATCAACAACGCGGTACGCGAGCGCAGCGTGGGCAGCGGTTGCTCGGGGTCGATGCCGAGCTTGCGCCCGGCGCGCGCCACCACGGTGATGAAACCGGCCACGGCGCTGGCGAAGGACATCGCGATCCACGCGAACAGCAGCACGAACAGGCCAAGCAGGCAGCCTTCCAGCACGCTGACGCCGTCGGGCCACAGCACGCTGAGCATCACCCACACCGCGATGGAGGTGGTGACGAAGGTGCCGCCGATCAAATAGAAACGGCGCACGCCGATGCCGACCGGCGAGGTGCGCTGATGGCGCACCTGCAGGCTGCCTTCGCGCAGGCTCTGTTCGGGCATCGCCAACGGCGCTTCCGGTGGCAGCGTGGGCTGGCCGGCGTCGAGGGCGGATAGGGGGGGGATTGCAGTTGGTGCGGGGGGAAGGGTCACGGTGCCGTCCATCAAGGCTGCCCGTCGCACGAACGCGACAGTGCGGTCTGCAGCGGGAGATCCATCCCCGCCACGCGTAGCGAGCGTACAAAGCGCGTCGCACGGGCAAGGTGCCCGGCGGCGTGCGACCAGGTCGCGGTATTGGCAGCTATGAAACCACTCCGATGCACAAACTCTCCTGGCGGCGACGCAACGTCGCGGCTCATCCTAAAGAATCGACCGTTAAAGGAAACGAAGGCCATCGTGCAATCTTCGCCCCTCCCGACGAAGACCGCGCGGCAGACTACGCGGTAACGACCGAACGCAACCCCAACAGATTGCAGTCTGGGGCGCGTGCTGTCACGGCCTGCAAATCACGCAATGACCGCTATCGATGCAAGCGTTGTGCCATCCGTGGCACACAGCAGTGCAACCGGTTGCAGGATGTCGGGCGTGCCGGAAACGCGATGACGCGGACTATCGACGCGACGTGCTGCGCAGATCATGCCGCGTGGCGCGATCTCGCGTTGAGCTGCAGGGCATCGGCGCGACGGTTGTTCGGCCGCTCTTACGGCTTGCGCTGGAGCAATGGCGCGCAGTGCGCTGCGACGATGCTGCGCATCCAATCTCGCGCTGCGCTGCTGCCTGCCCCACGCCAGGTATCGCGTGCGACAAACTCACCGCAGCGCGGCCTTCTGCGTGCCGCGTGAAAGACGACTGCGGCAAGGATGGGAGCGGCGATGCTTGGTCGCGCGCTCCTGCCCTGCCGCGTCAACATGGCTTACTTGCGCGCGGCCTCGCTGGCATCGCGGGTGGCGCGGAATTCCGAGTCGCTGCTCCAGTTCGGCCACTGGCGCGAATCGGCCAACTGCTGGCCCAGCGTGTACAGCACGCCCAGATCGCGCGCGGCACCGGCGAAGGTCCAATCCGGCTTCCACTCATCGCCTTGCTGGTGATAGCGCTTGGCGGTGTAATCGTCCGATGCCGCCTTGCCTGCGGCAATGCCGCCCACTTCCCAATCCTGCCCGGCCGCATACGACAGCGCTGGCACACCACGCTTGGCGAAGGAGAAATGATCGGAGCGGAAGAAATACCCGGCCTGCGGCTTGGGGTCGGGCGTGTAGCGCAGCTTGGATTGCGCCGCCACGGTCTTGAGCTGATCGAGCAACTCAAGCTTGGCGGTGCCGTAGATGCCGAAATCGCGTGAGGGGACGAACGGGCTCATGCCGTCCATGTTGATCACCGCCACCGTGGTGTCCAGCGGATACAGCGGTTTGGAGGCGTAGAACTCCGAGCCCAGCAAGCCCTTTTCTTCGGCAGTGACGGCCAGAAACACCACCGAGCGCTCCGGCTTGGGGCCGCTGGCAAACCCGCGCGCCAGTTCCAGCAACGCCGCGGTGCCGCTGGCGTTATCCAGCGCGCCGTTGAAGATGGTGTCGCCACGCGCGTCCGGCTTGCCCACGCCGATATGGTCCCAATGCGCGCTGTAGATCAGCGTCTCGTCGGGGCGTTTGCTGCCTTCCAGGCGCGCGACCACGTTGTGCGAGGTGATCACGTCGGACTTGACCTGGTAGCTGGCGCTCAGGCCCTGGCCCTTGAGCTCGACCGGCTTGAAGCCGCGGGTCTGCGCCTGCTTCTTCAACGCATCGAAATCCAGCCCGGCGCGCTTGAACATCGCGGTGGCCAGATCGCGCTGGATCCAGCCTTCCACGGTGGGATGCGCGGCGCGCGGGTTGTCGCGCACCACATCGAACATGGTGTTGGTGTTGGAGCTGGCCACAGTGTCCCAGCCATAGGAGGCCGGCGCGGTTTCGTGCACCACCAGCACACCGAGCGCGCCCTGCCGTGCGCCCTCTTCGTACTTGTAGGTCCAGCGGCCGTAATAGGTCATGCCGGCGCCGTCGAAGGCGCCCTTGCCGGTTTCGAAGTCGGGGTCGTTGATCAGTACCACCGCGATCTTGCCCTTCAGATCCACGCCCTTGAAGTCGTCCCAATCGCGCTCCGGCGCCTTGACGCCATAGCCGACGAACACCAGCGGTGCGTTGGCGATGTCGACCTTGGACGAACCATCCAGCGCGGCACGGATAGCGACCTCCTTGCCTTGCGTCAGCGCCTGCGGCTTGCCGGCAGTGGCCAGCGCAAGCGTCGGTGCACCGACGATATCGGCGCGGCGCAACGGCACCGCCTGGGTCCACAGGCGCTTGCCATCCTTGAGATCGCCGCCAGGCTGCAGGCCCGCGTCGGCAAATTGCTTGCTCAGGTACGCAATGGTTTTTTCTTCGCCGGCAGTGGCCGGGCCGCGGCCTTCGTAGGCATCGGAGGCCAGCTCCTTGACGTCGCGCGAGATGCGCGCGCCATCGAACGTCGGCGCCTGCGCCATCACTGCGGTCGAGACCGCCATTGCCAAAAGTCCCACGGCAAGTCGCTTCATTGCATACCCCCAGATATCAGACAGCCCTGGAGTGTAGCCACCCGCGCGTGCAAGCGGCGGCATGTCGCGGGATTGCCGCCTGCGATGGCCGCGCTGCGCCGGACCGGCTGTCGGCACGTCTACACGCGGTAAGGCGAGGGCGATGCACGCGCCTAAAACAGATCCACGCTGCCGGTCTGTTGCATGGTCTGCAGCAATTGCCCGCTGGCGATCAGCTCGGCGTACACCACGGCGCGATTGCGGCCGTGCTGCTTGGCCCAGTACAGCGCCTTGTCCGCTTCGTCCAGCTGCTGGCTGATCAGGCGCCCATGCGTCAGCTCCACGATGCCGGTGCTGAGCGTGACCTGCCCGACCTGCGGGAACACATGCTCGGCAACGGCAAGCCGAAACCGCTCGAAGAGGCTGATCGCAACATCGCGCTCCACGCCACGCAGCACGATCACGAATTCTTCGCCGCCGAAGCGGAACAGCAGATCGTCCTGACGGAACGCGCGCTGCATCAATTGCGCGACCAGCAACAGCACTTCGTCGCCATACAGATGACCGAACGTGTCGTTGACACGCTTGAAATGATCGATATCCACGATGCCCAGCCAGACGCTTTCGTTTGCCGGCGTCTCTGCCCCGCCTGCGAACAGCCGCAGGATCACATCGTCGAAGGTCTTGCGATTGCGCAGGCCGGTCAACGCGTCGCGCTGCGCATCGTCGAGCAGGCTGCGGTAATTCTGGAAGAAGCGTGCAAAGCCCTGCAGCATCGCCTGTTCGGCGGCACCGGGCGCGCGTGCACCGCCCACCCGCAGGCAGGTGCGGATACCGCGCGCTTCCATCATCGGATAGACCAATAGCGCCTGGCCATCCTGGTGCAGGTGCACCACATCGCCGGGGCCATGCACGTCGACCAGCTGGGCGCGCATCTGCGCATCCTTGAGCTCGGCCACCGTCAGCGACAAGCGGCCGTCGTCGTGCAGGCGGGTTTCGGCCATGGTGCGGCCATCCGGGGCGATGCGCAGCAGCGACAGCTCTTCGGCGGTGCAGAGCTCGCGCATGGTGCGCAACAGGCTCAGATCGAGCAGATCGGCATCGCGGATGGCGGTCATGTCCACCATCCGTTCCAGCAACGGCGTGGCGCTCATTGGCGGCTCGGCCGGTCCGCAGATGCAGACGCAGGCCCGCCTTGCCGGACACGGCGGGCTGGCGGACAACTGGAGTGGCAATGCGCAGGCTTCACGACAACGACCGGCAATCAGGATGCCGGTTCATCGGCGCCCCAGCCGCAAACTTGAGGTCGGCGGCCGCCAAGGCTCAGCGCGCGGCCAGCCGCCGCTGGGCAGCGGACACGCCCGCCCGCGACACCGCTGGGGACGGCTGCCCTGGAATGCTCAGGGCAGCGCGGATTCCAGCGCGTCTTCGCCCAGCGCATGCCGTTGCATCAGCCGGCGGCTGCCGGCATTCAGGCCCTTGACCTGCACGTCCAGGTCGTGATGCCGCAGCCGCTGCACCACCTTGTCCAACGCCGCCACGGCGGTGATGTCCCAGAAATGCGCGCGACTCACGTCGATCACCACGCCGCGGCCAGGCACCTCGCGCGCGTCGAAGGCGTCGATGAACACATCGGCCGAGGCGAAGAACACTTGCCCGCGCACGTTGTAGGTGCGCACGCCATCTGCGCCATCGCTATGCGCGATCTGCAGCAGCCCGGCCACCTTGAAGGTAAAGAACACCCCGCTCAGCACCACCCCCACTGCCACGCCGGCAGCCAGATTGTGGGTGGCCAGAGTCACCGCCACGGTGGCCAACATCACCACGCTGGAGGTGCGTGGATGGGTGACCACGGTGCGCAGCGAACGCCAGTCGAAGGTCTCGGCCGACACCATCACCATGATCGCCACCAATGCCACCACCGGCACCTGCGATACCCACGGCTTGAGCAACACCATCAGGATCAGCAGAAACACGCCGGCGAACAACGTCGACAGCCGGCCACGACCACCGTACTTCACGTTGCCAACGGTCTGGCCGATCATGCCGCAGCCGGCAATGCCGCCGAACAGGCTAGCGGCGGTGTTGGCGATGCCCAGCCCGGTGCACTCGCGGTTCTTGTTGCTGGGGGTATCGGTGAGTTCGTCGACCACCCGCGCGGTCATCATCGATTCGAGCAGACCCACCATGGCGATGGCCAACGCTGGCAACGCGATGATGCGCAGCGTCTCCAGCGTCATCGGCACGGCCGGCCATTGCAGGAACGGCAGCGCATTGGGCAGCTTGCCCAGATCGGCCACGGTCTTCAGCGGCAGGTGCAGGGCGCTGCCGGCGATGGTCAGCAGCAGGATGCACAACAGCGGCGAGGGAATCGCCGACAGGCCGGGCACGCGCAAGCGCGGCAGCCCGTAGATGATCGCCAGGCCCACACCGAGCATCGCCCAGCTGGTGAGGTTGGCGCCCAGCAGATGCGGCAGCTGTGCGGCGAAGATCAGCACCGCCAGCGCATTGACAAACCCGGTGCGCACCGAGCTGCTGACAAAACGCATCAGCACGCCCAAGCGCAGCAGCCCGAACAGGATCTGCACCGCGCCGGCCAGCAGCCCGGCCGCCAACAGATATGGCAGCCCGTGTGCCGCCACCAGCGGTGCGGCCACCAGCGCCACCGATCCGGCCGCGGCAGAAATCATCGCCGGGCGGCCACCGCAAAATGCAATCACGATGCCGATAACGAAGGACGCGAACAGGCCGACTTGCGGGTCGACGCCCGCCACGAAGGCGAACGCAATCACTTCGGGAATCAGGGCAAATGTTGCGACCGCACCTGCCATCAGTTCGCGCGCAGGTGAAGCGCGCCATTGCGCCAGTTCGGCACGCAGGAAAGACATTGGGGGACACTCCGGGGACAAAAAGGACAGCCTGCGGACAGTGCGCAGCGACGATAGTGTGCGGGAAAGCGACCGCGCCCGCAGCCCACCTGTGATCTGTGCGCCAATGCGCTTTTCTGTGGCTGCGATCACGCCGCGCGACGCGGACGCAGACCAAGATGCCCCCCTCACCGCGCTCGGGTGTCGAGTTCGGTTATCTAGGGAGATCACCATGTCCATTTTCAGGACCGCAAGTACGCTCGCACTGGCCACCGCGCTGGCCTTGGCCGCCGCCCCGGCGTTCAGCTATTCCATCAGCAACAACCGGGTTGTCGACGACAGCGGCAAGGTGGTGCAGCTCAAGGGCGTCAACGTGTTTGGCTTCGAAACCGGCAACCATGTCATGCATGGCCTGTGGGCGCGCAACTGGAAAGAGATGATCAACCAGATGCAGGGCCTGGGCTTCAATGCCGTGCGCCTGCCGTTCTGCCCGGCCACGCTGCGCAGCGACACCATGCCGAGCAGCATCGATTACAGCCGCAACGCCGACCTGCAGGGCCTGACCTCGCTGCAGATCCTCGACAAGGTGATCAACGAATTCAACGCGCGCGGCATGTACGTGCTGCTGGATCACCACACCCCCGATTGCGCCGGCATTTCCGAGCTTTGGTACACCGGCTCCTACACCGAAGCACAGTGGCTGGCCGATCTGCGCTTTGTGGCCAACCGCTACAAGAACGTGCCGTACGTGCTCGGCCTGGATCTGAAGAACGAGCCGCATGGCGCCGCCACCTGGGGCACCGGCAACGCCGCTACCGACTGGAACAAGGCCGCCGAACGCGGTTCGGCCGCCGTGCTGGCAGTGGCGCCGAAGTGGATCATCGCGGTGGAAGGCATCACCGATAACCCGGTGTGCTCGACCAACGGCGGCATCTACTGGGGCGGCAACCTGCAGCCGCTGGCCTGCACCCCGTTGAACATTCCGGCCAACCGTCTGCTGCTGGCGCCGCATGTGTACGGCCCGGACGTCTACGTGCAGTCGTACTTCAACGACAGCAACTTCCCCAACAACATGCCGGCTATCTGGGACCGTCATTTCGGCCAGTTTGCCGGCAAGTACGCGCTGCTGCTGGGCGAGTTCGGCGGCAAGTACGGCGAAGGCGATGCGCGCGACAAGGTGTGGCAGGACGCGCTGGTGAAGTACCTGCGCAGCAAGGGCATCAACGAAGGCTTCTACTGGTCGTGGAACCCCAACAGCGGCGATACCGGCGGCATCCTGCGCGACGACTGGACCACGGTGCGCCAGGACAAGATGACGCTGCTGCGCACCTTGTGGGGCACCGTGGGCAGCACCACGCCTACCCCGACGCCTACCCCGACGCCGACGCCGACGCCCACACCAACCCCAACGCCTACTCCGACACCCACGCCAACCCCGGGCACCGGCACCTTCAGCACCAAGGTCATCGTGGACAGCAGCTGGAGCGGCGGCGCGTGCAACCGCGTGCAGGTCACCAACACCGGTACCGCCAGCGGTACCTGGTCGGTGACGGTGCCGGTGACCGGCACGGTCAACAACGCCTGGAATGTGGTGTGGTCGCAGAGCGGCAGCACCCTGCGCGCAAGCGGTGTGGATTTCAACCGCACGCTGGCCGCCGGTGCAACGGCCGAGTTCGGCTTCTGCGCAGCAAGCTGATGTGAAAGGCGGCCGCGCATTGCGTGGCCGCCGTCGTATCGCGCGACCGTCCGCCTGGATGTTCAGGAGATGGCGATACGCCGCGATTGATCGACCAAGCAAGTTGATCGATGTGTTGTGCCTGCGATCTGTCTAAAGACAGCAGGCCGTTGGTAGGAACGCACCTGGGCGCGATGAGGCCTCATCGGTAACGCCGCATCGCGCCCGGGTGCGCTCCTACGTTGCATGGGCGCTGCTGTTTTTATAAGCAGACGCTGCCGCAATCAGTATTCAACCCGCATGTGAATCAGCCGTTATCCATGAGATAGCGCCCTGCGCGGCGCGTTCTGGATGCTGTTGCCATGCCCGTTGTCTCCCTGTTGCGTCGCCATGTTGCCAATCTCCCGCTGACCCGCAAGTTCGTCCTGTTGTGCACACTGTTGACGGTTGGCGTGATCCTGCTGGCCGTTGCCGCGGCGCGTCTGCAATATCTGGATCTGGTCGAGGCGCGCAAACTCAGCGTCAGGACCGAGGTCGAGATGGGCCTCACGGTGATGCAGCATTACGCCGACAAGGTCAAAGCCGGCGAGCTCAACGTCGATCAGGCAAAAGAAGCGGCACGCACGACGCTGGCCGACATGCGCACCAACGATGGCGTGGATTACTTTTTTATCGTCGACCCGCAGATGCGCATTCTGATGCATCCCAAGCGCCCGGTCGGCACCGACATGTCCGATTACAAGAGCGATGCCGGGCAGTACGTGTATCGCGACATCAAGACCGCCATCGACAGCGGCGATGGCTTCAGCTATTACGACGCGCCCAAGCCGGGCAAGAAAGAGCAGCTGCCCAAGATCAGCTATGCCAAGACGTTTCCGGCGTGGAACTGGGTGCTGGTGATGGGCGTGTACGCCGAAGACATCCAGGTGCAGGCGTGGGGCTTTACGCGAACGCTGACCTTGATCGGCGGCGCTCTGGTGGCGATGGTGATCGGCCTGTGCTGGTTGATCGCCTCGGCGATGGCCGCACCGTTACGCGCCGCCTCACGTACCGCCGAGGCGATTGCTTCCGGCCGCTTCGACAACGACATCCGGGTGGAATCGCGCGATGAAACCGGGCAGTTGATGCACAGCATGCAGCAGATGCAGAACCAGCTGCAGCGCTTCAACGGCGAGATGCAGACCATGATCCGCCTGCAGCAGGGCGAGAACATCGCGCACCGCATCCCGGAGGATTTCCCCGGCGATTACGGCAGCCTAGCGCATGGCGTGAACACGGTGGTGTTCGAACATCTGGACGCCATCAACGAGGCGATGGATGTCATGAGCGAATACGGCCGCGGCGATCTGCGCCGCGACATGCGCCGCCTGCCCGGCCAGCGCGCGGCATTGCATGAGGCGCTGGATACGGTGAAAAGCAACCTGTCGGCGATCAACAGCGACATCGCGCGTCTGGCCGATGCCGCCGCGCGTGGCGATTTCTCCGCACGCGGCGAGCAGTCGCGCTATCAGTTTGCGTTTGCGGAAATGGTGCAGGCCTTGAACCGTCTGATGCAGCAGGCCGATGCCGGTCTGGACGATGTGGGCCGCATCATGGCCGCCATTGCCGACGGCGATCTGTCGCAGCGGGTGGAATCGCATTACGAAGGTGCCTTCGGCCGTTTGGCAAATGCCGCCAACCGCACCGCAATCCAGCTCACCAGCATCGTGCAGGGCATCCAGCATTCGGCCGAGATGATCAATACCGCGGCCGGCGAAATCGCCAGCGGCAACGCCGACCTGTCCACGCGCACCGAACATCAGGCCGCAAACCTGGAAGAAACCGCAGCATCGATGGAAGAACTGACCTCCACCGTGCGCCAGAATGCAGACAACGCGCGCCAGGCCAATCAACTGGTCAAGGGCACCGGCGATGTCGCCGAAAGCGGCGGCCGCGTGGTGCAGCAAGTGGTCACCACCATGCAGGCGATCACGCAATCGTCGGCACGCATTTCCGACATCATCGGCGTCATCGATGGCATCGCCTTCCAGACCAATATCCTGGCCTTGAATGCTGCGGTGGAAGCGGCGCGCGCCGGCGAACAAGGCCGCGGCTTTGCAGTGGTCGCAACCGAGGTCCGTGCATTGGCACAGCGCTCGGCCGGTGCGGCCAAGGAAATCAAACAGCTGATTTCCGACTCGGTGGAAAAGGTGGAGCAAGGCTCGGAGCTGGTGCAGCAAGCCGGCAGCACCATGACCGAGGTGGTCAGTTCGGTGAAGCGCGTGACCGAGATCATGGCCGAGATCACCGCCGCCAGCACCGAGCAGAGCGCCGGGATCGAACAGGTCAGCACCACGGTGATGCAGCTGGATGAGATGACCCAGCAGAACGCGGCGCTGGTGGAAGAAGCCACTGCGGCGGCGCGCAGCCTGGAAGATCAGGCAGCGGATCTGACGCGCGCAGTGGCCGTGTTCCAACTGGCACCGGCGCAGCCTGCGTCGATGCAGCGCCATGGCGTCGGGCAAGCGGCGTAGCAAGCGGAATAGCGTGTGCGGGTGCGCTTCGCGCAACGCGCCCTCATCCGCCCTTCGGGCACCTTCTCTCGAGGGGCGAAGGAACAGCGCAACACGCTTCGCTGTTCAAGCCCCTCTCCCACCGGGAGAGGGGTTGGGGTGAGGGTGCCCCATCGGCCGATATACGTCGACAAACAAAAATGCGCATTGCCAATCAGCACACGTGCATCATCAACCCAGAGGTCGATACATGTCACATGATCAGATGGGCATCGGCACTCAACTGATCAGCTCCGGCGCAGTCTGCGTGAACGCAGCGCTACCGCGTCGAACAGGCTGCTTAGCGATGCAGCACTACCACTTCGATTAGCCGAATAATGATGCGACACCACCGCCTGGAGTAGGCCGCGTGGTGATGCAATGCCATCACGTCAAGCAAGCCGCGTAGTAAGCGGGATGGCTTGCGGGCATGCTTCGCGCTAACGCACCCTCATCCGCCCTTCGGGCACCTTCTCTCGAGGGGCGAAGGAACAGCGCAACACAGCTTCGCTGTTCAAGCCCCTCTCCCACCGGGAGAGGGGTTGGGGTGAGGGTGCCCCATCGGCCGATAAAGGAACCGCGGTTGCCGTTTACCTCAACGCGCAGCCTCGCGGCCGTTCAGTGCTGCGTCCTTGCTGCAGCGCGCATTCTTTGCGGCATACATCGCTTTGTCTGCGGCATGCATCAGGCTCGCCGCCTCGACCTGGTCGCCGTGCTGCCAGGCGATGCCGATGCTGGGTTGGATCGGTAGCCGCTGCTCGCCAAACAAGGCACCAGCGGACGCTGCGTGGCGGATGCGCTCGGCAACCCGGGCGCAGTCGGCGTCGGGCGTCTGCAGATTGTCCAGCAACACCACGAATTCGTCGCCGGCCAGACGCGCCACCAGGTAACGGCCTTCCACCGCGCGCTGCAGGCAGTGGCCAAACTCCACCAGCACCGCGTCGCCGGCGCGGTGGCCATAGGTGTCGTTGATGCGTTTGAAGCCATCCAGATCCAGAAACATCACCGCCACCGCGCGCTGCAACCGATGCGCCTGCAGCACGGCGGTCTGCAATGCCTCGGTCCAGGCATGGCGGTTGGGCAGGCCAGTCAACGCATCGCGGGTGGCACGCTCGTGCATCAGGCGGTGCAATGTCTTGTGCGCGGTGACGTCCTGCGCCATCAGGAAGAACCCTTGCGCACCGTCCAGCAGGCGTCGAGTTTCCGGTACCAGGGTGATCTCCACATCGCGTGCGCTGCCACCCACATGCAACACATGCTCGAAACTGGCGCGTTGCCCGTCGGCCACCTGCGCCAATGCGGTGCGTGCGGTCGCGCTGAGCGACGCGCCGAGCAGATGCGTGATCGGCGAGCCGACCAGGCTGGCCGGCTCCACGCCCAGCCAATCGCGGTGCGCTTCGTTGGCGAACAGGCAGCGTTGGCTGGCATCGAACTGGCTGACCAGCGCCGGGGTGGCATCGCTGATCGCGCGTAGTCGCGCTTCGCTTTCTGCCAGACGTTCGGCGGCGACATGACGCTCGGTGACGTCCTGGATCTGCGAGACAAAATGCACCGGCGCACCGCTGCCGTCGCGCACCAGCGACACCGACAACTGTGCCCAGATCACCGCGCCTTGCTGGCTGATGTAACGCTTGGCCAGGCTGTAGCTATCTCGCTTGCCGGCGATGAGTTCCTGCACAAGTTGCAGGTCCATTTCCAGATCGTCCGGGTGGGTGATCTGCTGGAAGGTCGTACGCAGCAATTGCTCGCGCGGGTAACCAAGGATGCCGCACAAGGACGGATTGACGTCGCGCCAGGCGCCTTCCAGCGAGACGATGGCCATGCCCTGCGGCGCGGTTTCGAAGGCGCCGGTGAAGCGTTCGGCGGCCAGCTGCGCGGCGGCCTGCGCCTGCAGCTCCGCGGTGACGTCAATGGCCATGGCCAGATACCCGGCCAGGCCTTGCTGCGCATCGTGGATGACGTTGAAGCACAGCCGCACTCGGCGCAGCTCGCCGTCCTTGCGCACCAGCGTCCACAGTTCTTCGGCCAGCACATTGCCGGCAGCGGCCGCAGCCAGTTCCACATATGCCGGCGGCGACAACGCCAACGTGGCCATGTGGCGCTCCAGCTCGGCCTGCAGATGGAACCGCGACGGGCAGCTGCCCAGCACTTCGTCGGCCGCGTAGCCCAGCAGTTGTTCGGCACCGGGATTGAACAGCTCGATGCGTCCCTGCGGGTCGAAGGCGATGATCGCCACGTCCTGCGAGGCATCCACCAGCGCCTGCAGCCGCGCGCGCTCGGCAGACAAGGCCGCCGACGCACCCCGGAGCTGGGTGATGTCGTGCATCACGCAAACCGCGCCCAACGCAGTGCCCTTATCGCCGACCACCGGGTCTGCATTGCATAGCACGCTGCGCGGAGGCTGACCGTTGGCACGGATCACCAGTTCGGCATTGCGCACGTGCTCGCCGCGCCAGGCACGCAGCAGCGGGATGGCCTCGGTGGGCAGCAGAGCGTTGCCGTCTGCGCTGTACAGATCGAAATGCTGCGCCCATTGCGCCGGTGGCAGCACGCGGAGGTCGGTGCCATGCCATTGCCTAGCGGCGTTGTTGAACTCGCGCAGCAGGCCGTCGGTGCCGCAGGCCACCACGCCGTCGGGCATGGCTTCCAGCAACATGCTCAACGTCTGCCGCTGCGCCTGCGCATCGCGCCGATCGCGGCGCGCTTCCAGCTGGCTGACCGCCTGCCGCGCGAGGCGGATCAGCGCCTGTTTCTGATGTTCGTCGAGCACGCGCGATCTGGTGCTGAGCGTGCACAGGGTGCCGTAGGCATAGCCTTCGCGGCCGATCAGTGGCACCCCGACGTAGGAGCGCACACCGGGTGCAGCAGTCACCAACGGGTTGTTGACGAAGCGTGGGTCGGCCTCGGCGTCGGGGACCTCCATCAACTCGGTGCCCATCACCGCGTAGGAGCAGAACGACACGCTACGCGGCGTGCCCTCCAGGTCGGTGCCGCAGCGCGCCTTGAACCATTGCCGGTCGGCATCCAGCAGCGACACCAGTGCCATCGGGGCGCCGCTGACATGCGCCGCCAGCCAGGCGATATCGTCGAACTCGGCTTCGGCCTCGGTGTCCAGCACCCCCAGCCGGCGGACCGCGTCCACGCGCAAGGCGTCGTTGGCGGGAATCGGCACGGGCGGCAACAGGACGGTCATGGCGTGATGGGCGGGCGGCGTTTGGGCAAGGTAGGTCGCACCAGGTAACGGCGAGGCGAGGATCAACTTGAGTGCACGCAGCCGGGCCCGCTTGCGGCCGATTAAGAGTGGCTAACAAAACGTAACGAGCAGTCGTCAGGGTGTGGAGGTGGCGCTCAGAACCGGCGTGTACGCGTGGTACATGCCGCACCGCGCACCGGCCGCGCGCCCCTGGCGGCTGCACAATCGCCTTTTAGCTGCTCCAAACCCTTGGCGGCCTGTGGGAGAGGGACGCAGTGGCGAAACGATCAAGCTGGCGTGTGCACCTGGCCGCTGCAGCTGTGCGTCGTGGGTTTACGTCCGTACGGACGCATGGCGGGGATCGGTCGCCAGCCGTCGTGGCGTCCACGCCGGATCCCGTGGTTTCCGCGTGCCGGTAGCGCTAAGCCAACACGGCGCAGGCGAGCCACTCACCGTGCGGCCTTGCTGTCCGTAGCACCTGCGATGCCAGCGTTGCCCGCCCCCGAACCAGACGGCTGCCCGCTGCGGCCTGCACGCGCCCGATCTCACGCCACCCATTCAACTCAACACGGCCTGCCGTCGCCATGCCCGCCGTTCCGACAGCTCGCTACCGCTGCCCGCCACCCCCATGCCGAACAGCATTTGCGGCCTCGCCAAGCAGCCACTACCCTCGGCCGCTTACCCTGCTCTGGAGTGTCACATGCTGCGTCCGCTGTCCCTGTTGATCGCCGGTGTGCTCGGCGTCGCCGCCGGTACCGTTGCCCCCGCTGTCGCCGCCGCCCCGGCCAGCCTGTCCAAGACCGCGGACAGCAGCGCCATTCCGGACATCGCCTATACCCGCTTCACCCTGCCCAACGGCCTGACCGTGGTGGTGCATGAAGACCACAAGGCGCCGGTGGTGGCGGTGAGCATCTGGTACCACATCGGTTCCGGCGACGAGCCGGCCGGCAAGACCGGCTTTGCGCATCTGTTCGAGCATCTGATGTTCTCCGGCTCGGAAAACAACAAGGGCAGCTTCTTTGCGCCGCTGGAACAGGTCGGCACCACCGACATGAACGGCACCACCTGGTTCGACCGCACCAACTACTTCGAAACCGTGCCGACCACCGCGCTGGATACCGCGCTGTGGCTGGAATCGGACCGCATGGGCCACCTGCTCGGCGCCATCGGCCAGCAAGAACTCGACACCCAGCGCGGCGTGGTGCAGAACGAAAAGCGACAGGGCGAAAACCGCCCCTATGGCCGCGTGGACCAGAACATCCTGTCCAACCTGTTCCCGGCCAACCACCCTTACCAGCACGACACCATCGGCTCGATGGAAGATCTGGACGCGGCCTCGCTGGGCGACGTCAAACAGTGGTTCAACGACAACTACGGCGCCGCCAACACCACCCTGGTGCTGGCCGGCGACATCACCGTGGCGCAGGCGCGCGCCAAGGCACTGCAGTACTTCGGCGATATCCCGTCTGGCAAGCCGGTGGCGCGGCAGCAGCCGTGGGTGACCCCGCTGGCCGCACAGAAGCGCGGCGTGCAGCACGACCATGTCTCGCAGCCGCGCATCTACCGCACCTGGGCCGCGCCGCAGCTGGGCACCGACGACATGATCCAGCTGGATCTGGCCACCACCGTGCTGGGTGGCGGCAAGACCTCGCGGCTGTATCAACGCCTGGTCTATCAGGACAAGTTGGTCGATGACGTGTCCGCCTCGGTGCAGCCGTTTGCGCTGTCCAGCCAGATGCAGATCCAGGCCGACGTCAAAGACGGCGTGGACCCGGCCAAGGTCGAGGCGGTGATCGACGAAGAACTCAAGAAATTCATCGCACAAGGCCCGACTGCCGACGAATTGCAGCGCGCGCAGGTGGCCTACCGTGCCGGCTTCGTGCGCGGGCTGGAAAAGGTCGGTGGCTTCACCGGCAAGGCCGTGCTCCTGGCCGAGGGCCAGGTCTATCGCGGCGACCCGGGTGCCTACAAAAAAGATCTGCAGCGCGGCCAGGCCGCCACCGTGGACAGCGTCAAGCAGGCCTCCGCTACCTGGTTCGGCAAGGGCGACTATCTGCTCACCGTGTTGCCGGCGAGCAAGGACTTCGACCCGGCTGCCGAAGACAAGGCGGTGGTCGCGCGCGCCGCCGAACCGGGCAAGCCGGCGCCCAAGCTGCCCGCCGCCGGCAAGTACAAGGTCACCGCTTCCACCGTGGACCGCAGCACCGGCGTGCCCAAGACCACTCAGTTCCCTGACCTGAGCTTCCCCAAACTGCAGCGCGGCAAGTTGAAGAACGGCATCGAAGTGGTACTGGCCGAGCGCCACACCATCCCGGTCACCCAGGTCGAGTTGCTGTTCGACGCCGGTTACGCCGCCGACCAGGGCAAGAAGCTCGGCACCGCCAGCTTCAGCGCCGCCCTGATGAACGAGAGCACCGCGTCGCTGGATTCGGTGGAAGTGGCGCAGCGCAAGCAGCGCCTGGGCGCGATCACCGGCGTCGGCTGCGATCTGGATAGCTGCAGCGCCTCGCTCAATGCGCTCAACGACCAGCTGCAGCCGTCGCTGCAATTGTTCTCCGACATCGTGCGCAACCCGGCATTCAAACCGTCGGACATCGAACGCATCCGTGGCCAGTGGCTGGCCGGCATCGCGCAGGAAAAGACCAAGCCCACCAGCCTGGGCCTGCGTGCGCTGCCGCCGCTGCTGTACGGCGACAAGCATCCGTACGGCATTCCGCTCACCGGCAGCGGCACCGAAGCGGCGATCAAGAGCCTCAATGCCAAGGACCTGCAGGCCTTCCACGGCCAGTGGCTGCGCCCGGACAACCTGCGCATCCTGGTCGCCGGCGACACTACGCTGGCGCAGATCATCCCGCAGCTGGATGCCGCATTTGGCGATTGGAAGGCCCCGGCCAGCCCGCTACCGAAGAAGAACCTGGTCGACGTGGCCGTGCAGCCCAAGCCGCGTGTGTACCTGATCAACCGGCCGGATGCCCCGCAGTCGGTGATCCTGGCCGGCCTGCTGGCACCGTCGACCAAGACCCAGGACAACCTGGCCATCGGCGTGGCCGACGATGCATTCGGCGGCACCTTCACCTCGCGGTTGAACATGAACCTGCGCGAGAACAAGCGCTGGGCCTACGGTGCCGGCACTCGTCTGATGGATGCGCAGGGCCAGCGGCCGTATCTGTTCTCCGCACCGGTGCAGACCGACAAGACCGCCGAGTCGGCCAACGAAATCCTCAAGGAAGCCCGGGCCATCGTCGGCGACAAGCCGCTGACCGGCGAGGAGATCGAAAAGATCAAGAACCAGAGCATCCGCGCCCTGCCCGGCAGCTACGAAACCACCACCGCCGTGCTGAGCGCGATCGAAGGCATCGTGCAGTTCGACCGCCCCGACGACTACGTGCAGACGCTCAAGCCGCGCCTTGAAGCGATCGACCAGCCGGCCGCGCAGAAGGCTATCGCGCAGATCATCAAGCCCGACGCGATGACCTGGGTGATCGTGGGCGACCTGAAGAAGATCGAAGCCCCGGTGCGCGCGCTCAAGCTCGGCGAAGTGCAGGTGCTGGACGCCGACGGCAAGCCGGTCAAGCGCTGAGGTTTCGCTAATGCCCTGCACCCACCCGCTTGCGATGCGCAGGCGGGTGGGTGCAGGCAAGCTGGGCGAGGTGCACGTGCTCGATGCCGACGACAAGCCGGTTAAGTGCTCAGGTTTCGCTAATGCCCTGCACGCACCTGCTTGCGATGCGTAGGCAGGTGAGTGCAGGGCAAGCTGGGCGAGGTGCACGTGCTCGATACCGACAGCAAGCCAGTCAAGTGCTGAGTTTTCGTGGCTGCCCTGCACCCACCCGCTTGCGATGCGTAGGCAGGTGGGTGCAGGCAAGCTGGGCGAGGTGCAGGTGCTCGATACCGACGGCAAGCCGGTCAAGTGCTTAGTTTTTGCGGCTGCCCTGCACCCACCCGCTTGCGATGCGCAGGCAGGTGGGTGCAGGGCAGCCGCGAGTTGCTGGGTCTGCGGTGGTTTGGGTGATGCGCCGATCGATTGGTCGATTGGTCGATTGGTCGGTTATTCGGTTGCTCATTTGTTCGTTTGCTTGGTCGGTACGCCGGTCGATTGATTGATTGATTGATCGGTCGGTCGGTCGGTCGGTCGGTCGGTCGGTCGGCAAGTTGACCGCTTGGTTGACCGAATGCACGTTGCGGACTGACGGCCGGCTCGAGTGGTCGAGCGTTTGGTTGACCGGCTGTGAACTCGCCGATTGGCCGACAGCCGAAGATCGAATGTTGGTTATCCGGTTATTCGATTGCCCGGCTGTTCGAATGGCCGATTGATTGGTCGGCCCACGGTTTGCAGTCGGCTCGGTACTTTGTTCGCGCTAAACCGCAACGGCTGGTCGGCTGTTTGATTGGTCTATTAATTCATTGATTGACGGTTGGCCGCAGCAACAACTGAACCATCGGCAGGTGGCACTACAGGCCGCTCGCACCGATCCGCACTCCGCAGCCCGCGCGTCACGCTGGTCGGTCGGCTGTTTGATTGGTCTATTGATTCGTTGATTGACCGTTGGCCGCAGCAACAACTGAACCATCGGCAGGTGGCACTACAGGCCGCTCGCACCGATCGGCACTCCGCACTCCGCGCGTCACGCTGGTCGGTTGTTTGATTGGTCAATTGATCGTTGATTGACGGTTGACCGCAGCAACAACTGAACCATCGGCAGGTGGCAACACAGCCCGCTAGGCCTGATCAACAGCCCGCAACCCGCGCGTCACGTCAGCACGTCAATTTCCGGCGGCGGCAACTCTCATATCGACGCCATGTTATCGGCCATTCCGGTAAGGTTGGACCCTCTCCTCGACAGGTGTTTGGCTGATCCGATGAAAGAGATGCCGACGGCAGATGAAGCCTCCCGCCAGCAGGTCCTCGATGGTTACCGCATCGTCGACAGCCTGCCCGAAGATACATATCAGGACATCGTGCAGGTGGCCGCATCGCTCTGCGATACGCCTATCGCGCTGATGTCGTTGGTAGACCGCGACCGCCAATGGTTCAAGGCGCAACTTGGCCTGGGGTTGCAACAGACCGACCGCAGCCAGGCCGTTTGCGACCACGCCATCCGCGACCCCGGCCACCTGATGGAAGTGCCGGACCTGACCCAGGACCCACGTTTCCGCGATATTTCCGTGGTCACTGGCGACACCGGCGCACGCTTCTACGCAGGCATGCCGTTGGTGACGACCGAAGGCGTGGCGCTAGGCACTGTGTGCGTGCTCGATACAGAACCGCGCTCGCTCAACGAACTCCAGCGCACCGGATTGCAGGCGCTGGCGCGCGTCACCATGAACCTGCTGGATGGGCGTCAGGAAGCACTGCAACAAGAACGCACCGCAATCCTGCAGCCGGCCGCTGCCGCGGATACCCAGACTCCGTACCGGCTGGTGATCCTGGAAGTGCAGGAACTGGCTGCCTTGGCAGAACGCCAGAGCGAGCGGCTGCTCGGCCGTACCTTGCAACAGCTCGACCAGGCGTTTGCCGCACTGGTGCAGGGGCCGGGCAACAGCATCGACCGGGTCACCGACAGCGCGGAATTCATCGCCGTTCTGCGCGACCCGGATGCCGAACGCACGCTGCAACACCTGCGCGACGTCGCGCAGTTGCAACATGCGCTGGGCCTGACGGTGTTACTCGGCGAAGCGCAAGCCACCCGCGCCGACGAACCGATCGGCCAGGTCTTTTTACGCGCGGAAATTGCGCTGAGTGCAGAGAAGGATCGCTACCGGCAGAGTCTGGCCTAGGCCGCTGCTTCGCTGCAGTAGCCGTACCCTCACCCCTCTCCCGCCGGGAGAGGGGGTTCACGGCAGCGATCGGCGGACTGCCTTCCCCCGCCTGCGGGGGAAGGTGCCCGAAGGGCGGATGGGGGCCAGCCGTTGGCCGATCCAGCCAACTGTTCTCACCCTGATGGGCACAACGCCTTTGCAAAGTAAAACTCAGTGTTGGGTGTGCGGCTTGAGCGGTGAGGGGCGTCCTGGCGCGTTTCCAGCGCATGCCTACGCTGTGCTCAGATGGCGGTCTGTCACCGTGCCCTTACCCCGACGCCTTAGAGCTCTCCCGCAGGCGGGAAAGAGGCTTGAAGCGCATGACGGTCTCTAACGCGGAATGGGGCACTGCAAACACCCCACCTACCCCACCGCGCACTGCTTCAATTGCCGGTCGGCATACCACAGCGCGCGGCGTGCCAGGTCGTAGGCGCTGTCGGCCTGGCGTGGCAACAGTTGCGCAGCCAATACCGGATCGGCACCATTGTTGAGCGCGTGTTCGGCACGCTCCAGGTCAGACAGATGCGTGCGGACCGGCGACAGCAACGATTTGCGCTTGGACGCGTCGCAGCGTGCACTGCGCTGTTCCAACGTTGCCAATGCCTCGCGGATGCGGCGGCTGGCTTCGCCCTTGAGGTCGGGCAAGGTTTCGTGCGCGATCGGCGCGGCCTTGTACGCATCGCCAGTGGCTTCGCTGCCCATTTCGGCCTGATTTCCGGCCAGCGCAGGATTGAAGCGTACATCCGGCGGCGGCCGTGCCTTGGCCACCTGCGTTTGCGGCCCGTTGAGCATGTCGTTGAACTTCTTCATGCCGCGATTCATTTCCTGCATCGCCACATCGCCCAGCGTGCCGTCGCTCTTCCAATCCTTGGCAAAGCGCGTGTCCTGGTACTGCACCGGGTTGACCCGCTCCATCACGTTGCGCGCCTTGGCCTGCGCCCGCGCATCGGTCATGCCCGGCGGCACTGCGTCGCCTTGCGCCATCGGGTCCACCTTGGTGTCGAGCGGCATGCGCAGACGGCCTTCGCGGGTATACAGCTGCGCTGCCATCGATGCATCGGCCGGCGCATTGGCGGCAGCGACCTGGCGTTGCGGCGGCGGAGTGCGCGTGGGCGGTGGCGCACGACGGGCAGCCGATGCGGAAGCGGCGGTGGCGCGTTGTTGCCGCTTGGGCTGCTCCTGCGGCGGCGGCTCGACCGGCGCCGGCGGCGTCACCTGCGGACGCGGCAGGAAATACACCTGCAGGCTTTCATCCTGCTGCACGGTCAGACGCGGAGCCGGCATGTACAGCAACAGACACGCAAGAAAAAACAGGATGGCGCCCGTGCATGCGGCTGCAGCAACATGCGGGACAAGCGCTTCCTTCCTGCGGGTAATCACAATGCGGGAGACCGATAAGAGAAGAGACGGGCACCGCACCACCAACCCCGGTCCGGAGCGCGCAAATCTAGCCGGCGCGGCGTTTACGCGCGTTTGAAATTCGTTGTCTGCTCAATAGGGACCAGCCGCCATTCACATTGAGCGCATGCCTGGGCTGAACGTAACGCCTCACCGGCTGGCGTGCGCGATTGCCGCCCAGCGCCACCTTCGATGCACGGGTGGCGGCGCTGCCAGAGCGCTGTGGTCTGCAAGCCGCGCCACGCCAGATTGGTCCTGCCACCCGCGGTGGAGCTGCTGACGCGCCACCGCATCGCGCGCTGCGCCACCGACCCTGCGCAAGTACCCCAGGCAGCAGTACCGGACACGAGCGTCGGCCCGTCTTAATGGCGCTGGCATGGCAGCCCGCGCGTCTACTGCAGCAGCTACGACGAGCGCGCGCTGCAGGCGCTGGACGATGCGGTGTGCGCTGCGCCGCACGTTGCGCGGCAGCCGCCAGCCGCCAGCCAAATGCTGGGTGATCTTCGACAACACCGCCGCCGGCCTGGTCGTGCCCAACGCGCGCAGGCTGCAGGCGCTGTTGTGGATAGAACAGGGGGTGTGGGTCTGAGGCAGTGCCCGCTGCATGCCGGGCGTCACCCGCCGCGACGCTTCGGCGTCGTCGCCGGCCGATGCTTGTTGCATGTCGGCACGTCGGACCCAGCCTTACAGACCAGCGCGTCAGGGTGACCACCGCCCAGGCCCTACATGCGCCCGGTCACTACCACGCAGACCATGGGTGCGGCGGATGCCCCAGTGTCTCCATTGACGGCGCCCCCGGTGTCGGCGCAGTAACGCTGGCCGCTGCCATGCCCTGGCGCGCTTCTTGCAGCGATGGCATCTAACTCAGCACGCCGTCGCTGCACTCAAGCTGCCTGGATCCGCGCCGATACGCCTGGATTGGCGCTCGTTGCGGCGGTGCGCCGGATCACCTTGCTGAATCCCGTTGTCACCGCGCGAAGTCTGTCGGCGTTCCGGCATCTCACGCAGTCCCGCCCGCCACTTTGGTCGTTTACCATGCCCTACGCCACTGCCCGTTCTGGAGATGCCATGAGTTCTGCCGCGCCCCCGTGTTGCACGTCGCTGCTTGGCCTGTCGCTGAGCATGTTTGTTGCGCCGTGCACGCTGACTGCCGCGCCGCTGGATACTCCGGTCGTCAACGCGCCTGCGTCCACGCCGCCGACGCCCGATGTGGCCTACCCGGAACTATTCCAGGCGGTGCAGAGCGGCGAGCTGTTCGACGACCAGAAACATTTCGTCGACTTTTTGCCGCTGCGCGACCCGGCCCTGATCAACGCCGACTATCTGGCGCAGCACGATCACCCGGGCTTTGATCTGCGCAAGTTCGTGGACGCCAATTTCGAAGAGTCGCCGCCGGTGCAGACCGACGCCATCCGCCAGGACACCGCGCTGCGCGAGCACATCGATCTGCTGTGGCCGAAGCTGGTGCGCAGCCAGAACCACGTGCCGCCGCACAGCAGCCTGCTGGCGCTGCCGCACCCGTACGTGGTGCCGGGCGGCCGCTTCCGCGAGGTGTACTACTGGGATTCCTACTTCACCATGCTGGGCCTGGTGAAGAGCGGCGAGACCACGCTCAGCCGCCAGATGCTGGACAACTTCGCCTACCTGATCGACACCTACGGGCATATTCCCAACGGTAACCGCACCTATTACCTCAGCCGCTCGCAGCCGCCGTTTTTCTCTTACATGGTGGAGCTGCAGGCCGGCGTGGAAGGCGAGGCTGTCTATCAGCGGTATCTGCCGCAGCTGCAAAAGGAATACGCGTACTGGATGCAGGGCAGCGACGGGCTCAAGCCCGGCGAAGCCGCCCGTCATGCGGTGCGCCTGGCCGACGGCAGCGTGCTCAACCGCTATTGGGACGAGCGCGACACGCCGCGCCCGGAAGCCTGGCTGCACGACACTCGCACCGCGGCCGAAGTGAAAGACCGCCCGGCCGCCGAGGTCTACCGCGACCTGCGTGCCGGCGCCGAAAGTGGCTGGGATTACACCAGCCGCTGGCTGGCCGATGGACAGAACCTGCGCACCATCCGCACCACCGCCATCATTCCGATCGATCTCAACAGCCTGCTGTATCACCTGGAGCGCACCCTGGCCCAGGCATGCGCGCAGCCGGGCGCCGAGTGCACGCTGGATTACGCCGCATTGGCGCAGCAGCGCAAGCAGGCCATCGACGCGCATCTGTGGAATGCGGCCGGCTACTACGCCGACTACGACTGGCAGACCCGCGCGCTGAGCGACCAGGTCACTGCCGCCGCGCTGTACCCGCTGTTTGCCGGCCTGGCGTCGGACGCGCATGCCAAGCGCACCGCCACCGTGGTGCGCGCGCGTCTGCTGCGCCCCGGCGGCCTGGCCACCACCGCGGTGAAGACCGGGCAGCAATGGGATGAGCCCAATGGCTGGGCGCCGCTGCAATGGGTGGCAGTGGACGGCCTGCGTCGCTACGGCGAAGACGCGCTGGCGCGCACCATCGGCGAACGTTTCCTCACCCAGGTGCAGGCGCTGTTCGCACGCGAGCACAAGCTGGTCGAAAAATACGGCCTGGACGCCGCTGCGGCTGGCGGCGGCGGCGGCGAATACGCACTGCAGGACGGCTTCGGCTGGACCAATGGCGTCACCTTGATGCTGCTGAATCTGTATCCGGGTACCGACAGCAAGACCGCGCCTGCAAAGCGCGTACGCAAGCCGGAAGCGGCGACACGCTGAGTGTGCGCCAGCGATATGCCGGGCGCTGCTCGGCGTCGCTGACGGCATAGCGTTTCTGGTAGTCGGTAGGCCGGGATATCGCGAGGTTCGAACAGCCAGTAGCCGGCGGGCGTATTCCCCTCGCCGGTGTTGTATTAACCGCCTTCCCGACGCAGGCATCGCGTCGGTTGCACCTGCACAGATGCAGGCATAAAAAACCCACCGGTTTGACGGAGGTGGGCACCGCTACGTGAAGAGTTTCGACGCTCCTTGGGCTTAAATTGCTGGCGCCCGGCGTCGCTTGTCAACAGCAGCATAGCGAGACACTTGATACTTCTGCGTAGCGTGCTGGCGCGCATTGAGCAGCTAAGGAATACTGTGGATCACAGAGATGGATTGGACGCTCAATCGCCAAGGGAGGCTGGATGGGTTCACCAGATGACGTAGCGGCGGAACGCGGAGCAAGTACCAATCGGGAAACCATCGGACTGGTAGACCTGAGCTTTCCCTCGCTTTCCGCTGCAATGGCGCACTACACACACGTAACCGAGCAGAGCCGCGCCGGTCCGGTAGAGCGCTGGAGCTTGGCGATTGGATTGATCGGTGCGGGCGTGGGTATCTTGTCTGGCACCCTGTTGAGCGGCAAGACTGGCCTCTATCTCGCAGCCATAGGTCTTGCGGTCGAGTTGACTGGCTTTCTGGTCTACGGCGCACTCTCATTTAAGCGTGAGTGGCCTGGATTCCGCCGCCCCTATGCGGATCATGCAGAGCAGATGGAGCGGGAGTTTTACCACTACCAATCCATCCTCGCGGCACTCCGATGGTTTCCATTGGAGCAGCGACGCCGACGCGAGGCGTTCATGCGCGACCGTCGTACCAACATGCACGACCGCCTGGGGCTGTTCACTGGCGGCATGGAGAAGCTGGGCTTTATGCCCGTCCTGCTCGCCCTCTATCTGCAGCTGAAAGACTGGCGTATGGGTGACTGGACGGTGTTGAGCAAGATCACCCTGATGCAGGGCGTGCTGGCCTTTACGCTCTTGTTTGCTTTTGCGATGTCCTGGCATCTCATTCGCCTACGTATACGCGTACAGTCGTATGAGCAATTATTGGCAGAGGCAAACCGGCAAGATAGCGCTTCCAGCAAGTAAGCGGCCACCAAGAACTACATGCCACTTGTGGTGCAATAATGAGTAGCCACTCTTGCCGATGCCGCACCCTTGCTGGCTGCCATTGGCACGGATGTATCATAACTACCATTGCCTATCGTCCTATTCGATAAGCCACACCATTTGGATCCAGCAACAAAGGAATTGAGATGTCATCGACATTTGAATGGATAGATTTGCCAGCAGGTCGGGCCCGTTTTTCAGGTGGCATCCGGGGTGCTGACGAGCTTGGTCACGAAACCTTCGCCATTGAAATTGATGGCACGGAGTATTTTGGAGAGCTAAAGAATGATTGGCTTCCAGACCAAACCCATTATGACGTAGCAGTTGTTTCTTTTGGATTTTCGGTAGAGCTTCAGGTTGGGATGCCAATTACCGCCTGGTCAGTTCGCCCCTTCACCGATGAAGAGCTTGAGCCTATAAAGACTATCATCATCCAGTTAATCCAGGCTGGCACTTCCTTTACGAAAAAGCCGCTGATCATCAGTGAAAGCGGAGGGGCGATATTCACGGGGAAGGTAATCTTTAATGAGAACTGGGCATTGATCAAGCCCAATGATCAGCCCGGAGTTCAGATATGAGCGACCACGCCGCCTCGATCTCTCTGATAGAGAAAGCAGAATCTCTAGATGAAATATCTGAAATTGCAAGGTCGTATCCGGCAAAATCGGTTGATCAGGGCGGAATTCTTTACAGTAGTTGGGCCGGGGATGTCTCATCCGAGGTCATGGCGGTTGAACTTTCTGAAAAGACTGGACTTCCCATCATCAACGATACGCCGCGCGCCAAGTTCCTCATGGAAGCCAGGACTGCCATCGAGGAGAAGGCTTCCGAGATTTTCAGATCTCAGGGATTGCCTCCGAAGATGGCCAAGGAGTCTGCTGCGTCGTTCTTGTTCGGCGACCCGGCGGTTCCCTCACAGAGCCCCACGTCCTTGTCGAAATGCCTCTGGGGAGAGGCCTCGCACGAATTCGCAAGCTCGCTGCGTGGCGACATCAAAGTAGTGGCTTCTGCTGCCAACCTGGAACGTGTCTTCGGTCAGGTTGAAGTGCCTGCTGTGCTGAACAACCCAAATGTCAATTCGCTGGGCGGTCAACCGATTCCCAAGTTGCAGGCACTGTACGCACAAGGTGGCGCAGGCGCTGTACTGCCGGAGGTGCAAACACACTTTATCCAGGCGGCACCCAAGGGTATCTTTGTAGCGCCAGAGAGCATCGGCTCAAAGATTGAAAAGGTTACATTTTCGCGTGAGTTCGCTGGAAGCTTAGAACTGCAGCAAACACACTTCAAGCCATCAGCAGAACTCAGCGCCTCCGGCATGATCCGCGCACCGACCGGGCTGGATGCGCCAGCCGTAGGCATCGCAGAGACCGCGCTCAGCGCAGAGGTGGCGGCATCGCGCAGGCTCTCCTCCGGCACCGTCCGTGGGCTGGGCATTGTGGGCGCGGCGGCGGCCGTGTACGACCTGGGCGGTACGGCAAGAAACACCGAGCGGCTGGACGCGCAGGGCAACAGCACTGCGGCCGATGCAGAGGTCACCCGCTACGCCACACGAAATCTGGGCACCTTCGGCGGGGCAGTGCTTGGCAGTAGCGTAGGCGCAGCGCTAGGTGTGGAGTCTGGCCCGGGCTTACTAGTCACAGGTGCGGTTGGCGGCATCGTTGGCGCGGTGGGCGGCGACAAGCTGGCCGATGTGATCAATGATCATCGCATTTCCCATCAACAAGATGCGCAAGGCAATACGTGGCGCCTTGAGAATCACCAAGCCGGAGAACGGTGGGCGCGTGACGTCAGCACTGGCGAAGTCGATCCAGCAGCTGTCGCCTTTGGCGAAGCCGGCGTGCCGCTCTTCAAGACGCGGACCGAAGTTGCCACGCCGGAAGTCGCGGACTTGCTGACCTTCAAAGCATCTCGTACGTCTATCGAGCTGGCACTCGGTTCGCCGCCGCAGAATAAAGATCCCTACACCCAACCGGCCAACGAGCACGACACGCGCAGCCTGCGCGAATCCCCGTGGGTGCACAACGCGAATACGCAGCAGTGGACGCGCCAGATAGCTGATGGCCTGATCGATCGCACGATGAGCACGCACACCGAAACGGCGAGCCCTCAACGTGCGTCGCAACTTGATGCCGCTTCGCAGCAAATCATCAGGCAGAACGCGATGCACACGCCAGCAGCGATGGCCGCGCACTACAAAGAGACCTACGAGCAAAATGGCTGGGAGCGTCACGCTTACATGCCCGCCGCAGTGCATGACGCGCTAAAACATCCCGGCCGGATCGTCGGCTCAGACGGCGACCTCTACGAACGTGGCAAAGATGGTCAATGGGCCCATGACGGTATGCTCTGGGACAGCCAGGCCAAGGGAAACTTGAAGCAAGAGCTTGATGGAACCTACGCAGCTCAGACCGTAGGCGCACAGCGTACGGCTGCACAGCCGGCAGCCCAGGCTGCTGCCGAACCTATCAAAACGCTAGCGACGGTCCATGTCACTGCCCCGCAGATGCAAAGCCACGACAACGCGGACACCTCTTCGAAGAAAACTCAGGAAGACAAAGATGTACGCGGCCATAGCACACTCGCACGACCGCAAGCGTCAGGCCCGCAAGATCCGGATCATCCCGATCACGCCATGTTGAAGCAGATCCGCGAAGGCGTGGCCAAGATCGATCAGAGCGTGGGCAAGCCTTATGACGAAATGAGCGAACGCGTCAGTCGCTGCCTGCTGGCGGCATGCAAGGACAATCGCGAGCGCTATCCAGACGCCGGCAACACCTCGCTCGCCGCCAACGCACTGCAGCGCGTAGACCATGTGCTGATGGGCAAGAACGGCAACCTCTTCGCGGTTGAGGGACGCCTCGACGACCCGACGCACAAGCGCGTCGTCGTTTCTATAGACCAGGCAATTCATATCCCTTTGGAGCAGTCGGATGCAAAGCTACAAGCGGCCAACCAAGCCATCGCCCAGGAGCAGACGCAAACACGACAGCAGGAATTGGCACGCAGCCAACAGCAAGATGGGCAGCAATCGCTGCGCATGAGTGTCTGATCAACTTCTCAGAATAGGTTTGCAGCGTAGCTAGCCCTGGGCAACCCTGCCTTCCGCGCGATGGTCGAAGCCCAAAGCCGACCCTTTGCCGGAACCAGGCACGCTCATCGGCTACGCAAGCCAAGCGCCGTCGATTGATAAGTGAACCTGACCCTAAGGTTTGCGGCGCATGTCCACACCGGCGCGATCCAGATACGGCCCGGTCACCGAGCGCGCACGCCCCACCGCGATCTTGTAGGTGCTGCTGGCGCCTTTGCAGCACGCATCGAACGACACGAACAAGTAGTATCAGCCATTGGCCTGCTGGATGAACGGTGCTTCCACCGCGCCCGGGTACGGCCGGCTCGCCAGGCTGTAGCGCGCCGTGTTGCCGGACAGCTGCTTGCCGGTGCCCGGATCGAGCTAGATCAGCTTGATCCCCGACCAGAACGAGCCGAACGCCAGCCACCACTTGCCGTTACCGTCCACCACCAGATTGCCGTCGATGGCGTTGTAGTCGTCGCTGCCTTTGGAGGTGTAGAAGATGCCTTGATCCTTCCACGAGCCAGGCTTGCCGGTGCTGCTGCTGGCAAGCGCAATCGCCGAGGTATTGGTGGCGAACTTGGAGGCGGTGTAATACATCAGGTACTTGCCGCCGTGGAAGGACACATCCGGCGCCCACAGCTGGTTGTCCGGGTTGTAGCTGCGCACCCAGCTCGGCATGCTGCTGAAGATCGCGCCCGCATTGCTGAATTTGGTGCGGTCGGTACTGGTGACCACACCGGTGGTGGCATAGATGTAGTAACGCCCATCGCCCAACTTGAGCATCGACGGGTCGTGCACGATGGTGTCGCCGCTCACCACACCCGGCCCCACTGCCGCCTGCACGGGTGCGCTGTGCAAGCCAGTGGCAGCAGCGGCCAGGACCAACAGTGACGCGGTTGCGCCGCCACGCAGCGACATTCCAGACCAGCCCCCATCCACTCGACTGCCAGCAACCACGCGCATCGCCGCACTCCTTGAACAACGTAAAGACGTTTTCTGCAGGAGCAATCTAGCCCGGCGGCAATGCCACGAATCCGACGCCGATCTCAGAAGCACGGCGCCGGCAGCTTGGTACCGTGTTTTGCGACGAGGCGTGCGACGCAGCTGAGTGCCGGGCGTAAGTTATGTGGATCCGATCGCGATAGCAGCGCCGTCGTGCGCAGGCGCCTGCGCGCGCATGCGTCGCCGATGCACTGCGGGGTCACCGACGCGACGCTGTATGCATCATTCCACCCGCACGCGCAGATCCCGATTGGTCATCGCTGTGTTGCCGCTGTAATCGCGTGCGGTAACGCGCAGCGTGTAGTCGCCCGGCCCCAACGCACCGGCCTGCCACTGCCCACTGCCGAGACGGCCATCGCGCACCGTGTTGCTGACCAGATAGCGGAACCGCGTCACCGCGCTGCCATGCACGGTGATGCCGCTGTCGGGCGCATAAGCGGTGAGTACCGCAGCCGGATCGGCGGGCATGCGGTCGAACACGATCGTCATGCGCGGCGCGGCCTCGCCCGGCAGTGCCACGCCCTGCGCATCCAGCACTTGATAGCCCAGTGCGTACAGCCCCAGCCGGCGCCGCGGCAGATTGCGATCCACCTGATCCCAGGCCTCCACCACGATCTGCACCACCGCCGCGCGCGGTACCTGCACCGCGCCGTTGGTCACCGGTAATGGCTGACCCGCAGCATCGAGCAGGCTCACCTTGTCGATGCGCGGCGCCACATGATCTGCGTAGCCCACAAACCCCAGCTGCACCGCATTGCGCTCGAAGCCGTGGGCGCCCACGGTCAGATGCACATGCGCCATGCCATTGAGCGTACCAAGCGCATCGCCGGCGCGAAACCGCGTGCCGCGCACTACGCGCATGCGTTCGGGCTTGCCGTCCACATCGCTCACCAACTGGAGACGTTGCGGGTCCAGCGGCTTGCCTTGCGCGGTGCGGCCCACGCGCAGATGGATGTAGCCGATTGTGTCCAGCGCCATGCCTTCGCCCAGTTGCCCAAGCCCCCAACTGGCATTGGGGCTGGACACCTTGGCATCGGCAATCGCGAAGACCGTCTGACCGACATCGCCGCGGATATCCAGGCCCGCATGCAGATGATCGCGGCTGAGCCCCTGGTAGTTGCCGCGCACTTCGCCGAGCGTGCCGACCACCTCGTGCCAGCCGGTCTGCGGTTGCAACGGCCAGCGGCCTTGGGTGACGGGCAAGGGCTGCGCGTCGGCCGGCCCGACCACGGGCGTGTCGTCAACGTTCGTCGCCGTTGCCGGCACCAGCCGATGCACGCGTGCGCTTCCCGCATCGCTGACATACACCGCGCCCTGCGCATCCACCGCAATCCCCGCCGGGCGCGACAGGCGTTGCAACACATTCTCGCCGCTCATCGTCACCACATGCCCGGCGCGCGTCACCTGCAACACGCGACCGCTTGCATCGCCCACGTACAGCACGCCGTCGTGGGTGATGGCGAGTGTCATCGGTCGATACAACAGCGGGCTGAGGTCGGCAGGATCGCCGCCGACCAAGGTAGTGACGCTGCCATCGGGAGCGATACGGCGAATCGCATCGTTGCGCATGTCCGCCACCCACACCACACCGTGGGCATCCACCTTGAGATCGGTCGGGGTATCGAAGCGCGCTTGGTCGCCGACGCCATCGGCCATGCCGGGCAAGGCGCCACCGGCTAGCGTGCGCACCTGACCGCCAGGCTCGATGATGCGAATGCGGTCGTTGTAGGTATCGGCGACATACACGCGCCCCTGCGCATCCACCGCCACGCCGATCGGCCCATTGAAGCGCGCCTGCGCCGCCGCACCATCGCGAAATCCTGCACTGCCGTCGCCAGCGAGGGTGGTCACCACGCCTTGCGGCGTGCGCTTGCGGATCGCGTGATTGCCGGTGTCGGCGATATACAGATTGCCGGCCGTGTCGAAGGCGATCCCCGAGGGCGTATTGAACGCTGCGACCGCGCCGATGCCATCGGCAAAACCTTCCCGCCCGCCAGCAAGAGTCTGCACGCTGCCGTTGGCGAGCACGGTGCGGAGACGGTTGTTATCGCCACCATCGGCGACGTACAGCGTGCCGTGCGCATCGATCGCAAGACCATAGGGGTCGGCAAACTGCGCGTCGGCCGCGCGGCCATCCTGCGCGCCACGCACTCCGTTGCCGGCCACCCACTGCAGCTGCGCCGACCAACCCAACGGCGTCGCTGCCGGACCCTGTACTTGCGGCACTGCCGTTGGCGCCGGCATCCACCACCAGCTCGCCAGCACTGCGGTCGTGGTTGCTACCAGCACTGCACAGATCCACAGCTTGCGTCGTGTTGCCATGCCAGTCGCGTGTATGAGAGGAACCGCACTTTAAACGCGTTCGGCAACCTGGAGCGTTGAGTGCAGCGCCACGCGTGCGCCGAGGCAGCGCACTCAACGCGGCGTCGACCTGCGGCAACTGCAGGCAGCAGGCGTGCGTGCGCAGGAACTGCCGACACGCAGGCCGCGTATCATGCGCACTCTTTCACGTACTAGGGATGGACCCATGGCCGTACGCACGCTCAACGAATTTCTCGCCCACTCCAAGGAAAAGGACGTCAGCCCTGATCCGTTCGAGCTGGAAAACCCGCATCTGCTGGAAGTGCGCCTGGATGGCATGGTGTGGTCCAAGGCAGGCGCCATGGTTGCGCGCACTGGCAACGTCAAGTTCACCCGCGAGGGTTTGCTGGAACAGGGGCTGGGCAACCTGCTGAAAAAAGCCGTCAGCGGCGAAGGCATGCAGCTGATGAAGGCCGAAGGCCAGGGCCGCGTGTATCTGGCCGACCTCGGCAAGCTGGTCACGCTGCTGCGCTTGAATGGCGAGGCGATCTTCGTCAACGGCAATGATGTGCTGGCATTCGAATCCGGCGTCGAGCACAAGATCACGATGATGCGCAAAGTGGCAGGTATGCTCTCCGGCGGCCTGTTCAACGTGCGCCTGAGCGGCCACGGCATCGTGGCGATCACCTCGCACTACGAGCCGCTGACGCTGCCGGTGACTGCCGCCAGCGGCCCGGTGTTTACCGACCCCAACGCCACGGTGGCGTGGTCGGGCACATTGACCCCGGAGCTGGTGACCGATGTGTCGATCGGCACGCTGTTCGGCCGCGGCTCGGGCGAAAGCCTGCAGATGCGCTTCGCCGGCGAAGGCTGGGTGGTGGTGCAGCCGTACGAAGAAGCAAGTTTTCAGGCGAAGAGCAGCTAACAAAACTACTGTGCAGCCGCCAGGCGGGCGCGGCCGGTGCTCGGAATCCTCATGTACCACTCGTACACTCCGGTTCCTGCGCGCCGTCCACACCCACCTGACGACTGCTCGCTACGTTTTGCTAGCCACTCTAAAAGCTGATGTTGGAGTGCCCAGCCGCGTGATGCGTGGCTGGGCACTTCATCTGCATACGCAGTGCGTTATTGGCGCATATCGTGTGGAAGCGCACTCGGACGTGACGTGGGTCTATCGCCACTGCCCTCGCGCCCGGGTGCGCTCCTACGAGGTAGTGGCGTGCATCACACCCAGCCGCGCTTGCGGAACCATGCCAGCGGAATCACCACGCTCAGTGCGATGACGCCCAGCGCCCAGAAATATGCATCGTGGCCCTTGAGCTCGGGCATGTAGGCGAAGTTCATACCCCAGATGCCGACCAGCACGGTGGGCGGAATGCCGACCACCGATGCCACCGCCATCACCTTCATCACGTTGTTCTGGTCCATGTTGATCATGCCCAGCACGCTGTCGAGCAGGAATTCGATGCGGTCGTCCATGTGCTGCTGGAATTCGCTCAAGGTGGTCAGGTCCTTGTGCAGCATTCCGATGCGCTTGGCCGCATCGGCGGCGAACCAGTCCGGTGCGGCGCCATCCAGATAGGTGATCAAGCGCAGCATGCCCTGCCCGGCGTTGTGCAGCCCGCCCAGCTGGCGGCCCATGCCGCCCACCTGGTGCAGCATGCGCTCCAGATCCTTGGTGGTGTGCGGGTTGTCGAACACCTGCCGCGTGGTCTCGGTGACCTGGGCTTCGAGCGCTTCCAGGCGGTCTGCCAGGCGCCCGACCAATTGATCGAACATGCGCAGCAGCAAGTCGTCGGAACTGTGGCAGGGCTCGTGCTCCAACCGCGCGACCAACGCGTCCAGCGAGCCGATGCGCTGCTCGCGCTGGGTCACCAGCATGCTCGGCGACAGCGCAAACCCTAGCGGCGCGGTCGGGCCATCGTCGTCCTGAAATCGCGGCACATTGAGAAACAGCACATCGCCCTGGCGGCGTACCCGGCTGCTGAATTCGATCTCGCCGATGGCTGCACGGTCGGGCAGCGCAAACCCTACCTGCTTGGCGGCGTCGGCCAACTCTTGCGGACTCGGCTGGCACAGGTCGACCCAGTAACCTTGTGCGTGGTGGGTTCCGGCAATCGGGTGGGTCGTGATCATGCGGCAGGCCGTGACAGTGGATGGCCGCGAGCATCCGGCTCCGCCTCATCGGCGTCAACGCCAACGCACCGGCACGCTCAGCTGACAGTGGCCTTCATCGCGGCGACGTGCAGCCACTCAAACAATGGAATCGCATTGCGAAGCCTGCTTTGCTTTGCGGCACAGATCGAGCGAGCCAACCAGATTCGCTGCCTGCGCGCGGTGCGCGGCCTGTTGCATGTGCCATAGGCGTGCTTCGATGCGAGCGCCGAACCCTTCGGCGTCAGTGGCATTGCCATGCGCCGCCGCTGCACTCCGCTGCCGGCCCACATGTTCACCGACTGTCATCCAAGCATTACAGCGTGTGGTTGTCATGCAATCACCAGCAGCCGGTCATACGCCGGCCATCTGGTACGACTATGCCGAGCCAGATCACATTGGTGCGGCATCTCGCACAAACAGCGATCCCCATTCCAGTGCGACCGTCTGCTCACGGTGGCATACATACTCCCGTCCGCTTCCTTGACTGCGCGCACGGACCGGGCGTGGCAATTGCTGCTTTCCTGCGCAGCCGCCACCCAGGAGACTTTCATGCAAACTCGCACCCATCTATTGCTCGCACTCGCATTGCTGGCTCCCGTGACCGCGCTGGCCGTGCAGGTCGATCCGCAGGGCCGACTTGTCGATGGGCAAGGCCAGTCGCTGCAGATTCGCGGGGTGACCTGGCCCGGTTTTGACCGCGCTGCGCTGGCAGCCGCCGGTTTACGCGACAGCACACTGGCCCAGGTACTGGATCAGATGCAGGCCGCCGACATCAACGCCGTGCGCCTGCCAATCTGCGCGGCGGCGCTACAGCCCACGCCAGTGGCGGCTGCAGACGTTGCCGGCGACCCGGCATTGCGCGGTTTGACTGCATCGCAGCTGCTCGATGCGGTGGTGCGCGCCGCATCCCAGCGCGGCATGCAGGTGATGTTTGCGTTTGCCGATGGCCGCTGCGATGACAGTGCACCGCAGCTGGGCACGCAGCAGCAGGCATGGATGCGCGGCCTGACCAGACTGGCACGTGACTACCGCGACACCGCGGGTGTCATCGGCATCGATCTTGGCAGTAGCGGGTATCGCAATGCCAACTGGGCAGGAAACGCCGCAGAGGCGGACTGGAATCGCGTTGCAGCGCGCGCAGCCACCGCCGTGCTGGCGCAGGCGCCGCGCTGGGTGGTGGGCGTGGAAGGTGTCGGCAGCAATGCGCTGTGCAGCGACTCCGCACGCAAGGCCGCTGGCAGCAATCTGCAGCCGCTGGCCTGTGCGCCGCTGCGCATCGCATCGCAACACCTGGTGTTGATGCCCAAGCTGGCCGGCCCGGATCGCGATGCAGCTGACGCGTTTGCCGCGCCGGATTTTGCACAGGCGTTGCCTGCCACGTGGCAGCGCGACTTCGGGCAATTTGCGCGCAACCACGCCGTGGTTCCGGTCAGCATCGGCGGTGGTCTGGGCGATGGCGATCCGCGCGACCCGGCATGGCAAACCGCGCTCAGCGGCTATCTTGCCAACAGCGGATTGCGCAGTGCGTTTCTCGGCAGCTGGGAGGTGGGAAATGCCAACAATGGCGGCCTGCTGGCGCAAGATGGCAGTCCGCGTGCAGACAAGCTGCAGGTGCTGCAGCAGGCCTGGGGCATCGCACCTGCAGCGTCGGTAACTGCATCGGCACCGCGTGCTGACGCAAAGAATGTCAGCAAGGCCACGACGTGGGACAGCACCTTCACCGGCACCGCGACGTATACCGGCTCCGGCTACTCCGGCGGTGCGCTGCTGCTGGATCCGATCCCGAGCACCGCGTTCATCACCGCACTCAACCCGACGCAGCTGAACTTCGGCGGTGTCAAAGCCGCGATGGCCGGCGCCTATCTGGAAGTGACCGGCCCCAAGGGCAAGACCACCGTATATGTCACCGACCTGTATCCGGAAGGCGCTTCCGGTGGTCTGGACCTGTCGCACAACGCCTTTGCGGCGATCGGCAACATGGTGGACGGGCGCATTCCGATCAGCTGGAAGATGGTGCGCGCCCCGGTCACCGGCAATGTGCAGTACCGCATCAAGGAAGGCAGCTCACGCTGGTGGGCGGCAATCCAGGTACGCAACCACGCCTACCCGGTGGTCAAGTTCGAAGTGAAACAGGGCAGCACCTGGAAGAGCCTGCAGAAGATGGATTACAACCATTTCCTCGGCGAACAACTGGGTAATCAGCCGCTGTCCATCCGCATTACCGATATCCGCGGCAAGGCGATCCTCGACACGATTCCCGCGCTCTACGAAGACGGCAGCCACCCGGCGTATTTCAAGCCTGGCAGTGTGCAGTTTCCGTGATTGGGGAGTCCGGAGTTGGGACATGTAGTGACGTAATGGGTGGCTGACGTGTTGCGCGCTTAATGGTCGCGTGCAGATGCGTGACTCACCATAGCTCCGCACCACAACCTACATGCGGCGAAGCGATCGAAGCCCCTCTCCAGCCGAGGCGAAGGGCACTGCTTGCGCCGCTGGCTCGCAAACGTTGGAGCGCCCGCGCCAAACTCGGGCCGGGGATCCATGCGGGAGTACAGTAAAGAGGCAGGACGAAGCATCTGTACTTTCGTCGTTGGCGAAGTCGTCCCCGCTCACTTTGCAAAGGCGCCTTCCACGCAAAACCTTTTGATTTGGCGACATCACAGCAAGCGCTGCATCAAGAGCACGACTAGCCCGGCAGAGCACAACTGACCCGCTTCAACCTGCCATCAGCATGGCTACGCAGCTTGCCATCACGCCCTCACCCACCAGCAAGGCCACCGCCAACACGGCCGGGCAGCGCGTTGTTGTCATCCTCTTCGAGATTGCCCACCTCCTCGCGCAAGCCGCCTTGTTGCGGCGGCTGCTCCTCGACCGGGATCTCGTCCCCGTTCGTATCCGGATCGGGGGTGCCATGGGCCGACATGCCTGCCGTAAAAACGCTCATCGGACATACAGTGCGTGGAGTGAGGTGCATGGGTGGCTCCGTGCGTTCGAGTGATGCATCGACGCTAGGCCGCGCGGCGCTACCAAGTTGTGATCCAGAGAGCGGTGGCCGTAACGCCGTGTTGACGTCGCTCAGCAACGAGGCGCGGCGGCCACGCATAGCGCATAGAGCAAGGCATTCGCCTCTCGTCTCTGTGGATACTGCAGTAACCGACAGCAAGCAGCGCTCAGGCACAGATGCACCACATCCCATCGACTGCGTCAAAACGATCCAGCGCCCTGCCCTGACGACCATCGCTATCATGCGTGCTCATCTTCGAGGCCATGCCATGCGCTGTCGCATCTTGCTCGCATTCCTGCTGACCTGTGGCATCGCGCATGCCGCCACGCCGGTGTCGCGCCTGGACGCAGTGCTGCACGCCGGCGTAGTGCGGGTGTGCACCACCGGCGACTATCGCCCCTACACCTTGTTGCGCGACGACGGCAGCTTCGAAGGCAGCGATATCGCGCTGGCGCACTCACTGGCCGATAGCCTGGGCGTACAGACCAGGTTTGTGCGTACCAGCTGGCCACAACTGCTACCGGACCTGCTGGCCGACCGATGCGACATTGCGGTTGGCGGCATTTCGGTGACTTTGCAACGGCAGCGCCAAGCCAGCTTCAGCGCGGTGCTGGATGTGGACGGCAAGATCCCGCTGGTGCGCTGCACCGACCAGGCGCGCTATCGCAGCGTTGCGCAACTCAATCGCCCGGAGGTGCGCGTGATCGAACCGCCGGGCGGTACCAACGAAGCCTTTGCAAGGCGCGAATTGCCGCGCGCGCAGCTGCGCCTGTTTGCCGACAACACCACCATCTTCCAGGAGCTGCTGGACCAGCGCGCCGACGTCATGATCACCGACGCGTCCGAAGCGCTGTACCAGCAAGCCCGGCTGCCCGGCCTATGCGCCATCGCTCCCGCGCAACCGCTGCAATACAGCGAAAAAGCCTTCCTGCTTCCGCGCGACGACACGGCATGGAAAGCCTACGTCGACCAGTGGCTGCATCTGAGCAAGGCCAGCGGCGAGTATGTTCGTCTTGTTGAGCCCTGGCGGAGGCCTTGAATCGGGAATCGGGAATCGGGAATCGCAAGAGCAAGCTTCAGCTCACCAGAATTTGCGCAGCAACGCCGTTACGATTCCCCATTCCCCATTCCCCATTCCCGATTCCCGCGGCGCACCGCGCCGCCCTCAAACAATCTTGGTGCGCCGCCACCAGCGCGATACCTGTTCTTCGCGGATCAAGGTAAACAGGCCCGCCCCTAGAATCAGCGCGATGCCCACGCCCATCGGCCAGTCCAGATGGTCGTGGAATAGAAAGTAGCCGAATGCAATCGCCCACAACATCTGGCTGTATTGCGTGGGCGCCACCACGCTGACCGGTGCCAGGCGCGTGGCGTACATCATGCAGATGGCAGCCAGCCCCGCGAGCAGGCCGTAGCCGGCCAGCAGGCTCCATTGATACAGCGACGGCCATACGAAGCTCGGCAGCATCAAGATGCCGCCCATCACCAGCGGGCCGATCACGCCGGCCCCGTACAGCGTCAAGCGTTTTTCGCTATGCCCGGCCATGCGCAGGGTGATCACCGAGATCGCACCGACCAGGCCGCACACGATGGCCGCGACGTGTCCGTGGGTGAGGTGCCGAAAGCCGGGACGCAGCACGATCAGCACGCCGATGAAGCCGATGATCACCGCCGTCCAACGCCGCCAGCGCACTTCTTCCTTGAGAAACACCACCGACAGCACGGTGACGAAGATCGGCATCAGGAAGATCAGCGCGAATGCCTCGGCCATCGGCAAGGTGGTGAAGGCGATCACCGAGGTGAGATTGCCGATGGCGCCAGTGAGCGCACGCAGCAGCCACAATGCCGGCTGCTTGGCCATGACCAGTTCGCGCAGCTGGTCGTCGGGCTTCTTCAGGAAGGGCACCGCCAACAGCATCAGCAAGGCGCCGAGGAACAGCACCTCGTAGACCGGCAGCGTCCCTTCGAGCAGTTTTACGAAGGCATCGCTGATCGAATAAGCCGCATAACACGCAAAACCGAGCAGCACACCTTTGAGCATCACGCGCCTCTTGAATTCGATGACACCCCTCGCGGAAGGAGCGCGGGGAACGGACGCATTATGCAGTGCGCCTGCAGCCTGCTGGCCGAAGGATCCCGCGACCGGCTCACAACGCCTCCAAGCTCGATCCTGCCAACACCCCTGCCACACGCGCCGCGCCGCACCCCGCGGCCAGGCAGACAGTGGTCTGCTGGCAAGACCACGTTCCACAGATCCTGGGCGGAATTCGCGCCAGGGCTGCGCAGACGCGAGGTCCTTGCGCGCGACGGCCGTCATCACAAGCCGGAGCCGTCATCGCTGGGCCAAGCCGGGCGCATGTGTCGCCCGCTCCCCGGTCAGCGCCGGCAACCGTGGGGCTGCATCGCGCATGCTTGATCGCGTTTTTAACTCGTGGCGCCGTCGGTTACGATGCCCTGCGCCTATCCTCTCTTCATTCGACACGTCGCCATCGGCGGCAAGCGACAACATAGCGACCACGTGACCCACTATTCCGGACCGTTGCTCACCCTTCCCGATGCCCAGGCGCTGCTGGCAGCACGCAGCGCCGGTCTCGCCACGTGGACCGGGTCGCTGGATCTGGGCCGCAGCAGCGATAGCGTGCAGCTCGATGCACAGACCTGGCAGTGGCGCGGCATGGGCTTCCCCTATCCGGGCAAGCTCAAGGACCGCACGGTGTATTTCTGGGGAGGCGATGATTTCGCGCCGATCTCGCGCTTTGGCAGTGCGCTGATCAAACTGGTGCCCACCGAATGGGGGGCGCCCACCTTCGAGATCGATGGCATCAAGATGCTGCCGTCTGCGCAGATCTCGCCGTTCGAGGATGCGCGCCGCAAGGTGGCGCTGGTGAACCCGCGCGGCAAGATCGTGCTGGACACCTGCGGCGGCCTTGGATACTTCGCGGCCTGCGCGCTGGAAGACGGCGTGGCGCAGTTGCTTTCCTTCGAAAAGAACGCCGATGTGCTGTGGTTACGCACGCTCAACCCCTGGTCGCCGAATCCGGAGGCGGCCGATGCCGGCGGGCGTCTGCACCTCACGCATGCCGACGTGTCGCAGCAGATCGCCATGCTGGCAGACGATTCGGTCGACGCCATCCTGCACGACCCGCCGCGTTTCGGTATTGCCGGCGAGCTGTATTCGCAGGTGTTTTACGATCACCTGGCGCGCGTGCTGCGCCGTGGCGGGCGGCTGTTTCATTACACCGGTGCACCCAACAAACTCACCAGCGGGCGCGATGTGCCCAATGAAGTGGCCAAGCGCCTGACCAAGGCCGGCTTCGCCGCCCAACTCGCGCTGGATGGCGTGCTCGCCACCCTGCCTGTGCGGCGCTAGTCTCCTCGCCCGGCAATGCCGCCGGGCGGATCTGCGATACTGCACCGCCCT
This sequence comes from Xanthomonas sp. WHRI 10204, assembly GCF_040202875.1. NCBI lineage: Bacteria > Pseudomonadati > Pseudomonadota > Gammaproteobacteria > Lysobacterales > Lysobacteraceae > Xanthomonas > Xanthomonas sp. WHRI 10204. The sequence continues at coordinate 70,008 of NZ_JBEGDW010000003.1, forward strand.
CAACACGGACGTTGCATGCGTACTCACCTCGGCACTTTCTCTTTGGCCGCGTTGTTGATGGCGCTATGCGCGCCGGCCTGTGCGCAGACTGCGCCGGCACAGCCCATGTCGGACGTCACCACGCGGTATCCGGTGACCACTGCAACGTTGGCGGGGCGACTGATCCGGCTGGGCGAGCGCGATGGCAAATGCGCCGTGTTGCGCGACGACGCGGTGCTGCCACTGGGTGTGCACGCCCCGTGCTACTTCAGCATCAACCGCGAGCACGGCGCGCAGGTCCACCACTTCAATGGCAGCGACATCGTGCTGGTGCAGCATGCACGCCCGACCGCGCGCGCAGATTGGGACGTCGCACGCGATGGGCCCATCTGCGCATTCGAGTCGCAAGCGGTGCGCGAGGTCGATGGGGTGCTGGAGCCGGGCATCGTTGCCAACTCGTGGCATTGCGATCCCACCGCTGGCGCCGACCAGAAGCAATTTGTCTACAGCTACGACATCTGGCCCAAACGCGACGCGCAACCACCTGCGCGCAGGCAACGCACGCCCTAAGGGCGGCGACATGCACGTGTGCGCTGCGGCAACGCACCTGCCGCGTTCGCATGCCGCGTTGGTTGCCACCGCCAACAGATGCATGCATCCCTGCAACGCATCACTGCAACCGACACGTCACGCGCAGGCGCGTGCTGGCGGGACGATCACCGCGCTCGCCGGCGTTGACGGCGTTGACGGCGATGCGACGTCCAGCCCGCATAAGCGAACCAGACGATGAGTGCCAACAGCGTGCCGGTCAGCGCGGCATCCCAGCCGATGGATATCCAGAACCGCTGCGGGTCGCTGTCGGCATAAAAGATCCTGGTCGGGCGACCACGGATGACGCTGACATAGCGCTGCTTGAAGACCGCATCCAGCAGCAGCCAGAGCCGTCCAACACAAGCGATCGCCACCGCAAGCACCACTGCGCGCACCAGCCATATCTGGATGGTCGATTCCGCACGCGTGGGCGCCGGTGGCGAGACAGTGCGACGCTTTTTCACCCTGATTCCAGACCGTTGCGGGGCGCGCAGTGTACGTGGGGCAGCGCAGGCCACGCGTCCGTTGACGGTTGTCTGTGCGTGTTGGCAGCGATACGCGCCGCCACTGACCTGTCGTTACAACGTGCTTGCACAAGGTGTGCCGCTATACTGATGGCGCAGCGCACGCGACCGCGTGCATGGAACGCACCACGCTGCATTCGTCTCAAGGAAGATGGCCTGCAACACCGCGATGCCGATGTCCGGACGCTTCCTTGAGTTACTGCGGATTTGCCACTGCATGGCAACCGCGTTGTATCAAGGATCTCCCTTTGAAGACGTTCACCACCCTTTTGCTTGTCTCCCTCGGCCTGCTGCTTTCGGCGTGCGGCGGCGGCGTCACGTCCGGCGCATCCAAGCTCTCTTCCAGCGATTACCTACTGCACAACGTGTCGGTCTGGAACGGCGCCGTGACCATCATCGACCCGTGGGTGTCGGGCGATCGCGGGCAGAGCCTGATCACCGATGCCGTCGCGCACAAGCCGCTGGACAGCTACAAGACCGCACTGGGCAGCCAGCGCAAGGCATTGGCTGCCAATGCGCAGGCCAATACCGCCATGGCCTCGGGCGTGCCGGACAACGCCAAGGACCTGGACACCAAACTGTCGGCGTATCTCAAGAGCGCCGACGCGATGATGGCCGCGCTGGAGCGCGTCGCCGCGTTGCCCAATGGCTATACCAACGCCGAACTGGAGCCGTTGGCTAAAGATCTGGAAGCGGTCTCCACTCAGCTCAACACCGATATGGAAGCCTTGAATACCGCACAGCGCGCGTATTCCACCGAGCACAAGATTCCGCTGCGCGAATCCCGCTAAGAGTGGCTGACAAAATCTAGCGAGCAATCGTCAGGTGGGGGTGGACGGCGCGGAGGAACCGGAGTGTACGCGTGGTACATGCCGCACCGAGCACCGGCCGCACCCGCCTGGCGGCTGCACAGTCTTTTTTTAGCTGCTCCAAGAACACCTGCGGCCATCGGTCACCTGCGCAGGTCAGCATGGCCTGCGCAGGTGACCGATGGCCGCGTCAGCGATCAGTGGTGCAAACCGAACATCAGCGTGCGATGGGTCGCGCCACCGGCCATGGCGCCGCTGGCAACAGCAAATGCCACCGATGCCGCCGGGCTGGCGATGTCGCCGCAGCCAAACACTCCCGGCACGGTGGTGGCTTGCATCGCGTCCACGGCAAGATGGCTGCCCAATGGCCCGTCGCTGGTACCGCATCCGAGCTGTGCCACCAAGGGACTGATCTCGGTCTGCGGGGTGATGAACACCCCGTCCAGCGCAAAGGCCTGTCCGTCTCGCAGTACCAATTCAAGCGTGTTGCCCTCGCCTTGCAGCGCCGTCACCACGCCGTTCACCAGCTGCACGCCGCGCGCCTGAAGTTGCGCGTGTTGGGCCTGATCCAGCACCAGCGTGTCGTTCAAGAACAACTGGGTTGCGCCCCAATCCGGCAACATGCTGGCCTGGTGCGCGGCAAACGCCGTTGTCGCCACGACGCCGATGCGTCCCTGCTGCAGCTCGTAGCCATGACAGTACGGGCACACGAACGCCTGCCGGCCCCACCGTTCTGCCAGGCCTGCAAGCGCAGGCAACCGGTCGACCATGCCCATCGCCAGAATCAGCCGCCGCCCGCTGTGGACGCTGCCGTCGGCAAGCGTGACTTCGAATGCATCCGCCTGGCCGCGTAGCTGCGCCACCGTTCCATCGGCCCATCGCACGCTGGGATAGGCAAGCACCTGGATTCGCGCCTCATCGGCGATCTGCGCAGGCGATGCCCCATCGCGGCCCAGAAAGCCGTGCGAGGTGGCGGCAAACCGGTTGCGTCGCTGGCCACTGTCCACCAGCAGGACGGTGCGCCGCGCGCGCGCCAATTGCAGTGCGGCCGACAGCCCCGCGTAACTACCTCCAATGATGATGACCTCATGCTGCATAGCGTATCTCCGCTGCATCTCTTTATGTACTTTTAGATGTTACATGAAAAGACAAGCGACTCACTACCGCACCCACCGATGCGCGACACACTGCTGACGTGGTTCAGCGCTACTGCTTGCGCTTGCGCTTGCCGGTGGCCTTGCCGGCAGGTGGCGCGCCAGCGTTGCACAGGCTGTCGAACTCGCTGGCCAGTGCGGCCAGGGTCACGCTGCCCAGGCGCTGCAGCAGCAATGCCTCGGCTTCGGCCAATGCATCGGCAATGGCCGCGTTGACCACGCGCTCCACCCCGCACTGCGGGTTGGGATGATCGGCGCCGATCGCGAACAGATGCGGGCCGCCGACTGCGCGATGCACATCCAGCAGCGTCACCTGGGCCAGATCGCAGGCGATCTGCCACCCCCCGTTGTGTCCCTTGCTCGATTGCACGTAACCGGCGCTGCGCAACCCGGCCATGGTCCGGCGCACCACTACCGCATTGGTCGACAGCATGCTGGCGATCTGCTCGGAGGTCATCGGTTGCGCGCTTCTGGCCATGTGCAACAGCACATGCAACATGCGGGAAAGGCGGCTATCGGTTCGCACGCGGTCTTCGGCTTCGCTCGATCGGGTCAGAGGGACGGCATGCCGTCGTCACGCCTGGATTGTGCCGTAGCGTTACGCAATTGTCGCAGCGCAGATTCAAACGGTGCGCCGCAGGCTCAGCACACCGCCCATTGATCGCGCCCGGCGGTCTTGGCGGCATACAGCGCCAGATCGGCCTGGCTCAACAGCACGTCCAGTCCTGCCGCCGGGGTCACGCTCACCGCGCCCATGCAGAACCGCACCGGCTGTTCTGCGGGCAAGCCAGGGATCTGGATCGCCGCCACCGCAGTGCGCAAGCGCGCGAACACCGCCGGGATTTCGTCCGCCCCGCAGCCCGGCAGCACCAGCAGGAATTCTTCGCCGCCCAGCCGGCCCAGGCGATCCTGGGCGCGCAACGCCAGCAGCGAGGCACTGGCCAGCGCGGTGAGCACCGCATCGCCGCTGGCATGGCCGTGCACATCGTTGATCAGCTTGAAGTGATCCAGGTCGATCAACGCCAGCATGCAGGGTGTGTGGGTGCGCAGGGCATGGTCGATCTGTTGCTGCGCCTCGGCGCGGATGGCGCGTCGGTTCGGCAGGCCGGTGAGCTCATCGCGCATGGCCAGCCGCGAGAGTTGTCGGCGATGGCGTGCGACAAACGCCAGCACGATCAACGCACCCACCAGCAGCAGGCACGCAGCGCATAGCGCGATCCACAAGGCGCGCTGTCCGGCTTCGCGCGCCTGCAATGCCAGCTGCGCGGTTTCGCTGCGTCGGCGCAGCTCGGCATTTTCCGCCTCGCGCCGCGCGTCTTCATAACGGGCCTGCAGCCGCAGCATCACCGTGTCGCGCTGGCGGTCAAGGTTCTGCGCGCGCAGCGCGTTGGCGCGCTGCAGCTCCTGGTAGGCCTCGGCATAACGCCCTTCCACCGCCAGCGCCTGAGCGATGGCATCGACCAGCTCCGCACGCCCGCTCAAGGTCAGGTTCGGGTCGTCGGCCGCTTTGGCCGCGACGATCGCGCTGCCCAGGCTGGACGACTGCAGCGCGGTCAGGGCCTGCAACAGAATGGCGTGGCAGGCGGCCACCCGGCCGATATTGCCCTGCGCCTGCATCAACGGCAGCGCCTCGCGCGCCATCGCCAGCGCCGCTGCGGCATCGCCGGTCTTGATCAAGGCTTCGCTGGCGCTGGTCAACGCTGCCGCCACGCCGGCCTGATCGTTCAGCTCGCGGCTGAGCGCCAGCGCGCGCCGGAAGTGCAGCAATGCGGCGGCGGGTTGCTGCACTGCCAGCGTGGCACCGTATTCGTATTCGATCAGGCTGCGCTGAAAGCGCGCCGGCTGGTCGTGCAGGCGCGCCAGGGCGCGCTGCAGGTAATCCTGCGCATCGTTGCCGTCGGCCACGCGGCCTGCGACGCGGCTGGCCAGCGACCCCAGCTGGGTCAGGCCATCCAGCTCAACGCTGAGCAGGTGTTCGCGCACGGCGCATTGGTAGCTGGTCTGCGCGGCGCTCCAGGCCTCGTCGCTGCTGCCGGAGGCCAGCATGCTCCACATGTCGACCGCTTCTATTTCGCACAACAGATCGCTGCGCCGTAATGCGCGCGCCTGCTGACGTAAGCCATTCAGCCGCGCCACCATGCTGCGATTGGGGTTTTCGCGCACGTCGCTGAGCGCCTGCACGATGTCCAGCCACAACTGCGCCTGCGCCACATTGCCATGCAATTGGTCCAGCAGTCCGTGGGCCTCGGTGAGCGCGGCCAGGCGCGCCTCGCTGTCTTCCAGCGAGATCAACACGCGCGACTGCGCCAACAGCGCCCAGAACTGCGCATCGCGGTCGCCATCGACGCGGGCCTGTTGCAGCGCACGCTGGGACATCTGCAACGCCCGCATCGGGTCGTCGATCGTGGCCAATTCGATGGTTTTCCAGGGTTGCGGCTGTGCCCAGGCCACAACGCCGAACGATAGCAACAAGCACGCAGCGAGCAGGCGGCGCCAGACCATCGCAGGCATGCTCATTGGCGTATCACGGGGAGGGTGGACCACACTGCATGCGCACGCTCTCCACGGCACTGCACCTGACCTGGCCGGGGCTAGCTGTTTGCTGCGGCATCTGAAGGCACTCCCGTGGTCGGACAGCGGTGGAATCGCGTGAGCTGCGCGGCAATGCGCGCGCTCGATGTCGTACGGCTGCAAGGGTGACCGGCGGACATGACAAACGCCGTGATTGCTTTTAATGGTCGAGCCCGTTATCGGCCGGGATGCGCAAGTCTTGAATCCGCTGGATGACGCAGTTGGGCGCGCGGGGTGGCAGGCCGAGCGAGCAGGCGTTCGGCGCCCGGGATGCAACGGCGTTGCGAGTGGGCGCGCTGTTGGTTTGCGACGCGCACTCCCAAGTGGCCGTCCTGCCTGCCTGCAAGCGCTGCGTGGGCCGCAGTGGATGCGGGACGAGCGCTTGTGATCGATGCGGGCTTGCTGCCGCACGCGATGCCGATGCCATACCCGGCGCCACGATCAGGTGGCCACGGTCTGGCGACGATGGCCACGCCACAGCACGCGGCCTTCCGCCGCTTGGCAGCCACATGACGGACGCCACGGCGCGGCCACGTAAACTCCGGCACGGCAGCTGCCGCCCCTGATCGTCTGGAGACGCCGTGACCTTGCCCCTGCCCCGCCTGCTCACCCTGATCGCCATCGCGCTGCTGTCGGCCTGCGCCACCCAGGCACCGCGTGCGCCGCAGCGCTCGCCGGAGGCGGTCAAGGCCGATATCGCACGGCGCCTGCCAGCCAACCTGCCCGATCGCAACGGCTGGGCCAACGATGTGTATGTCGCGCTATCGTCGCAGGCACTGGACACCAGCGCCGAGCACATCTGCGCCGTGCTGGCAGTGACCGAGCAGGAATCGACTTACCAGGCAAACCCCGCGGTGCCCAACCTGGGCAAGATCTCGCGCGCAGAAATCGACCGCCGCGCCAGCGCACACCACATCCCGGCTTTCATGGTCGATGCCGCCCTACGCATCACATCGCCGGATGGCCGCAGTTACGCCACCCGTATCGCTGCGGCGCGTACCGAGCAGGAACTGAGCCGCATCTTCGAAGACTTCACCGGCAGCGTGCCGCTGGGCGCGCGCCTGTTCGACGGGCTCAACCCGGTGCATACCGCCGGGCCGATGCAGGTGAGCATCGTCTTTGCAGAACAACATGCCGCGCGCTACCCGTATCCGCCCGACAGCTCGGTCCGCCACGAGGTGTTCAGCCGCCGTGGCGGGCTGTGGTTCGGCACCACCCATCTGCTGGGCTACCCCGTTAGCTACGATGCGCTGCTGTATCGCTTTGCCGACTTCAACGCCGGTTGGTATGCCAGCCGCAATGCCGCGTTTCAGGCCGCACTGAGCAAGGCCAGCGGCATTGCGCTCGCACTGGACGGCGACCTGCTCACGCCCGGCGCCAGCCTGGAGTCACCCGGTGGCACCGAGCGCGCGGTGCGCTCGCTGGGCAGCCAGCTGGCGCTGAGCGACCGCCAGATCCGCAGTGCGCTGGAAGCCGGCAACACGCTGGAGTTCGAACAAAGCGCTCTGTATCGCCAGGTGTTCGCGCTGGCCGACCGCAGCGCCGGCAAGGCCTTGCCACGCGCGGTGCTGCCGGGCATCACCCTGGACAGCCCCAAGATCACCCGCACGCTCACCACCGCCTGGTTTGCGCAGCGGGTCAACGAGCGCTGGACGCGCTGCATGAGCAAGTAAGCGACTGATTTGCAGCGCTGCGCGCAGTGCCTGCGCTGCGCACCGGCATCTCATTACCCACTTAGAGCAGCTAACAAAACTACTGTGCAGCCGCCAGGCGGGTGCGGCCGGTGCTCGGAATCGGCATGTACCAGCCGTACACTCCGGTTCCTCCGCGCCGTCCACACCCACCTGACGACTGCTCGCTACGTTTTGTTAGCCGCTCTTAGGCGACTGGTCAACACATCGCCGACAACAGGACCCCGTTCCACCTTGCCATCGCTACCGCGTTGATAGTTGATGCCGACCCGACAGGCTGCAGGGTGCATCTCCCAGACCCAGCCATACAGGGCGCGCCCCGTGTCTGGCGGCGAGCGCAGCGGCATGTTCATGCGCAGCCCATCGTCTTGGCCTCGGTCCAGTGTGCACATGACGGTGCCGGCGCCGTCGTCTTCAGCGTCGGGATCGACGTCGTCCACATGGGTGATCGTGGCGATGATCGCTTCGGCATTCACCCGTTGCTGTAACGCGCGTGGAAGATCGGCAAGCGGAGGCGCAGTGCGTCCATCGGATGGCTCCTCGACAAATGCATCGCTCAACCTCACCTTGCGAAAGTAGTACTCGCTGCGGCCCAGCGTCTTCGAGCCATCCATGGCCGTTGCCATGTCTGCCAGTTCGTCGCTACGCAACAGAAACATGTCGGTACCCGAGCGCATGACCACCAGCTGCGCATCGTTGGCATCGCTACCGCTCGAGTCGGGCCGCAACCGGATGTCCAGCGTCACGTGTTCGTCGCCCATCTCGGTATGCGTCACCGCATAGCGGCCCGCATACGCACGCACATCGGTGCGTGCAAGACTGCGATGATCGATTTTCCAGAACAGCAGGCGATACTGGCCGTTGGGCTCGAGCGCCAGCATGCGATGCCAATCGATGTACGACGACAAGTACAGGCCGTGCAGCGCGTTGCTGGACTGTGACCCGTTGACGATGTCCTCGAACATTGAGCGCTGCGCTGTAGGCAATGCGTCACCATTGGTCGTAGGTGCATCGGCGACGGCTGCGGTCCCGTCGACAGCATCGCGAAGCCGGGCGTGCAGCGCCAACGCATCGACCTTGTCGACCCGCAGCATCTGCATCGAAAACAGCATCTGATCGATCTCGTAGACCTCGCCCGCAGCCAGTGCGCCGCACTCTTTGCGCGCGGCGGCGAGCAGGGCCGATGGGATCAGGGAGTCGCAGAATTCCGCCTCGCACAGGGACTGGTTGAAGAAGTCGTCCAGGCTCCAGCTCAGGTCAGCGGCGGATTTGGAGACCGGGTCCAGGTAGACCACGTCTTCGTCGGTGGCGGTCAGCTTGCGGTAGTACAGTAGCGCGCCGAAGGGGGTGAGCGCGATCGGAATACGCCGCACCGCATCGGGTGGCGAGACGATCCAGCGATCCAGCACCGGCTGCCATTGCCGGGGGTTGATCAGCGCGAACTGCATGTTCCCGTAGTGCCCCAGCCCTTCTTGACGCCATAGCTCAAGCAGGCTGGCAGGCAGCACCGGCGCATAGGCGGCAATCAGATCCGCGGGGGCAGGCTGCGTCTTGCGCGGCGGGTGCGCCTTGATAAAGCGGGACAGTGCCAAGCGGCGGAACCATGACATCAGACGGCCTCCAGTCAACGTTGCATGCGGTCAGTAAGAGCAGCGAACAAAACGACTGTGCTCACCGCCAGATGGGCGCGGCCGGTGCTCGGTGCTCGGTGCTCGGTGCGGCATGGTCCACTCGTACACTCCGGTTCCTCCGCGCCATCCGCACCCACCTGACGACTGCTCGCTACGTTTTGTTAGCCGCTCTAAACCCAGATCGTGCCGCATGATCCTGTGTGGACGACGAGAAGCGTAGTGCATAGCGTGACATTCCCGTCATCAGTGGCTGGCCGATCACGCGGCGCGCGTGCGGTCCACGGGTGTGATCTGCCTCGATGGCATCGAGCTCGACGAACCTCATCGGTCACGCTGTGCCGGTGCCGGGCCGGGCAATCCGCTCGGCAACCGCCCGATCACAGGTTCGCCCCGCGTCGGCCACGCCCACTCGGTCGCCCAAATGCGCGCGGCCTGCCACCGTCGACAACGGCGCAGACACGACTTCTGGCAGAGGCACCCGGCCCGCGTGGCGGGTAGCATCGGACGGTCGCGCCGACCGCATTGCGCGCTCCTTTCGTCCCGGAGAGTCCTACATGCCCACCCCGTTGCCGATGCGGCAGCTGTTCGCCGCCCTCGCCCTGGCCGTCCTGCCGGTCATCGCCAGTGCGCAGGCACCCAGCGTCACCGAAGCCGACTATGCGCGCGCCGAACGTCTGATCGGCTACCTCACTCAGCCATTGGTGGATCACACGGCCTCACGCATCGACTGGCTGGACGCCACCCACCTGGTCTATGTCGACCACGATGCCAAGGGCGACCGGCTGCTGCAGCTGGATACCGCCACCGGCAAGACCGCACCGATCTTCAAACAGTCCGCGCTGGTCGCTTCGCTTAACACGCTATTGAAGACCGGCAACAAACCGCTCAAGGCCGACACCTTCGCGCCGGTGGTCAAGGTCACAGCCGATGGTCGTTACCGCCTCAATGTGCGCGATACCGCCGTGATCTGCGATGCGCGTGCGCGTTGCAGCAAGCTGTACGCCAAGGACAAACCGGAACCTGGCGTCTTGTCGCCGGACAAGCGCAGTGAAGCCTTCATTCGCGACTGGAACCTGTGGGTACGCGATCTGGCCAGCGGCCAGGAAACCCAACTCACCCGCGATGGCGTGGAAAATTTCGGCTATGCCACCGACAACGCCGGCTGGCAGCACAGCGATCGCGCCATCGTGGCGTGGTCGCCGGACTCGCGCAAGATAGCGACATTCCAGCAGGATCAGCGCAAGACCGGCGACATGTACCTGGTCAGCACCAAGCTCGGTCATCCCGAGCTGCAGGCGTGGAAATACCCGCTGGCCGGCGACAAGGACGTGACCATGATCGAGCGCGTCATCATCGATGTGCCATCGCGCAGCGTGGTGCGTTTGAAGATGCCGCCGGACCAACACCGCTCCACCTTGTGCGATGACGTCAGCTGCGACGGTGCCTGGGACGATGCGAAATGGGCACCCGACGGCAAGACGCTGGCATTCGCCTCCACTTCGCGTTTCCACAAGCAGACCTGGTTCCGTATCGCCGATGCCGCCACCGGCGAGGTCCGCACCGCGTTCGACGAAATCGCCAAGACCTATTACGAAAGTGGGCAGGTGGCCGCCAATTGGGCGTATCTGCCGGGCAGCGATGAAGCGGTGTGGTTTTCCGAACGCAGCGATTGGGGTCAGCTGTTTCTCTACGACCTGCGCACCGGCAAGCCCAAGCACGCCATCACCACTGGCGAAGGCAACGTCACCGAGCTGTTGCGCGTAGACCCGGCGACACGCACCGCCTGGTTCATGGCAGTCGGCCGCTCGCCGGGCGTGGACCCGTATTACCAGCAGCTGTGGAAGGTGAGCCTGGATGGCGGCGCGCCGGTATTGCTCACGCCGGAAGTGGCCGACCACAGCGTCGTGCTATCGCCCGACGGCGCGCGCTTTGTCGATACCTATTCCACCTCGCTGACGCCACCGGTCACGCTGCTGCGCGACGCCGCCGACGGCCGCAGCATCAGCACGATAGCCACTGCCGACATCACCCGCCTCAAGGCCGCCGGCTGGGTGCCACCGGAGCCGATCACGGTCAAGGCGCGCGATGGCAAGACCACGCTGTACGGGTTGATGTTCAAGCCCAGCAACTTCGACGCCAGCCGCACGTATCCGGTCATCGATTACATCTACCCCGGCCCGCAGACCGGCTCGGTCCGCGGTCGCCGGTTCTACGCCGGCCATGGCGACAATCAATCGCTGGCCGAACTCGGTTTCATCGTCATCGCCATCGACGGCATGGGCACGCCGTGGCGCTCCAAGGCCTTCCACGACACCTGGTACGGCGACATGGGCGACAACACCTTGCCCGACCAGGTCGCCGGACTGAAGGAACTGGGGCAGCGCTATCCGTGGATGGATCTCAACCGTGTCGGCATCTGGGGGCACTCCGGCGGCGGCAACGCCTCCACCGGCGCGATGCTGCGCTACCCCGACTTCTTCAAGGTGGCGTGGTCGGAAAGCGGCAACCACGACAACCGCGGCTACGAAGACGACTGGGCGGAGAAGTATCACGGCGAGCACATCGTCAATAAAGACGGCACCTCCAACTACGACGACCAGGCCAATGCCACGCATGCCAGCAAGCTCAAAGGCAGGCTGATGCTGGTGCACGGCACCCTGGACGACAACGTGCCGCCGTATCTCACCCTGCTGGTGGCCGATGCGCTGATCAAGGCCAACAAGAACTTCGACATGCTGATGCTGCCCAACGCCAAACACGGCTACGGCGAGATGACCCCATATGTCACCCGCCGCCGCTGGGATTATTTCGTGCAATACCTGCTCGGTGCCACGCCGCCAGCGCAGTACCAGATGAAGCCGATGCCGTAGAAGTGATGGAAGCGAAACTACGAAGTGCGCTTAGCACACAGGCGCTCTGTCACAAACAGCCGACAGAGCGCATTCCATCTCAAGGCGTGGCGGACAGACGGCTACAGGTTTCTTTCCATTTCGTCCACCCTGTCTGTCGACCGCGCGTCACTTTCTCAAACACCACCCGGAGGTGCGAGGCCCCGCCATGCTGAGCGCATACATCCGCTGGTATGCCGATGTTTCGGTGCAGGCTTAGCTTGTAATCTACTCGGCCAACGATCTTCAAAGGAACTGAAATGCAGTTGTCACAAGGTCAACGCGTCCCGCTGTCTACGCTGATCCAGCAGCCCAGGTTCGACTTCGTCACCCAGATCGCCTCAAACCGCACTATCGATTACGTGTGCTTTGGTCTCGACGCAGCCGGCAAGCTGTCCGACGACAGTTACATGGTGTTTTTCAATCAACCCAGTAGCCCATGCGGCAGTGTCCGACAGCATGCGGACGGGCGCTTCGAGCTGTCCTTGGCAAGCCTGCCGACGACGATCGATCGCCTGGTCTTCACTGCCTCCATCGACGGCCAGGGCGTCATGCACGACATCGACGCCAGCCATTTCAGGCTCCAGGCCAGTGGCCAGGAGACTGCACGCTGCAGTTTCTCCGGCACAAGCTTTGCCGACGAAAAAGCGATCATGGTCGCCGATATCTACCGCAGCAAGGATCAGTGGCGCATCGTCGCCAACCTGCAGGGTTTCAATGCCGGGCTGGATGCATTGGTGGCCCACTTTGGCGGTGAAGTCTCCGAGCCGCCGGCAGTGCCCGCAGCGGCAGGTACGCTCGCGTCTGCAGCGAAAGTCTCGCTGGAAAAGCGGGTGGGCGATGTGGCACCGCAATTGGTCAGCCTGGCGAAAAAGGCACAGGTCAGCCTCGAAAAAGCCCGGCTCACCGACGTCAAGGCACGGATCGGGTTGGTCCTGGATGCCTCCGGCTCGATGAGCGCTCAATACAGCCGAGGTCATGTTCAACAGGTGGTCGATCGCCTCATCCCGATGGCGGTCCATTTCGATGACGACGGCGCACTGGATTGCTGGGCATTCGGTGCAACTCCATGCCAGCTGTCACCTGTGACACTTCATAACTTTTCGGGCTATATCGAGCGCGATTCGGGTGGCTGGAAGAAATGGTCACTCGGCCCGCGCATCAACGATGAGCCCAAGGCCATGCGCATGGTGATCGACTACTACAAGCAATCCAAGGACCGTACCCCGGTCTACATCCTGTTTATCAGTGACGGCGGCGTGCATCAGGATCGCGAAATCACCCAGCTGATGAAGGAAGCCGCTGCACTGCCGATCTTCTGGCAGTTTGTCGGCCTGGGTGGCCGTGGCTACGGCATCCTCGAGAAGCTCGATGACATGCGTGGCCGTGTCGTGGACAACTGCAATTTCTTCGCACTTGATCGGCTGGATCAGATTCCCGAAGAAAAACTTTACGACCTGCTGATGGAAGAGTTTCCCATGTGGCTCACCGCAGCGAGAGCGAAGAACATCCTGTAAGACAAGGCGTCAGGCCTGGCTGGCGCCGGTCGCCTTGCCTGCAAGCGACACGCACGGCTCACTTGGCCGTGCTGCCACCCAGCTGCTTGCTCAAGAACGCCAGCAAGCGCGTGTAGTACTCGCGTCGATGCGCTTCGGTGTAGAAGCCGTGGCCCTCGTTGGGGAAGTACAGCGACTCCACCGGCACGCCGGCGCCTTTCAACGCGCGCTCCATGGCCTTGGTATGTTCGATCGGCGCGCGCTCGTCCTTGCCGCCGGCCGCCAGAAACACCGGCACCTTGATCTGCCGTGCCAGGGTCACCGGCGAACGCGCAGCCAAGGTGTCGCGTGCGCCCAGCCAATCGACCGTCCAGTTCTTTGCCCAACGCGCGGAGCGCCCGGTATCGCGCGCCATCATGTCCAGATCGTAGACACCCACATAACCGGCCGCGCAGCGATACAGCGCCGGCTCCTTGGCCACGCCCATCAGCGCTGCATAGCCGCCGTAGCTTGCGCCATAGATGCAGATGCGCGATGCGTCGGCAATGCCTTCGCCGATGGCCCAGCGGGTGGCATCGGTGACATCGTCCTGCATGCGTCCGCCCCACTCCCTGGCACCGGCCTGGGTAAACGCGTAGCCATAATTGGCCGAGCCGCGGTAGTTGACACGCAGCACCGCGTAACCGGCTGCCGCCAGCAACTGGGTGTCGTCATCGAACTCCCACTTGTCGAAGATCCCGAACGGGCCGCCATGCGGCATCACGATCAACGGCAGCGGCTTGCCGGCTTGCGCATGCAAGGGCTGGGTCAGGTAGCCATGCAGCACCAAGCCATCGCGCGCCTTGAAGCTCACCTGCCTGGTCGCCGGCACTCCATCGGGCGGAAACCACTCACGACGGCTGAACACACGGTCGGCCTTCTTGCTGACCGTGTCGAACAGATAGTAATCGCCGTTGTTGCGATCGCTCCACACATACGCCAGTACCACGCGGCGATCGCTGGTGGCTGAGGTGATGTAGACCGCGTTGCCATCGAAGGCTTTTTCCAGGCTGCGATACAACTTGGCGGTGGGCGCTGTTTCGTCGAAGAAACGATTGCGCACGCGATCGCTCATATACGACGCGCCGATCGGCGTGGTGCCGTCCAGATCGCGCAGGATGTGGTACGGGTCCACGGTATCGTCGTGCAAGAGCGGGGTTGCCTTGCTGGTTGCCGGGTCCCACGCCACCAGCACATCGGTGCCGGTGGCCTGCTCCACCTGCAGATAAGCGCGACTGCCATCGGCGGAAAAACCCAGCGGGAATTCGCGATGCTTGCTGGTGGCCGCATCGTTGATCAGCCGCCACGGTGCGTCGTCGTTGTCGCGGTAATACAGCTTGCTGATGTTGCTGATGTCCAGGCCGTTGGCAAAGCGGATCCGCCCTTGCTGGTCGGTCACAAACCCTGCCCGACGGACCGGCGAGGTGGCCACGGTCGTGCGCCGACCGGTCTGGATATCCAGCTTGTCGATGCGGACGTTGGGATCGCCCACGAACGGAACCGCCGACACCAGGATGTTGCGCGCGTCGCCCGGCAAGGTGTCCAGCATGTAGGTGGCCGGGTCCAGGTCCATCTTCAACTGCGCGCCGTTGATATCCGGATTGGTGCCGTACGGGCTGGCCAACAGGCGACCGTTCTTGCCGTCGGCATCGATGGCATGCAGCTGGCCGATGGCCACCGGCTCGTCGCGCGAGCCAAGCCGCTGCGCCATCGACACCACGATGCGCTCATCGCTGGCCCACCAGAAATCGTCCACCACGCTGTTGACGCCGCCGGTGACCTTGGCCGTGGCCACCTTATCCTGCCGCCGCACGATGCCCAGCACGGTGCGGTCTTCCAGCGGCATGGTCAGTGCGAGATAGGCACCGGACGGCGAGATCTTGATCCGCTCGAACTGGTCGCTCTTGAGATAAGGCGCCAGATCCACGGTTTCCGACGCGCTCTGCGCGACTCCCGGGCTTGCCACTCCCCATGCCAGCACACTCAGCACGCCTATCGTCCAACCACGCATATCGCCCCCGCGACCTGTCCTTGAGAGGTGCATGGTGGCAAACGACTGCCGCCGCGTCCATGCCCCCATCAGCGCAATCGGTGATGCTGCAAACCTGCGACTGGCTGGCCTGATGCGCTCAAACCTACTGCGGTCGATGCCGCAAGCGGCCTAAACGCATGCTCCGCATCAACCGACAGACGGCGGCCGCTGGCCGAGCAAGCCGATGCGCCGGAACCACATTTCCAACGGCACCGTCACCAACGGCGGCAGCGCGGCCAGCAGGCTCAGCACCCAGGCCCACCACGGCCAACGCAGCCGCAGTGCGGCAAGCACGCTCACCACCACGTAGAAGAGAAAGGCGGCGCCGTGCAGGCGACCGAACAGCCACACCACCACCTCGGTGGTTTGTGTGCCGTACTTGAGCACCATGCCGAGCAACAGCCCGGCCCAGGTAACGCCTTCGATCAAGGCGGCAACCGCAAACAGCCGACCCATCGGCGACAACGCAGCAGCAGAACGCATGCAACACTCCAGTGGCTACTCAAGGATTGCCGCGACGCGATGGCGGCGGCGACGCCCGCTGGCAGCGCCAGTTTACAGGCAAGACCAAGTGAACCGGCACGTGGCGCTGCCAGTACACGTCCCGCGCTTGCTGATGGTTGCAGCACGCACGCAGCGTCCTACGGCTCGGCGCATCCACGCGCATCCCGGCGATAATGCCGGCACTGTTGTCCTGACGCCCCACACCATGCGCATCGCTCTGCTGCTTTTACTACTCACTGCCTTACTACCCGCCACCGCAATGGCACTAAAAATGCACGATGGCGACCTGCTATTCGTCACCGCAGCGCGCAGCGGCCTGAGCGGCGCCATCGACGACGCCACCGCCACACAGGGCGAACGCAGCTTCGACCATGTCGCGCTGGTGGCACATGCCGGCGATACCGAGGTGGTACTGCATGCCGACGAACAAGGCTCGCGCGAGCAATCGCTGCAGGCATTCATCGATGAGGCCACCGCCAAGCAGCGGCAGATCGTCGTGTACCGGCTCACCCCCGCGCATCGCCCCGCCATTGCCGACGCCATCGCGCAGGCGCGGCGCATGCTCGGCAAACCGTACAACCAGACCTACGTGCAGGACGACAACAGTTACTACTGCTCGGACTTCATCGAGCGCGCCTTCCGCGCACATCAGGTGTTTGCGCTGCAACCGATGAACTTCAAAAACCTGCAGACCGGCAACGTGTCGCTGTACTGGACCGACTTCTATCGCAGCAAGGGCATGGACGTGCCGCAGGGCCTGCCCGGCACCAATCCGAACGATATGGCCAAGGCAGCGGTGTTGCGCGTGGTTGGTCCGTTGAACTGAAGGCGTGTTTTTCCGCGGTTTTAGCTGGTTGGGAGCGCTGCGCCGTTCGATCATCGAAGACTTTGGACCCAGGCGTGTTGTACGGTGCCAGGTGCCTAACGCTTCTTTCAGGTCGACTGACATCATCGATGTCTACACGCGTCCAACGCCACAGAGCAGGTACGCGCGGTTCGCCGCGTCTCCTCGTCTAGATGTCATCTGCACTACTGCAACAACATTGCGCTCTAGCGCCACACAGGAGGCTGTCTTGAATAAGCTGTTATCAGCAGGATTGGGAATATTGCTTCTGGCTGGCTGCGGCAAGGCACCAGCACCAGCACCACCGCCAACACCGGCTCCTGCAGCGACGCCACAGCCAACGGTGTCAGCGCGTACGCCCGCTCACGCACCCGGTAGCCAGCGTGGCGAGGGCCAACCGTATGAACTGGCCGATACGCAGGTCTGGGACGTGCCCGATCCGGCGACAGGTCGCACCTACCAGGTCTTCGTCGCCCTGCCACGTGGCTATGCGGACAATCCACAGCGCCGCTACCCGGTGCTGTATGCCACCGATGGCGACTATGCGTTTCCACTGGTCAAGCAGATCGCGCGTCGCTTGAACGGCGAAGGGCCAGCCATCGAGGATTTCATTCTGGTTGGGCTGTCCTACGCAGTCGGCGACGAGCCCATGCCGAGCCGCAGACGCGATTACACGCCCACACCGGAAGATGGCCCAACCGCAGCGCCCGTTGCCACCCACGGCAAGAGCGCCGACTACATCCGCTACCTGCGCGATCGCGTGCTGCCGTTCGTTGCCAACCGCTACCGAACCGACGAACAGCGCCGCCTGTATCTGGGGCATTCGTACGGCGGCCTGCTGGGCACGCAGATCCTGTTGAGCACACCGGACATGTTTGCCGGCTACATCCTGGGCAGCCCATCGTACTGGTACGGCGAGCACGCGATGGTGGCGCAGGAAAAAAGCTTTGCCGCCTCGCATACCGACCTGCCAGCACAGGTGTACATGTACGTCGGCGAGTACGAGCAGGTGCGCTATCACCAGAATTACGACATGGTCATCGACGCACAGCACATGGCACAGGCACTGCGCGCGCGACACTATCCGTCGTTGCAGGTCGAGCTGGACGTTCTCAATGACGAGGACCACCTGACCATCGGGCCACGCGGCGCCACCCACGGCTTGAAGGCCTTGCTCGGGATAAAGACTTCTGATCGGAGCGAGCGGTGAAACATCGGGTGCTGGCTGGATGCAAGGTCCCGATGTCGCTACGGGCAATTGCGCTGCTGGCAGTCGCACCGTGTTCGCTGATGGCCGCAGCGCCGACACTGCCGGGCGCAGGGTTCGAGGTCGAGCGCTATCACGTGCAACTCCGCCCGGATCTCTCCACCACCGCACTCTCCGGAACACAGCGCATCAGCCTACGCAGCACCTCCGACCACCTCACCCAGCTGACGTTGATGCCCCCCCACTTCCGGCACATGGCACAAATGTAACAGCGCTTATACATTTGATTTATGAGCGCACCATCTCCGACCCTAGGCACCCTGGTCCGTCACCTGATCGAGCTGCTTGATGGCGATCTGGAAGCGGTCTATGCCGCTGCAGGGCTGGACTGGCGGCCGCGCTACACACCCGTCCTGCGCGTCCTGCTGCGATCAGGGCTGCTGCCTATCAAGGCTCTAGCGCAGGAGATCGGCATCACCCACTCCGCTGCCAGCCAGACCGTGGCGCAGATGACCAGGCAACGGCTCACCGTGTTGAAGCCAGGTGCCGACGCGCGCGAACGCATCGTGGCACTGACGCCGAAGGCAAAAAAGATGGTGCCTGCGTTGCAACAACAATGGGCCGCGACCAACGCAGCCGCCGCACAGCTCGATCAGGAGCTGTCCGTTGCGCTCTCCGCTGTCCTTGCTGAAGCCATTGCCGCCTTGCAGCACCGCTCATTCGCGACTCGTATCGCAGCCGCCTCAGACGCGTCATTCCGTTCAACCACCCGCTAGCAACCACCCCACAGGACGTCCCCAATGCAAGCACCCACGCCATCGGTTGCCAATAGCGCACTGGCCACGCACAGCCAAACGCCCCACCGGATCGCGCTGGGCGAGCGCAAATTCCTGCATCCCGGCCGCCTACGCTGGCTGCGAGCGATTGCCTGGGCGGTCCTGCTGCTGGTGGTGGTCGCCACGCTGGCGCCCATGGCTGGCAGAGGCATCGGCAGCCTGCTACCCAAGGACTCCGGCCCCCTGCAGCTGGTCGCCAGCCTGATCGGCATCGCAGTTGGATTGGCGGTCTACGTGTTGGCGGTGCGCCTGGCCGAAGGGCGCACCGCCAGCGAGCTTGCGCTGCGCCCGATGCTGCCGCAGCTGACCATCGGCTTGGTGATCGGCGCGGCCATGTTCGCCGCGGTCATGGGCATCATGGCGCTGTTCGGGCTGTACGACATACAAGCGCTGGGCCCGGCGCCAGCCTGGACGGCGGTGCGCAAGGCCTTGCAGGCCGGGGTGATCGAAGAGCTGTTGTTCCGCGCCATCTTTCTGCGCCTGGTATGGCGCGCGTTCGGCCCGTGGGTGGCGTTCGCCGCCTCTGCTGCACTGTTCGGCTTCGGCCATATCGCCAACCCGCATGCAACGGCGTTTGCGGCGATTTGCATCGCACTGGAAGCCGGCATCCTGCTTGGCGCGTTCTACGCCTTGACCGGCCGCATCTGGATGTCGATCGGCGTGCATATCGCCTGGAACTTCACCCAGGGCTATCTGTTTGGTGCAGCGGTTTCCGGAACCGACATGGGCCCGGCCATCGCCCGCAGCACGGCCCGTCCCGGATTTCCCGAATGGCTCACCGGCGGCGCCTTCGGCCCGGAAGCCTCGCTACCCGGCGTACTGATCTGCCTGGCGGTGGGTCTGGCGGTGTTGTGGATGGCGTGGCGCGCGGGCAGCTTTGCAAAGCAACCCTGACCCGTCTTGGCGATGGCAATACGCTGCCGCGTCTGCATGGTCGGGCAGCGCCATGGCGCACCCACCGCATCGCCGTTTCATGGCGGCACGACCACCCGGGCATGCATCGCGCACCGCGTGATGCCACGCGTCGGGCAAGATCGTCACGCCTGGACGCCAGCACACATCGTCATGGCACCGCCTTGTCATCGCGCAGACATCCGGCCTCCTAGGCTCTGAGCACCAACAACCTGATGCGCGCCTGCTGGCTCTACGTTGGAGTCCGTCGGTACGCCCTTGCAGAGGTGCACATGGCGTTGATCCACTCCATTTTGATGAGCGCCGTCGCCGGCATGCGCTCGATGACCCCGCTGGCTGCAGTGGCCAACGCTGCACGCACCGGCAAGCTTCCTGCCGACAACGGCGCGCCGGCGTTGCTTGCCAATCCCCTGGCATCGGCTGGCATGCTGGCACTGGCCGGCGGCGAGCTGGCCGGCGACAAAATGAAAACCGCTCCGGACCGCATCGTGCTGCCCGGCATGATTGCCCGCATCGCCACAGGTGTCATCGTCGGCACCGCATTGGCACCGCGCGAACAACGTGGCATCGCAGCATTGCTCGGCGCCACAACAGCGGTTGCCGCGGCCTATCTCACCTTCAATGCGCGCATGCGTGCGATCGAACGCTACGGCCAGACCAGTACCGGTGTTGTCGAAGACGCCATCGCGGTGGGTGCGGCGACGTTGATCATTCGGGATGCGGCCAGGCGTTAGTCCAAACAGGGAAGCTGCGTCTCAACCACCGCGCCCATGCGCTGCTTGCAGATCCAGCACCGGCCCCATCGGCACGATAGCGGCCGGGTTGATGCTGTCGTGACTTTGGTAGTAATGCCCCTTGATGTGCTGAAAATTCACCGTGTCTGCAATACCGGGCATCTGATAGAGCTCGCGCAGAAATCCGGACAACTGCGGATAGTCGGCAATCCGTCGCAGATTGCATTTGAAGTGACCGACATACACCGCATCGAACCGGATCAGTGTCGTGAACAGCCGCCAATCTGCCTCGGTGAGCGTGGCACCGCAGAGATAGCGTTGCTCACCCAGGCGCGCCTCCAGCCAATCCAGCGTCTCGAACAGCGGCACCACCGCTTCTTCGTAGGCAGCCTGCGTGGTGGCAAAGCCCGCCTTGTACACGCCGTTATTGATGGTGTCGTAGATGCGCGCGTTGAGCGCATCGATCTGCTCGCGCAACCGGGCCGGATAGAAATCGCCTTCGGCCGCACCAACTTCATCGAAGGCGCTATTGAACATGCGGATGATATCGGCCGACTCGTTACTCACCACCGTGTTGCGCTCGCGATCCCACAACACCGGCACGGTCACGCGCCCGGAGTAATGCGGGTCGGCCTTGAGATACACCTCGTACAGGCGCGTGGCGTGGTGAATCGGATCGGCCACCACACCCGGGCCGGGATCGAACGTCCAGCCCTGGTCGCGCATCAACCAATTCACCACCGACACATCGATCAGCGGCTCCAACCCCTTGAGGCGGCGAAAGATCAAGGCGCGATGCGCCCACGGGCACGCCAGCGACACATACAGGTGATAACGCCCCGCTGCCGCCTGAAATCCGCCGCCCCCATGCGGCCCCGCTGCGCCGTCGCACGTCACCCAGTTGCGAAATTGCGATTGCGAACGCTCAAAGCGCCCATCGCTCTTATCGGTGTCATACCAACGGTCTAGCCACTTGCCATCGACCAGCAGGCCCATGGTGTTTCCTTGCACTGCAGAACAGGCAAGCACCGTAGCCCAGCCATGTTGGAAAACACGTGAGCGGGCCTGCGATTACAGCGCGTGTGCTTACCGCGCAAGTCGCTTCAGCAGGTCGCAGCGCGCGGCCTGATGGGCTGCCTGCTAGCGCGCGATCACGGATGTGCCGGACGGCACCATGTAGCACGCCTGCGCTTTCTTGCACGCATCTGCATTGAGTTCGGCGATCTGGCTGGCGAGATACTGCTCCGGGGTCAGCCCCATGCGATTGCGATAGGCATTATCGGCATCAGCCTTGGCGACCTGCTCCTGTTCACGCTGCCGCTCGGCCGTGGTGGCCTCGACAAGCGTCTTGACCCGCTGCTGCTGTGCAGCGGTCAGGTTCATCTGCTGTAAAACATCCGGATTGGGACGTGCACGGCCCAACGTGATGTTCTGAATCTCGATCGGCAGCCGCTGCTCCTTGACCAACGCACGGACGTTCTGCGTGACTGAGTCGTCGATTTTTTTGGCGGTGTCGGGATCGCTCATCATCTTGGTCATGTCGTAGCGTTTGACTTGGTCGCGCACAATGGACGCATATTGGCTGGCGACGTTGTTCTTGAACCAATCCTGCCCGAAGCCGGACAACAACGATGCCGGTGCGCTGATCCGATACTGAATCTGGGTGGAGAAATCCAGCAGGATATTGTCACTGGACGAAAAGTCATCAAAGGCCACCTGCACGGTCTGCGGCGTCACATCCACATAGGTAGCGGACGTGGTCAACCACGCATACGTACGACCAGGATCACGCACATCGTCCAGGCGGATTCCCCTTTTCCAAACAACAGCGGCTTGTCCACAAGGACCGCCTGCTGGCCTGGATCCGGCGAAACCACCGTACACGCACAGAGCAAGCCGGCCAATACAATGGCCAGAGTGGAATTTTTCATCGATGCCCCCTGAATGCCCGGGCGCCTATCCGCCTGGTTGCGTGAAAGACTACCGAATCATTCAGGCGATCGCATCCCCGCTCGCGGCCTGGAACCTGGTCAATGATCAGCCCCCTGAAACGCTCCACCATCGCTCCGCTCCGTCAATCGCAGCGCAACCTCTTTCCAGATGGAGCAGACCTCACGTCATCCTGTGCTGCGGCGTGATCGATTGCTCTCGCTGCTGCTGCTCCTGCTGCTGTGACTGCTGCTGCGTCTCGCCCAAGGACTGCAGCTGTGCCAGGGATTGCGCGACGGGCTGCGCGATCGCATCGCCCGTTTTCATATGTGCCATCTTGTGCGCTGGGTCGTTCAGAGCTCCCTCGACAACAAACACGTTCTCACCCTGCCGCGCGGAGGGCGTGTGTTCGCTCAATACAACATGATCGATCCGCGACAGACCGTGCTCCTTGGCCAGGGACGCAGAACTTGCCGCCAGGCGCGCGCTGTTTTCGTCGTACTCCCTGCCAAGCCCTTGCTCAAGGCGGCTTACGGCCTCCTCGGCCTGGCGATGGAGCGGGTCTGTCGGCGTGCCATCAGCAACCAAGCGGCCGGTATCGGTCTGTGTTTGGTTATCGGACAAGATGAGTTGCCACAGGTCTCGCTCGGGCTTCGGGTTGCGCACTTCCCTGTTGAACTCACTCTCCGGAAACGGTGCCCTGAGCTTCTGAATTTCAGGCTCGTTATGCAGCACCTTCGGCTCGCCTTCATAGCCCTTTATGCCTCCGAGGACGGTCTGGCGATAAAGACCGGCATGATTCAGTGCCGCCCAGCTGAAATCGACGCATGAATTGGAGAATGAATCGTATTTCATGTCGAAGCCATGTTTCGCAGGGTCGGCGGAAAATTCGCGGATTTTCTCGTATTGCTCCCTGGTGATCTCCATCGTCCTGGCGTACTCAGGGTCCCTGTAATTTTCTACATCTTTTCCGGACACCTCACCAGGGACTTCGTCCGAATCGCGCCCCTGGACTCTTGATCTTCCGCTTGGTGCAAAGCCGAAGCTTTCATGGATATCAGCGTGGGAAGTTTCCAGATACATATGCCCGGTGAAGGATGTTCCCCCTTCCTTTAGCGGCGTACCGGGGGATGCAAGATAAATTGTGAGAAGGTAAGGATCTTCCTTGGCCATGAACTATTTCCCTTTATTGAAATAAGCAACAATCAACTCAACATTCTTTACATTCAAATCCGGCCGATCATCCTTGAGTTCAACAACAAGGCGATATCTTCCGGGCACAGTTCTTTCCACCTGGGCCAGACTCAACACGCCATACACCGAGCTCTGGTCGAGAAGTCCGGCATCCTTGAGCATTGCACTGTCTACGCTGGTCGATGTGGTACCAGACACCTCACCACTTTCGGCAACAGGAAGTCGACGACTCAAGTCTTTGCTGATACTCGTCAGCGCAATCTGCACTGGGGCTGCACCATCCACGCGCGTCAGATGCAATCTCGCCGGGAACTCTCCACCATTAATCAGATCCTTGGCCTCGTACATGGATGTCGCATCCGCAGCCCACACACGCAGGCCCAGCATCAGATCGGCAGATGCCCCAGGTCGAGGCGGGGGAAGATCGAACTCCAGATCCGCAATCATGCCGGCCTTGTCCAGGGCGACGGGGCGCGTTAGTGGGACCACAGTTCGCTTCGCGGCCACCTCGCGGCTGATCGGGGGCGCCGGTTTCGACTGCTCTGGAGCAGCGCCGCACGCGGTCAAACCTGCCATCGCCAGTGCAAGAGTGAACCGGCAAAAGTATGGAACCGCAAATGCTGGCATGGCAGGTCCTTCCTGACTGGACGTGGTGTGGGCATCCCACAAAGCCGCGTTGCCGGCCCTGCGTGCGACCCGATTCTAAGCGCTGTCAGCGTCGATGAGAGAACTGGCAACCGCATGCGGCGGCAGCACACCCGCTCGGCTAGCCCCAATCACGACTCCGTGCACGTCTGGGGCTGTCGCAGCCTGCAGCCCCTCATCCGTCGCGGCAGAGGGATCGCCCCCCCTCCAACCCGTCGATTGGCGCCACGGCCCCACAATCGGCGAAAATGCCCAAGCGGCTGCCCCAGGCTGGTCGCCAGCCGGCAGCCCGCTGTCGTCCTCACCTGCGTCCCTTTGTGCATTCCCGGCTGCCCGCCGTCCTTGCCACGGCCTGTGCCGCTTCTTTCGGATCTACCTTGAACACCACGCCCCCCGCACCCCCGCCCACCGACGACCTGCCCCTGACCGACCGCCTGCGCGCCGCGCTGGATCTGCTGGAGGCGATCGAGGCCGACCGCAGCGTGCTCGACGCGTTGCCCGAGGCCGACCGCGTGCGCCTGCACCAGGTGGTGGCCAAGGTTTATCACCCCGAGCCGAAGGCGCGCCGGCAGCTGCTCAAGCAGCGCGAGCGCGAGCGGCATCAGGAGAAGGTGCGTAAGGCAGAGGCGCTGCTCGAACAACGTGGTATCCGTGCGTTGCGGCGCAAGCCGGTGTTCAGTACACCGAACGTCTTCCCGCCGCACGCCGCCGGACTGCACGACGCCCACAACGGCGAGAACGCATCCGAGACGCCGGAGCCGATGCATTCGCCCGAGCTGCGTCACTGCTATGTGTGCAAGCAGAAGTTCACCCAGCTGCATCACTTCTACGATCAGATGTGCCCGGCCTGTGCCGAGCTCAATTTCTTCAAGCGCACCGAAACCGCCGATCTGCGCGGCCGCGTGGCGTTGCTCACCGGCGGACGGGTCAAGATCGGATATCAGGCTGGCTTGAAGCTGTTGCGTGCCGGTGCCGAGCTCATCGTCACCACGCGCTTCCCACGCGATTCGGCCGCGCGCTACGCGGAAGAACCGGATTTTGCGCAGTGGGGTCATCGCCTGCAGGTGTTCGGCCTGGATCTGCGCCACACGCCCAGCGTCGAGGCGTTCTGCAGCCAGTTGCTGGCCACACGCGAGCGGCTGGATTTCATCATCAACAATGCCTGCCAGACCGTGCGCCGCCCGCCGCAGTTCTACGCGCACATGATGGCCAACGAAACCGCCGCACTGGATGCACTGCCGGACACCGTCCAAAAGCTCGTTGGCCATTACGAAGGCCTGCGCACGCCCGAGTTATTGCGTGAAGCCTCGGCTACCGCGCTGCCGGCCGTGCACGGACGCGGCCTGGCCGATGCCGATGGCCTCACCCGCGCCGCCGAGCTGTCGCAGGTGGCACTGCTGGACGACGAGCTGGTCGGGCAGGAGCACCTGTTCCCGGAAGGCCGTCTCGATCAGGATCTGCAGCAGGTCGATCTACGCGGACGCAACTCCTGGCGCTTGCTGATGGCCGAAGTGCCGTCGGTCGAGCTGCTGGAAACGCAACTGGTCAACGCCATCGCGCCCTTCATCATCAACGCGCGGCTCAAGCCGCTGATGCTGCGCACGCCCGAGCGCGACAAACACATCGTCAATGTCTCGGCGATGGAAGGGCAGTTCTACCGCAACTTCAAGACCACCCGCCACCCGCATACCAACATGGCCAAAGCCGCGTTGAACATGATGACGCGCACCTCGGCCGCCGATTATCAAAGCGACGGCATCCACATGAACAGCGTGGACACTGGGTGGGTCACCGACGAAGATCCGGCCGACATCGCTGCGCTCAAGGTGCAGCAGGAACGCTTCCACCCGCCGCTGGACATCGTCGACGGCGCCGCCCGTATCGTCGACCCGATCATCCACGGCGCCAACACCGGCGAGCATGTGTGGGGGCAGTTTTTGAAGGATTACGCGCCGACGGATTGGTGAGTGGTGGCAATACAGGCACGCGTCGCAGTGATGCGATGCGTGCCGGCGAGTCATGTTCGCCAACATCGTTTGGAAGCGAGCGCGCTTGCGGTTTCTGCTATTGCGCATCCACCGTAGTAGGGCGGAGAGCACTGCCGCCGTGACTGCGCCCAGCCTTTGCGCCTGCGTCGCATCGGCAACGTCGCGTGTCCATCGCGCACAGATGGTGCCGGTATCCAGACGGGCGCGATGTCCCAAACCAACGCCGCAATCGGCTGTGTGCAGCGCCGGTGCAGGCGTCGCCATCGCGCTGCCGCACAGAATCGAACCGCATCGCTTGCATCGTGCCGGCGATGCTCAGCGTCGCAGCCGCAACGCATCCTTATTGGCCTGTGCGCTCGCAAGCACATTGGCGGCGGAGATGACCTCATGCAGCTGCTGCCGGAACGCATCAACCTGCTCGGCAGGCACCTCGCCTTCAAAGCTGCCTCGGTCGAAGACTGGCCTGGCTTGCATGAAAAACCCGTCCCGTCCTTGAACGACGAAGTTGAAGCACGCCAACCACCGTGGATCGGGATTGCTCGACAACTCGACCATCAGCTTGCTACTGGAGCGCCCTGTACTGCCAGGCGCGACGGAGACGGCTCGCGCCGTGATCTGGTTCCCACTATTCATGCCGCATGATCAGGCTCGACCTGTCGCAGTACCGTGATCCGCAGAACCGCGCAGAGTGCAAGCCCAGGTGATCGCAGGCACTTCACGACAGCGTCACTCGCGCCAGAGCGCGGGCTACATGGCCATTTTCATGCACAGCGGATCAATAGCGCAGCGCCTCCGCCGTGGGTGCAACCGGCGCAAACCGCGCATTGCTGAAGTCATGCAGCAGCCGAACCACCTGCTCGCCCTCCTCGGGATAGCGCCGGATATCGCTCTTGCGCAGCCGATACAGGCAGCCGCCACGCGCGAACACCAGGTCGCCACCGTCCCAATCGGCCCAGTCGGTGCCGGGCAAGTCCGCCAGCACGTCACCATCGCGATCCAGCACACGGTGATCCAGCGCACACCACGCATCGTTCTGACGCCCCACGGCATGCAGCAGCGATTGCAGCCGACGCCCGCCACCGCCGTCCTTCTCCCACACGCGCGGGCGCGTGAAGCGGTAAAGCACCCTGCTCCGCAGGCCGCCCCGCTCCCCCTCACCGACGTCGATCACACGCCAACCATCGCGCTGCGGCAGCACGCTGTCGATCGGCTCGTCTTCGCCACCGCCAGACCATTGCCCGAATGGCCGTACCGCCATCGTGTGCTTCAGCTGAAAGCCTGTCGGTAGCGGCAACGGCTCGCGACCTTCCTGCGGGCGATGATTCAGCAGCAACGTCTGCTCATCTTCGAACGCACCGCCGCCGCCCCAGGAATCGCCCTTGGGCCAAAGCGCCAACGCCGTCAGAAACGGCGGGCGCGACAATGCCGTCCAGGTGCCGAAATAGCCTTTGTGCTTGGCCGCGAAATACACCAGCAACCGCCCCGACGGCGACAAATCGCAACGCCGCTCGTAGATGCGGCCCTTGAACCATTGCCCGTGCCCGAAGGTGTCGGTGGCGCGATCCCAGCGGATGAGCTGCACCTGCTTGCTGGGCCCACGCCGAAAGATCACGCCGGTGCGCGCCTCTCGCGCCAACAGCGCGTAGAGCCGTGTGCGCGAAGCCAGGCGATCCTGGTGGTGGGATGTCGGGTCCATGCTGGTGCCTCCGTGCTGCCTATCCTACGCAACCGTGCGACACCTGCGCCGCCCCTGCCCCACCCGCGGCCAGGGATCGCCCAGGGTTCCAGCGCAACGCAGCACCTGCAGCGGCCGTCTGGCCGACATCCCCACCCGCGCCCGAAGCTGATGCGGCAAAGCCTTGTCGCCCGTTTAGCATTGCTGCGTGCATCCTTGCTCGCAGACGCCTCGCCCCGTCGCCAGACGCAAGGAACCGCTTCTGATCACGCTCTCACGCCGCAAGCTTCTCGAGGCCGGCCTCATGGCCCTGGCCACCTCCACATTGCTCGGTGCCTGCACACCACAGGACACCGCCCTGCAGACACGCTGGACCCAGTGGCAGGCGAAATGGCGCTGGATGGAAGCCATCGCCCGCAAGCGCGACTGGCAGGTGACGCCGCTGCTGATCGCCCCGCCTGCGACCGAACGTCAGCTGCTGTCGCTCGAACGCGGTCACCACATGCCGATCCCGACACAGCTGCGTCGCGTGCTGCGCGAGCTGTCGGCAGAGGTGATCTTCGGCTGGTACGTACCCTCGCACCTGCGCGCGATGGAGCAGCAAGACCTGCCGTCCATGAGCTGCAACCGCGACGCGGTGTGGAGCCTGACCCACATCGACACGATGGCACTGCCCGTGTTTCTGGACTGGAAGCAGGAGCTGGCCAATCGCGACCTGTCCGAAGCACCCAACAGCCCTGCACTTTGGGAACACCAGTTTGCCTTCTACACCCTCATCAACGGCGACTGGCTGACCATCGACACCACGCACCCGGATCCCACCAGGCAACCGGTGCACTATTTTTCGCACGAGCTGGAAATGCTGCACGGCCTGGCGCTGGCCACGGATTTCTTCAGCTTCATCACCCAGATGTCGGCGTTGGGCATGGCCGGCACCGAATGGGCCTCGTGGATGCGCTTCGGCAATGGCCAGAAAAACGACACCTTCTACTTGGATGCCGGCAGCGAGGGCGCCAAGGCCTGGCTTGCCTGGCTGGAGCGCGACCCCGCACAGCCCGACAACGACACACCGCCAGTGCCGATAGTGGAGCGCAGTGCGGCCGATCGCGCATTGCTGGACGCAGCACGCGCCAATTCGCTCGTCGGTGTCGAGGCGGCATTGCTGGCAGGCGCCGTGCCCGATTGCACGCCGGACAGCGACTGGCTGAGCGAGCACATCGCGTCCGATCAGGAATTTTCCACCGCCATCAACTACGCCACCCGGCATGACAATACGGCCGTGATCGCGCGCCTACTCACGGCCGGCGCAACGCTCAACACACGGTTGCTACCTCTCAATACGGCGGTCAAACACAGCACGCTGGCCACCGTACGCTGGCTCATCGCCCACGGCGCACGCGTCAACGGCTGGGCCAATCAGCGCTATTGGCCGCTGCACGATCTGGTGGTCACCCGCGGGCCCATCGCCGCAATGACCCGCGCCCAATACCGTCAGCACCTGATCGACAGCATCAGCATCGGCAGCCTCGACTCGCTGGATGCCATGATCGCCCACGCCAAGGATGCACAGACCCGCGAGCGCTATCGCGCCGCCAAGCATGCCCTGCAGCAAGCCAGCGAGGAGGCGGTGAAAGACGTCGACAGCAAGCTGCGCAACCACCTCAGCCTGCAGGACTATCTGGACATGCTGGAAGCACTGCTGGATGCCGGCGCCGACCCCGACGCACGCTGGGACAACGGCACCACCATGCTCGACTGGGGCGGCGTCGCCACCGCACGCGTGCTGCTGGCGCACGGCGCCGATCCCAACGCGCGCGACATCCACGGCACCACTCCGCTGCACACCGCCAGCACCGGCGAGAAAGTGCGTGTGCTGGTTGCCGGCGGCGCCGACATCAACGCGCAGGCCATCGCACAGAAGCCCGACGACTCGCTGCACTACACTCCGCTGCAATCGGCCCTGCTGTCCCACACGCTCGACGCCGATAGCCCCATCACCGCGCTGCTGGAACTGGGTGCGGACGCTACTCGCACCGCAGCCGATGGACGTTCGTCGCTGGCCTATTGTTTCCAGCCAGACTTGGTCCGCCTGATCATGGCCAAGGGTCTGGACCCGCTCGCCCTGCAACCGGGCCAGCAAACCCTTTTGCATAACCTCACCTGCCATCATTGGTTACCGCGCCACACGTTTCCAAAGGAAGTGGCCTTTCTCGATTTTCTACTGAGCCTGGGCATCGACATCAACGCCCGCGACACCCGGGGCCGCACCCTGCTGCACTACGCCGCCGAACAGGAAAGCAATGACGAGAGCGCGCCCAATTACGCGCTCGTGGTCGCCAGGGGTGCCGACAAGACCATCAAAGACAACGATGGCAAGCGCGCCGTCGATCTGTTTGCCGCCTCGTTGCAGACGGTGCGGGCGGCATTGCGGTGATGTGCATCAAGGGTGATGGCAATGTACATCGCTCCATAACCTCCAGGACGCCAAAGCAGACGCATGGACAGGAAAAACAAGATCTCCCTTGTGACAATGACATGCCTTGCATCTACGGTATTTTCCACCGCCATCTGCCTCGCGCAGCCGCCTGACGGCGCGCCCGAACCCGCAGCGATCTTGGACCACCCTGCAGCAAGCGTCGCTCTTGTGCCCGGCGAATACATCACCGAAAAGGGATGGGGGCATCTGCGACTGACCAGGCACAAGCAATCGCTACGGTTTTCTTTGGAAAGCACTAACGGCCAAGCCATGTGCTTTCTAGAAGGCGTGATCGATGGAAACCAAGGCATCGCCACAAGCGAGATGGGTCCCACAGATTGCAAAGTGCAGTTTGCGGGCAACGCCGAAGGTATCGACGTGACCACCACCACGCCGGTCGAATGCAAGTCTTTGTGCGGCTATAACGGCGGTTTCGAAGCCCCCTACCTGCGGGCCATAGCCGGCTGCAGCGGTAACTCCCTAGTGCGCACGCGCACGGCGTTTCAGCAGCATTACGACCGCAAGGACTACAAGACGGCATTGGCCACCTTGTCCCCGGTACTGGCGCAATGTGCGCCGACACTGGACTGGGAAGAAGAGGGAGATATCCGCAATGATCTGGCAATCACCCAGTACAAGAACGCGCTCTATGCGCAGTGTCTGGAGACCTTGAATGCCTACGCGGAAGACGCAGCGACAGAAGACGAAGCGGTGATGGAGAACTGGCCACCGATCCTTGCGGACCGCTATCTGGCAATCGTGCGCGCAGCGCGAACCAATCTTTCGCTATGCAGGAAAGGGCTAGCCAGGCAAAAGAACTAAAGCATTAAATTCAACCGGCATTACTCCGAGCGCGGCTCAACGCTTCGCAGTACCAAGATGCCCATGGCGCAACCTCACGTCTGGCGTCCGCAGATCCGCAAATTCGACCACAGTTTATCCTCCCTGCGCTGCGTTCTGAAACTCGATAGGTGCTTGATAGCCCGGATACTTCTTCTTGATCAGGATGCGATCGGATGGCGTGACACAGCTATCTTCCAGGGAATTGGCCACATGGGCCTCGTCCACGAAGAAATCTTCATAAGGCAACGGCAGCACGGATGTCTCTCCGTCGCGATCGAACTTCAGCAACAGGCTGTCATCGCGTTCGAAGCACAGCGTCTTCCAAGGAAAATCGGTCAATTTGCCGGCTTCGACCACAGCCGAATCCTTGCCGGCCAGCAGCGTCACAACATGCTCGGAGAACTGTTTTTTTGAGATCGGCGGCTCGGTCATGGCGCATCCTGCAAAAGTGGCAACGACCACTGCGGCCGATGCCGAAACGTAAGAACGGAAGATAGCGAATGGCATACGGCGCGGCTCCTTCCTGCGGTAGAGCGATGTTTTACCAGAAGCGGACAGCCGGCACAGCACCTCGCCTACCTCCCTACAGCGTGCGGTTGACGGAGCGTGTAAGAGCCCCAGACAAATTGCACTAGGCATCACACCATCCGGTGTTGAGGCGCAATCGACTGCTCTCGCTGTTGCTCCTGCTGCTGGGATTGCTGTTGGCGCTGCGTTTCGCCCAAGGCCTGCAATTGCGCCAAGGATTGCTCGACGGGCTGCGCTATCGCCTCGCTGGTCTTCATATGCGCCATCTTATGAGCGGGATCGTTCAACCCGCCTTCGACAACGAAGACATTCTCGCCCTGCTGCACGGACTTGGTGTTCTCGCTCAGCACGACATGATCGATCCGCGACAGCCCGTGCTCTTTGGCCAGATGTGCGCTGCTTGCTGCCAGCCGGGCGCTGTTGTCGTCGTACTCTCTGCCAAGACCCTGCTCAAGGCGACGAACCGCATCTTCGGCTTGGCGATGCAACGGGTCTTGGGATAGCGATGCCAGCTGGTATGTCCCGCTTTCCGGGATGTTGACCGCACCTGGTTCAGTCCGTGATGCACCACCCTCACGCTGAACACGCGCTTGGCCGAGCTCGATACCTAGGCTTCCTGACTGGAAATCCTGCACTGTTACCGACTGTCCCCGCTCGTTGCCAATCAACAGATCAGCACCTTGGATACGGTAAGTAGTTTGACCATCTGCACTACGAAAGACACCTTCTGGATCATCCGCTTGCCGGGTGCCTCCGGTCAGTTGCCGGCCATTCCAAAATAGCTGACCATTTCGGTCGGCATCCTGCACTACATCACCATCGTTAACGATGTAGGTGTCATGACCAGCCCCACCACGCAGTACGTCATGGCCCGGCCCACCTATCAGGACGTCGTTGCCCTGTCCGCCAATCAGGATGTCATTACCTCCGCCTCCTAACAGCAGATCGTTATTGCTGACCTCTGCGCCGTTCCTCCGGCGGGTGGCATCGATTGTCGCGGCGTGATCGGCATCCACGACAACCCGCGCAGAGTCCCGACCCGCATCTACATGGATCGAGCTTGCGTTGAATGTATCATTATTCAATCGATCTGCAATTTCAGGATGTTGCTCACGCAGGTCAGAAAGCAGGCACAAGCGCGCTGGATTCAACGACTCCGCAAGGGTTTGTACATTGCCTCGCCCTTCCAACAAGGTTGCATAATCCCGATTAGCTTCTGCAATCAAGTTACGCTGGCCGGGATTTCCATCGATACCCACACCCCAGCGAGCTTCGTCACGGTTGATGCGCTCGCGATGTTGCTGATACATCTGGTAAGTAGACAGCGCCTCGTCGCTTGTGACGTTATTTGGATCGCTGTAAAGGCCAAAGAGTTCGGACTCCAGTACACGACGCTTGCGAAGGCCCGCTTCCGCAGCAGCATTGCTTCCCCAGGCGTTGTAGCGCATCTCGAACCAGGCCTCGGAGCGATCTCCGGCCAATACAACATCCCGAAATGGTTGCATGTTGGTGTTATACGAACCCGCGCCACGGTTGTAGACGAGCGACACAAGCGCCGCACGCTCTTGTGACATTGGCATGTTCAACGCATTGATTGGCCGATCGTACTCAGGCATGGACGCGGCTAGCAGCCGGTCCCCTTCTGCAGCATTGAGCGTACGATCAAATTGCAGACCAAGCCTTGTGCGATCTCCAGGCGCTGCAGCATCGATCGCTGCCAATTGTCTGCGCTGCGCATCCGAGAGATCGATGCCGGACTCACCCCAGATCGCAGCATTGTTTGAGCGATTAAATGTATAGCCATAGCCGATTTTGGCCCGACCATCGCCGACATCCTGGGAGCGCGCGTGCAAGCTTTCAGTGAGCTTGACCAGATCACCGGTGAGCGCGTTGTACTGCTCTTGGGTAAGCTCGCGATAGTTGATAGGCATCACTGATCTCCTTATCTAAAACTACATTAAATTAGAGTAGTCCCCGATCTGATTGCAGATCTCTGCAGGCGGATTACCCACCCTCACGACTCTCCGCTTTCCTTCTGCGGCCTTTTCCTTCGGCGCGACGATACGGTAAACAAGATACAACCCTTGTTGCGTCTCCCAGAGGCCAAACGTGGACATCTCTGAGAAGCGATAACTTGCTCCATCGGACCGGACTGCCTCAAAGCTACATTCCGCATATGAGCCCCACCCACAACTAGCGTCCAAGCGCTTCAACCCGCCTCGACCGCCAAGATCAAAGCGATAAGAACGCCCGCTATCATCTTCGGAGACCTGTGGATTTACTTGTAGGGCTTGCGTCGAACCTGCGCCCCCCCAACCACGGGATTGCTCACAAAGCGAGTCGCCGGATGGAGCACTCATGTCCGCGCCCGCGGATACCACCGTACATCCTGTGATGAAGAAGAGCGCAAGCGCCACGCAGCCAACAGACTTTATTTTCATGAAAATTCCTTGCGTGCGAATAAAATCGTACAGAAATCGACCGTTGGCACAGGCAGCCGCGTAAGGCCTTGGAGCGAGCAGGGCGTTTGAAAATCTGCGCTTTCATCCTCATCCGACATGATGGTTCTCCTGGATCACACCAACCTAGCTCGATCACTTACACCTACGATATTGCCTGACTGACTCGCCGTCAGAAATGACAAGGTGTTCGCCCTTCAGGACGTACAAATTATCAGTTCTTGTCCCTGGTGCGAAATCCGCGATTGCGGAGATAGCCCAAGCGTGCGGATTAGTAGAGACAAGCCTGACTGAGACCGGCGTCTCCTGATGCTCGTACCCACGCAACCGGGCTTTCTCGATGTGTATGGGCGAATCCGAATCAGGATTCACAGGCAGCTCGCAGGATTGTGGGCCCAAGTCCCATACCCCATAGAGTTCTATGGGATATGCAACATGCTGACGCGTCTTCGCAGCGGACACAGCGCTACAGCCAAGAACAAGAAGTGCTACTGAAAGTAAAGCAATCGATATGCGCATACCTGGCCCAGCCCCGCTGGTTATGTAAGGTCCTAGACTTCGTTTTCCTTCGCGTCGTCCATCATGGAGCATCCTTGGTCGGGACGGTTGGCCTTTTGAACCACGATACCGCCACTGCGACTTCGTTCCAGCTACCGTCGCGCTCTGCGGGATGCGGCCGGCAGCTCCACCGGCGGCAACACCTCCATCAACAACTGCCCGTCGCTCGCAGTGATGCGGAGCTTGGTGCCGATAGCAAAGCCCAGTTGCTCCAGCCATAGGCCGCTGAGGCGGACGTGAGGCACGTGCTGGTCGCCGGCGTGGTCGTGGGCGCCGGGGTAATGGGTGTATTGGCGCGGGCGGCGGGCGCGGCGGGGTGCGCGTAGCGTGCCGGGGCCTTGCGGGAAGGCATCCGAATCGGGCAGCAGCATC
Organism: Xanthomonas sp. WHRI 10204; assembly: GCF_040202875.1. NCBI lineage: Bacteria > Pseudomonadati > Pseudomonadota > Gammaproteobacteria > Lysobacterales > Lysobacteraceae > Xanthomonas > Xanthomonas sp. WHRI 10204. The sequence continues at coordinate 105,117 of NZ_JBEGDW010000003.1, forward strand.
GGTGGCAGCTTGGTGCGGTCGGGTTCCACAACGACCCACTGCACTCGTTTGGGCGGCGCTGCGCGTGTACGCGTGCGGGTGGGCCGTGCGTTGGCGGATGCCGTGGGTGTGCGGCGGCGTGTCATGGCGCATCCAGGGGGTGCCGCGTGACGGTTACAGCCACGCACTGCTGCACTGCTACTGTACTGCGTGCGAACCGGCGGCACGAGGTTTGCGGCAACGTACCGAGCTGGCGACTCAGCGGTCGCACGGGAGCGTCGCTCACCTGTTCAACAGCAGCGCGTGCGGCGAGCCGGCGCAGCACTGGGGCCACATCCCACCGCAGGGGGTGAGCGGAGGCTGGCAATAGATCAACCGGGGCAGATACCTGCATGGATGATGCGGTAGACATGGCAACGCCCTCCTGGAACAACCCAAGAACCGCCGCCAACGGCGACGGGATGTCGGGAGGTTCGAAACCGCTAAGAGCCGGCGGGCGTATTTCCCTTGCGGGTGTTGTATTAGCCGCCCTCCCGACGCAGGCATCGCATCGGCTTGTACCTGCAGGATGCAGGCACAAAAAACCCACCGGTTTGACGGAGGTGGGTACCGCTCTTAGAGGAGTTTCGACGCTCCTTGGGATTAGATTGCTAGGGCAAGGTATGGCGTGTGAATAGCCACATAAGACCTTTGCCTGGCTCCGTGCCCGCAGGGCAAGCACGCCTCGAATGCTTGGCATCGATCGCTCAGCCAGTGACTCGTATCGCAAAACCGAAGATCCGTTCTCAAGGAGTTGTGCACTGCGACCGATGCAATGGTTTGCTGTTTTCGGTATACCGCGCTCCGCGCCACTTGAAGGAACGACATGTCAATCTTGCGAAGAATTTCGGAGTCAATTGTAGGTACCAAGGAGGCAATCAAGGAGAAAGGCGATATCGGGGAAACGGATCTTTGCAAGTGGCTCGGCGACTCTGGCCTGTCCTACGTTGCGGTCTGCCAGGCAAGGGAAAGCTTCGCCCCACTCTTCACAGGCGAGATCAAGCGACCGGATTTCATGGTCCTGCTCGACTCCATCGGACTGATTGCAGTTGACGCCAAAAACTTTGACTTGAAGGAGTGGGACGGCTCGCCCTGCTTCACACTAAGCCTGCAGAAAGAGCTGCTGAAAGCGGTCGCGTTCGAGCGCATGTTCCGTATCCCGCTCTGGTACGCCTACAGAGGCGAGGACAATGACAACGTCTCCTGGTATTGGATCAGCGCGCTCAAGGCCGTTGAAGTGGGAATCAAGCGCGATGGCCGCCATGGTGATTTCCTGACCATCGGCCTCGAGCACTTTGCACATGTGGTCAACCCCGATGACATGGCCAAGCTCTATACACAGCGGCTGCCCGGTGTTTCCAGGATCGCTGCCCTTCCGGTCACGAACTGAACGCGAATCGGCATCTGCAGACGTGAAGTCAGATTCCGATCTTGCGTCCGAACTTCCGCCGACCATCGTGGTCTTCACGCTCATTGAGGAGGGGTGAATGTTCAAGGATATGATCGCTGCCGGTGGCCCTGGCCTACTCATCCCAATCGTGTTGTTTGCGCTCATCATTTATACAACGCGCGGCTTCTTCGATCTTCATGGCAGGCGAAGCCAAAATCGACGAGAATTCCTGGAGCACTGGGACCCCAAGCGCGCAGATGACGATCTATGGCTTGAGGTCACCGTTCGCCATCTCTATGGGCAACTGTTACCTGCTCATGTCATTCGCACCGCCCTGAATCACCCACACTGCAGCCAAGCATTGATGGACCTTTCTGAGATCTGGGAGTTCTACCATTACGACTCAGACACCCAAACGGTTAGCTGGGCCCACACGCGGCACAAGCACGCATATCGCAGATGGTTGAACCACCGCTGGTCCTTGGCGCGCTATTTCTTGCTTGCCTGCCTGGCAATGGTGGCGACCTATTTCGCGACCCTCGTTAGCGGACTCTCGCAATGGATCTACGCAACTGCTGCAGCACTGTGTGGGATTGGTGCGTTCATTAGCTTGTGGCGCTGCGACGTAGAGAAAAAGGCGACCGATGCCGGCGAGATTTGGATCAAACGAATCAATGATCCTGCATCAAAATCGAGGTTTGAAAGTGATGGAATAACTTCGCGCAATGCCGCCTAGATGCAGCTGCAAGCGTACTGATATCCTGCTAGTCGATGACCTTCGCTTCATGGGAGTTTCTACATGCCATCCAATATCCCCTATGACCCCGCTTTAGCGCTCGGCAACCTAGTTAGTAAAGAGCGGCTCGACATGCTCGAGCAGATCGCCTCCACCCAGGCACCTGCAGATGCCGCTGAAAACACGCTAAATTCTTTGATCGCAGTCAAGCACGCACTGGACATGACGTCCCAGGAGCTCGCCATGATGGGTATCGACACGACGGAACTGGACGCGGAGCGGGCGCAGCTTGACAGGTCGATTTCCGAAGCCGCTGAGTCCTATGCCAAAGCCAAGATCAAAGCAGTCAAGGATACGCAGTCGTTGCACGCCACGGTGCCGAGCATCAGCGATTCGACAGAGTCTCCCATCGACCATAACCGAAGCCATATCAAACAGGAGCCGCTTTCTGCGGATGGCCTGAGAATGCATGCTCAATACTTCAGCTTTGACTCTAGCAACCTGGACGCCGGAACTCACGCTTCCAACGTAGCGAAGTTCATCAGCAAGCATGTCAGTCATCTGGGTAGCGCGCTTGCTGTCCAAGCTTTGCGCTCTTCGGCAAGCCAGGTCCATAGCCAGATCAGGGACCATAGCATCGCTGGAACACTCGTTATCGCCGTCACTTGCGTTCACAAAGATGCTGTGTTTCTCGCTCCATTGATCCTCGATGCAGACAAGGGAATCCAGGCGTTCAATGCGTGCTTCCCTGACGAGACGATCAAGACTGGTTCACTCTCTGCCATGCAGGACATCGCAGCCAGGCCAGATACAACGGGGGACAAGGCGCTGACTGTCATCTCCGGAGCCACTTTGGGTTCTTGCTTCATCGGGATGGCCCACATCAGCAGCACTACGCAGATCAATACAGCTATGGAAGGCGTCGCTTCATCACTGCAAACCCAGTTCACGATCGGAAACTGGTTTGGAAGCGTCAATGGCGTTTCTGGCATGGGCAATTCGTTCGGCGATGATGCCAAGTTATTACTGTCCTCACAGAACATCGTGTCGCAGTGCACGCTGACCACCATCGGTTCGAGCTCGTCCGCCACACTGAACCAGTTCAACATCGGCGCCCTGGAGCTATCGGGTTACGATGCATCGGAATCGATGAAGGCCTCGCCACAAGTTCAGGGAGTGCAACAAAATCTCCAGGACCCAATCGCACTTGCACAACCTACTGAACATTCGGGCCAGAGCTTTGTTGCGACGAAGTCAGACCAGATGGAGAGCATGCTCTCGGATCTAAAGGAGAGTGATGATGGGGAGGAAAAAATCGTCGATATCAATGCGTTGGTGGCCGCACTGGATGACTATGTGGAGAAGTGTGTGGCTGGCAGGATCGGCTTACCCATCACTTACTACACCAAGCGAGTCACGGCCAGCCAGCTGGCGCAGAGTTGGATTGAAAAGTACTGCCCTGCAAGCAATCGACCGTCTCCATAGGTGCTACTAGTCCGCGTGAAAGAGGCGCAACCACCGGCGGCAGCGCCAGTTGTACCAGTTACCTGGATGGTCGGCTTTTATTCTGCTGACGGAGCCTATTTGAGCAAGCTGGTAGTGAATCGAGCTCCGCAGGATATTGGGGGAAAGTCATGGATCAGCAGGAGAAGGCAACAATTTGGGAGGGGGCAAGCGAGGTTGCTGGTGATCGGCTCCACAAGAACCCATCGCTTCGACGGAGATGGACGCAGCTACGAGTTGCCTACGCCCATCATCTTCTGACTCTGCCTGAATTCAAGCGCATCAGGGATGTCGTGAAATGTAAGTAGATCTCCAGCAAGCTCTGCGAGCAAATTCTTCGCATCTGTCGGCGTTGCACGGAAGAATTCGCGACGATGGTTTACAAGGTTTGCCCGGCTCTCAGCCAGCCGTGCGTGCATTTCACCTTCGATTCCAACAGCGTCCGTTGAGAAAAATAGCGCATGCACATCGAAGTTGAAGGGCACTGATGCATCACTGAGTTCGCGGATACGGTCCATCGGATCCAGACGACGCGTCATACCGACCTTGATCAGCGATTCACCAAAAGATCCAATGTTGGAGATAACGTAAACGTAGCCCGCCCTGATGTTGGCTACGCGATAGTCAACTTCCGCAATTGCACGCTCAACCTCTGACACCTGGGCGCGCATCCGCTCTACAGCCTCTGAATCACCCTTGGCCAATAGCGCCTGTAGCGCGTTGAGGTAATGTTGGCGCTCCTTCTCCAGCTTCAAACGCTCGCGCTCCATCTCCTGCTGGGTTTTGCGCTCTTCCCGCAGCCGCTCGCGCTCTTGCCGTTCCAGTTCCTTCTCTTCGGCTTTCTTCTGCACGAAATCCGCAGTGAGCTGCAATTCTGTAATACGAAGCTGCAGGTACTCATGCGTGATACGGATGCTCATGGTTTTGCCCAGGCGCTGGATCGTCTTGGCTACTTTTTCAATCCGATCGATGGCCGCAGCAAGTGCGTATGGCTTCAAGCCACGCACCAGAACATCCGCTTCTGCATTGAATGCCCGCAGCATCAATTTGCTGTAGTCCCGAAGCATGGTCTTGCCCTGCGCTTCTGAGCCGTTAACGGTCCAGCCAATTGCAGCGACAACAGCGCGGCCATCTGCCTTATTCAGCTCTTTGATAAGTCCGCGAATATGATCAAGGCGATCCTTGTATGCCACCGCGTCTTGCAACGGATGCGCATAGTCGTAAACACCGGATTCTTGCAGCAGGGCGCGTTCACGGGTTTCGACAACTTCCTTGCGTAGCTCTGCGACCTGCAGCAATAGCTCATCGCGACTTGCCTTCAGTGCCGTAAGCTGATCTTTCCATGCTAGCGATGCAGACGCCAGCTCAGCATTCAGTAGTTCCAGCTCTCGCTCACGCTCCAGCTGGCTAACACCTCCAACGCGTGAGAGTGTCGCGTAAATCTCGTCCCTGTCCTTCGATACAGTAGCAAGCTCATCTAGTACCTGGCGTGTGAAACGCCTTACTCCGAAAAACGGAATTTTTCGATTGGTGTCCATACCTGCTCCCACGTCGATGCTTGACCTCAGCTAAGGGTCCAATCTTGCCATGCTTCTCCCTTCTTACGGAGAAGCACTATTTACCAGATTTGCGATTGGTTGCCGGGGCGGGATAGCGGCACAGGACTCCTGACCTTGAGGTCTCATATTCAAAAGCGTGAGCGCGCCCTCATTAGCACTGCGGAGAACCCAGAATTTGTGGTCTCAAATAGCAGGCCCGATGAGTTCTAACTTTCATAACCCCTTCTTCGCAAGTAGGTTCTCGCACATCTCTTGCGCATGATTGCATTGCCCACACTGCGCGAGTGCTACGCTAGGGCCATACCAAGGAGGGGAGCTTTAATGGCAACGCTGATTCCCAGTCGATCGAGTAGTGCTGGCCGGATGACATCTGGCGAGCGGCGCTTTTCGCAGCGCCTGGAAGATAAGCTCGACGATGAGTACATCTGCTGGTACGACGTGCCGATCGGCCCCAGTCATCGGCATCCAGACTTCATTGTGCTGCATCCCTATCGCGGGATCCTGGTGCTTGAGGTCAAAGATTGGAAGCTGGAAACAATCGCTGAAATTGACCGCGACAGCACTGTACTCCATACCGAGCGCGGCCGTGAGGTAACGTCCAATCCATTGCGCCAAGCTCGCGACATTTGTATCGAGGTCGGCAAGTTGATGCTCAAGGATGCAGCTCTGCGCCTTCCGGAAGGAAGCAAATACCAGGGCAAGCTCATCATGCCTTGGGGTTTTGGCGTGGTGTTTAGCAACATCAGCCGCGCCCAGTTTGACGAGGCCGAATTAGGCAATGTGATTGCGGCAGGTAGCGTGATCTGCCGGGACGAGATGACCGAGTCGGTGGACACCGAGGCGTTCCAGGAACGGCTCTGGGACATGTTCCCTACCACGTTCTCATGCCAGCTCAGCTTGCCGCAGATCGAGCGCATACGTTGGCATCTGTTTCCGCAGCTACGTATCGTTCCTCCTGAGCAGGTGCAGTTGTTCGCTTCAAGCCAACCTGACAAACCTATTGCCATCCCAGATTTGATCAAGGTGATGGATGTGCAGCAAGAGCTGCTTGCTCGCTCGATGGGGGATGGCCACCGCGTGATCCATGGCGTGGCAGGCTCTGGCAAGACAATGATCCTGGGCTATCGATGCGTTGAGATTGCAAAGCGTCAAGGCAAGCCCGTGCTGGTGCTCTGCTACAACAAAACGCTTGCCGGCCGCCTGGAACACATCATTCACGCGCATGGTGTGCAGGACCGCGTGAGTGTGCGTCACTTCCACGGATGGTGTGGTGAGCAGCTGAAGTCCTACGGCATCAAGCCTCCGCCCGCACAGCCAAACGCCCAACAGTATCTGGACGCATTGGTCAGCAAAGTCATTGCAGCAGTGGAGTCGCAGCAGATTCCGCGCGCACAGTACGCGGCAGTGATGATCGATGAGGGCCATGACTTTGCACCCGAGTGGCTGCAAATCGTCACGCAGATGGTCGACCCGGAAACCAATTCGCTGTTGCTGCTCTATGACGACGCGCAAACCATCTACAGCACAGGCGGACGTCGAAAGTTCAGCTTCGCGAGCGTTGGCATCCAGGCCAAGGGCCGCACCACCATCTTGCGTTTGAACTACCGCAACACCTTGGAGATCCTTTCCACTGCAAAGGCCTTCGCCCAGGAGCTCTTGACCGGGGAAGATGCCGATGAAGACAACGTGCCCGTAATTGCGCCAGAGAGCGCAGGACGCCGAGGCGCCGTCCCCGAGCTGATACAGGCGACCAACATTTGGGAAGAATCACGCATCATCGCCCAACAGGTACGCGAAGCACTCAACAACGGTGTAAGCGCCAACGACTTTGCGGTTCTTTGCCGCAACAAAGCACTTGCTACCCAGATAGCTTCGCGTCTCCGAGCTGCAGAACTTCCAGTGGTCTTAGCTGAAGAGGGCAACAAGCGACACTTATTCGATGGCGAGCCTGCAGTTAAGGTTTTAACCATGCACTCCAGTAAGGGCCTTGAATTTGAGTCTGTATTTATTCCGGGCATCTGTGGAATCGGACAGCGTATCCACACAGATCCAGAAGAGATGAAACAGGAGGCCAAGTTGCTCTACGTCGCAATGACACGCGCTCTTGGCACTTTGACGATGCTCCACCATGCCAGCACACCACTCACCGAACGTATTGGCCAAGCCGTTAAGCAAATCAGAACTCGGCTAGCGGCATAAAATTAAAAAATATTTGTCATTGAGGAATAGTGATGAACTAGCACGCGGGCTTGAACCATAGGAAAAATGCAGCCACAGTCCTCCCTTAACCTTGATGGCTTTTAGATTTGAGTGGACCAGCAAGGGATATAGGCTAAGAAGCAAACGGAAATTCATGGCTTATTAATCCCCCGTTGCAATATTGCAGCGACCCTCATTGATCTTCAGAATTAGCCAAGGGCTTTTACAATGATAAATTTGCAAGACCAAGCCAAAGAACTGCTGCGCCGCGCTGAGCTTACCACTAAAGCGCGTTACGGCGCAGCCGATCGTTTAGAACGGCACCATAAACTCTCGCAATGGACCGTCTCTTCGATCTCTACCGCTCTAGTATTTATACCCATAATGCAGGCGCTCAAAGTCAACCTGGGAACTGAGGTAATATATTTGAGTGCCATTCAAGCTATTCTTGCAATCCTCGTCCTTGTTTATTCGCTATTACTCGGCCAAGAGAATTTTATTTCAAGGTCAGAAGCCATGCAAAGAAACGGTCTTGAGCTCGGGAAATTTTCAAGAAAGCTCGACGGCTCAATATTAAATATATCCCAATATCAGTATGAAAAAATAAATGAAGAGTATTATTCGATACTATCAAAGTACCCCAACCACAAACCCATCGATTACTTACTAACCAAGCTCAGCGCCAACCCGACGGATGCAAAGTCTTGCGCAAGATACATTTATCACTGGGTAAAATGGGTGACTATAACGTGCTTAATTTTTTCTCATTACATCTTAGCAATTAGCTTTGTCGCATATATTTTATTTAGCTTAGCAAAAGCCATAACGGCATGAGGAACAGTAAATCCGTCAAAAAGCAACGATTTTTTACTAAAATCTTGAAAAAAGCAGGCCACGCGGAGCTTGTGTGTGTGGCTGTCAAAGCAAACTGCCAGTGACTTACCCCCCACCCCTGTAGGACCGCAATGTCCAATGGACGGGGGACACCATATCGCATCCACTTTCCAATTCACACTAAGGCAACCTTGATGTGAAAAGGGTGCTCATGGCTGCATTATACCAACGCAAAGTACTTTACTTTGCTAAACACGCTGGACGCTCCTGTGGCCTGCGCCATCATTATATCTAATCATATGCTAAGCGCAACTCCGTTTTTAGCAGCAATCTACGCAGCCCTTCAAATGATCCCTGCGTCACCGACCAATCCGTGAAGCGGACGCCACTAGAAATAGATTTAATAGCTCCCTTGGCCTTCCCTATATCGATACCTTTTGTCACAAACAACCGGGCCGCGACACTTTGATATAGAGCGGCGCGGGACTGCATGGGGATATATGGACAGGATAGGTAATCAAGCAGTAGCATAGAAAAAGCTGTGTCGGCCAAAACCTTGGTACTCACATTACAGAGAATTGCTTCAGTCTCGCGAATGATACGATCCCTTAGACGCTGAAGCTTAGGTCGATTTGAGCATAAGAAAAGACCAGCGATCGTGCTCAAGTAAGAGACTTCATAAACGCTTCTATCAGCACTTCTTCCAAGCACGTTTTCAATGTCTTCATGCGTTAAGCTTCTGTTTCCTGTTGTAATGACTTGCACGGCAATGACTGAATTTATTACATCGAGAAGGGAAGCGTCCCGCCAGACTGAAAGTGCTTTCCTAACCGCATCCAGCATCTGTAGCTCCACAAAAGAGCTACCTATTGCAAGCCGTCGGCACGTTTCAGAAATCTCTAAAAATATTCTAGCTACTTTGTTCGACGTGGAAGATCTTACGTCAGACACATAAAGGAACTCACATATTCTAAGTAGTGAAGCCAAATCACTCTGAGTTTGATAGATGTATTTTGGCTTCATCGATTCCTTCCCTGCATCTAATGAAGAGCAAATTTTGTTTAGCTTATGACCAATAACAGCGAGAGCTGGAGCCGCAAGTCCAGAGTATTCAATCGAGTATTGGCGCGATATTGCACGAATTTCCTTGACTGCGGCCTCTGCCGACTCGAGAGGCAAAGTTGGAATACTAAACTCGGCACCTACTGATTCATTAGCACTTGAGGATGCTAAGCCCTCACCCTCCTTGGTTAGGGCTTGGCGCAGCCTGGCGTCGAACCTATCCATTAGATCGGCGCAGTAATCATTCACTTTTTGCCTAGCTATACTTAGCGAGGTAACTAATGGACTTTCTGACTGCTGACGCTTATTTTCATTCAAAAATAAATTGAAATTTGCCAACTCTTTGGAAATTAACTTCTCCACGCTATCGCAAGAGCTGCTATCTCCGCTAAAAATAAAATAATCGTCCATATATCTGCGCACACAAACATTCTGGCCAATCTTTGATTGAATTTCTACATCGACACCTTGAAGTATTATCTCACAGAATATACGACTAACCTCTGGCCCCACAAGCAACCCGTTGGTTTCCCCCCAGTTCAATTCTCTCATCAACTTGTCGAATTCATCTTCAAAATAGCGAACACTTTTCTTAGACTTCATCTTCTTGCCGAAAAATTTACCTCTTACCGCCCAAGATATTGAATGCGTGTAGATAGAAGAGAAGCATTTAGAAATATCAATACGGAGCATAAATCTATACTTCTGCTCAAGATCGAGAAATTCTTTCGAATCATAGAACTTGTAGATGTGCGCGTATTTTCGATAAGCAAAGTAAGATGATGAGTGACTAGATTGCGATTCAAAACTGACTTCGTCTGCCTCCACTCTTTCTCCATAGATGCTATTAACAAATCTGGAGTCGAAATATCTACTTGCTGCTCGTAAAGGATATCTAAGCGAGATAGAACTTCGCTTACATAATTGCGCCATAAATTCATCATAGGTGTTATAGAAATTAGAAACTTGCACCTGAGCGGCTGGATGCATGATACCCAACTCCCTAGTGCTCGAAGGCTTTTTAAGTATCGAGAATTTGCATGGAATTGTGTCTCCGCGAATCCCTAAAATTTTTTCAGCCAGTAGCGAACTCGGCTCTTCTGAACTCAAACGATCATAAAGATAATTATTTACTAAGAAAAGAGGCAATTCGTACGGGAGTGTTTCCGTAAGCACGGATCTCGCTACAGGCCTTTTAGAGTAACCAGAATTTAATTTAGGCATGACGCCAACACTCGGAGACCACCGATATTGCCGTAGCTTTTAATTTTACGCGTCGCTTCGAATGAAATCCAGAGACGAACGAATACTTATAAATTTTTTTCTTTATACCAGCAGAAGGAGGTCGTAAGTGCATAGCAAATGCCAACGATCTTCTCATAAAAAAATTGAGCTCATTCAAGTCACCCAACGCAAAAATTTCGTCTTTACTTTCTATTCCATAACTTGAGTGAGTATATGACAAACCAACCGACAGCCCCCTTGAGCCATCTGAGTCCATCATTTGCAGGTTACCCGTAAGCAGCTCCAGTCGCCGACTTAGCAAACCTGCATCCCCGGTTTTTATATACTCCCTGGCCACCACCATGATTCGCGTCTTTATCTTTGCCAATTTCCCTTTCGACAACCTTACAACAATGCTGTTTTTACCGGATATTGAATTTCTATTCGATAAATATATGGAGTAACCAAGATACTCCAGAGATATACTTTTTTGCTGGCATTTACATGCCTTCAAACAGGGGCAACTGTCTCCATGGCCACACAAAAAATCGCATTCGCAAGCTATCAGCGCGAGACTTGATTTTCTAACATTCAACTTGAGGCGGTAATTAGCAGCAAGCTCCTTTATAATTTTTTCTATACCACTTTCAACCTTCGTAGTTATCACTACAAGATCATCCACATACCTCAAAACAACGTAAACACCGGGCACCTGCCGGATATCCCTCTCAAGTTTATTTAAAACAATTTCTGCCATCGTGCTACTTATTGCTAAGCCTCTCGGCAACCCCTTTCGAGCCACCTTCCGAGGCATTTTATCTAACGCTTCGAATAATATATTCAGCAGCGAAAGTGTTTGAAAAGAGACCCGGCCATCGGCTACGAGCTCTGAATAAACCGAGTGGCGCGAAATACTTTCGAAGCATGACTTTATATCAAGACGAAATATATTCTTTTGCGTATTCTCGGCCAAGGCTTGCTGGAGCGTGCGAAGCAAGGCATCCCTATTCGGATTTTTTATCCCGTAAGACCGTCGTATGTTCTCATTCATGCGACGGAGCACCAAAACCTCATCGAGACTTTTGGTTGCTACGACCTGTTTGGTTTTTCCCTTCTTGCTAATGCTTGCGAGAGTTAGCTTTCCGAAATCGAATGTTTCGCGTGCAATACGCGCTTCGAGATTTCCAAGGAATTCAGACCACTCATCCTTCTCTTTTGGAAGCTTACCGCTGTCTGGCTTAAGCCCAAACTGTCGCCTATGACGCCTCATCCATCCAAGGTTTCGGGCAGTAAAGTCTTGTGTGGGTGAAACCATACTTTTCTTCCTTGCAAAATCGCCGCCTAGGCTGAACTTTACAATCAAATTCATAAAAAAAGGCAGCCAATAGGCTGCCTTTTTCTAGCTCTGGGGCTGACCAAATTCGTCAAACCCCAACAGGATTCGCCTTCTCAGGATCAATCTTGTACTGCTTGATCGCCCGGGCCACATCCTTACCCGTCATCTTCCCATCCTTCGCCAGCGCGGCAATCGCCGCGTGCGCGATGTAGTAACGGTCGACCTCGAAGAACCGGCGCAGGTTCGCACGCGTATCCGAACGACCGAACCCATCCGTGCCGAGGACGGTGTAGGTCATCGGGACGAAGGCGCGGATCTGGTCGGCGAAGGCGCGTACGTAGTCGGTTGCGGCGATGGCCGGGCCTTGGCGGCCTTCCAGCAGCTGGGTGACGTACGGCTTGCGCTGTTCGGCTTCCGGGTGCAGGCGGTTCCAGCGTTCAACGTCGAAGCCGTCGCGGCAGACTTCGTTGAGGCTGGGGCAGGACCAGATGTCGGCGGTGACGCCGAAGTCCTTGTTGAGCAGTTCGGCCGCGGCAATGGCTTCGCGCAGGATGGTGCCGCTGCCCAGCAGCTGCACGCGCAGCTCGCCCTTCTTGGGCTTGCCGGCGTCGGTGAGCAGGTACATGCCCTTGATGATGCCTTCGGCTGCGCCGTCCGGCATGCCGGGGTGAGCGTAGTTCTCGTTCATCAGGGTGATGTAGTAGTACTCGTCGATCTGGTCTTCCATCATCGACTTCATGCCGTGCTGCATGATGACGGTGACTTCGAAGCCGAAGGTCGGGTCGTAGCTACGCACGTTCGGGATGGAGCCGGCGATGACCTGGCTGAAGCCGTCTTCGTGCTGCAGGCCTTCGCCGTTGAGCGTGGTGCGGCCGGCGGTGCCGCCGAGCAGGAAGCCACGCGTGCGCATGTCTGCTGCCTGCCAGGCGATGTCGCCCACGCGCTGGAAGCCGAACATGGAGTAGTAGATGTAGAACGGCAGCATCGGCACGTCGGACACCGAGTAGCTGGTGCCGGCGGCCATCCAGGAAGCAATCGCACCCGGTTCGCTGATGCCCTGCTGCAGCACCTGGCCGGTCTGGTCTTCGCGGTAGTACATCAGCTGGTCGGCATCGACCGGCTTGTACTTCTGGCCGAACGGGGCGTAGATGCCGATCTGGCGGAACATGCCTTCCATACCGAAGGTGCGCGCTTCATCTGCCACGATCGGCACGATGCGCGGGCCCAGTTCCTTGTCGCGCAGGGCAATGTTGAGGCTCTGCACGAAGGACATGGTGGTGGAATAGCTGCGCTCGCCGCTGTCCTTGAGCAGGCGCTCGAACTTGTCGAGCGTGGGCGCGACGAAGGACTTGCTGGCCTTGGGACGGCGCTGCGGCAGGAAGCCGCCCAGCACGTTGCGACGGTCCTTCAGGTACTGCACTTCCGGGGAATCGTCGCCGGGGTGGTAGAACGGCACCTGGCCGTCTTCCAGCTGGGCGTCGGTGACCGGAATGTTGAAGCGGTCGCGGAAGTGCTTGACCGCCGCGTCGTCCAGCTTCTTGGTCTGGTGGGTGGGGTTGAGCGCCTCACCGGCCGAGCCCATACCATAGCCCTTGACCGTCTTGGCCAGGATCACGGTGGGCATTCCCTTGGTGTTCACGGCCTGATGGTAGGCGGCGTACACCTTGTGCGGGTCGTGGCCGCCGCGGTTGAGGCGCCAGATGTCGTCGTCGGACAGGCCGGCCACCATGGCCGCGGTCTCCGGGTACTTGCCGAAGAAATTCTCGCGGGTGTAGGCGCCGCCGAAGGCCTTGCAGTTCTGGTATTCGCCGTCGACGGTTTCCATCATCAGCTTCTTGAGGACGCCGTCGGTGTCCTTGGCCAACAGGGCATCCCAGTAACCGCCCCACAGCAGCTTGATGACGTTCCAGCCGCCGCCACGGAACACGCCTTCCAGTTCCTGGATGATCTTGCCGTTGCCGCGCACCGGGCCATCCAGGCGCTGCAGGTTGCAGTTGACCACGAAGATGAGGTTGTCCAGGCCTTCGCGGCCGGCCAGCGCGATGGCGCCGAGGGTTTCCGGCTCATCCGACTCGCCGTCGCCGATGAAGCACCACACCTTGCGGTCGGACTTCTCGATGAGGCCGCGGTTTTCCAGGTAGCGCATGAACTGCGCCTGGTAGATGGCGGCCAGCGGGCCCAGGCCCATCGACACGGTGGGGGTCTGCCAGAACTCGGGCATCAGCCACGGGTGCGGGTAGGAGGAGATGCCCTGGCCGTCCACTTCCATACGGAAGTTGTCCAGCTGGGCCTGGCTGATGCGGCCTTCCAGGAAGGCGCGGGCGTAGATGCCCGGCGCGCTATGGCCCTGGACGAACAGCAGGTCGCCCGGGTGGCTGTCGGAGGGCGCACGCCAGAAGTGGTTGAAGCCCACGTCGTACAGCGTGGCGCTGGAGGCGAACGAGGCGATGTGGCCGCCCAGGTCACCCGGCTTGCGGTTGGCCCGCACGACGGTGGCCATGGCGTTCCAGCGGATGATCGAGCGGATCTTCCACTCCAGCGCGGAGTCGCCGGGGTTCTTGGCCTCGTTGGCCGGAGAGATGGTATTGACGTACTCGGTGGTGGGCGAGAACGGCAGGTAAGCGCCGGCGCGGCGGGTCTGTTCGACCATGCCTTCCAGCAGCTGATGGGCGCGCTCCGGGCCTTCGACGTCGATGACGGCCTTGATCGATTCGAGCCACTCCTGCGTCTCTAGCGGGTTCGGATCGTTGTGCAGCACTTCGTTCAACCAGTTCATTAGCGCTCCCGGGGGGACACACCCCGCGGGTGTGTCGACATCGTGAATTCGTGAACCCCCAAGTGTACCGCACGCACCTGTTGGCATTCCTCGCTACGGGTGCGTATGGAATGGGATGGTGTGTGCGTGCGTGGGGTGATGGCGGGTGCTGTGCACACGGGCGCTGCCGGTGTACGACCAAAGGATGAGGAGTATGGGCGGTGATGCGCACGCGGCTGTTGCCGCTCGGGACCAGGCGGAATGCACCCACACAGGTGCACGTGTTTGTAGGAGCGCACTTGGGCGCGATGGGCTTTACCGGTGACGCCCGTCGCGCCCGGGTGCGCTCCTACGGGTGTGCGGGATGGCCGCAGCCCGCTGGTGCGGCAGGCTGGTGTCGGTAGGACGTCGGGCCATCGGTGTTGGCGGGCAGGTAGCGTCGGTGCAGCGTTTGCGCTGCGCAGCTCGACACGCGTGCAGGCCCGATCATCCCGTAGGAGCGCACCTGGGCGCGATCGGGCCTTACCGGTAACGCCACAGTCGCGCCCGGGTGCGCTCCTACGGGTGTGCGGGATGGCCGCAGTCTGCTGGTGCGGCAGGCTGCCTTCGGTAGGACGTCGGGCCATCGGCGTCGGTGGGCAGGTAGCGTCGATGCAGCGTTTGCGCTGCGCAGCTCGACACGCGTGCAGGCCCGACCATCCCGTAGGAGCGCACCTGGGCGCGATGGGGCTTTACCGGTAACGCCACAGTCGGCCCGGGTGCGCCCCTACACGGTGGGCGAAGTTTGGCGGGGACGGAGGGCCCCGCCGTGTTCGCTGGGATGCCGGTCAGAACGCCTGCAGCGCTTCGGTCAGTTGGCCGTTGTTGTTGACTGCGCCCATGGTGTAACCCTGCCAGCCCGGGTAGGCGTTGGGTTCCCAGTAGAAGACGCCGAGCACGCGTGAGCCGATGGCGTTGCTGCGGCTGAGCAGGTTGGTGAGCATGGCGCGGGTGGTGGCGGCCTGCTGCCAGTCCATGCCGACCTCGGCCACCACCACGTCGGTGCCGTAGCGTTTGATCATGTCGCGCATGTTGGTGTCCAGCCGGGTGTTGTAGTCCTGCCAGCTGCCCACCGGCGGATAGTGCGACATGCCGATGACGTCCCATTTGCCGCCGGCCGAGCGCAGGTTGTCGAAGAACCAGCGGAAGTTGGCGTTGTCGTAGCCGTTGGCCAGATGCACGATGACCTTGGCATTGGGATACACCGCCTTGGTCGCGTTGTAGCCGCTGTTGATGAACTGGCCCAGGTTGGCGAAGTTGGGTGTCTTGCCCTGGTCCCACAGCATGCCGCTGTTGATCTCGTTGCCCACCTGCACCCAGGTGACGGTGATGCCGTTGTCCTTGAGATATTTGAGGATGCCCTGGGTGTGGTTGTAGACGTCGGTATTGAGCTGGGCCACGGAATGCCCTGCCCAGGCAGCCGGTTTGTTCTGCTTGCCAGGGTCGGCCCAGCTGTCGCTGTAATGGAAGTCGATCATGATGCGCATGCCCTGCGCGGTGGCGCGCTTGGCCTTGTCGAGCGTGTCGCGGCCATCGTTCCAGCCGCCGGACGGGTTGACCCACACGCGCAGGCGAACGGCGTTGCCGCCGACATCCTTGAACAGCTTGAGGAAGTCGGTGGTCTTGTTGGAGGCGTCGCGAAACACCTGCGGCGGATTATTGGCTGCCTGTTGATTGAGCCAGCTGACATCGGCGCCTTTGGCGATGCCCTGTGCGCCTGCGCTCAGGCTGACCAACGACAGCAGCAGCACCAACAGTAGGCGGCTGTAACACGTACTCACCACACTCATGAACCCTCTCCCTTGATCGATAGATGTCGCGCCAGATGGCGCCCTGCCTGATCCCCCTGCTTTCGATCCGCGTGGCGTGGCGTGACGGGTCGTACAGGTCACGGCCAGCTGCACTGCGAAACGCTGGCGATTCAAACATGGATGTTTCGATCGCTCGAGGTCGCTATAGCTCAGCGGTGATGTCGGAATATCTCTATGCAAAAAAATACGGTAATGGCGTACATGCGCGTTGGTTACCGGCGTGTCTGTTGTGCGGCTGCAGCAAGAAACAGCTGCATCTGCGCGCAAACAGGCAACAAAAACGCCGGCAAGCCGGCGTGTCTGTGGAAGTACTGGATGTACGCGATGCGCGCAGGGCGGGCTGCCACCTGCAACCGCGCGGGGTGCTCAGCCCATCGCGCGTGCGCCCTGCTGCTGTTGCTGGGTCTGCGTTTGTTGTTGTTCCAGCGCCACCGCCTGGCGCGCCGAATTTTCGGCCACCCGCTGGCTGCTCTGCTCCAACGGTGTGTTGATCGCGGTCATGGTTTCGACGCTGACGCGCAACTGCGCCGGATCATCGGCGCGCCCCTGCACGGCGAAGGTCCGGGCGGCATCGGGACTCATCGCCACCGAATCGATACGCTGGCCGCCGGCGGCATGCATCTCCGAGGCGAGCGCGCCAGACAGTTGCGCGCTGTGCTGATCCGGCGTACGGCCAGCACGCACGTCTTGCGCATGTACGCCGCGTTGGGCGTCCTGGAACAAGGGGTTACCCACGTGCCCAGGTTGATCGATGCGCAACGAGGTGTGGTCGTTGCCATGCTCACGCGCATCGCGCTTGGCCGGCTCGCCTGGAGCGAGGGGGCCACGAACGGCGTCGACCACATCCTGCCCAAGGCCTGGTGCACCGCGCGTCAGGATGGTAGTACCGGTACGCAACCCGTTCACGTCGCTGCGGTATTCCTCAATCATCCGCGCGTTCTTTTCGGCGAGCGGACGTGCGTTTGGATCGGTGAGCGCGGAATGCTCCCCTAAAAAATTGCCCAATTTGTGCGCACCCAACGATGCCGTAGCTGCCATCAGCGGATCGTCGGGAATCAGGAAGTTGGCCTTACTATTGCTATAACCGCTAGCGCTCAAGGCGAGCATTTCAGTGGGCTTGGCATAAATGCGCACCTGACCAAAATGCGGTGATGCCGCACTAACCGGGTCGGAGGCCATGACGTGATTGATCACGCTGTTGCCGCCTTCCGGGATGCGATAGCTCAGGCTGGCTGCACCATACGAATTGAAGGTTTCGCCCTTGAGGTCGTAATGGTGTGCGGAGATCTGTGCGAGTGCGCCGCCGAGGGAGTGACCGGTGACGGTGACTTCCGGTGCATGGCCGCTTCGCTGGCCAGCGACCTCCGCATAATCAAGCGCATGTTTGGTCAACGCTAGCGCATCAGCCGCCTGCGGATTGGTTCGCGACGTGACCATGGTGGCGTCGGTGAGAATGTCATTGGCCACACCTTCGGTGCCGCGATGCGCGACCACGATTTCGCCACTGCCTTCGCGGCGGTAAATCGTGCCTTGGTAGCCAGTGGACTTGTTGTTGACGTGTTCGAGAACCGCGTAACGCTGACCCTCGACCACGACGATTTCTTCCTGACCCGGCGCGCGCCGACCGACTGCGCGATCCTTGTAGACATCGTCAGACAAGCCTGCATATTGCGGTGACGGGATGCTCATGGCGCAACTTCCTTGGCAGCCAGCGTGATGGTAAAGAGATTGTCGCGGATGTCGGGCTTGAACTTCTCAGGAGTCAATTCACCTACATCGGGGAAGTCGTCCATTCCCGAGCGTGGATAGCCCTCTCTCCAGTAATACTTTGTCTGCGACTGCTGTGCAGTCACGGTCTTGCCTTCGACAGAAAAAAGAAAACGGGTGTCTTCTTCCGCACCAGTCGCCTTCAGCATCACGCTGGCGCCACTGAATTCCCAATGGCAGACGCCGCGACCGTAATAGTCTTCGTCCTGCATCAGGTCTAGATAGACGGTGCCGCGATATTCGGTATCGGACACCTTCTTCAGCGCGAAGTCTTCCTGGCTGGTGATGCGGCCGGCGGTGCCGGTCTCCGGCTGGATCTTGCCGCACTCGGCTTCGTTGCTGACGTCGTACTGCGCCGCGCCCTGCACCAGGCCGAACGCGCCAGGCGCGTTCTTCAGGATCAGCGTCACCTCGAACGCCTTGCGTGGACTGGGATTCAGCTTGGCAAGGCCGCGGCCGCCCGCCTCGACGTTGGCTTCTGCAGCGGCCTCGGTAGCTGGGGATTGGGTCTGGGTCATGCTGGTCTCCGGGGCGCTACAGGCCGTAAGCAATAGGGCCAGCAGGCTTGGGGTCAGAATCTGGCGCAAGGCCGGCCTCCGTGGCAGTTGGGCAGCCAATCTAGTCCGCCTGCGCTCGGGGGGCAATCGCGGCGGCGTGAGGATGAGGCCGCTGCCGGAGATTGTGGGTGGGCGCAAAGCTGCCATGATCGAGCACAGCCATCGCCAGGGAGTGCGCGCCATCGTTACCCGCCCACCAGCGCCCACGCCGTCCGCACCGGTCGCACCGCGCGTGCAGTGGCGCAATAGCTTGCGGATGCGGGTGATGCTGGCGGCCACCGGCGTGCTGGTGGCGTTGCTGGCGGTGCTGGGCACGCTGTTCTACCTGGGCGCACGCGCCGAGCTGGTGGAGGCCGCGCGCAACGAGGTGGACGGGTTGACCGAGCAGACCGCGCGCAGCCTGGCGGCGATGCTGGATTCGGTGCAGGTGAGCGGGCGCACGTTGGCGGCCAGCAGCGGCGCGGTGGGGTTGCAGCCGTTCAACCTGCGCGCGTTGTTGCTGGCCACGCTCAGTGGCGACCCGGATATCGGCGCAGCGCGGCTGATCATCGAGCCGCGAACGCAAAAAGCGCGCGATACCGGCTTTGTCTGGTACGTGCATCGCGATGGCACGCGCACCGTTGAAAAATCGGTGACCGAGCTGGGCTACGACTATCGCGCGATGCCGTGGTACCTGCGCACGCAGCGCGAAGGCCGTGCGTGGTGGTCCGAGCCGTACCTCAACAGCAATGGCGGCAGTGCGCTGTACACCAGCTACAACCTGCCGCTGCGGCGCCCGGGCGATGCATCCGATGCGGCGCCCGTGGGCATGGTGAGCGTGGACCTGCCGTTGCAGCATCTGCGCGAGATCATCGACCAATTGCCACGCGATATCGGTATCCAGCCGATGCTGTTGTCGCCCGAAGGCATGCTGGTATTCAGCCCCGACCCGGCGCTCAATCTGCATCACACGCTGGACGCTTATGTGGCGCGTTCGCGGCCGGATCTGCGGCCATTGCAGCGGGCACTTGCGGCCGGCCAGCCGATCTCGTTTTCGCACACGGCGCCGGATGGCGAACGCTTCCTGACCCATAGTGCGGCAGTTGGGCACAGCGGCTGGACATTCGTGCTGTCCGCCTCGGAAGACTACGTGTTGGCTGGCCTGAACTGGCTGGCGGCGTGGGTGGCAGCGGCCGCGTTGCTGGGTGCGGGCGTGTGGTGGTGGTTGATGGGGCGGATCACGCGCAAGTTGACGCGGCCGATCGAGGAGTTGACCGACACCGCCGAGCATTTCCGACGTGGCGAATTCGAGTATCCATTGCGGCATATCGAGCGCGATGACGAGGTGGGAGTGATGGCGCGCGCGTTCGACAGCGCACGCGATGCGATCCGTCACCATATCGCCGAGATCGGCGAGATGACCGCCGCGCGCGAACGCATGCAGAGCGAGCTGCAGATTGCGCGCGAGATCCAGCAGGCGATGCTGCCGTCCGGACGCACCTTCGACCGTGCAAATTCGCACCTGGAAGCCTGCGCCTGGCTGGAGCCGGCCAAGGCGGTGGGCGGCGACTTCTACCACTTCGTCGAAACCGAACCGGGGCTGCTGTGGTTTGTGGTCGGCGATGTATCGGACAAGGGCGTGCCGGCAGCGTTGTTCATGGCGCGCGCGGTGAGCGTGCTGGAAATCGCCGCTCGCCGGTACACGCGCCCGGACGGCATCCTGATTGCCGCCTCCACGCGGCTGGCCGAGAACAACGACACCTGTATGTTCGCCACCGTGCTGTGCGGCTTGATCAATGTGGTGAGCGGCGATTACTGGCTGGCCAGCGCCGGGCACGAGCCGCCGCTGTTGATCGACATCGATGGCAAGACGCATGCGTTGCCGCTGGAAACCGGCCCGCCGCTGGGGATCGAACCGCAGACCTCGTTTCCGGTACTGCAGGGCCGTATGACCGCGGGGCAGACCTTGTTGGGGTATACCGACGGGGTGATCGAGGCGATGGACGAGCACGGTGCCAGCTATGGGCTGGAGCGGCTGCTGGCCACGCTGCACCCGCGCCGCAGTGCGGCGGCGCAGTGCAAGGCGGTGATCGCCAATATCGCCCGCTTCACCGGCAACGCCGATCCGTACGACGACATCACCCTGCTGGCGATCCGGCTGCGCCAGGAGCATGCTGGACGGGTCGCAGAGACCGGCCGGGGCGTCCCCGGGGAGGCAACCAGCCCATGAAGTTCGATCTGGCCATTGCACCGTCGCTGGCCCAGCTGGCCGGCGCCAACGACGCGCTGGAAGACTCGCTCACCCGTGAAGGCCTGCACGCCGAGCGCATCGGCCAGATCCGGCTGATCGTGGAAGAGCTGGGCTGCAATGCGCTCACCCACGGGCAGTGCACCGAACAGCCGCTACGGCTGCAGCTGCAACTGGACCAACAGGCCCTGGTGCTGGAAATGCACGACCCCGGCACCGCGTTCGACCCGTGCGCTGCGCCAATGCCCGATGTGACAAGCGAGCTCGACGATCGCCAGATCGGCGGTTTAGGCTTGTTTCTGGTGCATCAGTTCGCCGATCACATCGACTACCGCCGCGATGGTGCATACAACATCGTGCGCGTCACCCTGCTCCACCCGTACGCCCCTGTCCCCGAGGCTTTGTCATGACCACGCTCGCCATCCAGATCGACCCGCCGCAAGACACCCGCCAACGCGTCATCCTGACCGGGCGGCTGGACACTCATACCTATCAGGACCTGGACGCGGCGCTGTCGCCGTTGCTGGGCACCCGCATCACCACGCTGGTGCTGGACCTGTCCGCACTGGAATACATTTCCAGCGCCGGCATCCGCTGCATCTTCAAGGCGCGTAAGGCGCTGGCCGCGCACCACGGCAAGGTGCTGGTGACCAACCCGCAGCCGCAGATCCGCAAGGTCTTCGACATGGTCAAGGCAGTGCCGCTGAGCGATGTGTTCGCGTCCACCGAAGAACTGGACGCCTACCTGGCCGCAATGCAGCGCAAGGTCATCGAACAAAGCGCGCAGAGCGATGCACCCATCGTGTCGCATTTCGCCGAAGCGTAAGCCGCATCGCCTGCGCGCACACGTGGGGACGTGTGCGCGTGTGGCATGTGCGCGGGCTTGGTTAGGCTATGACGCCCCATTCGCAGCGTCGCAATGCCTGCACTGATCATTTTCGATTTCGACGGCACCCTGGCCGATTCGTTCGGCTTCTTCCTGAGCACACAGCGCGCATTGGCTGCGCGACATGGCTTCCGCGCGGCAGAAGCGCATGAGGTGGACGCCGCGCGCCGGCTGACCACGCGCGAACTGCTCAAACAATCGGGATTGCCTGCCTGGCGGGTGCCGCTGGTGGCGGCCGACTTCATCCGGCTGATGCGCGGCGCGCCACCGGCTGCGTTATTTCCCGGCATTGCGCAAACCGTGAGCGCACTGCACGCCGGTGGCACGCGCCTGGCGGTGGTGTCGTCCAACGCGGTGGACAACGTGCAACGCGCCCTGGGCGAAGAACTGAGCGCGAAATTTGCCGTCATCGAAGGCGGCGCGCATCTGCTGGGCAAGCAACGCGCCCTACGCCGCGTCTTGCGCGCAACCGCACACACGCCAGCGCAGGCGGTCTACGTGGGCGACCAGGTCGCCGACTGGGAAGCGGCGCAAGTCCTCGGCCTGCCGTTTGCCGCCGTCGCCTGGGGCTACGCCCACCCGGACGTCTTTGCCGGGCTGGCCGGAACCTCGCTGATCGAACAAGTGGACGATTTGCTGGCGTTGGGGATGCGTTAGCGACGGCGAAGCGCAGCAGCCTTCGTGAACCTTCTCCCACAGAGGGAGACGTAACACCTGCTTGCGCTGAGCGGCGATCGGCACACTGGCACCTCCTTCCCCGGCCCAGCTCTGGGCGCTCGCTGATGTTGGTGTTTGCCGTGGTGAGCAGGCGCTGTTGTTCTTGCTGTTGTTCTTGCTGTTGTTCTTGCTGTTGTTCTTGCTGTTGTTCTTGCTGTTGTTCTTGCTGTCGCTTCACCCAAGTCGCCTTAAAGCAAGCCGAGCACCGCAATCATGTGTGGCCGAAGAGGCGCCCTTGTTTGAGCAAAGCGAGTTTGGGCGCCGTGCCGCGCATGACGAGGAGCGCAGGGGACCGGCGCAGCCGTATCGCGCCGGATTGCGTCAGGCGACAGCGGTTTTGGTGACTTTTGCCAAGACAAAAGTCACCCGCGCCCGAAGGGCGTGGAAGCTTTTGGCTTGGCTGTGGCTTGAGCGCTGACGCTTGAAAGCTGTGCTTCAAATTCGTGCATGGTCTACAGGTGCACCTGTTGGAGATCACCGGCAACCGTACCCTCATCCGCCCTTCGGGCACCTTCTCCCGGAGGGAGAAGGATGAGCATGCAGCGAGCTTTTAGCCGTACTGCGCGTGGCACGGAGGAAACATTGAACACTGCAATGTGCACCGCATGACATCCGGAAAACACGCGCGAACGCCTATACCCCACCGGAGCTCGGCAACGGTGCCGGCACATTCAGCATCCCGCCCGCCGCCACGTAGGCCGCCAGCGCCTGGCCCTGGCTCAACAGATGCCCTTGCATGGTCCGCTCCGCACCTTCTGCATCGCCGCGCCGCACGCAGTCCATCAACTGCCGGTGCTCGGCCAGCGACTGCGCCATGCGCCCCGGCGTCAACAACTGCCGGCCGCGGTGCATCTTCAAGATGCGATGCAGATCGTGGGTCACCCGGATCAACCACGGATTACCGGCGTAATGCTGCACCGTCTCGTGGATCAGGTAATTGTTGCGGTAATACTCGGCCAGATCGCCGGAGGCGGCAGACGCTTCCATCGCCGCATGCAGCTCTTCCAGCCGCTGCACGCCGGCCGCATCCAGACGCTTGACCGCGTCATGGGCGCAGCGGCCTTCCAGCATCGCCATCACCGGAAACAGCTGGTTGAGATCTTCCAGCGTCAGCCGCGTGACCCGGCTGCCGCGACCTGCGTCCAGTTGCACCAGGCCTTCGGCCGCGAGCAGCTTGAGACTTTCGCGCAGCGGTGTGCGGCTGATACCGAGTTCTTCGGCCAACGCAGGCTCGTCGATCCATTCGCCCGGCGGCAGCGCGTAGTCGTAGATTTTCTGCCGCAGGCGCTCGGCCACTTCCTCGTACAGCGGTACGCGCTTCTTGGCACTGCGCGAATCAGGGGCGAGGGTCATGGTGGGCAGGTCGTCGGCAGTGGATCGGGGGCGCCCATTCTACGGGCGCGCCCGCCGACCCTGCCCACCAGCGCCATCGTCACAGCCAACCCGGCACCACGAACAGCAGCCATGCCGCCAGCGGCCCCAACAGCACCACCAGCCCACTGTAGACCAGAAAACGGCGGAACAGCCCATCGCGTTCTTCCTTGGCCGCCGAAGCCACCACCAGCGCGCCGTTGGTGGAAAACGGGCTGACATCCACGATGGTGGACGACACCGCCAACGCGCAAATCACCCCGGCCGCACCCAGCTGGCCCTGCATCAGGAACGGCACCGCCAGCGGAATGGTGGCGCCCAGCACGGCTGCAGACGATGCGAACGCAGACACGATGCCGCCCACGTAGCACACCAGCAACGCGCCCAGTAACGGCATGCCGATATGCGACACGCCGGTGCCGATGTAGTCCACCGCGCCGGCCTTTTCCAGCACCGCGACATAAGTGACCACACCGCTGATCAGCAGCACCGTGGACCAGCTGATGCCATCCACCGCGCCTTTTTGTGCATTGGGCGAAATCAACGCCAGCGCCACGGCGACGGTGATCGAGACCAGGCCGACGTTGAGGTTGTAGACCAGCGCCGCAACGCCCAGCCCCAACAGGCCGACAAGCGTGATCACGCGATCGCGGGTGATCGACACGGCCTCCAGCGCCAGCGGGTCGGTGGACAAGGTGCCGCCGCCAGCCGCCACCAGTGCGCCATGGCCTTCGATGGAGAAGCGTCGCTGCGATGCTTGATCGCCGCTGACCGGCACGTACTGCGCATCGGCCAGCGATACCTCCTGCCGACGCATCAGCTTGAGCCCGCCGAAGGCGCAGAAGCAGATGATCGCCATCATCAGGTTGAAGCCCAGGCTGGTGAGAAACACCGCCATCTCGGTGACATCCAGCCCGGCCTTTTCCACCACCTTGTTGGTGATGCCCCCATACACGCTGATTGGCGAAAACCCGCCGCCCTGCGCACCATGGATGACCAGCAAGCCCATCATCAGCGGGTTGATGCGGTATTGCTTGGCAAAGCGCAACGCCACCGGCCCGATGATGGCCACCGCCGCCGGCCCCAGCGCACCGAAGGCGGTGAGCAGGCCGGTGATGACGAACATCACCCACGGGATGGCCACGATGTGCCCGCGTACCGCTCGTACTGCCCAATGCACCAGCAGATCGATGGTGCCGTTTTTCTGCGCGATGGCGAACAGATAGGTGATGCCGACCAGGGTCAGGAACAGGTCGCCCGGAAAGCCGGCCAGCACCTCCTTGCCGTCCAGCCCCACCCACACGCCACCGACGATGAATGCCAGCGCGAAAGCCACCGCGCCCATGTTGATGGGCAATGCGGTGGCGACGATGAACATGATCACCAAGCCAAGAATCGTTGCAATTTGCGGGGTCATGCGCCCTCCCAGACACCTGATACGCGTACAGCACGGATGGCCACCCGCCATCCAAGGGTCACGCCGTGTACGACACCTGCCTGATGGTCATGCCGCGCGTTCGCATGCGGCGTTGACCCACTCCACCACCCCTTGGGTGCTGTGGAAATCGTCGACCGACCGCGCTTCGCAGCCCGGTACGATCTCGCGCGCCATGCGCGCCAATGCGCTGCCGGGGCCGAGTTCGAGAAATACACGCGCACCGCGTTCGGCGGCCTGCACCAGCACGTCGTGCCAGCGCACGGTCTGCGCGATCTGTGCAGCCAGGCTGTCGATCACCTGCGTCGGCGTGGCGACGGCACGTGCGTCGATGCCGGCAAGCACGCGCAGCGTGGGGGCGCGAATGGCCTCCTTGTTCAATGCGGCGGCGAAGGCATCGGCGGCCGCGCGCAGCCACGGCGTATGCGCAGGCACAGTGACCGGCAGCACGGTGACGCGTGCGCCGCGCGATTGCGCGTCATCGCCAAGCCGCGCCAATGCCGTGCGTGGTCCGCCGAGCACGGCATGGTCGTCGCCGTTGATGATGGCCACTGCTGCACCATGCGTGTTGCAGAGCGATTCCAGCGTGGGCAGCGGCAGACCGATCACCGCCATCAACCCGGCATCCTCGGGGCTGGCCGCATCCATCGCGCGTGCACGGGTCGCCGCAAGTTGCAGGCAGGTCTGGATATCGATGCTGCCGGCAACAGCGTGCGCGGCCAGCTCGCCGACGCTATACCCCAGCACCAGCAGCGGCGTCGGCAGATGCTCGCGCAGCACCTGCCATTGCGCCAAGGTGCCTGCGCAGACCAGCGGCTGGGCAACAGCATTGGCGTAGCGGCCAGCATCTGCGGCGAGGGTTTGCGGAGCGGCGCCAAGCACCTGGCCGGCTGCCGCGAGCACCGCTGCCACAGCGGGCGCATCGGCAATGCGGACGAACATGTCGGCGTGCTGGCCGCCTTGGCCTGGGCAGAGGATGGTCAGGGTCATGGCGTTGGCCGCGTGCATGCGTTGGCGCGACTGCTGCGGGGACTGTACGTCTGCGCGCTATGGGCAACGTTTGCTGGTGCAGCATTCAATACCGCTGCTGTGCGAAGTGAGGCACAGATGCGTTGCGTGTGCGCGCAACCTGCTTCTGCAGCCGCAGTGGCACTGGGTGCGCACCTGCTCACAACGTCTCCTGGCGATGCAGGAACCACGCGCAGGCCAGCAGGTCCGCGCTACCACCGGGGCTGAGCCGACGCGCCACGAATTGTTTGCCGATCGACGATAGCCGATCGCGCCAGTGGGGTTGTGCAATACCGCCGTCATCGAGAAAACGCCGCGCCTGCGCTTTGGCATAGGCCAGACCGTCTGCGCCGCCACGATGCAGCAGATTGAGATCGTCGATATGCGCGACCAGTTGCATCAAGGTCTGCGCAAGTGCAGCGTCCTGCGTGGTGCCAGTGCCCAACGCGGCGCGCAGGCTCGGCAGCGCGATCTCGCGCAGTAGCGGGTAGCCGGCTGCGGCCTGCTCGCGAACGCCAGCCACCTTGTACTGCGCGCGCATGCGCTGGCCATTGCTGCGTGGGTCCAGCGGCGCAGCGCACAACGCCGCGCCCCACACCTGTACCCCGTTGCAGACCGCATCGGCAGATGGCCGCTGACCATGCGCGGCGCGCAGGCGCGCAGCCTGTGCGGTGAGCAGGCCAAGGCTGAAGATCGCACCACGGTGGGTATTGATGCCGCCGGTGGCGCACAGCATGGCCGCCTCGGCCGCGATGCCCAGATCGCGCAGCCGTGCAAAGGGTGCGTTGTCGCTACCGGCCTGTGCGATGGCGATAAAATAGCCGCGCAATGCGAACAGACTGCGCAAGAACGTGGAGGCATCCATGTCGCTGTGGCTACCGCTGTCGAACGGCGTCACCAGCCCGGGCTTGGGCGCGCACGCCAGCTCCGCATGGAGCGCGCCAACGGCGAGCCGGCCGAGCCGGTGCGCAACGTCGCGCGGCACTGCACGCACATCCACATGCTGCAGGTGTTGGACCTGCGCGCTCATGCCGCGCTCCTTAACTGAAACAACGCAGCGCGTGGCAACAAGCAGCAGCCCTTGCCGGATTTCACCAGCACCTGCTGCGCGTCACTGGCGTACTCGCGCCAGTTCACCGCGATGTCGTTGGGCAGCAGCAACTCGCCATCGGCACGCAGGCCATGGCGTTGTTCCCAGCGCTGCAACAAGGCAACCACTGTTTGTGCCTGCTCGGGCGTCTCGATGGACCACAGCAGATCCAGATCCGATTGCGCGTGCACATACGTCAAGCCCGTCAACGCTTGCCACGCGAAGCTGCCGAAGACGCGTGGATGCAGTGCATCAGCCTGCGCGTATGCGTGCAACCCCTGCAACGCGGGCTGCAGCGCGCCGGGCGCGTGCGCGATGACCGCGTCCAACGACAGGGGCTCACTGCAGCGTGCAATTTCCACGACATGGGCACGCAATGCCAGGCGCTGCTTGCCTTCGCCGGGCGGCAACGGCACGCCCAGGCGCAAACTGCCCGGCGCCTCGCTGCCGTCGCCACGCGCCACCACTGCCGGCAAGCCGGCGGCAAACCACTGTTGCAAACGCGAGTGGGCACCTGGCGTGTGCGCCTGCCAGCGCGCATCGTCGCGTAACCACGCCAGGGCGTGGCGGCCGGCCATTCTCAGGCCTCGCCCGCTGCCACGGCGGCGGCAACCTCGCGCGCCAGCGTGCGGCCGCCACGTTGCGCGCCGAGTGCGCGACGCTGATCGCCATCGATGGGAGCAGCCAATGCATCGAGTAGCGCCTGCGCCAGATCGCCGTCCCACAGCGATTGCACCGCGCCCATGCGTACATAGTTCTCCACGCCCGGCGCGAACACTGGCGAACTTTTGCTGAGCGCCTGCAAGGTGTCCACCGATTGCTTGGTGACACGGGCCATGGCACGCAGATCCATCACGCGCACCTGCGCATCCGGCAATGCATGGATGCGGTCGGCCATCAAACCAAACGACAGAAATCCGCCGCTCACCGCTTCGCCATACACCAGCGTGACCAGCCGCGCGCCGCGCCTGCGCGCCAGATCCAGCGCACGCGCCAGATGCGCGAAGTAGCCATTGATGCCGAGCAATTCATCGCGACGTGCCAGGCGTTGCCCGGCGGTGTCCGCCAGCATCACGATCGGCCGCTGCGGATGCGCGCGGGTGCTGGCCAGTACGGTGGCGGCCAGGGCCAACGCGTGGTCCACGCCCACTTCCAGCTTGTTGGCGGTGCCGATCACCGTGACCTCGCCCACTGCGGTGGTCGCGCTGCCGGTGAGCACATCCTCATTGCGCGCGATGGCGTGACCAAGCGGAAACAGCTGGTCGAGCAGTTGGCTCAGTTCCATGGCGTGCTCCGATCTGCAGTGGTCGCGAGGAAGGCGTCGGTGTCCAGCAGCGGCAGCCGCTGCGGATCGGCGATGCCTTGACGCGCCCAGATGTCCAGGCCGTCGCGGCAATCGCCATAAGCATCGATGCGCGCAGACAGTTGATGATGCGCGCGCTCCAAGGCCTGCAAGGCAGCATCGCCTTCGGGTTCGACGAGTGCGTCCAGCGTGCTGGCCGCTGCATCGGCAAACGCCACGATGCGGTCGGCCACCAAGGTCTGCGCGTCGCCCAGCAGGTAGCGGTGTTTGCCACCGGTTACGCGCCAGACCAGAGCGCGGTCGCGAGCGTCGAACTCTTCCACCCCGCGCACGGTTTCGATCACGTCCGGGCCGGACAGCGACAAGCGGCCTTCTTCGGACATGATCACCGCGCTGCAGCAGCGCGCCACGATGCCCATGCCACCGAATGCGCCATTGCCGCTACCGATCAACGCCAGCACCGGCACGCCGGCCGCGCGCGTATCCAGCGTGGCACGCATGACTTCGGAAATGGCGATCAGGCCGGCATTGGCTTCGTGCAAGCGCACGCCGCCGGTGTCGAGCAACAACAGTACTGCTGCCGGATGTGTGGCTGCCGCGCGCTCAAGCAAGCCGGTGAGCTTGGCGCCGTGCACTTCACCCACGCCGCCGCCCATAAAGGCGCCCTGCTGGCCAGCGATCAACACGCTGCGGCCGCGCAAGCTGCCCTCGCCTACCACGATGCCGTCGTCGAAGGCGCCCGGCACGTCGAGCTGCGCCAGATGCGGGCTGACCAGGCGGCGACGCGGGCCGACGAATTCGCGGAAGCTGCCGGCGTCCAGCAGCCCGTCGATACGCTCGCGGGCATCGGCTTCGTAGTAGCTGCGCTCGGCCATGGGAATGGTGGTACTCATACGCGACTCCGGATTGCATTTGTAGGAGCGCACCTGGGCGCGACTGCGGCGTTATCGGGCAAGCCCGTCGCGCCCGGGTGCGCTCCTACGGACGTACCTGTGTCTCTGATATGGCAGCTCATGCCGCATCTCCTTGCAGAACATCGATCGCCTGTTCCAGACGCAGACTCACCAATGCCGGCGTTGCGCCAACATCTACACGCCTCCGAATGTGTGCTGTAGGAGCGCACCTGGGCGCGACCGCGGCGCTATCGGGAACGCCAGTCGCGCCCGGGTGCGCTCCTACGGAGGTGTCTGTGTCTCTGACATGGCAGCTCATGCCGCATCTCCTTGCAGAACATCGATCGCCTGTTCCAGACGCAGACGCACCACTGCCGGCGTTGCGCCAACATCTACGCGCCTCTGGATTTGTGTTGTAGGAGCGCACCTGGGCGCGATCGCGGCGTTACCGGGAACACCCGTCGCGCCCGGGTGCGCTCCTACGGAGGTGTCTGTGTCTGTGCGATGCACGAGGCTCATGCC
The DNA here is from genome assembly GCF_040202875.1 of Xanthomonas sp. WHRI 10204. Taxonomy (NCBI): domain Bacteria; kingdom Pseudomonadati; phylum Pseudomonadota; class Gammaproteobacteria; order Lysobacterales; family Lysobacteraceae; genus Xanthomonas; species Xanthomonas sp. WHRI 10204. The sequence goes on from NZ_JBEGDW010000003.1 coordinate 135,359, forward strand.
GCATCTCCTTGCAGGACATCGATTGCCTGTTCCAGTCGCAGACTCACCACTGCCGGCGTTGCGCCAACGTCTACGCGCCTCCGGATTTTTGCTGTAGGAGCGCACCTGGGCGCGACCGCGGCGTTACCGGGCAAGCCCGTCGCGCCCGGGTGCGCTCCTACGGAGGTGTCTGTGTCTGTGCGATGCACGATGCTCATGCGGCATCTCCTTGCAGAACATCGATTGCCTGCTCCAGACGCAGACTCACCACTGCCGGCGTTGCACCAACATCGTTGATGCTGATGCGCACATCGCGCAGCGGGTGGCGCGCGGCGAAGTCGCCCAGCACCGCCTGCCAGATCGTGCCGAAGCCCTGGGCCGCCGTGAGGATCTCGATTTCCATCGCGCCGTCGAGCGGCACGCGCTCGACCAGCACTTCCAGGTTGCCGGAGGCGACCACGCCGACCAGCGCATGCTCCAGACCGGTGCGCGCACCGTGCTGGCCGTCAAAGCGATATCGCAGGGTTTCCATGCTGAGCCCTTACCAATTGCGGAAACGTTTCGGCGGGTCGTACAACCCACCGGACCAGCGCACCAAGTCCTTGACCGTGCGCGCGGCGAGCAGATCGCGCGTGGCATCGCGCGGACGGATGCCCAGATCTTCCGGCCGTTTGATCACACCGCGATCGCGCAGGTTTTCCACCATGCGTTTGTCACGTCCGAGACCCACGGCGGTGTAACCGGACACGCCACGAATCGCCTGCTCGCGCTCTTCCGGCGTGCGGCACAACAACAGATTGGCAATGCCTTCTTCGGTCAGCACATGGCTGATGTCATCGCCGTAAATCATCACCGGCGGCAGCGGCATGTTGGCGCGCTCGGCCAGTTCCCAGGCATCAAGCTTGTCGACGAACGCCGGCGCCATGTGCTCGCGGAAGGTTTCCACCATCTGCACCACCAGCTTGCGCCCGCGCGGCATCTCGCCCGGTCGTGCGGCTTCGCGTCCGGCCTTGAGCCAGGCAGCGCTGGCATGGCGACGGCCGCGCGCATCCGAGCCCATATTCGGCGCGCCACCAAACCCGGCGATGCGGTCGCGCGTGGCAGTGGAGCTATTGCCCTGCAAATCGATCTGCAAGGTAGAGCCGATAAACATGTCGCAGGCGTATAAACCGGCTGTCTGCGACAGCGCGCGGTTGGACCGCATGCTGCCGTCGGCGCCGGTAAAGAACACATCCGGGCGCGCGGCGATATAGTTTTCCATGCCCAACTCGGAGCCGAACGAATGCACCGACTGCACAAAGCCCGATTCAATCGCCGGGATCAGCGCCGGATGCGGATTCAGCGCCCAATGCCGGCAGATCTTGCCTTTCAAGCCCAGCGATTCGGCGTAGGTGGGCAGCAGCAATTCGATCGCCGCAGTGTCGAAGCCGATGCCGTGATTGAGTCGGTCCACACCGTACTCGGCGTAGATGCCCTTGATCGCCATCATCGCCATCAACACCTGGATCTCGGAGATCAACGCCGGGTCGCGGGTAAATAAGGGTTCGATGTAGTTGGGCTTGGGTGCTTCGGTCACGAAGTCGACCCAATCGGCCGGAATATCCACGCGCGGCAAGGTGTCGAGGATCTCATTGACCTGCGCGATCACGATGCCGCCCTTGAACGCGGTGGCCTCCACAATCACCGGCGTATCTTCGGTGTTGGGGCCGGTGTAGAGATTGCCGTGGCGGTCAGCCGCCTGCGCGGTGATCAACGCAATGCGCGGGGTGAGGTCGATGAAATAGCGGCCGAACAATTCCAGATAGGTGTGGATGGCGCCGATCTCGATGCGGCCTTCGCTCACCAATCCAGCCAGACGCGCGGCCTGCGGGCCGGAGAACGAAAAATCCAGACGTTTGGCGATGCCGCGCTCGAACACATCCAGGTGCGAGGCCAGCGACAGCACCGACTGCACCATGTGCAGATCGTGCACCCGCGCGGGGTCCACCTCGGTGAGGCAGCGCGCCAGGAAATCGGCCTGCTTCTGGTTGTTGCCCTCCAGGCACACGCGGTCGCCGGGCTCGATCACCGCCTCCAGCAGCGCCACCACATCGTTGGCGGCCACCACGCGGCCCTGCGGCGCCAGCGCGGCGGCACGCTGCAAGCGCCTGCGCCGGCCTTCGGCCTGGGTGTCCCACTGTCGACTCATCGCATTGCCTCACCGGGTCGAGCCCGTAATGTCGAAGTAATTACATCGTAATTATGGAAAGAGGTGCTGTCTAGACGCGTTGCAGCATCGGTGGATGACGTGGCGACGGACGGTCAGCAATGCGACAGCTAAGTGCTTGCGGCCGCCCGCACTTCGATATATCGTTTTTGCATGCTTCGATATATCGAATGAAACCGAACACCCGCCACCATGCGGTCTTGGCCGATCTGGATGCCGCCGACGGCAACGTCTCCGGGCGCGGCAGTGCGCGCATCCGGCCGCTAGGGCATGGCGATCTGCGCCTGCTGCTGCTGGCCTTGATCGAACAGCACCCACGCCACGGCTACGAGTTGATGCGGCAGATCACCGCGCTGTTCAAAGGCCTGTACACGCCCAGCGCCGGCGCGATCTACCCGGCGTTGGCGCAGCTGGAAGCCGATGGCTGGGTGCAGACCGATCTGGAACAGGGCCGCAAGCAGTATCGGATCACCGACGCCGGCCGCAGCTACGCCGCCGATCAACGCGACGCCCTGGATGCCGCACTGGCGCGCACCCATCGCCGCGCACGCGAGCTGATCAAGGCGCAGACACCCGAACCCATCCGCGAGGCAATCCACCGCATCAAGCACGGCCTGTTTGCACGCCACGGCCAGTGGAGCGAAGCAGACATCGAACGGATTGCCGCACTGCTCAACGCCGCCGCCGACGGCATGGAGCAGGACGAGCACTGAGGGGTGTTGCAGCGTCGACGGCAGCCGTTGTTGCGATGTTGCGATGTTGCGATGTTGCGACGTTGCGACGTTGCGACGTTGCGACGTTGCGACAGCGAGTCTGCTGGCCGGTTCTGTTGATCGGTCGTTCTGTTGAGTTGATTGGCTGCTCTGTTGATCGGGCGTTCTGTTGAGTTGATTGGCTGTTCTGTTGATCGGGCGTTCTGTTGAGTTGATTGGCTGTTCTGTTGATCGGAAGTTCCGTTGACTGTTCGTTCCGTCGCCAGGCGTTGCGGGCTTTGCTAAAGCCCCTCTCCCCTCGGGAGAGGGGTTGGGGTGAGGTACGGCGCGAAGCCTCACGAACATTCCAACCACACAACATGTCGCTCAACCTCCTCCACCCACAACTACGCGTCACCTTCTCCACCTGCAGGAAGAAACACCTCGAAGCGGGAAGAAGAACAGCGGTGTCTTGGCACTCAGCAAGTTTTAGAGCCGTAAAAACCAGCAACCAATCGTCAACTAGACATGGACAGCGCACCCAGAACCAGAGCCTACGAGGACTACATACCGCACCGAGCACCTGCGGCCCCCGCCTGGCCCTGAGCGCAGTCGTCTTGTTAGCCAGTCTTAGCTATCCATCGTGTCACCGCCGTAACTGTTACCACCCCCACGCCGCGCATCTGTGCGCGACACCATCAGGAATCGCACCACCATGGCTGCACACACCAATACCCAACTTCGCCGCGACTCGCGCCTGCGTTCCGTGGAAGTGGTCCGTTGCGAGTCGATCACTCCGCAGATGCGCCGCATTGTGTTTGGCGGCAGTGAGCTGGCCGGCTTTCAAAGCGAAGCGCCGGACGACCACGTCAAACTGTTTTTCCCCAATACCGATGGCGCCTTCGTGCTGCCGACCATGACCCCGGAAGGACCGCGCTACGCCGAAGGCGCACTGCCCTCGCCCGGCCGCGATTACACCCCGCGTGCGTTCGATCCGCAGAGCGGCGAGCTGAGTATCGATTTCGTGCTGCATGGCGACGGTGTGGCATCCAGTTGGGCAGCACAGGCGCAGCCCGGCGATGCGCTGAAGATCGGCGGCCCACGCGGCTCGTTTCTGGTGGCCGACGACTTTGACCATTACGTGCTGATCGGCGATGAAACCGCGCTACCCGCGATCAGTCGCTGGCTGGAGTCGATGCCGGCCGACATGCAGGCAGAGGTCTTTATCGAAGTGGCCGATGCAGACGAGCGACAGGAGCTGATCAGCGCCGCCGATGTCGCTGTGTACTGGCTGGAGCGCAACGGCTTCGATGCGGCCAGCAGCACCTTGCTGGAAGACAGCCTGCGCGATTACGAGCCGCACGACGGCGACACGTTTTACTGGATCGGCGCCGAATCGATGCGCGCGCGGGCCATGCGCAGGTTTGTGGAAGAGCACATGGGCGTAGACAAGGAGTGGATCCGCGCGAAGGGATACTGGAAGGCGGATCCGGCCGGGGAGTGAGGCATGTCGTGAGTGCGATCTATCTGGGTATCGCGAACCTGGATCACCCTCATGCGAATGCGCTAGTGCGATGAAGGTTTACTGATTTGGTTGCGCTTCGCGGGTGGGCCTATCGGTAACGCGTTCGCGGCCGGGGCGCTCCTACAGGTGCAGCTTTTAACAGCAACGTGCTTCAGGCGCACAAACAAAAAGCCCGCCAATTGGCGGGCTTTTGCATTCCACAGATCGGTGTGATCGCTCACACCGGTCTGATTTACCGCACTGCGCGAATTACTTCGCAGCAGCGTCGCCGGCCTTGGCCTGCAGGGCTTCGGTGGTGATGCGGATCTTGACCTCGTCGCTGACGTTCGGGGCGTACTGGCCCACGCCGAAGTCGCTGCGCTTGATCGTGGTGGTGGCGTCGAAACCGGCAGCCGCCACCTTCTTCATCGGATGCTCGCCGGCACCGTTGAGGGTGACGTCCAGCACGACCGGCTTGGTCTGATCCTTGATGGTCAGGTCGCCGGTAACGGTCAGCTTGTTGGCGCCGGCCGATTCGACCTTGGTGCTCTTGAAGGTGGCGGTCGGGAACTTGGCCGCGTCGAAGAAGTCACCGCTCTTCAGGTGCTCATCGAACTTGGCGGTGAAGCTGTTCAAGCCGGACAGCGGCAGGGTCACCTGCACGGTGGACTTGGTCACGTCGGCCGCGTCGTACACCAGGGTGCCGTCGACATTGCCGAAATGCGCGCTCGGGTTGGAGAAGCCGAAGTGGCTCCACTGCGCCAGCACGTCGGTGTGGCTCGGGTCCAGGGTGTAGGTACCCGAGGCCACTTCCACCGCAGGAGCGGTCGAGGCAGCCGGAGCTGGAGTGGCGGCAGCGGCATCGGCCGGCGCGGTGGCGGCGGGGGTTTCGGCGGCCGGTGCGGCGGCGTTGTCGGCCGGCTTGGAGCAGGCGGCGATGGCCAGGGTCAGGGCGAGCGGCAGCAGCAGTTTGTGGGTGGTTTTCATTGGAACTCCATGTGATGAGAGACGCGTTGGATCAACGCGGATGGGACAGATGCAGACGGACGAGGACTGCAGGAAACTGTAGCGGCAACCATATCTTGCACACAGTGGTCAGGCGACGAAGAGCGGCCAACACACCGTAGCGAGCAGTCGTCAGGTGGGTGTGGACGGCGCGCTCGGAACCGGAGTGTACCGAGTGGCACATCCCGCACCGAGCACCTGCCGCGCCCGTCTGGCGGTTAGCGCAGCGGTTTTGTTGACGACTCCAAGAACCGCAGGCTCGAAAGCGCAGTGGACATGTGGCATCCACCCTTTCCGAGCATCGGCCGCGCTCACTTGAGGGTGAGCGCAATCGCTTCATCGACGACACACAGCAATGCGGCAAAAACAAATAGCGATCGGCACCGGGTAGCACACATGACGACGGGCGATGATGCCGTCAGACACGCCGCAGCGTTGATCTCACAACGCATGCATCACACACGGCGCGTCTCAGTGATGCAGACCATCACTCGAAGCGCGCAGCTTCATCGAAGCTCAGGCGCGGCGAACGCGGGAACAACCCGGCCGGGTCGCCGTAGCCAAGATTGATCAGGAAGTTGGACTTGATCGGCGTACCGGCGAAGAACGCCGCATCCACCTTGGCGTTGTCGAAGCCCGACATCGGGCCGGCATCCAGACCCAGCGCGCGCGCAGCCAGAATCAGATAGGCGCCCTGCAGCGAGCCGTTGCGGAACGCCGATTCGGTGCGGCCTTCGCGTGGGCCCTCGAACCAGCTCTTGGCATCGGCATGCGGGAACAGGTACGGCAGCTTTTCGTGGAAGTCTTCGTCGTGGGCCACGATCACCGTGACCGGCGCGGCCAGCGTCTTGGCTGCATTGCCTTCGGACAGCGCCGGCTTGAGCTTGGCCTTGCCCTCGGCGCTGGTCACGAACACAAAGCGCGCCGGCGAGCTATTGGCGGCGGTGGGTCCCCACTTCACCAACTCATAGAGCTCACGCAGCACGTCCTGGCTGACCGGCGTGTCGGCAAACGCGTTTTGCGTGCGGGCGGTACGGAACAGCTGATCCAGTGCGGCGGCGTTGAGCGAGTCGGACATGAGCACTCCAGAAGAAAGGGTGGCGCGACGGTAAGCTGCGGCGTCGGCACCAGTGTGAAGACCCGCAGTGTAGAGTGGCGCGATTGCCGCCACACGCGTTCAATCTGAAACAAATCTATGTCGGATCTGAAACGATGGCGGTGACCTGGGCGCTGAGCGACGGCCGCGCCGGCAATGCGCGCCAGGCCGAAGCGCTGGCGCGGGCACTGCAACCTGAGGCCTTCCAGCCGATCCATCTGCACACGCAGCCGCCCTGGCGCTGGGCGGCACCGCGTCTGCTACCCGGCGCACAACGCGCATTTGGCGCAGCGTTTGCCCAGCAACTGCAGCAGCCCCCCGCCCTGGCCATCGGCTGTGGCCGCCAGGCAGCGCTGGCCACCCGGCTGCTGCGCGCGCACGGCAGCCGTAGCGTGCAGATCCTGTACCCGCGCCTGGATGCCCGCCACTGGGATCTGCTGATCGTGCCCGAGCACGACGCGCTACGCGGCAGTAACGTGCTCACCCTGCTCGGCAGCCTGCATCCGGTGGACGATGCCTGGCTGGCGGACGGGCGCGCCGCGTTCCCGGCACTGGGCCGCCTGCCCGGCCCGCGGCTGGCGCTGCTGGTCGGCGGACCCACCGCGCAGGTGCCATGGACAACGCAGGAGCTGACCGCGCTGTGCACGCCGCTGCGCGAGCAACTGCGCGCGGCCGGCGGCAGCCTGCTGGTCACCGTCTCACGCCGCACGCCGGCGGAGGCGATCGCCCCGTTGCGCGCGATCTGTAGCGGCTTACCGCACCTGCTGTGGTGCGACGACCGCGACGGCCCCAACCCGTACGCCGGCCTGCTGGGCTGGGCCGATGCGATCGTGGCCAGCGCCGACTCGGTCAACCTGTTGTCTGAGGCCTGCGCCACGCGCGTGCCGGTGGCTGCCGCATTCGGCGACCGCGCCAACGGACGCGTCGGCTGCCATGTGCAGGCGCTGCGGCACCGTCAGCGGCTGTGTGCACGCGATGAAGTTTTACGCGCCGCGGCCGATATCCTGCCGGTGCGCGAAACCGAGCACATCGCCCTGCAGGTGCGCGCGCGCCTGTCGCGGTGAATCACGCGCCCGACGATGGCGCCCGACACAAGGATGCTGCGATCAATGAAGCCACCAGGGATCAAACACGCAACCGGACCGGCGATCACGCTGGCACTGCTGGCCGCATTGCCGTTGGCCGCAGCCGCTACGCCTGCGTGCGTGCCGCGCTACCCCACACCGCATACCACCGCTGCGATGTTCGACATGGCCAGCGACACCGCGCGAGCGCTGAATGCATTGCCCGATGCGCAGGTCGTGCTGTTGGCGCGCGGCGGCCAGGACCTGAGCCGTTATGGCCTGAAACATAGCCACCTGGCATTTGCGCTGCGCGACGAGGATGGTCTCTGGCGCGTGCGGCACCTGCTCAATCGCTGCAAGAGCGACGCGTCCCAGCTGTATGTGGAAGGCCTGAGCAATTTTGTCGGCGAAAGCGCATTGAGCAGCGACCTGCGCGTAGGCATCCCGACCCGCGCAGTGCAGCAACGGCTGCACGATCTGCTGAGCGGCAACGGCAACATCGCCCACCGGCTGCATGAAACGCGCTACAGCATCGTGGCGTATCCGTTCTCTACCGAGTACCAGAACTCCAATCAATGGGTGCTGGAAGTGTTGGCGGTCGCGTTGGCGGCGCAAGCGCAACCGCCGGAGCTGATTGACGACCGCCGCAAGGCGCAGGCCTGGTTGCGTGCCGCACGCTACCACCCCAGCATCCTGCATCTGGATCTGCGCCAGCGCCTGGGCGCGCGCTTCGTCGCCGCCAATGCCGCAACCTCCGACCACCCCGCCGGTGAGCGGGTGTCAGGCAATTATTCGGTGGTCACGGTCGAATCGGTCTTCGACTTCCTGCATCAACGCGACGCCGTCCTGCAGGAACTGTCTATCGCTCGCGTCGTCGACACAGCTGGAGAAACGCCATGATGCACGCCCGTTCCTGTCTCGCTGCAAGCGCATGCCTGTTCGCTGCCTTGGCCGTGCCCTGCGCGCACGCCGGCGAAGCGACCACACCCGGTGAAAAATCCGAGTTCTATTCTGCGCTGGCATTGGCCACGCCGGTGCTGGTCGCGTCCGCTGTGGTGGGTTCGGTCTTTGCCCCACCAGTTGCAGCATATAACGCGTTGGCCGAGTCACGTCGCGAGACACGCGCGGGCAAGCTGCCGGCAATGCGCGTGGAGGCCGTCAATACCCTGCCCGAAGGCGCACGCCAGGTGCGCCTGCAAGACCCGCAACAGGCCGAAACCACTGCGGTACTGCAATGGCCGGCACGCCAGGACGATCCCGCCGCAGCCTTCCACGTCGGCGAGGTGGTGACGTTCCAGCCCAGTCCCGCCGGCAGTGGCTGGACCGTGCATGCGCCGCAAGGCCAGGCTCTGGCCTTCCTGCCGACCGGCGATGCAGTGGTCAACAGCAGCAGTCGCGTCTGGTGAGTCCAGTGTGCCGCCGAGGCCGCGCGCCTGAGGCACCGTAACGCCGCCTTGGTCGCAGCGTCACGATTGCGGCTGATCGCGATCGGCCTGCGGCGACGGGCAACCCACGCCCCAACGCACCGCGCGCGCCTGTCCGCTTGCCGCACCACCTGCACGTCCGACGCTCGCATCCATCTATCGCGCTCGTACACTAGCGACCTGCGCGCGTTGCCGATCGCCAGCGACACACGCGCTCTCCGTTCTGTTTGCTACGTATCGCTGCCATGTCTTCCGCGCCCCCTACCCCGTTTGCTCCCCTTACCGCCCGCGCATTGGCATGTGCGGTAGTGGCCATGGGCGCGGTGGTGCTGTTGTCCAACATCCTGGTGCAGTACCCGATCAACGACTGGCTGACCTGGGGTGCGTTCTCGTATCCATTGGCGTTTTTGGTCAGCAACCTGATCAATCGCCGCTTCGGCCCACGCGCAGCGCGCACGGTGGCCTGGTGCGGGTTCGCGCTGGCGGTGCTGTTGTCGATCTGGCTGGCGACACCGCGCATTGCAGCGGCCTCGTGCACGGCGTTCATTGCGGCACAGCTGTTGGATATCACCGTGTTCGACCGGTTGCGCAACGGTAGCTGGTGGCGTGCGCCGATCGTGGCCACCACCTGCAGCGCCACGCTGGATACCGCACTCTTCTGGAGCATCGCCTTTGCCGGTGCATCGCTGCCGTGGGTGAGCTGGGCCGCGGGCGATCTGGCGGTGAAGCTGGGCATGGGCGTGTTCTTGCTCGGGCCGTTCCGTGCGTTGCTCTGGCGCAGTGCGCCTCGGGCGAATAGCTGAATCACGGTTGCGCTCTCTCACCTTGCGCGCATGGGCACCTGCGCTGTAAACGATTCGCCACCGCCACAGACACCCAGTCTGTGTACGCGTCAGCACATACCGCGTGCATGGCAGAAGGCGACCCACGTTGCCATGCGCACGGCACATCGCAGCACTCATGAAACGGCCACATGAAGGCATGCACGTGGCGGCAATGCTCTGGCGCATCGCTTGACCTACATTAGGCCACCGCAAGACGCACCACGGCGGCAGCAACGCCCACCGGCTGCAGCAGGTAGGCACGCAAAAAGCGCAATAAACATACCAGCGGCGTGAGGCTGCATGCATCGCGGCGTAGCGCTCGCACACGGTGATGCAGCGCGGTCATCGGCGACATCGCAAAGGGCATTGCTGCAGCCATGCCACTGCCCGCACGGCGTCGCCCGTTGGCCGCACACGTCATCTCTTCATCCACCGGCAAACGCCACTACAGCAGCACATAGCTGCGGGCGGCGTGCACCTTTCATGAGAGCCACACCATGCAACTGCGCATCTTCCTTCTGGTGCTCTTGCTTGTTTCATTCCCAACGCTAGGAGCAGACATGTCCAACGGTGCCGATAATTTCTACACCAGCGAGACGGTGACCGTGCAAAAGGTCACCTTCAAGAATCAGTACCAGATGACCGTGGCCGGCAACCTGTTCGTCCCCAAGGGTCTGGACACCGGCAAGCGGCATCCGGCCATTGTGGTGGGGCATCCAATGGGTGCGACCAAGGAACAGAGCGCCAATCTCTACGCCACCAAACTTGCCGAACAGGGCTTTGTGACGCTGTCCCTGGACCTGTCGTTCTGGGGCGAAAGCGAAGGGCAACCGCGCAACGCGGTGTCGCCGGACATCTATGCCGAAGACTTCAGTGCGGCAGTGGATTTCTTGGAAACGCAAACGTTTGTCGATCGTGAGCAGATCGGTGCGCTGGGTATCTGCGGCAGTGGCAGCTTTGTGATCAGCGCGGCCAAGATCGACCCACGCATGCACGCGATCGCCACGGTGAGCATGTACGACATGGGTGCGGCCAACCGCAACGGCCTGCGTCATGGGCTCAGCCTGGCGCAGCGCAAGCAGATCATCGCCGCGGCCGCCAAACAACGCTCGGTTGAATTCAGCGGCGAGCCGGTGGAATACACCGGCGGCACGGTCCTGGCGCTGACGCCGGAATCCAACCCGATCGAACGCGAGTTCTACGATTTCTATCGGACACCGCGCGGACAGTACACGCCCAAGGGCCAGTCGCCCGAGCACACCACACGGCCGACGCTGACCAGCAACGTCAAGTTCATGAACTTCTACCCGTTCAACGACATCGAGACCATCTCGCCGCGGCCGATGCTGTTCATTACCGGCGAGAAGGCGCATTCGCGCGAGTTCAGCGAAGAGGCGTACCGTCTGGCTGGCCAGCCCAAGCGATTGGTGATCGTGCCGGACGCAGGACACGTGGACTTGTACGATCGCGTGGATCTGATTCCGTTCGACACGCTCACCGCGTTCTTCCGCAAGCACCTGCGGTAACCCACTAGGACAGCGCCGATGCCGATCCTTCGCCCCAGCGCCTGCGTGCGCACCCTGTTACTGGGGTGCGCTTTCCTGGTCACCGCCTGCTCGGCTGCAACGCCACCAGCAGCGGCCACCCCACATACACCGGAGCGCACGATGCGTATCACCCTCACCATCGGCGATGACGTCGTCGAAGCAGAGCTAGTCGATCACTCGGCCACGCGCGACCTGCTCGCGCGGTTGCCGATGACCGTGCCGTTCGAAGACTTCCATGGCAGCGAAAAGATCAGCTACCTGCCAAGCAAGCTCGACCTGAGCGCGGTTGGCCCTGCCGGCCCGGCACAGGTAGGCGACCTGATGTATTACGTGCCATGGGGCAACCTGGCGGTGTTCTACCGCGGCTACACGCCATCGCGCGATTTGGTGCGGCTGGGGCGGATCGTGTCCAACCCACAGGCGCTGACACGCTCGGCCAGCTTCACCGCGACCATCGCACGTGCGGCGCCCGCGGCTGCGGCACCGCCGCCGCACTGAGGCGGGCGATCACGACACGCATCAGCTGCGCTGCACATGGCGCGCTACCGTTGCTGCAGGCCTTGCCAGACCCGCTTGCCGACGCGGGCCTCAATCTCCTGCTGAGCCACTCCTGCGCCTGGCCTCCTGCGCCAGCGGCAGCACGCAGGTGGCACTGTGAATCACCTGCACACCACGGCGTAATGCCTCACCCACGCGGTGCGTCCCTACCGCGCGGAAACGCCAGGCCTTGCGCCTGCGCAATCGCAAAGATGCTGCCGGTGGCCTGCTGGATGGCGGCAGTTGGCGTGATCAGTCGCGGGCGCCGGTCGAGCGTGCAGGCCAGCCCGGCATCCACCAGCGTGGCATGTGCGTCGTGCAGCGCTTGCGCGGCAGACGCGGGCAACCACTGCGCCTGCACCAGTGCATCGATCAGTGCGGGCGTGTCGCAGACCTGCAGCAACGGCGGATGCTGCGCCGCCTGGCCGAGCACACCGGCCTGCAACAGGAATTCCAGATCGACCAGGCCGCCGGCGCCCTGCTTGAGATCCAGCCGGCCGGCATCGCTGCGATCGAGTTCGGCGCGCATGCGTGCGCGCATCTTGCGCACGTCTTCGTGCAGCAGCGCAGTGTCGCGCACGCGCGCCAGCGTCTCGCGGCGTACCTGCGCAAACGCCTCGCACAGCGCTGCGTCGCCTGCGACCGCACGTGCGCGCACCAGCGCCTGATGCTCCCAGGTCCACGCGCGTTCGCGCTGATACTCGCGGTAGCTGGCCAGCGACGACACCAGCGCACCTTTGCCGCCGTCCGGACGCAGCCGCACGTCGATGTCGTAGAGCCGGCCAGCGCCGGTTTCGGCAGCGAGCAACGCCATCACCTTCTGCGCAAACCGTGCGAACCAGCGCCCGGCTTCCAATGGCCGCTTGCCGTCGGAGCTTTCCACCGCACGCGGATGATCATAGAGAAACACCAGGTCCAGATCCGAGCCGAAGCCCAGTTCCAGCCCACCCAGGCTGCCGTAGCCGATGATGGCGAAGGTGCCGCCGGGCACCTGCCCGTGCGCGGCGACCAGCTCGACGCGCGCCAGCTGCAGGACGGTCTGCACTACCGCCTCGGCAAGCCAGGCCAGTTGCCGGGTGCTGTCCACCGCAAGTTGACGGCCATCGAGCGTGGCCAGCGCGATACGGAAACTCAGCGCCAACCGGCGCTCGTTGAGTTCGCGCAAGGCCGCTTCGGTATCGTCGATCTGCAGCGTGTCGGCACATGCCGCATGCAGGGCCGCGCGATCGGGCAATGGCCCGCTGATGCGGGTGTCGAGCAACTCGTCCAGCAGCAACGGATAGGCGGCCAGGCGCTCGGCCAGCAGCGCACTACGCGAGAGCACATCGACCAGGCGTGCCAGCGCACTGGGTTGTTCGTCCAGCAGCGCCAGGTAGCTGGTGCGGCGCAAGGTGGCCTGCAATAGGCCCAGCATGCGCCGCACGGCGGCATCGGGCTGGCTGGCGCGCGTGGCCGCGTGCAGCAATGCCGGCATGACCCGATCGAGCCGTACCCGCGCGCTATCGGACAGTGCATGCACGCCGGACGACTGCGCAAAATCGCTCAACACCTGATGCGCGTTGGCGGGATCGTGCAAGCCGATGCCCAGCAGCGGCGCCGCATCGCCCTCGGGCAATGCGCGCCAGTAATCGGCCAGCGCATCCGGCGCAGTGGCGCGCACGCGCGGTGCCAGCAACTCGGCAAACTCCGCCGCCACCCGGCTGCGATGCGGGGCCAGCGCGTCCAGCAGCGCCGGCCAGTCCGCATGGCCCAGGCCCAACGCGATCCGCTCGCGGTCCAACGGCGCCTGCGGCAACGCATGGGTCTGCGCATCGCGCAACATCTGCAGGCGGTTTTCCAGACGGCGCAAAAAGCGATACGCCTCGGTCAAGGCCGTACCGTTGTCCGCTTCGATCTGGCCTGCTGCAACCAGCGCCTGTAATGCAGGCAACAGCCGCCGCTCGCGCAACGCGGGCTCGCGTCCGGCGCGGATCAGCTGCAGCGATTGCGCAAGAAATTCAATCTCGCGAATGCCGCCGGGCCCGCGCTTGATGTCGTCCAGCCGGTCGTGCCGCGCCACTTCGGCAGTGATGGCGGCTTTCATTTCGCGCAAGCCGTCCAGTGCAGTGAAATCCAGATAGCGCCGGTAGACGAACGGCCGCAGCGTTTCCAGCCAGGCCTCGCCGGCAGCGATGTCGCCGGCCACCGCGCGTGCCTTGAGCCAGGCATAGCGTTCCCAGTCGCGGCCTTCGCGCTGGAAATACTGGTCCATGCCGGTGAACGACAACGCCACGCGGCCGGCGGTGCCGAACGGGCGCAGGCGCAAGTCCACGCGGTGGCTGAACCCATCGGCGGTGGTTTCGTCGAGCAACTTGGCCAGTTGCTGGCCCAATCGCGCGAAGTATTCTTCGGCCGCCAACGGGCGTGCGCCGGTAGACTGCCCGCCCTGCGGGTAGGCGTAGACCAGATCCACATCCGAAGAAAAATTCAGCTCGCCGCCGCCGAGTTTGCCCAGCCCGAAGACCACCAGCTGCTGCACGCTGCCGTCTTCGGCCATCACCTGCCCATGGCGGCTGGCGAACTGCTGCTCCAGCGCCTGCAGCGCACATTGCAGGCAGGCTTCCGCCAACCGGGTCGCACCGGCAAGTGTGGCGTCCACGCTGTCCAGGCCCAGCACATCGCGCCACACCAGGCGGGTGGATTCAGCGGCGCGGTAGCGCCGTAACTGCGCCGCCCAGGCCTGTGGCTGCGCCGGGTCGAGCGTTGGCACCGGCAGCGGTGGCGGATCGGCCTGGGCCAGGTGCAGCAGCAGTGCCGGCTGGCGCGCCAGGGTTTCCAGCGCGAAGTCGCTGACAAGCGCGACCTGTTCGAGCGCTTGCGCAAAATCGCCGCCGGGCCACGGCTGCTCGGCAGGGACAGCCTGGCGGACGCGCGCCACGGCCCGCTCAATCAGAGCGGTGAGCGCAGGAGAAGCAGATGTGATGGGCAGCGACATGCGTCGATTCTGGCATCCCTGCACGGTAGCGGCATGTGTGCGTGCTCCATCATCCGGCTGCGGCGTGCTGCCTGCGCACCCGCCTGCGCGATGCGTGACGCAGGCGAGTGCGCCTGCAAACCTGTACGACCAGGCCAGGCCCGGTGTGATGCGAGGCGCAACGCACGCGGGTGTGGAGCGAGGTGGCGGGCCGCCGCGTGCTCGGTTGGCGCGAAGACGGCGCAGTGGGAGTGCTACTGGACGCCACCGCCTTCAGCAACGGCGATGCGGTGGATGCGCAACGGCCGCTGGTGCCTTGCGCGCATGGCCGCCGCGCCATCACCCGCAGCGATGCGGCTGGACGGGCGCATTTGCTGGTCGGGCGTTTCGAGGGCGAACGGTTGAAGTCGCCCAACGCGCCGAGCGTGGCGCGTGGCGGCGCGATCTAGTTCATCGGCCCGCCGTCTGGCCTGCTCAAGCCCGCCAGAGCTACCCCGGCCCGCAGGAACTGGACCACCACGGCGGTCTATCGGCGGCCGCACGATGCTGGCCCGCTGCAGTGCATGGCAAGGCTGGATCACCCCAATGGCCTGGCGTTTTCGCCCGACGCGCGCGTGCTGTAAGTGTCGCAAACCCCGGAGGACGGCCCTGGCGAACCGGAGATCACCGCATGGGATTGGTGCGATGGTGCACTGCACGATCGACGCCGCCTTGCAGGGGTGCCGAACGGCCTGGCCGACGGCTTCTAGGTGGGCCGGCAAGGATGGCTGTGGAGCAGCTCCGGCGCAGGCGCGTGCATCTTCGTTCCGGAGGGACACCTGTTGCGGCTGGTAGCGCCCCCCGCACCGCGTCACTGCAGCTTCGATCAGGATCAGCGGCGGCTGTTCATCAGCGGCGGCAGCACGCTGTGGATGCCGGAACTGCGGTAAATCCCGTGCTTTACGCAGCTGCACATGCTTGACTGGTCAAACGTCAGGCAATAAAAAGCCCGCTTGCAGCGAACTGCCAGCGGGCTTTGCTCCCTCCCCCACGTCGGGATGCAGGATCATAGTGCGCGCCCCGAATCCGACTTGCACGCTGCACTGCAAAACAACACCAGACGGTACAGAACTGGCCCAGTTTTCTTCACGCAACGCTGCCGCGTCCGGTTGTCATCGCAACAGATCCGGCTGCGCCTGATACCACTCCGGTGCCCGTAGCAGATGCCACTCGGGAGTGTCGTTGCGCAAACCGACTGCCGCACTCACTACACCCCAGCGCGCGAGCAGGCTGCCGCTGCGCTGCGTGCCTTGCAGGCGCAAGCGTGCATCGACCTGGAAACGTGCGTTGCGCCCCTGCAGTCGATCGACGATGACGGTATCGCCTTGCCAATGCACACGACCGACGACCTGCGCCTGCCCTGCATCCACCAACCGCAGCATCCAGTTGGGAATGGAGCGGTCGCGCGCGTACAACGCCATCAAAAACGCCAGGTCGCGTACCTGGATGCGCACGCGTCCATCCACACCAACCGGCTGCCGCCACTGCATACGCGTGTCGTCCAGCACGATGCGTGCCCACCAGCCATCGCGGCGCTGTCCATCCGGACCGGTAAATCCGACATTGCGCAGCTGCACCGTACTGGCATCGAGGCGAAAATTTTCCGCACGCAGATCGCCACGCTGCAGGCGCAGATCGGCATCCACGTCGCCACGCAATGCGAGCCCGGCAAACTGCAAGCGCGCCGCGCGTGCACCGAGACGCAATCCGCCCTTGCCGATACGCCCACCGGGCTCGATCTGCAGATCGCCACTAAGCACCCCGTTGCCACCATCGAACCGCAGCTGCTGCTGCGGCAGATAGCGGTTGTATGCGCGCAAATCAGGCACACGCGCATTGGCAAAGGCCAGATGCGCACGCGTGGCATCGCGCAATGTCGCCAGGTTGCGTGCATCGGCGCGCGTCTGCAGATCCAGACGCAGATCGCGGCCTTGCACGAACGGACGCGTAGGTGCGTCTGTATGGGCGATCGCAAACTGCTGCATCTGCAGCGCGAGCGCGGGCAACAGCTGACCGTTGGCATCGGCATCCACGCGCAGATCCGCACTGGCCTGCCCATCGATCGCGTGCCCCATCACGCCGACATGCGCGCGCACATGCGGCACCCGCAGCCGGCTGCCGGCACCGAGCTGGCCACGCGCGATGCGCAGGTCCGCATCGACCAGGCCATCGCCCTCCAGGGTGAGCCAGTCCACATCCGGAAATAGCGCGGGAATCCAGCTGAGCGACGCCAGCTGCCAATGCAGCCGTGCATGCCCGGAGGTGCGCGGCAGCAGGTCGCGTATGGACTGCAGCGGCAACTGCCGGCCCTGCACGCGCAGGTCGGCATCCAGCGTCAGCCCGGCATCGGCAGGCTCGGGCATGCTCACGGTCAGACGCATGTTGTCGTCTACTTGCAGCTGCGCCGCCAGCTCGCCCAACAACGCGGCAGGCGTGCGCGTGCTGTCGTGCAGCGGCGCACGCCAGTGCAGCTGGCTGCCCGGTTGCAACGCGCCGCGCGTCCAGCGCAACTCGCCATCCGCACGCCCCTTGCCCGGCCGCGTGGTCACCGTGTGGCGGCCCTGCGCGGTGCGGGTGACATCCAGCGCGGCGGTGTCGCCGTGTACCGCCACCAGCGCATCGGTCAGCTGCAGCAAGGCCAGCCCGCGCGCCTGGTCGGGCGCATGCCGCGCAATGCTCGCTTCCAGGCGCAGCTGCCCGTTGCGCAGCAGTTCGCTCTTGCCCCACTGCACGCGTGCGTTATCGAACACCGCACGCGATGGGAACAGTTCCATCGGCCCACCGCGCAGCTGCTTGAATAGACCGAGCTGTAGCTGGCCGTAGCCTTCGATCCGCAATTGACGCAGTGAAAGCGCGTGTACCTGCGCGGCATCGATGCGGTCGAACTGCAGTGTCCAGGCGGGCGTGGCGGGGTTTGGATTTGCACGGCGATTAGCGGCTGGCGGATTGCGTGCCTGATCCGATGGAGATGACGCGGTTGCTGTTGTTGCTGTCGGCTTCGCACGTTCTGCGGCTGTCGCTGTTGCTGCTGTCGAAGGCGTTGCTGTCGCGCGCGTTGCATTCGCTGCGGCTTCTTCGGGTGCAGCGGTCGCGGATGCATTCGATGTTGCGTCCATCGTCGTGGTTGCCGGCTTTGCACCCACCGCGGCAGCAGCGGGAGCTGCGCCCACGGCATCCGCCATGGACGGTGCCAACTGCAGGCCGGCACGCACACCGTGCACATGCAGTTCCGGCACCAGCAGTTGCCGATGCAGCAAGGGCAATATCCGGATCTGCCCGCTCATGCGCTGCGCACTGACGCTCCAGCGGTTGCGGGTGGAGCGGCCTTGCAGATCGACATCCCACAACATCACCCGTCCCGGCCACCAGGTCAGCCCAGGGCCCCACTGCATGGCGAAGGTGTCCGGCTTGCGATTGAGCGCTGCCGGCCCGAGCGGGGTGTTGAGCAGCAGGTTGCCCAGCAGCATGTAGCCCACATACAGCGCGATCACGGCCGATAACGGCCAACGCAGCGCGCGGGGCAATGCGCGCCAGCGGGCGCGAACAGGCATCGTCATGACGTCAGGCTCCTTCAAGACCGCGCAGGCGGCGCCGCGCAGTGTGCCAAGCAGACCGTGAGTGCGGTGCGCATCGTGGGCACATGGCTGCGCACGCGTATGCACGTGGCGATGGCGATGGCGATGGCGATGATTACCGCGAGGCATGGCGCTTGGCGTGGACGCCACGCGTTGAACGCTCCGCTCAATGCTTGATCAGGCAACCGGACGACTTAGGGCGGCTAACACACCGTAGCAAGCAGTCGTCAGGTGGGTCCGGACGGCGCACAGGAACCAGAATGTACGAGTGCACCATGCCGAATCCGAGCATCCCCCGCACTCGCCTGGCAGTGAGCGCAGCCGCTTTGTTAGCCGCTCTTCGCCATCTGATGCACACGCCGCGCGGCCCGCACTGTGGTCTACACGGCATCGCCCAAGATGGATACCACACCCAGCATCACGCCATGCCAGCACGCTTCGCCGAGCGCTTACTTCCGCCTGGATACCGGCGGCAGCAGGCCCGGCTGTTTGTCGTACCACTCGCGTGCGCCGGCCAGATGCCATTGACGCTGCTTGCCATCCAGTTCGATGCCGGCGCCGAGCACGCCCCAACGCAGATACAGATTGCCGCGCCGCGTGTCGTCGTCCAACGCCAGGCGCGCGCGCAACGAAAGCCGCGCGTTTTCTGCCTGCAGATCGTCGACCGTGAGTTGCTGCTTACGCCAGCGTACGCGGCCGGTGGCATCGAGCTCGCCCGAATCCAGCAAGCCCACCACCCAACGCGGATAGTCGGCCCGCTGCGCGAAGACCGACAGCAGCGGCGCGGCATCGCGCATGCGCAGCGCCGCGTCGGCATCCAGCTGAAACGGTGCGCTGGCCTGGATGGTGCCGGCACCGACCTGCAGTTCGCCCCACCAGTTGGTATCGGCGGTGTCCTCGCCCACACGCATGTTGCGCAGACGCACGCGCGTCCCGCTGAGGTCGAAGAACTTGTTCTTGAAGTCGGCGCGTTGCAGCTGCGCCTGCAGGTCGGCATCGCCGCGCATCTGCACGCCGGCCAGCGCCAGATGCGCGCCCTGCCCACGCAGATGCGCATGCCCGCTGCCGACATCGCCGGCCGCGTTGAGCGCGACATCGCCGGTCAGGCTGCCGCTGCCGCCGAGCAGGCGCACGGCTTTACCGGACAGATAGCGGTTGTAGACCGTCAGGTCGGGCACCTTCGCATCGCTGAAACGCAGCTGCGCCTTGAGCGTGTCGCGCAGGCGCGCCAGTTCCGCATCGCCATGCATGGCCAGCTGCAGGTCGCGGCCATCCAGCAGGATCTGCTTGGGCGCATCGCGTGGCGCGGCGCGGAACGTGGGAATGCTCACATCCAGATGCGCCTGCGGGGTGGCGGCATCGTCGATGCGGCCACGCGCCCTGGCGATGCCGGTCAAACGCGTGTCGAACACCTGCGCCACTGCCTCCACGCTTGGAATCTCCAGGCTACTGCCACTGGTCAGCCGACCTTGCGCCAGGCGTAGATCGGCTTCTACAAGGCCGCCGCCTTCCAGCTGAAACCACGGCTTACGCACGAACAGCTCGGCGATCCAGTTCAAGGATTCGAACTTCCAGCGCCCCTGCACCTGTCCCGATAGCCGCGGCAAGATCTGCGCCGGCTCCTGGAAGGGAATGCTGCGGCCGGCAATGCGCAGATCGGCGTGCAGTTCGCTGCCGGTGTCTGCATCGCGCGGCAACCGCGCCTGCACGCGGATGTCCTGCGCCACGTCCAGCTGCAACGCCAACATGCCGCGGTCGGTGGCACCGACACCGGCCATCAACGGCAGCCGCCACACCGCGTGACTGCCCGGCTGCAGCGCGCCGCGGTCCAGCGTAATGTCGGCCTCCACGCGCGCGACCGATGGTCCGCTGCGGATGTCCACGTGCGGGGCACCGGTATCGATCTTCAATGCCACCGTACTGGCCTTCAACTTCAGGCGCGCACGGGTGATACCGAGCTTGCGCAGGCCGGGCGCTTCATCGCGGTAGTGGCGCGGAAACTGGAACTGCGCATCCAGCTGCGCGCCATTGAAGACCTGCACACCATCGAAGCTGACCACCGCATCGGTAAAGCCCGCCTCGGACGGAAACAGCTCCGATGGCCCGCCCTTGAGCTGTTTCAGAAAGCCGACCGTACCGTGGCCGTTGCCTGCGATCAGCAGTTTCCCCACGCGCGCACTGCGGATGCTGTCGCTGCTGATCGCATCGAAGCGCAGGGTCCAGCCCTGGTCGCCACGTGGCGGCGGCGGGATGGGCGTATCGGAGGTTTCCACCTCCGCGCTCAGGCCGGTGGCATGCAGCCACGGCAGGCGGACCTCACGCCGGAACAGGGCCAGTAGCGCGATGCGTGCATGCGCGCGATCGGCATGGAAGACATACACGGTGCGGTTGGCCTGCCCGCGCATGCGCACATTCCAGGCCATCACCTCGCCCGGGAACAGCGTCAGTGCCGGGCCGGTCTGCATGGTGAACTTGTGCGGCTGCCGGTTGGTAGTGGCATCGAACAACGGCGTGTTGAGAAACACATTGCCGGCCAGCAGATACAGCGCGTACAGCGCCAACAGCACCAGCAGTGCGAGCCGCCACGGCCGGGGCCAGCGCTGAAAGCGTTCGCGAAGAGAGGGCATGGGCGCAGGCGAGGAAGAGTCTGCCGCCACTATCGGGGGTGCGCCGACGGCGAGGCGTGAATGCTGAGGGCGCGCGACACCGTGAAGGCGCTGTCAGGGGGGCCTGGAATGCCCGCTGCAGCCTCTGCATGCGCGACACGCAGTGACGCTTCGCGGCCGCGTTCGGCTGACAATGGACGCAGCGATTCCAGATGGCGTGCTCACTGGCAGCAGACGCCAGTGACCATTGCATCAAGGTCGCACGCAGCCAGATGCCTGCAGCGGGCGATAACGGGTATCCCGTTGCCGCTGTGCCCGCCATGTCCGAGCAACGCATCCTGTACGCGCCGCTGCGCGACCGACGGGTGTCTGCCACGGTCTCGCCGCGCTGATCCAGCCCGGCGAGACCGTGGCGATGAGCAGCTTCATCGGCACCGGCACTTAAGGCGGTGCCGATAGCGATAGCGCAGCGGATCAAAGCGGCGAACCTACAAGGCAAGCAGTGGCCAATCTGCGCGTGCTCACGCCCAATCAGCACGCGTGCCAGTCGCTCGACCATTGCGTGTACCCACGCTATCGCAATGTACTGGAACACTAGATGGCATGCGCCAATCACGATAGCGATAGCACGCACACCCCGCATACGCTGACTGAGTCATTGGCGCGGCGCCAGCGCTGGCTCGATCCTGGCGACATACTGGGCTGACGTTGCATGCATGCACAGGTTATTGGGTTACATCGCGTGTCCCCGCGCTATCGCAATGCACTGGAACACCAGGTGGCACGCGCCAATCACGATGGCGATAGCACGCACACCCCGCATACGCTGACTGAGTCATTGGCGCGGCGCCAGCGCTGGCTCAACCCTGGCGACATGCTGGGCTGACGTTGCATGCATGCACAGGTTATTTGGTTGGGTGGTCATGCGTGCAGCGATGTACGCAAGTGAAGCATCGCCGCGGCGCTGCTTCACTCTTTGGGAACTTCATGTCTGCCGGCGCCACGCAGCGACATGCGCAGGTCATGCCCCGGGGCGATAACGTCCTTACCCGCTCGCTGGCGGTGCAGAACGTCTCTCCCTCCTAGCCACTGCAGCGACGGGTCACCAGTGGGTGGTGTTGTTCAATCCGCCGGACCGGCTCCCTGCGCCGGTCCGGCGTTTTTCTTTGGCCGCACGGGTGGCGGCTCAGGCGATGGATGCGTTTTTTCCGCCGCACCGTAGCAACGTCACCCCAACCATCTCCCGCCGGCACAGTGGCTTTGGTTTTCTCGGACAAAAGGCGCTTTCATCCTGTCGATGTGCGCTGCTTTCATCCTCTCAGGATAATCAGCGCTCCTGGCCTTCTCCCGTCGGGAGAAGGTGGCGCGTCGCGCCGGATGCGGGTCCGGGCGACACTTGGTGCCGCATCCGTCAGCCGACCAACCGCAACCTCGAAATCAGTCAGCGAACGCGATGTCGCACGCTTACGCAGCCTCGGCAATCCGCCGCGCGCGCCGGGCGCGCACTGCAGTCGCCAGGCGATCCAGTACCTGTACCGAAGTGTCCCAATCCAGGCAGCCGTCGGTGATGCTCTGGCCGTAGGTCAGCTCGCAGCCCGCGACAAGTTCCTGGCGGCCGCCGACCAGATGGCTCTCGACCATGACGCCGACGATGCGCGTCTCGCCGCCTTCCAGCTGCCGCGCGATGTCATCGATCACCTTGGGCTGGTTGTCGGGATTCTTGCCGCTGTTGGCGTGGCTGGCGTCGATCATCAGCCGTGCCGGCAGACCGGAGGTGTTGAGCACCTGGCTGGCCGATTCGACACTGGCCGCATCGAAGTTGGGCACCTTGCCGCCGCGCAGGATCACATGGCAATCCGGGTTGCCCGCAGTCGCTGCCACCGCGGTCTGGCCGTCCTTGGTCACGGCCAGGAAATGATGCGGATGCGAGGCCGCGCCCACCGCGTCCACCGCAATCTTGACGTCGCCACCGGTGCCGTTCTTGAACCCCACCGGGCACGACAGGCCCGAGGCCATCTCGCGGTGCACCTGGCTTTCGGTGGTGCGTGCGCCGATTGCGCCCCAGGCCACCAGGTCGGCGATGTATTGCGGCGAAATGATGTCGAGAAACTCCACACCGGCCGGCAAGCCCAGGTTGTTGATGTCGCGCAGCAAGCCGCGCGCCACGCGCAGCCCCTTGTTGATCTGGAAGCTGCCATCCAGGTCCGGATCGTTGATCAGGCCCTTCCAGCCAATGGTGGTGCGCGGCTTTTCGAAGTACACCCGCATCACGATCTCCAGCGCATCGCCGAACTGCTCGCGCAGTGGGCGCAGCCGGTGCGCGTACTCCATCGCCGCGACCGGGTCGTGGATCGAGCAGGGCCCGATCACCACCGCCAGGCGGTCGTCGCGCCCATGCAGGATCTCGTGCAGCGCGGCGCGCGAGTTGGTGACGGTTTCGGAGGCGCGCTCATCGCAGGGCAGCAGCGACAGCAGCTGCGAAGGCGGTGCGAGGGCTTCGATCTTGCGGATACGCAGGTCATCGGTCACAGGCGGCATAACAGTGTCTCGGGTCGGCGGTTGCATCGGGGAGCCAGGCGAGGCGGCAACAAAAAAGCCGCCAGTGTGCGCTGGCGGCTTTTCGGGAATGCTGCTGAAGTTTCCTTCAGGGTGAGCGCAATCCTTCCTCCGCCAGCGGCATCGGAAAACCGTAGTACCAAAAATAAAACTGGCTGCGGGGTGCGTTCATGGGATGCATTGATACCACGCGTTTTTGCGTGTTGCCACTGTTTCATCGGCAACGGACGTGCGCCCTATCGCAGTCGATGCACTGCCGGGACGCGAGAAAGGCCCACCGGCATATCCCTCGTTGACCACGACGGCGTGGCGCGACGCAATCGATGAGCGATGTGCGACCAGCCCTTTTGGCGCGGCTGTTTCATAAAGCTTGCGGTCCGTAGCTGCGGCGGAACGATTAACGCACTGGTACGCAAGTCCGCTTGTCCGACATCCGATGCGTGGATGCAGATGCGTCGTGACACTCAGCAGATCGTACATAGCGTTCCAAATTCGTATCTCGCTGCGGGCAACGACACATATATTCGCCAGATGCCAGTTGAGCAACGGCACCGCCACCAGCAACCCCTCGTTCCTCCAGCATGGAATTGCTATCCGTATCCACGCGAGCGCTGCACTGCGGCCCGTCTAATGTCGGGTTGCAGCCGATCGTCATTGCACTGCTATGCGCCGCGTCCGCTTGCACCTTGCAGCCGCTGTTCACTGCATTGCCGCGCACGCTATCGATGCTTGCACCAAACAGCATCGCGCTAGCTTGATCGACCGCGCCACCGCGCACCACGCCACAGCGATCATGCCGTGACGTGGTGTGCATGCAGCAACCACATCACTCAAAACGTAAACACATACTCCGCTGCCACTTCGCGGCCGATCGGGTTGAAGAGGGTGGTGTTGTAGAACCCGTAGCCGTAGAAGCGCTCCTTGTTCTCGTAACCCACTTCGTTGAACACGTTGTTGACGTAGAAGTTGACCTTGGCGTGGTCGGTGATCTTGTAGCCGGTGCTTAGGTTCCAGTAGATCGCCGGGCCCACACGACCGAAGTAGCGCTTGCTGCTCTCACCCAGATGCACATTGGCGGTGTCGGTTACCAGGCATTGGTCCGATGCGCTGGGCTGGTAGCCATCGTCGAAGCGCGCGCAGGTGCCCCAATTGACCGCACGCATCGAGCCAAGCCGGCGGAAGTACACCGTCCAGTCCCAGGCGCCGCCGTTGTCCCAATGCACGCTGCCACGCACCCGGCTGCGCACGCGTTCGTCGCGGCGGTTTTCGTCGCTGTCGGTGCGGTAGATCTGTTCGCGATAGGCGATCAGGTTGTTGTAATCCAGCGACAGCTGGAAGTTGCCCCAGCCGGCGGTGGCAAGGCGATATTTCAGCGATGCATCGATGCCGGAGGTTTCCATCTGCGCCAGGTTGATCGGGCCGCGCTCGATGCTGGCGATGGTGCCGTCGGCATTGCGCACCACGCGCGAGGTGATGGTGTCGCAATAGCCCGCACCGCCGGGATTGTTCCAGGCGCCGCCGCTGACAGTGGTGCCGGTGCGGCAGCCGGCTTCGGCGGACAGAATCTCGTCGCGGTCCAGATCCTTGATCATTTCCTCCAGCTGGATGCGGTAGTAATCCACGCTCAGCGACAACCCTTGCGCGATATCCCACACCACCCCGCCGGTGAACGAGCGGCCGGTTTCCGAGCGTAGATCCGGGGTGCCGCGACGATTCACATCCACGGTGTAGTAGATATCGTTGTTTTCGTCGTTGCAGCCGCCGGTGAGGTAGGCGCCGGAGGAAATGCAGCGGTATTGATCGATCACGGTCTGGTTGGTGGAGCTGGGTTCGCCGAGCACGTAGTGCATGTCCGGCGCGCGGAAGCTGGTGGCCAGCGTGCTACGCAACAACAGGCTCTCGACCGGGCGCCATTCCAACCCCGCGCTCCAGGTGGTATCGCTTTGCGTGCCGACATCGGTGGCGATGGCGGCCGACGACCGGTAACTGCCATAGCGGTCGTATCGACCGGCCACATTCGCGCTCAACGTGGACAGCAACGGGATCTGGAATTCCAGGCCGGCCGAGCTTCGCACGCGTTCGCCACCGCCGCTATCGACCACATCCACCGGGTAGCACTCGTTGGCGCACGGGTCCGGCGACAGTTGATAGCCCTGCTTGGCGACTTCGGCCACGGTGGCGAAGCGGATCGGGCCGGCCCAGCCCTGCACCAGATCGCCGCTGAGGCTGAAACTGGCCTGATTTACCCACGAATACGCAGCGTTGTGCGATTTGGCGACCAGGTCGTCGTACTGGTCCGACGACAGCGGCGCGTACAGGCGCGCTTCGTTGATCGCGTAGATGGGCGAGCCATCGGCGGCGGTGCCGGTGGGGCTGCCGAGGAAGTACTCGGTGGCACGCGCGGTATCCACGGTGCGGATGTATTCGTCCACGGTGTAGCGCGAGCGGCCCACGCTCAACTCCCAATCGAAACGGTCAGCCCAGACCCCGCGCAGGCCGGCGCTGAGATCCCAGGACTGTTCCTTGTTGTAGTTGGCCAGCCGGTCCCAGCCGCCGGCTTCGCGCCGGGTGAGCTGACGGATCAGGTTCAACGAACGCCCGGTGGCCGCGTCCTGGAACGGGCCCAGATACGCGTATGGCGGGTCGTAGGTCCAGCGCCCGATGCTGCGGTTGGCCGACAGCGTGGCCCAGGCCTCGGTGGCCTCGCCGAACTTCCAGGTGCCGTAGAGATAGGCCGAATAATCTTCGCTGCCGGTGACCAGGCCCCAGTCGCCGTAATCGCGCGCCACGCCGCAATAATTGCCGGTATTGGTGAGCGCGCCGCTGTTCTGGTCGTAGCTCAGCCGCTGCGCATCGACGAACTCGCCGCCGAAGCGCGCGCAGGTGCCCGCAGGCGGCGCCAGACGCTGGTTGGTGTTGGCATCGACCAGGCTCAGGCCAGTGAATGGATTGAAGCCATACAGGCGGTTCTGGCCGGTCCAGTTGGAATAGGACATGTCGTCCGAATCGTCCATTTCCGGGCGATCGCGGCCGCTCAAGGGGTCGCGCCGCGTGGCCTGCAGGGCGTAGGTCACGCTCCAGTTTTCGCCGGTGCGTCCGCCCGCCCACGACACATCGAAACTGTCGCGCCCGCCTTCGGTAGCAGTGCCGCCACGCAGGCGCACCTGGTCGCCCTGGTAGTCGCGCTTGAGGATCACGTTAACCACGCCGGCCACCGCATCCGAGCCGTAGATCGCCGAGGCGCCGCCGGTGAGGATCTCGATGCGCTCCACCGCCGCGGACGGGATATTGCTGTAGTTGGAAAAGTTGCTTTCGCCGCCGTAAGGCAGCGGGTAATCGGCGACGCGGTGGCCATTGACCAGCAGCAGGGTGCGCCCCGGCCCCAGGTCGCGCAGATTGATCGGCGAGGCGTTGGGCGTGTGCGAGCCCCATTGCGTATCGGCTTCCACCGAGCCCTGCTGATTCATGCTGTTGAGCACGTCGTAGACGGTGGCGAAACCTTCCTGCTGGATCTGCTGCGCGGAGATGGTGACCACCGGCTGCGCGCCTTCGACCTGCGCGCGCTTGATGCGCGAGCCAGTGACGCTGACCGCGTCCAGCGTGGAGGTAGCGCGCGGTGTGTCCGGCTCGGTTTGCTGGGCCATGAGCGGCGGCGCTGCGGCAGCCGTCAGTGCAAGAGATACGGAAATCGACAAGGCAAGACGATGACTGCGGCAGTTCATAAGATCCCCGGGAGAAGCCGGACGCGGCCGGCGTGGCAGTGCGCTGCAACGACGTCTGCCAGCGATGCATGCACCGCCGCCCCTTGTCCGATGGCCCCCCGACCACGCGGCGCAAACGCCTGCCCAGCGACGCTAGAGCTGCGATGACATCGGTGTCAACACACTGTCACGCAAGTGTGATCGGCATCGCGGTCCTGGGTTTGCGAACCCACTGGACACGCTTGCGCTCGTATCGCGATTGCGCGAAGTGCGGCGCACTCCGCAGGGGATGCGTCGCACGCTTCGGCTTGGTCGGCTGCTTGGTCGGCTGCTTGGTCGGCTGCTTGGTCGGCTGCTTGGTCGGCTGCTTGGTTGGCTGCTTGGTCGGCTGTTTGGTTGGCTGTTTGGTTGGCTTGCCTGTTCGCCTGTTCGCCTGTCCTCTGGGTGACAAGGTTCGATTGATTCCTGATCGCTTGGCGTTTGACAGTGCGCACGAGACGCGCACACAGACCAGGAGACTGACAGCTCAGCAGTCGGCAATGCCGGTGCGTCGCTTCTGCCGGCAGTCTGGCGTCGTCGCGACAACCCGATGCCTCACAGCCTTAATGTGCCCGCATCGAGCGGCTACGCCAGGGTGCAGGCGCTGGGCCCGGGCAACGAACGCCGCACGGCGACGCGCGCCATCGACTCAGGCCAGATAGCGGCGGAACCACGCAATGGTGCGGTCCCACGCCAGCGTGGCGGCGGCCTTGTCGTAGCGCGGCGTGGAATCGTTATGGAAGCCGTGATTGGTACCAGGGTAGAGATGGGCCTCGTACACCCTGTGCTGTGCCTTGAGCGCGGCCTCATAGGCCGGCCAGCCGGCGTTGACGCGCTCGTCCTGCGCCGCGTAATGCAGCAGCAACGGCGCACGGATGCGTGCGACCTCCTCGGCGGTCGGTTGACGGCCATAGAACGGCACGGCAGCGGCCAACTCGGGATAGGCCACGGCCGCTGCATTGGCCACCCCACCGCCATAACAGAAGCCGGTGATGCCGACCTTGCCGGTGCTGTTCTCGCGGCGCATCAAGAACTCCACGGCGGCGAAGAAATCATTCATCAGCTTGGTGGGATCGACTTGCTGCTGCAACGCGCGGCCCTTCTCGTCGTTACCGGGATACCCGCCGACCGAACTCAGGCCATCCGGCGCCAACGCGACAAAGCCGGCCTTGGCCACGCGCCGCGCCACATCTTCGATATACGGATTCAACCCGCGATTCTCGTGCGCCACCACCACACCCGGCACCGGCGCGCCGGTCTTGGCCGGACGCACCAGATAGCCACGTACGTCGCCATGCCCGTTGGGCGAGGGATACCGGATGTACTCGGCCACGATGTCCGGGTCGGTGAATTCCACCTGGGTGGCCAGCGCGTAGTCGGGACTCATCGATTCCAGGATCGCCGCCGCACTCAACCCTGCCACCGCAAAAGCGGCCGCGCGATCAAGAAACTCGCGCCGGCTCAGCGTGCCGTGCACATAGCCATCGTAGAGCTCGAGCAGTGCGGGATGAACATCCTGGGCGGTCAGACGGGGCATCGGCGTTCTCCTGGAGCTGGACTGGCGAGCTGGGCGATCACGCCAGGCAGCATACGGTCTGCGCCGACGCCGCCTTCACTTGGTCTGCAGGTCCCTCCCGACAACGGCTTGCGTGCTACTGCGGCAGGACCCGTGCACGGCTAGCACGCGGTCGGATGTGTCGTGGCTGTCCAGTACCCGAAGGCACTGTGCCCGACCAGGCGCCGACCACAAACAGCATTGGATCCCAGCGCTGCTCGGTGCGGGAAACAAGCACGCGCGTTGCGGGTGCCGTAGCCGGCTTGCTAGGGGCGTTTGTTCGGCCTGCGACCACAGTCGCCGATTTGCACCTTTGTGTTTCTAAGGCTTGACGTTGCGAGCGCTCACGTTCAACGACATAGACTTCCCCGGATCGGCTGCGTTGTCCGCCAAGCGAACGCTGTATGTGCCTTCCGAAATCGCCCACTGACGCGCTGCGGTGTCGAACCTGGCGAAGAATCTTGGATCGATCTCAAGTTCCAACTTTTTGCTCTCACCCGGCGCAAGCTCGACGCGCTCGAAGGCACAAAGCCGTTTTGGAAACTTAATCACGCCCTCGCCCGCCACATACACCTGCGCTACATACGCTCCGGTCAGGTCGCCGGAATTGCTGACAACAAAGCGAGCGACGAACCTGCCACCTTCGTCACTCACGTGAAAGTCATGGGCTTCAAAGCGCGTATACGACAACCCGTATCCGAACGGGAACAGCGGTGTTAGCGAGCGCGCGTCGAACCAGCGATAGCCTACGTCGGCGCCCTCGACGTTGTAATCCATGCAGAAGATCTCGCCCTTGATCGGCTCCCCCGGATTGGACGTCGTGGTCGACGGATCTCGCTGCTCAGGATGCGGCAACTGTTCGACACTCTGTGGGAACGTGATGGGGAGGCGCCCGGAAGGGTTGACGCGGCCAAACAAGATGCCAGCGATGGCCTCTCCGCCGCCTAGGCCAGGATAGAACGCTGCGACCACGCCAACGACGTCGTCTAACCAAGGCATCGTGACCGGGCCACCTGAGATCAGCACGACCACGGTGTTTGCGTTGGCCTTGGCCACGGCAGTGATCAATGCATCCTGATCATCAGGCAACGAGAGACCTTGGGCATCTTGACCTTCCGAGCGCCATTCTTCGGCAACGACGATGACCGCATCGGCACCATGCGCCGCTGTGACGGCCGCGGCTGCATCGTTCGCGCTCACATAAACAACCTGCGCCGCGCAGGCTTCGGACTTGATGGCGTTCAAGACCGAGCTGGGATGGTAGACCTTCTCCATCATCGTTCCCATGAACTCGAAGCCCGGCGTGGTCACGCTGCCGATCGGAGCGACGGCAGACGAGCCGCCGCCCGCCACGACGCCGATGTCCGCCTGCGTGCCGATGACGACGATGCGGTTAGCGCCTCTCGAAAGTGGCAGTACATCTGCCTTGTTCTTGAGCAATACGATGCCTTGCTCAGCGGACCGCTGCGCCAACAGGCGATGCGCGGCGTAGTCGATCGCGGCGCCTGGCTTGGGCGGAGTGTCGATGACGCCGACAGCAAAAAGGCTACGCAGCTGACGGTGCACCATGTCGTCGATACGCGATTGGGGGACCAAGCCATTGCTAACGGCGGTTCGCAGCGGTTCGGCGAAATAGGGTTCAGGGTCCAAGTTCGCTCCGGATTGAACATCCAGCCCGGCAAGTGCGGCCTTCTCCACCGAGTGTGTCGCCCCCCAGTCGGACATCACCCAACCCGGATAGCCCCATTCCCCCTTCAATACGGTGTTGATGAGGTAGGCATTTTCGCTGGCCCACTCTCCGTTGACCAAGTTGTAGCCAGGCATCACGGCGCCTGGTTCACCAATCTCAATCGCGATTTTGAATGCCAGCAGATCCGACTCGTGGAGCGCCTGATCGGCGATGTGCGAGTTCACCACCACGCGCCCGGTTTCTTGCGGGTTGAGCGCAAAGTGTTTGACAGTCGAAACCACGCCTTGCGACTGAATACCAGCAACGGAGTTGCCAGCGATCACACCAGTGAGCAGCGGGTCTTCGGAGACATATTCGAAGTTGCGTCCACCACGTGGCTCACGTACCAGATTCGCCCCGCCCGCCAACTGCACATTGAACCCTTTGGCCCTGGCTTCCTGCCCAACCATCGCGCCCGTTTCGCGCGCCATGATTGGATTAAAGGTCGCGCCCAGCAACAACGACGACGGCAGCGCTGTGGCGTTGTCGCCAGGACGCACATTGGCCAGATTGCCTACACCCAGGCTTGCATCGGTTTGCTGTTGCGCAGGAATGCCCAAACGCGGCACTGCCGGGTAGTAGGCCGCTGATCCGAGCGCACCTTCCGGTTTGTCACTGCCTGCAATCGGAATTGCCATTGGCCCGGACAACCATGCAAATTTCTCGTCCTCGGTCATCGCCTGAACCACCAGCCACGCGCGCACCTCTGCTGGCAGGCTTGCATCAGACCAAGGGAATTGCTGCGCGTCCGCACAAGCCGATCGAACATGCTCCTCACCGACAATGGGAGCGTTGTCCGTGCCTTCAGGCGTATCGCTGCGAGATGGGCTGTGCAAGACAGAAGTCCTGAAAATTTTCTGGAAAGATAAATGTTTGAAAGTGTGGATGCGATGAAGCGCTGCGCTCAAATGGGTACGTCGCACGAGCAGCGGATCGCTTGTCACCGAGGCGAAGCTTTCGCGCTTGGCAGTCAATGAAAGATCGATGACTCAGACATCGCATAACAGCGGATGGTGAAGGTAATTGGCCACTCAGCGTCACGCCAACTTGCCAGCAACCTCCTATCCAACGCCGCTCTGCTACCGGCTTTTTCGCCGATAGCAGCGTGCTGAAACAGCAGCATCAGTCGATTGCAAGCATGCATCTTCTGCGAGGTCATCCTTACAGCGTTAGCTTGAAGTCTTTTCGAGCTGCGCATTCAAGAATCGCACTGAGCTCGCAAGTGCTTGGCGAGCCTCTGGAAGTGCGTTTGCAAAAAAGTGCCACGCATGGAACATGCCCGGCCAGACTTCAAGATCGACGCGGACACGGTTGTCGCCCAGATGAGTCGCCAGGCGCATCGCGTCGCTCAACATCAACTCGTTCTCGCCGATCTGAATCTGGATCGGTGGCAGGCCAGTGACATCGGCAAACACAGGAGATGCCATCGGATGATTCGGCAATGCATCGCCCAAGAAGGTGCGAGCCAAGAAGCGTAATCCCGCTCCGGTATTCAGCGGATCGAGTCCTTCGCGATTGGTGACCGATGCCCCGGTGTGCTCCAGATTTGCCCAAGGCGAAATCGCAGTGCCGGCTGCAGGAAGAGGCAAGCCTGCGTTGCGTGCCGCCACCATGACGGAAACCACCATCGCGCCGCCAGCCGACTCGCCGGCGAAAACGATTTTTTGGGCTGGGATGCCCAACGCAAGAAGTCCCTTATAGGCCGCTAGCGTGTCGTCAATTGGCGTGGGAAAAGGATACTCGGGTGCAAGCCTGTAATCGGGCATGTAGACCCGTGCACCCAGCATCTGCGCGTAATTGCCGCCTATTCCGTGATATCCATCGGGCGCACCGACGATATAGGCCCCGCCGTGAATATAAAACAGGACGGCATCGGTGTTCTGCGTTGCCGGAGTCACCAGTGTCGCGGGCACGCCGTTCAGATCGATCTTCTCGAAACTCACGTCTGCTGGCGGCAACTGCTCGGCCAGCATGTCTACGTAACTGTCGCGGATTTCTTTCATCGTGAGTTCTTTGTTTTCCCCGGTCACTACCGGGGCAAGTTCTGCCAAGCTCTGAGCCCACTCTTTGATGCTTGCCTTGACGTTCTCGTTCACAGAAGCTCCCTCAGTCGATCATTGGTTCTTGAAAACCGGTATGCCAAGATTAGGTGCATGATTGGGGAATGTGTTTCCCCACTGATCCGGTGATCAATCCCTAGAGGCCTCGATGGAACTCACGAACATCAACGACATTGTCGCGTTCGTTACAGTCGTTGATAGCGGTAATTACACGCTGGCCGCCAAACGTTTGGGGTTGACGCGCTCGGCCGTTGGCAAGCGGGTTGTTCGTCTGGAGGAAAGACTGGGTATGCGTCTGTTGAACCGGACGACAAGGAGCTTGAGCCTGACGGACGATGGGCACGTTCTCTATGCGAGAAGCTCTCTGATCCTTGAGGATCTGAAGGAAACAGAGACCGCGATGGCGCTTCGTTCGGAAGCCCCGTATGGCCGCCTAGCCATCAGTGTTCCTGTAACACTGGGAGTGAGGTATGTGCTTCCGGTAGTGGAGCAGTTCATCGACACCTGGCCAAACGTCAGCGCAGTTGTGCAGTATTCCGATCGCTTTGTGGATCTGATTGAAGATGGTATCGACATTGCAGTGCGCACCGGACCTGCACGCGAAGACTCGCGCATCTTCAGTCGAACCGTCACGCACCAACGCATGGTGGCGTGTGCATCGCCCAGTTACCTAGCGAAGCACAACGCGCCAGAAACTCCATCCGACCTGGCTCAGCATCATTGCTGTTTCTTTCTAGACGAAGGGCGCCCAAGACCGTGGACGTTCCGAACTGGAAAAAGCGATACATCCTTTTCGGGTGCAAGCAGACTTGTCATGGATAGTGGGGAAGCCTTGCAACGTTCAGCCTGTGCAGGGCTGGGCATCGCCCAACTTCCCGACTATCTCATCCGAGATGACCTCGCATTGGGAACGTTGGTCAGGATCTTGGAAACATTCGAGCCCGCTCCTGAGCCTATCCGTGTCGTCTATCCGAGCAAGCGTCACCTGTCGCCCAAGATCCGTCGGTTTATCGACCTGCTGAGCGACGCATGGAGAGCGGATCCACCGGGCGGAAACAGTCAGTGAGCGGCTGACCATGGCTGCTGCGCCTGGCGTTACGTGCGCCACTGATAGCGCATCGGCATGCAAGCGGGATGAGCGTCGCGGTGCACGCAAAAAAAGAGCCCCGCATCGCTGCGGGGCTCCTTTTGACTGCGGTGTTGCGTGTCGGCGTGAGCCGGCTGGATCAGAAATCCATGCCGCCCATGCCGCCCATGCCACCGCCGCCGGGCATTGCCGGCTCGTCCTTCTTCGGTGTATCGGCCACCATGGCTTCGGTGGTGATCATCAGGCCGGCGATCGAGGCTGCGTTCTGCAGCGCCGAACGGGTGACCTTGGTCGGGTCCAGGATGCCGAATTCGACCATGTCGCCGAACTCGCCGTTGGCGGCGTTGTAGCCGTAGTTGCCGGTGCCTTCCTTGACCTTGTTCAGGATCACGGACGGCTCTTCGCCGGCGTTGGCCACGATTTCGCGCAGCGGGGCTTCCATGGCGCGCAGGGCGATCTGGATACCGTGGGTCTGGTCTTCGTTGGCACCGGTCAGGTTACCGACGGCCACCAGCGCACGCACCAGGGCCACACCGCCGCCCGGGACCACGCCTTCTTCGACGGCTGCACGGGTGGCGTGCAGGGCGTCTTCGACGCGTGCCTTCTTTTCCTTCATTTCGATTTCGGTCGATGCGCCGACCTTGATCACTGCAACGCCACCGGCCAGCTTGGCCACGCGTTCCTGCAGCTTCTCACGGTCGTAATCGGACGAGGTGTCTTCGATCTGGGTCTTGATCTGGCCGACGCGCGACTCGATCGCGGCCGAATCGCCAGCACCGTCGATGATGATGGTGTTCTCCTTGGAGACCTGCACCTTCTTCGCACGGCCCAGGTCCTTGATCGTGGCCTTCTCCAGCGCCAGACCCACTTCCTCGGAGATCACGGTGCCGCCGGTCAGCACGGCCATGTCTTCCAGCATCGCCTTGCGACGGTCGCCGAAGCCCGGTGCCTTGACGGCCACGACCTTGACGATGCCGCGGATGGTGTTGACCACCAGGGTCGCCAGCGCTTCGCCTTCGACTTCTTCAGCGACGATCAGCAACGGCTTGCCGGCCTTGGCCACGCCTTCCAGCACGGGCAGCAGGTCGCGCACGTTGGAGATCTTCTTGTCGTGCAGCAGGATGAACGGGTCGTCCAGGTCGGCCGACTGGCTCTGCTGGTTGTTGATGAAGTACGGGGAGAGGTAGCCGCGATCGAACTGCATGCCCTCGACCACGTCCAGCTCGTTTTCCAGGCCCGAACCTTCTTCAACCGTGATCACGCCTTCCTTGCCGACCTTCTTCATCGCTTCGGCAATGATGTTGCCGATCGATTCGTCCGAGTTGGCCGAGATGGTGCCGACCTGGGCAATCGCCTTGTCGTCGGTGGTCGGCTTGGACAGGTTCTTCAGCTCGACGACCGCAGCCTTGACGGCCTGGTCGATACCGCGCTTCAGATCCATCGGGTTCATGCCGGCAGCCACAGCCTTGACGCCTTCGCGGATCAGGGCCTGAGCCAACACGGTGGCGGTGGTGGTGCCGTCGCCAGCGTTGTCGTTGGTGCGCGAAGCGACTTCCTTCACCATCTGCGCGCCCATGTTCTCGAACTTGTCAGCCAGTTCGATTTCCTTGGCGACGGAGACGCCGTCCTTGGTGATGGTCGGGGCGCCGAAGCTCTTCTCGAGCACGACGTTGCGGCCCTTCGGGCCCAGGGTCGCCTTGACGGCATTGGCAAGAATGTTGACGCCACGCACCATGCGGTTGCGTGCATCTTCACCGAAACGAATGTCTTTAGCAGCCATTTGTATGTAACTCCGGAAATGGGGAATAGGGAATGGGGAATCGGTAGATCAACAGCGTGAATCGGGGCGGGATGGGATGGCGAAGGGCGTTAGCCGCTTTGCCCATTCCCGATTCCCAACTCCCGATTCCCGGCGCATAGCGCCTGATTAGCCGATGACTGCCAGGATGTCGTCTTCGCGCAGCACCTTGTACTCGACGCCTTCGGACTTGTAGCTGCTGCCGGCGTACTGGCCGTAGATGACCTTGTCGCCAACCTTGACCACCGGCGCGCGCAGGCTGCCGTTGTCCAGGGGCTTGCCGGCGCCGATGGCGATGACTTCACCCTTGGTGGACTTTTCCTTGGCGGAGTCAGGAATCACGATGCCGCCGGCGGAAACTTCGTCGGCTTCGATCGGCTTGACTACAACGCGGTCGTGAAGCGGCTTGATGCTCATAGATAAGACCCTCTTAAGTGATTGATTGGTCTGGAAATTATCGGCGATGTTAGCACTCGTATATGACGACTGCCAGCACAGCGCGCGGAAAAAACCCGACAGAGCGGGTGCGGGCCAGAGATTGTGCTGGGCGGGCAGCTTTCAAGGGCTGGCGGCAAAAAATTTTCATCCGGCCATCTCATCCAGCGGTCCAACAGCCGCGAAAACACCGGGCAAGCCGTCGTCGGGGCGGACGTGAGCGGCGCGCAGGAGCTGGATGTTGCGACCCAACGCCACCGAGTGCCGGTGGCTGTCGCCCATGTGCCGATTCCGGGCAGCGACTGCAGCCACCGGCCGTGCGTGCAGCCGGCGCTACTCGCTCTAAAAATGGAACCAGGTTCCACCGTTTGTCATGCACAGGCTCTACAGTCGGGACAGCATTCCCCGATCACAAGGAGCTGTC
Source organism: Xanthomonas sp. WHRI 10204 (assembly GCF_040202875.1). Lineage (NCBI taxonomy): Bacteria > Pseudomonadati > Pseudomonadota > Gammaproteobacteria > Lysobacterales > Lysobacteraceae > Xanthomonas > Xanthomonas sp. WHRI 10204. Next base: position 171,794 of record NZ_JBEGDW010000003.1, read on the forward strand.
GATGAGGTTGCCGTTCCGTAGTCTTCCACTGGCCTGCGCCGTTGTCCTGGCCGTCCCCACCGCCCACGCCGCGGTGTTCATTAACGAACTGCATTACGACGACGCGGGCGCCTCCGGCGATACCGGCGAAGGCGTGGAAGTGGTGGCCACCGCCGGCGAATCGCTGAGCGGCTACCGGATCTATCTGTACAACGGCAGTGCCCCCAGCGCAGCGGTGAGCTATGCCAACACGGCGGTGCCGGCAGGCAGCCTGGTCAGTTGCGGTAGCCAGGTGCGCATTGCCACCGTCAGCTACGCCAGCAACGGCGTGCAGAACGGGCCCAACGACGGCGTGGCGCTGGTGGACCCGAGCGGCCAGCTGGTGCAGTTCCTCAGCTACGAAGGCGCCATCACCGGCAGCGGCGGCCCGGCGGCCGGCGTCACCAGCCAGAACCTGCCGGTCAGCGAGAGCAACAGCAGCGCGGTCGGCAGTTCGCTGCAACTCACCGGCACCGGTAGTGCCGCAGCCAACTTCAGCTGGGCGAGTTCGGCGGCGCAGACCTTCGGCGCCTGCAACCGCGGCCAGACCTTCAACGGCAGTGGCGGCGGTGGCGGCACCACCGGTGCACCGACGATCACCAGCACCACGCCGACCCAGGGCGCGAGCGGCTTCCCGGCGGCCGGCGATCTGGCGGTGGGCTTCAGCGAGGCGGTGACGCTCAGCAGCGGCGCCTTTGCGCTGAGTTGCGCCAGCTCCGGCACCGTGGCACTGAGCTATCCGACCAGCGGCACCCGCTTCACCCTGTCCACCAACACCGCACTGGTCGGCGGCGAGCGCTGCACCCTGGCGATCACCGCCAGCGCCATCCGCGATGCCAGCGGCTTGAGCCCGGCGGCCAATCAGTCGATCGCCTTCACGGTGGCGACCGCCGGCGGTGGCGGAACCGGCTACTACTCGCGGGTCAACACCACCAGCCCCAGCCAGTTGCGCTGCTCGCTCAATACCACCATTCGCGGCCACACGGTCTATCCCTACAGCGGGACCGGCACCAGCACCTGGACCATCCTGGAGATGGCCGACGAGGACCCCAACAACAGCGGCCGCATCCTGGACGCCTACCGTAACCGCAGCTACGCCAAAGTCAGCGACCGGGCCGGCACCGGCGGCGGCCTGACCTACAACCGCGAGCACACCTGGCCCAACTCGCTGGGCTTCGGCAGCGCCACCGGCGACCGCGGCCTGCCGTACGCGCCCTACACCGACACCCACATGCTGTATCTGACCGACACCACCTTCAACGCCGACCGTGGCAACAAGCCCTACGCCACCTGCACCAGCAGCTGCGGCGAGCGGGTGACCGAGGTCAACGACGGCAGTGGCGGCGGCAGCGGGCGCTATCCGGGCAATTCCAACTGGGTACGCACGCCCGATGGCAACGGCGGCACCTTCGAGGTGTGGGGCCGGCGCAAGGGCGACATGGCACGCGCAGTGATGTACATGGCGATCCGCTACGAAGGTGGCACCGACGCGTCCACCGGCCAGTCCGAACCGGATCTGGAGCTCACCGACGACCGCAGCCGGATCGTGCAGACCTCGTCCTCGCCCGCGTACATGGGCCTGTTGTCGACGCTGCTGGCCTGGCACCAGGCCGACCCGCCGGACGATGCCGAGCGTGCGCGCAACCAGGTGGTCTTCAGCTTCCAGGGCAACCGCAACCCGTTCGTCGATCACCCCGAATGGGCCACCGCCGGCCTGTTCAATTCGGCCAAGCCGGCCAGCTGCCAGCTGGCCAACTGAAACCCATCGGCCCGGCGCGTGCTGCGTCGGGCCGGTGTGGCTGAAGCGCTTTTCAGCGGAGACCGACAGCGACGGCGCGCTGTCCAAGTGCCCGTGCCAAGTGCCAGTGCCAGTGCCAGTGCCAGTGCCAGTGCCAGTGATCGTCGACCGGCAGCATCTCGCCAATCGCACGTCCCTTGCCGCCCTGCATTGCACGGCGGCCCATGGCGCAGGTGCCGCGAATACCGCCGTTAGAGCCAGTCGGTCATGCAGTCCGCAGACCCGGCGCATCGCCCTGCCGGGCCTGGGACGTTGGTCGCTCCAACCCATCTCTACTGTCGGAGCGGGCTCTCTGCTTGCTGATCGCGGATTAGCGCGCTAACACCACGTAGTGAGCAGTGGTCAGACAGGCGTGGGCGGCGCGCTCAAAACCGGAGTGCACGCGTGGCCCATACCGCACCGAGTAGCGAGCAGCGAGCACCGGCCGCATCCGCTTGGCGGTGAGCACAGTCAGTTTGTTAGCTGTTCGTCGCCTCGTTGCCTCTGCGCAAACCTGGTGTTGGCGCGGCGCGCGGTCCAGGCACGCATTGCACAGCGCAGCATTCGACGCTGGCGAGTCACCCGGCGTACTGCGTTCGTCGGCGTGCATGCCTATGCCCTCAAAGCAGCCCAGCGCGCCGCTTTGGCTACCCAACGACCACGGCGGCGCTGACGCATCGCCCGTCTGCAGCGGCAATCCAGCGAAGTTGACGCCTTGTTCCGGAATGTGCGGTCGATCCCCCGCAGGCAGGGGATTACACTGCCGGGCCGAATGAACGCCTCTTCCCTCCATCTGTTGTTCAGTACCTGCCCGGACGCCGACAGCGCCGACCGCATCGCGCATGCCTTGCTCGACGAACGGCTGGCCGCCTGCGTCACCCAGCTGCCCGGCGCACAATCGCTGTACCGCTGGAACGGGGCGATCGCGCGCAGCACCGAAGTGCAGCTGCTGATCAAGACCTGGGAAGACCGCCTGCCAGACGCCATCGCGCGGCTGCAGGCACTGCATCCGTATGAACTGCCGGAGGCGGTCGCTGTCCAAGCCAGCGCCGGGCTGCCGGCGTATCTCGATTGGGTCCGGGCCGACACCCGCAAGGAAATTTGACGTCCATGAAGTCTTTGTCCCGCTGGATCGCCCGCTGCGCACTGCTGTCCGCTCCTGTCATCGCCGCCTCGCTCGCACTGGTGGCACCTGCCGCGCAGGCGGTCAGCGAGGCCGACCTGCTGCCGGTCAACCAGGCCTTCGTGCTCAGCGCCCAGGCCGACAGCCGCGACAGCATCGGCCTGACCTGGAAAATCGCGCCCGGCTATTACCTGTACCGGCACCGCATCAGCGTCAAATCCGGGCAAGGCTTTTCTGCCGGCGACTTGACCCTGCCGGAAGGCGAGAGCAAGCACGACGAGTTCTTCGGCCAGGTGCAGACCTACCGCAAGCAACTGCAGGCCACCCTGGCCGGCAAGGCCGATCCGGCACTGAAAACCGCGGTCCTGCAGGTGCAATACCAGGGCTGCGCCGATGCCGGGGTGTGCTACCCGCCGCAACGGCGCGAGATCCGCGTGACCCTGCCCGGCGCGCAAGCGGCTGGTGCAGCCGCTTCCACGCCGCAACGCGAGAATCTGGGGGCGCTGGTGCCGCGCGCCGCGCCCGGCCCGCGCCTGTTCGGGGCGCCCGGCCAGACTGCCGGCGTAGATGCACTGCCGCTGCCGGCCGAGCAGGCCTTCACCTTCGAAGCCATCGTCGGCGACGGCAACAGCCTGCTGCTGCGCTTCACCCCGGCGCCGGGCTATTACCTCTACCGCGACCGCACCTCACTGGCGGTGGAAGGCAGCAGTGGCGTGCGCACCGGGCTGCCGCGCTGGCCACAGGGCAAGACCCACCGCGATGAACACTTCGGCGATGTGGTGGTGTATTTCGATCAGGCCGAAGTCACCTTGCCGCTGCTGCGCGAGCGTGCCGACCCGGCGCGCGTGACCCTGGTGGCGACCTTCCAGGGCTGCCAGACCGATGGCATTTGCTACCCGCCGATGACCCGCCGCGTGACGCTGGACCTGCCCGCCGGCACGGTGTCGCCGCAGAACCAGGCGCAAGCCGCTCCGCTGATGATCTCGCCGCTGGCCGCCGGGCAAACGCCGCCCGGGCCCGCCCCGGCAACGGCATCGGGCAGCAAGACGCAGCCCGCGCCGACAGCGGCAGCCGACAACCCGCAGCGCACCCAGCCGCCGCACACCGACAAGGGCCTGCTGGCGATGCTGGCGCTGGCGCTGCTCGGCGGGCTGGTGCTGAACCTGATGCCGTGCGTGCTGCCGATCCTGTCGCTGAAGGTGCTGGGCCTGGCGCATAGCGGCGAGAGCCGCAGCCACGCGCGCAGCCATGCCATCTGGTATTCGCTGGGCGTGCTGGTGTCGTTCGCTGCGATCGGTGGGCTGGTGATCGCCCTGCGAGCAGCCGGCCAGGCGGCTGGCTGGGGCTTCCAGCTGCAGCAGCCGTGGTTCGTGGCGGCGCTGGCGTATCTGATGTTTGCGGTGGGCCTGAGCCTGTCGGGCGTGTTCACGCTGGGCAGCAATCTGGGCGGCATTGGCCAGTCGCTGGCCGCGCGCAATGGCCCGCTGGGCGATTTCTTCACAGGTGTGCTGGCCTGTGTGGTCGCCAGCCCCTGTATCGCCCCGTTCATGGGCACCGCGCTGGCCTATGCGTTCACTGCGCCTGCGCCGCTGGCGATGCTGGTGTTTCTGGCGCTGGGCCTGGGCCTGGCGCTGCCGTTCCTGTTGATCGGCTTCATCCCGTCGCTGGCGCGGCGCCTGCCCACGCCCGGCGCGTGGATGGAAACGCTCAAGCAGGTGCTGGCGTTCCCGATGTATCTCACCGCGATCTGGCTGCTGTGGGTGCTGGGCAAACAGCGCGGCGTGGATGCGCTGGCCCTGATGCTGGTCGGCGCCACCCTGCTGGCGCTGGGTCTGTGGTGTTTCGAGCGCAGCCGCTGGAACAGCAACCGCGCGGGCATGCGCCTGGCGGTGGCGATGCTGGTGCTGGCCATCGTGCCGGTGGTGGGCGTCACCCGCCTGCGCCTGCCGGCCGCCACCGCTGCCAGCGAAGGCGCGGTCGCGTTCTCGCCGCAGCTGCTGGACCGTCTGCGCGCCGACAACCGGGTGGTGTTCGTCAACATGACCGCCGACTGGTGCGTGACCTGCAAGGCCAACGAAAAGAACGTGCTCAGCAGCGCCGAGTTCCGCGATGCGCTGCGCCGCGTGGATGCGGTCTACATGAAAGGCGACTGGACCAATGTCGACCCTGCCATCAGCACCTTCCTCGACCAGCACCAGGCAGTCGGCGTGCCGTTGTACGTGGTGTACGGCCCCGGCGCCCCGCCGGCCATCCTGCCCACGGTGCTGACCAACGCGATCACCGAGGATGCGTTGTTGCGCGCGGCGCGCTGAAAACAGCCTGCTGCTCCGGAAAAGGCGCTTGATACGCCCTGCGTGAGCGGTGCATTGCCCACGTCGGCCGATTCCACGCTCACCCGTCCTGCTGCGTGCCGAGAGCGGCCAGGATGCGCGCGCGGCTGACCTGCAGGATCTCCTCGGCCAGCGCCGAATCGTCCGGACACGCACGCGACAACATCACCGCGCCAACCACGCGGGCATATGTGTCGAGCATCGTTTCCCGCGCCTGGCCCGCACCCTGCGGGCCCGCCTCGCTGTCGACGAAGTTCGCCAGGCTGTTCTCGATGCCCTGCGCAAACGTTGCCCGGATGTCCTCGCCTTGGCGCGCGGCGTCACCGCTCAGTGCCGCCATCGTGCAACCCGCGCCGCGATCGTCGCGGTGGTCGCGGGACAGGTAGGAGTCGACGAACGCCGACAGATCCGCATGTTTGTCGTTTGCCAGGCGCTGCGCGATGCCGCTGGCCGCCGTCTCGGCCATGAGGTCGGCCTTGGAACGGAAGTGTTTGTAGAACCCGCCCTGGGTGAAACCGGCGGCAGACATCAGTTCGGCAATCCCCACCCCGTCGTAGCCCCGCTCCCGGAACAGCGCGGCGGCGGTCTGGACGATATGGGCGCGATTTTCCTGCGCCTGGGCCTTGGTGACTTTCATGAGTGGATGTCTCTGCTGTGGACGACAAGGGCAGCCAGTATTTCATTGATGTTGATCGTAATCAAACTATTGACAACTTAGATTACTATCGACATCATTAGGCCAACTGAGGTGCTTCGACTCATCCGATCACCTGCGGCGACCCGCTTACCTACATCACTCACCGGACTGGCGTCGCCGCTCCGGAACCACCACACCTCATCCGAGACTCGACAAATGAACAACGCGAAAAATGCAGTTGCCCTGGTCACGGGCGCCTCCTCCGGCATCGGCCAAGTCACCGCCAAGGCACTGGTCACTGCGGGTTACCGCGTCTTCGGAACCAGCCGCAAGCCGGCAACCAGCACGCCGGGCGTGACCATGTTGGTCTGCGACGTCACCGACGAGACCTCGGTGCAGACGCTGATCGAGGAGATCGTCAAACAAGCCGGCCGTCTCGATCTGGTGGTCAACAACGCCGGCATCGGCCTGATCGGCGCCGCGGAAGATTCATCCATTGCCCAGGCGCAGCGCCTGTTCGACGTCAACGTGTTCGGCGTTGCCCGTGTGGTCAATGCGGTGCTGCCGATCATGCGTGCGCAGCGCAGCGGCCGCATCATCAATATGAGCTCGATCCTTGGCCTGATCCCCTCGCCGTTCAACGCCTACTACGCGTCGACCAAGCACGCCATCGAGGGCTATACCGAATCGCTCGACCACGAAGTGCGCGCCTTGGGTATCCGCGCCCTGCTCGTGGAGCCTGGCGTGACCCGCACCGCATTCGAAGAAAACCTGACCCGCGCCGACCAGCCGCTGCCGGTGTACGCCACCGAGCGCGCGCGCAGCGAAACGTTGATGCGCAAGTGGGTGGAATCGGGCGATCTGCCGCAAGTCGTGGCCGACACCGTGGTCAAGGCCGCCACGGCGACCAAACCGAAACTGCGCTACTCGGCCGGAAAGCAATCCACGCAGGTAAGTACGCTGCGCCGCTTCATGCCCGAGCGGATGGTCGACAGCACGCTGCGCAAGTTCAACGAGTTTCCTGCCTGAGCGCAAAACCAAAGCGCAAAACCGACACGCGCGGGTGCCCGCAGCTGGCCACCCGCGTCATGCACCGATCTGCTGAGTGGACCTCGATGAAAGCGATACAGATCGACCACACCGGCAATGCCGATGTACTGAATTTCCGCGAGGTGCCAGCGCCGATTGCCGGCGCCGGAGACGACTGATCCACCAACGCCCGCAAGGCAGTCGGCATGCTGTCGCGCTAACGGCATCTGCGCGCGAATGCAGCGCACGTGCTGCGCTTCTATCCAGGACAGGGCCGCTGCTACATCCACCCTGCGCCCCTGCAATCACATCCCTGTTGTCTTCCACTTCATTCGGATAGAACGCACATGAGCCGACACACCCACCCGCATCTGCATGGCCGCTGCGCATGCGGACAGTTTTCGTACGTGGCCAGTCAGGCACCACGCGCCCGTTTCATTTGCCACTGCCTGTTCTGTCAGGACTTCACGGGCGAGGCTTTTTCCGATGTTTCGGTGCTGCTGGCGCATCAGCTCACCATCACCGGCGCCGACGCACTCGTCCACAAGAAGTACCGCGGCCCGCCCAATCTTGATCGCGCCGTCTGCGCCAATTGCAGAAAGCCGGCCATGGAGACGATGGGCGCCGGACCTTTGAAGTTGGTATTTGTGCCATCGCAGCACGTTGTCGAAAAGGCCAGGCTGCCGCCCGTCCAGCTTCATGCGTTCTATAACCGTCGCAAGATCGATGTTGCAGACGATTTGCCTAAGTACTCCCACTACTGGCCAAGCCAGTTCGCCATTGTAAAAACCATCATGGGCCTGTAGGCATCCGCCAGCCAGGCGCCACGCCCCCCTCCCTCCGCTCTAACTGGACATCAAAATGAAAGCATTCCTGACCAAGTGGATCCCGCCACGCGCCGATTTCCTGCCGACGATGACCGAGCAGGAGGCCGGGCAAATGCAAGCGCATGGCGCCTGGCTGGAAGATCATCTGCACAACGGCAGGATCGTTGCGCATGGCCCGGTGCTGGACCCTGCCGGTAGCTATGGCGTGGCACTCTGGCAACTTCAGGACGACCAGGACATCAGCGAGTTGACCGCACAGGACCCGATCATTCGGGCAGGCATTGGTCACTACGCGCATTTCCCGATGCTTCAACTCAAAGCGCACGGCTGACTCCAAGCAAACGTGCGTCAAAGGCAGGCCGCCTTGCCTGCATGAGCATCAGCGATGCAGGCAAGGCGAGACCGAACCACCGGGGCAGTGCCGACTCGTTGAGCTCCGGTGCCGGTGGAGCCGGTGCAAGATTCCAATCAAGCGCGGCATGACGCAGGAAAGCCAGCGGCGCACCGATATCCGTTCCGCGTCAAGCACCCGCACGCCCTGCCAAAGCGACGGCGCTGCAGAATAATCAAACAATTGTTTAAAACAGCTATAACTTCTGCTATCTGGACAGCATCGCCCACATCGCGCAGACTTCCGGCCTTTCCGCTCTGCTGGATCTCATGGCCCACCTGCTGCTGCTGCACGGCCCCAACCTCAACCTGCTCGGTACCCGCGAGCCGGAGGTCTACGGGCGCACCACGCTGGCGCAGATCGATGCAGCCCTGGTGGATCGCGCGCAGGCAGCCGGACACACGTTGGCCTGCCTGCAGTCCAACGCCGAGCATGTGCTGGTGGAGCGCATTCACGCCGCCCGCGAGGACGGCACCGCCTACATCCTGATCAACCCGGCCGCCTTCACTCACACCTCGGTGGCGCTGCGCGACGCGCTGCTGGGCGTGGGCCTGCCGTTCGTGGAGATCCATCTGTCCAATCCGCATGCGCGCGAGCCATTTCGCCACCACAGCTATCTCAGCGACAAGGCCGACGGCGTGATCTGCGGCTTCGGCGCAGACAGCTACCGGTTGGCGCTGGAAGCGGCAATCGCGCGCCTGGAGCGCGACGCATGACACCTGCAGCAACGACCACGGCGCCCACGCCGACGGTCTGACCCCATTCCGCCGGCACCCCGCCGACACTCTCCACCGATTCACCTCAAGAGGCCCTTATGGATCTCCGCAAAATCAAGAAACTGATCGACCTGCTCGAAGAATCCAATCTCGCCGAAATCGAGATCAAGGAAGGCGAAGAAAGCGTGCGTCTGGCGCGTGTGCCCAAGGGCACCCAGGTGGTGAGCGCGCCGATGCAGCAGTACGCACCGGCCCCCGCCGCGCCGCCGCAAGCGGCCTCCATGGCGATGCAGTCGCCCACCGAGGCGTCCACCGGGGGGGCAAAGCAGGCTGCCGCGTTGCCGGAAGGCCATGTGTTGCGCGCGCCGATGGTCGGCACGTTCTACACCTCGCCCTCCCCCGACAAGCCGGTGTTCGTCACCGTGGGCCAGGCCGTCAAGGCCGGCGACACCTTGGCGATCATCGAGGCGATGAAGATGTTCAACCCGATCGAAGCCGACGTCTCCGGCACCATCGTCGCCATCCTCGGCGAAACCGGCCAGCCGGTGGAATTCGATCAGCCGTTGTTTGTGATTGGCTGAGCGGCCGGGAATCGGGAGTGGAGAATCGGGAATCGGCAAAGCGGCCTCACGAACGTCTTGAGGCGTGGCGCGATTCCATGGAGCTTGTCGAAATGATCTATCGGTTCACCGAGTTCTTTCCCGAGCAGGAACGTTACGGCCTGATAGCGCAATTGCGCCGTGCAGCCGTCAGCGTTCCTTCAAATATCGCCGAAGGTGCGGCGAGACGCTCCACCCCCGATTACGCGCGGTTTCTCTCGATTGCGCGCGGCTCGCTCTCCGAACTGGATACACAGGTCCAGATCGCCGGACGACTGGGCTATAGCAACACCGAAGACGAAGACATCGTCAGCCAGCAGGTCGACCAGGTCTTCGCCAAGCTCACCGCATTGATGAATGCCTTACGCAGACGTGGAGCCGCACCATGATGCCCGCATCTACCCATTCCCCATTCCCGACTCCCTATTCCCATGCTAGATAAAGTCGTCATTGCCAACCGAGGCGAAATCGCGCTGCGCATCCTGCGCGCGTGCCATACGCTCGGCATCCGCACGGTCGCGGTGCATTCCACGGTCGACCGCAACCTCAAGCACGTGGCCATGGCCGATGAGTCGGTGTGTATCGGCCCAGCCGCCTCCAGCGACAGTTACCTCAATATCCCGGCGTTGATCGCTGCGGCCGAGGTGACCGATGCGCAGGCCATCCACCCCGGCTACGGTTTTCTGTCGGAAAACGCCGATTTTGCCGAGCGCGTAGAAGAATCCGGTTTCATCTTCATCGGCCCCAGGGCCGACACCATTCGCCTGATGGGCGACAAGGTGGAAGCGATCCGTGCGATGAAGGCCGCCGGCGTGCCGTGCGTGCCCGGCTCGGGCGGCCCGTTGGGCGATGACATCGTCGCCAACACCAAGGTGGCGCGCGAGATCGGCTACCCGGTGATCATCAAGGCCGCCGGTGGTGGCGGTGGACGCGGCATGCGCGTGGTGCATTCGGAAGCGGCGTTGAAGGCGGCGATCGAAACCACCAAGTCCGAAGCCAAGGCCGCTTTCAGCAACGATCAGGTGTACATGGAGAAGTTCCTGGAAAATCCGCGTCACGTGGAAATCCAGGTGCTCGCCGATGGCCAGGGCGGTGCGATCCATCTGGGCGAACGCGATTGTTCGATGCAGCGCCGCCATCAGAAAGTGGTGGAAGAAGCACCGGCACCGGGCATCACCGAAGAACTGCGCGCTGAAATCGGCAAGGTCTGCGTGGATGCCTGCATCCGCATCGGTTATCGCGGTGCGGGCACCTTCGAATTCCTGTTCGAAGGCGGGCGTTTCTACTTCATCGAAATGAACACCCGTATCCAGGTGGAGCACCCGGTCACCGAGCGCATCACCGGCATCGATCTGGTCTGCGAGCAGCTGCGTATCGCCGCCGGCCACAAGCTCAGCATCAAGCAGAGCGATATCGTGCTGCGCGGGCATGCGATCGAGTGCCGCATCAATGCCGAAGACCCGGAAACCTTCATGCCCAACCCGGGCCTGATCACCGCCTTCCATCCGCCCGGTGGCCCGGGTGTGCGCGTGGATACGCACATCTATGCCGGCTACAAGGTGCCACCGAACTACGACTCGATGATCGGCAAGTTGATCGTGCACGGGCCCGACCGCGAGACCGCGATCGCGCGCATGCGCGTGGCGCTGAGCGAGATGGTGGTGGACGGCATCAAGACCAACATCCCGCTGCAGCAGCGCATCATGCGCGACAAGGGCTTCCAGGCCGGTGGGCAGAACATCCACTACCTGGAAAAACGCCTGGCCGAGCGCAAGAACAAGTCGATTGCACTGACCTGATCGCAAGCGCCATTGCACCACGCAACAAGCCCGGGAAACCGGGCTTGTTGCGTTGGTTCCCGGTACATCGCGCCGGCAGTGCATCGCGCAGGCCAGGCACGCAGCTAGACGACACCCGCGCACCGCCAAAACCATGCGGCCAGCCGACCGATGCGTAGGAGCGCACCCGGGCGCGACCGCGCTTTATCGGTGAAACCTCGTACGCCCGGGTGCGCTCCTAAGGGATCCGGGGTGCCACCGGATTCGCTGCGCAGACCTTCAGTCGTCCGCGCGGATGCGCATCACGCTCGCATCGGGGCGCGATGCGCTGCATCGTTCAACGCCGCGGCGCAGGCGCCTGCTGGCTGCCCGGTACCGGCACGATGCCGCTGGACGATGCCGGGTCGACCACCATCATGGTTTCGGTGGAGCCATCTGGCCAGACCACCTGAAACATCGAGCCGGCCGACAAGGTGGAGAACGGCATCGCGCTGCTGGCGCGATATACCGCGGCCACCTGGCTGGCGCCATGCTGTCGCTGCTGCGCGTCGGCGCCGACCGTGGTCGATTTGATCGACAGCGGCTGGTAGCGGTGATCGGCGGTATCGATCATCACGATGCCCACCGCCGCGGCCGAATACGCCACGAATAACGCCACCCAGAACCAGAACTTGGCGCCATGCGCCAACCGACGGTAATTCATGACTGCGCTCCCGGATCGGACACCAATGTATCGACCATCTCATCCACCCTGTCTGCTCCCTGCCGCGGCACCGCGGCGTCGAATACGAACGACACAAAATCCTGTGCGCTATCGCGCGAGCAGATGCCCGCGTTGGCGCAATAACTGGTGACCAGCGTGCTGTCGGCACTGCAGTCCAGACCCAGGCGGCACGCGGCCACCTGCCAGGCGAGTTCGGCGAACTGATCGCCGGCCACATACCCTTCCAGACTGTCATCGCCGCTGGCACGCGCGCCCATCGCAGGCGCCAGCGCCAGATAGGCCTCCGGGTCACGCGAGGCCAGCACGCGCTGCACCAGCGCGCGCTTGTAGGTGGGGGTTGCCTGCAGCGGTTCGCCCAGGGCCAGCAACGCGGCTTCGGCGGCCAGGCTGCCGCCGCGCGCGGCGCGCAGCCGTTGTTGCGCCACCAGGCGCGGGCTCAGCCCATCGCTGGGAGCGAAGCCGGCACAGCGCTGCGCGACACGATCGCGCGCAGCGTGCATCGCGGCCACGCCAGGCGTCTGGTGCGCGGCGATCCAGTCGCTATCGGCGGCGTAGCCGGCCGGGCTGTCTGCATACGGCGCGCAGTAATCGTAGACCCGGCTCAGGCGCCAGCCGGCCTGCGCATCGCCGGCGCGCGCCTTCTGCTGCAACTGCTGCGCGTAGCGATACAGATCCGGCTGCGCATCCACCGCATCGCGATACGGCAGATGCAGCGCGTTGCCGCGTTCGGAAGAGGTGTGGCGCGCTGGCGTTGCAACAGCGGCGCGCGCGGAAGTGGCGCTGGCGGCGGGCACTGCAGTGGCGAGCGCCGTCGGTTGCGCGCGCAGCTGCCACCAGGCTGCCGCCGCGAGCGCGACGGGAGCGAGCAACAGCCAGAGATGGCGGGCACGGACAAGCGGCATGACAGCGGCAACCCAGCTGCGGAAGACGCCCGCAGCAACGGCGCGGAGTCTAGCACTCGGCTGTGTCGGCAGCGGCCGCCAAGCGGTCGCTGCCAGCGCGTGCGGTACCGATGGGCTGTGCCTGCAGTGATCGCGAGAGCGACCGATAACAACGACTACGGGACCACCAACCGGACGCGGCCGGTGCTGGGTGCGGCAGGCAGCACGCGTACACACCGGTTTCTGCGCAGCGTCCAGATCCGCCTGTCAGCCACTCGCTGCACTTCTTGGCTTTCTTCGTGGGATGCGCCTATTGCGTGCGCGCTGCGGATGTCTGGTCGCATCGCGATCCTGGTCCTGGTCCTGGTCCTGGTGCGTGTGCGTGTGCAGGTACGTATTGCATGTAGACACGTCACGATACCGGCGCACTCGCGGCTTTCTACCTGACAAACGGAATGCGTGGCAGCCGGTGAGCGAGCGCGCTCATCCCAATGTGCATGCTGCTCGCGCTGAGTTTGTCTGGTCGCATCGCGACCCGGATGCCGCATCCAGCACGCGTCTCGCCTTTGGATACATCGCGATGCCGGCGCGCTAGCCGGATCGGTCTGACAGACGGAATGGGTGACGCGCGATGTGGCGTACTGGCTGCTTGGGGCCGGCTTGGCGCGTTGTTGATGCATGACGCTTGCGCGGCCGACACACCACTGCCCGGATCGCGAGCCGAGCGCGGCGTGGTTGCGACGTGCGTGCAGCACTCTCCAGGCACACATCTTCATCCAGTGCCCACAGCAACGCAGATCGGTCGCTGGCGTTGATCGGCCGATCTTGCGCATCGCTGCTCGATTCCGGTGCCGCCATCCTCCAACGAACCGTGCGCCCCGCCTGGGGCACCGTGTCAGCCCGCCGGCGCGAATCGTCTACGATGCACGCCTTGATGATTGCCGACTGCCACGATGCCGTTTCTTGAACTGACCCTGCCCTGCTCCGATACCACCCAGCCCCGCTTCCAGACCGCGCTGGAGGAAGTCGGCGCGCTGGCGGTGACCCTGCTCGATGCCGATGCCGATACCAGCAACGAGCGCGCCATCCTGGAGCCCGGCGTGGGTGAGATGCCGCTCTGGAATGCGCTGGTGCTGACTGCGCTGTTCGATGGCGAGAGCGACGCGCTGGAGGTGCTTGCGGCGCTGGAAGCGTTCGACCCGGAGCTGGACTGGAGCCAGGTGGCGCTGCGCATGGTCGAAGACAGCGACTGGGAACGCGCGTGGATGGATCTGTTCAAGCCGATGCAGTTCGGTGCGCGCACCTTCATCGTGCCGTGGAATCACGACCTGCCCGAGGCGGCCGACACAGCGGAGGCCGCCGTGGTGCGGCTGGATCCGGGCCTGGCGTTCGGGTCGGGCACGCATCAGACCACCGCGCTGTGCCTGCGCTGGCTGGATCGCCTGGCCGGCAGCGGCGAGCTGCAGGGGCGCAGCGTGCTCGACTTCGGGTGCGGCTCGGGGATTCTGGCGGTCGCCGCGCTGAAACTGGGTGCCACCAGCGCCGTGGGGGTGGACAACGACCCGCAGGCGCTGCTGGCAACGGCCGACAATGCCGAGCGCAACGCCGTGGCCGCGCAGCTGGCGGTGTATCTGCCCCAGGACGAGCCGGTGCAGACCTATCCGGTGGTGGTCGCCAACATTCTGGCCTCGGCGCTGGATGCGCTGGCCGACACCCTGGCCGCGCGCGTGGCGCCGGGTGGCCGCATTGCCCTGTCGGGCATCCTGCACGGCCAGGAAGACGACCTGCTGCAGCGCTATGCACCGTGGTTCGATCAGCTGCGCTGTGAGCGCGACGAAGACTGGATGCGCATCGACGGCGTTCGCCGCAGCTGATTCTGGGCCGGCTCACCGGCGCGGGCGGCCGGCGCGAATCTGCGCGGTGGTCAGCGCATCGGCCACGCTGATCGCACGCAGGCGGGTCACCGCCTGCCAGCCGGCACGCTGCAACGCCGCACTACGCCAACGCTCGGCATGCCGGGCCGCATACACACGCAGCACCACCTCGGCCAGCAACAGCGCCCCCCAGACGCCCGCCGACCACGCCTGCGCGCCGGCCAGCGCCATGCCTGCGGCCAAACCAGCGAGCGTCGCCCCCATTCCCAGCAACGGCCAGTGCCGATAGCGCAACGCCCAGACCCGTGGCGCCAGCGCCGCTGACCAGTGCACGCCCTCGACGATGGCGGCCCAGTCCTGGGCGCGTCGCCAGACTTGGTAGCAGGCCGCACCGCGAAAGTGCCTGACCGCCGGATCCAGCGGCGAATCGGCGGGCCACGGCGCGCTCGGCGGCGGTGTCCGGCCATCGCGATGGTCCGGTGTTGGAGTGACAGGCTCGACCATGAACATCCTCCTTGAGTTCGCTGCGATCACGTCATCGATGTCATCGCGACAGTATCGCAAACATATGCCGATATGAAAGACATACGAACTATCCCCAAGTGCTGCTAGGGCTATATCTCCCGGCCCTGCCTGCCTCCCATCCGGTGCCGTGTGAGCAAGCTGTACGAACGAGTACGCGAAGCCCGCAGCTTCACCAAGCTGACCCAGGAAGCCCTGGCCGGCGAGCTGGGCGTTACCCGCAGCGCGGTGGCGCAGTGGGAAATGGCCGAAGGCACCGCCCCGTCGGTGGAGAACCTGATCGGCCTGGCCAAGCGCAGCGGCATGGCGTTCGAATACCTGGCCACCGGCCGCGGCGATCGCGTGTTCGGCCCGCCGGTCTCGGCGATTGCCGAGGAACCGGCCCAGTACCGCCGCCTGGACGACCAGCAACGCGTGCTGCTGGCCCGCTTCGACACCCTGGCGCCGCGTCAGCGCAGCGGGCTGCTGGATCTGTTGCTGGCCGAGGGCAAGACGCGGCGCAGGCGGTGAGGCTGGGAATCGGGAATCGGGAATCGAAACAGCGGTTTGCTGCGCCGTGGCGTGAGCTGCGGTGGTGTTGGCGTTTTCCGTAGGCGGACAGCGACTTTCCGTACCTCTATTGCTCGTTAGCGTCGCCGCCAAGGCGCTGGCCGCAGACACCTGCTTTCGGTGAATCTGTCTTTCTCGGTAGCGTCGCGGCATCGTTGCCAAGGCACTGCGCCAGGAAGCACGCGTCGCACTTCCCCATCCGGGCGTTCGCCCATCGCTGCGCACGTGGTTGAATAGCGGTCTTCCCGCTGCACGCCTGCCGATGTCAGAGACTCCGCCACCGCGCCGCCCCCTTGCCACCTTTCTGCGGGCAACGCCGCCGCCTGCACCGACGTTGATTCAACCGCCGGTGCTGCCGGCCACCGCGCCTGCGGAGCAGGTGGTGCCGATGCCCGCGGCTGAGACGCCAGCTGCGCCCGTGCGGCAACCGGTGCCTGCGCCGCCGACGTCCGAGGCCGCTGTACCAGGCGGGCCGGTCGTGAGCGCGCCGCGCACCGCGCTGCCGCAGACGCCGCCACCCACCAACGAACACGGCAGCACTGCTGCAGACGCCGCCGGGCTGCAGGACACCGCGCCGATTGAACGCGGGGCGCCGCAGCTGCCGGTCGAGCGGCAGGCGGCCGACGAAACGCGCTACGAGCCCGCTGCCGAGACCGCGTCCAACAGCGCGCGCGACGCCGCAGACCGGCAGGACAGTGAGGCGCTGGATGACGACAGCAACGCCGCGTCCACTGCCGACATCGCAGCCCATGCGCAGCGCGACACCAGCGCCAGCGAGGCGCACGCCCACGCAGCGCAATTGCACCCCTTGCCCACCGCTGCGGTGGCAGCGCCCGCCTTCGCACGCCGCGGGCTCAGCCGCCCTCGGCTGCGCGCCAGCGGGCGGCAGTGGGTGCTGTTGATCGGTCTGGTCGGGCTGCTGGGACTGCAGATCGTCATTGCCGACCGTGCGCACCTGGCCGGCGACGCGCGTTGGCGGCCGCTGGTCACCGCTGCCTGCGCGGTGATGCGTTGCACGCTGCCTGCATGGCGCGAACCGGCAACGTTGACCCTGCTCAATCGCGATGTGCGCCCGCTGCCGGGCCTCGCCGGCGTGCTGCAGATCCAGGCCAGTTTCCGCAACGATGCGCGTTGGGCACAGGCCTGGCCATGGTTGCAGCTGTCGCTGTCCGATGCCGATGGGCGGGTGATCGGCACCCGGGTGCTGTCGCCGCAGGAGTATCTGGGCCAGGCGCCAGCCGAGCACGACACGCTGGCGCCGGGTCAGGCCGTGCAGGTGGCATTTCGCGTGCGCGAACCGGCTGCCAGTACCGCTGCCTTCAGTTTCGACTTCCGCTAAGCGGACACAACCTCGTCCGATCGCCACATGGGCGTGGCGAGCGATGAGGTCACGCGCTAGACTCACTCCCCCTCGCCGGCCCGCGCCCCGGCCTCGTGACACTGGGAACTTTCTTTGAACGCAGCCCCCTCTCGTCCTGACACCAGTCGTGGCGCCCCGAAGTCGCCGCTGCGCGAACACGTGGCCCAGTCCGTTCGCCGTTACCTACGCGATCTGGACGGCAGCGACGCGGACGATGTCTACGAAATCGTGCTGCGCGAAATGGAGATCCCGTTGTTCGTCGAAGTGCTCAATCACTGCGAAGGCAACCAGAGCCGCGCCGCGGCGATGCTGGGCATCCACCGCGCCACCTTGCGCAAGAAGTTGAAAGAGTACGGGCTGACCTGAGCCGGGAATCGGGATTGGCGAATCGTGAGAGCGGTGCCGCGTTGCTGACCTGCGATGTGCGTAATTTTTTGCTGCGCGATTACGCCCAGCCGTAGCGGATCAGATGGAAGAACACCGGTGCGGCAAAGCACACCGAGTCCAGCCGATCCAGCACGCCGCCGTGGCCTTCGATCATGTGGCCCCAGTCCTTGATGCCGCGGTCGCGTTTGATCGCCGACATCACCAGACCGCCGAAGAACCCCATCAGATTGGCCACCAGCGCCAGCGCGAACGCGTGCCACGGCGCGAACGGGGTGATCCACCACAGCGCCATGCCGAGCAGGCTGGCCGACAGCACGCCGCCGATGAAGCCTTCCACCGTTTTGGACGGCGACAATTTCGGCGCGATCAGATGGCGGCCGGCCAACTTGCCCCAGACGTACTGCAACACGTCCGACGACTGCACCACGATCACCAGGAACGCGATCAACAACAGATTGCGCCCGGCATACCCGGGGATTTCCAGATTCAGCAATGCGGGCACGTGCGAGATGCAGAACACGCTGATCATCAAGCCCCACTGCACCTTGGCCGTGCGTTCCAGATAGCGCGTGGTATCGCCGCCGATGGTGGCCAGGATCGGCAACACCAAGAACGCGTAGACCGGAATCAGCAGCGTGTACATGCCGTACCAGCCGGTCCACACCAACCCGTATTGCCACGGCAGCACGATGTAGAACGCGGCCAACAACGCGTAGTAATCGCCGCGCCGCGTCGGTGTCAGGGTGATGAACTCGCGCAGCGCGAACAACGACACCAGTGCGAATAATCCGATGACACCGGCGCGCCCGAACACGAACGCGATGCCAACCACTGCCGCCATCACCCACCACGCACGGATCCGCGCCACCAGGTTGTCCAGCACCGCGCTCGGGCGTTCGCGCGCACGCCAACGCAGCGTTTCGGAAATCAGCGTGGCGATGATCAGCACCAGTGCGATACCGCTGAATAACCACAGCGTCTGCTGATGCATCGAGGACTGCTGCAACTGCCCGCTGAAGGCATAAGGATTCATGCGCGCGCCTCCAGTTGGTCCGGCGACAACGCCAGCAACGCCTCGCGTGCGCGCGCCAGGAACGCATCCTTGTCTTCATCGGCATCCAGCCGCAGCGGTGCGCCAAACGTGGTGGTGCACAACAGCGGCAACGGAAGCCATTTGCCCTTGGGCATCACGCGTTTGAGATTGTCGATCCACACCGGCACGAACTCCAGTTCCGGGCGTTGCCGCGCCAGGTGATACAGCCCGCTTTTGAACGGCAGCACGCCTTCGTCCGGGTTGCGCGTGCCTTCGGGAAACAGGATCAGCGAATCGCCGGCATCCACCGCGTCGCACAGGCATTCGATCGGGTCGCGGGTGCGGTGCGCCGGGTTGCGTTCGACCAGCACACCATTGAACACCGCATGGATCAGATAGCGCCG
Source organism: Xanthomonas sp. WHRI 10204 (assembly GCF_040202875.1). Taxonomy (NCBI): domain Bacteria; kingdom Pseudomonadati; phylum Pseudomonadota; class Gammaproteobacteria; order Lysobacterales; family Lysobacteraceae; genus Xanthomonas; species Xanthomonas sp. WHRI 10204. Next base: position 190,753 of record NZ_JBEGDW010000003.1, read on the forward strand.
CAACGCAGTGCGTTGCCAGTAATCGGCCGCGGCCACCGGGCGCACCTCGTGGCGCAGGCTGGCCGGCAACGAGGACCAGATCAGCACGAAATCGCCATGGCTGGCGTGGTTGCCGTAATACACGCGGCGCTCGTTGGACGGTGCACAGCCGCGCCACAACGCGCGCGCCCCGGTCAAGGTACGGATGGCGCCGCTGCAGGCACGCGCAATCAAACGGGCAATCATGTCCACTCCAATGTGCGCACGATCATGCGCAGCCGCAGCACCACCGTCAGCACCGCACCGGCGATCAACACCGCCAGAGCGCCGATCAACACCCATGCCGCGATGCGCGGCTGGCCCATCCATTGCAACGGCATCGCCAGCACGGTCATCAGCGACAGCCAGTGCATGCGCTGCACGCGCGCCATCGGCCCCTGCCGTGGCTCGGCGGTGCCACAGGCCAGGCCAAGCATGCGCACGTAGGCGGTGGCCACACAGCACAATGCCGCCGCCCAGCCCAGTTGCGCGGCCCACGGCACGCTGGCCTGCAAGCCGTAGCCCAGCCCGACGCAGACCAGCACATCCGACAGCCGGTCCGGCGCATCGTTGTAGACCTCGCCGGCACGCGACACCAGCCGCGCCTGTCGCGCCAGCACGCCATCCAGGCGGTTGCACCACAGCCGCCCCTGCAGGCCGAGCAAGGCCAGCAGCAGGGGGGCGGCGCCTTCGCGCGCCGGTGCGCTCAAGGCGATGTAGAACATCACGCCGGCCAGCGCGGCGAAGGCGATGCCGGCCCACGACACGCCATTGGGCGTTGCGCCGCGTCCACGCAAGGCGCGTGCCCAGCGCTGGCGTCGTTGCAACAGGGTCTGCTTGCGTTGCATCAGTCGCCTCCTCCACCGCAACCACCACATCCACCGCCACCGTCTCCACCGCTATCGCCGCCACCGCTGCAACTGCTGCCGCTGCTGTCGGTATTGCTGGATGTGGGCGCGCGCAGCGTGTGGTAGCTCACCCAGGGCGTACCCACCAAGGCGACGGTGCCGTACAACGCCACCGCTTCGCCGGGGTCGTTGCCGGTGCGCGCCGCATCGGGCCGGACTTCCGACCTGCGCTCGTGCAGGCGCGCGTCGCCGGCCCCGCTGCGGCGCACCGGCACCAGCAAAAATCCCAGCAGCAGCATGCTGACCAGCACCATCAACGCCAGCAGATAGCCCACCGGATACCCCCCCTGCAGCCCGATCACCAGCTTGCACGCGCCTAGCGCCCACAGTGCGGTTACCGGCACGGCGCTTATCGCGCGCACCAGCAGCGCCATACGCCGATCCAGCAACAACCCCTTGTCGATCAGCCGCTGCTGCACCGGTGCGGCCAGCGTGCGCAGCGTCTGCCATGCCAGCACCGGATCTTCTCCATCGCGCACGCACTGCAGTGCCGGTTGCAGCGCCGCCGGCACTGCAACGGTGGGATCGCAATGCACCCACTTGCGCGCCTGCGCATCTTCATCGCGCTGCAGATGCACCGCATCGCAGGCCAGCAAGCGGGCAAACAGCAGATCGGCCACACGCCCGGCGCCACCGCTCAGGCAGGCCAGTTCCATCGCATCGACCGCGTGCACCGGCGAGGCGCGTCCGATACTGCGCAACTGGCGGCGCAACCACGCCGAAGCCGACCAGGCCAGGCCGATGCCCACCACAAACACCGCCAGAAAACTGCTGCCGCGCCAGTGCAGCGGGGAGGCGGCCTCCCCGCTGCCGGCAACCACGCCAATCACCAGCGTCGCCACCGCCCAGACCAGCAGCGTGCCGAGGCCGGCACCGCGCCGCGCGCGCATCGGCTCGCCGCGCAGGGCGCGCAAGCTGGCTTCGGCATCGTGCTGCTGCGCAGGCGTGGCGTCACTCGGCGCCGAGTGCGGCTGCGCTGCAGGCCAAACCTGCGTCGGCGGCGCGCCGAAGTGCGTGCTGTACCGCTCAAGGGTCTGCCGATACTGCGTCTGGAAACGCGCAGCGTCGTCGCTGTCGCCACGTCCGGGCTGATGGTGCAGCGTGGTCTGCAACACCTGCGGGCAGAACTGCTGCCAGTACTCGCGGGTATCGGTGAGATGGGTGTGCCAGACCTGATCGACCAAGGGGCTGGGCGTGACATCGTGGGTGTCGCTGCAAGCCAGAAAACAGAACCGTCGGTATTCGTCCACCGCCAGCTGCGCCTGCGCCACGCTGCAGTGGGCCTGCTTGGCGACACGCCGCACGAACGCCGGCAACGCATCGGCATCGCTGCCGAACCGATACGCCTGCAAGCGCTGCCACAGCGCCAACTGCGCCGCGGTGGCCTGCATCGGTTCGGGCTGACCGGAGGCGTGCGTGTTGCTCATCCGAACACCCGCAGTGCCAGTGCTGCGACCATCCACAGCAACTGCGCTGCCACGCTCGCCAGTTGCCAGCGCAGCAAGCGGCGCATGCCGCTCCAGCGTGCCGACCAATCGCGGGTGGGTGGCAGCGTCGCGCGCAGGCCGATGGCATGCAGGGCCGTGTCGAGTTGTTGCGCAGCCTGTGTCTCGTCGCTGCCGCGCGCGATCTGCGCGATCACGCCTTCCAACAGGTCGGCATCCAGGCCGACGCGGAATGCCCAATAGCGTTGCATCAGCCCGGCCGCTGCACTGAGCGCAAAGCTCAGTTGTATCGATGGCGGCGCTTCGGCAACGCCCAGCAAGGCAATCGCGGCGGCCAGCAGCAGCAACGAGAACCGGTCCAGTGCCGCGCCCTGGCGCAACACCGCGCGCATGGCTGCCAAGGTCATCGGGGAGGTATTCATTGGAGACTCCGCTTGGCCGCGCCGTCGTGTTCTAGCTGACCCGTGCACGCCGCCACGATGGCAGCGCGATGCTGTGCGCCCAGCACGATCGAAGCGCGGGCGGTACGCAGTTGCGCGATGGCCGCGTCCACATCGTTACTGCGGCCACTGCGCACCAACCAGGTCGCAACGCTGGCGGCGCTGCGCGAGTAACCCAGTGCGCAGCACACCAGCACCGGGCCATGCACGCGCGCGGATTCGATCGCGTCGGCGGCGGCGCGTAGCTGCGCGGGCGTGGGCGCCACCAGATCCAGCATCGGCAGCGTGCGGTCGTGCGCACGCGCTGCGTACAAGGACAACTCCGCACTCACGTCCACCACTACGGCGAACGCAGCGCGCTGGCCGGGCAGCGGAATGCGGCCCAGCCACACGCCATCGCAGACCACGCGCGGCAGCGGGTCGCGGCGGGTCCATAGCCGCGAGTTGCACCAGGCTGCCAGCAGATACGGTGCATACAACCAGCGCGCGGCCAGGCTCAAGCCACCATCGGCGCGTTTCTGGAAGCCGAGCGCACCAAGCACTGCATAGTTCAGCGCGACCAGGCCCAGCGACAGGCTCACCCACAGCATCCACAACCCGACGCCGCCGATGTACAACGCCGCCACGGCGCTGGCGACTGCACCGACCAGATACAACGCGGCCAAACGCCAACGCCGCGGATCGCGCGCCAGGTGCGCCTGCGCAAACGGTGCGGCGATCCGCTCCGGCCACAGCCACACGCACAGCCAACCCGCTGCAAGGCCGGTGGGGATATCCAGAAAATGGTGTTGATACGTAGTCAGCACCGACACGCCGATCAAGCCGAACCAACCGTGCAACAGCCAGCGCCACACACCGGACAGATGCTGCGCGTAACGCACCCACAGCACCACCAGCAACACGATGTGCAGCGACGGCGCCTGATTGAACGGCTTGTCGAAGCCCAGCAGCACGGCGAACAACCAGCCGAACACACCGTCCGTGTCCGGGCGCACGAAGCTGTACCGCAACGGCCACAGCACAAAACAGGCCACGCACAGCAATTGCGCGCTGAGCAGGCGCAGCGCATGCGTATCCAGTTCGCGGCGGGTCCGGCAGACGAAGAACGAGGCGGCGTAGAACAGATCGATCGTCCAATACGGCACGATGGTCCACGGCCAGAACGGCATGCCGTGTTCCCAGCCGAACACCACCGACGGCACCTGTACCGCACGCCCGGCCAGCGTATTGGCTAGGCCATAACTGAGGAAGAAAAATGGCCCCAGGAGCGCCAACCACAACGCGGCACGACCACTCGGGCGCGCGCCGTGCGTCATGCGTCGATCCGCTGCGCCATCGACACGGTGAAGATGCCGAATGCATCGATCCGCTGCGCCACCTTGCGGAAGCCTGCCGCCTCCACCAGCGCATCCATCTCCTGCTGGCTGCGCCGGCGCATCACCCAGGCCACGCCATCGCGGTGACTGGTGAGCGCGCGCGCGATGAATTCCAGCTGCGGATGCCACGGCTGGCCGGTGTAGAGCAGATAGCCGCCCGGCTGCACCGCGGCGGCCAGGCCGGCCAGCGAGCGCGCCACCTGGTCGTTGTCGGCAAACAGTTCGTACAACCCCGACACCACCGCCAGGGTGGGCGCCGGCTGCACCGCCGCCAAGGCGGCCGGGTCGAACGCATCGCCTTGTTCGAAGCGGGCAATGTCGCCGGCGCCGAGCGTGCCAATCAGCGCACCGCCCTGGGTGACGTTGAGCGCGCTGAAATCGCGTAGCACGATGGCATCGGCACGTTGCGCACCGCTGCCCAGCGCTTCCAGCACATAACGGCCGTGGCCCGCAGCAACATCGAGCACGCGCACCGGCTGGCCGGCCTGACGCAAGCGGCCTGCCGCATCGCGCAGCAGTTCGCCCAGATGCGCGCCACGGATGCGGATGCCACGCCAGCCGATCGCATCGAGATAATTGCGGTCGATCATGCGCCCCAGCGGGCCACGTCCACGCGCTTGGTTACGGTAGATGTAATCCAGCGTGCTACCGGAATCGAAGCCGGTCTGCAGGCCCAGCGCAATGCCCTCGGACAACGTGCCGCCCAGGCGCAACCCGGCACGCACGCCGCGCCAGCGCAGGTCCTGCAGGCTGTTGCGTTGCGGGGGCCAGGCCAGCCGTTCGGCTTCTTCGAAGCTGGGTCCGGCGCGATGCGCATCGCGCAAGTCCGCGCGCACTGGCGGCTGTGCAAAACGCGCTTCGATAAATGCGCGAATGGGCGCGATGGCCAACGCGCGGTCGCGCTCGCCCAGGGTGTCGTGGAAGAAACCGGGCAGCCAATGCCGCTGCTTGATCGGCGAGCGCAGGTTCTCGTAAAACCGATCCTGCGGGCCGCGATGCACCACAAAGTCCGAGCCGGACACCAGCAGTTGCGTCGGCACGGTGATCGCCTGCGCATCGGCCACCACGCGATCGGCTGCTGCATACAGACCCAGCAGCACGCGCACCGAAATCGGACGGGTGATCAGCGGGTCGGTGCGGTAGCTTTCCACGCGTTGCGCATCGTGGGTGAGCCACTGCGGCTTGACGTAGCTGTTGACGAAGAAGTTGCCGCGCAGCGCATGCATCAGCGCCAGCCCGGCACGTGCGAACGGCACATACAACTTGACCTTGAACGCCGGCGAGGCCAGCACCAGCGCGCGTAGCTGCGGTGCGTAATCGTGCACCCAGGTGGCTGCGACCACCGCGCCCACGCTCTGCGCGATCACCGCGATGTCCTGCACGGCGATGCCGTGCGTGGTGCCCAGATGCGCGATGAAGCTGTCCAGATCGCGCACCAGCGCATCGAAGCCCGGTGCATCGCCGCGTACGCCCGGCGAGCGGCCATTGCCGCGTGCGTCCCAGGCAAAGAATTGCGCATCGGGCAGATTCAATTCTTCGGCCAGATGCATCACCCGGCCGGAGTGCTCATGCCCGCGATGCAGCAGCACCACCGCCTTGGGTGCAGCACCTGCCAGCTGCGCCGGCCAGTGCCGATAAAACAGCTGCGCACCATCGAAACTGGCGAATTCGCGCTCTACGACATCACGCATCGGATCATCCTGAAATCAGTGAGAAAGAGTGAAAGCCGTGCAGCGCCAATGAGACGCGGCAGCGCACGGCGCGTCGCGATGTCGGTCAGCGCGCCGCTGCCTCGGCCAGCCCGGCGCGCACCCGCCGCCACACCGTGGCACTGCAGGCAAGACTCAAGGCAATGGCGACCCAGGTGACGCCGCGCGCGCCCAGTAGCCCGCAGGCCAGGCCGACCCCCACCACGCCGATCACGAAGGCGCGGTCGCTCTTGCCCATCGGCCCGTCGTAACGGCGACTGGCACCGACCATCAGCCCGAGCACGCCGGTGTATTCGGTCAGCGCCGCCAGCAGCACAAAGATCCATAGCCAGTGCGCGCCCACGCCGGGCACGCCGAGCAGGCTCAAGTACAGCGCCGCATCGGCCACCACATCGCACAGCTCATTGAGGTAGGCGCCCAGGCGCGACTGCTGGCCGAACTCGCGCGCCAACATGCCATCCACCGCATTGAGCGCCATGCGCAGCAGCATCCACACCGGCAGCAACAGATACAGCAGCGGCCAGCTGGCGCCGGCGCGGTAGACCACCGCGGCCACCATCACCGACACCGCTGCGGCGATGAGCGTCACCTGGTTGGCGGTGATGCCGCCGCGGTACAGCGCGCCGACCATGGGCCGCAGCAGGTCCTGGAAGCGTCCTTTCAGAGCATAGATCGAGGCCATACCAGTGGTTGAGTCCATTCGAGCGCTGGCGCAGCCTACAATATCGGCTGCCCCGCAACGACTGTTCCCTCACTCATGGCCTCCGATTTCCTGCCCGTGCGCCGGGCTCTGCTCTCCGTTTCCGACAAGACCGGCCTGATCGACCTGGCCCGCGCGCTGGTGGCGCGCAAGGTCGAGCTGCTGTCCACCGGCGGCACCGCCAAGGCGATCCGCGAGGCTGGCCTCCCGGTCAAGGACGTTGCCGACCTGACCGGTTTCCCGGAAATGATGGACGGCCGCGTCAAGACCCTGCACCCGCTGGTGCACGGCGGCCTGCTCGGCCGCGCCGGCATCGACGAAGCGGTGATGGCCGAACACGGCATCGCGCCGATCGATCTGCTGGTGCTCAACCTGTATCCGTTCGAGTCGGTCACCGCCAAGGCCGATTGCACGCTGGCCGACGCGGTGGAAAACATCGACATCGGCGGGCCGGCGATGCTGCGCAGCGCAGCCAAGAATTTCGCCCGCGTGGCGGTGGCCACCGACCCGGCGCAATACGCCGACCTGCTCGCCGAGCTGGAAGCCAACGACGGCCAGCTGTCGGCCGCCAAGCGCTTTGCGCTGTCGGTAGCTGCGTTCAACCGTGTGGCGCAATACGACGCGGCAATCAGCAACTATCTCTCGGCAGTGGCCGACAGTGCGGAAAACATCCCCACGCGCAGCCCGTTCCCGGCGCAGATCAATTCCAACTTCATCAAGGTCATGGACCTGCGCTACGGCGAAAACCCGCACCAGTCCGGCGCGTTTTACCGCGATCTGTATCCGGTGCCGGGCACCTTGGCCACCTTCCAGCAGCTGCAAGGCAAGGAGCTGAGCTACAACAACCTGGCCGACGCCGATGCGGCGTGGGAATGCGTGCGTCAGTTCGATGCGCCGGCCTGCGTGATCGTCAAGCACGCCAACCCCTGCGGCGTAGCCGTGGGCGTGGCCTGCGGCGATGCCTATGAGCTGGCCTACGCTACCGACCCGACCAGCGCGTTCGGCGGCATCCTGGCCTTCAACAAGACCCTGGATGCAGCGACCGCCAAGGCCATTTTGGATCGCCAGTTCGTCGAGGTGCTGATCGCCCCCGACTACGAGGCCGGCGCGCTCGAATACGCCACCAAAAAGGCCAATGTGCGCGTGCTCAAGATTCCGCACGGCGCCGGCCTCAACAACTACGACACCAAGCGGATTGGCTCTGGCCTGCTGATGCAGTCGGCCGATAACCGCGGCATGTCGCTGGGCGAATTGAGCGTGGTCACCCAGCGCGCGCCCAGCGATGCGGAGCTGGGCGATCTGCTGTTCGCCTGGCGCGTGGCCAAGTACGTCAAATCCAACGCGATTGTCTATGCCAAGGACAGCCGCACCATCGGTGTCGGCGCCGGGCAGATGAGCCGCGTGGTCAGTGCCAAGATCGCCGCGCTCAAGGCCGAAGAAGCCAAACTGGAAGTGGCCGGCTCGGTGATGGCATCGGATGCGTTCTTCCCGTTCCGCGACGGCATCGACGCCGCCGCTGCTGCCGGTATCAAGGCAGTGATCCAGCCGGGCGGCTCGATGCGCGATGGCGAAGTGATCGCCGCCGCCGACGAACACGGCATCGCGATGGTGTTCACCGGTGTGCGCCATTTCCGTCACTGAGCCGAACGACAAGGACAGGTCCATGTACCGATTGCGCTCCCTCGCCGCCGTGCTGGCTGCTGCCGGCTTGCTCGGTGGATGCAAGCAGGATCCCGCGCCTGCAGCGGCGCCCGCCGCCGCCGCAGCGCCCACCCCTGCTGCGGCCGCCACCACGCAGCTGAGCCGCACCGAGCGCCTGGACGGTTTTTTGCGCACGCGTTATGGCGCCAAGGCCGGTCTGGCCGCGCAATGGAGCGGCGAGGCCGATGGCTTCAAGGCCGACAGCCAGGTCTGCGCCGAGCAGCCGGTGGTGGTTGGTGAGCAGGTTCAGCAGCTGCTGGCGGTGTGCCACAGCCTTAGCGATGGCGGCCATGGCAATCCCGGGCTGATCGACTTTTTCGTGCTGCGCAGCGACGGCGACACGTTCAAGGTGGTGGCCGAAAAACTGTCCGACACCTTCGGCAGCGATGGCAATCCTGGCAGCGTGGACGTGCTGCGGCTGGGCAGCGATTTTTACGGCTTCATCGTGCACAGTTTCTGGATGGGTCAGGGCCTGATGCTGGAATCGCAGGATCTGGTGGTGCCCGGCCCCAAGGGACTGGTCGGCGCCGGCTCGCTGCGCGCGCATATCGACAATAGCGGCGGGCTGGACTGCGACGACCAGGCCCGCGAGCCGGATCAAACCCAGGCGCAATGCATGGCCGAAGCGTTCGATGTGGACTTCACCCTGGACGTGGACAGCAGCAACGCACAGGCACGCATCTGGCCGCTGCGCATCCACGAACACGGCAGCGATTGCGGGCAGACGCTGGACACCACGCATGTGTTCGCACTCGACCCCAAGACCTGGACCTACCCCTTCCCCAACGCTCTGCAGCGCGAAGGCTGCAAGTAGCGCGCCCTTTCCCCCGTCCTAGCGAGCAGCTCTCTTGAAAATCCTTGTCATCGGCTCCGGCGGCCGCGAACACGCCCTGGCCTGGAAGATCGCGCAATCCGCGCGCGTGAGCGAGGTGCTCGTGGCGCCAGGCAATGCCGGCACCGCCACCGAGGCCAAGTGCCGCAATGTCGCGATCAAGGTCGACGACCTCGATGGCCTGCTCGCACTGGCACAGCGCGAAGCCGTCGCGCTCACCGTGGTCGGCCCGGAAGTGCCGTTGGTACTCGGCGTGGTCGACCGCTTCCACGCGGCCGGCCTGCGCATCTTCGGGCCCACCGCCAAGGCCGCGCAGCTGGAAGGCAGCAAGGCCTTCGCCAAGGATTTCCTGGCCCGTCATGGCATCCCCACTGCGTACTACGCCGTGCATACCGAGGTGGACGCCGCACTCGCCTACGTGCGCGAGAAAGGCGCGCCCATCGTGGTCAAGGCCGATGGTCTGGCCGCCGGCAAGGGCGTGATCGTGGCAATGACGCTGAGCGAGGCCGAAGACGCGGTGCGCGACATGCTCTCGGGCAATGCGTTCGGCGATGCCGGCGCGCGCGTGGTGATCGAAGAATTCCTCGATGGCGAAGAAGCCAGCTTCATCTCCATGGTCGACGGCACCCACGCCTTGCCGATGGCTACCAGCCAGGACCATAAGCGCGTCGGCGATGGCGACACCGGCCCCAACACCGGCGGCATGGGCGCGTACTCGCCGGCCCCGGTGGTCACGCCCGAGGTGCATGCGCGGGTGATGCGCGAAGTGGTCGAGCCGACCGTGCAGGGCATGATCACCGACGGCGTACCGTTCACCGGCTTTCTGTATGCCGGGCTGATGATCGATGCGGATGGCGCGCCCAAGGTGATCGAATTCAACGTGCGCTTTGGCGACCCGGAAACCCAACCGGTGATGCTGCGGCTGCAGTCGGATCTGGTGGAGCTGCTCGAAGCGGCCATCGATGGCGAACTCGCCACCGCGCAGGCGCAGTGGGACCCGCGCCCCTCGCTGGGCGTGGTGATCGCCGCCAAGCCCTATCCGGAAACCCCGGTCACCGGCGAGGTCATCACCGGCCTGGACCAGGTACCGGCCAGCGCCAAGGTCTTCCATGCCGGCACTGCATTGAATGCCGCAGGCGAGGTGATCAGCGCCGGTGGCCGCGTGCTGTGCGTTGCCGCATTGGGCGACAGCGTGCAGGACGCACAGCGCACCGCCTACGCCGGCCTGCAGCCGATCCACTGGCCCAACGCCTTCCAGCGCAGCGATATCGGCTGGCGTGCGATCGCCCGCGAGCGCGACGCGCAGGGCTAAGAGCGGCTAACAAAACGTAGCGAGCAGTCGTCAGGTGGGCGTGGGCGGCGCGGAGGAACCGCAGTGTACGAGTGGTACATGCCGCACCGAGCACCGGCCGCGCCCGCCTGGCGGGGAGCGCAATAGTTTTGTTAGTTGCTAAGCCGCGTCCTTCCCCCGCCGGCGGGGGAAGGTGCCCGAAGGGCGGATGGGGGCAAGCACGGACATCCGCTGGTTGTCGGCCGAACAGAGCAACAGCTCGCTGGTGGTCGCCGACAAGGCGGTGTTCAAGCTCGCAACCACAGGTTGCAAGGTCGCCAAGCGCGGTAGACGGCCGTGCAGCGGGGGCGGCGGTGCAATCGCGCACTCCGCTCCAGTCCGCACACATGCTGGCTACTGACAAAGAACTAGCCGCTCTCCACACCGGTGGCGCGTGCCTGCGGCAATAATGCCCGGGCACGCTTGCCCATCAGAGACCGTGGCCACCACTTCTTTCGAATCCCGCCTCAGCCGCCTGTGGGCCCATGAAAAGGCCAGCTACGGGCTGCGTGTGTTCATCGCGCTGGCGGTGGCCATGGGCGTGTGCTGGCACTGGCAGCAACTCACCGCAGTCCCGGCGCTGTTTCTGGGCACCATCGCCAGCGCCATCGCCGAAACCGACGACAACTGGTTGGGCCGCATCAAATCGGTGCTGCTGTCGTTGCTGTGCTTTGCCGCAGCGGCGGCGGCAGTGACGCTGCTGTTCCCGTACCCGCTAGCGTTCGTGATCGGCATGGCGGTGGCCACTTTCTCGCTCACCCTGCTGGGCGCACTGGGCGAGCGCTACGCCTCCATCGCGCAGGCCACGGTGGCGTTGTCGATCTACGCCATGATCGGCATGGACCAGCACGGCAGCCACGATCCGCTGGTGGCCTGGCATGGCGCGGCGTTGCTGTTGATCGGCGCCACCTGGTACGGCGTGCTGTCGATCCTGTGGACCATCCTGTTCGCCAATCGCCCGGTGCGCGAGCGGCTGTCGCGGTTGTTCTTCGAGCTGGGCCTCTATCTCAAGCGCAAGGCCGACCTGTTCGAACCGGTGCGGCAAAGCGACCTGCATGCGCGCCGGCTGGCGCTGGCCGAACAGAACGCCAAGGTCGTCGGCGCACTCAATGCCGCCAAGACCGCGATCATCAGCCGCTTCGGGCGCTCGGGGCGGCCGGGCGTGCAATCGGGCCTATATTTCCGGCTGTATTACATGGCGCAGGAGTTCCACGAACGCGCCAGTTCGTCGCACTATCCCTACGAAGCGCTGACCGATGCGTTCTTCCACAGCGATGTGCTGTACCGCTGCCAGCGCCTGCTCGCACTGCAGGGCAAGGCCTGCACCGCGTTGGGCGAGGCGATCCGGCTGCGGCAGCCGTTCGACTATGGCGACAACAGCCGTCTGGCCACCGAAGACCTGCGCCAGTCGCTGGATTATCTGCATGCGCGCGCCGACCCCGCACTGGCGCGCCTGCTCGGCGCGCTGGAACTGCTGGTCACCAATCTGCAGACCATCGAACGCAAGCTCTCCGAAGCGGCGCAATCCGATTCCACCAGCGACAACCTCGACACCCGCCTGCGCGATTCCTCGCCGCACACCTTGCGCGAAATGGCCGCGCGGCTCGGCCAGCAACTCACGCCTGGCTCGGTGCTGTTCCGGCATGGCCTGCGTATGGCCATCGCGCTGGTCGCGGGCTATGCGGTGATGCAATCCATCCATGCCGACAACGGCTACTGGATCCTGCTCACCACCGCGTTCGTGTGCCGGCCCAACTACGGCGCCACACGACTGCGGCTGGTGCAGCGTATCGCCGGTACCTTGATCGGCCTGGTCGCCACCTGGGCGCTGATGCAGCTATTCCCCGGCACTGAGGTGCAGTTGCTGCTGGCCCTGGTAGCGGCGCTGGTGTTCTTCATTACCCGCACCGATCGCTACATGCTGGCCACCGCCGGCATCACGGTCATGGCGCTGTTCTGCTTCAACCTGCTCGGCGATGGTTTCGTGTTGATCTGGCCGCGACTGATCGACACCGTGATCGGCTGCGCCATCGCCGCGGCGGCCTCGTTCCTGATCCTGCCCGACTGGCAGGGCCGTCGCCTCAACCAGGTGATGGCCACAGTACTGGCCAGCTGCGCGCGCTATCTCACCCAGGTACTGGAGCAATATGCGAGCGGCATGCGCGACGATCTGCCCTACCGCATCGCACGCCGCGACATGCACAACGCCGATGCGGCGTTGTCGGTGGCGCTGTCCAACATGCTGCGCGAGCCGGGCCGCTTTCGACGCAATCTGGATGCAGGTTTCCGCTTCCTGGCGCTGTCCAATACCTTGCTGGGCTATCTATCGGCGCTAGGCGCGCACCGCGCCGCGCTCGATGGCGAACACGACCCCACCATCGCCCGGGCCGGCGACTATCTGCAGCGTGCGCTTGGCGACATCGCTACCGCATTGAGCCAACGCCACCCACTGCCGGTGCATGACGAAACCGAAGAACTGGCCATGGCCGATGCGCTGGAACAGCACGCCGTGCAGCTGCCGCCCAAGCAGCGTCTGGTGCGCGACCAACTCGCACTCACCTTGCGCCTGCTGCCCAAGCTGCGCGCCGCTGCGGTGGCGGTGACCGATGCGCCGGCCGAGAGTGCGGCGCGTCTGGCGGTGAGCAAACACTAGCGGCGTTTAACGACAGTGCGGGTGCGGCCGGTATCGACTACGCCGCACAGCCCGGCGGCGTTGGCGCAACACCTGCGCGCAACACCGCAAAAGCCAAGCTTTTCAGATGCGCGCATCCGTGAAGCATGCAAGGACGCGTCACTGCGTGTCGGCAGCACGTGGAGCGGCTAACACACCGTAGCGAGCCGCCGTCAGGTGCGTGCGGACGGCGCACGCAGAACCGGAATGCACGGGTGGTACCTACCGCACCGAGCACCGGCGACGCCCGCCTGACGGTAAGCGCAGTCGTTGTGTTAGCCGCTGCTACTTCCAGGTGTTGCGCGACACACTCCAGCCCACCCAGCCCAACGCCGCCACGGCCAGCAGCGCACCGCCGATCACCACACCGTTCCAGCCGGCCTGCGCGTAGGCCGCGGTGCTCAAGGTCGACCCTAGCGCGCCGCCGATGAAGTAGCAGGTGATGTAGGCAGAGGTGATGCGGTTGCGCGCATCCGGATTGCGCTGATAGATCACGCTCTGATTGGCGATGTGCACGCCCTGTACGGCGATATCCAGCAGCAGCACGCCCACGATCAGCAACGCCATCGAGTGCGGCGCAAACGCCAGCAGCCCCCACGACACCAGCAACATCACCAGCCCACCCCAACTCACGCGATCGCCATGGCCGTGGTCGGACCAATGCCCGGAACGATTGGCTGCCAACGCACCGGCCGCACCGATCAAGCCAAACAACCCGATCACCGCGGTGCCATAGCCATACGTCGGACCGGACAACAGAAACGCCAGCGTGGTCCAGAACATACTGAAGCCGGCAAAGATCAGCCCACCCAGCACCGCGCGCGCGCGCAGCACCGCATCGTCGCGCAGCAGCGTCAACACCGATCCCACCAACTGCGGATACGACAACTGCGCATTGCCCGGATGCCGCGGCAGCCCGCGCCATAGCAGCGCGGCGGTGATCAGCAGCAGGCCGGCGGCAATCCAGTACACCGTGTGCCAGCCGCCCACGCCGGCCAGCAGCCCGGCAGCGGTGCGCGCCAGCAGGATGCCCAGCAGCAAGCCGCTCATCACCGTGCCGATCACCCGCCCCCGCTCGTGCGGTGCCGCCAGCGTGGCGGCGAACGGCACCAGGATCTGCGCCGCCACCGAACTGGCGCCGGTGACAATCGTGCCGACCAGCAACATCGCAAAGCTGTGCGAGCTGGCACTGATCAGCAGGCCCAGTGCGCTGAGCACGAACAGGCCCACGATCAGGCTGCGCCGCTCCAGCCGGTCGCCCAATGGCACCAGCAACAGCAGCCCGGCCGCATACGCCAGCTGCGCCGCGGTCACCACCGCCCCGGCGCTGCGCACCTGGATGCCGAAGGTCTGCGCCAGCGTTTCCAGCAGCGGCTGGGCGTAGTAATTGCTCGCCACTGCCAGCCCGGTGGCGGCGGCCATCAACAGCACCAGGCGGCGCGGCAATGGCGGATGGGCGGCGGGGTCGACGGTCATGGCAGAGGCCTGTGGAAGGAATGGAGGCAGTGTGGGCAGCGGCGATGCATCTTTCCAATGTATTGTTTTCACCGTCACCATCGCGTTTCGAGATCGCATGCTCACCCTGCGCCAGCTGGAATTTGCCGTGGCCGTGGCCGACGAAGGCGGCTTCACCGCGGCCGCACGCCGCTGCAACACGGTGCAATCGGCGCTCAGCCATCAGGTGGCCAAGATCGAAGAGACGCTTGGCGCGCGGCTGTTCGAGCGCGGCACCCGCCGGGTACGCCCCACCGCGGCCGGCGAAGTCTTTCTGCACAACGCACGCGAAACCCTGCGCGCGGCCGAACGCCTGCACGAAGAAATGGCCCAGGCACTGGGTACCGTACGCGGCCGGCTCACACTGGGGCAGATCTCCTCGCTCAGTACGGTGCAGGTGCCGCAGCTGCTGCGCCAGTTCCGCACCGCACATGCGCGGGTAGACGTGCACCTGCGCACCGCCATGAGCGAGGCCTTGCTGCACGATCTGGGCGAAGGCCGGCTGGATGTGGCCTTGGTCGGCGTCGGCCCGCAGGTCGCGGTACCGGAGCAGCGCCTGCTCCTGCACGAAGAACCGCTCGCCTTGATCGTCGCCCCCGGCCATCGCTTTGCCGCGCGCAAGCGGGTGGCCCTGGCCGAGCTGGAGGACGAACCGATGGCCGGGCTGATCCCCGGTGCCGGGGTGCGCGGCATCATCGATGCGGCCTTCGAGCAGGCCGGGCTGCGGCAGCGCCAGCAATACGAGGTGACTCACGCCGACCTGATGCGCGAACTGGTCGCCGCCGACCTGGGCGTGGGCATCGTGCCGCACACCATGGCCAGTGCCATGCGCGAGGTGGTGACGGTCGCGCTCAAGGAGCGCTTCCGCTTCTTGACCTACGCGGTGTGGCGGCCCGACCCCACCCCAGCCGCACGCGCGTTCGTGGCGCTGCTGCGTGCCCAAGCGGCGCCGCGTGCGCCATCGCCTGGCCGGTCGCGCTAAGCGCACAGGCCCTCCACCAGCACCGTGGAAGCCTGCTAGGCTGCGCGCGTTCGCAAAGGAAACTGCATGTCCGGTCACAGTCAGTTCGCCCTGCTCAGGCAGCGCCGCTTCTTGCCGTTCTTCGCTGTCCAGGCGCTGGGCGCGTTCAACGACAACGTCTATCGGCAGGCCATCATCGGCTTGCTGTTCTATCTCGGCATCGATGCGGCGCAGCGCACGCTCTACACCAATCTGGCGCCGGCGCTGTTCATCCTGCCGTACTTCCTGTTCTCCGCGCTGGCCGGCCAGATCGCCGAAAAGATGGAGAAGCAGAAGCTCATCGTGATCACCACCACGATGGAGATCGCCATCATGTCGCTGGCCGCGGTGGGCTTCATCACCGAGAACATGGTGATCCTGCTGATCGCGCTGTTCTGCACCGGCCTGCAATCCACGCTGTTCGGGCCGGTGAAGTATTCCATCCTGCCCTCGGTGCTCAAACCCGAGGAACTCACCGGCGGCAATGGCCTGGTCGAGATGGGCACCTCAATCTCGATCCTGTGCGGCATGATCTTCGGCGGGCTGATCTTCCAGATCGCCGGCAGCCATGGCCCGGTCGCTGCAGCCACCGCCGTGATCGCCATCGCCGTCACCGGCAACCTGGTGGCGCGGCTGGTGCCCAAGGTTGATGCCGGCGCGCCGGAGCTGAAGATCAACTGGAACCCCATCCCCGAATCGCGCGCCATCATGCGCCTGACCCGGCGCACGCCGGCCGTGCGCAACTCGGTGCTGGGCGTGTCGTGGTTCTGGTTCGTCGGCACCGTGCTCACCGCGCAGCTGCCCACCTACGCGCAGCTCAATCTCGGCGGCCAGCAAGACCTGTACGTGTTTGCGCTGGCGCTGTTTTCGATCGGCACCGGCGTGGGCTCGCTGCTGTGCGAACGGCTGTCCGGGCGCACGGTGGAAATCGGCCTGGTGCCGCTGGGTGCGTTCGGCATCAGCGCGTTCCTGCTGGACCTGTATTTCGCCCGCCCCGGTGCCGCGCCGGTGAGCGATCTGTCGATCGGTCAGTTCGTGCAGCAGGCCGGCAGCGTGCGCTTGATCATCGACCTGGTCGGCATCGGTCTGTTCACCGGTCTGTTCGTAGTGCCGTTGTTCGCGCTGATCCAGAGCCGCACGCCCAAGGCCGAACTCTCGCGCGTGATCGCCGGGCTCAATATCCAGAATTCGCTCTTCATCGTGGCCGCCGCCGTCATCGGCATTGCGCTGCAGCTGCCGCAGGTGGTGCTGTTCGGCCACCGCATCCCGATGCCGGGGTTGAGCATTCCGCAGGTGTTTCTGGCGCTGGCGATTGCCAATACGCTGGTGGCGCTGTGGATCTTCACCCTGGTGCCCGAGTTCCTGATGCGCTTTCTCAGCTGGGTGCTGGTGAGCGTGTTGTATCGGCTGCGCACACGCGACATCGACACCCATGTGCCCGACAACGGCGCCGCCTTGCTGGTGTGCAACCACGTCAGCTACATGGACGCGCTGATTCTGTCGGCGGTGATTCCGCGCCCGGTGCGCTTTGTCATGTACTACAAGATCTTTCGCATCCCGGTGATGCGCTGGATCTTCCGCACCGCCAAGGCCATTCCGATCGCCGGCGCGCGCGAAGACCCTGCACTGATGCAGCAGGCGTTTGACCGCATCGATGCCGCGCTGGCCGATGGCGAGCTGGTGTGCATCTTTCCGGAAGGTGCGTTGACCAAGGACGGTGAGATTGCCGCGTTCAAATCCGGCGTCGAAAAGATCCTGGAGCGCCGCAAGGTGCCGGTGATTCCGATGGCGCTGCGTGGCATGTGGTCGAGCATGTGGAGCCGCCGCGATACCCGCCTGGGCCGCATGCGCGTGCCGCGCCGGATGCGTGCGCAGATCGAAGTGGCTGCAGGCCCCGCCGTTGCCGGCGACCAGGCTAGCGCCGCGTTGCTTGAACAGCAGGTCCGCGCACTGCGCCAGGACCAACCGTGAGCCGCGCCGGCGCGGGCTTTGCGTCCGTCGCGGACCGCGAGTAGCCTGTGCGCCACTGCACGCTTTGTCGCCGCGTTCGCCAAGCGGACGCGGCAGGTCGTACCGGGGGAAGTCGTCGTGCGCAACATCGTGTCTGAGGCATCTGCCGCAACCGGCAGCCGTCGCGCCTGTCGGCGACCTGCGGTTGCAGCGCTGCACCGCGGTCCTGCGGGCAGGACGCACGCTGCCATCCGTCGCGCTGCGACCGGCATCACCCTCCCCACGCACCCGATCCGTTTGTTGTCGTTTACCACCCAAGGAGCTTCACCATGAGTGCCATCCCACCGCCGATCCACCCCTCGTCCAGCGCAGCGCCCGGCCCGGTGCCCAATCACCTGATCTGGGCGATCGTCTCCACCGTGCTCGGCTTCTGCCTGTGCTGCCCGTCCCTGATCACCGGCATCGTGGCGATCGTGTTCTCCAGCAAGGTCAACGGCCTGCTCAACCAGGGCGACATCGACGGCGCGCGTCGCGCCTCCAACACCGCCAAGACCTGGTGCATCGTGACCAGCGTGCTGGCCGCGATCGGCCTGCTGGTCAACATCGGCATGGTCGCCACCGGCGGCATGCAGGGGTACTCGGATTACATGCAGCAGCTGCAGCACATGCAGTAATGGAACTGCGTCCACGCCATTGGCTTGGACTGGGGGCGGCCACCAGCGTGGCCGCCTTTGGCGTATCGCTGCTCTATCGCTTCGACCCGAACGCGAGCAACAGCCCGTTCCCGCCCTGCATTTTTCGCACCGTCACCGGCTGCTACTGCCCCGGTTGCGGCATGACCCGCGCGTTGTATGCGCTGGTGCATTTCGATCTTCCTGGCGCCTTCGCCATGAATCCGGCCGCCGTACTCGGCCTGTTCACCCTGCCCGGCCTGATCGCCTGGAAAGCCGGTTGGCGCGCCCGCTGGTTCGCACCGGTGGTGAGCGTGATGTCCGAACCGAAATTCTGGTTATGGGCACTCCCCACGTACTGGATTGCACGAAATCTGCCGTGGTACCCGTTTACGCTGCTGGCGCCGGGTTAGATGGAATAAAGACGTTACGAGGCAGTGCTTCATCGATGAGAGCTTCTTACGCGACATCGTACGTAATGCATCCGCAGAGAAAAATTTTATCCACCCTCTCGTTGAAAGTGAACGCGTATAACTAGGGCAGTGGGTAGGCCGTAATGACTTCAAGCACTACGAAACGAGCGCCACCGACAATAAAGGTGCTTGCAAAGAAACGCCTTGATCGTTACGACTAGCTTTGGTGAAAAGCATTGCAGCACGCCCATGCCTTAGAACTCATCTATTCGATCAGAAAAGCCGGAATCTCTGTATCTCGACTGGCAAACCAGTCACAGCAACACCACTTCGCGACGCGGGTCGCTATTGCACCAGCAATCAGACGCTCAATGGAGCAAGTTATGGAAAACAGCCAATTCTGGCAACTCATGAAACTTATTGATCGTGTTGCATTGAAGGACGGAGACGAGGATCGCGCTCTGGCCTCTCTCACACCGGCCTTAACTGCCATGGAGATTACAAGCATCGAAGCTTTCCATGAGCATCTCTCGCAGCATCTTTTCGCCATTGACGGAGAGAAGTACGCAGAAAATGCCGGCGACTCCGGGCAGTCCGATGATGGTTTTCTCTATGCCAGATGCTATGTGGTCGCTTGTGGTGAGGAATATTATTCACGCGTAAAGAGGACTCCGGCTGAAATGCAACGCTCGGCTGACCAATGGTGCGAGTCGCTACTTTACGTCGCCCCAAACGCCTGGGCAGCAGGTAGCGGCAGAGACCCATCAGACTGGCCATTTGAGGCAACTGTTAGCTATGAGTCGGGCAGTAACCCCGATCTTTGGACTGAGGCCGGCGCATAACATCCCATCAAAGCCGACACGTCTCGCGTGTCGGTTTACTTCGGGCCTCGAACCATAGCGGACGAGCCGATGGGCGCCCGTTCAACGCGTAAGCAACGTGTGCCGGAAGGCGTACCGCCGGACCCGCATTCAAAAACTTACGCTGAAACGATTGAAACCTGGTGCCGGAACGAGAAGCAGTACTGCGCTCGTAACTACTTTAGTGTGGCGCGCAGTATCACCGCACCCAACCCGCAATCACCAACAACGCCAGCACCACCATCCACAGCAGCAGCACGCGCCAGACCAGGCTCATTGCATCGCGCACTTCCGGTAGCCGGCGCCAGACCGGCACCAGGCCCGAATCGGTATAGTCGTGCGCTTCTTCGCGCAGCTCGGCACTGACACTGGCACGCGCAACGGCACCGAGAAAATGCGGCTCCAACGACCAACGGTTGCCATGCGCTTGCCGCCACGCGCGGAACACCGTATCGAAGTTGCCGACCAATGCCATCGATACCGTGATCAGCTGCGCTACCGGCCATTCCAGCACCGCCAGCAGCCAGCGCGCGCCGGCAAGATTGCGCGGCGGCAGCAGCACCGCCAGCGGGCTTTCCACCGCCAGCGCGGTCAGGCGATACAACACCGCGCCGAATGGCCCCAGCAACAGAAACCACCACAGCACCGCAAACCAGCGCCGCAGGCCATTGACTACCACCGCTTCAACCAGCGATGGCGCGTCCTCATGCACGCTGCCGCCGGCGGCCTGCAACTGCGAGATCGCATCGCGCCGCGCCCCGGGTTCGTCGGCATCGATCACCGCCTCGACATCGCGATCCAGATCGCGCGGCCCCCAGGTCCAGGCCAGCACCGCCACGCCGAACAGCAGCGACAGGAACCCGTGCCAGACATCGTCCAGCAGCCACTGCAGCACGAGCACCACCAACAGGGCCGGCAACAGCGCCAGCAGCACCCCATAGCGGCCCTGCCAGGCGCCACGTCCGGCGGCATAGCTGTCCAGCCGCCGCAGCCAATGACCAAACCATTCAAAACGCCGCAGCCTGGCCACCTGCGCCGGCACCAGATGGCCCAGCGTGAGTGCGACGACGACGGCAACCAGGGTGGTGAACATGGGTGTCCCTCCTCAGCCGAGTCTAGCCGAGCGGGCACAACCGCCCCGTAACGCGTTTCGCGCGCCGGTACCGTGCGCACCGGGCAGGGGCGCGCATGCGCTCGCCGCAAGCCGCGTGCATGCGCAAGCGATGCCCTCAGCCATGCGTGCGATACCACTGCTCGATCAGCGCGCGCGCAATCGAAATGGCAGGCGGCAGCCCAATCCCGTCCTCGCCGCCTTGCCCGGCCAGCGCAGCGCCGACCTCGGCATGACTTACCCAGCGCGCGTCTTCCAGCTCACCGGTCACCTGCGGCACTTCGCTCGCCGCCGCATGCGCAGTAAAGCCCAGCATCAGCGCACCCGGGAACGGCCACGGCTGCGCGCCGACATAGCTGCAACGCTGGATCCGCACCCGGGTCTCTTCGTGCACCTCACGCGCCACCGTCTGTTCCAGCGACTCGCCCGGCTCCACAAATCCGGCGATCACCGAATAACGCCGCGGCGCCCAGCTGGCCTGGCGGCCCAACAGCAACCGCTGCCCGTCGCTGACCGCGACAATGATCGCCGGGTCCACGCGCGGATAGTGCTCGGTCTGGCACTGCGTGCAATGCGCGATGAAGCCGGCGCGGCGGAACACGATCGCCCCGCCGCACACGCCGCAAAAGCGCGTGCGCGATTGCCAGTGCAGCATGGCCCGTGCATACGACACCGCGGTGGCGATCTCCGCCGGCCACTCGGCCGCCGCCTGGCGCAGGTCCACACGCTGCGGCGCCTTGACGTCGAGCGGGTCGGCCGACAGGCAAAACCAGCCTTGGCCATCGCGCACGCCCAGGAAGATCGCCGCCTCCGGGCTATCGGCAAGCGCCGAGCCCTGCAGCAGCAACGGTTGCCCCTGCGCATCGGCCAGCGCGGTGCCCTTGGCATCGATCAGCAACACGTTGCCTTGCGGCCACAGTTGCGCCAACGCAGCGGGATCGTCACGCAACGCATCTCCACGATCGAGCGGCGCGTGGGTGAAGGCAAAACCGGACAACGGAAAAATAGACTCGGACATCGGCGCAAGCCTGCCGATAATTGGCGACACCCGCAACCGGCAGTGCATGACGATCGCCGCAGCGTAATCGCATGCACTGCGCTCGCACTTGTGACAGGTCGCTGATGATTACAACCGGTTCGTCGCTGCAGACGCCATGCATCCGCAATGCGGACCTGCCGAAACGCGTTTTGCTCCATCTGCATCGATCATCGCAACAGGGCTTGCCCGCTGTGCTCGATCAGGACGCGTCAGCCAAGTGTGCGACAGGACCATTGGCGACGCAGACCCGCGCCGTCAAACGATCACGACCGCGTCAGACCGCCGAACAGCCTCAGACGCTAAAGCTGCTACCGCAGCCGCAGGTGGTCTTGGCATTGGGGTTACGGATCACGAACTGCGCACCGGTCAGGCTTTCGGTGTAATCCACCTCGGCGCCCATCAGGTATTGCAGGCTCAGTGGGTCGACCAACAGCGTCACGCCATCGGTGGCCACGGCCAGATCGTCTTCGGCACGGTTCTCGTCGAACTCGAAACCGTACTGGAAGCCGGAACACCCGCCTCCCTGGATATACACGCGCAACGCCAGCTCGGCGTTGCCCTCTTCCTGGATCAGCTCGCGCACCTTGGCGGCGGCAGCTCCGGAAAAATTCAGCGGCCGGTCGATGGACTGATAGTCCGGGGCCGGGGCGGCAGTAGGAAGTGAAACGAGCGTACTCATGGCGTCAGCATGGGGGCCAGGCGGCCCCACTTCAAGCCGGTTGTGCCAGCGACAGGCTCGCGCTTCAGCCGCGTGCCCGCTCAGGCCTCGGCGGTTTCGGCCTGCAGCGCCTTGACCGGCTCGGTGCGGCTGCCTTCCGGAGCCGGCAGCGCGGCGGTCGCGCCCGCCGTGGCGGCATGGATCAACCGCCCGGTGAGCTGCGCACCGGCGCTCATTTCCACCACCTGGTAGTGCACGTTGCCCTGCACCCGCGCATTGGCGGCCAGTTCGACCCGCTCGGCCGCGTGCACGTCGCCGATCAGCTGACCATTGATGATCACCACCGGCGCACGCACTTCGCCCTCGATACTTCCCTGCTCGGCCACGGTCAGGATGGCGCTGGCGCCGTCTTCGGCAATCACTTTGCCCAGGATGCGGCCTTCCACATACAGGCCACCGCTGAAGGTCAGGTCGCCGCGGATCACCACCTGCGGCCCGATCAAGGTATCGACCACGGTCTGCGCACCACGGTTGGACTTGTTTCCGAACATGAGCTACTCCCCCGCGCCATTGCCGGCGACTTTCCAATCGAATGTCTGGTTGACCGGCGCCCCATCGCCGCTCAGGGAGATTTTGACACGTTGCGGAGTGAAATCCTTCGGCAGGATCACGCTACCGTCCAACTGCTGGAAATAGCGGAACGAATACGGCTGGGCGGCGGCATCGGGCTTCTGGTGCAGCTCGTTCCAGCTCACCGTCACCAGCTTGCCGGCGCGCACGCCTTCCACCGCAAAGCGCAGCTGGCCCTGGCTGATCGCGCCACGGTTGAGGTTCTGGGTCAGCACCACGCTGTAATTCCAGGTCCCGCCGGCCTCGGCGGTGAACTGCACCGAGTGCGCATTGAGCCCCTTGCGCTGCGCGGTGGAGCCCACCAGCCGCTCGTAGAAGGCCACATCGGCGCGCAGCGCGGCGATCTGCTCGTCGCGCTCGGCCAGCGAGGCCTGCACTTCGGTATTGGCGACGCGGCTGATCTTGTCGGACATCGCCAGATTGACCTGGCGCTGCTGTAATTGCTCGATCAGCCGGCGCTGCTGGGCCTGGCTGCGCTGCGCCTGCTGCAGCGCAGCCTCGGCCTCGACCAGGCGCGGCGCGGCAGTGCGGCTGGCCATCCACCACACACCGCCCAGCGATGCCAGCCAGAGCAGGACGACCACGATCCACAGCCAGCGGCCGCTGGAAGGGCCACCACCGGAGTCACGTTGGACGATCTGAACGCGTGCGGCTGGTCTCATGGGCATCGGGTCCGGACGGGCCGGCGGTGTGGGCGGCGGCGTAGTGTGCCAGAGCCTCGACGGCCGTCGCGCTGGCGCTGGGCCGACGGTTATCCGATAGTTCCGCATTGTTCGCAGGAAGCAACGCGATGAGCGAAGCCCATCTGTTCGTGATCGGCATCCTGCTGGCCTGGCTGGCCGGCATCCGCGTTTACCTCACCGTGTTCGGCGTCGGCCTGGCCGGCCTGCTCGGCTGGATCGAGCTGCCGCCGGCCCTGCATCCCGCGCAATCGCTGTGGGTGCTGGGCACGTCCGGCGCGCTGGCGGTGGCCGAATTCTTCGCCGACAAGATTCCCGGCGTGGATTCGGGCTGGGATCTGCTGCAGACCCTGGCGCGGGTGCCGGCCGGCGCGTTTCTGGCCGCCGCCACACTGTCGCCGGACGGCGACCTGGGCGCGGGCGCGTTGGCGGCCGGCGCTGGCGTGGCGTTGACCAGCCACACGCTCAAGGCCGGCACCCGCGCACTGCTCAACACTTCGCCGGAGCCGGCCAGCAACTGGGTCGCGTCGCTGGCCGAAGACACCATCGCCACCACTGCACTGGCGCTGGCCTTGGCGCACCCCTGGTTGGCATTGAGTCTGGCAGTGGGGTCCAGCGTGCTGGTCGCGCTGATGGTGTGGTGGGTGTGGCGATTGTTGTGGCGTGGCATGCGCCGGCTGGTCGCGCCGATGCGCGCTTCAAGCACGCCGGCTGCACGCCGCTCCCCGCTATCGTGAAGTTCATCGCATAATCATCGCGACTGCAGGGAGTATCGATGGCCGCCCGAGATCCGGTTCCTTTCACCACCCGTGACGACACCGCCACGCGTAATCGCCCGCTGCGCGCCGAGACGCCGCCGGCCGACTATTGGCGTCGCTGGGCCGACGAGGCTGCCAGCGCGCCCGACGACAGCGCGCCGGTGAGTGCGGCCATCATTCCCGCGCCCGCCGCCGCCAACGTTCCCAGCCATGCGACACCCATTGCACCGGCGCGTGCCGTGTCCAACGCAGGCGCAACGCGCGTTGCGCAGGCGTTGCCGCCGTCCTCCGCCGCGTCCGCAGTCAACAACGACGGTGGCGACAACGTCGCGGCCGATGCGCCGTATCGCGTTCTGATCGTCGAGGACGACCGCTCGCAGGCGTTGTTCGCACAGAGCGTGCTGCACGGAGCCGGCATGCACGCGCAGGTCGAAATGACCGCCGCCAGCGTGCCGCAGGCGATCCAGGACTATCACCCGGATCTGATCCTGATGGATCTGCACATGCCCGAGCTGGACGGCATCCGCCTGACCACCTTGATCCGCCAACAGCCGGGGCAGCAGCTGCTGCCGATCGTGTTCCTCACTGGCGACCCGGACCCGGAACGTCAGTTCGAAGTGCTCGACAGCGGCGCCGACGATTTCCTCACCAAGCCGATCCGCCCGCGCCATCTGATCGCCGCGGTGTCCAACCGTATCCGCCGCGCGCGCCAACAGGCGCTGCAGCTGGCCGGCGAGCAGGTCAGCGTGCGCAGCAACCCGGAAACCGGCCTGCCCACGCGCGGCCATGTGATGGAGCTGCTCGCCAATGCACTGGAGCGCAAGCAGCCCGGCGGGCTGTTCTTCATCGAGATCGCCAGCGCACTTGGCCTGCGCGAACGCTACGGCTATGCCGCCTACGAACGCCTGATGACCCAGGCCGGGCATCGCCTGGCCACTGCCGCCCAGCCATATCCGCTGGCGCGTCTGAACGACAACAGCTTCCTGCTGCTGGCCGTGGAAATGGACGAAGCCAGCCTGGAACAACGCGCGCTGGATATCCGCGAGCGGCTTTCCGCCAACGCCTTCCCGGTGCGCGAAGAAGAATCTGTGCATGTGCGCTGCGCCATCGGCGTGGCTCCGCTGGGCCTGGGCTTCGACGACACCGGCAGCGCGCTGGAAGCGGTCGAGCGCACCGCGTTGCAGGCACGCCTGCGCAGCGACGGTGTGCAGGCCTATCTGGCGCCCAGCCAGGCTGAGCAGCAGGAGCAACTGCGCCTGGTCGAAGGCCAACTCGAACTGGCCTATCAGCCGATCGTGGCGGTGGCTGGCGGCGACACCGCGCAGTACCAGGTGCTGCTGCGGCTGCGTCAAGCCGACGGCACGCTGCTGTCGGCCGGCCAGGTGATCCCTGCCGCCGAAGCGGCCGGACGCATCGCCGATCTGGACCAGCAGGTCATGGATCACGCGCTTGGCTTGCTGCATCTGTATCAGCACGCCAGCCCGCCGCTGCGCCTGTTCGTCTCGCAATCGCCGCGCACGCTGGCCCGCGATGCCTTCGCCGACTGGCTGCTCAAGGCATTGGTCGAACGCGGCGTGGCCGGGCAATCGCTGATCGTGGACCTGCGTCTGGACGATGCCCTGATCCACGCGGTCACCGTGCAGCAGTTCTGCGCCAAGCTCATGCCGGCCGGCGTGCAGTTCTGCCTGAGCCAGTTCGAACCTGGCGATGAAGCAAACGCGCTGCTAAGCCAGTTGCCGCTGAGTTTCGTGCGCATGGCCAACCGCTTTGCCGATGCGCATGGCAATGCCGCAGTGCGCGACGAACTGCGCAGCGTCATCGATGTCGCCCATCAGCGTGGCCTGTTGATCATCGGCCAGCGCATCGAAGACCCGCAGGCGGCCGCCGCGATGTGGATGAGCGGCGTGGATTTCATTCAGGGCAACCTGGTGCAGACCGTCGGCAAGGAATTGGATTTCGACTTCACGAACGCGGTGCTCTAAATGACGGCGCAGGCGGGAGGCCTTCGCGCCTGGAGCGCTTTGGCCACGGTGACCGCACTCACCGCAGCGGTGGGCGCAGGCCTGCAGTGGAGCGACATCCAGGGCCCGTGGCGCGCGCTCACCGCCATCGCTGCGGCGCTGGTCGTGGTGTTTGCCCTGTGCGCAGCCGTTGCCGCCCAGCGCAGCGCCCGCGCTCAGCAGCGGTTGTCGCAGCGCCTGGACGAGGCGGAGCTGGCCCGCGAGCGCCTGCAACAGGAACTGCAACGCCACGGCGAACTCGAACAGGAACTGCTGCGCGCCAAACAGGCGGCCGAAGCCGCGACGTTGGCCAAGGGTGAGTTTCTGGCCACCATGAGCCACGAGATCCGCACCCCGCTCAACGGCATCATTCCGATGCTGGAGCTCATCTCCAGCGGCCAGCTCAGCCTGGACCAGCGCGACATGCTGCAGACCGCCACCGGCAGCTCGCTGCAGCTGCTACGCATCGTCGACGACATCCTCGACTACTCCAAGCTCGAAGCGAACAAGCTCGAACTGGAGATCACCACCTTCAACCTGCGCGAGTTGCTCGACGGTGTGGTGCAGCTGCTGCAACGCACCGCCGAAAGCCGCCAGCTGCGCCTGGGCCTGGACATCGAACCCTCGGTGCGCCTGCTGGTGCGCGGCGACCCGATCCGCCTGCGTCAGGTGCTGGGCAACCTGATCGGCAATGCGATCAAGTTCACCGAGCGTGGCAGCATCGATATCCAGCTGCGCCGCCTGGGCGAAACCCGCGCGCAGCACCTGCTGCGTTTCCAGGTGCGCGACACCGGCATCGGCATCGCACCGGATCAGCAGGCCCGCTTGTTCCGCTCCTTCGCCCAGGCCGACGCCTCCACCACCCGCCTGTACGGCGGCACCGGGCTGGGCCTGGCAATCTGCAAGCGCATCATCGACCTGATGGGCGGGCGCATCGGCGTGGAATCCGAACCCGGCCGCGGTGCCACGTTCTGGTTCGAGATCCCGCTGCTCAAGGTGATCGGCGACCTGCAGCAGAGCACCGGCGCCGATGCGGCACGCGTCATGGTGATCAGCTCCGACGCACGCCTGACGCAACGGCTCAAGCGCCTGCTCGACGGCTGGGGTGTGTCGCACGTGCTGATGGAAACCACCCAGGAAGCGCTGGAACGCGTGCGCCGCCACAGCGATGGAGAGGGCTTCCGTTGCGTCATCGCCGACCACGACACGCTGCGCTACAGCGCGCGCGCCGTGCATCGCGCACTGGCTCGCCCGGAAGACATCAGCGGCTCGAAGCTGATCTGGCTCTACGGCGACGAGCCGGTGCCGGTCGAACTGCAGGACAACGCCACCCTGGTGCCGCGTCAGAGCCCGGACGAGATCCTGCGGACGCTGGTGCTGCCGCAGGACGCCAAGCCGGTGCATGCGCTGGCCGCGTCGATGATCCCCGAGCCGCTGCCGCCACCGATGGCCAACGCGCGCGAAGTGCGCATCCTGCTGGTCGAGGACAACCCGGTAAACCTGCTGGTCGCGCAGAAGCTGCTGGGGGTGCTGGGCTTCGAAGCCGACACCGCCACCGACGGCGAGGCCGCGCTGAGCAGCATGGAATCCACGCGCTACGACATGGTCTTCATGGATTGCCAGATGCCGGTGCTGGACGGCTACGCCGCCACCCGCCGCTGGCGCGCGATGGAAACCGAAAGCGGCGGCCGCCCGATCCCGATCGTGGCGATGACCGCCAACGCCATGGCTGGCGACCGCGAACGCTGCCTGGCCGCCGGCATGGACGATTACCTCTCCAAGCCGGTCGCCCGCGAACAACTCGATGCCTGCCTGCAGCGCTGGCTGCCGCGCCACCCGGTGTTGCCCGGCCCAACCAACGGCGCAGCCCCGGCCGATCCGGAAAGCGCCAGCGCGGGCGCCCAGGCACGTGCGCTGCCGATCCTGGACAGCAGCGTGATCGACGAGCTGTACGAAGTGGCCGGCGCGGACACCATCACCATCCTGCAGCTGTTCCTGGACGATGCCCCAGGCATCATCGAACAGCTGGAAGCAGCGGCCGCCAACCGCGACAGCATGCAGCTGCGCGACCTGGCCCACACGCTTAAATCGTCCAGCGCCAACGTCGGCGCCCAGGCCGTGTCCAACGCCGCACGGCGCATCGAACTGGCCGCCCGCACCGGCACCATCGAACGCCCCTCGGTGATGGTCGCCCTGGTGATCGCCGAATACGCCCGCGCCCGCCTGGCCCTGCTAGGCCAGGTCGCCCGCCTGCAAGCCGCAACCCGCGCAGCCGGCTAAGCCGCGCAGCTCGTAAGCCGGTGACAAGAACCGACCAGGCACTGCAGTCGAAGAAATCCCGCAGCGAAAGAACGGTCGCGCCCCTCTCCCCTCGCGAGAGGAATTGGGGTGAGGGTAAGGATCACCCGATCCAAGACGCCCGATCGCGTGCCATGCCGGCACAGCAACACCTGCATCTCAACCGCAAGGCTGACCGGTCATCGGCGTCGAACGTTGCGCTACATCTGCAGCGGTACTTGAGCAGCACTGGAGCATTACCTGAGCAGCACTGGACAGGCTGAAGTTCCGCAGAGGCGCTGATCCACTCACAAAGCAGCAACGGCAAACCCTCACTCACGCGATGCGCGAGGGAATCAAATAAAGCCCCTCGCCGGACGGGGCGAGAAGGCACGGGTCGCACGCCACTGGCGCGCGTGCCTTGGAGCGCCCGCGTCGCAAACGCGGGCTGGGGGGGCGCAGAGCGGGGTTTGGAGTGAGCGTGCGCGCGAAGCCACAGGCAGCCAAGCAGCTACAGCACGACACAACACACACGCATCGACCGCAGCGCTTGCATGCTCCCCAGCATGGCACGCGCTCACTAACCACCATCTGCGCTGCACTCAACACAACGCCGACCAGCACCGCGCTGAGCGCGCGCTCAGTCGTCCAGCTTGGTCAGCAGGTAATTCGGCTCGCCGATCCGCGCCACCAGATCCAGCTGGGTTTCCAGCCAATCGATGTGCTCTTCTTCCGACTCCAGGATGTCCACCAGCAACTGGCGGCTCACGTAGTCGTTGACGGTTTCCGCATATGCGACCGCTTCGCGCAACACCGCGACAGCTTCGCGCTCCAGCGTCAGGTCGCAGCGAAACATTTCGGTCGGGTTTTCGCCGATGCGTAACTTGCCGAGCGCCTGAAAATTAGGCAGCCCTTCGAGAAACAGAATGCGGTCGGACAACTTGTCCGCATGCTTCATCTCGTCGATGGATTCTTTGTACTCATGCTCGGCCAGTTCTTTCAGGCCCCAGTTTTTCAGCATCTTGGCATGCAGAAAGTACTGGTTGATCGCAGTGAGTTCGTTGTAGAGCACCTTATTGAGGTACTCGATGACTTTGGTATCGCCCTTCATGCGATTTCTCCGAGACAGTGAGCCGGCCGCACTCTAACGCGTTGGCGCGGCGCATGAAGGAACGCGAATCGTGATCAGTTGCGTGATGCCGACCGGGCGGCTACCACGCCACGCATGCCGCATGGAAAGCGACTAGGGGACGCAGGAGAGCCTTGCGGCTAACCGTGCACCACGTAAGACAGGATTTGCATACCAACCGCTGATCGAGGCGGCAACGCAGCCAGATCGCGTCACATGCTGTAAGCAGCCCAAGCGCGCCCCACACCACTCAGGCAGCGCTTGCCAGACCCAGCAACGGAAGCGGCAGCGCGCGGGTCGCGTGCGCCTGCCTCAACAGGTCGGCCGCCATGTCCAGGCACGAGCCGCAATTGGATCCGCAACCGGTGCGCATGGTCAACTCAGCAAGGCTGGCGCAGCCGTTCTCGGCCGCTTCGCGGATCTGGTGGTCGGTGACCCCATTACAGATGCAGACGTACACGGTATCGGTCGGGTGCTGGCGATCCGGAGAGGACCAGTGCTGATTGCACCGCAAACGAGAATAGGTGTCAATTCCAAACGTTAATCATTATTAATCCGCACCTGCCGAGGCCCGCCACGCTTGCGTGGACGCTTGCGCGGACTGTCGTGGCCGGCCGCGCTGCTACCGGGCAACCAGGCTTCCAGCGCACGCTCGGGCATCACACCGACCGCCGCAGGGCCTGCCAGCGTCTGCGCAAGCGGCGCCAAATGCCGCAGCGCACGCGCATAGACGCCACGCTTGAAGATCACCACGTGCTCGACCGGGTACCAGAAGTCCACCCAGCGCCAATGGTCGAACTCGGGGGTATCGGTGTGGTCGAGCTTGAGATGGGATTCGTCGCCAGTGAACTGCAGCAGGAACCACACCTGCTTCTGGCCGATACACACCTGGCGCTCATTGCGGCGCACCGCCCGGCTCGGCAGGCGATAGCGTAGCCATCCAGGCGTAGCGCCGAGCAATTCCACATGCTCGGGCAACAACCCGGTTTCTTCGCGCAACTCGCGGTACATGGCTTCAACGGGCGTCTCATCGGTGTTCATGCCACCTTGCGGGAACTGCCAGCCGTCCCTGCGCACACGTCGTGCCCAGAACACCTGACCGTCCTTCCGCATCAGCACGATGCCAACGTTTGGCCGGAAGCCGTCCGGATCGATCACGATGCGGACTCCTGAAAATCTACTGTGACCGACTCTGCCACGGCGACGCCCGGCTCACAAGCTGAAAACGAAATACTTGACAACACCCAGGCGCATCGCGAGAATTGCCGGCTCCCTAGGCTATGTAGCTCAGCCGGTTAGAGCACAGCACTCATAATGCTGGGGTCGGTGGTTCGAGTCCACCCATAGCCACCACGGTATTCAAGCCTGCACAGGCATGCGATACTCTGGGACAACATGTTTTTATTGCCCCGTCGCCAAGCGGTAAGGCACCTGACTCTGACTCAGGCATCGGTGGTTCGAATCCATCCGGGGCAGCCAAACACAGAAGGTTCGATCGAAAGATCGGGCCTTTTTTGTTGCATCCGCCTCATGCAGATGACCCGAATCTCTACACAGCATTTGGCCCACCTGCGGAGGCAGCGCCCTGCATCCGGCCACTGCCTACCCCGGAACTACGCAACTCCCAAACCTTCGACATCTCCGCGACATCGGGCAACTGCCGCGCGCCGGAATCCACCAGTAGCGCAGCCTTGTCGCGCGGGAATGTCACCGACCTTTTCCCATGCGCGCGCACGGACGTGGACATACACCAGCTGACCAGTACCCACTCACGATCGCGCCACACCAAGACACAGATCCCCGCGCCAGCCAGCGACCTCGGCGCGCACCTGGCGCCGCCATCAGAGCCGTGGCCTTGCCGCGCACACCAACAAGGATTCCGGCCAGCACCACTGCAAAACGACAAAAGCCCGACAATGCCGGGCTTTTGAAGCAGGCGTCCCAGCAAGCCGGGACGCAGCAAACGCAATGAATCAGCGCTTGGAGAACTGGGTCGCGCGACGGGCCTTGTGCAGACCGACCTTCTTACGCTCGACTTCACGGGCGTCGCGGGTCATGAAGCCAGCCTTGCGCAGCTCGGACTTCAGGGTTTCGTCGTACTCGACCAGCGCACGGGAGATGCCCAGACGGATCGCACCGGCCTGACCGGTGGTGCCGCCGCCGGAGGCGGTGACCAGGATGTCGAAGCTTTCCGTGTTCTTGGTCAGCTCGAGCGGCTGACGCACGATCATGCGCGCCGTCTCACGGCCGAAGAACTCATCCAGCGGACGGTCGTTGACGGTGATCTTGCCGGTACCCTTGCGCAGGAACACGCGAGCGGTGGAGGACTTGCGGCGGCCAGTGCCGTAGTTTTGCGTGATAGCCATGATTAGATATCCAGAACTTGCGGCTGCTGGGCGGCGTGCGGATGCTCGGCACCCGAATACACCTTGAGCTTGCGGTACATGGTGCGGCCCAGGGGGCCCTTCGGCAACATGCCCTTGACGGCGATTTCGATCACGCGCTCCGGGTGGCGCTGCAGCGCCTGCTCCAGGCTCTCGGTCTTCAAGTTACCGATGTAGCCGGTGAAGCGGTGATACTTCTTGTCTTTCAGCTTGTTGCCCGTGACCACGATCTTTTCGGCATTGATCACCACGAGGTAATCGCCAGTATCGACGTGAGGGGTATAGATCGGCTTGTGCTTACCGCGCAGGCGGCTAGCCAGTTCGGTGCAGAGACGGCCAAGCGTCTTGCCGGCGGCGTCAACGAGATACCAGTCGCGCTGGACGGTCTCGGACTTGGCGGTGAACGTAGTCATGAGGAAGCTCTTGAGTAGTCGGGCGGATTGCAGAGGCGATGACCGCTGGAACTTTGCCACGCGTTGTGAAGGCGAAACAGAAGAGGCGGGATTGTACGCGGCAGCCCGCAGCGGCGCAAGTCGCGCGTCCATCAGGGTCAAGGCGGTTGGCAGCGGATCGGCCGGGCGCCAGAATCGACGCATGACCCAGACCTCCCCCAACCGACTGCACAGCCCGCTCGATCGGCTGCTGGTCGAAGCCCAGCGCGCGCTGGAGACCGTCTTCGGCAACCCGCCCGCCGAGCGCCCCAACCCCGCTGCCGACACCCCCGATGTCGCGCTGCAACCAGACCAGCGTCGCCATGCTGCCGGCCTGATGCGCATCAACCATGTCGGCGAAGTGTGCGCGCAAGGCCTGTACTTCGGCCAGGCTGCGGTCGCCCGCGACGCGCACACCCAGCACCACCTACTGGAAGCCGCGCAGGAAGAAACCGACCATCTGTCCTGGTGCGCGGATCGCCTGCACGAACTGGACAGCCGCCCCAGCCTGCTCAACCCGGTCTGGTATGCCGGCAGCTACGCGCTGGGCGCCCTGGCCGGGCTGCGCGGCGACGACTGGAGCCTGGGCTTCGTGGTCGAGACCGAGCGCCAGGTGGAAGCTCACCTGGACGAACATCTCGAGACCCTGCCGGAGATCGACCAACGCAGCCGCGCGATCCTGCGCGTGATGAAGATCGACGAAGCCCGCCACGCCGACCAGGCCGAACAAGCCGGCGCCCGCATCCTCCCGCCGCCCATCCCCACCGCCATGGCCCTGGCTTCCAAGCTGATGAAGACCGTCGCTTACCGCTTCTAGGAGTGGGGATTGGGGATTGGGAATTTCCGGTTGGCAGTTGGCAGTTGGCAGTTGGCAGTTGGCAGTTGGCAGTTGGCAAGCAGGTTCCGGCCTGCAGTGACGTACACACCGCAGAGTAAGAAACACCGCTGCAACGCGGGCCGAAAGTGATTGCGAAAACGCAGCCTGCCGTCAACACGGCCACTTCGAAGGCAGTGCCCACTCAGCACAACATGGCTGCGCCCAACCAGCAGCAAGAAGCAGCGACGCATTCGAAATCCCTAGCAGCAATCGCAGCGCAAGCAGGCCATAAAGCGCAACACGCGACTCGTCGCCTGCTAAAACATCGCAGCACGCCCCGCAGCACCCAACTGGGGCAAAGCCCCCTTTGTTAAGGGGGCGCGCCGATAAGCGCGGGGATAGGCAGCCACGGAGTCGGGGCCCAAAGATTTGCGAAGCAACCTTGGGGGTCAGGTCCGCGAAGCGTGCATGGCCACGGCCGAGGGCGCGGGGATAGGCAGCCACGAAGTCGGGGCCCAAGATTTGCGAAGCAAACCTTTGGGGGTCAGGCCCGCGTAGCGGGGCTGACTAACCGACCAACTTCAAGCCGATCACACCGGCAACGATCAGTCCGATGCAGGCCAGACGCGACCACGATGCGCTGTCGCCAAACAATGCGATGCCAGCGATGGTCACGCCCAGCGCACCGATACCTGTCCAGATCGCGTAGCCGGTGCCGACCGGAATGGTCTTCAGTGCCTGGGTCAAAAACCACAGGCTGATGCCGGCCAAGCTGATCGTCAGCACGGTTGGCCACAGTCGCGTAAAGCCGTCGCTGTATTTCAGGCCCAGTGCGAAGCCGATTTCGAACAGGCCGGCCAGTACGAGATAAATCCAGGGCATTGCAGTACTCCTCAACAGAAAAAAACGGACAAAAAAAAAGCGACCCAGTGTCTGCACACTGGGCCGCCGTCGGCTGTGGAACGCGAGGTCATCGCGTGGCGGGCCGTCCCGCCTTGAGTCGTTGACGCACCTGCGAACAGGCGCGCAAGCGGTCGTTCTTTGCGATTACTCGCTCAGGTTGCGCCCGTGGAACAGCTCTTCGATCTCGCGCTTGAGCAGCGTTTCGATCTTCATACGCTCCTTGAACGACAGGTTCTTGGCGCGCTCTTCGAACAGGTACTGATCGAGATCGAAATCCTTCAGGTGCATCTTCGTGTGGAAGATATTTTCCTGGTAGACGTTGACGTCGAACATCTCGTAACGCGACTTCACATTCTTGGCAAGAAAGTGCTGGATCGAGTTGATCTTGTGATCGATGTAGTGCTTTTTACCCTTCACGTCACGCGTAAAGCCGCGCACGCGGTAATCCATGATCACGATGTCCGATTCCAGACTCTCGATCAGGTAGTTCAGCGCCTTCAGCGGCGAGATGACGCCGCAGGTGGCAACGTCGATGTCGGCGCGGAACGTGGCGATGCCTTCCTGCGGATGCGTCTCCGGGTATGTGTGCACAGTGATATGGCTCTTGTCCATATGAGCAACCACAGCGTCGGAGATGAGCTCCTTGCCGGCCTGCTTCTTGTCGATCACCGGCTCTTCGGAAATCAGGATCGTCACCGATGCGCCCTGCGGATCGTAGTCCTGACGTGCGATATTGAGGATGTTGGCGCCAATGATCTCGGCCACATCGGTCAGGATCTGCGTCAGACGATCGGCGTCGTACTGCTCATCGATGTACTCGATGTAGCGCTGACGCTCCTCTTCAGTACGCGCGTAACAGACGTCGTAGATGTTGAAGCTCAACGCCTTGGTGAGGTTGTTGAACCCCTGTAGCCTCAGGCGAGGCAACGGCTTGACCACGTCGGTCTGTCCTTATGGAAGGCGGGAAAGGAAACAATTATGAGCCAAAGATCCCAGCAACGAAATGCCGATGTTAAGAATGGTTTACCTTGCATGACTCATGCCGTTAAGCTTCAGGAATTACACGCGGAACTACCATGAGCCCAGGAAACACGACGGTTGTCACTACGACGGTACGTAACGCTTCCCCTTCGCTGGCGCTGGACGCAGGCACCATTGAGCGTTTTCTTGCGCACAGCCACCGCAGGCGCTATCCGACCCGGACCGATGTGTTCCGGCCAGGAGACCCGGCTGGCACCCTCTACTACGTCATCAGCGGCTCGGTAAGCATCATTGCCGAGGAAGATGACGATCGTGAGTTGGTGCTGGGCTACTTCGGTAACGGCGAGTTCGTTGGCGAGATGGGGTTGTTCATCGAATCCGATACGCGCGAGGTGATCCTGCGCACCCGCACCCAGTGCGAGTTGGCGGAGATCAGCTACGAGCGCCTGCAGCAGCTGTTTCAGACCAGTTTGTCGCCGGATGCCCCCCGCATCCTTTACGCGCTGGGCGTTCAGCTTTCAAAACGACTGCTCGACACCACAAGGAAAGCCAGCCGCCTGGCGTTCCTGGATGTGACCGACCGCATCGTGCGCACCTTGCACGATCTGTCCAAGGAACCGGAAGCGATGAGCCATCCGCAGGGCACGCAGCTGCGTGTCTCGCGACAGGAGCTGGCACGCCTGGTCGGTTGCTCGCGCGAGATGGCCGGACGTGTGCTCAAGAAGCTGCAGGCCGATGGCCTGCTGCATGCACGCGGCAAGACTGTCGTGCTGTACGGCACGCGCTAAGCGCACGATGCAGCCAGTGCCCAGCGCACTGGCTGCATGCCGAGACGGCAGAATTTAGGCAATGTTGCTGTGTTCTTGGGCTCGCTTGGCGCGCCGCAATACTGCAGTTTTGCGCGATACCTCTTATACGAGTGTTTTCGACCGATCAGACCGCACGGTCTGCATCGCGACTGCATCACAGTCCTGACGATCCGTTGATTGCAGCAACCTCATGCGCGTGCCGCCTACTCACTTGCGAGGCGGGCAGCCGGTAGCCGGACTGGGCGATGTCTTTGTCAGTTGCACACAGTCCGCCACATAGAGGCTTGCGCCTGTCTCAGAGCGCCTTGCCACCACGGTCGCGGCAACCCCAATTGAGGATCGGCGTGCCGGCGGGCAGCACCTGGCGGAACAGGTCTTCGCGATTGGCCTTGGGATTGACCACCACCGGTGCGCGTGCGGCCTTCAACAACGGCAAGTCTGCGGTGCTGTCCGAATACGCGATGGCGATGTCCGCGTAGCCGCGTTCGCGCAGCATGCGCATCTTTTCTTCGTTGTGGCAGTGACGCCGCGCAGTGACCGCGCCCAGCCGTGGCCCGACCAGGCTGCCGATGACCGGCACGTCCTGATGGGCGACGAAACCGAGAATCGCGCGCGCCAGCTCGGGCGGCGCGCCGGTGGCGACCACCACGCGATCGCCGGCGGCCCGGTGGTCGGTGAAGACTTTCAATGCATGCGGAAGCAGACGCTGCCGGATCTGCGCTTCATGCTTGAGCACGTAAGCATCGATGAAGCGATTGAACTCGCGCGTACGGTGCAGGCCGAACGTGGCGATCCAGACATAGCCGGACACCCCGCGGCGGCGGGTGGGCAGCATCGCCACCATGGGCCCGAGAATCGGCGAGGCCAATACCGCGACCAGCAGACGTAACGGATTGCGCTTGATCAACCAGGCAAACAGATGGCTGCCGGAATCGCCGTCGTACAAGGTGTGGTCGAAGTCGAAGACCACCAACGGCGCATCGTCGCGCGGTGCGGGAAACGACTCAGTCATGCGCAAAGAATAGCTGACGCAGCGACTCGCCGGGTTCGGGCGCGCGCATGAAGGTCTCGCCGACCAGAAACGCGTTCACACCATGGCCGCGCATCAGCTGGACATCGGCATGGGTGACGATGCCGCTTTCGGTGACCAGGATGCGGTCGCGCGGCACCGCGGCGCGCATGTCCAGCGTGGTCTGCAGCGACACCTCGAAGGTGCGCAGATTGCGATTGTTGATGCCGATCAGCGGCACCGGCACCTGCACCGCGCGCTCGAGCTCGTCGATGTCGTGCACTTCCACCAGCACGTCCAGGCCCAGCTGCATCGCCAATCCGGACAGATCGACCAGCTGCGCGTCTTCCAGCGCCGAGACGATCAACAGAATGCAGTCGGCACCCAACACGCGCGCTTCGTAGACCTGATAAGGGTCGACGGTGAAATCCTTGCGCAAGACCGGCAGCGTGCAGGCGTCGCGCGCCTGGCGCAGGTAGGCATCGGCGCCCTGGAAGAAATCCACGTCGGTCAGCACCGACAGGCAACTGGCGCCGCCGAATTCGTAGCTGACCGCGATGTCGGCGGGGTGGAAATCGGGGCGAATCACGCCCTTGGATGGGCTGGCCTTCTTCACTTCGGCGATCACGGCCGGGTCGCCGGCAGCGATGCTGGCCTGCATGGCCGCGGCGAAACCGCGCGTGAGCGGCAAATCTGCGCTGCGCGCGATCAGCTCGGCCAGCGGCACGCGTGCACTGCGCTCGGCGACTTCGTCGGCCTTGCGGGCAAGGATGGTGTTGAGGATATCGCTCATCGTATCGGGTCCTGGCGGGCGGGCATTATCGGTCAAGACGGCCGCAATGGGCCGCGGCTGCACGCCAACCTGCGCAGCATGCCTGCGGAAGGGTGAAGATGCCGCCGCATGATTGCCGAAGCATTGCAGCGCCAGGCATGGTCAGTGCGATGCGCCGACCTGGCGCGTAAAGGCGACATACGCGTCCAATTTGGCGCGCGCCGAGCCATCGGCCAGCACGGCGCGGGCGCGCACGATGCCTTCGGCGATGCTGTCGGCAACGCCGGCGACGTACAGCGCAGCGCCAGCATTGAGCGCAACGATATCCAGCGCCGGGCCGGGTACGTTCTCCAGCACCTGCAGCAGCATCGCGCGCGACTCGGCGGCGTCTGCCACCTTGAGGTTGCGGCTGGCCGACATGGCAATACCGAAATCTTCCGGATGCACTTCGTATTCGCGCACCTGGCCGTCGCGCAGTTCGCCAACCAGGGTGCCGGCACCGAGCGAGAGTTCGTCCATGCCGTCGCGCCCCCACACCACCAAGGCGCGTTCGGCGCCCAGCTCTTGCAACACGCGCGCCTGGATGCCGACCAGATCCGGATGGAACACGCCCATCAGGATGTTGGGCGAACCGGCCGGATTGGTCAGCGGGCCCAGGATGTTGAAGATGGTGCGCACGCCCATTTCGCGACGCACCGGCGCCACCACCTTCATGGCCGGGTGATGCACCGGCGCATACATGAAACCGATGCCGGTCTGCGCCAGCGATGCGGCGACCTGCTCGGGCTGCAATTCGATCACCGCGCCGAGGGCTTCCAGTGCATCGGCGCTGCCGGATTTGGATGAGACGCTGCGATTGCCGTGCTTGGCCACCCTGGCACCGCCGGCGGCGGCCACGAACATCGCGCAGGTGGAGATGTTGAACGTATGCGACCCATCGCCGCCGGTGCCGACGATGTCGACCATGTGCTGGCGATCGCTCACCTCCACGCGGCGCGAGAACTCGCGCATGACGGTAGCGGCGCCGGCAATTTCGCCGATGGTTTCCTTCTTGACCCGCAGCCCGGTGAGAATGGCGGCGACCATCATGTCGGAGACTTCGCCGCGCATGATCTGCCGCATCAATTCGACCATTTCGTCATGGAAGATTTCGCGATGTTCGATGGTGCGCTGCAGGGCTTCTTGGGGCGTGATGGGCATGGGAACGGCCATAGACAGAAGGAAAACGGCTGCAAGCGAGGGCCTGCAGTGTGTCGCGCAGGGATCACTGCGCGGGGCTGTTACAGGCAGCCAGGTGCGCAGGACCGAATCGATGCGGTCAGTCGGTCATTGGCCGGGCCGACGCATCTGGAAGCGCGCCTGCGGCTGCACTTCGAAATAATCGGCCGGGCCACCGGCACGCAAAATGGTCTGCACCTTGGCCGGGTCGTAGACGCCGTTATCGAGCGCGGCGTGCGCAAGATGCACGCCCACCACTTCGCCAAGCACCAGCCAGGTTTCTACGGCCTGACCGCTTGCACTGTGCAGCTGCACCAATTGACTCAACCGACATTCGAAACTGACCGGGCTTGCCGCCACACGCGGCGCATCGATCAAACGCGACGGCGCCATCTGCAAGCCGGCAAGCGCAAACTCGTCGACCTCCGACGGCACCATCGCCGCGCTCGCGTTCATTGCTTCGGCGAGCGGGCGCGTGGCCAGATTCCAGGTGAACTGACCGGTCGCTTCGATATTGCGCAAGCTGTCCTTGCGGCCGATGCTGGCAAACCCGACGATCGGCGGGGTGTAGTTGAAGGCGTTGAAGAAGCTATACGGCGCCAGATTGGCGATGCCCTCGGCGCTGTGCGAGCCGATCCAGCCGATCGGGCGCGGACCGACGATGGCATTGAACGGGTCGTGTGGCAGCCCGTGGCCGTGCGCAGGTTCGTAGAAATGCATGCTGTCGTTGGACGTGTTCATCGTGAAGCGACCTTGGCGAATTGCGCAGCGTGCAGGCCTTGCTCAGCGATGGTTTCGCTGTCTGTGTGCTGCAGCGAAACCGTCAGCAACCCACTGCGTATTGCGCCGTAGGCACGCGTGCCGGCGCGGGAGTGCCACGCGGATGTCTCGCGGCCCAGACAAGCTGCACCGCCAGCGGCAACAGGTGTAGCGCCCATCGCGATCACCGCTCCAGAAAGTTTTTCAGCAGGGCATGACCGTGCTGGGTCAGAATCGACTCGGGATGGAATTGCACGCCTTCCACCGGGAACTGACGGTGGCGCAGGCCCATGATCTCTTCCACCGAGCCATCCGGATTCTCGGTCCATGCGGTGACTTCCAGCGCATCCGGCAGGGTGGTCTTGTCCACCACCAGCGAGTGATAGCGCGTGGCCTGGTAACTGTCCGGCAGGCCGGCGAACACCCCCTTGCCCTCGTGGCGGATCGGCGAGGTCTTGCCATGCATGATGTTGCCAGCGCGGATCACATCGCCGCCATACACCTGGCCGATGCTCTGGTGACCCAGGCACACACCAAGGATGGGCGTGGTCTGGCCAAGCTGCTCGATCAATTGCAGCGAGATACCGGCCTCGTTGGGCGTACATGGGCCGGGCGAGATCACGATGCGCTCGGGCTTGAGCGCGGCGATCTGATCGACGCTCATCGCATCGTTGCGCACCACCGTGACCTCGGCGCCCAGTGCCTGCAGGTACTGCACGAGGTTGTAGGTGAAGCTGTCGTAGTTGTCGAGCATGAGCAACATGTCAGGCCTATCTATTTGTTTTTAAAAGGGACAAAGCCCGAAAACACTCACTGATACCCGCTCTGATACCCGCCAATTCGTTTGATACCCGAGCTACTGGGGAGCGAGCAACACAGGATCATATCTTCGCACGGGCTCGCTCGAGCTTTTGGACCCTTGCGCGGCTGCAAGCCTACGAGACTGCCGTGCAAGCCGGTTGACGCCACTGAACGTGAAGTATGGGCTGTGCGCGCAAAACGCCATCTATCACAGCCTCAGGGGTCTGATAGTCGTCGCGCGCCACTATGCTCAGTACAGCGAGACATACGGGCGAGCACAGGGCTACTTGCTCAATTACGTCGCCCAACAAGCCATGGCCGTGTGAGATAACAGATCGGGCCACAAATGAGATGGCTGATAAGACAAAAGCCCTCACGCTGTGCCTGAGCTGTGTCGGGGCCGAAGCCTGAACCACCGCGTGAAGAGCATGGAAGCAGAAACATGACTGCGTCCACGAAGTCCTCGTCCAAGACCCCCGACCTACCCACGCGGCACGGCAAGCCGTGGAGCCCTAAGGAACTTGGAGAACTACTCGACGGCATCAGGCGCGGCATGTCCCGGCTCGAGCGATGCCTTTGCGCTCGGCCCACTCGGCCAAGGCTAATGCGACAACTCCGGGACATTGTCTAGGCGAAGCTTAGCGGGATAGCCGCGCCAGGTCGCGATACGTTCCAACGTGCGGATGACGCGGGCGGTCGGAAGATTGAAGCCCACTTCGATCGCCAAGGCTTCCCGACTGAAATCGTCGATGACATTGAACGTGCGAAAACGCCGACCGTCCCATAACGCATCGGACATGAAGTCGATTGACCATCCGGCATTGGGCCGTTGTCCGCACGCCAGCGGCTGTGGATGGCGCGTCGGGACCCGGCGCCTGCTGCGACGACGTTGATTGAGCTTCATCAGGCAATACACGCGCCACACCCTTTTGTGATTCCACACATGCCCACGACGGCGGATGAGTTGAAACAGCTTTCCAAAACCACGCTCGGGAAAGCGCTCGGCCAATTCGGACAACAGCGTAATGACCTCCTCGTCGCGATCGGGACGGCGCCGATAGTGCGCTGTCGAGCGCGCCACGCCAACGACTGAACAGGCCCGGCGCTCGCTCCAGCCATGCTGCTCGACGAGCCAGGCAAGAAGCGGGCGCTTGTGCGCCGGGTCTACAGCTTTTTTGCGATGACATCCTTTAGTGCATGGTTTTCCATTGCAAGCTCGGCATACATGCGTTTGAACTTGCTGTGCTCGGTCTCCAGGTCGCGAAAGCGCTGCATATCAGCTGCCTCCATGCCACCGTACTTGGACTTCCAGACGTAGTAGGTCGCCTCGGAAATGCCCAGCTCGCGACGGACATCCTTGACCTGGCGGCCGCGCTCGACCCGCTTCAGCGTGGGGACGATCTGGCTCTCGGTGACCTTGCTCTTGCGCATGCTTGGTCTCCTTGGGGCTAGTGTGCCCGGAGACCTCTAACTATGGATGGATCAAGTTTACGGGGAGTCAAAACTTGGACTTCCAGACGTAATAGGTCGGCTCGCTGATCCCGTGCTTGCGGCAGGTCTCGCCAACCCTTGCACCGGCCTCGACTTCTTTGAGGATCCGAACCATCTGTTCTTCGGTGAACTTCGACTTCTTCATACAGAGCTCCTTGGGATGGAACTCTACTTCCAAGTGGATCGAGTTAACGAGGACGCTTCAACGGGGCGCCAATGGTGGAGGTCTCCCTAGCGCATGTTCGGCCACCTGCCTTACAGGCATGCCGCCCATTGCCATAGAATCCCTCACACCAAAGGAATCAGCTGCGATCTGC
This sequence comes from Xanthomonas sp. WHRI 10204, assembly GCF_040202875.1. Classification (NCBI taxonomy): domain Bacteria; kingdom Pseudomonadati; phylum Pseudomonadota; class Gammaproteobacteria; order Lysobacterales; family Lysobacteraceae; genus Xanthomonas; species Xanthomonas sp. WHRI 10204. The sequence continues at coordinate 233,245 of NZ_JBEGDW010000003.1, forward strand.
GGCGCACCCGTCCACGATGGAAATCACCATGAACGATGAGGCAGCAATCCCCGTCACTGTCGCGAGCGACTCCCATCTGGGGGAATTTTTTGTCCTCCGGCCAAGCTTCCGAGGCAATGGTCAAAGCGCTGGCTTGAAGATTGCCAATGAAGAATTGCTTCTGCCCCCTGGCATGAACACCATGGATCCTCCCAATGGTGATCCGAGCCAGTATCCGGTGAGGCCACACCTAGTGCAGGTGCCGGGACAGCAAGAGATGCCGCGTGATTTCGAGAAGCTGGCGGGCATCTGGATCGTTTCGGAAGCATTGAAGCAGGTGTTCGACACCTTCGATTCGGAAGGCTTCGCCTTCGCGGCATGCGACTTCACCCTTGCCGACGGCACGCAGGGTCCTCAGTACTACCTCTGCAGCGTGACGCGTTGGCTTGATGCGATTGACGAGAGTGAATCGCGGGTCCAGATCGAGATCGAACACGATTACGAGACCGGGCAAGACCTCAACTTCTACAGCGTATCCGGCGGTGCAAGCCTTGTATTCAAGCGCGAGGTCGTTGGTAACGCCCACATCTTCCGCCAGTCACGCCTAGGAACCGAGGCCATTTGTGACCGCGTTCTGTTCGATGCCTTGAACGCAGCCCAACTTAGCGGCCCTTCGCTGCGAGACGCCGCAGACCTCTGACGCGTCAAACCCTCGATACGGATTTCTGAGCGGGAGTTGCACCGATGGCTGATACACCGGCTTTCCAAGGGCACCATGTCATTGAGCAAGCGGCTTTCAGTGAGAGCCGCTTGCTGCAGTCGCTTTCCAGAAGCGGTCTGTTCGAGCTGCATGGTCCACGCAACATCCTCAATCTTCCTGCGGACCAAGCACTGGCCGCGAGGATGGGTTTGTCGCCTCACCCCGGTGGACCGCTTGGGGCGTACTCAGAGGAACTTGCGAATCGGCTTGAAAGATTGGAACTGTCCCCCGACGGGCAAGCAACGCTGCGCGGCGATCAAGCCGCAGCACAGCGCATCGCGGCTAGAGTCAACGGCCTGACCGACACACTCAAGGTGGGCTTGGTCAATGGCGACCTTGTAAGCAACACGCCGCAGGGCATGACCCCACAGCAGGCGAACGCAAAGATCCGGGCCTTTCATGGCGATCTCGCGGCTTACCAACAAAGTCATGCTGGGCAGATTGCCGATGTGGGGAAGATGGCCGCAGCAGAGGCGCGCTGGGCCGGCGTGACGCGGTCTGAAGGCAATGTCCAACTTGCGTTGGACGCGATCGATCAGCCGGGAACCTCCACCCTCAGTGATAGATGGGGCGGCCGGCAATCACTGGGCGAAGCAGTCGCTGAAGCGAACCAAGCCGGGCGCCTGCCAATCACACAACCGATGGAGGCGCGTCTGCGCCTCACCTTTCCTCAAGAGATGCCACCGATCCTCGCACGGCCACCGACTGCGCCCTGCATGCCCGGCGTCCCAGGCGAAGGCAGCATCGTGGCCGGCGAAGGGCTTGCTGCAGCAGAAGCGGCCGGAGCGCGCGGGCTTTCTGGTGCTCGCGTCGCGGGTGCTGCCGGCGTAGCGCTGATAGCCTACGACTTCGCCGTGACCGGCCATCGCGTGGTCCAGCTAAGTACGCAAGGCAATGACACAGGGGCCGCCTCAGCGGCCACGCACTTCGTCGGCCGCAACGCTGGCGGTATCGCAGGCGGCTTCCTGCTTGGTGCAGGCTATGGTGCCGTCACAGGGTCGTGGACGGGGCCTGGCGCGCTGGCTACTGGCTTGGTTGGCGGCGTGGCGGGCGCCTACCTTGGCGAACGTTGGGCCGAGAAGCAGGACATCAACCGGATCTACACACAGCCAGACCGCAGCGGCAACGAGTGGACGCGCAACCCGGAAGATCCCCAAGGCACCTGGTCACGCAAGGTGAGCGCACCGATGCCAAACGGCGGTTTTCAGGAAACGCGGCTGGTTGCTGCTGGCCGTCTTGCCGACGAGCTGAATTACCGCGCGGCCAACGACTCGTACTCACTCGGGCTGGCAAATCCACCAAAGCCACAGGATCCATACCGCCTGGATGCCAAGAACGAAACGCATCCGCCGCGCGAACCATTTGAAACGGGCCGCGACTACGTGCGCGATGCGCAGACCGGGAAGTGGCAGCTTGAAATCAGGGAAAATATCGACGGCAAGATACCGATCACACATAACGCCCCGATTAGCACCGAGCGTGCGACCGCGTTGGAGAGCCAATCGCAGACGATCATCGCGCAGAACGCCGCCAACACTCCGGAAGCAACAGCGGCCCGCTACCAGATCGCCTACAACCAATTCGGCTGGAATGAGTTCACCAATCGCGAACCGGTGCCGCAGGCCATCACGAACGCGCGGACGCAACCGCAGCCCTTACAGGCTTCTGACGGTAACTCATATATCCGCGACGCCAGGGGCGAATGGACCACGCCCGGCACGTTCTATGGCACCAATGCGGCCACTGGCAACACACGCGAGGAATTGAACCGAACGTGGCAGAGCCAACAGGCCGGGCTTCAAGACATGGCGTCGATGGCGGAGGTCGCCCGCAGCAATCCCACGCCGACGCAGAGCGACTTGCACAGCCAGGTGGCCGGGATGTACGCCCGCGCTGGCATTACGCGCACTGACGCGCAGATCGATGCAGCCACGACGGCAGTTGCACAAGACCATGCACGCGATACGGGCAAGCAGATGCCCTTTTTCCTGCAGCTGCAGAAAGATGGCTCAATCGCCACGGTGGTTGGCCAGAACGACGACCGCATGGAGATCAGGGCGACCACGACGGCAGCAGAGATATCGCAAGCAGAACGCCAGCAGGCCATACCTGTGAATGCCACCTCGCCCAATCCCCCTACGCAGTCGCCTCAGACGCAGCAGCCTGCAGCACCGCCTACGCAAACCGCCTTACCCAACGCGCCGTCGCCGCAGACAGCACCGGGACGTTCATCTGCGCTGGATGATGACCACGTGCAAGGGCGTGCAGCGTCCACGAGCACGACCACAACACAGGTCGCCGCACCGGGAATGCAGATGGGTGCGCGCTCTGTTGCATCGCACGATCCTCGGGAAGACGAGCAGCTGTCTGTGAATCGTCTGAGCGCCGCCGGCCCGAAGCCACAAGATGCGGCATTGGTGGAGCAGCTACGCTCTTCCATCGCAAGGCTCGATGAAAGCGCCAACAAGCCGTGGGATGAGCGCAGCGATCGCATGGTTGCGAGCGCCTACAAAATAGCCGTGGAGGCGGGATTCAAGCCCGGCGACAAGGTGGACGTGGCACTGAACGTCCCGACCGACAAGCTTCCAGGCGGGGTGACGATGTTCGTGATGCGCTCAGGCCCAGGCTCCTCCCCGGATCCTTTCGCCAACCGGGCACATATGCCGACCAGCGAGGCGCTAGCGGCAGCTCCGGAACAGCAATACCTAGCTGCGAGTCAGACCCGCGATACGCAAGAACAGACTCGATTGCAGGAGCTAGCGCAAGCACGTGACCAGACCCAAAACGACCCGAGCAGGACGGGGCCGAGAATGTCATAACCGGGACAGGTAGCTGATTGAATCGAAAGTTAGACTTTGACAACGACAGCCCACATCTGCCGCGCAGGCATCTGTACCGCGTTTTACGCTAGGAGCAACAATGGCAAAGAAATCGGATGCAGCACGAAAAGCGAAGCTCAAGGAGCGTCGCAAGAGAGCTGAAGAAGCGCAGGCGCGACTACTCACAGCCCCAAGTAAGGTTAAAGATTGGATGGCCGCTTTTGATGCCGAGCGCAACATCATTGTTGAACTCATTGGGGAAGATGGAGCTGTTCTTGCCTACGTTGAGGGTGACGATACGGATTCTTGGACAGTCGTAGTGAAAGATGATCCTGTCGCCGGCACTGATGATGAGATGGTTGCACTTGGCTGGCTCGTCGGCGCCGCAGTTGATGACATCGCAGAAGGCAATGCACCCGTGCTGGTCTACTCGCATTGGATTGTTGAGCAAGTTGAGGCGCGCTGCGAGGCTACAAACCTCGAATGGTACGATTTTCTGCGCTCTCTTTTGCCTGCTGAGAAGCAGCACATGCAGCTCCCGCAACAGCGGACAATGTAGCAGCGCCCACATCGTCTCTTGCCCAGTAAGCGAGGGACGGCGCCACGCCTCATGCGATCTTCGACACACCCATTTCTTGCGTCAGCAGCGAACACCGCGCCGAAAAACTCCTTGCCTTTGTCAGCACGGATGACTTGAGGCGAATCGCGACTGTGCACCAATCGGTCCAGCACGCGTGTCATCGTGGCCCGAGATCGCGCGCTCCACGTCGATTGCGACCGCTTCGCGCGTTGCGTCGTCCAGGGTCACAAAACACATCATCACTCGACCTTCGGCGTTGCGGTCGAACACGAAACCCATTGGCCACACTTGGTTAGCCTGCGATGGCCGCAACAGCGGCTGACCGTCGCCCACGGGTACCTTTTTTCGTTTGCGCCGTCGGACCTTCAGCTGCTGCTCGCAATACAACCGCTCCACGCGCTTGTAGTTCACGAGGCGTTCTTTCTGTCGCAATGTGAGATAGCTCATCGCCACGCCTTAGCGGCGATGGCAATGCGCCAACGCAAGGATGCGCGCGCGCAGTTCGACGTTGCGATCTTCGCTCTCGCACGCCGGCTGCTTGAACTGGTCTCAACCGGCTCCGAAGAACGCTCGCGCATGGTGTGATGGCCTGATTCGTTGAGCCCTCGGCAAGGCGCGCGGATTCATGGCGATAGAGTTCCTTGATGTTTCTTGGCTTCAGTGTATGCAGCATCAACATACTTAAATATGCGAATACTTACATACATACATCTCTTTGAGTTCTGATGCTGCTCATCACTGGGTGCCACTCTCTCTCGATGGACCTATCATAGATATGTGACTTCCTCGACTGGTTCTGATGTTCGAAAATGCAGGGGGAAGCCACTTCCCACCCCTCCTAAAAGCCCGAAGCATCCAGACTAAAAATCGAGCAATGAACACAGCACCTGATCGCACTACACCTTTCAATGACAGGCGCCTCCGGCACCTTAAACTCCCGATAGTTGCACTGAGCTTGGGCGAGCAAAGCCGCAGTCAAGGCCGCTATGACAGCAGCGCGACGTTGCCAACTACCACGGCCCTCCTTGAACGTACCTTGGTGCAGATCAAAACGATCTACGAAGAACGTGCTGCTGCAGGAGAGTCCTTCGAAGAGCGCTGGCTATCCGCCACAGAGAATCTCCAGGAATACGGCAACGCCACCAGCTACAGGCATTGGAAGGAGGAGCGTGCGCGACCAGAGGACGAGTTGAAGCTCTTTCTCCTCCCCTTCATCAAGACCCGTAAGGATTCAGCGGCCAGCAGAAAGGAGGGACACGAAAAATGGCTGCGACAGGCAACGCGTGAAGTCACGGACATCGCCATCGGATACTGGGTTGAAGCAAAGAATGCCGCTGATGCCGGCGACGAGACACGGATGCTGCACGCATTGATCGAGTGCCACTACTACATCGGCATCATCAATTCACCGATGACGCACTCCGAAGCAATGAGCGCGCAAGGCAGCAAGCGCGGCTTGCAACAAAGGCAAGCTCTTGAGCAAGCCGCGATTGAGGTGCTCACGTCATGGATGGAAAGCAGACCGAGAGATGCGTCGCCTAACAAGCGCTTCCACAAGGACGCAATGATGGAGCAGGTATCGGAGGAGCTATTGTCTTCCGAACGGTACGCCGCTGTGGTGGCGGACTACGACAAAACCATCAAAGGCCCCCCTGCAGAAGAGGGCGAGCCAGGGCACCGGCTCGCAGGTCCGCTGCTCCGTTGGGCGACCAAGGAAGCCGCTAAGTACCCAGAGCTCAGTAAGGTGGCCGAAAAGGCCTCCCGCCTCCTTTCTGACCCACTACTACAAAAACGATAGACCGTCAAACTCCAGCCTGTTTTTACCATGACAGGATTCAAAAGCAGCTCCAAAGTGCGACCCCTCAGACGGCAATGACGCCGTCTGAGGGACGGGCTCTCAGCCCACAACCACTTGGAGTCAGCATGAACAACATCGCCAACGCACACCGTCACGCCCGTACCCGCATGGCAGAGCCTGCAGCGCGCAGCGCTTCGGCTTCGAGCCTTGATCAGGTCGACCGCGAGTTCCAGGCCATCGTCCTGAAGCATCTCGAACGCATCCTTGCCTCCTTCCGCAGCAATGGTCAATCGAACCAGACAGGCCAGGCTCCTTCACCTCGCGCGGTACGCCTGCCTGAAGTCCTGCAGTTGCTGGGGATCTCGCGCAGCACGCTGTACAACCGCCTCGACGAGTCTTCTCCGCAGTACGACCCTGACATACCCCGCCCTTTCAAGCTGGGCAAGGGCGACCGCGCACCCACGGCTTGGCTGCACCAGGACATCGTCGTTTACATCGAATCCTGCGCCGCTGCGCGCAGCTCGCACTAAGGAGGCCGACCAATGAACGAGATCAACATCAAGTCGGCTGCCGCCAGCGTGCAGACCCAGGCCGAGCGCATCGCGATGTCGCTGCGCACCCTCAAACCCAATCCGAAGCAGCAGAAGGAGGAGCTGTTTGCCCTGCTCTACCCGGTGATCACCGAGCTGATGGACCAGGGCATCACGCAGAAGTCCATCCTCGCCATGCTGTCCAAGAAGGGGTTGAAGCTCCACCCGGCTCGTTTCAAGGAACTGCTGGAGCAGCACGCCAAGGAAACGGTCACCTCGGACGGGGAGGACGCAGCATGATCCGCCGCAACCCCGACAACTTCCCGACCAACGCGCTGTATCCGCTGATCCGCGACGCCGTACTGGAGACCCAGGACAACCTCCAGGCACCGCTCGCGCTGATCGCCAGTTCCTTCGGCACGGTCATGTCTGCGGCGTGCCAAGGCCTGGTTGTGGTGGAGACACCTACCGGCCAGGAGCGTCCCGCGTCGCTGTTCTACGCAACCATCGCCGACTCCGGTGAGCGCAAGACTGCCTGCGACAATCTCGTAGGTGATCCTTTGCTCGAGTACGACATTCGCCTCGCATCCACCTCCGAGAGCGATATCCATACGTACCAAGCAGAGGTGACCTGCTGGAAGGCAAAGCACAAGGTCCTTCAGCGCAAACTTCAGAAGGCAATCGAGGCAGACTCCGATGAGGAGGTAAATTCGATTCGCACTAAGCTGATCGCACTCAACGCCGAGATGCCGCAGAAAATTGAACACGCCCAGCTGATTCACCAGAGCATCACCGAACGCCCACTGATGGAGGCGTTGCGTGGCGAGGGCAAGTCCGTGGTGATTATGAGTTCCGAGGGTGAAATCATCTTGAAGGGAGGTGTCACCAACAAGTTCGGCGTGATCAATGAGGCGTGGGATTGCCCGAAGATCCTCAGCTTCCAGCGCGCCGACGTGAACTATGTTGCACGGCATCCCAACATGACGCTCAGCTTCATGGTGCAGGAGGAGGTGTTCAAGGACTTCATGGACAAGCGTGGCCGGCTCGCGCGCGGCTCCGGTTTCTTGGCTCGGTTCCTGGTCGCTTGGCCGTCTTCAACCATGGGCTTTCGCTACATGACTCTGGATGAGCCAGTGTGGGAGAAGCTGAAGCTCTTCCACACCCGGGTTCGCGAGCTCCTCGAACTACGTTTCCAAGCTCGCTCGACGCCGGTGCGGCTGACCTTTGCCCAAGAGGCAAAGGAGCTCTGGGTAGACCACCAGAATCGTGTTGAGGCAGCCATGCATAAGGACGGGCAGCTCTTCGGTATCCGCGACTTTGCCGCAAAGGCACTGGACAACGCGAGCCGCCTGGCAGCGATCCTGCACTTTTTCTCGGGCCAGGCGGGGACGGAGATCAGTCACGAGACGCTTAAGCGTGCGCTGGCCGTAGTTAACTGGCACATCAACGAAGCACTTCGGATGTTCAGCGGAGACGATATCCCCGAGGATGAGGATGATGCCTACAAACTGACCAATTTCATGCATCGCAAGTACTACTCACGTGGACGGTCAACTGTTCGCCGCAACCTTCTCCGGAAGGAAGGCCCGATCCGCCATCAGGGACGCTTTGAGGCAGCGCTTGACTACCTCCAAGACACCGGCGTGATACGGGTTCGTTATCACAACGAAGAGAGCGGCAGCGGACCGCTCTGGGTTGAGATGCTGCGGAGCTTCTTTGACAAGCCCTCCTTGTAGAGGGGAGCCCCCCTCCAAGAGCCGCCCACTGGGCGGCTTTTTTGTTCATCTAAGACGCTGCACACCATGCACAGTGCCCCAAAAGTAGCGGTGTGCATTGTATGCACGGCCTAGGGCGAGAAGCTTCTGCCGGGGCTAGCACCCAGCCCCTCTCCCCGATGATCTGCGGGCAGCGGAGGCACCGACGATGCAACTTGGTGTCAGGACGCATTCACTGGCGTATCAGCGCTCCAGCACTGCGGCTAGCGCGCGCTGGATCTTGGGGCATCAGGCAGGGCCTTCGACGCTTGCCCGGCGTGTCACCTCCAGATGAGTAACTGTTCCGGTCCGATACTTCTTGCTTCCTCAGCTCTGACGTCCCCAAGGCAGGCGCTGGCTCCCTAGTATCCTGCACTAGCCAACAGCCGCAGGATGTTCGCTCCAAAGATCATTCATACGAAGTCGATGATCGGTATTTTTCTACCGGAAGGGTAACCGTATGTACGGATACACCGCACACACCCCGCACACCCCGATCAGACAACAGCGTACTCGCCTCCATTGAGAGCCTCTGTTGGTCAACCACACATAGGGGAGGAATGAGGAGGCGGACTTAACGTTTCTCAAAATGTGCGCCTGCCCACGCCTTCCTGCGCAACCGGAGTAGCACCAGTGTTCGAGTTCCACGCAGAAATCAAGAAAGGAAACAAAGGCAGCGCCGCCGAGCACTGCCGGTACGATGCCCGCATGGGCAAGTGGGCTGCGCAAGATGACCTACTCGCTTTCGCCTTCGACAACATGCCCGAGTGGAGCCGGGACCATCCATTGACGTTCTGGAAGTACGCTGACGAGTGGGAGCGCAATGGCGGCGCCGCCTATCGAGAGTGGATCATTGCCCTCCCCAACCAGCTGAGCATCGAGACCAACATATCTTTGATGAAGGAGATCGCGCAGGCTGTTGTCGGGCCGCGCCCTTGGCAGGCCGCCCTGCATGGCCCAGAGGCAGAGCTTGGCGGGTGCATCAATCTCCACTGCCATCTAATGTACTCCGATCGCCCTGACGACGGCACCGCACGTCCTGCCGATCGCTATTTCACCCGTTACAACCCAGCCCATCCCGAGCGTGGCGGCTGCAGGAAGCTCAGTGGCGGCAAGACGCCGTTCGAGATGAGCCAGGATCTCGTCGCATCTAGGATGACGATCTCCACGATCATCAATCGGTACCTGGCCGAAGCAGGCCTCTCGTGGCAGGTCGATCACCGCAGTTTCAGAGCACGCGGCATCGACCGCAAGGCCGAGACCCATTTGGGCAAGGCGCAAATCAGGCACATGAGCCAAACGCAACGGGATGAATACGTTGCTAACCGCCAGTCGGCGCACAGCTTGTGAGGCTCAACTGTGCGCCGCGCCTTCATCAACCACTTCGGGCCCGCGACTTTGCTAGCAAGAACTTAAGCTGCAACCGTCGTGGCAGCTCGGAAACGATGCCAGATCATGCTTCACAGCCTAGAGCCTATCCAATTTGCCTGGCGATCTTCTGCTGGCATTGCTACAGCATGTAGAGCCAGAGAGCGCAAGCAAGAATACGCAATGAGGTCGGTTGGCAGAGCCGTTGACACTTTGACTGCGCTTAGTGGCCTCGGACACCAGATCCCCCTCACCTTAGAGCGTCTGCAAAAAAAGAATGGCTCGGCGTCGGTACTACGTAAAGGGAGCAGATGCTCCCTTTACGTAGTGAGGCAGGCAGAGATTAGGGTGATGGCTGCACCTGCAGCCACTTGCCTCCGTGGAAGACGTACAAGCTTTCCTCTTCCGTAGAGGGACAGCAAGCCGGATCATCGGGTCCTGGCACCAGCAACGTCACATGCACGGTGCCGTCCTTCAAGCTCACCTTCTGGGCTGCGACCCCGAAGCCAGCTACCGACGTCGTGCCGGCCAGCTGCAACTGGGAACCCTCCTTGCGTTCAAATGCCGCCAGATAACTGCCCGCACCATTGCCGTTTCCGCTACCCTCTAACGTATAAAGGGCCACCACTTCTGGCTTGCCATCCGCGGTCAGATCGCCTTCGATCACCTTCCGCGCGTCCTTGTACTCGGTCGCTCCGTCAGCCTTCCTCGCCTCTTGGGCGATGGCTGCGTTGATGACCTCAGCGTCCGGGGTGATCTGGACAGCTTCCAGCGCAGGCGCTTTCTCTGACTCAGCTGTTACGCCCTTGGCTGCATCGCACTGGATAGCTTCGGCCTCTACTCGCTTGGTACCCGCGGGCACCTTGCAACCAGCGAGATTGAGCTCGCCGGCTTTTGTTACCTCATCTGCGTTACCACATCCTGTTACGGCTAGCGTGGCTAGCAGGATCATCGTGGACCGGTAAATCTGCTTCATCTTCATTTCCTTATCGCTTCCTGCACTGTTGTGCGGCATCGGCCAATTGATCGATGAAGTCCGGGGGCGGAGAGCCCTCGGACTGAATTGCAACAATTCCTTCTTCCCCGTAATGCGCCTGCAGCTTGTCGAAAGCGCATTCGCAGACAGACTCGCTCCCTCCGCTGCTGGCACAGCTGCCGATGAATTCGCTGCGTGCCTTGTCCGCCTTGCTGCTGCATGCTCCAAGCATCAGCAACGCCGCCAGAGCGGCCGCAACCTTCGCGATATCTCGTGCCATGACTAGGCCCTCCTTTGCACAAGGACCAGCACGCCGCCGATGACGCCAAGCCAAATCAACCCGCTGAGAAGCCCCCCGAACGACGGGAACACAATTGCTGGCCAGACCAGCGCGCGGCCGAGGTTGTAGGCAAAGCCTTTGTAGGCGTATTGCCCCCAATTGGCGAAACAGATTGCAGCAACTACGACCGAGGCTCCGTAGAGCCCAATCAGATATTTCATCTCTTTCCCCCTGTTGTTGTGATGGTTAATGGCCTTGCTGCAGATAGCGGCTTACGGCCTTGAAGAGCGCCTTCAAGTCGCCTTTGTTAGGCATGTTCAGATCGGCGAAGCGCTCGCCATTGATGTAGACGTACTTCCCTTCTGTCGTGATCGCCGACAGGACTCCAAGCAGGCGAATCTCCACTGGTTGGAACACGGCTTTGCATCTGATCTGTGCTTCGGTGATCAGGACACCTTCGCGTGCACCGCCAAAGAGCGTGTCGTCAATCAGCACAACCACATCCTGTGGTTGCAGTCCTTGCCCGTAGGATTCCAGTGCGCCGGCAAGTTTTTTCTGAGGGATACGCGGGGCGATGAAGATCCTCTCAAGCGGTTCACCGTTTAGTGCCAGGCCGTCCAGCGCCTGCACCAACGTCGGTGCATACGACGGCTCCGGCTTGGGCGCGCGGGTGGCGTATGCCGGGCCTGCTGGGCGCGCTGACTTATTTCGCACTTCTTCATCTACGCGTGCACGACTGACCGGATCCCGAAGTGCCGCGTAGGCCTGGTTGACCTCCTGCATCTTCGAGGTCGCCCAGTCCAGCGTCTCCGAATCCGAGTTTGCGTAGCGGTCCGGGTGGTACTGGCTACGTCGGCCCCGATATGCCCGCTCTATCTCTTCTGGCCCGGCATTTGTACGGATCCCGAGTACTTCGTAGTAGCCCTTCCCCAATTTAGATCTCCTGCTTCTCGTCGATTTGAGCGTGCCCATGTGCGTAAGCCCAGGACGGCCGCCTCCCCCTACGACCGACCAGGAAGGCAGACGCCGGCACCACGCAGGGAGGAGCCACTTTTTTCATTCATCCACCCAACTTCTGATCTGCTGCCCAACCGGCTTGACCCTGCCGAAGCCGGCTCCAGCCCAAGCTAGTGCTAATCGTAGTATGTCGAATAGTAGTATTCAAACCCAGACCATCTCGCGATGGCTCGGGCAGTTCACGAAACTCGGTTGGTCACCGTCTTTGCTGGCAACGTCCGGCGATTGAGAAAGGAGCGCGGGCTGTCGCAGGAAGACCTTGCCGAGGCAGCCGGCGTCCACAGGACCTACATCGGTATGCTCGAGCGTGGCGAGAAGAATGTGACGATCTACAACATCGAGCGCATCGCACTGGCGCTCCGGGTTCGCCCCGGGTCACTTCTCGACTGACGGCAATCCTGTGGCCGGCCCTTCAGGGCTCGGCCACTGAACGTGGAACACGAAGAGTCGATGTACGGCGCGCTGTGCCGAGACCGAACCCAGAGCGGATGTCAGCCCTACACCCATCCCCGGGAAGCCATCGAAACCGCCTGGTGTGCCGTGACCACGAAATGGTCCAGCAGCCGGATTTCCACCAACTGCAAGACGGTCTTCAACTGGACAGTGACAGCCCGGTCGGCTGCTGAAGGCTCAGTGTGGCCACTTGGGTGGTTGTGAGCGACGATGACTGCCGCGGCGTTCAAGGCCAGCGCGCGCTGGACGACGATGCGCGGATGCACCTCCGCGCCCTCTACGGACCCGGAAAACAAACGCTCTACGCCGATAAGCCGGTGCTGGCTATCAAGAAACGCAATCTCGAAGTGCTCGCAAATTTCACCGCCCAACCGCAGCCGGAAGAAGGCGCCGCACTTGGAGACATCACCAAGTCGCGGCCCTGGCTCACAGGCACGCTGTTCGAGGATGCGCAAGGCCAGTGCAACGATCCTGTCATTCCGTGCCCGGGCGACTTCCTGAGATGATGCAGGCTCGCCGCTAGACGGCGTAGATGTGCGTGATCCGGCCCGCATCACGCCACCATCCCCAACACTTCTTCCCATGCGCGTTGCTTGATCTGGGCGCCCTGCCCGAACCAGGCTGCGTCACGGCGATGGTCATCGCTTCGAGCACGCCGATGATGATCAACGTGTTCGGTGATGGCATTGAGCAAGCCCCAGGCCGTTGTTCGGCTGGAAGCAAGCTGGGATCCTCGCCCATCGCCCTTGTACAGCGCGCGCACTTTAGCCACAGCCTGTTCATTGACCACCTGTACTGCGTTGGGAGCCGTACATGTCAACACACGACGCAACAGTGCATCTGAAGAGTCCGGCTCAACAGGGAATTCGCACAGTGCTTTCATACGCTCTACGAAACCATCCCAGGCTGAAACCGTAATGCCGAGCTGGCGCTTCACGAGGTCTGGGTCGAAGTGACTGCGGTGCGGCACCTTGATTGCACCACCGTTGCCCAGTGCAACTGCCAGGGTGTTGTTGCAGACGACGCGGATGGAAGTGAATTGAGCCGTCGTGGCCAGTGTTCCGTCGCACGCAGTCGCCAATAGGAGATAGCCATTCACTCTATCTCGCCCCCGAAGCACGGTACTTTGACCGGTCCGAGCCAGCGCCCAGAACTTGCGTCCCTCGCGCAGGACGCCAGCTGTCTCAAGCTCGAAGCCGCTGCTTGCCGTCAGGTCGCGATAGAACTCCAGGATCTCCCCTGGCTGGACGACCTGGAAGCGCTTTGAGACCACCGCCAAGGGCGCTTTGGTGTCCGAACGATAAAGGACCTTGTTTCCAGGGAACGCATTGATAGCTCCAACGTTCTGGTTGCCGGCGATGTATCGAACCTCGGACTCCTCGATCTTCCAATCCATCCCGGCCTGCTGCTTCCATCTTTCGATGGACTGCTGCCGAGCAAGTTGGTTCCCAAGGCCATGCCACGGTTTCGTGCCTACATAGGCCATTGATTCAAGCAAGTGCATTGTCGTTTCCGAATAGTTGAGGGGCATAAAAATGCACAAGGCCCGGACAAGCCGGGCCTTGTGGAGATATGACGTTAGTTGTGCTGATCAGTGATCGAAGAAATCACTGCAGTTAGGGCAAGTAGACGCTACCGTGCATTTGACGATACCCGCCATGACGGCTGTCGCAACGACCATGATGCAGTAGATCAACTCGACCTTGGTCTTCATCATCACGTGTGCATCCCAAGCTGGCACTGCAATGCGGAGCGCCGGACGCGAGGCAGGACACCCTGCTTCGTTTAGGTAATATGGGTCTGAGAATAATTTTGTTGCTGCACATGCAGTTCAAAAGACAACCTGATTAGCCCTGACTCTCAGCCATGAAAATTGCTCGCTGCACGCAGCACCAGTTCTGGACAGGGTGTGGACTGCATCATGGCTGTAGCAAGTCGTGGCAGCATGTCGCGCAAGCGGAATCGGCGATTAAAACGATAAGCCGCTTCTCCCAGGTAACGCCTTGCGTATTTGCCTTGCGCGACAGCGTGATACACCCCACTGATGGCGCGCTTGAGATTGCCCAGCACCACGTTGACCCAACGGGCACCGGCGGCTTCGGTCGCAGCACGACCACCACCGGTGTCCAGCGTGGTGTGCGCGTGGCCTGCCTCTTCCAGGCGGCGGAAGCAAGCCAATCCGTCGGTATAGACCTCGCAGTCGGGCGCCAGGCGACGGGCAATCCAGTCCTGCAGCGAGATGTTGTCGAAGCTGCGCACCGGCTCGATCACCACAAAGCGTGGTGCGGTGAAGGTGGCATCGGTCTGCACCGCAATCAGAAACGGCTGCTTGTTCTCCGATCCGCGTCCGGCCTTGCCGCCGTTGCGCTCACCGCCAAGATAGGCATCGTCGATCTGCACGAAACCAGTCAGTTTGCGCATGGCTTCACGCTCGGCCATGACCTGCATGATCTTGTGCTTCATCCGCCAGGCGCTTTTGTAATTGATACCCAGATGGCGCATCAGCTCCAGCGCGGCCATGTTGGTTTTGGTCGAGGTCAACAGGTGCAAGGCCAGCATCCAGGTGCGCAGCGGCAGCTTGGTGCCTTGGAACATCGTGCCAGCGATCAGGCTGGTCTGGTGCCGGCACGCGCTGCATTGGTAGTAGATGGCACCGCCACGCTTGAAGCGCGACCGCGCCCGTTCGGTGCAGGCAGGGCAACGAAAGCCTTGCGGCCAGCGCCACTTGTAAAGCGCGCGATAGCACTTGGCTTCGGTGCCGTAGAACGCGAAGAACTCAGGCATCGACAATCCTGCTTGGAACTGCACGGCATTGATGCTCATCACGCTACCTCATTGGCTTCCGGTGACAGCAGCATCCACAAGGCCCGACGCAGATCCTGCGACTGGCGGCTGAAGATCAGGGCTAATCAGGATAATCCATAAAAGCTAAAATTTAGGCAACGCAGATACGCGTGTCAGTCGGTAGGAACACGGTACTTCCTTTAAAAATGGCACTATCGATGTCATCGATAGTTTCGGCGGATCCGTTCCTAGATTCTCCGCACACACGGCGACCACATGTTCATCATCTGGCCACAGCTGCCATAGATACCAGCGAGAAGATTGATCCGACCATATTGGATCGAACTTTAATTCTATCAATCCTTCTTTTTTTAAATCGAAATCAACGGCTTCTAGAGGGATATAGGTACCCAGCCCACGCGCCTTTACATATGCCTCTTTGAGCGTCCAATGCTCGTAAAATCTTTGATTTTTCTCATCTCCTGGCAAAGATAATATGCTGGATATTTCCGAACTCGAGAAACTACTTTTTAGCACTCCCAAAGGAGCCAAACGTGAAGATATACTTTCCGTATCTACACCAATATCAATTCCACGCGTAACAGCGATAATTATTAAATTACCACCGTGCGTTATATTGAACGAAATATCAGCAGCGAGCGAGTGTGGACTACTAATACTTGGCTTTCCATATTGAGATAACGCAAAAACCCAATCTTCTGGTGCTACCGGTGCGTACTTCGAAAGCACAATCCGCACTAGCGCACGCGTTACAAGATAACGGCATCGATCACGGTCAAAATACATTCGCATTTCTTGCGCACGCTCTGTTTCACTGAGCAACTTTCGATACTCGCTCATAAGTGATTCATCGATTTGCGAAGGCGTAGCGCACCATAGCTCAATTGCCCGTCGCCGGTCGTCAATCCGAGATACCCGTCGCATGATTTCATCTCACACGTGAAGCAGCGAACGCGCTGTGTGCAGTGAATCGAGAGATTACATGAGCAAGCCGTTCGAGGTCATTGCCTTGAATCGTCAATATCGTATGAGTACGTGAGGTGGCGCTGGGTATCGCGTATTTTACAAACGTGGCAAGCGTTCCAGACGGCCCCACATCTATATAGTCGTGATGACCGGAAAGTTCCATTTGCTCAATCGCTTTTCCAAAATAGATGGGCTCGCGCACTGCGGCGACAAAATGTGCATGGCTCATTGGCTTAGCAAGGTCCCCGCTTGCGCAACACACTACCGGCATATTCCCTTCGCGCACTTCCATCTTATCTAGCGCGGCCTTAAGTGGCAATTCAGCAGCACGGACATGGCGCGAGTGATAAGCAAACTCAACAGGTAGCCTTTGAAATGTGAGCTGACGTTTGCGCAGGATCTGTTCGACCTCAACTGCACCTGCCAGCGTCGCAGCAACTACAAAATGCCCGTCAAAATTTAGCGCCGCGAGTTCGGCATGTCGCCCTAGCTTCGCATCATCGAACACGCTTGCTTCCGCAAAAATAGCGATCATAGTACCAGGCGCGCAGCTCGCCTCGAGCGCCTGTGCGTGGCGGATGACTGCCGCGAGCGCGTCGCGTGCATCGATGCATCCCGCCACTGCTGCCGCTGCGAAGGTGCCGAGGCTCGCGCCGAGAGTCGCATCGGGTTCAACCCCCGCAGCGATCAACGTGCGCGCGAGCGAGTATTCGGTCATGTAGATCGCCGGATGGCTCAGCAGCGTGCGATCAAACGGCTGAGTCCGAGCGTGGTTGCGATGGTAAAGCGTTGCCAGAATCGACTCACCGGCCAGTTCGCTTGCGACGTCATCGAGCAAATCCATCCACTCGCGGAATACCGGGTTCCGTTCGTAAAGTGGGCGCGCCATTTGAAACGACTGCGAACCTTGTCCGGAAAACAAAAATGTGACGCGTGATTTGGACACCTGGATGCTTCCCGAAAAACGACGACGGATTGATCAAGACAAGCATTCAAGCGGCGGTAAGATCGTCGAGATCGAAGTAGCCGTGATAACCGTTCATATAGACTGCTGCACGATGTTTGAACAGCAGCATCGCCTCCGTCCGCGTAGTCAAGTCCCTGTAATCTGGCAACCGCGAAGTTACACGCGTGCCGACAGCATAGCGGCGGTTCCATTCTGCAACTTTATCCTCAGCAGTCCGCGATTCTGTCGAAGCCGTACGACCGGACGCGTCACCAATTGCGCCCCTATCCGTCGCGATGGCGGGCGCAGCCACGCCCTGCGGTGTTTGCTGCCGGATTGCATCCACCAAACGTGACAGCACGTCGCCGTGCCCTAATTCTTCGAATTCAACGCTCTCACCGCAGCGCTCGGCGATGCCAAGCAGATACTGGACACCCTCGGACCAGCGCACAGCGCTGTCGATCTGGTTTGCGAGGCACTCGTCGATGCCGGACAGCTCGTACGGACGCGCGGATACGTTTGAGATCACAGGCACTTGCGGCGCGTTCAGACGGAACGACTTCAAGAAGCGCGCGAACTCTTCGCGTGCCGGACGCATGAAAGACGAGTGAAACGCGCCGCTTGTGTTGAGCGGGTAGTAACGCATCGGATTCTGGCTGAACAGCGCTTGCGCCTTCGCGATCTCGTCGGCAGCGCCCGAGATCACTATCTGCGACGGCGTGTTATAGTTCGCGATGCTCACCTTTGTCAGCTGGTTCTCGGAGAGAATCCTCTCGATGGTCGGCTTATCTGCATTGACGATTGCGGCCATCGCGCCATTCGACACGCGCGCCATCAACTCGCCGCGATACTGGACAAGCTTCAGTCCGGTCAAAAAATCGAAGCATCCGGCCGCGAGCAGCGCATTGAACTCGCCGAGACTGTGGCCTATCAGGAAGTTCGGGGCGCTGGCGCCATCCTCGATTCGCGCGTAATAAGAAAGTGCGTTTACGACATATAAAGCTGGCTGCGTGAAGCGCGTCCGCTTCAGCTCACCGCGCGGATCGTCGACGCACAGGCTGCGAAGCGAATAGCCTAGCACCTCGCTCGCTTCGTCAGCTAGGTGGACGAACCGATCGAACAGCTCGCGACCCATACCTTTAGCTTGCGAGCCCTGGCCCGGAAACATGAATACTTTCATAGCGCTTGCTCCTGGAAAGAGTTAATGGCGGCGACGTCGTGGCGACTCACACACACAGCAGTATTGATGCCTCCGAAACCGAAACTGAGATTCAGCGCGTGTCGGATAGCGTGCGATATCGGCTTCTGCCGCACCCAATTTAAATCTGGCGCAATCGGGCAATCGAGATTGCGCGTCGGATGCAGGCGTCCAGCGCGCATCTGCAACAGCACGGCAACCAGCTCGACTGCGCCGGAGGCGGTCAGGCTGTGTCCAGTGACTGACTTAGTGGCGTTCAGATAAGCATGCGCAAGCCCGCACTCGCGTAGCGCCTGCAGTTCAATGACGTCTCCGACCAGCGAGCCGCTGCCGTGCGGATTCACGTAGTCGATGTCGCGCGCATCGAGGCCGGCACACGCGAGGGCGCCACGGATCGTGGCGATCTCCCCGTCAAGCGACGGATCGGGATTGCGGTTCGCGTCGAGCGAGAGACTCCAGCCGGCGATGCGCGCATAAGGCGTCACACCGTCGCGGTGCCGCGCGCCATCGCGCTCGATCACGAGCGCCGCGCACGCCTCGCCGTAGATGAAGCCGTCGCGGTCGGCATCGAACGGCCGACTCGCGCGCGCCGGCTGCATAGCGTAACGGTCGGACCCCATCGCGCCGAGCGAGCGGAACCCCTGGCATTCCCAGTACGACAGGTCCATCAACGCGCCGAGCGCAATGCAGACATCAACACGTCCGGACAGTACCGCGTCGATCGCCTGCACCACCGCCATCTGGCCGCTTGCGGAGGCAGCCCCCACCGTCTGCGCGAAACCACGAATGCCGAACATTTCCGAGCACAGTCCGCACAGATCGGTGTCCATGAACGACATCGCATAGGTCGGACGCAGGAACGGGACGCGTTCGCGATAGGCGTCCTGCAGCAGCACGAGTTCGCGCTGCTGCACGTTGGACCCGCCAACCACGAGGCCGACCCGTTCCGGTGCGACGTCGTCGAGGCGTGCGTCGCACCATGCCTCATGCAGCGCCGCGAGCGCCGCCTGCGCGGACAACGACGCAGTACGCAACGGGCCGCGCGGGATGGTCTCCGGAATCATCAGTTCGCCGATTTCGGCACCGAGGAATCGGGTGCCCTGGGTCTTGCCGTCCAGTAACCACTGCCGCCCAGGCCGACGCATCACATCGAAGCTGTGGCGTCCCTGGAACAGTGCATCGGCGAACGCCGTGCTGCCCTGACCTATCGCCGACACCACGCCGACGCCGCTGATGATTGGGGCATGTGATTCACCCATTTGCATGGATGATATCCGCAATTTCGCCGATGTTCTGCGCGCCGGCCATGTCGACGAGCGGGATATTCAGTGACAGCGATTCGAGCGTCATCATGATGATGTCCGCCCGGTCGATCGAATTGGCGCCGATTTCGCGCAGCGAATCACCCGGCGTGAAAACGTGATTTTCCAGCCCGGGAACGACGTCGCGCACGTGGCGGATAATCACTTCCAGAATATGTTGCTGACTCATGGCTCTTCTCTCGTGTTGGTTGAAGTATCGGTGATCGAAGCATGCGTTGATGCACCAGATCGGGCGCGCGGCCGCCGTGCATCCGGCGTCAGTCGCGTTCCCACGGCAGCCTGCCGGCGTTTACGAAGCGCGAGATGCCGTCCAGGTTGGCCGCGTCGCCGAACACCTCGACATTGGCGGCAAGCGCCGGCGCACGGGATTTAGCGAGGCTGTCGTCGAGCGACGCCGCGTAACGCTTGTAGCGGACGATCGCGTCCTTTTGCAGATGCCGCAAGCGCAGCAAATGCCGGCGCAGCAGATTGTCACTGTTCGCATCGCAGACGTCGACGAGCCCCCAGTCGCGTGCTTGCCGGGCGTCGACGGGCTGTGTCGTCAGCGTCATGTAGTGCGCCTTCGCAAATCCTACCCGACGGATCAGAAACGGCAGCACGCAGGCCGGCATCAAACCGAACAGCAGCTCGGAGAGACTGAAGCTCGCAGTTGGCGCTGCGAGCACGACGTTGCAGGCGGCGGCGAATCCGACACCGCCCGCGTTCGCACGTCCCTGCACATGCGCGATGCTGATATAGGGGCCGTCCGCGAGCCGCCGCCACAGATCGTAGAGCGGCGCCGGATCCGGCGCCGCCGGCGGTGCGCCGCCTGCACGCCGCGCGTCCAGCTGCGCGAAATCCATCCCGACGCAAAATGCGTCGGGCAGCCCCTCAAGCACGACGATCCGCGCCGTCGCCTCGAAGCGATCGAGCACGTCCGCCATTTCGCCGACCAGATGCGCATCGATCGCATTGCCGGTATCCGGCCGATCGATCTGCATCCGGCAGACGCCATCGTCCAGCCGGACGCGCAGGTTGGGCCATGTTCCGTTCAACTGACCCATTCGTATTCCCGATGAAAATCGCGAATTGCCTTCAGGAACAGCGTCGGCCTGGCATGCACGCCGCGCGCCTGCGTGATGAAGCTGGCGTCCGAGTCGAGATTCCGGGTGCCGAAGCGAATCTCGCGGCTGTGCTCCAGCAGCGTGTCGTATTGCGCCATCGTCAGGTCGTAGCGCCGGTCGAGGCTTTCGCCAATCTCAAGCGCCGCAAGATGGCGTGCGCCCTCTTGCGTCGCAACGCCGCTGAAGAATTCGGAGCAGCAACCGGAGCCGTACGAAAACACGCCGACGCGCTGTGGTTCCACGAAATCGCCATGTCGGATCGTGCTCGCGAGCGACAATGCGGCGGTCGCGCCCATGATGTTGCCGACGCGCTGACAGTCCGCAAGGCCCGGCGCCACGCGCCGCTCGAAGTCCGCCTCGATTGCAGGCGGTTTCGCCATCGCCAGCTTGCGCATCATCGTCCGATGCGCGCCCTTGACCATGCCCCCGAACGGTGTATGGAACGCCAGGTACTCAAAGGTCGTCGCGAAATCCGCGTCGGCGACGCGCTCGCGGTAGTTGAGGAACGCATTCTCGCAGCAGCTCAGATATGAGAGCAGCGACAAGTCGGCGTTGCCGGCATCGGTGTCCGACGCCGGACGGCAGGTGTCCATCACCTCGAAACCGTAATAGCCATTGGCACCGGCATCGATCTGAAACACGTGCGGCTGATCGCTGACCAGCATCGCAACCGCGCCGGAGCCACCGCTCGGCTCGGAGAACGACCAGTCTGCCGACAGCGCGTCGCTACCCTCCTCGACCATGAAGCGCGACACGTCGGTCGCAAGCACCAGTGCCTTGCCACCGGGGCACGTCTGCGAGAGCACGAAGTTGACCGCCATCTGCAGACCGGCCATGCCCGAATAGCAGGCGCCCTTGATCTCGAACATCCGGCAATGACGGCTGAGTCCGAGCAGATCGTGGCAATACGTGCTCATCGACTTGCTGAAGTCGAAACCCGATTCGGTACAGGTAATCACCATACGGATCTGGTCGCGCTCGCGCTGCGCCAGCGCATCGACGATGGGCTTCGCCGCGTTGACGGCGAACGTCACAGGATCTTCGTACGGCAACGCGACGGTCTTCTCTTTCATGAGCAAATTCTCAAAGCGCCGCATGTCGAGACCGCGATGCCGGGCCAGCGTCGCCACGTTCAGACGGGCAACACCCGCATACAAATTCATTGCTTCGATTCCGACCATATCCATTTTTATCTCAAATTAGACGGCGCGTCCTTCGGGGCGAATGCGATGCAGATTCCGATGCGCCAGGGCAATACATGCCTTACCACTCTTACCTTGGCGCCAGTCAAGCCTTTGCCATACAGCACCCGCTCCGCCAACGACCATACATCGCATCTCAACTTGCACAACACGCTCTAGCAAATAGCAAAAGTACGACCCAATGTTCGGCGAAAGCGGTGCAAAAAAAATCCAGGAAAAATCCCAGATACAACGAAGGATGCCCAAATTTTTCACAAAAAGCTCTTTATCTGCGCACTAATTTAGCTGACCGGCTGATCACTATATTTATATATTTTACTAGCCATTTTAATATCTTATCTGCTGCTTAAAAAATTACCTGATTAGCCCTGACCCTCAGCTGGATGTTTGTTGCAGTCCTGCAAATCGCTTCGTTTTCCTAATGTTTTCCGTGATGTCCGCTCTCGGCGCCGTTGACGCTAGGAGCCGGTCCGAAGTTCTTTCAGCCAGGACCCCATCGTGGCCTTGCATTGGGCGGGTTTAGCGATAAACGCGGAGGTGCTGCAGCTGAAGGTCAGGGCTAATCAGGAAAAATTATGCTAGCGCTACGCTTGCAGGGGATGACAATAAAAGCGTGATCGCCTTTTATCATATACGCAAATAAAGCAGCAGTAAAAACTGCCGGATACCCTGGCAGACCTGTTAAGACAATTAAGATATTTTTTTCTAACGTAGGCCGCACAAGCATGTGCGCTAAGTGGCTATGACTTTGCGTTAACGGTCTACATGAAATAGTTCGCTGAATAATTAATTTATAAATAATTTTACACAACTATTCATACACGAAAATACCGACCTAATAATCGAACAGCGCGCGGTTAATTCGATAATTCGTCGACGTCACGGTATATTGTCGCTTTGTCGCGCCCGGCACGCTGGGTTTTGTTGTGAAGCGCACCCGCATCGGCGTACGACCCAATGGCCTCCGATGATCTGAAGCTCGAGACCAAAGCCGCCTACGTGATCGGCCTGGATCTGCACGCAGCAATATTTTGCATAGATTAAAAAGACGGTGATCCAGGCGCTTGATCGCAAGGATCGTATGCTACCGCTACCGCTCAGGTACGCTGAAAGCTACTGATTCGACTACAAGCGTAGAAGCATACTCCCCTGTCCGCTTCGCTCAATACCTGCACCGATGAATTATTGGGCAAGGCCACCGCGCGCCACACCAGCAGTTCGTAGGCTGCCTCCAAGATATGCTCGACACTCAGTTCAGCCTTCGCCAGATCCATCTCATATTCGACAACGTCAGCGGTCATAAGACACCCCTGGTGCAGGCGCTCATGGCCAAGCATTGCACTGCCTGATCCAGCAAAGCCAAGGTCGCAATACCGCGAGACCGATTGCCATGAACACAGCAATTGCTACCCGAAGCAGGCCATCGATAGCGGCTATAGCGGGTGGAGCGGGATGCCAGAAGATTCTCAATCCACCACCGTCTAGGTATGACTCAAACGGACCGCAACAGGCGGGTCCGGTTGAAGGAAGAGACAGGCACCGTCACGCGAGCCGCCACCACACAAGCTTAAGAACCAACTCGTGGCCACACGAAAGAATTGGTGGCGTTGACAGAACCAGATGATCATTATTCTCGAACTTGTAGTATCGGATTTGGTCCGTGCCGATCATGTTGGGCCGACTGGACAGCGCGACGCGATGCGCTACCTGGTTAGCGGCGACATCAATTTCATAGATCCCCGCATAGGCGTCGAACCAATCAGATGTAATATGGAACTCGGCATCCATCCTCATACTTTTTTCGTCGGATGCAACCAGATGTCTCGGCATTCGGCACAGAGTTGCGGACACATGCCCCGTTGGGGTGTAGATGAGCCGGCCCATCGGTTCTTCACCAAAGGGAAGTGACTCCTCTCCAGATGTGCTCCGTGCGACATATGAAATAAGTGACCAAACGCCTTCAAGTGGAGGCTTTTTCATCAACGAATTCTCTTGAGCTGAATGCATGAATAACCTCGTTGCCTGGAGCGTTTATGAATTCCAAAGGGGTCGACTGCATCGCCGTGGCGAGCCTCACGTGCACTGAAACGGCGCGTTTTCGATATGGCGTTGCAGCCGGCTAAGCACGTCCCCCGGTCCGACTTCGTGAAACTCGCGATAATCTCGCGTCAACAGCCGGGATATCGATTCGTACCATCTCACCGGACTGAACATCTGGTTGACCATCGCAGGCCGGTAATCACCGCCTGGATATACGCGCGAAGTCCAATTTGAGACGACCGGCATCTTCAGCGGTGCAAGTGCGATGTTGGACAAAAAATCGGCAAAACGCGTAGCCAGCGTTTTCATGCGCGCAGAATGAAACGCGCCACTGACATCCAGTGCAATGAAGCTCGCGCCGGCGTCATCGAAGCGCTGCGCGAGTGACGGACCGGTCACATGCTCACGTGCCCCGGATATCACGCATTGCAGTCTATGATTCAGATTGGCGATCTCGACCACGGACGCGGGAGCAGACGAAACAGCGCCCTGCACTCGCGCGTTATCGGAAATTTCGTCGTTGTAACTGTCCAGTATTTCTCGGATACGCAGCTCTTCAATACCCTGCACCGCAGCCATCGCGCCATCGAGCGCCTCGCCCATCAGCATCGCGCGTTTTGCCACGATCGAAAGGCCTGTCTCAAAATCGAATGCGCCGGCGGCGAACAGGGCCGCGTATTCGCCAAGACTGTGCCCGGCCACGACATCGGGCGCACTATCGCCAGTGTCAATCCGATGCAAATAGGACAGACAGCTGACGACGTAGAGCGCCGGTTGCGTGAAACGGGTCTGGCCGAGTTCGCCATGAGCATCCTCGGTGCACAGCTCAGCGACGTCGTAGCCGAGCTGCTCGCTCGCTTGCGCGACGAGCGAGCGGTACTCGCCGAACAGCTCGCGCCCCATACCTCGACGCTGGGAGCCCTGTCCGGGGAACATGAATACTTTTCTCATTATGTACATCGCTTCGCAGGATGAAAGGGGGCGTTGGAGGCCTCGCTGCGTCCTCCAACGAAAGACGATTAGAACGTCGTTTCCAGTTGCTGACGCAGCCGCTTGTTGAAAAATCCGGCGTGCGTCATCGGCAGGTAGTGCCCGGCTTCGTTTAACACTTCGAACCCAGCTTCGCCCAACCGTGCGTGCAAGCGCCGCGCGGTCTCGATCGGAACCACGCGATCGCGCTCGCCCGCGAGCACAAGTACCGGAAATGGCGGATATGCTAACCAGGAGAGCACTCCGCCCTGCATCACGAGACGCTGATAGACGTCGTACGTCGACACGTCGTAGCAAGCTTTGATCGCGCGATGGTCCCCGTCAAAATGACGGTTAACCTCCGGCGCGACGTGCGTCGATATCTCGCCGACCAGTGCGCGCATCGCGCCGGCGACCCCACCACCGACATCGCTCGGTCCTTCGATCGAATTCACCAGCGTCAGCGATGCGACCCGGGCGCAAGCCACGCGCGCCATACACTGCGCGACAAGCCCGCCCATCGACCAGCCGACCAGATGCACCGGCGCGTCGACCCCGAGACAATCGAGAGCCGACCAGAACAGCTCCGCGACGCAGTCCAGGCCGCCGGCGCCGTTGCGCAGCGCACCCGCCCCGCTGCTCGCCGCATGGCCGGGGTAATGGCAAACGAACACCGAGTAGTCGGCAGCAAACTCGCGTACCTGATGCAGCCACGCGGTGCCAAGACACGCCATCGGCGATAACAGCAGCAGCGGCGGTTTCGGGTTGTCCTGGTCAAAGTTGTGCAGCACATCGAGCGTCATACCGTTCGGTAGCGCGACAAATTCACGGCCGAAACCATCGATCGCACCGAACGCCATCCGATAGTAGCGTACGAACAGATCATCGGAGGCATCAAAGGCTTCGGGCGCCTTGGCGGTCCCTTTCGGCAGCACCCCATCATCACCCAGATTGTCGTGCTCGTGCGAGGTATGGACGTTGTCGCGACGCTGGGCGATGTCCATGCGCTGTGACGTCGCGGCATGCTCCGCCAACGCGAGGTCGGGCGACGTCTCGGGGCCGGCGTCACCAATGCAGGCCTCGAGATCGAGATCCGGATAGGTGCGCAGCAGGCAGTCGGCGAGTGCGCGCGCGGTGCCATGATCGAAGAATAGGGTCGGCATCGTATCAATCGAGAACAGGCGATTCACCCGGTTCGACAACTCAGTGAAGCTGAACGAGTCGAGACCAAACTGTGTGAAGTCGTCGTCGAGTCCGATCTGGTCGGGATCGATTTTCTGTAATTGCCCGACCTGTTCCTGAAGCCAGCGTTGCAATGCCGCCGACCGATTCGAGGCGGCGCATGTCTCCACGACGGACACGGCAGGCGCCACTCGCGGCGTAGCGTCGTCCAGCGCGACCAGTACGAGCCGCGTGAGCTTCATCACCGCCCTGCCTTCGAGATCGGCGACGCGGATATCGTAAGCACGCGTGCGCGCACTGCCCAGTGTCTGCAGCATGCGGATCTCGACCCGCACCTGTTGCATAGGTGCGCGATACAGGAGGCATTCTTCGATTCCGTAGGGCACCACAAGCCCGGCCGAGTCATCGCTGCCACCGCAGATGTCGACGATCACAAACCCCAGGGCAAAGCTTGTCGTGCCAGCGTCCGGCGTGGCATTACCAGGCCTGTTGCCGCAATTAAGGGTCAGCCGGATCGTGTCGTCTCGGCGCGCCCATTCGACGACCTCGATCCCGTCAGGTACGCGCACCGAACCGGCGAGCAAGCGCGCTGTGTCTTGCGCCTCCGACGGATCGGCCAAGTCGTGCGCGAGATCGGCCCAACCATCGATAGCGGGCGCATCCGTCATCCACATGAGTTCGCATTGCCCATAGACGACCGCGTTGCCACCTTCGTCGTCACTTTCGAGAGCGACCGTCCAGCCGCCGTCGCGGGGGACGATCCGCATTACCGCATCGCGGCCCGTCGTGCCGACGAACAGCGGCTTGCGCCATGTCGCGCGGCCGATGCGCAGCACTGCGCCATCGTCGTGCGGAAGCGTATCGGAGACGCTGCGCGCGAGATCGATCATTGCAAAGGCCGGCATCAGATAGCGCCCGTCAATCTGGTGGTGTCGCAGATACAGGTCGTCCGGATGAAAACGAAACGGATAGACGCGCGCGCCCTGCTCTTCGCGCCAGGCCACCGACATTGACGCTGCCTGCACCGTCTCGCCACGCGCATGCGCTGACCGGGCGGGCACATCAGGTTTCACACGGCGCGCGCTGTAGCCTTCCAGCCTCGCGCAAACGGCGCCGTCGCCGTCCAGCAGATCGACATCTAGCTTCACGACCGGGTTGCCGGCCGTATCCGCACGCCGGCGTAGATGCACGCAGCGGACTTGGCGCGACAGATCGGAGGCGCGATAGCAACGCAGCCGTTCGAGCCCGAACGGCAGAAGCGGCATCGCGGCGCCCCCTTGTTCGAGTGCATCGAGGCCAAAGCCGATCGACGCCTGTAAGGCGCTGTCCAGCAGGCCAGGATCGAGCAGATAACCCGCCACCGCAGGCACGCTCGTCTCCGGCAAACGCAGGAGTGCGAGCACCTCGTCGCCGTCGTGGAACAGCGTCTCGATGCATTCATGGCTCGGACCGTAATCGAAACCCAGCGCGCGGAAGCGCCGATAAACCTCCGTACCATCGATCCGCGCGCCGCGCACATGCACTGGCAGCCGTTCGATTGCGACGGCCGGAGGAGAAGCGAGCGTGGCGCGCGCCTCCGGATACGCGATGGCCTGCGCATAGGGCGGTGCTTCGTCGGCGTGCGCGTCCTTGGCCAGCAAGCGGAAAGCGTCGTATCCGGGGACGCCTGGGTGGCGCGCCGACGCATCAAGCCGCTCCATAATGACCGCAATGGCAACCGGCGCGTCCGTCAGCGCCAGCGGGCGGGTCCAGACGAGGTTATCGAGCCGGTAGCCGATTGATTGCCGCTCACATTCCGGCATGGTCATAGTCGCTGCGGCGATAAACATCTCGCAATAAGCGGCGCCCGGCAGCGTCATCGCGCGCCGCACACGATGGTCGCGAAAAAACGCCTCGTCGCCGGCGAACGTGCTGACGAAACGCAGATTGCGATCAGAGCCGGACATCCGGTGCAGCAAAGGATGCAGCGCGGTGGACGACGACTGCGTGGCGGCGAACGCCGAGGCCGGCATGATGGCAGGCGGGCGCACAGAATCGCGGGGCTGCGTGACCCAGTGCCGGGTCGCCGCGAACGGATAGGTCGGCAGACGGATCCGCGTCGGGCGCACCGGGCGATAGAAACGCGCCCAATCGATCCTGGCGCCGTTCACCCAGAGAGCGGCGACGCGCAGAGGCGCGTCGAACGCTTCATCGTCGGCCGAGACGCCAGCCGGCGCCGCGACACCGGCCAGCAACCGTTCGTCGCCCTGGCCGTGCTCAAGCCATCCGTCGAGACGCCCGAGTGCGCTATGCAGCGCAGTGTCCGTGGGCGCGTCGTCGATCAGCAGCGCAAGACGGTGTTTCAGCGACTGGCGCCCGGTTTGCAGCGTATACGCGATTGATTCGACACCCGGCTCGGGCTGACCGTATAGCCGATATCCGCCGTCCCGCAGGTACGCAACGAAGCGCGCAACCGTCTGCCGCAGCTGCGCGGCCGTGCGCGCGGAAAAAATCCAGAGCCGCGCGAGCACGGGCCAGCGCAGGGCAGCGACGGGCAGCGGCAGGCATTCGCGCACCAGCAGATGGCCATTCACGCCGCCGTAGCCGTAGTTGTGTAGGGCGGCGACGCGCGGCACGCGGCGGCCCTCGATGGTCTTCGGGGGCCATTCGACATGCTCGGTGAGCAACCGGCACGCGAACGGCGCGTCGTGCGGCCAGTTGAGCTGGCGGTGATGCAGCACGGGCAGCAAGCGATTCTGGCTCATGCACAGAAGAACCTTAATAAGCGCGGTCACGCCGGACGCCGCGCCGAGATGGCCGATGTGCCCCTTTATGCTGCCGATCGGCAGCGGCGTGCGGCGAGTGCTGGCTCCGTACAGCGCGTGATAGGTGTCCAGTTCCATACGGTCGGTGACTTGGTCGCCGCTGCCCTGTGCTTCGAGATAATCGATGTCGTCGAGCGACGCGCCAGCCTGATCAAGCACGCTGCGGATCAGCGCCTCGTGCGACGGCGCGTGCGGCGATGTCAAGAACCTGCCGCCGCCACCGTGCGCGACGTCGGCGGCACGAATCACGCCGTGCACCGGATCGCCGTCGCGCAACGCCTGGCGTAGCGGCTTCAGCAGCACCAGTCCCAGCCCCTCACCGAACAGGTGGCCGGACGCGTCCCGATCGAACGGCTTGACGTGTTCGTCGGCAGTTAACATTCCCATCTTGCGGTTCAACGCGAAGAGGCCAGGACTCAGCAGGATGTTCACGCCGCCAGCGAGCGCCATCTCGCAATCGCCGCTACGCAAGCCTGCGACGGCAGCCCAGATCGCGGTCATCGAGCTCGAACACGCGGTGTTTAGCGTGATGCTCGGCCCGGTCAGGCCGAAAAAGTAGGACACGCGATTCGTCAGCATCGCGTGCGCGTTGCCGGTGTTGATGTAGGCATCCATCGCGACGTCGGCGTCGGCGATCAGCGACAGGTAGTCGTTCTTCTCCGCGCCGAAGAACAGTCCGATCTTGCGGCCACGCACGGAGTCGGGCGCGATCGCCGCGTTCTCGAACGCCTCCCACGCGCACTCGAGCAATAACCGCTGCTGCGGATCCATCAGCTCCGCCTCGCGCGGCGAGATACCGAAGTGCGCGGCGTCGAACCGGTCGATCGCGGTCAGGAACGAGGCATGGTGGCAATCGGTGCCGCCCGGCTCGCCAGGTGCATCGACCACATAGTCCTGCCAGCGCCAGCGATCAGCAGGAATCGCTGTCACCGCACAGCGGCCTTCGATGAGATTGCGCCAGAAACCGGCGAGATCGTCGGCAGCCGGAAAACGTCCGGCCAGGCCGATGATGGCGATTTCCTCTGTGGCGCCCGGCGCGTCGTCTGCGGGCGTGCTGTCGGACGCACCGCCCTCGTGCACAACGATGCTCGCAAGTGCCGGCGCCGACGCTTGCGGAACCTGCGCCGGCAGCAATGCACCCAGATGCGCAGCCAGTTCCGCGAGCGTGGCGCACGACAGGAACAGATCTGTCGCGATGGACGCGGTCGGGAACGCACGTGCAATCAGCGTCGCGAATTCGCTCAGGGTGATCGAATCGAAACCAAACTGCGACCACGACGTGTCCGCGTCGATGTCGGCCTCAGGCAGTTTCAGGATCGTCGACGCCAGCGCGCGTAACCCATCTAGCAGCACGTCGTGCGCTGGCATCACGCTATCTCCAGGACGCGAAGAGGATGCGTCATCGTCGCCGGCGGCCTTTGCCGGCGCGGCTTCCGGCGCCGCCGGCAGCCGCGCATGCATCCACGCGCTCAGCTCGCGCAGCGTCGGATGATCGAGGAATACATCGACCGCGAGCGTGAGGTCCGGATAACGACGGCCGATCGTCGCGGCGAGTTCGGTCAACAGGATCGAGTCGAAGCCATATTCGTTGAATGGGGTATCGCAGGCAATCGCCTCTGCTTCCATCTTCAGCGTTTGCGCGATCAGCGCACGAAGTTCGGACTCCAGAGCGTCAGCAGCGTGCGGTCGCGCGCGCGCCGGCACAGCGTCGGTAATCTCCGCCGCTCCCGACCGTTGGGGCGAAAGAAAGGCGCGGTCGATCAGCGCGCGATTTCCTGGCAAGACGACGACCTGTGGCGCCGGATGCGCGAGCAGATGCAGCAGGCTGGCAAAGCCCTCGGATGCGCCGAGCGAGGTCAGGCCGCTCTGCGCGGTTAGCCGCTCGAGACGCCGTGGATCGGCGCGCATCCCGCCTTCGCGCCAGTACGGCCAGTTGATGCTGATGTAACGGCATTGGCCTGCACCGGCATCCATCGCTGCCTGTTTGATTCGGCAGTATTCGTCCATGAAACCGTTGCCGCTCGCATAATCCGTCTGGCCCGCGCTGCCGACGAGCGAGGCGATCGAGGAAAAGCAGACGAAGTATCTGACGCCGAGACCGGCAGAATGACGGTCCAGCAGTTGAGTGCCCAGCACTTTTGGCGCAAGCACCGCGCGAATCGCGCTCAGCGGCTTGTGGCGCAACGGCGCATCGTCAACGCTGCCCGCTGCATGGAAGATGGCAGCGAGCCGTGCGGACGCGCCGAGCTCGGCCATCAGTTCGCGCACGTTCGACGCATCGTTTACATCGATGCATGCGTAGCGCACGTTGGGATGCCGTGCAAGCCAGTCGCGCTGACAGACGTCCAGCACCGCTGCCGACCGGCGCCCGCATAGCACAACACGCAGATCGAAGCGAGCCGTCAGGCGACTGGCGATCGCAAGGCCGACCCCGCCCGCACCGCCGGTGATCAGAACGGTCTCGCCGCGAGCGAACAACCCAGACGTTGGAACGCCGCCGTCCTGTGCTTTGGCCACAAGCACACGCATGCAGCGTTGGCCATCGATCCATCCGATGTCGCGATGCCGCTCCGGTTCCATTTCGGCCAACTCGCGCACCACCAGCGCGACCGTCGCGCGACCGAGATCGGAATCGGACAGCCAGATACCGGCGCTCGCGAAACGCGGGCACTCGAGCACGGCGCTTTTCGCCAGACCCTGCCACGCCGCAGCGTGCGGCAACGCGTGCCCCATCGGTAGCAGATGCAGAAGATGGCAACGCTCGATTTCGCGTCTGCAAAGCAGCTCACGCATCAAGGCGAATCCCGACAGCACGCGCGCCAGATAGCGTTCGGGCACATCGACATCGGCTGCAGGAGTGTCCCGATGGAGGTCGTCGAGCAGCAGCACGGCGACACGCGCACCGACGGGTATCACCTTGAGCGTATCGGAGGTTTGTTCGGCTTCGGCCACATCGATCCGCACGATCCGGGCGGACGGATAAGCCGCCGCGAGCCCGTCGCGCCAGTCGCGCCAGTCGGACGCACCTGCAGCGTCGCAGATAAGCAATATCGTATCGAACGCCATGTTTGCCGCTAGCGTCTCCTCACGATACGTCCGAGGAACCCAGTTCGGCGTAGCGAAGCGCGGCAGCTGCATGCTGTCGTCATTGGCGCCGCCGCCTTGCTTCGCGCCGTCGTATTGGAGCGTGTCGCGGAGTTTCGCGAGCAGCGCGATACCCTCGGCTACGCCCAACTCATCGTTTCGCAGCCGATCCAGTAAACCGTCAAAACTCTCGTTCATGTCAATTCTCCCTGCTCTGCCAGGGCGCTCAGCACGCCCTGCATATCCAGTTCTCCCGCCTTCAGCCGAGCTAGCAGCGTCCGATAGCTGTTCCATTCCGGGCTGCCTGGCCGCAGCTTGCGATCCGGGAGTTGCGGAACGCGCTCGGGTTGGGCCGGCTCCGCAACGTCCGTGCGCAGGATGTATTGCAGCTTCCAGTCGAGCGTGATCGCATCGGCCACGTGTCGACCAGCGTTCCGGTAGTCGTCCTCGTCGATCTCGCCGCGCGCGACCAGGTCGCGCAACGCCGCGTCACCGAGTCCCGCCAGCATCCGGTAGCGGACCGTGTCGAGGGCTGCGCTCGACTTGGCGCTCGTCAGGTTGCGCCGGTTCAGCGCCTTCAGGCGCGCGGCGGCATTCGGGTCCGCGTGATCGCCACGCAGCCGGTAGATCGGCGGGAACGAGGGCAGATTCACGAGTTCCCAGAAGGCGCGGAACTCGCGCGCCGGATCGGGCAGCAGGCCGAGCCTCAGGCCGAACATCACATTCGCGATCGGCCCATTGATCGCCGCGTGACGGCGATCGAAACGGTAGTCGCGTTCGCTGCGGGCAAGCTCCGTGTTGCCGGACATCATGCGCGAATACCAGCGGGCCGCCATTTCCGGGAAAAAGAACGTGCCGGAGTACGCAACGGGCAGCGGGCACGACGTCGATACGAGGCTTGGCCTGTCGCGGTGGAAAATCCCCATCGCAAAATCGGAGCGCATCGATACGCCCGGCAGGCAGTCGAGTTGCTCGTCCATCGTGTAGCCGGTGCAAAACACCACGACGTCGACATCGACGCGGCGCCCGCTATGCCGGAACCGGCAACCGCTCGCGTCGAACTCGCCGATCTCGTCGACCACCGCCTCGACCCGGCCGCTCGCGACGAGCGGAACGACACCGTCGTTGATCTGCACCAATGGCTGCTTGCGGAAATCTTCGAGGTCGGGCAGCAGGCCACTGTCCTGGTACTGACGGAAGTACTCGGGCATCGAGTAACGGAGCCGTTCCAGCATCTGTCCCGGATCGACCGTCGCCAGCAGACTTGCGGGCGACTGGAAGTCGTTCGGCACGAACCCTGTCATCCGCGGCATGATGAATTTCGGTTTGCGCATGGTCCAGATCACCTGACTGGCGCTCTTCGTCGCCTCCTCGGCGATATCCATCCCGCTGATCCCGTTGCCGACGACGAGCACGCGCTTGCCCTTCAGGCAGGCTTCGTCGATGTACTCGGCGGAATGCAGGATCTGGCCGCGGAACGTGTCGAGTCCGTCAAACGCGGGGCGCCAGGGCTTCCAGTACAGCCCCTGGCACAGCGCCACGCCGTCGTAAACCTCGGCGCGCGCTTCCCCGTCGCGCAACGTGGTGACGCGCCATTGCTCACCGTGCGGTTCGATACGGCTGACCTCGGTCCGGTAGCGAATGTGCTTGGACACACCGAAGTGCTCGGCATAGTCGCGCAGATAGCGATGCATGTCGGCGACGCCATGAAAGTGCCCGTCGGTCGACGCGCCCTCGAAATCGGAAAATGCGCTCGTATGCTTGGACGTCTGGAAGCGTGTCTTGCGGTAAGCGCCCGCGCGCTTGTTCTGCGTGTGCAGCAACCAGACGCCGCCGAGATCGGCCTGCCGATCGAATACATCCGGCTGATGGCCTTCCTCGAGGAGCGACTTCGCCATCACGAGTCCCGCCGGTCCGGCACCGACCACCGCGATCCGCTTGCGCGACCGGCCGGCCGCCGGCGCATCGGCATGCCGAGCGGCGGCCGGCGCATCGACATGCGGAGCCGGCGCCGGCGTCGCACCGCCGATCCAGTGACGCTGTTTGGCGAACATATACCCGGGCAACGCGATCCGACGCGGCGACAGCCCATCGAACGCACGCGTATCGCCGCCGATGTCGCCGCCCTTGACCCACAGCGACGCCGCCTCGCGCGCATCGCCGTCGGCGAGCGCCTGCGCGACACTCGCCGAGCGTTCGGCGGCATGCGATGCCGGCGCCGTGCCATCGTGGATGCCGACACCCGCATCGGCCCCGCGCGTGAGCCATGCGTCGAGCCGCTCGATCAGTGCGGCGACCGACGGCGCGACGATCGCGAGCCGGTGTCGGAACGCGGCACGCCCGGTCTGCAGCGTGTATGCGACATCGGTCAGGTGAGGCGGGTCATCGATCGCGATGCCCGCTGCGAGCGCGTCGCGCAGTCGCGCGGCGGACGCCCGCAGCGACTCCGGGTTCCGCGCCGACAGCACGACGAGACGGTCGCGCGCGCCGTCGTCGGAAGAGGCGCGCCGGTCCTCGGCGTGCGCCTCCTCGACCACCATATGCGCGTTGGTTCCGCTGAAACCGAACGAGCTCACACACGCCATCCGCGACTCGTCGTCGAGCGTGCGCCAGGCCTGCGCGACACGCGGGACGTGGAACGGAGAACGCGCCAGATCGATGTGCTCATTGACGTTCTCGCAATGCAGCGTTGGCGGAATCGTCCGGTGCCTCAGGCTCAGTAGCACCTTCATCAGACCGGCGATCCCCGCGGCAAGCGCGAGATGTCCGATGTTGCTCTTGACCGAGCCGAGCGCGCAGTAGCCGGTACCGGCGTCGAACTCCCGAAACGCCTCGGTCAGCGCGCGGACCTCGATCGGATCCCCCAGTTTGGTGCCGGTGCCATGCGCCTCGGCCATCGTGATGCGCTTCGGGTCGATGCCGAAACGGCGGTAGACGCCAGCGGCAAGCCGCCGCTGCGCGTCGGGATTGGGCGCAGTGATGCCGTTGGTGCGTCCGTCCTGGTTGATGCCCCAGCCGCGGATCACGCCGTGGATGGTGTCGCCAGCGGCGATCGCATCGTCGAGCCGGCGCAGCAGCACGGTGCCGACGCCCTCGCCGGGAACGAAGCCGTCCGCCGCGTCGTCGAACGTGCGACAACGGCCGGTCGGTGACAGCATCCCGGCCTTGCTCGACAGGATATGCAGGGTCGGGCCGGCCATCACACACACGCCGCCGGCGATCGCCAGATCGCAGTTGCCGAGCAACAGGCTGTTGCATGCTTCGTTGACCGCCACGAGCGCCGATGAGCATGCGGTATCGATCGCCAGACACGGGCCATCGAGATTGAGGAAATACGGCATCCGTGCGGACAGGATCGAACTTGCGCCGCCCATGAACGACTGCGCACCGGCTTCGTTGCGCTCGCCGAGATCGGCGTAGTCGCCGGTCGCGCACCCGACGAACACGCCTGTGTGCTTGGTCGCGAGGCTGAACGGGTTGTAGCCCGCGTGCTCGATCGCATGCCAGCAGTTCTCCATGAACACCCGCTGCTGCGGATCCATGTGTTCCGCCTCGCGCGGCGAGATGCCGAAGAATTCGGCGTCGAACGCGTCGGCGTCGTCGAGCAGCCCGATCCAGCGGCTGTAGGTCTTGCCTTTCGCCTGCGGGTTCGGGTCGTAGTACCCGTCGAGCGACCAGCGGTGCGCCGGCACCTCGACGATGCTGTCGCGCCCTTCGACCAGATTGCGCCAGAATGCGTCGAGGTCGGTTGCGCCCGGGAAGCGCCCGGCCATACCGATGATCGCGATATCGACGCGCTTGCGGGATTCAGGCTCGCCTGGCGACCTCGCGGGTGCTGGTGCTGGTACTGATGTTGTTGCCGCGCTCGAAAGGGTCGCCTCGCGCGAGGCGGGGACAACCGCAGAAACGCCCACGGCGGGTTCGCCGGGCTTGCTGCCGTGCAGCGTGACCGAGGCCGGCGGCAGCGCGCTCGCCACGTTCGTCGCGGCGGGTTGCGCAACGCGCAACGATGCGCCCGCGCTACCGAGATATGCGCTCAGCGTAGCGACGTTCGGATACTGATAGAGCTGGGTCGGCGACAGCTCGACGGACAGCTGTTCGTGCAGTTTGCGCGCCCAGGTCACCGCCGTCACCGAATCGAGGCCGAGATCGACGAAGCTCGCCTGCGCGTCGATGTCCTGCGCGTCGAGCTGCAATTCGGCCGCAAGCGTCTGCATGACGATGTCGGCGATCGTGCGTTCGGCGGGCGCCGGTGTCGGCACAGGCAGTACCGGCGACTCGGCACGCGCGTCCGCCGGCACGGGGTGTTGCACGAGCCCACCGCTGGTGATGTCGAGCAGATACGCGAGCAGCCTGGCGACGCTCGGATACTCATAGACGTGCGCGGGCGACAGCTCGACCGACAGTGCGCGGCAGATCGTGCGGGTCCAGGTCACCGCGGTCACGGAATCGAGTCCGAGGTCGACGAAGCTCGCCTGATCGTCGAGTTCCTCGACCGCGAGCTGGATTTCGGCGGCGAGCGTCGATTTCAGCAGCGTCTCCAGGGACCGGGCGCGCGCGGCGGCGGCGTTCGCGCCCGGCGCGTCACCGGTGCGCGCCGCGCCGAGACCGAAGGAGCGGTCGATCAGTGCTGCGACGGCGGGGTTGTGATAGAACGTTTTTTCGTGCATCGCTAGTTCCTTTTGAATCGTTTCGGGTAGCCCCTGCACAAGCGGCGCAAGACGCAGCTGCTTGGCGCGGATCAATTCCTCACGCGTCTGTGGTGTCGCCCAGCGTGTCGCGATCCGGTGCGCAAGCGCGAGCACCTCGCCCCGCGGCACGACCGACAACCCGGGCAGCCGTTCGCGCAATTCCCGTCCCTTGTAGGGCTGTGCGCCGAGCAGGATTTCCCGGCCGAGATCCAGGCCTAGCCTCATCGGGAATACGAGGGTGGACCCTGCGCCCGGCGTAAAGCCGTACGACAGATACGGGCTGTGGTAGACGCTCTCCTCCGCGAACAGCACCGCGTCGCACATCATCCCCATCGACCAGCCGGCGCCGATCGCGTGTCCCTGCATCGCCGCGATCACCGGCACCGGGCACGCAAGCGGCAGTTCGTACAGACGCGCGTCGGTGAATTTCGCGTTGCCCTGCTGGATCGCCTTCAAGCCCTGCAGCGTCCCACCGGTTGCGAAGTAGTGACCGTAGCCGGTCAGGATCAGCACCTTGCACGCAGGGGTCGCGCCGGCCCAGGCGACGACCGCCTCCATCGCGGCGACCAGTTCCGGGGTGAATGCGTTCTTGCTGGCCACCTGGTTGAGCCGCGCAGTGGCGACGCCGAGCGCGTTAAACGTCAGCTCGACGCACGGATGCGGCAGCGGCACCGGGCTGCCGAGGTCCGTCGCGTCCGGCCCCACGGTCGCCACATCCGGCGCGTGCGCACGGTCCGCAAGCAGCGGCCACGACGACACGTTCCCCAGCGCACCGTCTTCGCCAAGGAAGGTCGTACGCCAATGCGCCTTGAGCAGGCCGCCCGCGCGACCGCCACCGCCAACCAGCGCTTCGGTGGTCGTGAGCGCTTGTGCGGCGATCGCGTGTGCGGGTAGTGCGAGGATGCCGAGATTTTCCGCCTGCCACGCCGCGCCGGTGCGCACCTCGCCCGACAGCATCGCGGCGGCGCCGGGGCGAGCGCCGAAACGCGCACGAAGCGCGCCGTCGATCGCGCGACGCGGCGCGGACGGGCAGCCATAGCGGCCGTCGATGTCGACAATCAGCAGATCGCTTGCGGCGCCGATCACCCAGCCGAGTTCGATCGCATCGCCGTGGAACGCGGCCAGGACGACCGACGACGATCGGCCGATCGCATCGACGAGCCGTGTCGCCGCGCCATCGGACACGCCGTCGAGGGATTGGCGCAGTCCGTCGGGCGGGCCGTGCAACACCACCACGTCGATCGGATCGCCGCCCGCAGGCTGTTCGAACAGCGCGGTCAGTTGCGTGACCAGCCGCATCGCGTCGCAGCCGGCGGGCAGCGCAACGTGAACGCGCGTCGGATGCGCGCTATCGCGCAACGGGACGAGCGGTTCGCCCGGGTAGCTCGCGCGCGGCGGCTCTGCAGCCGGCAAACGCGTCGCCGGAGCGGATTCAGACGCCGCGCTCAGCCTGGCGTTTGCGCGCGCGGCAGGCGCCGCGAGCGTGATCGGCATCGCCACCGTGTAGCGGCGCGACGCAACGAACGCGCGCGGCGCCGGCAGTCGGATCGCGCCGCTGCCGGTCGCTTCGCGGGCATCGCCGACCGACACCGAGTTGCGCGGCGACGTCGGACCCATCGCGCCGCCGTCGGCGATTGCCGAGGTAGCCGCGCCGTCGCGCGCATCGAGTGCCAGCGCGGGCGGCAGCGTATCGAGCCAGAACCGCTGCCGCTTGAACGGATAGGTAGGCACGGCGATGGCGCGGGCCGGCCGCGCACCATGCGGCAGCGCGCGCAGCGCGCGCCAGTCGAGCGCCGCGCCGCGCACCCACGCACCTACGCATGCGTCGAGGTCGCCCGGCGCAAGCGGTGCCTCCGGTTCGCCGGCCGCGGGCACGCCGGTGATACGTCCACGGTGGAAGCCGTCGACATGCTCGCCGCGCCGATGCGCGCGCAGCGCGTCGAGCAGTTCCGACGTCGAGCGGCAGACGAACGCGCAGCGCTCCGGCATCGCCGTGCGCCCCGTCTGCAGCACGCAGCACAGCTCCGCCAGCGGGCCGCCGCCCTTGGCGAGGAAGTCGATTATCCGGTCCAGATAGGCGTCGAGCCGATCGGCGTTACGCGCGGACAGCACGAACATCGCGGGCGTCTCCTGACTGCCTGCCGACGTGTCGAGCGCGGCATCGGCGTCGCGATATTGCTCGACAATGAGGTGTGCGTTGACGCCGCCGGCGCCGAACGATGAGATGCCCGAACGCAGTGGCGTGTCTGTGCCCGACTGCGCCGTCCAGTCGCGCAGCGTGTCGGACAAATAGAAGCCGGAGCCGGCCAGCGCGATTTCGGGATTCAGCTCGCGGGCGTGAAGCGTCGGCACCAGCGTGCGATGGCGTAGCTGCAGCACGACCTTCGTCAGCGCGGCAATGCCGGCCGCCGCCTCCAGGTGCCCGATGTTCGACTTCACCGAGCCCAGCGCGCATTGCGCGCCGTCGCCGCGTTCGCCGCCAAACGCCTGCACGAGGCCGCGGAACTCGATCGGATCGCCTAGCGCAGTGCCGGTTCCGTGCGCCTCCAGATAACTGATCGACACCGCATCGCAGTCGGCTTTCGCCAGCGTCTGGCGAATCAGCGCCTGCTGCGACGCGGGGCTCGGCACCATGTAGCCATGCGTCTTGCCCGAATGGTTGATGCCGCTCGCGCGGATTACCGCGTGAATGGTGTCGCCGTCGCGCCGTGCGTGCGCGAGCGGCTTCAGGATCACCGCGCCGACGCCCTCGCCCGGCACGAAGCCGTCCGCGCCCGCGCCGAAACTGCGGCAGCGCCCTGCTCCCGACAGCATATGGCCCGAACACAGCGACACGTAATTGGCCGGATGCAGATACAGGTTCACACCACCGGCGATCGCGATGTCGCAGCCGCCGCGGCGCAGGTATTCGCAAGCCTCGTGAATCGAAACGAGCGAACTCGAACACATGGTGTCGATCGCCAGGCTCGGCCCCGCGAGATCGAGGCAATACGACACGCGGTTCGCGATCGAGCCGAACGAGGTTCGTGGCAGGAACGCCTTGTCCTGACGCCAGAACTCCGGCCCGTACAGCTCGAATCCCGTCTTGGTCGCGCCGACGAACACGCCCGCACGGTCGCGATGCCGGGCAAGCGCTTCGCGGCTGTATCCGGCGTCCTCGAGCGCCTCCCAGGCGCATTGCAGGAACAGCCGCTCCTGCGGATCCATCAGATACGCGTCGCGTGGCGCGATCGAAAAGAACTGCGGATCGAAATCGGCGAAACCGTCGATGAAACCGCCCCACTTGCTGTAGCTGCGGCCGGTCCGCGACGCTTCGTCCTTGTCGCCCACGTAAAAACCCTCGAGCGGCCAACGCTCAGCCGGGATTTCGCCGATGCAGTCGACGCCCGCGACGAGATTGCGCCAGTATTCGTCAAGGTTCGCGGCCTTCGGATAGCGGCCCGCGATGCCGATGATCGCCACCAGGCTGTCATCGTTGGTGCGGCCGTTGTCGCCAATGCCGCGCGCGTCGGCGACAGGCGTGGGCGTACGCTCCGCGGTGGCGTCGATCGCCGGCGTTGCAGTAGCGACCGTCGCGTGAACGCCGGCCCAGGTACGGCTCTCAGCCGGGTATTGCGCGACCAGATGCGTGGCTAGGCTCGCGAGCGTCGTGTGCTCGTACAGCACTGCGGTGCCGATGCCTGGATAGTGCTCGCCGAGCGATTGTTGCAGATGCCGGATGCGCACCGAATCGATGCCGTAGCTCTCGATCTGCGCAAGTGGATCGATGCGCTGCGGCGACAGTTTGCAGAGCCGGCCGAGCATTTCGCGCAGCCGGTCCGTCACGCGTTCGTCGATCCCGGAGGCGGACGGCGGTGGTATCGCATCGCCAGTCGCCGGCCGCGCCGGAGCCGGTTGGCCGTGCTCGGCGGCCTCGGCGGCTTCGCGAATGCGTTGCGCGTCGCCGAAGACGACCAGCAGGTGTTCGCCGCTGTGTGCGAGTGCGCATGTCAGCGCATGCATGCCGTCATCGGCGGGGAGCGGCAGCATGCCGGTCTGTTCGCGCAGCAGCCGTGCCGCATGCGCGTCCGGCGCCATGCCCTCGCTTTCCCACCACGGCCAGCCGATCGACACGGTTCGGCCGCGGCGTTCTCCTGTCGCGACCAGCGCGTCGCGATAAGCCGCGTAACGGTCCATGAACGCGTTGGCGGTTGCGTAGTCGCTCTGGCCCGCGTTGCCCATCGCGCCCGACAGCGACGAATACAGCACGAAAAAATCGAGCGGCAGGTGGCGCGTCGCCAGATCGAGATTCACGGTGCCTGCCACCTTCGGCGCGAACACCGCGCGGAGCGTGTCGGGGGTCTTGCATAGGGCCACGCCGTCGCGCGTCACGCCGGCGGCGTGGAATACACCGTGGAGCGCGCCGTGCTCGCGTTCGATGTCGGTGACGAGCTGCTCGCATGCTGCCGGGTCTGCGATGTCTGCTGCCCGGTATTCGATCGTGATTCCTTGTCCGCGCATCTCGTCGAGCAGCGTGCCGACCGGCGTGTCCGCGCGCCCGGATTGCGCGCGGCGGCCGGTCAGGATCAACACCACCGACGGCATAGCGCGCGCAAGCCGTCGCGCGAGCAACGAACCGAGTGCGCCGCCGCCGCCCGTAATCAGATACACGCCGCGCTCGCGCCACTGCGGCTCGACAGCCCCGGCCACTGCCGCATCGCGCCACACGCGGCGCGACAGTACGCCGTCGCGGCAGCGGATGAGCGATGCACGCAGATGCCGCGCGGCCGTTTCGGCCTGCTCGCGCACTCCGCGCGCGGCGTCGTCCGAGGGCGCGTCGTCGCACTGAATGAGCTGGCCGGCAAACGCGGGTTGTTCGAACGCCAGGCTGCACAGCATCGCCTCGAGCGCGGTCAGCAGGTCGCCACGGCCGCCGGACGGTACCAGCACTTGCACGCGAACGGCGGCGCCAGAGCTGTCGGGCAGGAGGCGTTGCAGTTCGGCAAACAGCGACAGCGCGCTACGCGTGAAGTCGCCGTCGACGGAATCGGCAATATCGCCACCGGCGGCGACACGACAGTGGCCAGCCGGCCATTGCGACATCAGCCGTCGTGCCGCGTTCGCGTCCCATCCGCACAGCAGCACGTCCGTCACGCGCCCGCTTCCGGCCTCCTCGCTAGACGCCGCAGACGGCAACCGCTCCCATGCGGGCACGCGATAGCCGAGACGCGCCGTGCTGGCGCGGTCCGGCGTGGCCGGCTGCGGAACATCGGCGCCCGCCGACGGCAGCCAGTAGCGCTCCTTCGCGAACGGATAAGTCGGCAGGTTCGCCCGGCGCGGCCGACGGCCTGTTGCGCCAGCATCGTCGCGATACAGGTGTTCCCAGTCGAGATCGATGCCCTCGACCCAGGCAGTCAACAGCTGCGTGTATTTGCGTTTTTTGAACCAGACATCGATCAGCGCGTGACTGTCCTGGTCCGCGCCGAGGAGTGGCAGCAGCCGGTTGCCGTTCGCACGGGTACCGGCAAACGTGCGGTGCTCGTCCGGCCGCCCGTCCAGATAGCGGTTCAACAGACCGAGCAGCTCGTCGCGCGAATCGGCGATAAACGCGACGCGCGCCTCCCAGGGCTCGCGCCCTGTCTGCAACGTGTACGCGATACTGGCGAGTCCGGCAGGCGGTCGCAGCCAGTCCTTCGCGCTGCGCGGCTGGCCGCCGGCCCGGGCCTGTGCACAATCGGCCAGGTATGCAGCCAGCGCGCGCGCTTGCAGCGTCAGTTGTTCCGACGTGCGCGCCGACAGCGGTACCAGACACGGCTCGCCGGCGTCGCTGTCGGCGGCCGGCAGCGGGTAATCCTGCAGCACGATATGCGCGTTCGAGCCTCCGGCGCCGAACGACGAGATACCAGCGATCCGTCGCTCCCCCGAGACCGCCCAAGGTTGCCGCTGCTGGACCACCGAAAACGGACTCGCGGCGAAATCGATGTGTGG
Source organism: Xanthomonas sp. WHRI 10204 (assembly GCF_040202875.1). Taxonomy (NCBI): domain Bacteria; kingdom Pseudomonadati; phylum Pseudomonadota; class Gammaproteobacteria; order Lysobacterales; family Lysobacteraceae; genus Xanthomonas; species Xanthomonas sp. WHRI 10204. The sequence goes on from NZ_JBEGDW010000003.1 coordinate 275,838, forward strand.
ATTCAATCGTTGTGCATGCAACGACGGGAACAGCTCGCCGGCGCGCATCTGGCCGATCACCTTCGTCAGCGCGGACATTCCCGCCGCCGCCTCGCAATGGCCGATGTTTGACTTGACGGAGCCGATCGCGCAGAACTGCGTGTCTCCGGTATCGCGTGCGAACACGCCGCTCAGGCCGGCGATCTCGATCGGATCGCCGAGCGAGGTGCCGGTGCCGTGCGCCTCGATGTAACTGACCGAACGCGCGTCGACGCGCGCGTGTTTCAGCGCCCGGCGGATCACGTCCTGCTGCCGCTGCGGCTGCGGCACGCTGTAACCCTGGCTCTTGCCACCGTGATTGATCGAGCTGCCGCGGATCACCGCGTAAATCGGATCGCCGTCGCGCTCCGCGTCGGCAAACCGCTTCACGCAGATGACGCCGACGCCTTCCGACGGAACGTACCCGTCGCCGTCCGCGCCGAAGCTGTGGCAGCGGCCGCGCGGCGAGACGAAACGGCCTTGGCTCAACAGGTGGTATTTGTTCGGATGCAGGTTCAGATTGACGCCACCGACGAGCGCCATTGCGATATCGCCCGACGCGAGTTCGCGGCACGCCAGATGCAGGCAGGTCAGCGAACTCGAGCACATCGTGTCGATCGCAAGGCTCGGACCGCGCAGATCGAGCGCATAAGACACGCGGTTGGCGATGCTCGCATAGCTGCTGCCAACGAGCCGTTCCGGATCGTTGTCTGCGCACTGGATATATTCGCTGTACATGACCCCGACGTAGACGCCTGTCTCGCCTGGGCCGGCCGTGTCGCGCGCGCGTCGGGCCCTTGCGAGTCGACTGCGGCAGTAGCCTGCGTCCTCGAGCGCCGCCCATGCGTGCTGGAGGAACAGACGTTCCTGCGGATCCATGATTTCCGCCTCGCTCGGCGAAATGTTGAAGAACAGCGGATCGAATTCGTCGACGCCGTCGATGAAGCCTCCCCACTTGCTCGCGTGCGCGCCAGGGCGATGGCCGTCGCTGTCGCGGTAGTACGCGTTCCAGTCCCAGCGCTGCGCTGGAATTTCGCCAACCGCGTCGACACCGCCCGCGAGGTTGTCCCAGAACGCAGCGATGTCGGTTGCGCGTGGGTAGCGCCCGGACAGGCCGATGATCGCGATGTCAACTTCCGGGTCGCCGAACGACGGCAACGCGCCGGGTCGGTCGCGCTGCGCAGCGTCAGGCAGGTCGGTCGTGGTGCCCGGATGCGCCGCGCGCCGCGCGCCGACTGCTTCGATCTCCTGCTTGGCAGGCGCTTGCACCGGTGCCTGCGCGGACGCAGCCGGCGTAATCGGCGCCACCATCGCGGTGAGCGGTCCGGCATGCCTGTCGGCGAAATACGCAGCTAGTTCGTCGATCGTCGGGTACTGGAAAAACAGCGTCTTCGGCAGGGCGCCAAAGGTCTTCTCGAGTTCACGCGTCGCCTTCATCATGTCGACCGAATCGATGCCGTACTGGTCGAGCGGCTGGTCGGTCCGTAGTTGATCCGCCGACAGCTTCAGTGCGGCGGCGACGACCCGCTGCAGCAGGCGCGCGGCGGCGGCGTGTCGTGTCGCCGCATCGGCTTGCGGCGTGTCGGGCACGCGCTCCGCGTCCGTCGCTCGGCGCGGTTGCACCGCTGCAGCGCCGAGCGTTCCTTCGTCCTGCTGAGCATCGGCGCGATCGGCGCCCGGCAAGTGGCGTTCGAGCCGGTCGCGGTCGCCCGCCGCCGCGATCAGTTCGGTGCACGGCGCCACGAGTCCGCGGCAGAACGCCTCGATACCGAGCGCAGCGCGCATCGGCCGCATGCCGGTCGCGCGGTACAACTGGTCCGCGTCGAACGTTGCGTCAGCCATCCCGCCATCCCACAGCGGCCAGTGGATACACAGCGAGCGGCCATGCGCGGCGCCTCGATCGACATCGGCCTGGCGCCGTTCTGCGTACCAGCCCAGATACGCGTTCGCCACGGCGTAGTCGCTCTGTCCGGCGTTGCCGAAGACGGCGCTACCCGACGAGAACAGCACGAAACAGTCAAGCGCCATGTGGCGCGTCGCCCGATCGAGATTCGCCGCGCCCAACACCTTCGGACGCAGTACGCGCTCCCACTCAGCGTCTGTCTTGTTCACGAGCAGGCCATCGCCGATCACGCCCGCCGCGTGCAGCACGCCGTGCAGCGGGCCATGCTCGCGCTCGATCTGCACGACGACGTCCCGCAACGCGTCGGCATCGGCGACATCGACGCGGTACTGCACGACCTGCGCGCCGGCATCGCGAATCTCGCACAGACGCTGCTGCTGCCGTTCGTCGAGCATCGCCGGGTCGCTGCGGCCGAGCAGGAAGATGCGTGGCGCGGCGACCGACACCGCGATATCGCGCGCGAAATCGAGGCCGAGATGCCCGGCGCCTCCGCTGATCAGGTAGGCGCCGCCGTCGCGCCAGGCATGCGCGGGCGCGGGCGCATCGCCGGCGAGCGGCTTCCAGAGTTTCACTTCCCGCTCGCTGGCGTAGCGCACGCAGTCGGCGCTGTCGCCCGCGAGCGCCTCGCCGACGAGCGCGTCGGCGATTTCGTCTACGGTCGCAGGCCGGGCCCAGGACACGAGTTTCGGCTGGCGCTGCGGATATTCGGCCGCGACGCATTTCAGCAGCGCATGCGCGCTATGCGCGAGCGCCGATGCGTCGTCGATGGCCAGCAGCAATCGTTCGGACTCCCGAGACGGTGTCGCGACGCACTCCTGCAGGCAATGCTTCAGGCTCAGGCTCCCCGCGATCGGATCGCCGCCGTGCGCCACCGCTTCGGAGTCGATGCGGACGACCTCGGGCCTTGGCAGACCTGCCGGCCAACGCGCGTTCAGCGCCGCGACGAGCGCCTCGCCGGTGTGCGCCCCAGCGCCGAGATCGCCGACCAGCACGATCCGGTGCGCTCCGGGCTGCCGCTCGCGCCCGGTCCGCAGTGCAAGCGGCACGGAGCGCCAGACGGGCTGCGCAAGCAGCAGCGCGTCGTCGTGCGACGCATGCGTACGCCGGGCGCGCGACGTCAGACCCTTCAGGCTGACGCAGAGCCGCCCCCCGGCGCCGTAGAGGTCGACATCAACGCGGCTGACCGACCCAGCGTCGATCGCGTGACGGGTAACCCGTGCCCGCATGCGCGACTCGCATGCACGCCACACGCTGATCTCCTCGACCGCGAACGGCAGACCGGCTTGCGTGCCAGCGGCGTCCGCGTCCGCAAGATGGAAACCGACCGCGGCCTGCAGTGCGCCGTCGAGCAGGCTCGGATGCAGCAGCATCCCCGGCAGGCTCGACGCGAGCGACGCCGGCAACACGAGATCCGCGTACAGGCAATCGTCCGACTGCAACGCGACCTGTTGCAGCGCGCGTTGCCGCGGGCCGTATTCGAAACCGCGTGCCGCCATGAAGCGATAGCAAGTCTCGGCGTCGAAGCCTGTCAACCCGGACGACCGCTCCGACGCCGCGAGCGGGTCGGCCGACGCCAACGCCGGCGCCGGCGCCGGCAGGTAGACGCCCATACAGTGAACGGTCAGTTCCGCAACGGTCGCAAGCGCGCCAGGCGCGGTCGTGTCGAGGCGCGGTGCGGCCTCGGCGAGCGGCAGCGCGGTCGAGGCAAGCGTGAATCCGATCCGGCCGCGCGCGTCGGCCAGCAGCTCGACCACGAGCAGATGCGCCTCGTCGCCATCACCGTCGCCGTCGAGCGGGAGCGGCCGCTCAAGACTGACATGCTTCAGCACGAAGCCGTCCGACGGCATCATGCCCGCGTGCCGGACCGCTGCGCGCACGAACTCGAAATAGGCGGCAGCCGGCAGCACGCGCACGCCGTCGATGCGGTGATCGGCAAGGAAGAACTCGCGGCCGGTCAGCGCACAGATCAGCACCGCGCGTGCGCCGCTGCCGGAATGAAGACCCACTCCCGGCAGGCGCGTATGCAGCCAGCGAACGACGCCCGTTGCGTCGACGCAGCCCGAACGCCGATATTGGCGCAGTAGATCCAGCGCTTCGTCGCGCCGCAGATCGCTTCGCTCCACTTGCCCAAAGATGTCCAGAGTGAAATTAGCCATGAGTTTTCCGTAGTGGGTCTTGCCGGCGGACGCCGAAGCGCCGTCGCACGACCAGGTTCATAGACCGGAACGAACAATCTGCAGCGCCGCGTGCGCGTCCAGATTCCGGTGCATCAAATCGTCGATCACTGAGGCATACAGGGCCTCGTCAAACGCATCTTCGTCTCCGCCATCGCCGACACCCGCTCCGGGCTCCGCGCACGACGTCGCCTGCGCGCCAGCACGCCAGTACGACGCACCGGCGAACGGATAGGTCGGCAAATGCAGCCGGCGCGCAGACACCCCCGGATCGCGCTGCAAGCGCGTCCAGTCGACCTGCGCCCCGTTGACCCAGACGCGCGCGACGCCCGCCAGTTCACCGTCGTCGAGCAGACGTCGCACATCGGCATCGGCGTGCCGTGCGCCCGCGCCGCGCGCGCCAGTGCCAGTGTCGTTGCCGGCCTCGCCCTCCAGCACGAGCCAAGCGTGCAACTGGCTGAGCACGGCTTCGACGCTGTCGCCGATCCACGCGGCGCGCCAATGCATCGCCTCGCGGCCGGTCTGCAGAGTGAATGCAAGATCGGTAATCGAGACGCCGGCGCCATCCGTTTCCAGATAGCGCGCGAGATCGCTCACTTTCCTGCGTAGCGCGTCCGCGCTTTTCGCGGACAGTACGACGATCTCGGGCGAGCACGTGGCACCGGTCGCGGATAGCGACGCGGCGGTCCGGCGCTCGGGCGCCTCGGCGATGATCACGTGCGCGTTCGCGCCACCCGCGCCGAACGACGAAACGCCAGCGATGCGTGCCGGCACGCCGTTGCCCGACCTGCGTGGCGCCCAGTCCGCCAATTGCTGCTGCACGCGGAACGGCGTGCGGCCGAAATCAATCTCAGGATTGGCATCGGACGCGTGGAGCGACGCGACCAGCTGGCGATGCCGCATCTGCAGCAGCACCTTCGCGATGCCGGCGACGCCGGCCGCGCTCTCCAGATGGCCGATGTTCGACTTCACCGAGCCGATCGCGCAGTGCGCGGCGTCGCCACCTGCGTCGGCTGCACCGGCGAACACGTCGGTGAGCGCCGAGATCTCGATGGGGTCGCCGAGTGCGGTGCCGGTGCCGTGCGCCTCGACGTAACCGATCTGCGCCGGCGTCACGCCGGCGCGTTCGAGCGCCCGGCGCAGCGTCTCCGACTGCCGGACGGGATTGGGCACCATGTAGCCGTGCGTTTTCCCGCCGGCGTTGATCGCACTTCCCTTCAGTACTCCGTGAATCGCGTCGCCGTCGGCCAGCGCCCTGCGCAGCGGTTTGATCACAAACGCACCGACGCCCTCGCCATCGACGAACCCGTCCGCATCGGCGCCGAACGCCTTGCAGCGATCGCCGGGCGATAGCATCGTCATGGCGCACAGCCCCTGGTACTGGACAGCATCGACGATCAGGCTGACGCCGCCGACGATCGCCGCCTCGCATGAACCGCACAGCAGGCTTTCGACCGCGGTATGCAACGCGGTCAGCGATGACGAGCACGCAGTGTCGATGGCCATGCTCGGGCCGGACAGATCGAGGCAGTACGAGACCCGGTTGGCGATCGACCAGAAATTCGGCTGCGCGTTGTAGACGCCGTTCATCGCGCCAACGAACACACCGACGCTGCCAGTGTCGCTAAGCCCGCGTGGCGTGTAGCCGGCGTCCTCGATCGCACGGTAGGCTTCTTCGAGGAACAATCGCTCTTGCGGGTCCATCCGTTCCGCATCCTTCGGCGAGATGTGGAAGAACAGCGGATCGAAGCGATCGATGCTGTCCAGAAACCCGCCCCAGCGCGCATAGATCTTGCCGTCCTTGCCCGGTTCCGGATCGTAGTAGTCCTGCCAGCGCCAGCGCGACGGTGGGATTTCGCTGATGCAGTTCACCCCATCGCGCAGATTGCGCCAGAAAGCTGCGAGATTCGGCGCTCGCGGAAACCGGCCACTCATGCCGATGATCGCAATATCGGTGTCCGCGATGCCGTCGTCTCCGGCGCCGTGCCAGTCATCGCGCGGCTTCGGCGCCTCGTCGTCCGGACGGCCCGCTGCAGGGTCCAGAGCCACTGCGACGAACCCGCTGTCCGGCAAGTCCGGCGAAGCGAGACGAACGTGTTCGACCAGCCGTTCGCGTTCGGTCTTCAGCAGATGCGCGGTCAACGCGCGCACCGTCGATACCTTGAACAGCAGCGGGCTGGTGATGTCGGCGAAGTAGTGGCGCAACCGGTTCGTTAACTGAACGACGAGAATCGAGTCGAGCCCCAGCGCCTGGAAATGCTCGTCGGGCGTCAGTTCGTCCGGTTCGAGCTTCAGGGTATCGGCGACGAGCCGCTGCACGAACGCGAGCGAACGCTCCATCAGCGTGTCTTCCGACGGCGGCATTGGCGTGGTTACGGCCGGTAGCGCCGGCACTGCGATGCTGCCCGCGGGCGTTTCGGGCCTGTTGCCCGTCGCGTCCGGCATCGCGCTGGAAGGCGGCTGCGCGCGAACCAGGCCGTCGCTCTTGAACACGATGATCTGCTGCCCGAGGTCATGCTGCTCGCGCGCCGGGAACGCGAGCGCACGCAGCCCCTCGGCCTCGCCGAGATCCGCCCATGCATCGGGCGACAGCGCCGGGCTGCCGGGAATCCGCAGCTCGGGATCCTCGCTGAGCCACCAGCCCGGCAGCAGCCCGAATGTGACATGCCCAAGCACGTTCACCTCGCTGACCTCGTTGACCACCGCAAGGCCGGAAGTGCGCAACGTCGCCTTCAGATGGCGCATGGTGTCGCGCATCGACGTTGTCGCGTGCAACACGTTGGTGGCGAGCACCAAGTCGTAACGGTTCTCGGCGATTCCCTGCGCGAGCGGCGCTTTCCCGACGTCGAACAACTGTGTGGTCAGGAACGGATAGCGTGCGCCGTACTGCGAACGACCGTGAATCAGAAATGCCTTGGATACGTCGGTGTAGCAGTATTCGGCGATGTGCTCGTGCCACGGCTCGAGCCGGCGGAGCAGGCCGGCTGTCGTGCCGCCGGTGCCCGCGCCGATTTCGAGCAGGCGCAGCTTCACGTCGGGCTGCATCCGTACCCGCGCCTCGACGTAGGCGGCGATCACCTCGCTCTGCATGGCATTGAAGTGGTCCGACACCGCATTGTTGCGGTAGATGCCCTCTACCCGGGCCATACCGCCATCCGGGAACATCACGTCGGTCGCGGCGACGCGGCCAAGCAGGATGTCGCCGAGCGCGCGCAGGCAGTATTCGAGCAGGTCGATCTGCGCGACGTAGCCGGGCGCGGACACGTAATCGGCGGCGAGCCGTCGCCAGTCGGTCCACAGCGTACTGATGGCGACGGCCGACACCCGGCACGACAACTCGCCGCCGGCGTCCGTCAGATGGCCGGCCTCGACAAGCAGCCGATGGCTCTGCCTGAGCCACTTCTCGTAGACCTCGACGTGCTGCGGCGCATAGGCGCGCAGTCGATCTCCGAACGCAGCAGCGCGCGCGCTCGTCGTACTTTCCGGCGCGAGCGCCGCCTGCTGCAGCGTCGCCAGCAGCAGGCGCTCGACGAGCGCGCCCGCGCGACGCCGGAACGCCAGCGTCTCGCGACTCAGTGCGGTGACGTCGGCCGGCGCCGCGACCGCACGCGGCGCGATAAGCTGCGCGGCGACTTCAGGAATCGTCCGCGCATAGCGGCGCATCACCGTCGATGCATCGTAATGGCGCGCGGAAATCGGCCGGGCGGTCTTCACGTAGGCGATCTGCGCGCCGGGACGCGCAAGCAGCGCATCGACCGCGCGCAGCCCATCGTCGGCGCCAATCGAATCAAGGCCCGCGGCACCCGCGCGAACGCGGTGCCGCTCGCCCGAGACGATACCGACATCGCCCCAGTAACCCCAGTTGACGACCTTGACGTCGCAGCTGAGCAACGTGTCGAGCTTCTTCGCGTAGGCGTCGGTGAAAGTGCAACCGGCGACATAGTTGCTCTGCCCCGCCGAGCGCGAAAACGCGTTCAGCGACGAAAAGAACAGCATGAAGTCGAGGGGCTCACGGCTGAACAGCGGATACAGATTCACGCAGGTCTTCAGCTTGGTGTCGTAACCGAGTGCAAAGGTCGCCTCGTCCATGTGCGCCAACGAGCGGTCGGCCAGCACGATCGGCGCATGCACGACGCCGTGGATCGCGCCGAAACGCGCGACAATTTCTGCGTACGCGCGTTCCAGCTCGAACGGATTCCCCGCATCGGCCTGCAGGTAGGTGACACCGCCGCGGCCGGGCGCGCCGAATGCGTCGAGATGCGTGCGGATCTCACCGTCCAGCGGGCGTCGTCCGATCCAGACGACGCGAGCGCCGAACCTCTCGATCATGCGCCGCGACCAGGTGCGTCCAAGGCCGCCCGCGCCGCCGATCACGAGGTAGACGCCGCCTTGGCGATACAACGGCTCGGCGGTGCCTTCATCGACGACGCGTACCAGACGCTGCCGGTACCAGCGGCCATCGCGATGCACGCGAACATCGCCGTCGGAACCGGCCGTTGCCGCCAGATGCGCGTCCAGCGCGCCGAAGAAGCGGCCGCCGGCGTCAGCCGGTGCGTCGATGTCCCAGTGCCTGACGGTCCAGTGCGGATACTCGTGCGCGACGGCACCGGCAAAGCCGACGATGCCGGCATCGGACACGTCGTGGCGCCCATCGGCAGCGAGCGCATGGACGTTGCGCGTGACCACCGTCAACGCGAGCGGCGCAACGTCGAGACCGGCGCCGATCAGCGCTTTGATCGACCGGAACAGCGGCAGGATGCCGTGCGCCTGACGCGCGATCAGCACATCCGGATCGAGGCCATCGTCGGTGCCACCACCGGCGATCCAGAGCACATGCGGGGCGACACCTCTCGCGTCCGCCACGTGTGCCTGCAATGCGCGGCGGAACGCATCTTCCGTCCCGTCGAGACCGTCGAAGAACGCGACATTGCGCGCGCTGCCGAGCACCCGACGCACCTCGTCGTTTGCGCCGAACACCCACAGCGCATCGCGCTCGGGCGGCGACACCGCTTCGGGGGCCGACAGCGGCTCCCAGATCGGGCTCAGCGTGACCTCGCCGACGGGCAGCATATCGCCATCCGGGCAGGCCGCGCGATCTTGCGACGCGTCGGCGCGGGATTCGCGCACGGGAGCCGCAGCCTGGCTGCGCGTATGCAGCCCGCGCAGCATGATCAACACGCTGCCGTCGGGCAGCGCGATATCCATGTCTACGCTTGCATCGCCGTCGCGGCTCGGGCGAATCCAGGCCCACAGTCGCGATGCGCGAGGCTGCCGCACGATCCGCATCGCGTCGAGCGCGAACGGCAGGCGCGCTTCGCGCTGCCCGCGATCGGGCGCGAGACCGATCACCGCCTGCCAGGCGGCGTCGAGCAGCCCCGGATGCAACCTGTAATGGCTCGCACTGTCGACAAAGGCCGCCGGCAACGCCAGCTCGGCGAGCACATCGTCACGGCCGACGAACAGCCGCTCGAGCGCGCGATGGCCCGGCCCATATTCGATCCCGACCGCGCGATAGCGGTGGTAGCATTCCTCGGCGGAGATGAGCGAGGCGTCGCGCTCATGGCGCATCCGGTCGAGGTCGAGCTTGCCGGCCGGCATGGACGCCGTCAGCGCGATCTCGCCCTCGGCACACGCGTCGCCGCCGCCGTCGTTGAGCCGGTATCGCCACGACCGCACGTCGGCGCCGGACAACAGTTCCAGTGCGACTGTCGCGCGCGCGGGCTCCCAGACGACCGGCCGCGACCAGACGACATTGCGCAGCACTGCGCCCGTGTCGCCGGTTTCGCCGGCCGCGATGCACGCCGCTGTCAGCGCCATCTCCAGACTCGCCACGCCGGGCAGCAGCCGCAGTCCCTGAACCCGATGGTCGGCGAGGAAAAACTCGTTACCGGAAAACGACGAGACGAAGCGACGCGTGCGTGCGTCGACGGGTTCGTCGCGATGGAGTAGCGGATGCAGCGCATGCGCCGGCGTCGCATCGCCGGCAGACGTCGGGGAGGCGGGTATTGCGGCGTTGGGCGCTGAAGGCGCCTGCGACGCCGGCTCCGGATTGGGCAGCCAGTACGCCTTGCCGCCAAAGGGATAGGTCGGCAGGCTGACACGCCTGCCGTCGCCAGCGAGGGTGTCGCTCCACACGTCGAGGTCGCCATGCGCCCATGCGCTTACCTCGCGCAGCGAGTCCGGCGCGAGCGCAGTGCCGCGATACGCCGCGGCGAGCGCATCGTCCAACGGCTGCGTATCGGCCTTGCGCGCGGCGTCGCCGGCGCGGCCGATGGCGATGCCTTGCCTTGCCAGTTCGTGCGCGTCGCCACCTGATCGCGCGCGAGTCAGCTTGCGCTGCAGGTCGTCGAGATCACACGCAACGAACGCAAGCCGGTGCGGCAACGCCTCGCGGCCACGCGCGAGCGTGAACGCCAGATCGCGCAGCGCCAGCTTGCCCGCGGGTCGCGATGACAGGAACGTCAGCAGATTGCCGACGATCTCGTCGAGTTCCGCCGGTCGGCGCGCGGACAACCCGATCGCGAGCGGACGCTGCGCGGTTTCCGGCGTGGCGCCCTGGGTGATCACGTAGGCCTCGGCCGCGTCGACCACGACATGCGCGTTCGAGCCGCCCATCCCGAAGCTGCTGACGCCAGCGCGCCGCTGCGGAGCGGGCCAGTCGTGCGTCTCGCGCACGAGATGGAACGGGCTGCCGTCCAGCTCGAGATACGGATTCGGTTGCTTGAGGTGCGGATTGCCGGGGATTCGGGCGTGCTTCAACATCAGCACCGTCTTGATGAATCCAGAAATGCCGGCGGCGGCTTCGAGATGGCCGATGTTCGCCTTCACCGAACCGAGCGCGCAGTGCGCAGAGGCGGCGGCCCGGCCTTCGGCCAGTTCGGCGAACGCGCGCACGAGCGCTTTCACCTCGATCGGATCGCCGAGCGAGGTGCCGGTGCCATGCGCCTCGATGTAACCGACGCTCGCCGGGTCGATGCCTGCACGCCGGTAGAGATCGACTATCAGCTGGCGCTGCGCGTCGGGATTCGGTGCCGATGGCGAGCTTGAACGGCCCCCGTGATTCTCGCCGCTCGCGGCGATCACAGCGTCCACATGGTCGCCGTGCGCGATCGCATCGGACACGCGCTTGAGCACGACGACACCGACGCCCTCGCCGCGGCCGAAGCCGTCGGCCGCGCTGTCGAAGGTCTTACAGCGCCCGTCCGGACTCAGCATGCCGGCGGCGCTCGCCGCCTCGGTGACGGCGGGATTGGCGATCACGTTGACGCCACCGACGATCGCGATCTCGCAGTTGCCGCTCGCCAGGCTCTCGCAGGCGCGGTGAATGGCGACGAGCGAGCTCGAACACGCCGTGTCGATCACCTCGCTCGGGCCGCGCAGGTCGAACAGGTAGGACACGCGGTTGGCGATCATAAAATGCGCCAAGCCAAGATGGGTCGCCGATTCTGCGCCGATCCGGCTCAGCCACAGATCGCGGTAGTCGCTCGTCGTCACGCCGACGAACACCCCGACGCGGCGCTTCGCCAGATCGCCGATCCGGTAGCCGGCATCCTCGACAGCGCGCCATGCGCACTGCACGAACTGGCGGGACTGCGGATCCATGAACTCCGCCTCCATCGGCGTCAGGCCGAAGAATTGCGGATCGAAGCGCTCGATGTCGTCGACAAAGCCGCCCTCAAGCGGCGGCGTACGGTCGCCATCGATCGTGTCGCGTGCGGACAGCACCGCGCGCAGCCCGGACATGCGGCCGATCAAGTCGCGGTTCTCGGACAGATTGCGCCAGAATTCGTCCGGGTTGTCCGAGCCCGGAAACCGGCAGCTCATCCCGATCACCGCGATGCGCTCCTCTGCCACGGGCGGTGCGACGGCCTCGACGGCAGCGGACCGCGCCAGATGCGAGGCGAGCGACGCCAGCGCGTCGCACGACAGGTCCGGACATGTGCGCGCGAGATGTTCGCCGAGCGCGCGAAGATCGGGGCACTCGTAGAACAGCGTCGGTTGTATTTGGATCGACAGCGCAGCGCTCAACGTGTCGGCGAGCTGGATAAAATCCACGGAGTCGAGGCCGAGCCGATAAAACGCGCTGTCCGCCGTGACCGCCTGCGGCGCGTCCGGGCAGTGCGCAGCAACGACCGCGATCAAGGCGGCAAGCAGCATCGGCGCTGGCGCAGCGCCGGGTGAAGCCTTGCAGCCGTTATCGCCGGCACGCTCGCGCTGGCTGGCGCCAGCGTCGTGCAGGGCGTGTCCGTGGCGTACGACGTGGTTAGCGCGTGCAGCGCCATCGGATTCCTGCGTGACGCCGGCAACGGCCTCACCGGCGTCTGGCGAGGCGTCCGCTCGCATCGGCACGCTATTGAACTGCGCAGCCAGCCGCTCGCGATATGCCTCGACGAGATGGTCCGCGAACGCCCCAAGCGCGGGATATTCGAAGAACAGCGTCGGCTGCAGGCTCAGACCGAGCCGTTCGCCGAGATCCCGCGCAAGACCGATCAGGCTGATCGAGTCGTAACCAAGATCGAAGAACAGCGCGCCGTCATCGATCTTGGCGACGGGGATCGTCTGCTGTGAGGCGATGATCGTCTTCAGCGCATCGAGCACGGCAGCACGAAGCCGTACCGGCTCCGCCGCGACCGCATCGGCGACGCTGCCGGCCACGGCATCGCAGACGGCGTCGGCGACGACGAAACGGCTGTCGAGCATGCGCACGATCCGCTCGCGATCGGCGCCTGGCGCGACCAGCAGCACGCCATCGTCGGGCATACCGATCGGGCATGCGTTCAGCACTGCGTCCAGCACATCCAGGCCCTGCACGGCCGACAGTCCTTCGAGCCCGGTCAACTCACGCATCATTGCGCGGCGCTCCGGCGGCATCTCCATGCCGCCGTCTAGCCAAAGCGGCCAGCCGATCGCGAAGCTTCGGCCGCGCCGGGTACCCGCGAGCACGTCGCGATTGCGTCGCACAGCCAATCGGTTGACGAACGCGTTCGCGACCGCATAGGCGGCCTGCCCGGGGCTGCCGAGCGCGGACAGCGACGAGAACATAGCGAAGCACTTCAGGTCCAACGCACGCGTCGCGTGATCGAGGTTGACGCTGCCGCGCAGCTTCGGAGCGAACACGGACTCCGCAGCCGCCGCGTCGCTATGACGCAGATACGCATCGTCGATCACACCGGCGCTATGAATCACGGCGTCGAGGCGCCCATGCTGCGCGACGATGCGGGCGACCGCGCGTTCGACGTCGCTCTGATCGGCGACATCGACCGCAACATAGTCGATCGTCGCGCCCGCCGCGCGGGCGAGCGCGTCCCACCCCGACGGCTCTGCACGACGGCCGCTGATCGTCACCCGCATCCCGCGCGCCGCGAGATCGCGCGCGACATGCAGCCCGATCCCGCCCATCCCGCCGACGAGCCAGACCACGTCGCCGCGCTCGAGCGGACGCACCCCAAGGATGCCGTCGCGGCGTTGCCCGGCAAGCGTCGCGCGCTCGGGCAAGACGCCCACATCGACGCGCCGCGCGTGGCGCCCTCCGTCGAGCGCCACACGCACCTCCGGCGCGTCGGGGTCGAGCCGCAACAGTTCGTGTTGCAACCGCAACCGGTATGCGTCGGCAGCCGGGTCGGCGACCCCGGACACGGCGTAGAACACGGTCTTCGCTGCCAGCCGGCCGTATTCGAGCGCGGCCGTCGCGCACAACGCCTGAAGGCTCGGCATCACATCGTCGTGCCCGGAGTCGGGCACCAGCATCAGCACGTGCGCCGCGCGCGTGCCCGACGCGCCGGCGAAGTCGCGAAGCATCTCGAACGCCTGCCGGTATGCGCGCTCCAGGCGCGCCACGGCGTCGTCGTCGGGTTCGGCATCGGCGGTGGCGTCGGCGCAACCCAGGCGGCACAGCCGCGCCGCCGGATCGAGGTCGCGCAGCAGCGTCTGCAACGCGACGTCGTGCTCCGGCACGAAGAACAGCCGGTCGACGTCGGTCGTCGCCTGTACCGAGGTCAGCGCCGGAACCGGCGCATCACGCCAGCCCAGCGTCGCCGTCGTCACCGGCACGGCGCTGGCGCGCGTGGCCGTATCCGTCGTCTCGCGGCGCTCGCCCGGCACCCAGGGTCGCACCGAATACCCGCGCATCGCTGTCGCGACGTGACCGCGCTCATCGAGCAGATCCACGTCGTAGCGTTCGAGCTTTGCGCCCTCGCCGGACACGCGACGCACCAGGATGTAGCCGCTATCGGCTGGTCGTGCGTAATCGAATACGCTGTCGATGCCGTAAGGCAGACGATGTGCGCCTGCCTCGCCGCGCGCGGCGATCCACATCTCGACGGCGCCGAACGCCGCGCTGAGGATGCCCGGATGCCAGTGGAACGGCTCGCTGTGCCCGGCTGGCAGCCGGTACGCGGCGATCGCCTCGTCCTCGCCGTGCTGTAGCCACGTCATCACCTGGAACGCCTCGCCGAACGACGATGCCGTTTCGACCAGCGCGGCCATTGCGTCGCGGTCGAGCCGGCCGGACGTGCGTCGTACGACGGCATCAACGTCCACCCTGTCCGGCGTCGACTCCGACGCAGCATCACAGCGGGCGACGAAGTGCAACACCTCGTCGCCCGACGCGCGGCGGCTGCCGATCCGGCAGCGCCGCTCGGCGCCAGCGTCCAGATGCGTCGCGACGGACGCTGGCCGCGCGCCGTCCTGCAAACCGGACGCCTGATACGGTGCGAGCCAAATCACGTCGCGCAACACGCCGGCGTCAACGCCCGCGCACTGGTTCACGTAGCGCGCCATTTCCAGATAACACGCGGCGGGAAGCACCTTCACGCCAGCGATGCGGTGACCGTCGAGAAAGAATTCGCGACCGTCGAAGGCGCTGACATAGTGAGGCTCGTGCGCGTTCGGTGCCGCGTGCACGAGCGGATGCAGGGCGCGCTGGCGCTTCGCCTGCGCGGAACGGCAACCGCGCATCACCAGCAGCAGCCGGCCGCTGTCGTCGAACACCTCAATGTCGTGGCTGGCGCCGGTCGCGGTGCGCGCGCCGTCACGGCTCGGATAGATCCAGACCCAGCTCGGATCCTGCGGCGCGTCGACGATCGTCAGACTGTCCATCGCGTAAGGCAACGGCAGCGTGTCGGCGGCGCTGTCGATCAGATTGCCGATATTCGCCTGCAGCGCGCCGTCCAGGATCGTCGGCGATAACAGGTAGCCGGCGTCGACCCCGGCCGCGCCGGAACGGCCGACCTGCGCGAGCAGCTGGCCACGGCAGCGGAACAGCTTCTTCAGACCGCGATGGCTTGGGCCGAACTCGATGCCTAGCTCGGCAAGGGTGCGATAGCACGCGGTAACGTCGATTTCCTCGGCCTGATGGCGAAACGCCGATGGATCGAGGAAGCACCGCGCATCGGCGTCATCGGTGTGCGCAATCTCGACCGTACCGCTGCAATGGGTCAGATAGACCGCCGCATCGCCGGTAGTATCCGCAAGCCGGCTTTCGATCGTGAAGCGAAAGCGCGGTGCCGAGGCCTGCGCACCGTCGCGGTCGAGATGAACGAACACGGTACGCGGACCGGCGCCGAGCGACAACGGCTGCTGCAAGACCAGGTCGCGCACGACGACCTGGCCCGCCGCGTCCGTGGCCTGCAAGACCGACCAGCGCGTCATCTCCCAGTAGACGACGGCCGGCAGCCAGGGCTCGCCATGCACGCGATGGTCGCGCAAGAACGGCTCCTGCCCGTCGAGACGCCGTGAGAAGCTGTACGCGTGCCCGCGCTCGCCGCCCGTCGCGGCGAGCGGCGGCCAGGGATTACGCGCCTCGGCCGGCGCGCTGGTCGGCGTCTGGACCCAATACGATTCGCGGGCGAACGGATACACCGGCAGCCGCACGCGGCGGTGGCCAAGGCCGCTCCACGACGCCGGATCGAGCCGATCGCCTGCGACGTACTGTCGGGCCCGCTCCATGAGATCGCCGTTGGCGCCGTGCGCAGCGCTGACCACGCCGCCCTGCGCCGCTGGCGCGTTGGCATCGCCATAGAACACCGCAGACGCGGAAGGTTTCACCGGTACGCCGGCGCGGCAATACGCGGCAAATTCGTCCATGCGCGTCGCGACGCAGGCCCAGCGGTGACGCATCTGGCGCCGTCCGACCGCGAGCGTGAAGCCGACGTCGGCAAGCGACAGCTCGCCCGCGTCCGAGCCGGACGCAAACTCCGCCATCCGCGCAAGCTGCTGGTCGAGCTGTTCGCGTGTCTGCGCGGACAGCACCAGCAGCACCGGCTCGTCCGTTGCCGGCCGGCGGCCAGCGGCCGCGACCGGCGGCGCTTCGGCGATCACCGCGTGCGCGTTGGTGCCGCTGAAGCCGAACGAGCTGACGGCCGCCATCCGGCGCTCGCCGGCATCGGCGGCCCACGGACGCAACCGCGTGTTGACATAGAACGGGCTGTTCTCGAGATCGATTTCGGGATTGCCGTTCGCAAAGTTGCACGACGGCGGCAACTGGCGGTGCCGCAGCGCGAGCAGGACCTTCAGCACCCCGGCGATTCCCGCCGCCGTGGTCGTATGGCCGATGTTGGTCTTCACCGAACCGAGCGCGCAGAAGCCGCGGTCCTGCGTGTAGCGGCCGAACGCGTTGGCGAGCGCGGCGAACTCGATCGGGTCGCCGAGCGGCGTACCGGTCCCGTGCGCCTCAATCATTTGCAGGCCGCGCGGGTCGATCCGGAAGCGGTCGTAGACGTCGGTTTCGAGTTCCTCCTGCGAGCGCGCACTGGGCGCCGTGATGCCGTTGGTGCTGCC
The DNA here is from genome assembly GCF_040202875.1 of Xanthomonas sp. WHRI 10204. Classification (NCBI taxonomy): domain Bacteria; kingdom Pseudomonadati; phylum Pseudomonadota; class Gammaproteobacteria; order Lysobacterales; family Lysobacteraceae; genus Xanthomonas; species Xanthomonas sp. WHRI 10204. Next base: position 292,710 of record NZ_JBEGDW010000003.1, read on the forward strand.
ATCCTGGTTGATGCCCGACGCGAGAATCACGCCGTCGACATGGTCGCCGTCTGCGATCGCGTCCTTCAGCCGCTTCAGCACGATCGCGCCGACGCCCTCGCCCGGCACGAAACCGTCGGCGCGCGCATCGAACGCGTAGCAATTGCCGGTCGCCGACAGCATACCGGCGCGCTGCGCCTGCTGGTAGAAGCCGGCCGTGCACTGGACGAACACACCGCCGCAGAGCGCCATCGAAATCTCGTCGTTGCGCAGTGCCGCGCATGCCATGTGCAGCGCGACGAGCGAGCTCGAACAGGCCGTGTCGATCGCGATGGCCGGGCCGTGCAGATCGAGGAAGTACGAGATACGGGCCGGGATGATCGACACCGCGTTGCCCCAGTACGACTGGATCGGCGGCCGCTCGCCCGCGTCGCCCGCCGCGCCCGGGCCGGGAAACAGCAGGTGATAGTCGCCGCCGGAACAACCGACATAGACGCCGCAGCGCTGCGCCTTGCCGGGCTCGCCGGCGTAACCGGCGTCTTCGAGCGCTTTCCACGCTTCCTCGAGGAACAAGCGCTGCTGCGGATCCATATAGCACGCTTCGGTGCCGGAGATCTTGAAAAAAAACGGATCAAATAGCGACAGGTCGTCGAGGAAACTACCGGTATCGCAACGTGCCTGGCCGGTGTCACCCAGGTCCCAGCGTGTTACCGGCGCGATCAGGCTGGTGCCGGAGGCGAGATGCGTCCAGAACGCATCGAGATCCGGCGAGCGCGCGAAGCGCCCGCTCATCCCGATGATCGCGATGTCGTCGTCGTGGAGCGCGCGCGCTCCGCCGCGCGTCGCGTCGTCGGCCGCGCCGGCCATGCGGGCCGGCGTGCCGGCTGCGCGCATGGCGCTGCGCGCCACCGGCGTCGGTTCGCTGACGCGCACGACGATCTTGCCGATGGTCGCCCGATCGGCGAGACGTCGATAGGCATCGCGAAATTCCCGGAACTCGACCACTTCCGAGATCGTCGGCGCGATGATGCCGCGCTCCGTGAGCGACACAAGCTCGTCCCAGTACTGCGCGATGCGCTGCGGGGAACGCGCGCCCAGGCGCGCGAGATCGACGCTATAGAACGTCTGGTTGTCGGACAGCGATGACAGGTCGATATTCCGCGCGGTCTTCAAGGCCGTCATCGCGATCTCGATATACCGGCCATCCGGTGCGAGCGCGTTCAGCCCCTTCTGCAGCGCATCGCCACCGAGCGTGTTGATCACGACGTCGACGCCGCCAGGCGCGAGTCGCTGGATCTCCTGCGCGAAATCTTGCGTCCGGTAATTGATCGCGTGCACGACGCCGAGCTCGCGCAGATACCGCAGCTTCTGCTCGCTGCCCGCCGTCGCGAAAATTTCCGCGCCGTGGTGCTTGGCGAGCTGCATCGCGATCAGCCCGGTGCCGCCTGTCGCGGTCTGGATCAGGACTCGCTCGCCGTGCGTGACGGCCGCCTTGCGGAAGGCATCGATCATCGTGATACCGACGATCGGCAACGCGCATGCCTGCTCGAAGCTCCAGCTCGTGGGCTTCGCGAACACCTGGCTCATCGGACAGACGACCTGCTCTGCGTGGCAGCCCTGGCTCAGGCAGACGACCGCGTCGCCGGACCGCAACCCTGTCACGTCGGCGCCGACCTCCATCACGACACCGGCCGCTTCGTTGCCTGGCACGAACGGATACGGCGGCATGTTCGGGTACAACCCACGTGCGCACAGCAGATCAGAGAAGTTCAACGAGAACGCGCGCACCGCCACGCGTACTTCGTCGCGTGCAAGGCTGCGCGGCGCTAGCGTCACGATCGACAGGTCGTCGATATCGCCGGGCCCCTCAATCGAGACCGCGCGGATCCGTCCCGGCACGGCGGCCGGCATCGCGACCGGTGCGGAATCCAGCGTCGGCGCGGGCACGACGGCGCGATCGTGCGCGCCTCTGAACGCCGCGGCGGTGGTGCCGCCCGCCATGCTGCGGGTCGACGCAGGGTCCGCGGCAGCCGTCGATTCAAGCGCGGCGCCGTGCGCATCGCACAGATGGGCCACGAGCCGATCGACGGTGTTGTGATCGAAGATCACGGTCGTCGCGATTCGGAGGCCGAGACGCTTGTTGAGCTGATTCACCAGCTGTACTCCTATGATCGAATCGACGCCCTGATCGGCGAAGCTTTTCTGCGCATCGACCTCGTCCGGGGCAATGCGCAGCACGGCCGCCAAGCGTTCGACGAGCAGCGCGCGAATCGCCTGACGCTCCGGCGCGGCGTCGCGCCGCCCGGGGGCAGGTGCGGCCTGTGAGGCCGGTAAAGCGGGTGCGGCGGCTTCAGTCGGTTTCGCCAGCGGCGTCGCGCAGTGCCGTTCGTGCAGGAATCCAGCCAGACGATGCACGGTGTTGTGGTCGAAGATCGCCGTCGTCGCGATCCGCAGGCCGAACAGTTTGTTCAGCCGGTTGACGAGCTGTACGCCGATGATCGAGTCGACGCCCTGGTCAGCGAAACTGCGGTGCGGATCGATCTCATGGGCGCCGACGCGCACCGCGTTCGCGACCTGCTCCAGTACGACCGCCATCACGCCTGCGAACCCGGCGCCGGCGGACGACGCGGCTTCGGACGACGTGGCCTCGATCGCTGCGTCCGCAACCGCCGTGCCGCTGACCGCGCCGGTCACGCCATACCGGTCGACAAGATGCGCGGCCAGCCGCGCGACGGTGTTATGGTCGAACAACTCGATCGTGGCAAGCCGTATTCCGAAACGCGTGTTCAGCCGATTGGTCAACTGGATCGCGAGGATCGAATCGAGACCGATGTCAGAAAAGCTGCGCTCCCGATCGATGTCACCGGCACTGATACGCAGCACCTCCGCGACCGATGCGACGAGCACCGCCACGATCCCGGCCTTGTCATGCCTGCTCTGATCGCGCCTGCTCTGGTCGCTTCGGCTGCGGCTGTCGCGTGCCGCATATGCATCCTCGGGCGCGGACGGCGTCGGCTGCCGGTCGCACGCACGTTGCGCAACGATCACCTGCTGGCCTAGCGACAACGCGCCATCGAGCGGGAAATGCACGTCTGCGAAACCGATACGCTCGAGCTGGCGAGCCCACTCGCCGGGAAAGAGCCCGGGACACCCCGGCATTCGCGCGGACTCGTCGTCGTAGAGCCACCAGCCTTCGAGGAGACCGAACGTTAGATGCGAAAACGCGCAGTTCTCGCTCATTTCGTTCAGCACGAGAAGGCCGCCATCGCGCAGAAACGCATGCGCGTTGCGCAGTGTTCGGTCGATGTTGCGCGTAGCGTGCAGAACGTTGGCCGCGATCACGACATCGTAGCTACCGCGTTTGTCTGCATGCGCATGCTCGGCCGTCAGCGGTGCCTCGATGTCGAGAATCGAAGTCTTCAGGAACGGTGCGTCCGGACCGTAGGTGTCCTGCGCATAGAACAAGAAGGACTTGGAAAGATCGGTGTAGTGATATTCGTCGATCTGCTCGCGCCACGGCAGCAGCTTCGGCAGTACCTTGCTGCTGGTGCCGCCCGTTCCCGCACCAATTTCAAGGATTCGCAGACGTACGCCGCGATCGCGCCCGGCGCGATAGCTCACGTAGTCGATCACCGTTTCCGCAACGCCCTCGTTGAAGTAGTCGGCGATCGGATGATTGCGGTGCACGTTCTCAACGAGCTGCATCGATCCATCGGGAAACATCACCGCAGTCGCGGCGGTTTCGCCGCGCAGGATCGCCGGCAGATTGCGCAGGCACGCATCCATCAGCTCGATGCCGGCGCGCACGCTCGGATGCGCGCAATAGCGGTCGCGCACCTGTGCCCAGGCCGCATCCGGAGCTTCGTCTGCATCCGGCAAGCCAACGCCGGACACGTCGAGCAGACCGTAGCGCTGCAACTGCCGGCAGCTTTCCTGATACCAGCGCTCGTACGCTTCGACGAGGCGGCTGCGCGGACCGGCGCGGTATGCGCCATCGTGGGCACGGCCGATCGGCAGCGCATCGATCTCGCCGAGCGCCTGGCGAACCTTCAGCAGCGCCGCGCGCTCAACGACCGGATCGCGCAGCCCGTTGTGTTCGTACAGCGTATCGAGGTGACGTAGCAGCGGGCTCGCGGCGTTGTGCAACCGGTGCTGCCGATAATCGACCGCGGCATCGGGTTCCGTGGCGGGCGGGAGCGAGGCTTCTGCCGCAGCCATCACCGGCAGTCTTGCGGAAGGCGCGCCGGGCGCAGACAGACGTTGTTCGAAGGCAAGTTGCTGCATGTGATTGTCCTGCATGAATTGCGCGAGTCGTTGCATCGCAAGGTTTGGCTCGACCGAGCCGACGCCGGCCGCTCGCATCCGGCGACGGTATTCGGGCGTAGCGACGATCCCGACACTTCCCCAGTAACCCCAATGAACGAGCTTGACTGCACAGCGCCACTGCTGCCCGATCGCCATTGCATAGGCATCCTGGAAGCTGCAACCGGCAGCGTAGTTGGACTGCCCCCCGGCTTTCACGAACGAGATCGTGCCGGAGAAAAACAGCATGAAATCCAGGTCGCAATCGCCGAATGTGTGGGTGAGATTCACAGAGGTGGCGACCTTCCCGTCGAGCGCGCGGACGAATTGCGATTCGCTCATGCTTGCGATGCCGCGATCGTCGAGCACGAGCGCCGAGTGAACGACGCCGTGCAGCGTGTCGATGCCGAGTCCGGCGAGCGCATGCCGCGCGCGGCGTAGCGACGCAAGATCCGTTGCGTCGGCCTGCAGGTAGATCGGCGCGGGGCCAAGCGTGCCGAGACGAGCGATCTCGTCGTCAATCTCGCGGTTGCGTGGCTTGCGTCCCAGCCAGATCACCTGCGCACGGTAGTCGCGGATCATCGCTTCGGTCCAGGTGCGACCGATGCCGCCGGCGCCGCCGAGCACCAGATAGTGACCGCCCTGCCGATACAGCGTCGGGCGCGGCGCGGGTGTACAGATCTCGACCAGGCCGCGCGCGAACCAGCGGCCATCGCGCCAGGCGAACACGACCTGCCCATCCGCGCGTGGCCAATGCGCCGGCTCCGGGAGTTCGGCGAACGCGCGCACGTCGAGCGCGCGAACCCGCCAGTGCGCGTATTCGCCGGCGAGGCTCTGCGCAAAGCCGATCACGCTTGCGTGCGCAGGAGCGACCGTATCGTCATCGCGCACTTGCTGCGTACCCTCGACAACGAACGTACAGTCCAAGTCCGTGTGTTCGAAACCGTGGCCTACCATCTCCCGAATCCAGCGAAACGCCGCGATCACGCCATCGCGCTGGGCGTCGATCAGCGCTGGATCGTCGGCTGGCGTCTGGACCGCCGGAAACGCGAACACCATCTGCGCGTCGGCCGGCAGGGCCGCCAACAAAGAATTATCCGGCGCCGCGTGCAGCGGCACGTAACGGGCGAGACGGCCGGCAAAATGCACGTCAAGCGCGGCAGACGGCTTTTCGCCGATACTGAACAGCACAACAGGGGCGGGTGAAGCGCCGGATTGGCGATCGGCACCGAGCGCAGTCCAGCCTATCGTCAGTGCGCTCAGGTTGCTGCCGGCCTCGTCGACGTCGTCAGCGCGCGTCACGCCGGACGAATCGGCTTCGACCTCGAGACCGGACCCGGTACGGCGCTCGCCGGGCGCCGTGCGTAGCGCGCGCGTGACGAAACCGCGAATCGCGAGCAGCAGCGTTCCGGAAGCCCCATAAATGAAGATGTCGTGCCGCGCCTCGCCCGCGGCCGGCGCCGATTGGTGGTCGCGCACGCGCACCAGCACTTCCGGTTCGAGCGGCGCAAGCACATCGCACTGCTGAACGAAAAACGGCAACTTCTGCCCCGCGAGCGCTGCCGCCGGCCAGCTGGCAGGGTCGCCGCCGTGCTGCCGAATCATGTCCAGCATTGCGCTCGCCTGCAATGCGCCATCCAGCAAGCTCGGATGCAGCGGGAACGCCGCAAGCGACCCGGACAGCGACTCCGGCAAGCGCACGCGAGCGGTCAACCCGTCCTGGTTCCAGTGCGCCTCGACGAGACCCAGATAAGCCGCTCCGTAGTGCACGCGGCCCGCAGCGATGCGGCGATAAAAAGCCGCGCCGTCGATCCAGTTCGACGACAGCGGCTGCGGCAACGCCGCCGACGCGACCACGTCCTCGCCAGCGCCCGCGTCTGTTGCGTGCCGCCCGTCGCCCGTGTCGAGACTGAGTTCGCCCTCGGCGAACACGAACGACTCGCCCGTCGCTGGATCGGCGCCTGTCAACGCGAACGCGACGGGCGCGCGCCGGTCCTGCTCGCCACCCCGCGCGGCGAGCTCGACTCTCAGCAGCACCTCGTCGCCGTCGCAGACCACCGGTCGCATCCAGACCACCCGCTCGATGCGCAACAACGGTTCGCCTGGGATCGTCCCGTCGGTCATCGCGGCCGCACGCAGCAGTTCGAACGTCATCACCGCCGGCAGCACCGCGCGCTCGTCAACGCGGTGATCGGCGAGGTAAAAATCGTCGCGACGCAGGCGGAACTGCACCTGCCTCGATCCGTCTTCGTCGAGCTGCAACGCGATGCGCGGAGCAGACGTCGCGGCGGAACCCGCCCATATGGCCCCACCGGTTCGCAAGGCCGGGCCGGCGGCAACCGCGTAGTGACGGCGCGCGAACGGATAGGTCGGCAGATGCGTCCGACGCACCCGCACGCCGGAATACAGGGGCTGCCAGTCGATGGCGTGTCCCTGCACCCACAGTTCGGCCAGCGCAGCCAGATCGCGGCGCGCGAGCCCGGCCGCAACCGCATCGGCCGCGTCGCCAGCGGCCGGCGCCGTGTTGTCGGGCCGAGAGATCGCAATCGCCGCGGGCAGCGGCGAGGCCTCCGTACCGCGGGCGTAATGCTGGAGCAGCGCGCAGGCCTCGCTTAGGTCGGCCGCGACGATCGCGAGCCGGTGCCGCATCGGCTGGCGGCCGAGCTGCAGCGTGCAGGCCACCGAATCGAGCGGCAGATCCGGATGCGCCGCCAAGTATCCGGCCAGCGTGTCTGCCATCGTCGGCAGCAAGCGCGGATCGTCGGCGGACAGCACCAGCAGCTGCGGTCCGCGTTCCGGCCCGGCGGCACGCCGGGGCGCAGTCCACGCGTCGGGGCATGCTTCGAGAATCGCATGCGCGTTCGTGCCGCCGAGCCCGAACGAGCTCAGCGCTGCGCGCGGCGGATGCGAGGTCTCGGGCCAGCGCGACGCCTCGCGCGGCAGGCGGAAGCACGACGCCTGCCAGTCGATCGCGGGATTCGGCGTGGCGACATTGATGGTCGGCGGGATCGTGCGAGCGTGCAGCGCCAACGCGACCTTGATACAGCCGGCCAGCCCCGCCGCCGTGTCCAGATGGCCGATGTTCGGTTTCACCGAGCCGATCGCGCAGAACTGCATCGCGTCGGTCCGCTGCCTGTACACGTCGTTGATCGCCATCACCTCGACGGGATCGCCGAGCCTGGTGCCGGTGCCGTGCGCCTCGACGTACGCGATCGATTCGACGTCGACGCCGGCCGCGCGCTCAAGTGCGGTCCGGATCACTCGGCCTTGGCCCTCCACGCTCGGCGCGTAGAAGCCGCTCTTTTGCCGACCATCGTTGTTGACGGCGACGCTACGCAAGATCGCGTAGATCGCGTCGCCGTCCTCAACCGCCCGTAGCGCGTTCTTCAAAACGATCACCGCGACGCCTTCGCCGGCCATCATGCCGTCGGCGTCAGCGTCGAAGGTCCGGCAATGCCCGCTGCTCGAGAAGTTGAGGCCGGGTTGATACAGAAAGCCCGCATTCGGATGCGGAAACAGCGTCGACGCGCCCACGATCGCCTGCCGGCATTCGCCTGCGCGCAGGCTCTTGAACGCGGCGTCGATCGCGACCAGCGACGACGAGCAATTCGTGCCGATGTGCATGCTCGGGCCGGTCAGACCCAGATGGTAGGAAATCAGCGCCGCCGACGAGCCGGCCTGCGACAGCACGTACGCCAGATAGCGATCGTTGTGCTCGATGTCGTCGGCGTTGTCGAGCAACGTCTGGTAGCCGCTGTTGCCGGTCGCGACGAATACGCCTGTGTCGTCGAGCCCCGCGGGCGCATAGCCGGCATCCTCGACCGCCTTCCACGCATGCATCAGCAACTGGCGCGATTGCGGATCGGCGAACTCCGCAAGCTTCGCCGACAGCTTGAAGAAGTCCGCGTCGAACGTCGTCTTGTCCGGGATGGTGAAACGGATGGGGACGTAGTCGGGGTGGTCGGCCAGTTCCGGGCCGACGCCCGCATCGTCGAGCGCGGCGCGCGACAGCCGTTCCGAGCTCTCGCGGCCGGCCAACAGATTGGCCCAGAACGCGTGGTGATCGACGGCGCCCGGGACTTCGCACGAGATGCCGATGATCGCCAGGCTGTCGCCGTAATACGCGGGCACGACCGGCGACGACATTTCATTATCCACACCGGCGATCAGCGGCGTATCGCCAGGCACTGCGTCGCTTTCGACAGCGACCGGTTTGAGATTGTCCAGGTAGTTCGCTATGTCGCGCACCGTCGCATACCGGAACAGATTCGCGGGCGAAAACACGCAGTCGAACGTCTGCTCGATCGCGCGGGCGAAGAAGACCACCGATAGCGAATCGCCGCCTGCCTCGAAGAAGCCCTGATCGAGATGCGCGGGCGCGACGCTCAGCACCTGCTGCCACAGCGCGAGCACTCGCTGCTGTGTGGCGCTCGCGGCAGCGGCGGAGTGCTCGCCGGGCGCCAGCTCGATCGACCTAAGGCTCAGTTCCTGCCGGTCGAACTTGCCGTTGCCGGTCACCGGCAGCTGTGCGAGTTCGACGAAAAAAGCCGGCACCATGTAGTCAGGCAGGCTTGCGCCGACGAATTCACGGAATGCGCGCGCCTCGACGCTGCCGCTCATGGCCGACGTTTTCGCGCAGTAGTACGCGACGAGATGTTTGACGCCGTTGGTGTGCTCGTGTGCGACCACGACGCAGTTCTCGACGGCCGGATGCTGGTTGACGCACGCCTCGATCTCTCCGAGTTCGATGCGGAAGCCGCGGATCTTGACCTGCGCGTCATTACGCCCGATGTATTCGAGCTCGCCCTGCGCGTTATAGCGCGCCAGATCGCCGGTCTTGTAGAACCGCGCACCCGCGTATTCGACGAAGCGCTGTCGCGTCAGCTCCGGCCTGTTGAGGTAACCGCGCGCCACGCCCGCGCCACCGACGTAGATTTCGCCGATCTCGCCGGCCGGCACCGGCACGCGGTTCTCGTCGAGCAGATGGAGATCCAGATCGGGAATCGGTCTGCCGATCACCGACGCATGCGCGCCCTTTACGCCAGCCGCTGTCACCGGCGCATAGGTCACGTGCACTGTCGTCTCGGTGATCCCGTACATGTTGATGAGCGCGGGCCGATGCTCGCCGTAACGCTCGACCCAAGGCGCGAGTTGTGCGAAGTCGAGCTTCTCGCCGCCGAACACCACATAGCGCAGCGACAGCGTCCGTCGATCCGTACCGCCGGTCGCCGCGCGCACCACCGAATAGAACGCGGCCGGTGTCTGATTGAACACCGTCACCTTCTCGTCGGCTAGCACGTCGAGCAGCAGCTCCGTGTCCTTGCGTTGCTCGGCGTCGAGAACGACCAGCCGGCCGCCGTACAGCAGCGCGCCCCAGATCTCCCAGACCGAGAAATCGAACGCCACCGAATGGAACAGGGCCCAGACGTCGTCCCGACCGAAATCGAACCAGTGCGCAGTCCGGTCGAACAGGCGCAACACGTTGCCGTGCTCGATCATCACGCCCTTCGGCTTGCCCGTGGTGCCCGACGTGTAAATCACGTAGGCAAGGTCCTCGCGCCGCACCTCGGGGAGCGCATGCGCCGACGCGCGTGCGGCCGATGCCGCGATCGAGCGACCGTCGCGGTCGAGCACGACGCGATGCGCGACGCCTTCGACCGAGGCCTCGCACGCCGACGTCGTGATGGCGTAGCGTGCTCCGGTGTCCGCGCGGATATGGTCGATTCGTTGCCGCGGCGATGCGGGATCGACGGGCACGTACGCCGCGCCAGCTTTCAGGATCGCGAGAATTGCGCCGATCAGTTCCGGCGATGGCGTGGCGCACAACAGCACGAGATCGCCCGGCTTCACACCGAGCGCCAGCAGATGCCGGGCAAGGGCGTCGCTCTCACGATCGAGATCGCCATACGTGACGTGGCGGCCGTTGAACGTTAAGGCGTGCCGCGCAGGATCGCGCCTGCGCTGTGCGGCGAATCGCGCGGGCAGACTCATGGCATCGGGCGACGGTTGCGCCGCGCCTGCAGCTCCGGCATCCGGCGCGGCTCCGGCATCCGACACAGCCTCGCCATTTGACACGAGTTCGGCATCCGCCATGGGGCCGTCGTCGCGATGCGTATTGCGCGCCGTCAGCACACCCACCGGCTGTCCTGGGTCCGCAAGCGCGTCGTCAAGCACGCCCAGCAATGCGTGTTGCAGCGACAGCACATCGTCGCGCCCGATCATCGCAGTTTTGTACTTCAGATTCACCGCCCAGGTATCGCCCTGCTCGACGACTTCGCAAGTGAGCGGGTATTCGTCGCGCTGGTAGATGTCGTGAGCGAACGTGAGGTCGATCGTGTCTCCGATGCGATGCGGCAACGTGCCGATATCGATCGCGTCGCCAAACTTCTGGTAGGTGAACACGGCCTGGATCGCCTGATGCGGGTTCGAGTGTCGCGGCAGCGCATTTACCAGCCCGGCGAAGGGATACCAGTGGTCGAGCGCGCGATAGACGTAGCGCTGACAGTCATCGAGCCAGCGCGAAAACTGCTGGGTCGGATCGAGATCGCAAACGACCGGCACAAGGTTGGCGAAGTTGCCCACCGTCGACGCGAACTCGCTCGCAGGGCGGCCGAGCGTCGGCAAGCCGATCGTGAAGCGTTGCGTGTCCCGCCAGGCGGACAGCGCCAGCAACAACGCGCCCATCAGCAGCGTGGCCGCGTTGAACGAACCCGTCTCGCGGAATCCGTGCACGCGGGCGGCCAGTTCGGCGTCGATCGCGAACGACAATCGATCGGTCGCAAATACCGACGCATCGTGGGCGGCAAGCGGGACATCGAGTTTCGGGTCGAGCGGCGGCAGGCCGTCCGCACACTGCGAGCGCCAGTATGCGAGGCTCTTCTGCCCCGCCGCGGAGCTGAGATGCTCGGCTTCGAACTTTACGAAGTCGAAGAAGCTGGCCGCCGCCGGCGGCGCAGATAGCGCACGCTGTTGCCGCATGGCCCGATAGTCTTGCCAGATCGTCGATAGCCACTGGCTGAGCGAGCTGCCGTCGCAAACGATGTGATGCACGACCAGCAGCACGACTGATTGGCCGGACGCCGTGGCATACACGTGAATCCGGTACAGCGGACCGTCGTCGAGCGAAAACGGTGCGTCCGCATCGATCTTCGCGCGCGCCACGCACGCCTCGAGCGTGTCGTCGGAATCGAATTCACGCCACGCGAGGTCACGCCCGGAATCGATGCACTGCACGAGTTCGCGTCCGTGAGCGACGATGCCCGCGTTGAGCAGCTGATGGTTGTTCACGAACCGCTGGCACGCCCGCCGGAACGCATGACGTTCGAATCCGTTCCCGACCACGCAGGCGACGGCCACGTTGTACAGCGGATCTGCCGGATACATCATCTGCCGCGACCAGATGCCCTTCTGGTTCTGCGATAGCGGCGACATCGCGTCCAGCAGGAAATGCTGCTTCAACCATACGTCGACGTCGTCCCCGTTCAGAACGCGCTGTGCGTCGTCGCTCTTGTTGCTTCCAGGCTCCGTCACCCTGTTCAGTAGACTCATCGAACCGCTCCCGTCTCGCTTTTGCCTCATCGATCCATCCTCAATTCCGGACGCACAGCGCAGCATGTGCGCCTCGCCCCGGTCACCTTTCGTTTCGCGCCGCCGGTCATTTGGCGAGAGCCTCGACATCGCCGGACGCCGCGCGCAGCGTGCTGCGCAACTGACCGACCGACAGATCGCCGCCAAGAAAGCGCTCCAGCAGACCGGCGGCCTCGCCAGTCGGCGCATCGCGCGTTGGCAGCGCACGCACGGCGTGACCGATCTCGCCGAACTGCCGCCCGAATGCGGCGACCAGGCTGGCGACCGGCGCGTCCAGATCGCGCAGCATCGCGCCGGTCAGTTCGACGATCAGTTGCGGAAGTTTCTGCATCTTCTCGTGCTCGAACAGCGCACGGCTGTACGAGTGGAAGATGTACAGACGTCCATCGATCCGCAGGAACTGGAAGAACATCGAAGCGAGCGGCTGGTCGAGGAAGTGGATGCGGCGCTGCTCGAGCACCGCATCCATGTACGTGGACACGCCGTGCTCGCCTGCGACACTGACGTTCGCCGTATCGATATCCGCGCTGTCCAACACGACATCGCCGACCATCGCCGTGTACCCGGCATAACCGTCCAGACCAACGATCTGTAGCAGTTCCGTCGCTGGAATCCGCGCATGTTGCAACCCGGTCAGCAGGGTTCGGCGCACCGCGTACAAGGTGTCGAGCACGCTTTGCCGCGCGTCGATCTCGAACGGCACGAACGCGACGTTCGAGAAGTCGCCCAGACATGCGGCCAACGCAGCGCGATCGCGCTGGTTGTGGATCACCTGCAGCACCGGACGATCGTTGCCGAAGAACTCGCGCAACACGACAGCCAGCACTGCCGCGAACAGCTGCGGATACGAAATGCCGTGCTCCCTGCTCAGTGTCGAGATCCGATCGCCAAGCTCGGGCGACACAGACACGATCTGGTTCACCGCGAGCTTGCGCGACGACGGCGCCGATGCGATGTCGTCGCGATACGGCAAGCGCATGGCGACATCGACGCCGGACAGCGAGTTGCGCCAGTACGCACGGTGCACCTCGGCGTCGGCCCCGCCCGCATCGTGTTGACGAAGCGCGTACAGCCAGTATTGGTCGCGTTGCGCATAGGCGTCGGCGCGTACTGCTTCCTGGCCATCGAGGCTTTCGTACAGCGCCATCAACTGCGAGAACAGCAGGCCCGGCGTGAACGCGTCCGCGTGTGCGTGATGCGCAACCACACCAAGATGGAACGCACCGTCTGTTTCTGTAAGCCACATCCGAATGGCCGAGCCGCCGTGTTCCTCCAGCATCTGGTGACTGCGGCAGCTCTGGATGAACTGATAGAAGGCCTGACGGCTGCTTGTCGAGATCAGATCAAGCGACACGCATACCAGTTCCGACACGCATTGCGCATAACCGTCGCCAACCTTCACGTAACGCGTGCGCAGCAGGTCCTGCTGCCGCGCGAGCAGGGTCAATGCATGCTGCAGCCGTTCGAAATCGACGGCGACGGCATGCAGGCGGAACACGTGGAACACGTTCCAGGCAGTGTTGTCCATCCGCTCGGTCAGATACAGGTTGCGCGCCTGCTCTTGCGACAGCGGCGCCCACAAGCGTCCGGGTACGAGCGCGCCAAGGCTCGCCGCGACCGCGTCGTGGGGAAAGTGCCGCAGGTGCGCGTCGATGTCGACCGAGCGCGTGGCCAGCAGCACCGCCTTGTCGGTATCGCGGAACACCGCGATGCCCGCGTCGAGCATATACGACAGCACCAGATGCCGGTCGATCTGAGGCTCCGGCGCCGACGCTTGCGGTGGCAACGCGAAACTCGCCACGCTGGTCGGCGCACGCAGCGCCGCGAGCCGTTCGCCAAACCACGGGTACTGGACCATCGGCAGCGTCATCGCCACCGGATCGGATGTTCTCTCGCGCCCGCCGTCCGGCGGTGAGAACGCACCGAGCCCGTTCAAATACTCGACCAGTTCCGCCGGCGTACGTCGGTCTAGCAGGTCGACGAGTTGCACCTCGACGCCCATCTGCTCGTTGATCGCCGACAGCAACCGCATGCTCATCAGCGAATCGAAGCCCATCGTGCTCCAGTTCGTATCGGCGCGCAACGCGTCGGGTTGGTCGCCCGTGATCGCCGCGACCTGCCGCAGCAACCAGCGTTCCGGCCGTTCGGCTGCCGGCTCCTCCGGTGCGAGGGGCGCCGCGATCGCCTGCGACAGTAACCAATGGCGGGTCCGCTCGAACGGATAGGCGGGCAGCGACAGTGGCGCCAGATCGCTCGCGGCGAATCCGCGCCGAGCGTCGAACGCGACATCGTGCACATACCAGCGAGCGGCATGCGCGAGCGGCAACGCGTCCTGCCCTGTGTTGAACTCCGCGGCATCGCGGCGCAGTGCCGAAAGGCGCGCTTGATCGGCCGCCGACTCCGCATCGCCCGACGCCGAGTCGAGATTCGTCAGCACGTCGGGATCGGCCTCATTTGCGAGGAACCGCGCCAGCAAGGTCTCGGTGTGCAAGCGATCGCGCACGCGCAGCGCGCACCGATAACGGAAGTGATTGCGCCGCAACAATAGGTTCGCGGAGAGCTGCGCGAGCGACCATGGCGGCGCCGGCGTGGCGCTTACGTAATCGAGCAGATCGCGGCAGCGCTGCCGCAGCGCGTCGACCGTGGGCGCGGAGATCGCCAGCAGCACCGGCTCCGGTCGCGCGGACGATGCCGTGAAAGCGGCGGGCGGCGCTTCGGACACAACCAGATGGACGTTGATGCCGGTCGCACTGTACGAGCTGACACCCGCGCGACGCGCCACGCCCGCCTGACGCGGCCACGCCCGGACGCGCGTTGGAAGCTCGAACGTGTCACCGTCGCTGCCGGCGATCGCCGTCGCGGGATCGATGTTCGCGGTCGGTAGCAGCGTGTCGCGATGAAGCGCAAGGATCACCTTCAGCAGATGTGCGATTCCGGAGGCGGCAAACGAATGACCGACGTTGTTCTCGACGGTGCCGAGCACCAGCCGCTGCGTGGAGCGCTCACCGAACACTTTCCGCAGTCCTTGCAGTTCGACCTTGTCGCCGAGTGACGAACCGCTCGCGTTGGCCTCGAAGAAGCCGATCGAATCGGGATCGATGCCGAAGCTCCGATAGGTGGACGTCAGCAGATCCGCCTGCGCGACGGCGCTCGGTGCCGCGATGCCCTGGGTCCGGCCATTGTGGTTGCTGCCCCACGCATCGAGGACGGCGTAGATACGGTCGCCGTCGCGCTCGGCCGCATCGAGTGGCTTCAACACCATCGTGCCGACCGCCTCTCCGGGCAGCATGCCGGTCGTACCGGAGAGCAGTGCGGCACCATGTTCCGTGTCGCTCAGCAGGCGGTAGTAATGGCTGGTCGCGATCAGGTTGCGCGTCGAATACACCATCGCGCCGCCCGCGATCGCGATCTCGCACTGACCGAGCCGCAGGCTGTCGCATGCATGCCGAATCGCCATCAGCGACGATGCGCAGCCCGCATCGATCGCCATCGTCGGCCCGGTCAGATTCATGTGATACGCAACGCGGCCAGGCAGCGTCGATTGCGAGACCTGCGGCGCGATGCCGAGTACGGTCTGGACGTGCAGGTTGTAGTCGCCGCCGCTGCCGGTGAACACCCCCCAGTTCGAGCCGGCGAGTCGATCGGACACGAGACCGGCATCCTCGACGGCGCGCCACGCCTCCTGCAGGAACAACCGCTCGGCCGGCTCCATCAGTTGCGCCTCGTTCGGGCTCAGATGGAAGAACGCATTGTCGAACTCGTCGATGCGCTCGAACAGGCAACCGTAGTCCGTCGCGCCGTCCGCCGAGGCGAAGCGCCCGGCCGGCGCCGCGCGAATCAGGCTCTCGCCCGCAGACAGCACGCGCCAGAACGCATCGACGTCCTCGGCACCCGGAAACCGCGCCGACAGGCCGATCACAGCGACCCGAAACGCGCCCGGTCCGGCGCTGGTCGCCGGCGCCGCGGCTGGCGCCTGTGCGACGATCGGCGCGCTGTCGGCGGGCGTCGCATGTTGCGCCGCGGCCGGGTGCATGCGATGCATCGACGCGAGCACGGGACCGATGACTTCCTCATTGCCGATGCCCTGGCTGCAGAGCTGGAAATGGTCGTCGCCGCCCACGATCACGGTGCGAACCTGCGGCATCTTCTCGACCCATGTATCGAGCAGGGGAATCATCGATCCGTGCACGCGCTGCAGCTTGTACAGATAGTTCGGGTTGTAGACCTCGTCGGACGTCGCCTTGGCGGTCTCGGTACGAAACATCAGGATCTCGACCTCGTCCGGCCGCGCGAGCGGTTGCCAGCGGTATTCGCGCATGCTGCGCAAATTGTTTCGGTGCGTGTCGGACATCGACCGCAGGCGCAGGCGCAGGATATCCGCCGCCTGGCGAACGCCCCGCTCGACGATGAGCGCGACGAGGCTCGCCTCGACCTGGTCGGCATCGAGCGCTGCGCCGTCGTCGATCCGCAAATCGGACTCGGTGATCACGAGATCTTCCCATTTGACGATCCCGGCCCTCTTGCGCTGCCGGAATGCCGGATCGAGATGCAGCATTGCGATCATCAGGAAGTTCGCGTTGGTCAACCAGTTCTGCAGCTCGTCGAGCGCGAAGATTTCCTCGTCGCGTTGGTCGGTGATGAGTGGCGTCTCGAGCATGAACACCGACTTCACGTGCTTGCCCGCGTGTTGCAGTACGCGCGCAACCTCGTAGGCGACGACCCCACCCATCGACGCACCCATCACGTAATACGGTCCGACCGGATCGATCGCCTGGATCACCTCGGCGTAGTACTCCGCCATCTCGCAGGCGTCGGCGCACAAAAGCCGTTTCGTCAGGAAACCCCGCGCTTTGATACCCACCGCGCGGCAGCGTGTGCCGACCGCCGTGACCAGCCTGCCGAACATCGCGACGTCGCCGGACGCCGGATGCAGGCAGAACAACAATGGGCCCTCCCCCTCGGTCTGGAGCGGCACCGCTTCTTCATAGGTGCGGCCGTAGCGGCGCAGGTTTTGCTGCAGTTCCGCCTGACCGAGCCATGCCGGCGGCGAATCGGCAAGCGCCGCGGTGTCGGCCCGCCGGAGCACAGCGAGATGGCCGGCGAGCGCGACGATCGACGGATGATCGAACAGTACTGTCTCTTCGAGATCCAGGCCCAGTCTCGCCGAGAGTTCGCGGACGAAACCGACCATCCGGATCGAATCGACGCCCAGCTCGAAGAACGTCACGTCGTTGTCGAGGATCTCCGTTTCCGGGTACTGCAGGATCGTTCTGACCAGCTCCTTCAGTTGCCGCAAGACCGCATCGGTCACCGGTGCGGCCGTCTCGACGCGCGTCCGGCCGGCCGTCGCGAGCGCGACCGGCGCACTGCGACCGGCAGCACCGTCATCCATCCCGGTAGCGCGGTCCACGGTGGCCGCGCGCAAGCGCGCAACGTGTTCGCAGAACCTGGAGATGGTCGGGTAATCGAACAGCACCGTCTCGTCGAGGTCGACTGAGAGCCGGTCCGCGATTCCGCTTACGAACGGCACCATCCGGATCGAGTCGATGCCGAGTTCGAAGAACGTCGCCCCGTCGTCGATCGCATCGGCCTTGTCGAAACCCAGTAGCGCACCTATCGCATCTTTCACCTCGGCGACGATCTCGCGCAACGTCGCCTCGGGCGACACAGGTGCAGGCGATGCTGAGGGCGAAGCCGCGGGTCTCGACGCGGCCTCGTTGCGCTGCGCGGATGCCGCGGGCGAGTACGCGGCCACTTCCGGTTCGACCGGCGCCGAGGCTGAGCCCGTGCGCCCACTTACGCCCGGCGCATGCGCTGGCGCGCGCCAATAGTCGCGCGTTTCGAACGGGTATGCGGGCAGCGCGAGCGGCGCGCCATGCGCGTTCGTCCACGCGCTGCCGTACGCATCGGACCAGTCCACATTCTGCCCGTCCACCCACGCCTGCAACGCCACCTCCAGCCGCATCTGCGCATGCACGGACGCCACAGGCAGCGTGGCATCCCTTTCGCCAGACGTCGGTGGCTCGCCCGACGCCATTGCGCGCAACCGGCCCATCAGCTCCCGGCGGCTCGTGACGACACAGCCGGTGCGCACCTTCATCGCCTCGCGGCCCTCGTGCAGCGTATAGGCGATGTCCTCCAACCGATGCTCGGGATATGCAGCGAGATGATCGTGCAGATCGGCGGCGACGCGCTTCAAGGCCTCTGCGGTGCGCGCGGACAGCGCGATCGCGACGACGGCGTTGGCGGTGCGATCCGCAGGTGCATCCACTCGGTCCGGCGCCTGCTCGACCACCATCGCCGCGTAGGTGCCGCCTGCACCCGCAGCCGTGATCAGGCATTTGCGCGGGCCGGCCTGCGCCGGCCAGGGTTCGTAACGCGTGACAAGTCGCAACCCGCTATCGGCGAGCAGATCGCTGTCCAGCGATGTCTCGTCCACGAGTGTCGGGGCGAGCGCGCGGTGCCTGAGCTGCGCGACGACCTTGCTGAGTTGCGCAATGCCGGCGGCGGCTTCCGGATGGCCGATGTTCGGCTTGACCGAGCCGATCGCGCATGGCTGCGTCCGCGTGCGGAACACGTTCTTCAACGCGCCCCACTCGATGGCGTCGCCCATGCTCGATCCGTTCGCAGCGGATTCGACGTAGGCGATGTCGTCGACGTGATTGCCCGAGCGTTCGATGACCTGAAGAATCAGCGTCTCCTGTTGCGCGAGGCTCGGCGCGGTATAGCCATGCGTACGCCCGCTGTGGCTGACGCCTGTCGCCGTGATGACCGCGTCGATCCGGTCGCCGTCGGCGAGCGCCGCGTCGAGGCGCTTCAGAACGACCGCGCCGACCGCCTCGCCGGGGATGAAGCCGTTGCCTTCCATCGCGAAGCAGCGCACCTGCGCGTCGTCGCTCAGCATGTCGAGCCGTTCCAGCGCGAGGTAATCGTTCGGATGCAGATGTAGATTGACGCCGGCCGCAATCGCAAGCTCTGCCTCGCCATGCTGCAGATACCGGCACGCGTGATGGATCGCCGTCAACGACGACGTGCACATGGTGTCGAATGCGATGCTCGGGCCGCGCAGGTCGAGGAAATACGACACGCGGTTAGCCATGTTCGCAAACGAGGTCGACGTGACGGTCTCGCGTGCGTCGGCGCCGCCGGATGGCACGGCGGCGCCCGAGGAGAAGTGATTGAAACCGCTCTTGGTTGCGCCGACGCAGACCGCGACATTGCGCCCGTGCCGCGCATTGAGCCGCTGGCGCGTGTAGCCGCTACTTTCGAGCGCTGCCCAGCTCGCCATCAGCACCAGCCGCTCCTGCGGGTCGATCGAATACGCGTCGATGGGCGCGATCTGGAAGAAGACCGGATCGAACTGCGCGAAATCGTCGAGGAACGCGCCCTTGCGGCCGCGCAGCAGCGGATGCACGTCGCTCTCCGGGTCCGCCTGCGGACCGTACCAGCGGCGCACCGGCAGCTCGCCGATCTCGCTCGATTCGGTCTTTAGACGGCGCCAAAACGCCTCGAACGACGGCGCGTTCGGGTAGCGACCGCCGATACCGATGATGGCGATCGGCTGTTCGCGCGGAGGGTCGGCATCGCGCATAGCCGGCGTGTTGGCTGCGCTGCGCATCGCAGGATGCACTGGCGGCCGGGCGGCCGGCGCATCCGCCGGCTGTATCAGCCGCGCCGGCTCTGCCGCGGAGCGCGTCGCGAGCGCCGGCACCGCCGGTTCGCTCATCGCATGCGCGGGCACAAAGCGGTCGGCGGGAATATCCTGAATGCGGATCTGCTCTGCCAGATAGCCGGCGAGCGCCTCGAGCGTCGGATATTCGTAGAACAGCGTCCTCGGCAGCTGGCGGAAGCTCCCGGCCAGCACCTTGTTCAACTTCGCGAGCATGATCGAATCGAGACCGAGCTCCGACAGTGGCCGATGCGGGTCGATCGCCGAGGCATCGAGTTTCGTAGCGTCGCCGAGCACACGCTTCAGATACGGATACAGATCGGCCGCGGCCAACACCGAGGGCGCCAGAGTGAGCGCAGACGGCGCCACCGGCTGGCGACCGCCCCTCTCCGCTGGCTGCCGGCGCGCCGACGCGGCCAGCAGACGAGCGACCTCGTCCTCGATACCGGTCCCGACGAACACTTGATGCGCGTCCGAGCCAAGCGCACGATCGAGCGCCCGCATTCCGGCGTCGTTCGAGATCGACGCAAGGCCGTGCTGTTCGTGCAACAGCGTCGCTAGCTCGCGGTCCAGCGTCATTCCGCCGTCCCGCCACAACGGCCAGTTGATCGACACGGTCCGACCCGAGCGCGCACCTGCGCGCACCTGCGCGGCGCGGCGATGTGCGAACGCATCCATAAACGCATTGGCCGTCGCATAGTCGGCCTGGCCAGAATTGCCGAGCACGCCCGAAATCGACGAGAACAAGGCGACGAACGCAAGCGGCTGGTTCCGCGTCGCCCAGTCAAGATTCAGCGCGCCGGCGACCTTCGGCGTCAGGACCGCGCGGAAGTCCTCCTCGGACTTGTGCATCAGAAATGCGTCGCGGACGATGCCCGCGCAATGGATCACACCGTGAATCGGCCCCAGCGACGCGCAAATCTCCTCGACGCACTCCGCAAGCGCGCGGCGGTCGCCAACATCGACGCGCCGGTATGCGACCCGTACCCCTTCGGCGCGCAGCGCGTCGATCCGGTGGCCCTGCGACGAACGCATCAAGTCGGCCTCGTCGCGACGCGCGAGCAGGACGATCGTCGCGTCGCGATCGTGCGCGCCGATCCATCTGGCACACGGCAGCGCAAGTGCCCCCGATCCACCGGTGATCAGGTACGCGCGCGGCGCACCGGCGGAGACGACAAGCCCGTCGAAGAACGGCCCGATTGCCGGCGTCAACGGCTGCCATGCGCGTACGCACCGTTGCGGACAATAGCGGACCGCTACGTCGCGGCCAGCGCGCATTTCGTCATGCAGAACATCGAGCCATGCGGCCGCAGCCGGCGCCTCGTCCAATACTATGCATTGCGCCGACAGATTCGGATTTTCCTGCCCCGCCGTCTTCAGCAGCGCCGCGAGTCCGTCCAAGGTTTCGCTGTCTGCGCCGGCCGCCGTCACCTGCACGAGCACTGGCTCGTGCAGACCGTGCAAGAGCCGCTCGCGCAGCGACGCGAACAGCGCGGCTGCGTGGTCGGCAAATGCGGTGTCCTCCGGCTGTACAGGCGGCAAGAACTGCACGGTCGCGTCGGTTGCGCCGAGCGCGGCGCGCAGCGCAACACTCGCGACGGTGTCGAGCCCGCAGAACACGATATGGCGCGCGCCGCTACGCGCCGGCAAGCGCGCCTCGGTGGGCAGATCCTCACGGACCCATGCCGGCGTGAACAACGACGCGTCGCCATCGGCGGAGGCAACGGAGGCCGGAGCCGGCTTCGCGGCAAGTCCTGCAGGCGCATACGTGTGTTCGAGCCAGTGCGGACGTCCGCGGAACGGATAGGTCGGTAGACTGATCCGCACCGGCGGGGTCGGGGCATGCAGCTCCTCCCACGGCAGGGTGAAACCGTGCAACCACAGTTGCGCAATCCGATGATGGTCGTGCTCACGAGCCCATTTCCGGAGCAGCTCGAGCATGTCCGGCTGGCGGTCGAGAAAATCGCCGAGTACATTGCGCTCGGCCGTGCTGCCGCACAGCCAGCACGGGTCTGCGCCAGCGCCTGCCGCGAATCGCTCAAGCGCATCGAGCAGCGTGCTCCGCCCGTCGACGATGAAGACGACGCGGTGGTCCAAGTGTTGACGGCCGATCTGCAGCGTGTAGGCGATCGAGCCGACATCGCACGCGATCGCGTCGACACGCAGCAGATGTTCGCGCAGACGATGGGCGATGAGCGGCAAAAGCTCTGCCCGATGCGCGGACAACGGCACCAGATGGCGCGTCGCGCCGCCAGGTGTGCGCGCCGCACGCGCGGGCCACGCCTCCAGCACCACGTGCGCATTCGAGCCGCCCGCGCCAAAGTTGCTGATACACGCGGCGACCGTCCCTTCGGCCTCACGCTCGGACCAATCGCCGAGTGTGCGCTGTACCTCGAAGCCAGCCGCCGCGAAATCGATCGCTGGGTTGCCCTGCTCAGAGGTCAGCGTCGGCGCCCATTGGCGATGGCGGAACTGCAGCAGCACCTTGCTCAGGCTCGCAAGGAACGCGTTCGATTCGCCGTGGCCGACGTTCGCCTTTACAGATCCGATGCGCCGTACGCTCTCGCCGCCGATTTCGCGGAATGCGCGGCTGAGTGCGCTGACCTCGATCGGATCGCCGAGCGCGGTGCCGGTGCCGTGCGCCTCGACGTACGCGATACCTGGTGCCGGCACGCGCGATGCGCGCAGTACGCTCGCGATCAGGCCAGCCTGCGCGTTCGGATTCGGCACGGTGAAGCCGTTGGTCTTGCCGCCGCTGTTGATCGACGACGCTTTTACGATCGCGTAGATGTTGTCGCCATCGGCAGTTGCGCGCGACAGCGGCTTCAGCAGTACCGCGCCGACGCCTTCGCCGAGCAGCGTGCCGTCGGCGTGCTGCCCGAACGGCGTGCAGCTGCCGCTGTCCGACAGCATGCCCGTCTGCGAGTACTGGATCAGGCGACTCGGATGCAGGATTAGGTTCACGCCACCGACGATCGCTGACTCGCAATTACCATCGCGGATCGACCGGCAAGCGAGATGGAACGCGGTGCCCGACGACGCGCAGGCCGCGTCGATCGCCATGCTCGGCCCGGTGAGGTCGAAGTGGTACGACACGCGATTCGCGATCTGGTAGTAGTCGGTGTGGCGGTACTGCTCGGGATGCTGCAAAGCATGCAGATTTGCGTACATCGCATAGTCGTTCGACAGCACGCCGACAAACACGCCAGTCGAGCGATCGAGTGTATGCCGCGTATAGCCGGCATCCTCCAACAGCCCCCAAACGACCTGCAGGAACAAGCGCTGCTGCGGGTCCATTAACTCGGCTTCCTTCGGCGTGATGCCGAACAGCTCTGCCTCGAAGCGCTCGATTCCGTCTAGATAGCCGGCACGGTCCATGTAACCGTGCAGCGTCGATGCAATGCCCGGGAACGCGCGATCGATCAGCTGCCGGCGCGCTTCGGGCATCGGCACGATCCGGCACTCGCCGGTCTGCAGCAATTGCCAGAACGCGTTCATGTCGTCGGCGCCCGGATAGATGCCGTGCAAGCCAACGATCGCGATGTCCTCGCGGGTACCGTCGCTCTCGTTCGCTTCAGCATGGTCGGCCGGCGCCCGCCGCGACGTGTTGGACGCCGCCGGCGCAGTGGGAGTTGCGGCCGGATGTGCAGTTTCATGTGCAGCGCCAGGCACGCTCGTGCTGTAATCGGTGATCAATGCGCGTACGGCGCTGTGCAGGGTACGATGCTCGAACAGGAAGGCCGGCGCGAGGCCCGGTACGAGCTTGGCAAGTTCGACAGTCAGGTTCACTACGTCGATCGACTCGAGACCGTATCGCTCGAGTTCCTCGTATTCGTCGATCGTGTCGGGACCGATACCTAGCACGCGCGCGTAGCGCGCCTTGACTTCACGCATCAGTGCCGCCTCGCGCTCCGCCTCGCGGCCAACCACGCCCATCGCCATACGCTGGTCGGCTGCAGCGACAGTCGCACCGGCAATCGGCTGCACGTCCGCTTGCATGGCACCGAACGCGATCGCCTCAACGCCGGACACGCGGATATCGTCGAATGCCAGGTTCATACGTTCCGCGATCTTCCCGTAGTCTACGTCGTGCGTCAGACGCCGTTCGTTTACGATGAATGGCGGCCGATGCTCGGCCGGCGCGTCATCGCTGCCCTCCTGCTGTGCCAGATATGCCTGCCGATCGAGCACGGCGCGCAAAGTCTCGCGATCGAACAGGTAGCGGCTAGGCGTGGCCTCCGCACCATCGCCGGAGACAATCTCCTGTGGCGCGATTTTGTCCAGAAATTGCCGGAACGGCGTGTTTTTCCTGGTAGCCGCAAACGCAACATGGACCTGCCCGACGCCGGTCTCCTCAGCGATTTCGATGAGCCGCTGCATCACCCGGTCTTCCACGGTTCGGCCGAGCACTCGGCAACTGAGTAGGAACGATTCGACGTAGAGGCACGACGGTTCGAGTCGATACGCGACGAATCCCGTCGTACCGTAGTCACCGAATCGGTCGACAACGTCGATCACGAGCAGATGCCATGCGTCGTCGCGCATCATCGCAATGACTTCCGACCGGTCACGCCGGATCGTGGTGTTGTTGAACTGGTTCGTGCGCAGCGTCAGCTGCGACGCGCGATCCACCATCTCCGGCGTCATCGGTTTGATCGCAACGTGCAGATTCAGTCCTTCGATGAAACCGCGGAACGACTCGGCGGACTCTCGGAACCTTTCACGTTGCGATTGCTCACGATACATCTGAGTGCGCGCACTGTCCTCGCGGGTCAAGGTCAACTGGTCGAACACCCACAGAAGCCCCGTCCACTGCGACAGAGGAACCTCGCTCTGCGTCGTGCAGATCGTCAGCACTTCGGACGCATTGGCCCGAACCTCCGCGCACTCCAGCGGGTTGTCGTCGAAAAACACGAAGCTGTTCAAGCCAAGATCGAGTTCGCCTGCGAGCGCACGGAGATTGCTGGATTTCGGCAGCCAGTTGATCTTCGCAGCGGCGATATCGTCGCGCGTGAGCACCATGTCCGGATGCTGGTCGAATACGTGCCAGACGTCCTCCTCGCGATTCTTGCTGCAAAGACACAAAATGAAACCCCGGCCTAGCAGATCCTTCATCGAGCGCTGGAACCCGCGCATCTGTTCGTCGATCACGAGATTGCGGACGTCGTTCTCCTCGCCGCAAACCCCCTTCCACAACGTGTTGTCGCAGTCGAGCACCACCACCTTCGCTGTCTGCTGACGCTTTGCGTTTAGCATGCGCACGGCCAGCGCCGCCAGAAAGCGGAAATAGCTCTGCACATACGGGATATGCGCGATCCGGTTACGCTGGGCGTCGTCGATCCGACCGGGGTCGATGTCGTGGATCGCGTGATAATCTCGCGCAAATACGGTCATCAGGTTCGGCAGTTCGATCGCGAGGGCCGCAAACTGCGCATAGACCGCCTCGAGCAAGGCCGGAGCACCCGGATCGGCCGGATCTAGGCGCGGATCGGGACAGACGATCAGCAGTTGCGTTGCGCGACTGCGCTTGGCAAAGCCGCGCAACGCAGCGACGAACTCATCGGCGATCTGATGAACGAACGCCTCCTCGCCGGACAGATTGAGGCCGCTGTCGCGCCAGCAGGCATCGCGCTCGTATAGCCAGTCCGACACGCGCACATACAGCAGGTTGGCCGTACCCTCGGCCGTGTTCAACGTACTGTCCGGGCTCACCAGATCCTGCATCATCCGGTTGTAGCCAGTCTGCCGAACTGCGTGCTGACCGGGCAGGCATGCCAGCCATCCGTCGAATTCATCGAGCATCGCATCGAGCGTGAAGTTGCCGGTCAACATCAGCACCGACACCGCAACCGCCGCAGCTTTATCGGAGAAATTCGTCAGCAGACAATGCCGCTCATCCATCGTCGACAGCACGTTTACGATCCGCATCGCAACCTCGTCTGGCGCCTGCGCGTTCAGTATTCGCGTCGGCGTGTTGCTCATCTCGGTCAACAGGTTCGACGGACGCACGACGAGCGTGCGGACCGACGGTTCGGCGTCGGCAAGCTCCCGCACGCGCGCTTCTGTCTGTCGCTTTAAGTCAACGTAATGCGCATACCCCGCCGGCGAGGTGTCGACCATTTCCGAAGAGATCGCCACGCATGTACCGCCACTTGCCGCGAGCAGAGTTGAGAATGCACTGAGCGGCGCATCAATGAGATGCAAATTGCGCTTGACGTAGTTGGCTCGGTAAAGTAAGGATGACGCGTCTTCATCCACCCTTGAGGGAGGTTCGCAAGCATTGCAAACCAGGATGTCAAGCCGTTGGTGTTTCGCAGACAGCTCAGCTTCTACAGAGGCAAGCCAAGTGCTGTCTCCGGCATTGCCATGAAGCAGTGTCACAGATAGACCATGCTCCTCTAGGTCGCGAGCTACTTCACGTGCTTGATCACCGCTATCTCGGTAATTTAGATAAACGTGTGCGCCCAATACAGCAAGACTTCGAACAAGCGCTGAGCCAAGTCCCCGCCCTCCTCCTGTAACGAACGCAATCTTGCCTGAAAGAAGATGGGTCTCTGAGCTCTCAAGCGCAGCGATGTAATTTCGGACTGGTAAATCAGTTATTTTCTTTCTAACGAACGATCGGAGCTCTCCCCGTGCGAATGTTGATTGCGTGTCATCTACCAACAATTGCGTTTCTAACAATCCATAATCTCGATTAAAGTGTTGCGTCGATAGAATATATTTGAAATAACCACCTTGCGATCCTCGCTCGAAATTTAAGCTCAACCCAGAAAATATCGCCCGCTCCCCAGGCAGTTTCATACCGGTCAGGTAACTTGTAAGTGCAAGCATGTCAATTAACGCTGAACCATACCGCTTGACTGCACTTTTATAAAATTTACCAAGTCCTGTCGACGCATAGCTACCAGTCATCGCCACGCCAGCATTGAGCACAGCGTCGTCGTAGTCGCAGATATCAGAAGCCTCTTTAATATATTCCTGCTGCTGCCCAGCAGGTTCATACTTAAGCTGGCTTAGAACAGCTTGCCCGTTATCATCTCCGATCAGCCAATAAATTTCGACTTGTATTAGGACCCGCCTTCCTTCCCGCACGGAAAACCTGCAGAAGCCTTCGCTTTCTAGATCGACTGTGCAGGAGTAATTACGATTCACATAGAGAGGATTTTTAAATTTGACTTTAAGCGTACCCAGCCTCCCTACCAATGTAATATTTATTCGTTCGAGTGCTGCTAAAACTCCCATCACACCGGGTACAATGCAGGCGCCAAAGGAAGATCGCTTCCCATATTGAGGATCTATATGAAGTGGGTTGATATCCCCGCTTAAGAGCGAGAACAGGTCAACTTCTTCTTGACTAAAAGCAAATGATTCATCTAATGGCGGAACTAATGATGCAGTTTCCATGGGAAATTTTACCTTTGCGAGCCACGGAATGTTCTTAAACGAATTTTAGAAATTCTTGTAAGAAATTAATGAGGTCAACTGGCGACACCATCGTTAACCAAATCAACCTTCTCAACATCCCGTAAAATTCCTAGATTCTTCGCTTTATATTTCTTGCTATGCTTATATAAAATGGCATCATTAGACCCCCCCCGCACTTTTGTCTACTAGCAATTGGAAGCTAATATGATGCTCTTGTTTTTTCTTATGTACGTCCTATGTGTTTCTATTTTTTTATTTTTTTCTATAACAGCACTAAAAAAATCGAGGAACTCCAAGCCTAGAATCGACCAAGAATGTGAAGAGAAATATAGATTTATTTGCGCGCTACGGTATCTTTTTAGAGAAGCAACGAGATGTGGATATTTTGATGCTGCCAAACACCTGAAACGCGCGCTTGATAGTATGCGTTGATGTCCTGCCTAGCGGCTTACTTATCTATATGTCGACTCCCCGCAATTCAATGTCAGCTAAAGCTAGGGGTCTGCGGTTGATGTTGATCACGGAACTCGGCGGGCGTTAGCCCGCCCAGGCTGTCGTGCGGGATCTGCTGGTTGTAGTCGGCAAGCCAGTGTTCGGCCTGTTCGCGAACCTCGCTCAGTGTGCGGAAGAGATGCATGTCCAGCACGCCGCGCCGGTAGCTGCCGTTGAAGCGTTCGATAAAA
The DNA here is from genome assembly GCF_040202875.1 of Xanthomonas sp. WHRI 10204. NCBI lineage: Bacteria > Pseudomonadati > Pseudomonadota > Gammaproteobacteria > Lysobacterales > Lysobacteraceae > Xanthomonas > Xanthomonas sp. WHRI 10204. Next base: position 320,358 of record NZ_JBEGDW010000003.1, read on the forward strand.
CCGTTCTGAATCGGACGCCCCGGCTCGATGAAGTCCAGGGCGATGCCCTTGCGCTCAGCCCACTCGGCCAATTCGGACAACAGCGCAATAACATCATTATCCCGATCGGGACGACGCTGATAGCGCATCGTCGAGCGCGCCACGCCAACCACCGAACAGGCCCAGCGCTCGCTCCAGCCATGCTGCTCGACGAGCCAGGCAAGAAGCGGGCGCTTGTCCGCCGGGTCTACAACTTTTTTGCGATGACATCTTTGAGTGCATGGTTTTCCATCGCGAGCTCGGCATACATGCGTTTGAGCTTGCTGTGCTCGGTCTCCAGGTCGCGAAGGCGCTGCACATCAGCTGCCTCCGTAAGCTCCCCCGTCAAGCAGGCACTTCAAAAGTAGAGCTTTCGGCGTGCTTGTTGCGGCACTCGACCGGGGTCATTCCGCCGAGCGAATCATGGGATCTTGCTTCGTTGTAGTCGATCATCCACCAGTGGGCGGCTTCGCGCACATCGTCGAGGCAGGCGAAGAAATTCAGGTCGAGCACTTCCTCGCGGAACGTGCGATTGAAGCGCTCAATGAAGGCATTCTGATTTGGCTTTCCCGGCTGGATGTACTGCAGTGCGACGCCATTCGTCTTGAGCCAGCTGGTGAACGCTTCGCCTAGGAACTCGGGGCCGTTGTCCGAGCGCACCACCTGCGGCAAGCCATGATCGCGTTTGATCTGCTCGAACACACGCACAAGCCGTTGCGAGTTGATCGAGGTGTCAACCTCGATGTGCAGCGCCTCGCGATTGAAGTCATCCACCACGTTGAAGGTGCGAAAGCGTCGTCCGCATGCCAGCGCATCGCTCATGAAGTCGACCGACCAGACCGTGTCTGGCAGCCTCGGCACGTAGAGCGGCACCCGCTCACGCTTGGGAAGGCGACGCTTTGCAGCGCGGCGTAGGTTGAGCTTCATGGCCTTGTAAACGCGATAGATGCGTTTGGGATTCCAGCCTGGTTGCTGCTTGCGAAGGTAGTCGCTGCACTTCCAGAAGCCACGACTGGGGTGCGCTTCAACGTAACGCGCGATCTCGGCAATCAGCTCGGCATCGCGCACCGTCCAGTCCAGAGGCGGTGCGTACCAGGCGGCACGCGACAGCCCGACGCGTGCACAGGACCGGCGCAACGGCCGCGCGTGGACCTCGATAAGGAACCGCACCGCCTCGCGCTTACGCGCCGGCCCTAGAGTTTTTTTGCGATCAGGTCCTTCATTGCCGCATTGTCGAGCGCCAACTCGGCGTACATCCGTTTGAGCTTGGCGTTCTCGGACTCGAGCTCCTTGACCCGCAGCAGCTCGGACGCCTCCAAGCCGCCGTACTTGCTCTTCCACTGGTAATAGGTCGCCGTGCTGATGCCGACCTGGCGACGGCGACAGATGTCTTTGACTGGAACGCCTGCGTCGGCCTGCTTGAGCGTGGCGATGATCTGTGTCTCGGTGAACTTCGATGTGCGCATGGAACCTCCTGACTTGGGAACGATGCCAGAAAGATCTACTTATGCGGTGTCTGCCGATCGGGGGAGCTTACGCGATCGCCAAGGCTTCCCGGCTGAAGTCATCAATGATATTGAACGTGCGGAAACGCCGACCATCCCACAGCGCATCGGACATGAAGTCGATTGACCATCCGGGACTGGGCCGTTGTCCGCACACCAGCGGCTGTGGATGGCGCGTCGGGACCCGGCGCCTGCTGCGACGACGTTGATTGAGCTTCATCAGGCAATACACGCGCCACACCCTTTTGTGATTCCACACATGCCCACGACGGCGGATGAGTTGAAACAGCTTTCCAAAACCACGCTCGGGAAAGCGCTCGGCCAATTCGGACAACAGCGCAATGACCTCCTCATCGCGATCGGGACGGCGCCGATAGTGCGCTGTCGAGCGCGCCACGCCAACGACTGAACAAGCCCGGCGCTCGCTCCAGCCGTGCTGCTCGACGAGCCAGGCAAGAAGCGGGCGTTTGTGCGCCGGGTCTACAGCCTTTTTGCGATGACATCCTTGAATGCATGGTTTTCCATCGCGAGCTCGGCGTACATGCGTTTGAACTTGCTGTGCTCGGTCTCCAGGTCGCGAAGGCGCTGCATATCAGCTGCCTCCATGCCACCGTACTTGGACTTCCAGACGTAGTACGTCGCGTCGGAAATACCCAGCTCACGGCACACATCCTTGACTTGGCGGCCGCCCTCAACCTGCTTCAGCGTGGCGACAATCTGGCTCTCGGTGAACTTGCTCTTGCGCATCGTTGGTCTCCTCGGGGGCTAGTGTGCCCGGAGACCTCTAGTGATGGATGGATCAATTTTACGGGGGGCTGACAAATACAGTCCTGCAGCTGGGCTGATAGTGGGCCCGACATATGCGTTTTACCGAACTGATAGAGCGGCTGAACATCGGCCGTGATTTGCCGATCCAGATGCACAGTGGCGATCCGGCGGCAACGAGCACACTAACGATCTACTTCGCCAGCTCCTGTCCAAAGGGGCGGACCTAGCCACCATCAGCCAGAAGTATCTAAACCACATCACGTTACTGATGAACGCGCATCCACCGACAATCACCGGTATGGAATACACCCAGGGAGGCGGTGGAAAAATAACTCGCGCCGATCAAATCATGCATTGCACTTGAATCTTTAGATCGCCTTACCGTGCGGTTAGATGCACGCGCGACATAGGGCACCCGGTAATTTTACCTGCCCATCAAAGCAGTTATTTCCCCAGATTCAATCTCTCGCCAAATGATTAATCATTTTTTTAATCATTGGATGAGAATTATAAATGATATTTTTATTAAAAAACCATAGTTCCGAAACGCATAATCATTTATTTGAGTCTTTTCTTGAACTTCGCCATGATATTTTCATTAAAAAGCTAGGCTGGCGCATCCCGACGGCGAACGACAAAATAGAACAGGATAAATTTGATAACGATCAAGCTATTTATTTAATGATAAATAATAGCCGGGGCCAAGTGGTTGCAGGTGCCCGTCTAATTCCAACGTCTACTCCCGGAATTATAGATATGTTCCCGGAACTGATTGATGCTAATTCACCGAGGTCTTCTCGAACTTTTGAAATAACCCGTTTTGCCATTGACCAGCGCAAGGATCGCATAAGAGACAACTTAGATCTTCGAGCTTCTTTACTATGGGGCATTCAAGCTACAGCGCTGGCTATCGGTGCCGATAAACTTGTCTCAGTAACTTATCTCCATCTAGAAAGTATGCTGACTAAAACGGGTTACTCATTTAGACGACTTGGTCAAATACATGAAATTGATGGTGTGCCGACCGTGGCACTTGAGCATGAAGTTTCAGTAAAAATCCTAAACGATTGCCGCAATCAAATCCGATCCAGCGAGGTACGCCAAAATATTCGACTTCACTGCATTGGCAATCAAGATCAGCACCACGGCAGCATTATCCATTCACCACCTGCTGTAGAGCAATCCCTTCATGACTAAAATTCAGCGCTAACCAGAGAAATGTTATAACTCAATTAATCCTAATATTATTGCTTTCACGACTGCATGAGCTCGATTTTCAGAATAAAGTTTCTCTCTTGCAGTTTCCGTGTAAAAATCCACGCTTTTCTTTGAAATTTCTAGTATTTGCGCTATCTCAGCGGCTGTTTTACCCTTCGCAATCCAGGTCAACACATCCACCTCTCTGGAAGATAACAGTGTCTTTCTGCGAGATGAAATTTCTTTCATCGATTGGCCAAATAGAATTTTCCTAGCCCTATGGTGAAAACATTGCGCAAGTATATATATTTCGGAAATTGATGAAATTAATCTTTCCTTTTCCGCCAGCCCCTGCGGCACAAGACTAATCGCAACTGATTCCCCAAACTCGGCTAATAGAGGAAATGTAATTCCACTTGATAAACCAACGCCACGCGCCTCCATCATGACGCCCGCCTGCCTTTTACTTAATCCACTTAGATCTTTTATGTTATCCCAATCAACAAAACCTGATTTCGAAGATAACAATTCAATTACCGGATCAATAGTATCGTATTTTTCCCAGAAATAATACGACAACCAATCTTGGGGATAATTCGTTATTAAAAAACGCTGAGAATCAGACGCCAGATGGCTGTGAGATATGAGTGGACTTATTCGATGGATATTATAGGCGAAAAATCTTACGCCGTAGGCTAACAGGTACTTTTCGAACTTTTCTTGCAAGTCCTTTTTGTCGTTACAGGCTTCCACTTCCTCTATAAAACTTCGAATAAGATCATTTAGCATTCCAATCCTTATCTAGGTCGTGCAGCAGGTCTACTATTCAATTACAGTAGACGTCAAGATGCATGTATCTACCAAGCTGATAATTGCCACATCGTTGAGATAAGTCAATTCGAATTTACTTACTTTTTGTATAATTGAATCGACATACTTTGTAAGAGCCGGAAAAACTGTTTGTCTCTGATTTATGCAACGACCATCCCAGTTCATTTTGCATGACATCACACAAAAAAGAGGGCGAGAATCAATCTTAATCCGAGCAATAATCTGCCTCGCGGTTTAGACTGCCACCTCGGGGGTATGGTTCCAGGAAGTATGTTACGAAAAAATCCCCTGCTCTACGTTTTTTTGAATTTAGTACTTTCGCTTTATTAATATGCACTGAGCAGACACGTATCGGATCGATTAATGCCAGCCGCGGATAGCGCTGGTATAGCTTAGTGCCTGACTCTGGCTGACGGGTCAAGAGCTCCGATCGGCTATTGAACAACGCCCCCCCCGATTTTAAGAATCGCACTAGTTTGGAGTCCAGTTCTCTACCCCGAGGAAATTGGACGTGAAGAAGCGTTTTTCCGAAGAGCAGATCATCGGCCTCCTGCGCGAGGCGAAGCGGGCGTGGCGATCAAAAACCTTTGCCGGCGCCATGGTTTCAGTAAAGCCTCTTCTGCCTGTGGCGCAGCAAGTTCGGTGGGATAAGCGTGTCCGACGCAAAGCGGCTTAGGCACCTTGATGCCGAGAGCGCGCTATTGAAGAAACTGCTGGCCTAGCAGCTGCTCGATAACGACCTGATCAGGGACGCGCTACTTCAGATAATTCCAAGCGCTGCATTATGCGACGCTGTTCCATACCTCGTTGCACGCGATGTTTCAGCAAATCACTGAGATTCCGATCACGAGCGCTGGTATCGACGCCCCCCCACCCCGAGTAGCGACTGCAGTGGGTGTGCAAGGGTTCGGATGACGCCAGATGATGTGCACTGGGCACCGGCTAACGGCTGTTCCTCAGCACAGTGATTTTAAACCTTATCTAACACATATACCGCTCTCGATATTCTTCTTGCTGGATTCTCAACAAAATCTGCCCATTTTTGCATCATTACTTCTCGTTCGTGCATGTACTCGGCCTGGTTGTAACTCGCCCGAACTTTATTTCGCTCGGCGTGAGCAAGCTGGCGCTCGATGACATCGAGACGAAAGCCCATCTCGTTTAGAAATGTTGATGCCGTTGCGCGGAAGCCATGCGCGGAGAAGCCGATACTGCTTTTTCCGTTAAAGCCCATTCGCTCAAGAGCGCGATTCAACGTGGTGGCGGTCATTGCCTCTTTCGGTGTCCGGTAGTTCGGAAATAGAAAGCCACGTCCACCTGTGTACGTTTGCAATTCCTTCAACAGCTCGATAGCCTGCCTAGATAGCGGAACGACATGCGGTTCGCGCATCTTCATCCTTTCGGCAGGTATCCACCATGTCGTCTGATCAAGATCGAATTCCTGCCACTGCGCGTTGCGCAGTTCCACAGTACGAACGAAGGTCAGTAACATCAAACGCAAGGCAATGACTGTTGTGCGATAGCCACCGTACTTCTCCAGCGCAGCGCCGAACTGCACAATCTGCTCGCGCGACAGGGGCTTATGGTGCTGGACCTTTGGGCGATGAATTGCGCCCCTCAAGGCAGCTGCAGGGTCGTTGTCTGCACGGAGCGTAGCAACCGCATAGCGAAAGATCGCTGAAGACCATTGCCTGACAAGCAAGGCGACAGTGGAGGCTCCACGCTGCTCTACCCGCCTGATGATCTCAAGCAGGTGAGCTGCCGTTACGGTGCGAATCGGCAGCCTGCCGATATGAGGAAAGACATCCGCAGTGAGGAAGTTTTCAACTTGCCGCTGATAGTACGGCGTCCAGCTTCCAGACTTCTTCGAAATCCATTCCTCCGCGATTGCTTCAAACGTATTAGCATTCGCTGCGTGGTTGGATAGCCGCTCCGCTTGACGGCTATGGGCAGGATGAAGCCCCTGTTTTACCAGCGCGCGCACCTTGTCATGCTCGGCGCGCGCAACTGCCAGCGATACCTCCGGATACTCGCCCATGGCATAGACGTTTTCCTTGCTAGCGATACGGTAGCGATAGCGCCACAGCTTTGCCCCGGTGGGCCGCACCTCAAGGTAGAGACCTCCGCCGTCAGTCAACTTGACTGGCTTAACGCCAGGCTTGGCAGTTCTGATTTTTGCGTCGGTCAGCGACATGCGCGGGTATCGGCCTATTGATACCCGCTACGATACCCGCAAATTCACTGGATTACGATGGATCCAAACGAATCACACTGGACAAGAAATGCTTTGAAACCTTTGATACAAAAGGCTTTCCAGGACTCTGGCGGACCATCCTGCACTGCAATGCTAGTTATCGAGCATCAGCAGCATGGCAAGGGACTCATTGCGCGATCAGGAAGACCGCATAGATGTTTTCGGAAATCGTGAGCGAACCCGCCTCCAGCGAATCAACGGTAGCTCCAACGTCGGCAGCTGGTGCTGGAGGCAACGGCGGCCCGGACACTAGCGATACCTGGACCGGCCAATCGCCAGCTTCGACTCCATAGGAAAATTTCGGCGCGACATCGGAAATCGTATAAAGGCCACGAAGAATGACTCCATACGCCTTCGCGAGTTCGGCGGCAGAGGCACGCGATTGTTCGGCAGCTTGGCGCTTGAGTTGCGCTCGCAGCTGATCTTCCTTGCTGTAAGAGGTCTTGATACCAGACAGTTCCATCTCGCTACTGGTTTTTATTTCGCTCAGGAATTGGCGAACATCCTCCAGCGACTGAAAGCTGCCACCGATACCGCGCTTGACCTCAGTTCCCTCGAAATCACGCTCGCCTTGCTGCGAGTATTTATAGGTAGGCTGGATCTGCAGCGATGAGGCTTCGATGCTGTCCTTAAGCACGTGATGCCTCTTCAGCGCGGTCAAGATGTGCTCTGCCGATGCCTGGACACGCTTTCTGGCAGCTTCCGGCTGCAAATCGACCGCGCGCAGGTTGACGCTCAGCGAGAACCGATCGGGCATCACCTCGCGCTTGGCCTCCCCCTTCACCAGTAGGTGTGGTTGCGACGGTAGCGTATTGATCTGGGCGGCTGCCACGAACGGCAGGGCGAGAAGGCTTGCGAAAATCCAACTGGTCACTCGCTTCATCGTTCTCATCGTTTCATCCTTGAGAGTGGTAAGGCAGGTGCACCGGGAGTGGCAGAAGCGCAGCAACATCCGCACACAACCGATCGACTGCATCGGCCGTGGTCGCCCATGAGGTCACGAAGCGAATGACCAGCCGTCCATCGCCGCGCGTTTCCCAGCGTTCGAAGTCGTAGCGTTGCGCGAGTTGCTCGGCCTGCTGCGCGGTGACGGCGATGAACTGCTGATTGGTTGGCGAGTCGCTGGTGAATTCCGCGCCTGCTGCCAGCAGGCCGGCGCGCAGACGCTGCGCCATGGCGTTGGCGTGCGCCGCCAGTGCGAAGAACAAGCCATCCTCGAACAAGGTGGCGAACTGCGCGCCGAGCACCATGCCCTTGGCAAGCAATGCGCCGCGTTGCTTGATCAGATAGCGCAGATCGGCCTGCAAGGCAGGATGGATCACGACCAAGGCTTCGCCGAGCAGCGCACCGTTCTTGGTGCCACCGATATAGAACGCATCGGTGAGCACGGCAATCGTCGGCAGATCCAGATCGTTGCCGTTGGCGGTGAGCGCCGCGCCTAGCCGCGCGCCGTCGAGGTACAGCAGCAGATCGTGTGCGCGACAAAAACGCGACAGTGCATCGAGTTCGGCGCGCGTGTAGATAGTGCCGCTTTCGGTGCTGTTGGAGAGATAGACCAGCCGCGGCTGCACCATGTGCTCGTTGCTGTGCACCTCCAGCACTGGCGCGATCAATGCCGGCGTCAGCTTGTCGTGCAGCGCCGGCACCGTGAGCACCTTGTGCCCGGTCGCTTCGATGGCGCCGGTTTCGTGCGTGGCGATATGCCCCGCTTCGACCGCAATCACTGCCTGATGCGGGCGCAAAAAAGCACTGATTGCGATCAGGTTGGTCTGCGTGCCGCCCACCAGCAACTGCACGGCAGCCTGCGGTTGCGCGATGGCGTTGCGAACCAATGCCGCAGCACGTTCGCTATGCCGATCGGTGCCATAGCCGCCGTTCTGCTCGGCACTGGCTTGCACCAACGCCTGCAAGACGCGCGGATGCGCACCTTCGCTGTAATCGTTGCGAAAGCTGATGCGCGCGGCGCCGCCCTGCCCGTCCATCACAGCCCCTTTGCGGCCTGGGCGACGGCGCGAAACAGCGCGCGTCCCTTGTTCATCGTCTCCTGCCATTCCAGGTCGGGGTCGGAGTCGTAGACCACGCCGCCGCCGGCCTGTACATACAGATAGCCGTCCTGGATGACCGCGGTGCGGATGGCGATGGCGGTATCGGCATCGCCGTGCCAGCCGATGTAGCCGACTGCACCGGAGTAGACGTTGCGCTTGACCGGCTCCAGCTCGCGAATGATTTCCAGCGCACGAATTTTCGGCGCGCCGCTGACGGTACCGGCGGGGAACGTGGCGCGCAGCACGTCGCTGTAATTGAGGCCGGCCTTGAGCGTGCCGGTAACCTCGCTGACGATGTGCATGACGTGGCTATAGCGTTCGATGACGAACTGCTCGCCCACCTTGACCGTGCCCGGCTCGGCAACGCGACCGACATCGTTACGACCCAGGTCGATCAGCATCACGTGCTCGGCGCGCTCTTTCGGGTCGGCCAGCAATTCTTCTTCCAGCGCCTTGTCCAGCTCCGGCGTTGCGCCACGCGGGCGGGTGCCGGCGATCGGGCGCACGGTGACCACGCCATCGCGCAGCCGCGCCAGGATTTCTGGCGACGAGCCGACGACCTGGGTGCCGCCGACATCCAGAAAATACATGTACGGCGAGGGATTGAGCGCACGCAGCGCGCGATACACATCCACCGGGCGCGCACGGAACGGCACGCGCAAGCGCTGCGATGGCACCACCTGGAAGATATCGCCAGCGCGCACGTATTCCTGCGCCTTGCGCACCACTGCGTGGTACTCCTCGCGGGTGAACGAGGAATGGAAATCCGATTCGTCGATGGCGTCGGAGATCTGCGCCTGCGGATACCCGGCGCCGCCCTGACGCAGGCGATGCGCCAGCTCGTCCAGTCGGCGGTTTGCGCGCACATACGCCTGCGGCTGACGCGGGTCGGCATGTACGATCAGATACAGCCGACCCTTGAGATTGTCGAACACCGCCAACTCTTCGGAGAGCATCAGCAGAATGTCGGGCGTGCCCAGTTCGTCGGGCTTGTCGCCGCTGCCCAGGCGCGGCTCGATGTACTGGATGCATTCGAAGCCGAACCAACCCACCAGCCCGCCGGTGAAGCCGGGCAAGCCATCGAGTTGCGGCACCGAATGCTCGGCACGCAGTGCGTCGACTTCGGCCAACGGGTCGGCGACGTTGCGGGTATCGATGACTTCGCCGTGTTCGCTGACTTCCAGCGTGTGGCCGCGGAAGCTATACACGCGCCGCGCCGGCAGGCCGATGATGGAATAGCGACCGAAGCGCTCACCGCCTTCGACCGATTCGAACAGATAGGTGTAAGCGCCGTCGGCGAGCTTCAGATAGACCGAGAGCGGCGTGTCCAGGTCGGACAGCACTTCGCGGACAACGGGGATACGGGTGTGACCTTCAGCGGCTTGGCGCTGGAACTGCTCTGCAGTGATCAAGACGACTTTCCTTCCGGGACTCTGTGGCGGGGCGGACGACGGCAACGGGCCACCATCGCCACCAGCGGCGAGCGGAAGAGAAGGAGCGTGGGGTCGTCAGGCGGGACACGTGGCTACTGTAGCGCAAGTGCCGCTTCAGGGCAGCAGGTGCGCGGGCGGATGCGGTGCGAATTGCGAAGGCGCTTTGGGTAGTGTTGGGTCGGGGTTGGATGTTGTAGTCAGCGCATCTCGACGCGGATGGGTATCAAGTCCGGGCAACGCGAGCCTGTCGTTGCGCGCCTGTTGCACTGTTGGCAGCCACTGCCCTGGGCAGTCGCAGGGCGAGGTATCTCTGGTGTCGGCATCGGTGTTGGCGCAGGGACCCTCACCCCAACCCCTCTCCCGGGGGAGAGGGGCTCTGAGCGGCGCGCACTGCAGGTCGTTGCGCGCCTGTTGCGCTGTTGGCAGCCACTGCCCTGAGCAGTCGCAGGGCGAGGTGCCTCTAGTAGTGTCGGCATTGGTGTTGGCGCAGGGACCCTCCCCCCAACCCCTCTCCCGGGGGGAGAGGGGCTCTGAGCGGCGCGCACTGCAGGTCGTTGCGCGCCTGTTGCGCTGTTGGCAGCCACTGTCCTGAGCCGTCGCAGGGCGAGGTGCCTCTAGTGTCGGCATCGGTGTTGGCGCAGGGACCCTCACCCCAACCCCTCTCCCGGGGGGAGAGGGGCTTTGAGCGGTGCGCACTGCAGGATCAGGTTTTCCAAATCCTGCGTTCGACTTCCCAATCCACAATCCCCAAACCGGACTCCCGACTTCCCAATCACCGCGCTCACGCGCTCAGCAACGGGCAATCCAGCGGCAAATGCATCCGCAGCCGCGCCGGGACGCAGTCGATATGGAAATGCAGCGAGGTTTCCGGTTCGCCATCCAGGTTCAACGTGAGCGGTTGATGCGAGACGATTTCCAGCCATGGCAGGCGCGCGCGGACGGCGACGCGTTCCAACGCCGCCTGCTTGCCGCTGGTGACCAGGGTGCCGAGCGTGGCGGCGACCTCGCCATTGAGCGCGGGCACGATGGTGACGTCGAGCAGGCCATCGTCGATCACCGCTTCCGGGCACAGCGCCTGGCCGCCGCCGGCCTGACGGCCGTTGCCCAGACCGAGTGCGATGAACTCGCCTTCCCAGCTGAAATCCGGACCTGAAAAGCGGGCACTGATTGGGTCGATCCGGCCCAGCCGCGACATGCCGGTGATCAGGTAGGCCAGGCCACCGAGCATTTTTTTGAGGCCGTCGTCGGTTTCCACGGTGACCTGGGTGCCGAAGCCGCCGCTGGCAACATTCGCGCACCAGTGGGGGCCATGCGGGGTGTCCAGGCGCAGCAGATCGATCGCTTGGGCGGGGCGCTCGGCAATCAGGCTCAGCGCGTCGAGCGGCTCGATCGGGATGTTGGCGGCCGTGGCGAAATCATTGGCGGTACCCAACGGGACCAAGCCCAGCGATGGCAGGCTGGCGGCATCGCCGTCGTGGTGCGCGAGCGCAGCGGCCACCTCGCTCAAGGTGCCATCGCCGCCAGCCGCCACCACCGTGTGCACGCCATCGGCGACCGCTTCGGCGACATAGCGCTCGGCGTCGCCCTCTTCCCAGGTAACGCGTACCTCGAGCTGGACACCGCGTTTGCGCAACTCCCCAACCGCCTCACGCAGGTCCAGATTATCGGTGGACTTGCCGTTGAGGATCAGACGCCAGTGGGACGGGGCCATGCGCGCTGCCGATGCTGTGAGAGTGGTGCACGCAGGCTAGCAGCGCGCCACTAGGTAGATCGTGAATACGTAATGCCACCGGGCTGTCATTGGCATGTCATCGATGACCCGGAGAGTAGAAGTCCATAGCAGGGACGACGGGCGGAGGCAGGATCAGCCTCCAATTTTCTTGAAGGCCGCTCCGGGTGGAGCGGCCTTCCTTTTGTGTGCGATGCCGGGCCTGGAGCGGCTAAGCAAGACGACTGCGCTCAGCGTCAGGCGGACGTGGCATTGCGCGGAACGGCATCGACCACGCGCACATTCTGTTCTGAGTGCACCGTCAACATCCAGCTGTCGACTGCTCGCGACAATCTGTCAGCCGCTCTTAACCGCCTGCGGCAAATGCGGCCAGGCGCTCGCCATCAAGCCGGTATACCGTCCAGCCGTCCATCGGGTGGGCGCCGACGGCTTGGTAAAAGTCGATTGCCGGTTGATTCCAGTCCAGCACCGACCATTCGAAGCGCCCGCAGCCACGCTGCACCGCCAGCTGCGCCAGATGCCGCAGCAGCGCCAGACCGGCGCCCTTGCCGCGCGCTTCCGGGCGCACGAACAGGTCTTCCAGATACAGGCCGTTGCGGCCCAGCCAGGTCGAGTAATTGAAGAAATACACCGCAAATCCCAGTGCCTGGCCGTCGTGCTCACAGATCAGCGCATGTGCGGTGGCGCCCTCGGCGAACAGGCTGGCACGCAGATCGTCGGGGCTGGCCTTGACCGCGTCGGGCTCGCGCTCATAGACCGCAAGTGCGGTGATCAACGCATGCAGCAGCGGCACGTCATCGGGCGTGGCGCTGCGGATCTGCAGCGTGGTCGCACTCATCGCACCGCATCCACCGCTGCGCGCATCTGCGCGATCACATCGGCATAGTCGGGCGCATTGAAGATCGCCGAGCCGGCCACGAACGTATCGGCGCCGGCTGCGGCAATCGCGCCGATATTGTCGGCCTTGACCCCGCCATCGATTTCCAGGCGGATCGGCTTGCCCAGCGCATCGATCTTGCTGCGGATGGCACGCAATTTATCCAGTGCCGACGGAATGAACGCCTGCCCGCCGAAGCCGGGGTTGACCGACATCACCAGCACCAAGTCCAGCTCCGGCAGCACCCAATCGAGAATATCCACAGGGGTGGCCGGATTGAGCACCAGCCCGGCCTGGCAGCCGTGCGATTTGATCAACTGGATGGTGCGGTGCACGTGGCGGCTGGCTTCGGGATGGAAACTGATGGTGGTGGCGCCGGCCTCGGCGAAGTCCGGCACGATGCGATCCACCGGCTCGACCATCAGGTGCACGTCGATCGGTGCGGTGATGCCGTGCTTGCGCAGCGCCTGGCACACCATCGGGCCGATGGTCAGATTGGGCACGTAATGGTTGTCCATCACGTCGAAGTGCACCCAGTCGGCGCCAGCCTTGAGGACGTTGTTCACTTCTTCGCCAAGACGGGCGAAATCGGCGGACAGGATGGACGGGGCGATCGCCGTCGATTGCATGGGCAGCTCGTAGGAAGACGGAAACCCCATTGTCGCAACCCCTGCCCGACGAGGAAAGGCGTGCATCCGTGGCGGGCCCAGCTGCGTATGCACTTAACCGGCGCAATGCGCCCGATTTGAGGAGACTCCATGAAAACCACCCCGCTCGCCTCCGCCGCCATCGTGTTGCTGGCCCTCGCTCCGTCCGCCTGGGCGCAAACCGGCCCGGCCGACTGGTCCGGCTTTTCCATTGGCGCCAATGTGGGCGGTGCCGATCCTGCCGGCGTGTCCGGCGGCCGTTTCGGCTTCGATACCAACCTGGATGGCCGCGACGGCGACCAGGTCAGCACCGCCACCGGCGCCGATGCGTTCTCGCCGGGCTTCTGCGGCGGCGCGGCGGCCGGGCGCACGCCGGCCAGCGGCTGCAGCAAGGACAAGGGCGGCGCCGAATACGGTGCGCGGCTGGGCTACGACTGGCAAGCCGGCAACTGGGTCTATGGCGTGGTGGCCGAATACACCCGCAACGACATCCGCGACAGCGTCAGCGCCTTCAGCACCACGCCTGCGCTGTACACCTTCACCCGCCAGCTCAACCGCACCGCCGCGCTGCGCGGCCGGATCGGCTATGCATTCGGCGCGCAGGGCGATTACCTGGCGTACTTCACCGCCGGCGTGGCGCGCGGCGAGTTCGACCACAGCTTTGCCAGCAGCAACACCGCCAACAGCTTCACCGGCAGCGGCGGCGACAGCGCCGACGGCTACCAGGCTGGCGTGGGCCTGCAGCGTCGTTTAAGCGACCATGTCTCGGTGGGCGTGGAATATCTGTTCACCCGCCTGCAGGACGAAGACACCCGCGTGCGCGTCGGTCCAGGCACCGCGCCTGCCACCAACCCGTTCCTGCGGGTCAATCCGGCCGGTACCGACCTGCGTCGCACCGACACCGACTTTTCGACCAATGCAGTGCGGCTGACGGCGACGTATCGCTTCTGATACAGGGCTGACGGCAGCGCCACCTGGGCTCGGTCTGGGTGGCGCTGTTTCTGTTTTGGATGGGCAGCGGCCCTGCTTGCTAGGACCTGTAGAACGCGCAATGCGTTCACCTCTGCCACTCAGCGCTTGCGCAGCCGCTGGATCCGGTCGTACGCGGCGTTGATCTGACTGGCTTTTTTCTCTGCCTGGCGGCGCGCCTCCGGCTCGGCGTTGATCACCTTGTCCGGGTGATAGCGCGACATCAGCCGGCGATAGGCCAGATCGATCTCGGCCGTGGTCGCGTCCGGCTCCAGTCCCAGGGCTTCGTACGGGTTTTCCGCGCGCCGCTTGAACCAGCCGGCATCCACCGCGTGCCCGATGGCCAGGCCGATCATCAGCCCCACGAATGGCGCGCCTCGGAACAGCAAGGCGCCGGCCAATGCGCCGAGCAATTTTCCGTACCAGGACATGAGCAATCGGGGGTGGCAAGGCGGGCTGGCGATCTTACCCGAACGCCCGCCCGGCCTGGCTGACGGGCCGTCCACAACCGGTGCACGGCAGCCGCCAATAAATCCAGCGGGGCGCGCCGAAGCGCCGTACACTACGCGGCCCGCTGCCCACCCGCGGGCCCGCCGGGTCCCGGGGACAGCGTCATAGCGACGTCCTTAGGAGTGCCTGTGTCGACCACGCTGTTGCAATCCGATCTGCCCGGCCTGCCGTTGCGTCATCGTGGCAAGGTCCGCGATGTCTTCGATATTCCCCGCGACCGCCTGCCCGCCAACGCGCCGCCCGGCGACTATCTGTTGATGGTGGCCACCGACCGCCTGTCCGCGTTCGATGTGGTGTTGCCGGACCCGATTCCCGGCAAGGGCGAGATGCTGTGCCAGGTCTCCAATTTCTGGTTCCACAAGACCGAACACCTGATGCCCAACCACCTGGTCAACATCGCGGTGGAGCAGGTACTGCCCGAGGGCGTGGACCCGGCGCTGTACGCCAAACGTGCGGTGGTCACGCGCAAGCTCAAGCCGGTGCCGGTGGAAGCGATCGCCCGCGGCTATCTAATCGGTAGCGGCTGGAAGGACTATCAGCGCACCGGCAAGGTCAGCGGCATCGAATTGCCCGACGGCCTGCGCCAGGCCGAGAAACTGCCCGAGCCGATCTTTACCCCGTCGACCAAGGCCGCCGTGGGCGACCATGACGAAAACATCGACTTCGATGCGATGGTCAAGACCGTCGGCGCCGAACTGGCCGAACGCGTGCGCGATGCCACCTTGCGCATCTACCGCTTCGCCGCGGATTTTGCCGCCGAACGCGGTATTTTGCTGGCCGACACCAAGTTCGAATTCGGCACCGACGCCGATGGCCGCCTGTACATCATGGACGAGATGCTGACCCCGGATTCGTCGCGCTACTGGCCGGCCGATCAGTACGAAGTGGGCACCAGCCCGCCAAGCTACGACAAGCAGTTTGTGCGCGATTATCTGGAGACGCTGGACTGGGGCAAGACCGCACCGGGCCCGAGCCTGCCGACCGACGTCATCGACCGCACACGCGCCAAATACGCCGAAGCGCTGCAGCGGCTGGCCAATATTTCGGTTGATTGATGAGTTGCCCCCGATTTAAAGGGGGCAAGGTGTCGTATTGCGCTGACGCCGTTATGACTGAAGCGCTGACACACTCGGCGCGCTCCCGGTTAATCGACTGCCTCCCGACGCCGGGTTGGCGGTTGTGTGTGCAGCTTCATGACGGCCAATTCACATAATCGCATCCAATTTATTCCCCCTACGCTCGCCGCGATGGCGTGCTCTCTTGCCCCACGAGGTCGCAATGGCTCGGTCAAGTCACCTCTCCCGCATGTTGCCTGCCTTCCGCAGTGCGGTATTCCCCGCTTTATTGCTCGCACTGAGCGGCTGCACGGCCGGCGAATCTGCAGCCCCCGCCCCTCCTGTCGCAGCGCCAGCAGCACCCGCGAAAACCACGACACCTGCAGCGCCGGTCGTCAGCGACAGACTTGGCGCGTTGATCCAGGCCACCGGCGTAACGTGCACGGATGCAAAGGCTGCAAAAGGATGCACCGCAGGCAATGTCGACAGCGGTGATTTTTATGATGTGGAGCTTTCGCCCGATTGTGGCGATGACGGCTTCTTCGCCGGCGTAGCACAGGCGAAGGGAGTGGATGTATTGAATGTCGTGCCCACCACCGGCAGCAGCGCGACGGCTACCGCAAGCCTGGCGCAAGGCCAGCTCGTCTGCGTCCAGGCGATCGGCCGCGCAGGACAGAACCCGCTTTATTACTACGTCGCCGCAATTCCCGTGGACAGCATTGCAAAGTGCAAAAACAACGCATTGTGCAAAACCTATGGCGACAGGCCGATCAAGCAGATGAAGCCTGCAAGTGGCGAGAACTGCCATGCAGCAGCACCAGGGCAGTACGTTGGCAATTGCGCGCAAGGATGGGTGAGTGCGGATGCACTCGATGTATTTTCGAACGGATTGTGAGCCATCTCATCCCCATCAGGTTCGACCAACCAACCAGCAAAGGAACAGCTCATGTCGGATCCAAAAATTACCCGTGTAGTCAGTAGCGTAGGCACGACGCGTACGCTGGAAATGGACGATGGCAGCGTCATCACCCGCTCCGGGGGCACCGTATCGTGGCGTAACAACAATCCAGGCAATCTCAAGTTTGAATTTGCCGGAAGTGCCGATACCACTGCCCATAACCCACGCACCCGCGATCAGGCACTTGATGCCGCACAGAACCGTTACCAGGGCGTGGTTGGCTTGGACCAATGGGGCAATGCTGTCTTCGAAAGCTACGAAGCTGGCCGCGCAGCCAAAATTCAGCTATTAGAGCGTCGCTTCGCGGAAAAGACCGTCGAGGAGATGCTGCCCAGTTATTCAACCGCCGACTACAGTGGCAAGACCCACCACAAGGAGCAGGCCGCTGCGATTTTCGCAGAGGGCGATCGACACGGGGTGGACCTGCGCGAGAAAACTGTTGGACAGATGAGCGTGCGCGAACGCGAGGTACTCGCAGATGGGATTCGGCGCTTCGAGGGCTGGCGTGCAGGAGAGGTAGAAACCATCCAGCAACCTTCGCACACGCCAACAACAGCGCCAGTGCAAACGCAATCACCCACCGCACAGGCTGGGACCACGCCCGTGGCCGGCCAGGTCGCAGCAGCTGCCAGTGGTGCTGCCGTGTATAACGAGGCGTATCAGCACTTCCTTGGCGGAAGTCAGAAATACGAGTATGGCCGCCCGGATAACCCGCGCCCAGGCCGAGACAGCAGCCGACTGGAGCGTGATGCCGACGGCGATGGACGGCGGGGAGTGGATTGCTCCGCTTTCGTCTGGCGAGGCCTCAAAAACGCTGGATACGATGTACCCGGTGAAAATGCTGCCGGCTTCACGACTGCCAAGCTGTTCAGTGGCACCAACACTACGTCCTATGCGCGCGAACATTTCGATGTCACGTCGGCCGCAGACGCGCGCAAGCCGAATGGATCGTTGCATCAGGGCGATATCCTGATGTTCTCGTCGTCGCAGGGCCAGCATGTCGGGATCTTCAAAGGCTACGACGCCAAGGGGAATATCCAGTTCATCGGCTCCCAGGGCAGCACGGGGCCGGCCGAGGTCACAATCACTCCTGGCGGTTACTGGGATGGAAGCGGTACGCGCATCGTTGGTGCGTTGACTCCCAAACCCGAATTCCAGGTGCGTGCACCGCTGCACGGCGCGGCCGAACCCAACGCAGCGCGCACTCAGGTTCCTGCGAATGTCTCGCCAATTCATCAGGCATCGGGTGACACCACCTCCCATCAGCTGCTCAAGCACGGGGTCCGCGGAGACGAAGTGCAGTCGCTGCAGCAGGACCTCAACCGCCTCGGCGTGCGCGATGCGCAGGGCAATCGGCTTGCCGAGGATGGGCGCTTTGGCGACAACACGCGCGAGGCGGTGATGGCGTTCCAGAAGCAGCATGGGCTGCAGCAGGACGGTGTCGTCGGTCGCGATACGCGGACGGCGTTGTCGGCGCCTGCGGCGCAGATTGCGGCCAAAGCGGCCGACGCCCCGGTGGCGGCGCCGAAGGGTCCGTCGCTCAACGATGCATCGCATCCGGACCATGCGTTGCACAACGCGATTCGCACCAAGCTGCCAAGCATGATCTCCAACGAGACCGCGGCCAACATCACTTTGCAGGCCAAGCAGAACGGCATCGACAGCGCAGACAAACTGCAAAGCGTGACGGTGCAAGACGGCAAGGCGTTCGTGATGGGGACCACGCCTGGCTTCCGTGCGGCGGTGGATCTGAACCAGCCTGCCCCGCCGTTGGAGCAGACCAGCGCACAGTTGCTGGCCGGCCAGTCGCAGCAGCAACAGGCGCACGAAGAGCAGCAAAAGGTCGCCATCGGCGGTCGCTGAGTTCGCAGCGCACGAAAAGGCCGGCCGGCCTGTATGGCCGGCTTTTTTGTATCTGCTTTTTATCTGCACAGCGGTTTATGCACGCTGGTAGAAGTGAGATCTCACGCTTTTGACTGCTGACTTCATGCAGCCGCGTCATTCATCGTGATCGTCTGCAGCACGACCCGCATGTCGGCGCATCAATCCACGCAATCTGCCGAACACGAGAGAGAGATTGCGCGGACACAAGGCTGCGGGAGCTCTGCGCGCAATGGGGCAGGCACATCTCTGCGATGCGGTCCGCAGCGCAAAGTGGCCGGGCGCACAGAACGCGATACATCCGTAATTTTTACTACTGTCCAGTTCGGGACTGTGCAAGCGTAGCTGCCGGCACCCGAGGTGCCATCGGCGACCGGCTGTCGGGGGGTGCCGCCGGTCTTTGCATTGCACGTTTTCTGGAGAGAGTCGTCATGCAATTCCATGTACTGGGCGCAGCAATCTGCTGCGCGCTATCGTTTTCTGCTGTCGCTACGGCTGCTGATTTATCCACCACTGCGGCGGTATCGCGTGCGCAGTCCCTGCTGGGGAACAACGCCGCAGCGCTGGCCAATCGTGCGCCGGCCGATACCTTTATCGCACGCGACAGCATCGTCGATGCCGATGGCACCGAGCATGTGCGCTTCGATCGTACCTATCAGGGCCTGCCGGTCATCGGCGGCGATGTGGTGGTGCATTCGCGGCGCGGGGTGATGCGGCAGTTGAGTCAAACCATGGACACCAACCTACGTCCCAGCCTGCTGCCGGGCATCGATGCAGCCACCGCATTGCGCGTGGCTGGCGCGCAGTTCGATGTGCCGCAGGCTGCCGCGCCACGCGCCAGCCTTGCGCTGTACGCGCGCCAAGGCGCACCGCGATTGGTGTATGAGGTGATCTATAGCGGTATCAAACCCGATCAGACGCCGACCGAAATGCATTACATCGTCGATGCGGCCGATCAACGCATCCTCGAATCCTGGGACACGGTGCATACCGCATGCGCAGGCGGCACCAGTGCGGCCGGCACCGGGCGCTCGCTGTATGCGGGCAGCGTGGCGCTGTCGACCACGCGTTGCAGCAGCGGATATGAGCTGACCGATCTGAGCCGCGGTGGCGGCGCCACTTACAACCTGCGCAATGCCACCTCCGGCAACGGCACCTTGATCACCGATGCCGACAACACCTGGGGCAACGGCGCCACCAGCGATGCAGTGACGGTGGCTGCCGACGCGCACTTCGGCGTGGCGCTGACCTGGGATTACTTCAAGAACACCCACGCGCGCACCGGGATCGCCAACGACGGCAAAGGCGCGCGCAGCCGCGTGCATTACGGAAGCCGCTACAACAATGCATTCTGGTCGGACGACTGCTTCTGCATGACTTTCGGCGATGGCGACGGCAGCAGCCTGACGCCGCTGGTGTCGGTGGATGTGGCAGGCCACGAGATGACACACGGCGTGACCAGCCGCTCGGCACGGCTGGTGTATTCCGGCGAATCGGGCGGATTGAACGAGGCCACCTCCGACATCATGGGCAGCATGGTGGAGTACTACGCCAACAACCCGGCCGAGCCGGGGAATTACCTGATCGGCGAGAAAATCATCCCCGGCAACAGCAGCGGGACGCTGGCGTTGCGCTACATGTTCAAGCCGAGCCTGGATGGCGATTCGCCGGACTGCTACCGCAGCGGCATCGGCTCGCTCAACGTGCATTACAGCTCCGGTGTGGCCAACCACTTCTACTACTTATTGGCCGAAGGCGCGGTAGTGCCGAGTGGTTTCGGTGCGGGCACCAGCTACAACGTGACCCCGGCCGGACTGGTCTGCAACGGTAATACCGCATTGACGGCGATCGGCCGGGCCGCGGCCAGCCGTATCTGGTATCGCGCACTCACCGTCTACATGACGTCCTCCACCAATTACGCGGCAGCCCGTCGGGCGACGTTGAGCGCGGCCACCGATCTGTATGGCGGCACCTCCACGCAGTACCGCGCGGTTGCAGCCGCCTGGAGTGCGGTGTCGGTCAACTGATGCTGTCCGGGCCTCCCCATGCCATTGGGGCGTGGTGGGGCCCGGTTGCCGGCAGAGCGCCACTGCGGCCGTTCGCACGCGTATGCTTGGAGTCATTCCTGGGAGGGAACATGACCGAACGCACCGCGACCGCGCGACCGATCGAACGCTATTTCGCCAGCTATTCCGATGATCACCGCAACGACACCAATCAACTGATCCATGTGGTGGCCGTGCCGGCAATCCTGTGGTCGGTGGTGGGGCTGCTGTGGTGCATTCCGGTGGGCGGCACCTGGTTCAGCAGCGGCGTGTGGGCGGCGTTGTCGATGTTCGCGACATGGTCGTACTACAACCGGCTGTCGCGCCCGCTCGGGTTGGGCATGCTGGGCATCTTCTTTTTCTTCGGCTGCCTGTGCCGGTTGATCGAAGGCCGGATTGGGCTGACTGGATTGTTCGCCACCGCACTATCGGTGTTCGTGCTGGCGTGGATTGCGCAATTTGTCGGCCACAAGATCGAAGGCCGCAAGCCGAGCTTTTTGACCGATCTGACCTATCTGCTGATCGGGCCGATCTGGGTGCTGGCCAAGGTGTATCGGCAGTTGGGTTGGCGCTACTGAGTGCGGTGAGCGCGCAGACCCGGCAGATGCAAGGCCACGCAGCTGTCATCCCGTCTAGAGCGGCTAACAAAACGACTGGGTTCACTGCCAGGCCGGTGCTCGGTGCTCGGTGCTCGGTGCAGCATGTACCACGCGCACCTTCCGGTTCTGAGTGGGCCGTCCGTACCCACCTGACGACTGTTCGCTAAGTTTGTTAGCCGCTTTGAGTCGCGCGTGAGCACTGCGGCTATCGGCGCGTCGAACCCGCTATGCGCTGCTCAACACCGCGACCGGACGCGCGCAATCGCTTACTCGCCAATACCGAGCTCTTCGGGCAGCGGGCGAAACGCGCGCGGGGCATAGCCAAAGTCGCGACGTGCCGGCTCCAGGTCGAACACCAGATCGTCGCGCATGCGTTGCAGCGCCGCCGCGTTCATGCCACGCAGGCGGCCCAGGCGTTGCGCTGCAGTCAGCGCCAACCCGAACAGGCTTGGAGGCACCTGATAGAGCCGCGCCGGCCGTGGCAGCGCCTCCAGCACCCGCTCCACCATCTGCGTGTAGGCCAGCACTTCGCCGCCGCCCACCGCGTAGCTGCGTTGCTGGGTCGCCGCTTGTCCGATCACCGCCAGCGCCGCGCTGGCCAGATCGTCCACATGCACTGGCTGACGCAAACCGGTGGCATTGGCGGGCAGCACGAAGGCGCCGGTGCGCTGCGCCAGGCCGGCAATCTGGGTGAGCGTCTTGTCGCGTCCGGCACCGTAGATCAGGGTCGGGCGCAGTACGGTGGCGGTGGCGCCGCGCGCCATGGCCGCAGAAAACAGCGCCTGTTCGGCATGCGCCAGCCGTTGCGCCACGTCGCGCTCGGCCGCATCGATCGAATGCTCCTTGACCTCGACACTGGTCGAACCGAACGCCACGATGCGCGGCGCGGCGACCGGGTTCTCGGCATACCAGCGGGCGAAGTGGTCCAGCGGTCCGCAGCTGAAGATCACCTCGAACGCCTCGCCCGCGGCGGCCGGCACGGCCAGATCGCCTTGCCGCCAGATCAACCCGGAGCGCGCCGCGCGCGGCTGCCGCGACCATGCCGTTACCTGCCAGCCGCGGCTCAACAGCCGGGTCAACAGGCGCTCGCCAATCTGCCCGCTGCCGCCGAACACCAGGGCGCGCGGCGCAGACACAGCGGTGGACGGAGCGGGATGGGCAGCGGTCACAGGAAAACTACGCGGTGATGAATGACAGCAGCATACCGAGTCCCTCACGCCGATGCGCCTGCCGTTTGGCGGGGAAACCTTCGCATGCACGGCACCGGCGTTGACACGGGCGTCAGTCAACGTTTTGTTAAACTCTCTGGCCTGCTCGCGAATCTTGTGTTCCCTGCATGCCTTTTCCGTTGGAAATTCTGCTGGCGCTGCCCTTTGTGATGGCCGCCGCCGCTGCGCTGTTCTCGCGCGCGCCACGTTCGCTGACTGCGTGGTTAGCCGCGGCCGCGCCGTTGGCCGGCCTGCTGGTGCTTGCCAGCTTGACCCCGGCAGTGCTGCGCGGCGAGGTGATCCGTAGCGAGCATGCGTGGTTGCCGCAGATCGGGTTGATGTTCTCGCTGCGGCTCGATGGGCTGGCCTGGATGTTCGCGCTGCTGGTGCTGGGCATCGGCGCGCTGGTGGTGATGTATGCGCACTACTACCTGAGCGCACGCGATAGCGCGTCGCGCTTCTTCGCCTATCTGTTGCTGTTCATGGGCGCGATGCTCGGCATGGTGCTGTCGGGCAATCTGCTGTTGCTGATGGTGTTCTGGGAACTCACCAGCATCAGTTCGTTCCTGCTGATCGGGTTCTGGTCGCACCGCAAGGATGCGCGCGAAGGCGCGCGCATGGCGTTCGTGCTGACCGCCGGCGGTGGGCTCGCACTGCTGGGCGGCGTGCTGATGCTCGGCCGCATCGTCGGCAGTTTCCAGCTCGATGCGGTGCTGGCCGCAGGCGATGTGATTCGCGCCAGCCCGCTGTATCCGTATGCATTGGGATTGGTACTGCTGGGCATCTTTACCAAGAGCGCGCAGTTTCCGTTCCACTTCTGGTTGCCGCATGCGATGGCCGCGCCCACCCCGGTATCGGCGTATCTGCATTCGGCCACGATGGTGAAGGCCGGGGTATTTTTGCTGGCGCGCCTGCATCCTGCGCTGGCCGGCACCGATCTGTTTTTTTACACCGTCACCAGCATCGGCGCGATCACGCTCTTGCTGGGTGCGTGGTACGCGATTTTCCAGCACGACCTCAAAGGCGTGCTGGCGTACTCCACCATCTCGCATCTTGGTCTGATCACGATGCTGTTCGGCCTGTCGACACCGATGGCGGTGGTGGCGGGCGTGTTCCACATCCTCAACCACGCCGTGTTCAAGGCGTCGTTGTTCATGGCCGCGGGCATCATCGACCATGAAACCGGTACGCGTGACATGCGCAGGTTGGGCAATCTGCGCCGCTTGATGCCCTTCACCAGTGCGTTGGCGATCATCGCATCGCTGGCGATGGCCGGCATTCCGCTGCTCAACGGCTTCCTGTCCAAGGAAATGTTCTTTGCGGTGGCACTGGACACGCAAGCGCCGCAGCTGATGCGCATTCTGGCGAGTATCGCGGCGTTGCTGGCCGGCCTGCTCGGCGTGGCCTACAGCCTGCGGTTCGTGCACGACACGTTCTTCGGCGATGGCCCACGCGCGCTGGAGACCACGCCGCACGAGCCGCCGCGCTGGATGAAGATCCCGGTGGAAGTGCTGGTGCTGATCTGCCTGGCGGTCGGCATCGTGCCGGCGTGGACGGTGGCGCCTGTGCTGCGCGCCGGTGCCAGCGCGATTCTTGGCGACCGCTTGCCCGATTACAGCCTGGCGCTGTGGCATGGCTTCAACTGGCCGCTGGCCATGAGCGTCGCTGGCATGATCGGCGGCACGCTGCTGTACATGGCGATCCGCCGCATGCTGGATCTGTATGCGGTGCAGAACCGCTCGCCAGGCAAGGCGGTGTTCCACTGGAACCTGCGCGCGCTGTTTGCCGCCACCGCCCGCATGACCGATGCGGTCACCAACGGCAATTTGCAGCGCATGCTGATGTTGCTGGTGCTGAGCGCGGTAGTGGTGGCGCTGGTGCCGTTCCTGCAGGGCGGCACACTGCCGGCCTGGCCGGCGCCCACGCCGATGCCGTTGCTGGGCTGGACGGTGTGGCTGCTGTTGATCGCCTGTGCGCTGGGCAGCCTGTTCCTGTACAAGCAGCGCCTGCTGGCGGTGCTGGTGCTCGGCGGGACCGGGCTGGCAGTCAGCCTGACTTTCGTCTTCCTGTCCGCGCCGGATCTGGCACTGACGCAGTTGCTGGTGGAGATGGTGACGCTGGTGCTGATGCTGCTGGCGATGAACTACCTGCCCGAACGCTCGCTGCCCGAGCGCGCGCGGCTGCGCAAGATCCGCGATGTCTGCATCGCGATCGTGGGCGGCGCCGGTCTGGCCGCGTTGTCGTACACCTTGATGACGCAATCCAGCCACACGGTTGCCGGCGAACTGCTGCAACGCGCACTGCCCGAGGCGTATGGCCGCAACGTGGTCAACGTGATCCTGGTGGATTTCCGCGGTTTCGACACCTTTGGTGAGATCACCGTGTTCGCGATTGCCGGGTTGGTGGTGCATGCGCTGTTGCGACGCTCGCGCATGGCACCGGAACGCAACATGCCGGGGCCGGCGATCCGCTTGCCGGTGCCGGCGGATCTGGCGCAGATCATGTTCCCGCTGACCTTGACGGTGTCGCTGTTCCTGTTCCTGCGCGGTCACAACGCACCCGGCGGGGGCTTTATCGCCGGGTTGGTGCTGGCGGTGCCATTGCTGATGCAGTACGTGATCCAGGGCGCCGCATCGGTGGAGTCGCGCTTCGGCTTCGACTACATCCGGCTGATCGGCATCGGCTTGTTGTGCGCATTGCTCAGCGGTGCCGGGTCGCTGCTCTTCGGCTTGCCGTTCTTGAGCAGCGGGCACGTCAACATCCCCTTGCCACTGTTGGGCGAGCTGGAGCTTGCCAGCGCGTTGGGCTTCGATATCGGTGTGTATCTGGTGGTGTTCGGTGCGGCGATGTTGATGCTGTCGATGATGGGCACGATCAAACCGTCGCGTACGCGCAGTTCGCAGCGCGGCGAGATCGACCCCACCCAACGTTCGACACGCACCGCGGAGCAGCATTGATGGAATTGGCAATGGCAAGCGCGATCGGCGTCCTCACCGCATTGGCGATCTATCTGCTGCTGCGCGCGCGCAGCTTCGATGTGATCCTGGGGATGACCTTCCTGTCGTATGCGACCAATCTGCTGATCTTCGCCGGTGGGCGGCTGCGCAGCGGCCAGCCGCCGGTCTTGCGCGACGGCGTGCCGGTGGACCTGCAGCACTACACCGACCCGTTGCCGCAAGCGTTGGTGCTGACCGCGATCGTGATCGCGTTTGCGATGACGGCCGTGAGCCTGGTGCTGGCGATCCGTAGCCGCAGCGATAACGGTAGCGACCATGTGGATGCGCATGAAGATGCCGCCACCGGCATGGACACGCGGCAGGCGCGGCGATGAATCATCTGCTGATCCTGCCGATCCTGATCCCGATGCTGGGTGCATCCGCATCGCTGTTCGTCGAGCACCGCCGCTACGGGCCGCGGGTGCAGCGCAGCGTGGCATGGGTGAGCATGGTTTTGCTGGCGGCTGCGGTGATCGCGTTGTTTGCACGTGCCGCCGATGGCGGCGTGCTGGTCTATCTGCTCGGCGACTGGCCGGCGCGGCTCGGCATCGTGCTGATGGGCGACCGGCTGTCTGCCTGGATGCTGTTGACGACGTTAATCCTGGGCGCGGCGTGCCTGCTGCATGCCTGCGCCGGCTGGGACCGGCGCGCGCCGCACTTCCATGCCTTGTTCCAGTTCCAGCTGATGGGCTTGAACGGCGCGTTTCTGACCGGCGACATCTTCAATCTGTTCGTGTTCTTCGAAGTGATGCTGATCGCCTCCTATGGGCTGCTGCTCAGTGGCGGGCGCGGCCTGCAGATGCGCGTCGGCCTGCATTACGTGGTGTTCAACGTGTGCGCGTCGACGCTATTTCTGATTGCGCTGGGCTTGGTGTTTGGCGTGTTCGGCACGCTCAACATGGCCGAACTGTCGCAGCGCATTGCCGACCTGCCGGCGCAGGATGTGCCGCTGGCCAAGGCCGCACTGGGATTGTTGCTGCTGGTGTTCTGCAGCAAGGCCGCCTTGTTGCCGCTGTACCTGTGGCTGCCGGAAACCTACTCGCGCGCGCCGGCCGCGGTAGCCGCGCTGTTCGCAATCATGACCAAGGTCGGGCTGTACGCAACGCTGCGCGTGTCGTCGCTGTGGTTCGGCGCCGGGGCCGGCGCGCTGCATGGCTTTGGCCGGCATGCGCTGCTGTGGCTGGGCATTGCCACGCTGCTGATGGCCGCCTTCGGAGTGATGGCCGCATCGCGACTGCGGGTGATGGTGTCGTATCTGGTGGTGTTTTCGGCAGCGACCTTGTTCATCGCCTTCTCGCTCGACGATGCGGGCGCACTGGGCGCGGGCCTGTATTACCTGCCGCACAGCAGCTTTGTGGCCGCGGCCTTGTTCATGGTGTCGGACCTGATCCGGCGCCGCCGCGGCACTGCCAGCGACCGCAAGGAAGTGGTGGCGCCGCTGCCGGGGCGGGCGATTCCCGGCACGATGTTCCTGATCGCCGCGATTGCGGTGGCCGGCCTGCCGCCGTTGTCCGGATTCCTTGCCAAGGCCGCCTTGTTGCAGCATGTGCCCGAAGGCCTGGTCGGGCCGGTCTGGGGCGCGATTCTCGGCAGCAGCCTGCTGGTGGTGATCGGTTTGACCCGGGCTGGCGTGCGGCTGTTCTGGCGCGTGCCGGAGGCAGTGGAAGACACGCCCGCGCTGCAACCGCAGCGCCGCGGCCGCATGCGGCCAGTGGAGACCTCCGCCACGGTCTTGCTGCTGACCGGGCTGGTGGCGATGACGGTGGGTGCCGCGCCGCTGATGCGCTACACCGATGCCGCCGCCGCGCAGCTGCACGACCCCGGCGCCTATGTGGATCAGGTGCGCGCCACCACGCCGCAACGGAGGCAGCCATGAACGCGCGCGTCTCGTGGCGACACCGCGTCTTTCCATCAGCGCCATTGAGCGTGACGGTGTTCGTATTCTGGCTGTTGCTCAGCGACAGCTTCGGGCCGCAGCAGTGGGTGCTGGGCGCGCTGCTGGGCGTGGTGGTGCCTATCTTCGCCGCAAGGCTGGACCGCGAATTCGCCCGCATCGGCTCGTTGCGCTCGGTGCCGCGCATGTTGCTGGTGGTGGCCGCCGACATCGTGCGTTCCAACATCAAGGTGGCCATCCAGGTGCTCGGGCCGGAATCGCGCATCCATCCCGGGTTTATCTGGGTGCCGCTGGATATCGCCAATATCCATGGCATTGCCGCGCTGACCAGCATGATCACGCTCACGCCGGGTACGGTGTCGGCGGCGTTGTCGGACGACCGCAAATATCTGCTGGTGCACGTGCTGCATCTGGACGACCCGGACGCGTTGATCGCCGAGATCAAGACCCGCTACGAAAAGCCTCTGATGGAGATCTTTCCATGACCGGTCACATGTTCATCGAATCGACCATCGTCATCTGCATGCACACGGTGGGCCTGGCCATCCTGATGGCGCTATGGCGGCTGCTACGCGGGCCGACGGTGCCCGACCGCATTCTGGCGCTGGACACGCTGTCCATCACCGCCATCGCCGAGCTGATGCTGCTGGGCATGTATCTGGATTCGCCGATCTATTTCGAGGCCGCGCTGGTGATTGCGATGCTGGGCTTCGGCAGCACCGTGGTGCTGAGCAAGTACGTGCTGCGCCGGGATATCGTCGAATGATCGCACTCACCGAATATCTGCTGAGCGCGCTGCTGCTGGTCGGCACCTTCTTCATCCTGATCGGCGCATTCGGGCTGGTCAAACTGTCGGATTTCTTCAAGCGGCTGCATGCGCCGACCAAGGCCAGCACGCTGGGCGTGGGCTGCGTGCTGCTCGGCTCGGTGGGTTACCACCTGTTCCTGGGCGTGGACCCGCAACCGCGCGAGCTGCTGATTACCGTGTTTTTGTTCATCACCGCGCCGATCAGCGCGCACATGATGGCCAAGGCCGCGTTGTCGTTGATGATGGAAGACCGCCCGGAAGTACCCAACCACGGCGAGATGGAAAAAGAAGGCCTGCCAACGCCGGCCACCGAAGGCGATGTCGGCGAGAACGCAGAGACCGCCAAGCAGCATGAGCGGCCAGCGTCGGAGCGCTGATCTCGCGCGGCACCGGTAACGCGGGTGCGCGACGTGGCTTGGTTACACGCCGCGCATTGCCACAGTAACGCCGCTGCGGACGCGATGGATGCCACGTGACTTCAGGGGTCGCAATGCGGCCTCTGTGCGAATTGCAGAAAGCCGTAAGCCGACATCTGTGTTGCTAGCACTCCGGTAGACCTCGACCACTGCCCTTTGCATTGTGCATCCGCCACGCCCGTCGGCGGCTGAGCCAGCAAAGCACGGCTGATCCATTCGCCGTATCGCTGCAGCGACGCTGACGCCGGCAGCGCCAGCGTGATCCATCCACCTCGCGCTGCTGCGCATGCGTATGCGGCGACAGGCCCACACCGACATGCGACGTGACGCGGAGCTCAGCCGCAGCCTTCCACATAATCGACTTGCGGCGCCTGCCCTACTCGCCAGCTGCTGACCGTGCCGCCGGCATCGGTCTCGAAGACCAGCGCAGACTGCGTCGCGGCATCGGCATGGCGCAGCGTCTGCGCACCGGGCAGGTATTTGTGCGGTTGCGCATCCAAGCCATCCGGATACAGCGCGCGCAGCTGCGCCACCGTCATGCCGACCTTGCCGCCGCCGGGCGCGATTTCCTTCGGCTCGTTGGTCTGGTAACGCACCAGGTGATCGCCTTCGAACATGAAACCGAATCGACGCGCGTCATCGGCCCACTGCGGGCGTAGGAAGTAACACCCGCCATCGCTGGCAGCATCGCCGCGCAATTCGCCACCCCAGGCCGCGCGCGCCTGCGCAGCGTCCATGCCTAACCGCAGGTCGCCGTAGCCATCCAGCCGCGCAAGCGTGGTGGGTTCCTGGCGCAGATGCGGCGGAAACGTGCCGGGCGGGGCGGTTGCCGGCGGCACCGCGTCTGCGGGCTGATCGTTGGCAGACGCGACCGCTGCATGCGCGGTATCGGCCGGCGCTTGCGCAGCCGGCGCATCGTCGCCGCGATGACAGCCAGCCACCATTAGCACTACACCTATCCAACCAAGCAGTCTGCGTGTCATCGATGCGCTCCGTTATGCGTTGGCCCAGCCTACACAGCCGGCATCGCGGCGGTGTGCAGGGCACGGCAACCTGCCGTCGCACCGATGTCATCGGCGCTTCATTGGCAGCAGTCACGCTGTCGGCTTCGCAGGACTGCCGCCATGACCCCACGCAAGACCGAACTCGCCCTGACGGCACTGCAATCGCACCGCAGCCCACTGACGTTACTGCAGCGCCGTGCGCTGATCCTGGCCGATGGGCAGCGCGATCTGGCGACACTGGCGCTGTTGCTGGGAGATAACGGAGCCGCGTTGGTGCAGACACTGTGCGCGATGGGATATCTGACCCACGCTAAAGATGCGCCAGCCAGTGCATCGCGCTCGACCGCTCCGATGGTTGCGGTGATGCCGATTGCCGCGGTGCCTGCGGCGGTCCAGGCGCCGCCAGTTAACGCGCCCACCGAGGAAGACCTGCAACGCCTGCGCCGCCGGGCTGCTACCAACGCGCGCCTGTACCTGCTCGATATCCTGCAGTTGCAGCGCAACCCGGTGGCGGTGGTGTTGCACCGGCAGTTGCAGGCCGCACGCGCGGAAGAGGAGATCGGCATCGCCATCAATACGGCGTTGCGTGAGCTTCCGCAGTTCACGTCCGCCTCGTATACGCAACGCGTGCGCACCCGGATCGAAGAGCTACTGCCGGATGCATTGCAGGCCGCGTAATGCCGGCCGGCACGCGGATTCGATTCTGGAGCGCAGCACGCGGATGTCGGTGATGAACTCCAAGCGCCCGTTCATTTCCTGGCGATCGCCGAGACCGACGCTGCCTGCTGTTGTCGCAGTCCGTCGCAGCGGCGATGCGAAGCCAATGGCGAAGAGCACGCCAGCACCTGCGTTGCGCTGAATGCACGTGCGCGTGCAATAGGTGCCGGTGACGCCACGGACGGCAGTGTCCGCGTTGGAAACGTTGGCCCCGATTGCACGCCATTGCCGGCGGCGCAAACCGGTTGATCGGCGCGCTTAGAGCGGCTATGGAGACTTAGCGTGCAGTCGTCGGGCCCGTGTGGAAGGCGCACTCAGAACCAGAGTGCACGCGTGGTCCATGCCGCACCGAGCAAAGGCCGCGCCCGCCTGGCGGTGAGCGCATCTGTTTTGTTAGCTGCGCTTAGTCTGCCGGGCCAGACGTCGGCGCCTTGAACCCTGCACGTAAGCCGGACCAGCATTGCTGGTAGTCGCCTTGTCGATGGGTGGCCTGTAGCGCTTGCTGGGTGGGGCGCAATACCGCACGGGTTTCGAACATGAAAGCCATGGTCTCGGCGATGACATCCGGGCGCGACAGATCCGCCTGCGAGGCCTTGTCGAAGGTTGCCGCATCCGGGCCGTGCCCACTCATGCAGTTGTGCA
This sequence comes from Xanthomonas sp. WHRI 10204, assembly GCF_040202875.1. Lineage (NCBI taxonomy): Bacteria > Pseudomonadati > Pseudomonadota > Gammaproteobacteria > Lysobacterales > Lysobacteraceae > Xanthomonas > Xanthomonas sp. WHRI 10204. The sequence continues at coordinate 351,364 of NZ_JBEGDW010000003.1, forward strand.
GCGACGCACCACCCGGCGCGAAGCCTTCGGCCTTGGCGTCGTAGACGCCATGCACCAATCCCATGAACTCACTGGCCACATTGCGATGGAACCATGGCGGGCGAAAGGTGTGCTGCGCCACCAGCCAGCGCGGCGGGAAGATCGCAAAATCCATGTTGGCCGTGCCGTGCGTGTCGCTGGGCGAGGTCAGCACGGTGAAGATGCTGGGATCGGGGTGATCGAAACTGATCGAACCGATAACGTTGAAGCGGCGCAGATCGTAGCGATACGGCGCGTAATTGCCGTGCCAGGCCACCACGTCGAGCGGCGAATGGCCGATGTCCGCACGCCACAAATGGCCCTGGAATTTGGCGACCAGTTCGAATGCGCCTTCGCGCTGCTCGAAGGCGGCGTGCGGGGTCTCGAAGTCGCGCGGGTTGGCCAGGCCATTGCTGCCGATCGGGCCCAGGTCGGGCAGGCGCAACAAGCCACCGAAGTTTTCGCAGACATAGCCGCGCGCGGTGTCGTCGCGCAGCTCGACACGGAAGCGCACGCCGCGCGGAATCACCCCGATCTGCTGCGGCTCCAGTTCCAGCACGCCGAGCTCGGTGTGCACCCGCAGCCGGCCCAGCTGCGGCACCAGCAACAACTCGCCATCGGCGTCATAGAAAAAGCGATCGTGCATGGAGGCGTTGGCCGCATACAGGTGCACGGCCACCCCGGTCATCGCCTCGGGGCCGCCATTGCCGGCCATGGTGTAGAGGCCATCGATGAAATCGGTCGGCGCGGTCGGCAGCGGCAACGGACTCCAGCGCAGTTGATCCGGCGGCACCGGCCCGCTGCCGAACGCGTTGTGGAGCTGCGACTGCTCGATCAAGGAGAAGCTGCCATGCACGGCCGCCGGGCGAATGCGGTACAGCCAAGAGCGCCGGTTCTCGCCACGCGGTGCGGTGAACGCGGTGCCCGACAACTGCTCGGCATACAGCCCGTGCGCCACGCGCTGCGGCGAGTTCTGCCCGACCGGCAGGCTGCCCGGCACCGCTTCGGTAGCGAACTCGTTGCCGAAGCCGGTCATGTAGTGCTGCTGGTTGTGCATGGTGGCGCGTCCGGATGTTGACCCTCCTCCTCGACCGCAGAAGGCTGGGCTTGGGGTGAATCAAGCCCCTCTCCCATCGGGAGAGGGGTTGGGGTGAGGGTACGGTGTAGCGACCATCTTGAAGATCGTCTCCACCACCGCATCCAGCGAAAGCAATACATCGTTGTTCCAGAAGCGCAGCACTGTCCATCCCTTGGACTGCAACCACCGCGTCCTTGCCTGATCGCTGAATGCCTGATGCTGCGATCCATCCAACTCAACAATCAACCTGACTTCGACGCAACAGAAATCTGCGATGTACGGCGGAAGTGGATGCTGACGTCTGAACTTGAGGCCTTGCAGCTGATTGCTGCGGAGACAGCGCCAAAGCTCACGTTCTGCGTCCGTCAACTCTTTGCGTAATGCGCGCGCATGGGTGCGTGTGACAGTGGGCAATGGCGGTTTGATTTTCATCGCTCCACCGTACCCTCACCCCAACCCCTCTCCCGCAGGGAGAGGGGCTTTAATCACGTGCGTCTTCGTTGCCCTGTGTTGTCAGAAAAACACCTTGCCTGGACGTACTCGGTTGCGGCCACTTGCCTAACGCTTCATCTCATCCGTACCGGAACTACATCCGACGTGACGAACAGACAGGCGCGACACCGCAACAATCTGCACCACTCCAAACTCGCGCCGACGCAGCTAATGGCACCAACCACAAATCCCGAACGGCGAATCACCCATCCCTGCCCTCAAAGCACCCCGCGCTTGATCTGATCGCGCTCGATGCTTTCGAACAGCGCTTGGAAATTGCCTTCGCCGAAGCCTTCATTGCCCTTGCGCTGGATGATCTCGAAGAAGATCGGGCCGATGCTGTTGGTGGTGAAGATCTGCAGCAACTTGCGCTGCTTGGTGTCCACGTCCGCATCGATCAGGATCTTGTTGCGGCGCAGGCGCGCGACGTCTTCGCCGTGATCGGGGATGCGCAGGTCGACCACGTCGAAATAGGTGTCGGGCGTATCCAGAAAACTCACGCCGGCCTCGTGCATCTTTTCCACGCTGGCGTAGATGTCGTCGGTGAAGCAGGCGATGTGCTGGATGCCTTCGCCTTGGTAGGCGTCCAGATATTCGTTGATCTGGCTCTTGGGGTCGGACGATTCGTTGAGCGGGATGCGCACGATACCATCGGGTGCGGTCATCGCCTTGGACACCAGGCCGGTCTTGGCGCCCTTGATGTCGAAGTAGCGAATTTCGCGGAAGTTGAACAAGCGTTCGTAGTAATCCGACCAACGCTGCATGTTGCCGAAATACAGGTTGTGGGTGAGGTGGTCGATGAAGGTCAGGCCGAAGCCGACCGGGTGTTGGTCGGCGCCTTCGATCGGCTCGAAGTCGGCGTCGTAGATGCTGCCGGCATCGCCATAGCGGTCCACCAGATACAGCATGCAATCGCCGATGCCCTTGACCACCGGTGCCGGCACCGCGCGCGTCTCTGGCTTGTTCTGCACCGCTTCGCCGCCGTTGCCCAGCACCGTCTGCAGCACGGTGTCGGCCGGGGTGCGGAAGCGGATGGCGAAGCCGCAGGCGCAGGGGCCATGCGCGGCCGCAAAATCGGCGGCAAACGAATCGGGGTCTTCGTTGAGCAGGAAATTGACCCCGCCCTGGCGATAGACGGTAATGGCGCGGCTACGGTGCCGCAGCACCGCGCTGAAGCCCATCTTGCGGAAATAGTCGTGCAGTTGCGCGGCCTGGCCGGCCGGTGCGGCGAATTCGACGAATTCGAACCCGTCGATTCCCATCGGATTGTCGAAGGTGGTGACCTGCATCCCTGGATCGGGGCGGGCTACAGTGGTGTTCGGTTGTGCGCTCATCGTCGTTTCTCCACGCTAGGCGGCCCGCAGGGCTATGCGGGGTGGCAGAAGACCCGCGAGAATGCGCAGGCCACCCCTCGTTTGTAGTTGCAAATGAAACCAAAATCAAGACACAGTGCAACATGAGCGATCACGACATCTCCAACCCGCCGCAACATCCCGTGCTGCTCAACCTTGAGCAGTTCCTGCCGTATCGCCTCAGCGTGCTGTCCAACCGCATCAGCGCCAACATCGCCAAGGTCTACGGCGACCGCTACGGCATGGCCATTCCCGAGTGGCGGGTGATCACCATCCTGGCGTTGTATCCGGGCTCGTCGGCCAGCGAGGTCTCCGACCGCACCGCGATGGACAAGGTTGCAGTGAGTCGCGCGGTGGCGCGGCTGCTGGAACGGGGCTTCATCCGCCGCGAGACCCACGGCGACGACCGCCGCCGCTCGATGCTGGCACTGTCGCCGGCCGGGCGCCAGGTGTACGAAACCGTCGCACCGCTGGTCAACGAAATGGAACAACGGCTGATGTCGGTGTTCAGCGACGAAGAACAGCAGTTGCTGGAACGCCTGATCGACCGGCTGGCCAAGGATGGGCTACCGCGCATGGCGGGCAAGGACTGAGCTTCGCTTTGCAGTACGGCAGCTGGCGTTCGTGCAGCGCTGCGATGATCGGGTTGGGCTCGGATACGGCCGCGCTGCCAGGCACGCGGCTGACGCCGATGTCGTTAGTGTGTTGCGCGATCGCTGCGGGCACTGCGTTATTGCAGGCAGCGATGCTCAACCTGCTCGCGTCAGCGGGCATCGCATGTAGCGGTCCATGCACATCCGCGTGGTCTTCGGACATTGCGCTCGACAGGTACCCACAAAAAACCCCGCAGCAGTGCGGGGTTTTTTGTGTGACGCATTCGCAGAAGATCAGGCTTCCGGCGGTGCCCACTGCTTGAGGAAATCGAACAGCTTCTTGCGATCGAAACCCTCGCCCTTGCGCAGCTCCGGGCTGGTCTGGGTGGTCAACAGCTTGCCGTCGTTGTCCAGCACCAGCAGCGACGGATAGTCGTTGAGTTGGGCGAACTGCGACAGGAACGCGGCGTTTTCGTTGGCCGCATCGCGATTGACCTTGACCACCACAAAGTGCGCATCGCGGAAGCTGCGCAGCTCGGCATCGCCGCCCATCAGCTCGTCCAGCGTCTTGCACGGCTCGCAGGCGGCGTTGCCCACGTTGAGCACGATGCGCTTGCCGCCGCGCTTGGCCTCGACCTTGGCCGTTTCCAGATCGGCGGCCGGATCGCGCGATGGGTCGTACTGCGCATTGAGCGCAGCAGCCGCCGCGATGTCTGCCGCGGTGGGCGTGTTGCCCGAGGACACCGGCTGGCTGGGGTCGGCACTGGGTGGCTTCTGCATCGACGTATCCAGCGGCCGTGGCGCTTCCTGTTGCTCGGCATGCTGCCCGCAGGCACTCAACAGACCGGCCAGCAGCAGGCCACAGACAATGGGTTTGATCGGCATCGCTTTTCTCCTCACTTCACACCATGCATCAGTTTGTTGATCAGCGGCGCGATCAGGAACAGCAGCGCGCCGGCGCCCACCAGCGCCCAGAACCCGAAGGTATACCCGCCCAGCGCCGACGACACGCTCATGCCTTCGCTTCCGCTGACATGGCCGGCAAAGATACCCGACAGGTTGTTACCGATGCCGGTGGACAAAAACCAGCCACCCATGCCGAAACCGACCAGGCGCACTGGTGCCAGCTTGGTCACCATCGACAAGCCGATCGGCGACAGGCATAGCTCGCCCACCGACTGGATGACGTAGACCATGAACAGGGTCCAGAACGGGATCTTGCCGGCATCGTTGACCAGGCTGGACAACGCAAACATCAACAGCAGGAAGGCCAGGCCGTTGAACAGCAGGCCCAGGCCGAACTTGCGCGGAATCGACGGATTGAAGCGGCCGGACTTGACCCAGATCCACGCGATGACCGGCGCCAGCGCAATGATGGCGATCGAGTTGACCGACTGGAACCACGCCGTCGGGAAGGTCCACTCGCCGAAGTTGCGGTTGACGATGTTGTCGGCCAGGAAGGTGAACGAGCTGCCGGCCTGTTCGAAGAACATCCAGAACAGCACGTTGAAGGCGAAGACGATCAGCATCGCGATCACCTTGTCGCGCTGCACCTTGCCCTCGCGGATGCCTTCGACCAGCAGCATCACCGACAGGCCGATAAACAGCACCGTCAGCACGATCTGCAGCACATCGGCGCCGACGGCCAGCAAGAAGTACACCACCGGAATCGCCAGCACGCAGCCGGCCAGCACCATCAGCACACGGCCGATGCCCTGCGCGTCCGGTGCGGGTGCGCCAATGCCCTTGAGCTGCGCGCGGCCGATCCAGAACCACACCAGGCTGATCAACATGCCCACGCCGGACGCCATGAACACCATTTTGTAAGCCGGCATGGCCTCGGTGCCGAAGACCTTTTCGGCCAGCAGCTGGGTCAACACCGGCGAGATCATCGCGCCCAGGTTGATGCCCATGTAAAAAATGGTGAAGCCGCTGTCGCGACGCGGATCGGCCACCGAATACAGCTTGCCGACCATGGTGGAGATATTCGGCTTGAACAGCCCATTGCCGACCACCACGGTCGCCAGGCCGATCTCGAACATGGTGTGGTCGGGGATGGCGATCAGGAACAGGCCGGTCGCCATCACCGCTGCGCCGACCAGGATCGAGCGCTGGTAACCGAGCACACGGTCGGCCACATAACCACCGAAGATCGCCGCTGCATACACCAGCGCCAGATACGCGCCGTAGGTACGCCCCGCCGGCGCCTGGCCGGTGGCATCGCCGCCAAAGAACTGCGCCACGATGTACAGCACCAGCGCCCAGCGAATGCCGTAGAACGCAAAGCGTTCCCAGAACTCGGTCATGAACAGCATCCACAGCGGCCGGGGGTGGCCAAGCAGCGTGGGGAACTCGGGAGGCGCAGGCGGCTGCGGCGGGGTGGAAGCGGATGTCGGCGCAGTTGCGTCAACGCTCATGTGGTGTCCCTTGCGTATTCAGTAATGGCTGGGTGCCCCAGGGCGGAACCCTGGGCGACGCGCGAGGATCACTTAGACGTCATGTACGCGTCAAATTCGCCGGAGTCGGCGGCGTGATGGGGATGGGTGGAGTGGCCGGGTGTTGTTGGGTTTGCTGCGTATCTTCCACCGGCGTGCGCGACACCATTTCCACATCTGTGATGTTCTTTTGGCGGCCCTTTGGATGATCAGTGGGTTGATCGGTAAGGCGACCAAGGCGCTGCCGGTCAGCGGTAACCAACGCCCGCATCTCCCACCGCCGCATGCCCGCTTCCCCTTCTCCCGCTGGGAGAAGCTGCCCGTAGGGCGGATGAGGGTGCGATGTCGCTGGGTGGTGCCGATCGCCGAAATAAGAGCATCAGCAAGCGGCTGATCCCAGGGATGAGGCCCGTACCCTCACCCCAACCCCTCTCCCGACGGGAGAGGGGCTTCAAGCGACTGCTTTCCCGAGTAAGTGCTTTCCCGAGTTTCAGCGCGCGCGCCCCTGCGTTGCTAAGCTTTTTGCCTCGCTCAGCGCTTCCCAGCGTCCGCACCACCCTGCGGCGCCCGGCTTTCCACACCCACCGAGGTGCGGACGTCGAACAGTTCCGGGAAAAACGTCAGCGCCAGCGCCTGCTGCAAAAATCCCACGCCGCTGGAGCCGCCGGTGCCGCGCTTGAAGCCGATCACCCGCATCACCGTGCGCATGTGGCGGAAGCGCCAGAGCTGGAACTGGGTTTCCACATCCACCAGGTCCTCGCACAGCGCATATTCGCGCCAGTAGCGGTCGGTATTTTCGTAGATGCGCTCGAACACCGGGCGCAAGGCGTCGTCCGCCACATGCGCGGCGGTCCAGTCGCGGGTTTGGTACTGCTGCGGAATCGCATGGCCGAAGCGGGCCAGATAACGCAGGAATTCTTCGTACAGACTTGGCGCTTCGAGCACTTCGCGCAGGCGCTCCTGTCCCTGCCGGTCGTACGCGAACACCTGCAGCATCTGCGGGTTTTTGTTGCCCAGCAGAAACTCGATGTAGCGGTATTGCAGCGACTGGAACCCTGACGAGGGGCCGAGCACATCGCGAAAGCCCATGTACTCGCTGGGCGTCAGCGTCTCCAGCACCGACCATTGCTCGGTGAGCTGGCGCAGCACCTGCTTGCTGCGCGCCAGCACCTTGCGGCACTGCCAGACCTCGTCGCGCTGCAGATGCACGATGGCCGCGCGCAACTCGTGCGCCAGCAGCTTCAACCAGAGCTCGGAGGTCTGGTGCTGGATGATGAACAGCATCTCGTCGTGGTGCGCCGGCTCGGACAGCGGCTGCTGCGCGGACAACAGCTGATCCAGCCGCAGATAGCCGCCGTAGGTCAGCCGCCCCTCCAGATCGGTGTGGATGCCGGGTTCCAGGTCACGCAGGTTCTTGTCGACGGGCATGGCAGTGCTGATGGATCGGGCTGGTCAGGGTAGCTCAGCGGTGGGGAGTGGGGAGTGGGGAGTGGGGAGTGGGAATCGGGAATCGGGAATCGGGAATCGGGTCAGGATCAGCGGTTGGCTTTGCTGTTGCAGCTTGAGAGTGGAATAGGCGTCGCCGCCGAGGTGAAACTGAAAATCCGCGCGTGCTGTCGAGGTCGAAGGCGATTCGAGGCGTCGGGCCAGTAAGGCCGCGTCCCTGGCGACCGGGATGGATGAAAGTTGATCGTGGAATGCGCGTCGCCGCCGAGTTGGAACCGGAAAGCCGCGCGTGCAGTCGAGGTCGACGGTGATTCGAGGCATCGGGCCAGTGAGGCCGCATCCCTGACGACCGGGATGGCTGAAAGTTGATAGTGGAATGCGCGTCGTCGCCGAGGTGGAACTGAAAATCCGCGCGTGCAGTCGAGGTCGACGGCGATTCGAGGCGTCGGGCCAGTGAGGCCGCGTCCCTGGCGACCGGGATGGACGAAAGTTGATCGTGGAATGCGCGTCGTCGCCGAGGTGGAACTGAAAATCCGCGCGTACAGTCGAGGTCGACGGCGATTCGAGGCGCCGGGCCAGTGAGGCCGCGTCCCCGGCGACCGGGATGGATGAAAGTTGATAGTGGAATGCGCGTCGTCGCCGAGGTGGAGCTGAAAATCCGCGCGTGCAGTCGAGGTCGACGGCGATTCGAGGCGTCGGTCCAGTGAGGCCGCGTCCCTGGCGACCGGGATGGATGAAAGTTGATCGTGGAATGCACGTCGCCGCCGAGGTGGAGCTGAAAATCCGCGCGTGCAGTCGAGGTCGAAGGCGATTCGCGGCGTCGGGCCAGTGAGGCCGCGTCCCTGGCGACCGGGGTAGATGAAACGGGCGTCCGTTGCTTGCAAGCATCTCGGTGCGACTCGGCGCAGATGGCTGCGGCCTTTTGTTGCGCCCGGTTCGGGGATGGGCGGGCACAGTCCGAGTTGCCTGGTTGCCTGGTTGCCTGGTTGCCTGGTTGCCTGGTTGCCTGGTCGCTTGGTCGCTTGGTCGCTTGGTCGCTTGGTTACCAGGCTGCTTGCAGCGCTGGAGAACCATGCAAGGGCCAGCCGGTGCCTGCACCGGATGCCGCGCGACCCGGCGACACATCAAACGCCACACGTCCAGGCGTGTTCGACGCCGGCACTTATTTCGCTTCTGAACCACCCGGCCAGCCGCCAGTGCAGTCTCAGCCAGTGCACCGCTGTCACAGTATCGTCAACCAAGGTCTGCAAATTCATGCAGAATCGAACGGCGCTGCCGGCCAGGGACGTGGCCGGACCAGGGGAGCGTTTCACGTCTCAAGGATCAGGGGACTCTCATCTCATGCATGTGTTGCAGCGTCGTGCAGCCGTATTTCTCTGTGCGCTGGCAGTTGCCGGCCACGCCAATGCCCAGGTCGTCATCAGCCAGGTCTATGGCGGTGGCGGCAATAGCGGCGCCACCCTCCGCAGCGATTTCATCGAGCTGCACAACATCGGCAGTACCACGGTCAGCCTCGACGGCTGGTCGGTGCAGTACGCCTCGGCCGCCGGCAGCAGCTGGCAGGCCACCCCGTTGGCAGGCAGCGTGCCGGCCGGCGGGTATTACCTGGTCAAGCAGGCCGATGGCAGCGGCGGCAGCGTAGCGCTGCCGCCGCCCGATGCCACCGGCACCCTGGCCCTGAGCGGTACTGCAGGCAAGGTAGCGCTGAGCACCACCGCGGCCGCACTGAGCGGCGCCTGCCCCACCGGAAACGCCGATCTGGTCGGCTATGGCAGCAATGCCAGCTGCGCGGAAGGCAATGCGCCCACGCCGGCCCCCAGCAACACGCTGGCGGTGCTGCGCGGTGGCGATGGCTGCACCGATACCGACAACAACGCGGCCGATTTCGCCACCGGCGCGCCCACGCCGCGCAATAGCGCCAGCGCTGCGCGCCTGTGCAGCGGCGGCGGCCAGCCGATCGCCACGCTGGCCGATGTCAGCCAGGCCGAAGGCAATAGCGGCAGCCGCAGCGTGGTATTCACGCTGAGCCTGAGCCAGGCGGCCGGTGCGGGCGGGGTGAGCTTCACCGCTGCCTCGCGCGATGGCACCGCCACCGCTGGCAGCGACTACATCGCCCTGCCCGCGACCACCGTGCGCATTGCCGCAGGCGACCGCACGGCCACCATTTCGGTGGATGTGCTCGGCGACACCCTCTCTGAGCCGGACGAGCGCTTCAGCCTGCAGATCAGCGGCCTCACTGGCGCGTTGCCGGCCACGCTCAGTGCCACCGGCACCATCGTCAACGACGACTTCAATCTGTTGCCTATCCACAGTATCCAGGGCAAGAGCACACGCTCGCCGCTGGACGGCCAGGTGGTGGCCACCTCCGGCATCGTGACCGCACGCCGCAGCGCCGGCTTCTTCCTGCAGGCCCCGGATATCGAGGCCGACGCCGACCCGGCCACCTCCGAAGGCGTCTACGTCTATACCGGCAGCGCCCCGCCGGAAGCGGCCGCCATCGGCAACCGGGTGCGCGTGCAGGGCACGGTGATCGAATACGTGCCCACCGCCGACCCGACCCAGCCGCCACTGACCGAAATCGGCGGCAGCGTCACCGTGCTGGCCGATTCCACCGGCAACCCGCTGCCGTCGCCGGTGCTGTTGCGCCCGGACTTCCCCAACCCCAAAGGCGCCTTCGATCAGCTCGAAGCGCTGGAAGGCATGCGCGTGATCGCGCCCAGCCTCACCGTCAATGCGCCCACCGGCGGCAGCGTCAACGAGACCAACGCCACGGCCACCAGCAATGGCGTGTTCCATGCGGTGGTCACCGGCGTGCCGCGCGCCTTCCGCGAACCCGGCGTGCAAATGCCCGACCCGCTGCCGGCCGCCGCGCCTGTCGGCGTGCCGCGCTGGAACACCAATCCGGAAGTGATCGCCGTCGGCAGTGCCGGCGTCGGCGCCGAGCGGCTGGATCTGGCCGCTGGCTGCCAGGTGCTCAATGTGGTCGGCCCTCTGGATTACAGCTTCCGCCGCTACACGCTGTACCCCGAGCGCACCCCGCAGGTGAGTTGCAACGATGCGGATAAACCGCGTCCGGCACCGATGCCGCAGGCCGACGATGTGTCCGTGGCCACTTACAACATGGAACGTTTCTTCGACGACCAGAACGACCCGGCCATCGGCGAACCGGTGCTCACCCCGGCCGCGTTCCAGGCGCGCCTCAACAAGGCTTCGCTGGCGATCCGCCGTTATCTGCATCTGCCCGACATCCTGGGTACCGTGGAAGTGGAAAACCTCAGCGTGTTGCAGGCATTGGCGGCACGCATCAATGCCGATACGGCAGGCTCCGGCCAACCGAATCCGCAATACGTGGCCTACCTGCAGGAAGGCAACGACGTCGGCGGCATCGACGTCGGCTTCCTGGTCAAGACCGCCGACGTTGCCGCCGGCGTGCCACGCGTGGAAGTGCTTTCCATCGCGCAGGAAGGCAAGACCACCACCTGGACGGAGCCGGCCGGCGCTGTCAGCCTGCTCAACGACCGCCCGCCGCTGGTGCTCACGGCCAACGTGCATCAGGCTGACGGCCGCGTGCTGCCGCTGTCCGCCATCGTGGTGCATCAGCGCTCGCTCAACGGCGCCGAGACCGACGACGCAGCCGGCACCCGCATCCGCGCCAAGCGCCAGGCCCAGGCCGACTATCTGGCGCGCCTGCTGCAGACGCGTCAGCAACTCAATCCGGCGGAAAACGTGCTGGTGATGGGCGACTTCAACGCCTTCGAGTTCAACGACGGCTATGTGGATGCGATGGGCACCGTCACCGGCAAACCGGCGCCGGATGTGCAGACCGTGGTGGGCGGCGATGGCGTGGATCTGGTCGACCCGGACTACACCGATCTGACCTGGTTCAACACGCCCGACCAGAGCTACTCGTACGCCTTCGATGGCAACGTGCAGTCGCTGGATCACATCCTGGCCAATGCTGCGCTGATGCGCGCACCCAACATTGTCTCGCTGTCGGTGGGCCATGCCCGCATCAATGCCGATTTCCCCGGCACCGCGCGCAACGATGCCAACACGCCCACGCGTCTTTCCGATCACGATCCCACCGTGGTGCTGTTGCGCATGACTCCGCAAGTCAACGCGGACCTGGGCGTGGCAGTCAGTGCCGCACAGGCGCAGGTCACCGAAGGCGAGCGCATCGACTTCCGTGTGGATGTGGAAAACCGTGGACCCGACAGTGCAGCGTTTGCAGCAGTGGCATTTGCCTTCGATGCAGCGGTCAGCCCACGGCTAACTGCGGCACCGGGTTGGAGCTGCCTACCGCCGGAAACCGGCACCCAGACTGTGGTCACCTGCACCATCGCCTCGCTGGCATCCGGCAACGCACAAAGCTTCGCCGCGCAGGTCGAAGCTAGCTCGCAACTGGCCGGACGCACCCTCACCCTGGCCGCCTCGGTGGCCTCGCAATCGCCCGACCCGCAGCCGGACAACAACACCGACACTGCGGCCGTCGTGGTGCAGGCACGGCCGCAGCCGCGTAGCGACCTGGCGGTGCGCTTCGATGGCCCGGCCAGTCTGCCGACCACCGCGTTCAACGCCAGCTACCGCGTGCTGCTGGACAACGTCGGTGCCGCGCCGGCGCAGCGTCCCGGCCTGGTGATCGAAGGCAATACGGTGTCTGCGTTGTCGCAGCTGGTGCCGCCGCAGGGCTGGCGCTGCGACAAGCAGGTGCAATCGCTGCGCAGTGCCCGCTTCGTATGCAGCAGTGCGGCAGTCGTGCTGCCGGGCGCGCGGCTGGCCTTCCAGCTGACCGTGGCGGCCAAGCCGATCCCGGCCGACGGTGCCATCCGCGTGCAGGCAAGTGCCACGTCGGCATCGCCGGATGCCAACCCGGCCAACGATTCGGCGCTGATCGTCACCCCGATCGGAGGAGGCGCCGGCCGCCGCTGATCGCAGTGCACCACGTCGCAGTTTCTTACTGCGACAAAGGGCGCGGCCTGGTCCGCGCCCTTTTTTTTGTGCATGCCAGCATCATTATGTGTTGCGGTGCAGGACAGCGTTTTGCTTCGCCGTCCTTAACATGGCAACTCATATCATTTGAAACTTCTTGATGAAGGTGTCGCCGCAATGAGCGTAGCCGCGCAGTTCCAGATCGACTATCTGCAATACATGGACGCGGACGGCAACTTCGTCCGCGACGACCTGCCGGCCGACGCCGCCAACCCGCAAACCCTGCTCGCCCTGTTCAAGCGCATGCTGTTCGTGCGCACCTTCGACAGCAAGTCGGTGGCCCTGCAGCGCACCGGCAAGCTCGGCACCTACGCCGCCAGCCTGGGCCACGAGGCCACGCATGTGGGCATCGGTGCATCGATGCGCAGCGGCGACGTGTTCGCGCCCAGCTACCGCGAGTACGGCACCATGTTCGAGCGCGGCGTACGCCCGCGCGATGTGCTGCTGTATTGGGGCGGCGACGAGCGCGGCAGCGATTATCCGCGCGATGCCGATGCGGCCATCGACTTCCCGATCTGCGTGCCGATTTCCACTCAGTGCCTGCATGCGGCCGGCTCGGCGCTGTCGTTCAAACTGCAGAACAAGCCGCAGGTAGCCGTGGCCTGCTGCGGCGATGGCGGCAGCTCCAAGACCGACTTTTATGCCGCACTCAATTCGGCCGGCGCCTACAAGCTGCCGCTGATCCTGTGCGTGATCAACAACGGCTGGGCGATCTCGGTGCCGCGTTCGGCGCAGACCGGTGCGCAGACGCTGGCGCAAAAGGGGCTGGCTGGCGGCCTGCATTGCCTGCAGGTGGACGGCAACGATCTGATCGCGGTGCTCGAAGCGATGCGTCAGGCGCGCGTGCGTGCGCTGGCCGGCGAAGGCGGCACGGTCATCGAGTTCATGACCTATCGCCTCACCGACCACACCACCGCCGACGATGCGCGCCGCTATCGCGGCGAAGACGAGGTCAAACAGGCCTGGACGCGCGAACCGCTGCTGCGTCTGCGCACCTATCTCACCGCGCAAGGTCTGTGGGACCAGGCGCAGGAAGACGCGTGGAAGACCGAATGCGGCGCGCGTATCGACGAAGAGGTCAACGCCTATCTCAATACCCCGGTGCAGCCGGTGGAGGCCATGTTCGATTACCTCTATGGCGACCCGCCGGCGCAGTTGCTGGCGCAGCGCGCCGAAGTGATGGCCCTGGAGGCGCGTCATGGATGAGCTCAAGCAGGTGCATGCGGACACCTCGCACCACGCCAGTGCCCCCTACAACGCCGCAGCCACGCGCGGAGACAGTGCCATGAGTTCGCCCATCACCTTGATCGAAGCCATCACCCAGGCGCTGGCCTGGGAGTTGGAGCACGACCCCGCAGTGCTGGTGCTGGGCGAGGACGTCGGCGTCAACGGCGGCGTGTTCCGCGCCACCGCCGGCCTGCAGCAGCGCTTCGGCAGCGAGCGCGTGCTCGATACCCCGCTGGATGAAACCACCATCGCCGGCCTCAGCGTCGGCCTGGCCGCACAAGGCATGAAGCCGGTGGCCGAAGCGCAGTTCGACGGCTTCGTGTATCCCATGGTCGATCACCTGATCTGCCACGCCGCACGCCTGCGCAACCGCACCCGTGGCCGCCTGCATTGCCCGATGGTGCTGCGCGTGCCGTGGGGCGGCGGCATCCGCGCGCCGGAACATCACAGCGAAGCCAACGAAGCCATCTTCACCAACGTGCCCGGTTTGCGCGTGGTGCTGCCGTCCTCGCCGCAGCGCGCGTACGGCCTGTTGCTGGCGGCGATCCGCGACCCGGATCCGGTGATCTACATGGAGCCCAAGCGCATCTATCGGCAGTACAAGGAAGTGGTCGCCAACGATGGCGAAGCCTTGCCGCTGGATGTGTGCTTCGTGCTGCGCGACGGCACCGACGTCACCCTGGTCACCTGGGGCGCGCAGGTCAAAGAGGCGCTGGAAGCGGCCGACAAACTCGCTGGCGAAGGCATCAGCGCCGAAGTCATCGATGTGGCCACGCTACGTCCGCTGGACTTCGACACCATTGCCGAATCGGTGGCCAAGACCGGCCGCTGCGTGATCGTGCAGGAGGCGCCGCGCACCGCCGGCTTCGGTGCCGAGATCGCCGCACAGCTCGCCGAAAAATCGATGTACGACCTGCTCGCGCCGGTCGAACGCGTCACCGGTTACGACACGCATATCCCGCTGTTCCGGCTGGAAATGAAGTATCTGCCGAGCGTGGAGCGCATCGTCACGGCAGCGCGCCGTGCGGTGGCTGCTGGCTGACATGCGCGCCCGTCTGCTCTGCGATCACCGCGCCAGAGTCGCCAATCCGATCCGCTTCCGTGCCGGCCAGCAGGTCGGCATCGGCGTACGCGATGAAGAATGGCCGGCGTTTGCCTGGGTCAACACTGGCGAAGGCCATGCCGGCTGGGCGCCGGTGGCGTGGCTGCGCCCGCTGGGCGATGGCCGGGCCGAAGCCCTGCGCGATTACGACGCACGCGAACTCGATGCCCGCCAGGGCGAGGACGTGTTGCTGCACTACGAACACGGTGGTTGGTGGTGGTCCGAGCGTGCCGATGGCGCGCAGGGCTGGCTGCCGGCAGCCGATCTGGAACTCCTCGACGACACCACGCCGCAGTTGCCTGCGGTGCAAGAGAATCTGCCATGAGCGAAGCGAAGAATTTTCATCTGCCCGATCTGGGCGAAGGCCTGCCCGATGCCACCATCGTCGAGTGGTTCGTCAAGGAGGGCGACACGGTGCGCCTGGACGACCCGCTGGTGTCGATGGAAACCGCCAAGGCGGTGGTCGAGGTGCCGTCGCCGTTTTCCGGCACCGTGGTCAAGCTGGCCGGTGCGGCCGGCGATGTGATCGTGACCGGCTCCATGCTGGCGCAGTTCGCACTGGATGCCTCGCAGCCGCAACGCGCCGATGGCCAGGACACCGGTCACGGACATGGTCACGGCGGCAGCGCGCAGGCGGCAACGCCGAGCACCGGACAGAGCGCGGCGGGCCCCACCGACCGCGTGGTCGCCTCCGACAACGGGGGCGAAATTGCCGATGCCGACGCAAATGCAGCTTCCGATGCGGCAGGCGAGCGCGATGACGCCGGCACCGTGGTCGGTGCGATGCAGAGCTCCAACACCGTGCAAAGCGAACAGGCCATTGCGGTCGGTGGCGTCCGCGCCATGCCGGTGGTGCGCGCGCTCGCGCGCAAGTTGCGCGTGGATCTGACGCAGGTCCGCGCCACCGGCCCGGACGGCACGGTGACGCTGGCCGACGTGAAGCAGGCTGCCGCGGCCGGGACCGCGCAGCCCTCACCCGGCGCGCAGGGCGCACCGACCTCTCCCGCCAGCGGGAGAGGTGGCTCGTTCGCTGGTGGTCCGTTCGCTGAAGGTGGCAGAGCCAATGGGATCGCTGCCGACGGCAGCGATCGACCGGCAACGGCGACCCTTCTCCCACCTGCGGGAGAAGGTGCCCGCAGGGCGGATGAGGGCCAGCACCGCTCCACACTCTCCACCAGCGGCAAACCCATGCGCACCCAGCCGCCGGGCGTGGTCGCCAAGGGCCAGCCCGAACAGCTCAAGGGCGTGCGGCGCAACATGGCGCGCGTGATGGCCGATGCGCACAGCAAGGTGGTGCCGACCACGCTCAACGACGACGCCGACCTGCACGCCTGGCAGCCCGGCAACGATGTCACCGTGCGGCTGGTGCGCGCCATCGTGCGTGCGTGCCAGGCCGTGCCCGCGCTCAACGCCTGGTTCGACGGCGATGCGCTCAGCCGCACCCTGCACAACCAGGTCGATATCGGCATTGCGGTGGATACCGAAGAAGGCCTGTTCGTGCCGGCGCTGCGCAATGCCGACATGCTGGATGCGTACGGCATCCGCGAAGGCGTCAACCGGCTGCGCCAGCAGGTGGAAACCCGCAGCATCGCCGCCTCCGAATTGAGCGGCTACACCATCTCGCTGTCCAACTTCGGCATGTTCGCCGGCCGCTACGCCACCCCGGTGGTGGTGCCGCCGTGCGTGGCCATCGTCGCTGCCGGGCGCGCGCGCTACCAGCTCACCCCGGTGATGGGCGGGGTAGAAACCCACAAGGTGATGCCGCTGTCGCTAACCTTCGATCACCGCGCCGCCACCGGCGGTGAAGCCGCACGCTTCCTGCGCGCCATGCTGGACGATCTGGCACTGGCGCAGTAATCGCCCTGGCCCATCCACCGGCGGCGTTGCGCCTGCAACGCTGCCGGTGAAGCGAAAGCCGCAGTGGGCACGCAATGGCTGCACGGCACACAAAGCCGCTCGAGATGGGCGGCTTTTTTGTGGGCATGCAGGTGCACTGACGCCATCATGTTGGGGCCATGTCCGCATCAATGTGACGAGGGCCTACGGCGTTGCAGTGAAGCTGCATGGCACGCGTTTGTTTTGTGCACAGCGCTTCCGAGAGCGCTGCGTGTAGCGTCTTCGCGCAACACGGGTTGGCTTGCCGATTGGCCGCGATGCCGATCCACCCCCCATCCGACCCACAGTGCCCAGCGCGCACGCGCCATCGCCAATCCTGGATAATCGGCGGCATGTCATTTGCCCATCTCTCGCTGTCGCCGCAGCTGCAGCCGTTTTTCGACACCGCGCTGAGCAAGGCCGGTCATAGCACGCCCACGCCGATCCAGCAGCAGGCGATCCCGCCGATGCTGGCCGGGCGCGACCTGATTGCGATGGCACAGACCGGGTCGGGCAAGACGCTGGCCTATGCGTTGCCGCTGCTGCAGCAGCGCTGCCTAGCCCCGGACACCGCGCCGCGCGTGCTCGGTGCGCTGGTACTGGTGCCCACGCGCGAACTCGCCGCACAGGTGGACGACACGCTACGTCAGCTGGCCGCGCATCTGCCGCGCCGCTTGAAGACGGTGGTCGCCACCGGCGGCAGTTCGATCAACCCGCAGCTGCTGGCGCTGCGCGGCGGTGCCGACATCGTGGTGGCCACGCCCGGCCGGCTGCTGGATCTGGTCGATCACAACGCACTGCACCTGGGTGAGGTGGCCACGCTGGTGCTGGACGAGGCCGACCGCCTGCTGGAGCTGGGCTTCGGCGCCGAGCTCGATCGCATCCTGGCGTTGCTGCCGGCGCAACGGCAGAGCGTGCTGTTTTCTGCCACCTACCCGCCGGCCATCGCCGCGCTGGCCAAACGCCGGCTGCGCGACCCGCTGCGCATCACCATCGACGCCACGCCCGAGCAGGCCCCGGCGATCGAACAGCGCGCCATCGCGGTGGATGCCGGCCAACGCACGCAACTGCTGCGGCACCTGCTGACCGAGCACGGCTGGTCGCATGTGCTGGTGTTCGTGGCCAGCCGCCATACCGCCGACAAGGTCGCCGAAAAACTCACCAAGACCGGCATCAATGCCCAGCCGCTGCATGGCGAGTTGAGTCAGGGCCGCCGCGAGCGCACCTTGCACGCATTCAAACAGCACGAGGTGCAAGTGCTGGTGGCCACCGATCTGGCCGGGCGCGGTATCGATATCGACGCCTTGCCGGCGGTGGTCAACTACGACTTGCCCCGCTCCACCGTGGACTACACCCACCGCATCGGCCGCACCGCGCGCGCCGGCGCCAGTGGCCTGGCGATCAACTTCATCACTGCCGACAACGCGCAGCAATGGCGCCTGATCGAAAAACGTCAGGGCCTGCGCGTAGCGGCCAGCGTGATCGAAGGTTTCGAGCCGACCCCCGCCGAGGCCGCCGCACAAAACACGCCAGCCGCAGACGCGCGCGCAGCGGACGATAACGGCGGCATCAAAGGCAAGCGGCCGAGCAAGAAAGACAAGCTCCGCGCCGTGGCACAGGCGCAGCTCGACAAGCCGGGCTGAGAGCGGCCGACACGCCGCAGCGAGCAGTTGTCACCTGATGTGCATAGCCACTCGAATGGCTAAGAGTCGCCAACAAACGTCGCGAGCAGGCGTCAGGTGAGCCTGGACGGCGCGCTCAGGACCCGCGCGTACGCGTAATACGTGCCGATTCCGACACCGGCCGCGCCCGCCTGGCGGTTGCACAGCTGTTTTGTTAGCCGCTCTTAGCGCGAGCGGCAGATGCCGCTACTTATCACCAGCAGGCCAGGCAATCGTCCATCAGCCACCTGAAAGCGCTCGCTGGAGCACTACAACCTTCGTGTGAGCCGTGCCACTGGCATCCGCAAGACGGTACGCGAAATGCATTCGATCCGGCGCCGCTCACAACGCGACAGGGATTGGTCGTCCCGCAGCGGTGCGCCGCCACGGGAGGAGAGCGAAGACCTCAGTCCTGCTCGAAATCCAGCTCGCCACCGGCCAGCGCATCGCCATCGGCACGCGGAACGCGCTTGGCAGGCTTGCGCAGGATTTCCACAAAGAACTGGTCGCCGCCTTCGCCGGTCAGCGCATTGATCGCGCGGATCAACTCGGCTGGCGGCAGCGGCGCGGCGCTGGCCTCGTCCACCCCGAAGCGCATGTCAAAGTCCCAATAGTCCGCGCCTTCGGGCAGGTCCTTGCGGCGCTCGCGGCGGATGTACTTGCGGATATCGTTCTTGCTGGCTTCCAGCAGACGGTCGCGGTTCTTGCCTTCGAGGTTGAGCTGGTAGGTCTTGCGCATGGGGACATCGTTCCGGAACTGGCCGCCTATTGTGAGGCCATGCGGGCGTTGTGGGTGAATCGGCGGCTGTCCGGGCGGGATTCGGGCCTGCACTGCGACCGAAGCCGGGAACCTCCTCCCAACGGGTGCCGGTCCTGGCCTTCGGGCGGAAGCTAGGCCAACCCGTTGAGACACCGCGTAGCTGCAACGCTGCAAGGGAAGTGGAGTGGGAATCGAGCGAGCGACACTGCCACGCGATCTCTGCGACGGGGCTCTGACCACCGTCGCAGACCCACCTCATGCGTCCTTGGTAGGCGTCGGTGCGCCGCTGTTCTCCGGCCGAATCTTGAACCAGATCGAATACATCGCCGGCAGGAACACCAGGGTCAGGATGGTGCCGGCCAAGGTGCCGCCGATCAGCGTGTACGCCAGCGTGCCCCAGAACACCGAATGGGTCAGCGGGATGAAGGCCAGAATCGCGGCCAGTGCGGTCAGGATCACCGGGCGCGCACGTTGCACGGTGGCTTCCACCAGCGCGTGGAACGGGTCCAGCCCTTCGGCTTCGTTGTGATGGATCTGCCCGATCAGGATCAGCGTGTTGCGCATCAGGATGCCCGACAACGCGATCAACCCCACCAACGCATTGATGCCGAATGGTTGCTGGAACACGATCAACGTCGGCACCACGCCGATCAAGCCGAGCGGGCTGGTCAGAAACACCATCACCATCGCCGAGATCGAACGCACCTGCAGGATGATGATCAGCAAGGTGACGGCCAGCATGATCGGGAACAGCGGCAGCATCGCGGCGGTGGCCTTGCCGGATTCTTCGATAGAACCGGCTTCGATGATGCGATAGCCGCTCGGTAGCTTTTCGATGATTGGCTGCAACTGTTTGGTGATCGCGGCCGAGACATCCGGCGGCTGCAACTTGTCGTCGACGTCGCCGCCGACGGTGATCGTCGGCACGCGATCGCGGCGGCGCATGATCGGCTCTTCCATGCGCACATCCACCTTGCCCAGCTGCGACAGCGGCACGCGCTGGCCGTTGGCGCCTGCCAGGGTGAAATCGGCAATGCGTGCGGGATCAAAGCGCGTGTCGCCGGCCGAACGGGCCACCACCTGCACGCTGCGGATATCCTCGCGCACCAGCGTGATCGGCACGCCACTGAGCAGGAACTGCAACTGTTGCGCGACGGCGGTGGAGGTCAGCCCCACTGCCTGCAGACGGTCCTGGTCCAGGCTGAAATGCAGCGTGGGTGTGCGCGTGCCCCAGTCGCTGTTGACGGTCCGCAGCATCGGGCTGTCCTGCATGACCTGCTTGACCTGCGCGGCGATGCCACGCAGCACCTGCGGGTCAGCACCGCTGACTCGGTAGGCCACCGGAAATTGCGAGTACGGGCCGAAAGTGAGTTGGGTCACGCGCACGCGCGCTTCCGGCGCCAACCCTTCTGCAACGGCCTGACGCAAGCGCAGCTTCAATGCATCGCGTTGTTGCTGGTCGTCGGTGCGGATCACGATCTTGGCGAAGGACGGGTCCGGCAGTTCAGGGCCCATCGCCAGGTAGAAGCGCGGCGCGCCCTGGCCGATGTACGCGGTGACAATCTTCGCCTCGTCCTGCTTGGCCAGCCAGGCTTCCACTTTGGCCGCCGCGGCGCTGGTCTGGTTGATCGAGGTGCCGTACGGCAGTTGCACTTCGACCAACACCTCGGGGCGATCGGAGATCGGGAAAAACTGCTTCTTGACGATGCCCATCCCCAGGATCGACACCACGAACAGCCCCACCACCGCGCCGGCCACCAGCCACTTGCGCGCTATCACGCGTGATAGCGCCGTACGGAAGCGGTTGTAGCGCGGCGTGTCGTACATCGCGGCATGGCCGCCTTCGACCTTCTTCAGGTCCGGCAGCATCTTGACGCCCAGGTAAGGCGTAAACACCACCGCCACCACCCACGACACGATCAACGCGATGCCCACGATCCAGAACATGTTGCTGGTGTATTCGCCGGCGGTGGAAGCGGCGAACCCGTTGGGCATGAAGCCGACCGCGGTCACCAGGGTGCCGGACAACATCGGCGCGGCGGTGTGGCTCCACGCATACGCCGAGGCGGCGACGCGGCTATAGCCTTCCTCCATTTTCACCACCATCATTTCGATCGCGATGATGGCGTCGTCCACCAACAACCCCAGCGCCAGGATCAACGAGCCCAGGGTGATGCGGTCGAAGTTCTTGCCGGTGGCCAGCATCACCACGAACACCGCAGCCAGCGTCAGCGGCACCGCTGCCGCCACCACGATGCCCACGCGCCAGCCCATGCTGACGAAGCACACCAGCATCACCACCAGCAGTGCGACGAAGAACTTGGTCATGAATTCGCCGACCGACGCGTCGATGTTGACCGCCTGGTCGGTGACCTTGCTCAGGCGCATGCCCAGCGGCAATTCGGTATTGATTGCGCTCACTTCGCTGTCCAGCGATTTGCCCAGATCCAGGCCGTTCCAGCCGTCGCGCATGATGATGCCGAGCAGCAACGCTTGCTCGCCGCCGCTGCGGATGATGAAGGTGGACGGATCTTCGTAACCGCGTTTGACCGTGGCAATATCCGACAGCTTCAGCGTGCGGCCCTGCACTACCAACGGGGTCTCGCGAATCTTCTGCAGGTTGTCCAGCGCGCCATCCAGGCGTATGAACACCTGCGGGCCGCGCGTTTCCACAGAGCCGGCTGCATTCAACGCGTTCTGGGTGTTGAGCGCGGCAAACACGTCCTGCGGGCTGACGCCCAAGGTGGCCAGACGCTCGTGCGAGAACTCGACAAAGATACGTTCGGGCTGCTCGCCGATGATGTTGACCTTCTTGACGCCCGGCACATGCAGGATGCGCTGGCGCAGCGTTTCCGCATCGCGTGCAAGCAACCGTTGCGGCTCGCCCTTTGCCTTGAGCGCGAACAGCGCAAAGGTGACGTCGGCATATTCGTCGTTGATCATCGGCCCGATCACTCCGGCCGGCAGATTGCCCACTTCATCGCCGGCTTTCTTGCGTGCCTGATAGAACTGCTCCTGCACCTGGTTGGGCGGCGTGCTGTCCAGCAAGGTCAAGGTGGTGAATGCAAGACCGGGCCGCGTGTAGGTTTCGGTGCGGTCGTACCAGCGCAGTTCCTGCATGCGCTTTTCGAGTTTTTCGGCAACCTGGTCCTGCATTTCCTGCGGCGTGGCGCCGGGCCAGGCGGTGATGATCGTCATCACCTTGACGGTGAATGCCGGGTCTTCCGCACGGCCGAGTTTGAGAAACGCGACCAAGCCGGCCAGCGAAATCAGCACGAGCAGAAACAGCGTGATCGAGCGCTCGCGGACGGCGAGCGCGGAGAGATTGAATCGGCCCTCGCTCACGGCTGCGCTCCTGCCGCGGTGGCGGTCTTGGACGCGGTCGTCGCGGTGGTGCCAGCAGCGTTGGCGTCGGCAATGCGCACTTGCTCGCCTTCGCGCAACAGGTGCGCACCCAGCGCCACGATGCGCTCGCCACGTGCCAGCGTGCCGGCGACGTTGGCGTGGTCGTCGTCCAACCCCAGCACCGTCACCGGCCGCCAACTCACCTTGGCCGGTTGACCGGCAATCACCCACACGCCAGGCCCCTTGCCGGCATCGAACACGGCGGCCAGCGGCACCTGCAGGCCGGTTTGTGTGCCGGTGGCCGTGCCATCGGCAATGCGGATGCTGACCGTGGTGCCCAGCGGCGCCTGCGCAAGCGCGCCGTCGAGCACGTAACGCGCCTCGAAGGTGCGGGTGAGCCGGTCGGCGCTTTCGGACAGCTGACGCAAGGTGGCGGGAACGCTCACGGCGGCATTTCCGAACAAGGTGGCCTGCGCGACGGAACCGACCTGCGGGCGCAGCGTTTCCGGCAACTGGATCACCGCTTCGCGTGGGCCTGCATGCGCCAGGCGCACCACCGGCTGCCCGGCGGCGACCACCTGGCCGGGCTCGACCAGCGTCTCCATCACCACGCCGTCGGCATCGGCCAGCAGATCGGTGTAGCGGTTGGCGTTGCGCGCCACATCGGCCTGGGCCTGGGCAGCGCTCAGCTGCGCCTTGGCGGCGTCGGCGGCGGCCTTGATCTGGTCGTATGCAGAAGCCGAGATGGCACCGGTGCCACGCAGATCGCGGTAACGCGCTTCATCGTCGGCGGTCTGCTGGGCGCGGGCCCTGGCAGCGGCCACCGCGTCTTGCTGGGCCTTTGCAGCCAGTTGCAGGTCGATCGGGTCGATCCGCAGCAGCGGTTGCCCGCGCTTGACGCTCTGTCCGGCATCGACCAGCCGCTCGGACACCTTGCCGGCGACCCGGAAGCCCAGATCGCTCTGGACCCGGGCCGCGACGGTGCCGGAGAAACTGCGCGCCGCGCTGCTGGCGTCGGCCACCGTGGCCGCCCGCACCAGCGGCGTGGCGGTACGTGGATCGGGCTGGGCCTTGCCGCCGCAGGCAATCAGTGCCAGCGGCAGGACACACAGGACGGTAGAGGTAACAAGGCGGTGCCGAAGCATGGGAATCCCGAAGCAAGCTGATGAAGGCTCGCATCTTGGGACTTGTGACTATATCAGTCAATAGTCACTTGCAAAATTTATGGCGCGAGACTTCTGAGCACCAGCCCAGACAGCAGCGCCGGCACCTCGCTGACGTGCTCCAGGCTGTGTTGCAGCAGCACCGGATTGATATAGGGCCGCATCACCAGAAAGACTGCCTGCACCATCTCGTCCAATGGCGTCTTGCGCTCGAAATCCCCGTTTTGCCGCCCTTGCAGCAGGATCTCCTGCAGCAGCGCCTGAACATGCGTTTCATAGGCAATCACCGGCGGCCAGCGCTCGGCTGCCGCGGAGGTGGCAATCTCATACAACTTGCGATCGCGCGAGTACAGCCGCAGGCTGGCCTCGATAATCACCTTGAAAAGACTGCGTAATTTCTCCGGCGGCGACGCCGCGGCAGCCACCGCCGCCAACACTTCGGTCTCGATCTCGCGCAGGCAGTGGGTGCAGATCATCTCGCCGATGGCCTGCTTGGACTCGAAGAACTTGTAGATATACGCCTTGGAAAAACCGACCGCCTTGGCCAGGTCGGACACGGCGGTCTTCTCGTAGCCATAGCGGCTGAAATGCTCGGTGGCGGCGATCACGATCTGGTCGCGCACCTCGTGATCGGCCGGCCCGCGGCCCGAAACGGGGTAACTGGATGCTTTGTTCATTCCGACAGCTTAACGCTGTCGCCCCCGACTTACAAAAGTGACTATTTCGTATTATAGTCACTCACCGTCCCGCCACTCTGGTTCCGTCATGCCCGCACTCCGCCTCCTTGCCGTGCTCATTGCCACCAGCCTTGCCGCAGGTTGCGCGGTGGGCCCCAACTACACCCGTCCGGATACACCGTTGCCCGACCATTACCTCGGTCAGGCTGCGCTGACTGATCGCCAGGCCACCACGCAAGCGGAGCTGGCCAACTGGTGGGCGGGCTTCAACGACCCAGACCTGAGCCGCTACGTCGGCGCCGCGCTGGCGCAGAACCTGGATCTGGCCCAGGCCACCGCGCGGGTCACCCAGGCCCGCGCCGGGCTGACCGCCGCCACCGCTGCGCTGCTGCCGTCCGGCAACATCAGCGGCAGCGCCACCCGCGCCTATCAATCGCTGGAGACCCCGCTGGGGCAGGTCCTCAACAGCACCCCCGACTTCGACCGCTACGCCAGCGTCTACGAGGCCAATCTGGGCGCCAGCTGGGAGCTGGATCTATTCGGCGGGCTGCGCCGTGGGCGGCAGGCCGCAGTGGCCGACTACCAGGCCACCGAAGCCGGCGCCGCGGCCACACGGCTGGCGGTGGCCGCGCAGGCCGCCGACATCTACATCAGCATCCGCGGCCTGCAGGCGCGGCTGGACGTGGCGCAGCGCCAGGTCGCCGCCCAGCAAGGGCTGGTGGCGATGGTGACGCTGTTGCACGACAAGGGCCTGGCTGCCGAACTGCAACTGCAGCAGGCAAAGGGCGCGCTATCCCAGGCACAGGCCACCGTGCCCGGCCTGGAAGCGGGCCTGGTCGCGGCAATGAACGCACTGGACGTCATGCTGGGCGCAGCGCCCGGCACCCACCGCGCCGAACTGGCCGCCAGCAAACCCATCCCGCTGGCGCCGCAGATCGCCGACAGCGGCTCGCCGGCCGACCTGTTGCGGCGCCGGCCCGACCTGATCGCCGCCGAGCGCCGGCTGGCCGCCTCCAATGCACGCATCGGCGTGGCGATGGCCGAGTACTACCCCAAGTTCTCGCTGAGCGGCCTGCTGGGCAGCGCCACCGCCCTCTCCGGCGCCAACCTGTTTACCGGCGATGCCGCGCAGGCATCCGGCGTGCTGGGGCTGCGCTGGCGGCTATTCGACTTCGGACGCATCAATGCGCAGATCGCGCAGGCCAAGGGGCAGGAAGCAGAGCAGTTGGCCGCTTACCGCCTGGCGGTCTTGCGCGCCACCGAAGATGTCGAAAACGCCTTCACCGCGCTGGTCAAACGCGAGCAACAAGCTGCCGTGCTGACGCAAGGTGTGGACGCGTTGGGCAAGGCGCGTGGCGCATCGGCGCTGGCGTATGAAAAAGGCATCGTCAGCCTGATCGAAGTGCTCAATGCCGACGACAGCCTGCTGCGTGCCTCCGATGCACAGGTGCAGGCACGCACCGAAGCCGCACGCAGCGCGGTTGCCGCCTTCAAGGCGTTGGGCGGCGGCTGGCACCGCGGCGATACCGCAGCGGTGGCGGTGCAGCAGCGATAGCTACTGGGGAACAACGATGACGCCTGCTGCACCCGCAGCTGCAGGTGACCTACAGCGACCTGGATCAGACGCCGCTTGCACACCCGTCCAGTCGGTTGCGCTGGATTCCGCTCGGCGCGTGTCGCAATGAGGCAGTGGCAGGGCTTCGCGGCTCCATTCGGCATCCGATGCCATGCGAGGATCCGAGCGATGCCACTGTCGGCGTGGCATCGCGCCCTGCAAACAACGCCTTTAGAGCGGCTAACAAAACGTAGCGAGCAGTCGTCAGCTGGGTGTGGACGGTGCAGAGGAGCCGGAGTGTACGAACGGTCCATGCCGCATCGAGTACCGGCCGCGCCCGCCTGGCGGTGAGCACAGTCGGTTTGTAAGCTGCTCTTAATCGGCGTGGAAACGGATGCCCTGGTCGAGCGTGCACTGATACGCAAACAGTGGGCCGCGCTGCTGCAGGCTCGGCAAATCGTACATATACGTGGTCAGCCGCACGCGATTGTCCGGGCTCACCTGGTAACGCTGAAATTGCTGAAACGGCCGGCCATCGCTGCTGGCGGCAATGAACTGCGTATCGGAAAACGACAGCGTTCCATCGTCGGTCAGACGGTAGGCACCGAGACGCACCCCGCCGCGGCTGCGGCTGGCCGCAGTACCCGCCTCCGGCGTACAGCGCGATAGGTCGACCGACACTGCGACGTCATGGCCGGACTCCAGCGTGGCGATCAGATTGGCTGACGAGGTGATGCTCTGCTTGGCGAATGCCGGTGAGATCGTCGCAGACATAGCGACCACGGCAACGGCAACAATTGCAAGACGACGGGTCGACATGAGGGTTCTCCTTGCGAAGCGCACATGCGTGTAACCGTCGGCATGTGCGCGCGGGATGATGGGTTGACGGTGTGTTCAACGCATGCGCTGCAAACCCCGCGCGGCTGGCACAACCGTGTTGCAGAGGTGTAGCTGCATGACGCTGGCGCTGTACTGGCCCAAGCTGGCCAGGCGACACATCGCACGCGTCATGCAGCTGCGCAATCGTTTTGTCAGTGGCTCTCAATCGGCGTGGAAGCGGATGCCCTGATTGATCGTGCACAGATACGCCAGCATCGGCCCGCGCTGTTGCAGCGCCGGCAGGTCGTACATGTAGGTGGTGAAGCGCACACTGCCATCCGGACGTAGCTGATAGCGCATGAACTGCTGGATCGGCTTGCCATCGTTGGCCACGGTGAAATGCGAACCCGAAAACGCTGCAGTGCCATCTTCGGTGATGCGGTAGGCATCGATATGGCGGCCACCGCGGGTGCGGCTGACCGGGGTGCCCTCTTCGGGGGTACAACGACTGAGATCGCTGGACAGGCTGACGTCGTAACCGGCATCCAACGCAGCGATGACATCGGCACGCGTATTGAGCGTTTCGCTGGCGACGGCAGGTAGCGCGGACGCACACAGCACAGCGGCGAGAGCAATGGGAGCAAGACGGGGCATGGCGAACTCCAGGCAGACAAGGGAATGCAGCGCCCTGGGCCATAGCGGACCCAGGGTGCACAACATGACCCACTCCTGTTCGCGAGAGCATCCTGCGCTACGCATCGCGCTGCATGTTTGCGCTGTTTGGCGCAGCACGTGCGCATGTGCACAGTTTTGAGCAATGCCTGCACGCGCAGAGATTGGTTGAAACGCGTCGGTAGAACCGCGATAGAACGAGCGTCACATCACGATCCAATAGCGTAGCTGCGCGCACGACGCAACAACTCACTCACGACGCAAACACCAGATTCTCGCGGCTCCAACGAAGCCAGCCTGAGATCAGTAAGACAGAGCCCCCTCTTCTGCGGCGAGAGGGATTGGGGTGAGGGTACGAAGCAAAGCGACGCCTCGACTCAAACCGAACGCCGCACGCACATTCTCTCCGCACGCCACCTCGATCCCGAGAAAAACACATCAAGCGCCCAAGCAACCTCTGAATAACTCATGGCGCAGCGAGAGAGAGTTGCAATCCAGCCTAATCACGACAATCGCCGGCGTCCAAAATCAAACACTTTCGCGTGATTTAGTCTGTCCAAGGCATCGATCGGAAGCCTATGAAAGAGCTGTTCTGAGCTTCCCTCATGCACACCGCGCATCAGATATCCCCATCTACAAACGCGCATTGACCTCGCGCGATACTGGCTCACGCTCTGGCTGTAACGCCGGCGTCGCACCCAGCAGCAAGCGCTCTGCCAACGCACGCGTCGCCACGCGCAATTCGGGCACAGCGGTGATTTCCCAGTACCGCCCGCGTAGCAGCGGCCCCACGCAATACAACCCCTGCACGATCTGTCCGGCGCCGTCGCGCACGCGCAGTTGCGCATCGGTGTCCACACCCAGGCCCAGCGGATCGGCGCGCAACAAGCCGGCTTCGCGCATGCCGGCAATCAGCGGGTCGCTGGTGCGGTCGATATCGGTATCCAGGCCAGTAGCGCGGATCACCGCATCGAAGCGATGCGTCTGCGCATCGGCAGCGGCACGCGGGCGGATCACCGCTTCCACGCCATCGGGCACCCAGCGCGCACGCAGCAGCCGCGCTGCGACGATGTTCAACTGGCCGGACGCCTGCAACTGCTGCAAGTGCTCCGCCGCACCCGGCGCGACGCGATGCCGCGCCACTTCCCAGTAGGGGCGCAGATGGCGCAGGAAACGCGCACGCTGTGCAAGTGTGAGCCGCTGCCACAGCGGCTGCAGATGCGGGCGCAATGCGTCCACCACGCGACGCCAATCGTCCACCACCGCGCTGAGCTGACGTACGCCGCGCAGCAGGCCGCGCAGATCGGCATCCTTGAGCGCACGTTGCAGATGCGGCGGCAGGTCCAGCGGCGCACCCGGCTGACGCAGATGTGCCTGCGGGGCCAATCCGCGCCGCGAGATCGCCAGCATGCGGCCGCGGTGTCCGCGCGCGTGCAGGGTCAACGCCACATCCACCATGGTCAGCCCGGTGCCCACGATCAGTACGTCATCGTCGGGCGCCAGTCGCGACAATGCATCGCCCTGCCACGGCCAGCCGATGTAGCGCGCATGCACGCTCAACCGCGGGCCGATGCCGGCCAGCGCCTGCGGCTGCAGCGCACCGACCGCCAGCACCACACGGTCGCTATGGAAGGCATCGCCGTTGGCAAGAAACACGCGGAAACCGCTACGCGCGCGCTCCACCGCCACCGCCTCCTGCGACAGCCGTATCACCGATGCCTGCGCACCACTCACCGCCGCATCCAGCTCGCTGCGCAAGTAATCGCCGTAGGCCAACCGCGGCAGGAACTCCAGCCGCCCGCTCTCGCCCAGATGCAAGGTATCGGCGAAGGCGCCGGGCGCCTGCGCATCGATGCCCAGATCCTTGGCACGCACGTTGAGCAAATGCTCCGGTCGCGCCGCGCCATACGCGATGCCGCTACCGAACGTCTCGGCCACGCCGACCAGGGTGATACGCACCTGCGCATCGGCCGTCTGCGCCAGCGCACGGACCAGCGCGGTGCCGCAAAAGCCGGCACCGATGACGGTGATATGGGTTTCCATGTGCAACTCCCACTGAATGACTCGCACGTTGTGCCCGCAGCGCCGCGTGGTTGTGTAAACAAATGGTTAGCGGCGAGCAACCCGAAAGGCATGAGCTGATCGCCAGCCGTGATGAGGCTTATGGCGCAGGCTGCGCGTGTTGCAGATGGCAGTGAGATGACAGCGGCCGCCACTGCAATTGGTGCTGCCGATGGGGATGCGTGTGGTGGGTTTGGCTTGCGCTGCGCAATGCAAGCCGGGTCGCCTACGCGGCTGGCGAAGTGCCTTGTCGAGGTGCAGCTGCGTGGAGGTTGAAGGTTGAAGGTTGAAGGTTGGAGGTTGGAGGTTGGAGGTTGGAGGTTGGAGGTTGGAGGTTGGAGGTTTGAGGCTTGGTGTTGGTGTTGGTGTTGGTGTTGGTGTTGGTGTGGGTGCTGGATGTTGGGAGCTGGCGCTGGGAGCTGGTACTGGGCGCTGGTGTGATCGTGGAGATGGTGGCGACTCTGTGCCGGCGCTGATGTCGCGCTGGCGACCGCGTTTTATGGCGGGGCGTCTGTATCCGAACGAAGAGCGGCTGACAAAACGTAGCGAGCAGTCGTCAGGTGGGTGCGGACGGCGCATAAGAACCGGAGTGGACGAGTGGCCCATGCAGCAACGAGCACCGGCCGCGCCAGCCTGGCGGGCATCCAATCCTTCTGTTAGCTGCTCTAAGCGCAGCATCAGGTGTTGTCGCACGACTCTCTAATCGACATGGGCAGCGCTGTGCAGACTGTTGCTGCGCTTTATGCGATGACGCCTTACGCCTGGACAGCACAACGGCCAGCGCACGCATCGGCCACGTCGGCACCAAGCTGTTCGATAATGCGGGTTTTCCGCAATGAGTAACGCCATGCCTCTTTCTGCACACCGTACACAACGCGTGCTGATCGCCGGGGGTAGCCGCGGCATCGGCCTGGCGATCGCAGAGGCGTTTGTGCGTAGCGGCGCTCACGTATCGATCTGCGCGCGCAGTGCAGACGGCCTGACCCAGGCGGCGCAGACGCTGGAAGCCTACGGCACGCCGGTACATACCCTGCCCTGCGATCTTGCCGATGCAGCGCAGATCGAAGCATACGTGCAGGCCGCGGCGCAGGCGCTGGGCGGCCTGGACGTGGTGATCAACAATGCCTCCGGCTACGGGCATGGCAACGACGACTCCAGTTGGCAGGCGGGGCTGGACGTCGACCTGATGGCGGCAGTGCGCTGCAACCGCGCCGCGCTGGCGCATCTGCGCACCAGCGACGCAGCGGTGATCCTCAACATCAGCTCGATCAACGCCCAGCGCCCCACACCGCGTGCGATCGCCTATTCCACCGCCAAGGCCGCGCTCAATTACTACACCACTACACTGGCCGCCGAACTTGCGCGCGACCGCATCCGCGTCAATGCGATCGCACCGGGCTCCATCGAGTTCCCGGATGGACTCTGGGACAAGCGCAGTCGCGACGAACCGGAACTCTACGCACGCATCCGCGACAGCATTCCGTTTGGCGGCTTCGGGCAGGTGCAGCACATCGCCGATGCAGCGATGTTCCTCGCATCGCCGCAGGCGCGTTGGATCACCGGGCAGGTGCTGGCGGTGGATGGCGGGCAGTCGTTGGGGGTGTGATCAGCGCGTGCGTTGATGGAAGACTGCCAGTGCGCAACGCTTGGTAGGAACGTGTTGTTTTGTGCAATGAGGCCATCTCGGTACACGACGTCGCGCGCAGGCACGCTCCTACGCAGGCAGCTGTTGCGCCCTGCGTTGTCATGAAGCTGTCTCCATGCAGCGATACGTGCATGCATCACTGCATGGCGGTGGCAGTATTTAGCGTGGCTCACACAACATAGCGAGCAGTCGTCAGGTGGGTGTGGACGGCGCGCTCAGAACCGGAGTGTACGAGTGGTCCATGCCGTACCGAGCACCGTCCGCGCCCGCCTGGCAGTGAGCACAGTCGTTTTGTTAGCTGCTCTTAGCCAGCCAGTTCCGCCGCCTCCACACTATGCTCGCCACGTGCCGGCGATAGCGCGGCGGTGACCATCGCGGCGGCAATGCGCTCGGCTGGATTGATGCGGAAGCGCCGTGGCAGGATCGGGCCGAGTGCGCCCAGCACCACGCTGCCGAGGTGTTCGCCGGTGCGGCGTTCTTCGCGTTCGCCGCCGATCAGCCCAGGGCGTACGAAGGTCAGCGAGGGGAAGCCGATCGTGCGCAGATCGCGTTCCAGTTCGCCCTTGACGCGGTTGTAGAAGATGCGCGATTGCGCGTCTGCGCCGGCCGCCGAGTTCAGCACGAACACCGAGGTGCCCTGCGCGCAGGCAGCGCGCGCCAGAGCCAGCGGGTAGTGGTGGTCGATGCGATAGAACGCCTCGCGCGAACCAGCCTGTTTCATGGTGCTGCCCAACGCGCAGATGGCCGCTTCCATGCGCGGTGCGGTCCAATGCTCCAGGCGCTCGAAGTCGATCACCTGGTTGCGCAGTTTGGGATGGACCTGCGTCAGCGGGCGACGCGTCAGCGCCACCACACCCGTGCAGCGCGCATCGGCGAGCAACTGCTGCAAGACCTGTTTCCCGACCAGACCGGTCGCCCCTGCCAACAACACATCCATCAGGCCACTCCGCTCATCAACGCCCACCTTCGGAGACGATGCGCGCACTGCTGATCACGCGGTCGCGCTCCACTGCCAGCAAGGTGAGCGAGTGCGCGGGCGCCTTCCACTCGCTGCCGCCGGCCACCACGCGGCCGCCATGACGTGCGGTGTCGACCAGCACGCGCCAGTGTTCGTCGTGCATGGCCGGCAGCGTGAACGACACAGTGGTGGAGGCGGCGTTGATCAGCATCAGCAAGGTGACGTTGGCGGCAATCTCGCGCAGGCCCGTAGTCGGCGAGCGGCCG
This sequence comes from Xanthomonas sp. WHRI 10204, assembly GCF_040202875.1. Lineage (NCBI taxonomy): Bacteria > Pseudomonadati > Pseudomonadota > Gammaproteobacteria > Lysobacterales > Lysobacteraceae > Xanthomonas > Xanthomonas sp. WHRI 10204. The sequence continues at coordinate 383,553 of NZ_JBEGDW010000003.1, forward strand.
TCCAGGCGCAGCATCAGCGCGCGCGCTTCCGGGTCGTGCCAACCGGCTTCGTCCATCTCGGTGCCGTTGGGCGCCAGCCAGGTGAGATCCCGCAAGCCCAGCGCTTCGTCGAACTTGCCGTCGAAGAAGCGTGCGCGATGCAGCAACGGGTAACGCTGACGGATGCGGATCAAGCGGCGCACGAACGCGGCCTGATCGGCAGCGGCAGCCTTGGTGGCGGCCGTCCAGTCGATCCAGCTCAGCTCGTTGTCCTGGCAATACGCGTTGTTGTTGCCGTTCTGGCTATGGCCGAATTCATCGCCGGCCAACAGCATCGGCGTGCCTTGCGACAGCAGCAAGGTGGCGAGCAGATTGCGCATCTGTTGACGGCGCAGCTGCTTGATCGCCGCGTCGTTGGTCTCGCCTTCGACGCCGTAATTGGCGGAGATATTGTGGTCGCTGCCGTCCCTGCCGTCTTCGCCGTTGGCGAGGTTGTGCTTGCCCTCGTAACTGACCAGATCGCGCAGGGTGAACCCGTCGTGCGCGGTGACGAAATTGACCGACGCGGTCGGCCGGCGGCCGCTGTGATCGAACAGATCGGCAGAGCCGGTCAGACGCGTGGCCAACTCGGCCAGTTGCCCGCCATCGCCGCGCCAGAACGCGCGCACGTTGTCGCGGAACTTGTCGTTCCACTCCACCCAACCCGGCGGGAAATTGCCGACCTGGTAGCCGCCGGGGCCGATATCCCACGGCTCGGCGATCAACTTGGTCTGGCTCAACACCGGATCCTGCCGCACCGCATCCAGAAAGCTGCCCGACGGATCGAAGCCATAGCGCTCGCGGCCAAGGATGCTGGCCAGATCGAAACGGAAGCCGTCCACGTGCATTTCCTGCACCCAGTAACGCAGCGAATCCATCACCATGCGCAGCGCGCCGACGTTGGTCAGGTCGAAGGTGTTGCCGGTGCCGGTGTCGTTGATATAGAAGCGGCGATCGTCGGCCAGGCGGTAGTAACTGGCGTTGTCGATGCCCTTGAACGACAGCGTCGGCCCCAGCTCGTTGCCTTCGGCGGTGTGGTTGTAGACCACGTCCAGCAGCACTTCCAGGCCGGCGTGGTGCAGTCGCGCCACCATCTGCTTGAACTCGGCCACGGTGCGCGTGGACATGTAGCGGCCCTGCGGCGCAAAAAACCCGAGCGTGTTGTAGCCCCAGTAATTGCGCAGGCCTTTTTCCAGCAGATACTGGTCGTCAACGAACGCGTGCACGGGCAGCAGTTCCACCGCAGTGACGCCGAGTGAGCTGATGTGGTCGATCAGCTCGTCGGTCTTCAGCGCCGAGAACGTGCCGCGTTCTTCCGGCGGTACCGCCGGGTGCAGCATGCTCAACCCGCGCACGTGCGCTTCGTAGATCACCGTGCGGTTCCAGGGCGTCTGCGGCGGGCGGTCCTGGCCCCAGGTAAAGGCCGGGTCGATCACCGCGGATTTAGGCATGAATGCCGCACTGTCGCGGCGATCGAAACTTAGGTCCTTGTCGCGGTGCCCGATGGTGTACCCGAACAGATGCGGCGCCCATTTGAGTTCGCCGACAATCTGCTTGGCATACGGGTCCAGCAGCAATTTGTTGTGGTTGAAGCGATGCCCGGCCTCGGGGGCGTAGGGCCCATGCACGCGGTAGCCGTACAGCTGACCGGGGCGGGCGTCGGGCAAATAGCCGTGCCAGACCTCATCGGTGTATTCGGGCAGCGCGATGCGCTCCTGCTCGCGGCCACGCTCGTCGAACAGGCACAACTCCACGCGCGTGGCATTGCGCGAATACAGCGCAAAATTGACGCCCAAACCGTCCCAGGTGGCGCCGAGGGGGTTGGGACGGCCTTCGCGGATGCGCGAGCGCTGAGTGAACTTGCGAGTGGCCATCGGTAACTCCTTAAAACGGTGAACTCAAGACAATGCGCGGTGTGCGGCTGCGGCGGGGCTGTGCACGCTTGCAGGAGCGCGCGGCACAACCCACGCAAGGTGGCAGACACCGCGTTACTGGCGCGCAGTGATCGGCGTGGCCGCGTGCTCGGCGGACTGCTCGGCCGCGCGTTCTTCGGCATCCACCAGCCGCTCGGCCATGGCCCAGTGGCGGTGCGCATGCCCGTCCGGGCGGCCTTCGGCCTCCCAGATCTCCTGTGCCAACTGGCGAAGCCGCGCTTGCCGTTCCGTGTCATTCATTGCGTACATTTCCCTCAAGGTCGATTACGGGGTCAACAACACTGCCACCGGCGCACGTGCAAACACCGTGGATAGCGCCACGCGGCCGCGCTGCGGCTGCAGCGTGCTGCCGTCGAGCACATTACGGTATGTGGCTTCCGGCAATGCCAACGACGCCTGACCCCAATTGGCCGGCGGCACCAGCAACGGCAGATCGCCTTCGCTGTGCGCACCGGCGCCCAGCCGGGTGACCGCAACCACCAACGACTGGCCGCGGTACTGACGACGGAACGCCAGCACCTGCGCAGCGCCGCTGGCCGCGACGTTCAATGGCTGGTAGTCGCCCTTCGCAAACAGCGCCGGATGTTCGCTGCGCAGCTGCAGCAGCACAGCGGTGAGACGCGCCTTGACTGCGCCATCGCGCCAGCTGCGCAGCAAGGTGTTGAAGTCGCGCGCCTGCTGCAGCCACTGCTGCCGCTGTGTGTAATCCACCGGGCGGCGGTTGTCCGGGTCCACCAGCGAAAGATCCCAGCCTTCGGTGCCCTGATACAGGTCGGGCACACCGGGTACGGTCAGGCGCAAGGTGGTTTGCACCAGCGAATTACGCGCACCGGCGGCGGCGATGTGGTTGCTGGCACGTAGCAGCGCGCGGCGCAGCGGCAGCCCGGCACGGCTGCTCAGCACCTGCTCCACGGTCGCCTGCACGGCCTGTTCGTACTCGGCAGAGCCGTCGGTCCAGCTGGTATGCAACTTGGCTTCGCGCACCGCCTTGAGCAGCCACTGCGCCACGCGCTCGGCATAGGCGGCGAGCGGCTCGGCCTGATCGGCGCCCAGCCCAATAGGCCAGGCCGCCACCAGCGTCTGCCACAGCATTTGCTGGTCGCCACCGGCCAGCGCCGGCGATTCCAGCGTCTGGGCCAGGGCATCGAACTGGGCGCTCTGCTCGACCCACCACTTCGGCTGCTCGGACAGCACCGCCAGCCGCATGCGCAGGTCTTCGCCGCGCTTGTGATCGTGGGTGGCAGTGGCCAACAGCGCGCGCGGGTAGTGCTTGGCGCGCTGCTGATTCTGCGCGTGGAACTCGGCGGCCTCGTTGGCGAAGTGGGTCGGATGGCTGCCGACCTCGTTGCGCGACAACAGCACGCCGTGCCGGTAGAACGCGGTGTCTTCCACCGACTTGGCATTGAGCGGTGCGGACAGCTGCTCCACGCGGCGGCGCAGGATGCGCCGCAAGGCAATCTGCGCGCGGTCGGCACCGGCATCGTCCAGCAACCAGCGCTCGATGGCGTCGACCGCTGCAACGATCGACTCCGGCATGCCGTCGCGGGCACGCGCGGCGGTGCTGCGCAGCCGCTCTGCCTCGCTGCCGGTGACGCCCTTGGCACCGGCATAGGTGCGATACACCGGGAACCAGCGCAGCAGCACGCACAGACCGCGTGCCAGCATCTGCGGGCTGAACTCGCGTGTTGGCGGGTCCAGGCGTGCCAGCGCCGACAACGCACCCACGGCGCGATTGAATTCGGTCTGCAGCGGGCCACGCAGGATTTCATCGCGGGCTGCGCGCTCTTCCTGCGCGAAGTCGCCACTGCGTCCGCTCACGCGTTGCCAGGCACGCGCCAACGGCTTGAAGCCGGCCGCGTCGTGCAACACGCCGCCGACCTGGTCCATGAAGTCGTAACCGGTAGTGCCATCGCAGGGCCAGTCGGCCGGCAGATGCTCGCCGGGGGCGAGGATCTTTTCCAGATACAGGCCCAGCGTGCCGGGCTTGAGCCCGCGCGTGCGCCCGGCCGCATCCAGCCGGCTACGCAGCTTGCGCACGTAACCGGTCGGGTCGGTGAGCCCGTCCACATGGTCGATGCGCAGGCCGTCCAGGTGCCCTTCGGCCACCAGCCGCAGCGGCAGCGCATGCACCGCATCGAACACCGCCGGCAGCTCGACCCGCAACGCCACCAGCGAGGTGATGTCGAAGAACCGGCGGTAGTTGAGCATGTCGTTGCCCACCCGCCACCAGTTCAATCGATACGGTTGGCGTTCGATCACCTTGTGCAGGCGGCCATCGCCACGCTTGGCACCCTCGTTGTAGTCGCGCAGCCACTGCGCTCGTGCGGATGGTTCCGGAATCTCCAGCGTCTGCGGACGAATCGGATAACGCTGGTCGTAATGCGCCAGTGCGGCACTGCCGTCATCCTGGATCACCAGCGTGATCAAGCCGTCGGCCAGCGCGGTGGCGTACGGGCGGTCCAGCACTGCCAGCCACAACTTTCCATCGCGACCCGGCGCACGCCAGTCGATATCGAACCAGTCGGCATGCTTGGCGCTGCGGCCGTTGCGCAACACATCCCACCACCAGGCGTTCTGCGCGTGGGTGGCCATGTGGTTGGGCACGATGTCGGCGATCAGACCCATGCCGTGTTCGCGCGCGGCCTGCGACAACGCGATCAACGCCGCTTCGCCACCGAGTTCGGGATTGACCACGCTTGGGTCGATATTGTCGTAGCCGTGCGTGGAGCCCGGCACCGCAGTGCCGATCGGCGACAGATACAGATGGCTGATGCCAAGGCCGGCGTAGTACGGCACCTGCGCAAGCGCATCGTGCAAGGTGAAGCCGGCATGCAGCTGCAGGCGGGCGGTGGCGCGAAGATCGATCATGACTGTGGTTCCGAAACGGCCGCGACGCGACGCGCCTCGGCAAAGCCCTGCAGCGCCGTGGTCAGGCGCGCATGCGGCAAGGGATCGGGCAGGCGTCGACGCCAGTTGGGATGGACTTCGACGGTGCCCGGCAGATTGGGTTGTTCGTCCAGCGCCAGTGCGTCTTCGGCCGGCAGCAAGGCCAGCGGCGACACGCTGCTGGCGGTAAACCGCAGCGCGCCCAGCAGCGCATCGTCGCTGGACAGGCCGACGTGCTCCACCGCCGCATCCAGTCGCGCGACATCCTTGGTGCGGTGGTTTGCGTCGTCGCTGGCTTGCTCAGGCTTGATCAGCGCGAGCTTGCGACGCCAGTCGATGTCACGGCCAGCGCGCCAGCCGGTAAGCGTGGGCAGATCATGGGTGGTGGTGGTGGCCACCGCATCCGGGCGCCACAAGCCGGGCGCAATGAATGCACCATCTTCGTCGCGGGTGAACATCAGCACATCGATGCCCATCACGCCGCGGCGCGAGAGTTCTTCGCGGATGCCCGGCGGCACCACGCCCAGATCTTCGCCGATCACAATGGCGCGGTGACGCCACGATTCCAGCGCCAGCAGATTGAGCAGATCGTGCAGCGGGTATGCCAGATAGGCGCCTTCGTTGGAGCCGGCACCCTCGGGCACCACCCACAGCCGCAACAGGCCAAGAATGTGATCGATGCGGATCCCGCCGCGATCACGCAGCACCGCGCGTAGCAGCGCGATGTACGGCGCAAACCCGCTGCGTCGCAATGCGGTGGGCGAATACGCACCGATGCCCCAGTGCTGGCCATCGGCATTGAAGGCATCCGGCGGCGCGCCCAGCACCAGGCCACGCAACACCGTCTCGGCGGCGGCAGCGGCTTCGGCACCGTTGGGGTCGAAGCCCACCGCCAGATCGGCGATCAGGCCGATCTTCATGCCGCGCTCGTGCGCTTCGCGCTGCGCATCGGACCAACTGCGCGCTGCCAGCCATTGGGTGAACACATGCAGCTGCGGATCGTTGTCGCCATAATCCTGCGCGGCGAAGCGTGCGAATCCGTCCAGCGCTGCACCGCCTGCCGTGCGGAATGCGAGCAGATCGGCATGATCCGGCGCCACGCGCGCATGCAGATGGCGCAACAGCTCCCACTTGGCCTGCGCCGAGGCAGGCCAGTCGATCAATGCATTGGTGTGCAGCGTATCGAAGCGCTGGCGCAGGCCTGCGATCTCGTCGATCGCCTCCAGCGCCAGTTCGCCCAACACGCGGACCGGTGCGGCATGCAAGGGATCGAAGAAGCGTCGGTCACTCGGCGAATACGGGCTGTAACCACCGGTGATCGGGCGCGAGGCATGCACCGGGCTCAGTGCCAGCGCATCGGCGCCAGCCAGCGCCGCGTGCCGCAGCCACTCGACAGCGCCGGCAGCATCGCCGATGCCACCATCATCGAGGCTGCAGGCCGAATACACCTGCAGCGCCATGCCCCAGGCACGCGGCGACGGCTGGCCGCAGGCATCGGCCACGCTGAAACAGCGTTGCGGCGCGACTGCCACCTGCTGGGTCAGCGCACCGATCTGCAGCGTCCAATAACCAAAACGCTGCGGTGCAAGCAATTGCCCCTGGGCATCCGCACGTGCTTCTTCGCTGCTGCCGCTGTCATCGATCCAGCGACCACTCGCATTGGCGGCAACGCGCAACGGCAATGGCGCGCCCACCTGCACGGTGAGCAGCACTGCCGGCTCATCTGCCTGCGCCTTGCAGCGTCGCAGGCTGTCTTCGCGTTGTGCGGCAGTGGCCGATGGCAATTCGAGGGCGGTCAATACCGCCTGCACCGACTGCTCGGACACCTGTCGCGGTTGGTCGCTGGCGTCCACCCACTCCACCATCACCCCGGCCGCGGCGGCCAGGGTGTGCAAGGTGTTCGTGCTCATGTGCGGTCCTCATGCCAGGCAATGAAACTGTCGACCGGCAACTGCTGCGCGGAGATATCCACGTTTTCGGCAAACGCCACGCGCCCGCGCAGTGGTGCCAACGGCACGGCTGCACTGCCGACGTTGAAGGCGATATGCCACAGCCCGCCCGGCAGCTCCCAGGTGGCGGTGAGCGCGCCATCGGCCAGCACGCTGGCGCTTACCGCGCGCGCGTCGGCAAGACCGGGTACCAACCACTGGCGACGCACGGCGAGCAGCGCAGTGAACCACGCTGCCCACTGCGCGCCGTCGCCGTGCGCTGCATCGCCGATCGGCGATCGCGAGGCGGCGAAGGTGGCATGACTATTGGGGTCGGGAATGGTGGCGCGGTGCGCTTCATCCGCGAACGCGGCAAAGTGCGCGAACTCGCGACGCCGCCCTTCGCGCACTGCCTCATCCAGCGGCGGACCGAAGTCGGTAAAGAACAGGAACGGCTGCGTCGCACCCCAGGGCTCGCCCATGAAAAACAGCGGAATCATCGGCGTCAATGCGGTCAACGCCAACGCTGCGCGCAAGCGCGGCTGCGCGACCAGCACGGTCAGCCGCTCGCCACGCGCACGGTTGCCGATCTGGTCGTGATTCTGCGCAAACACCACAAACTTGTACGGCGGCAACGCACCACTGGGCTCGCCACGCACGTGGCCACGCGGGTCCGGCTCGCCCTGATAGGCAAAGCCTTCGCCGAGCACGCGCGCCAGATGCTCGGTGGGCTTGTCGGCGAAGGCGGCGTAATAGCCCTCCTCCTCCCCGGTCAGCAACACATGCAAGGCGTTGTGGAAATCGTCGTCCCACTGCGCGGTGTAGCCACGTTGCAGTTGCGAGGCCTGGTTGGCCTCGTTTTCCAGCACCAGATGCACGTGGCGGCCAGACGGCAGGCTGCTCTCCACGGTCTCGCGCAAGGTGTCCAGAAATGCATTGGGCGTGATCGCGTGCACCGCATCCAGGCGCAAGCCGTCGAAGCGGTATTCGTGCAACCACATCAATGCGTTATCGAGAAAATAGCGCTGCACCGGCGGCTTGTGGAAGTCGATCGCCGCGCCCCACGGGGTGGGTTTATCTTCGTTGAAGAACGCGCCGGCATAGCTGTGCAGGTAATTGCCGTCCGGGCCGAAGTGGTTGTAGACCACGTCCAGCAACACCATCAGGCCATGCCCGTGCGCAGCATCGATCAACGCCTTGAGTGCGTCGGGCGTGCCATAGGCGTCGGCCGGCGCATACGGCAGCACGCCGTCGTAGCCCCAGTTGTGCGCACCGGGGAAGGCGCTCAACGGCATCAGCTCGATGGCAGTGATGCCCATCGCGGCCAGCTGCGGCAACTGCGCCTGCACGCCGGCATAGCCGCCGCAGGTGCCCACGTGCAGCTCATAGATCACCGCCTCGTCCCACGGACGGCCCTGCCACTGCGTGTTGCTCCAGCGGTAGCCGTCGGTGGGCTGCACGGCGCTGGGGCCGTGCACGCCATCGGGCTGCCAGCGCGAGGCCGGATCCGGCACCGGCGCGCCGCCATCGACGCTGTAGCGATAGCGCGCGGTTGCCGCGCAGGCCAGGGTGGCGGTGAAGAACCCGTCCTGCCCGGCCTGCAGCGCGCTACGCGTGCCGTCGTCGAAGACCACTTCCACGCGGCTGGCATCCGGTGCCCAGAGCGCGAAGCGCACCTGTCCCTCACCCGCTGGCCATGCGCCCCAGGCCGGGATGATGTCGTTGCGCTGGTTCATTGTTATTTCTCCGCTTGCAGGTAGATCGTGGCCAGCGGCGGCAGAGTCAGGCGCAGACGTTGCGTATGCCCATGCATGCCCATCGGCTCGGTCGCAAGACGACCGCTGTTGCCGAGGTTGCTGCCGCCGTAACGGGCACTGTCGGTATTGAGGATTTCGCGCCAGATGCCGGCGCGCGGCACTCCCACGCGGTAGTCGTGCTGAGGTTGCGGGGTGAGGTTGCTCACCGCCAGCAACGGCGGCGCACCGCCTTCGGGATCGTGACGAATGAAGGCAAGTACGCTATTGCGTGCGTCGTCGGCCACGCTCCAGTCGAAGCCATCGGCGCGATGCGTGCTGCGGTACAGCGCCGGCACGCGGCGCAAGGTGGCATTGAGATCGCCCACCAGTTGCTGCACGCCGCGATGCGGCGCGCCGTCGAGCAGATGCCAGTCCAGCGACTGGTCGTGATTCCAATCGCTCCACTGGCCGAATTCGGCGCCCATGAACACCAGTTTGTCGCCCGGATGCGCCCACATCAGCGCCAGATACGCGCGCAGGTTGGCGAAGCGGCGCCAGTCGTCGCCCGGCATCTGCCCAAGCAGGCCGCCGGTGCGATGCACCACTTCGTCGTGCGACAGCGGCAACACGAAGCGTTCGGAGAACGCGTACACCAGGCCGAAGGTGAGCTGGCTGTGGTGTTGCGCGCGCTCGGCAGGATCGCGCTGCATATAGCTCAGCGTGTCGTGCATCCAACCCATGTTCCACTTGTGCGTAAAGCCCAGCCCGCCGTCGCTGATCGGCGCGGTCACGCCGGGCCAGGCGGTGGATTCTTCGGCGATGGTCAGCACGCCGGGATGGCGCGCGGCAATCTCGCGGTTGAGCTGGCGCAAGAACGCCACCGCCTCCAGATTCTCGCGGCCGCCGTGCGCGTTGGGCACCCACTCGCCTTCGGCACGTCCGTAATCGCGGTACAGCATCGAGGCCACCGCATCCACGCGCAGGCCGTCGAGGTGGTAATGATCGATCCACTCCAGCGCGCTGCCCAACAGGTAGGCGGTCACTTCCGGGCGGCCGTAGTTGTAGATCAGCGTATTCCAGTCGCGATGCATGCCTTCGCGCGGGTCGGCATGCTCGTACAGCGCGGCGCCATCGAACTGCGCCAGGCCGTGCGCATCATCGGGGAAGTGCGCGCTGACCCAATCCAGGATCACGCCGATGCCGGCACGGTGGCAGGCATCGACGAACTGCGCAAAGCCATCCGGGCTGCCGTGACGGGCAGTCGGCGCATACAGGCCCAGCGGCTGGTAACCCCACGAGCCACCAAACGGGTGCTCGGTGATCGGCAGCAACTCGAGATGGGTGAAGCCCAGTTCCTGCACATATGGGATCAGTTGCTTGGCCAGACTGGGCCAGTCCAGCGGCTGGTTGTGGCCATCGCGGCGCCACGAAGCGGCATGTACCTCGTAGATGGACATCGGCGCCGGCAGTGCCTGCACCGCACGCTTGTCCATCCACTCGGCATCGGTCCACGCAAACGCGGCGCCACCGGGCACCACCGAAGCGGTGGCCGGCGGCAGCTCGCTCTGGCGCGCGACCGGGTCGGCCTTGAGCAGCACACGGCCATCGGCGGCGGTAATGGCGTATTTGTAGCGGGCGCCGGCCTCCACACGCGGCAGGAACAGCTCCCAGAAGCCGCCCAGACGCTGACGCATGGGATGCCGCCGCGCCTCCCAGCCATTGAAGTCGCCCACCACCGCCACGCGCTGCGCGTGCGGCGCCCAGACCGCAAAGCGCACGCCCGGCACATCGCCGCAGCGCAGATGCTGTGCGCCCAGCGTGCTGCGCAACGCCTGCCCGTCGCCGGCGGCGATCTGCAGCAGCAGCGACTCGTCCAGGGTGGGGGCAAACGCGTACGGGTCTTCGATCTCCTGCACCACGTCCGGCCAGACGATGCGCAACCGATACGGGCCATCGACCGCCAGCTCGCCTTCGAACACGCCATCGACCGCGCCGGCCTGCATGCGCGCCAGCAACTTGCCGCGTGGATCGATCAGGCCCATCGCCTCGGCGCCGGGTGCCAGCACCCGAACACGACGGCGGCCGTCGGCCTGCAGATGCGGGCCCAGCACCGCGAACGCGTCAGTGGGCGCTCCGTCGGCCAGCGCCTGCAAGGCAAGCGCGCTATCAGACACTCCTTCCGTGGTCACAGCCTCGCCTTCCGTTCCCTGCCCTTGCACGCCCAACCGTTCGCTCATGACACCGTCGCAAGCGCAGGTGCGGTTGCGGCGGTGCGTTCGTAAAGGGACAGATACTTCTTGCCGGCCACATCCCAGCCGCTGGGCCGCAGCATGGCAGCGCGGCGCATGGCCGACAGCAGGCTGGGCAGCCGGAAGGTGCGGAACGCGCGTTCCAGGCAGCGGCGCAGGGCCTCCACGCTGGCGTGCTGGAACAGGAAACCGGTCACGCCGTCGTCCACGGTATCGATCAGCCCGCCGGTGGCGTGCGCGATCGGCAGGCAGCCGAAGCGCTGCGCGTACATCTGGCTCAGGCCGCAAGGCTCGAAGCGCGAGGGCATCAGCAGGAAGTCCGCACCGGCGAACATGCGCCGCGCCAGGCCTTCCTCGAAGCCGATGAAGGCACCGACCTGGCCGGGATACCGGCGGGTCAACTCGGCCACCTGTTGTTCGATCTCCGGCTCGCCACCGCCGATCACGGCAATCTGGCCACCGGCCGCCACGATCTGCGGGGCAACCTCGCAGATCAGGTCCAGGCCCTTCTGATGCACCAGCCGCGACACCACCGCGAACAACGGCCCGGTGCTGTCGCGCAGCCCGAAAGCCTTGCGCACCTGGGCGGCATTGGCCTGCCGGCCCTGCCACTGGTTCACGCTGAAGTGCGAATCCAGGTGGACGTCGGTGCGCGGGTCCCAGCTGGCGTCGATGCCGTTGACGATGCCGGTCAGCGCGCCCTTGGCAGCGCGGCCGGCCAGCAGCCGGTCCAGCCCACAGCCCTGCGCCGGGCCGGTGATCTGCTTGGCATAGCTGATGCTGACGGTGTTGACGTGGTCTGCATTGACGATACCGCCACGCAGGAACGACATCTGCCCGTAGAACTCCAGCTCGGCCACCCGCTCGGCCGGGATGCCCAGTGCCGAGGCCATCGAATACGGCACCAGGCCCTGGTAGGCCAGGTTGTGGATGGTCAACAGGCACGGGGTGGTGCCGCCGGACCAACGCACGTAGCCGGCCGCCAGCGCGCACGGCCAGTCGTTGAGATGCAGCAGGCGCGGCTTCCAGCCCAGGCCGGCATGACCGGCGGCAATCTGCGCGGCGGCATGCGACAAGGTGGCGAAGCGGATCGCGTTGTCTTCGAACTCCGAACCGCTGGTGCTCACATACGGCGAGCCATCGCGTTCGAACAGTTCCTTGGACAACAGGATGTAGATCGGCAGGCCATCGGACTGCACGATGCGGCCGATGTCGCAGGCCGGCAGCGCGGCATGCGCCAACACGCGTCCCACGATCTCCACCTTGCCGGCGCGCTCGAGCACCGCGCGGTAGCCGGGGATCAACACACGCACGTCGTAGCGATGGCGTAGCGCGCGCGGCAGTGCTGCCGCGACATCGCCCAGACCGCCAGCCTTGATGAAGTCGGCCATCTCCGACACCACGAACAATGCACCGCGCGTATCGGCCAGCGACACCGGCAATCGCTCGTGATGGCGAATGAAACGCCCGCGTGCATCACGCGGCCGCCCGCTCTTCTTCAGCGTGGGGATCATCGTGCTGCGCTCTAAGCGTGCAGTGCTGGCGTGAAGCGGCATCGTGGCAACCATCTAAACGTCCGTCGTAAAGTGGGTGGAGACGGAAAACGGCGAAGCGAAAACCATCGTCTGCCGATGTGGCCAGACGACATGCTACGAATGAGGAGCAGGGACCACGCGCGTACTCCACGTTGTCCTTGGTGATGAATCTACACCCCGTACAAATAAAATATGCGTGAACATGTGCTGACTTTTCTGCGACAGCCCACATTCCTTTACGCACAGTTGCGCAGGTCTGCGGGCATAAGCGATGCATTGCAGTGCGATGACATCCCCGCATCGGTGCATAGGCACTGAGATGCACCGAATGCGGGAGAGTGCGGCTGTGGTCGTCGTCATCTGTGTAACTTGTTCATGCCCACGTTCGCGTCATGCATCGCATCGCGGCGTCGCGATTGGATGCATGCTGCGGACTGCGCCGTACGGTCCGGTCTGCTCAAGCGACTCGCATACGCGCCGATAACCAGCGATAGCACGTCGACCTTTCGAGACCTGGCATGACCGACCAGCCTGACCTTCCAAGCCGCCCGCGTGGCGGGCTGCGCCGTCTGTTGCCCTGGGGCGGCACGGACACCGCGCGCCCGGTCGCTGCGCTGCCGAGCGTGCGCGGCAGCGCGCATGCCGCGCCGGGTCTGGCGGCACATCAGCTGGTTCCCGCCAAGACCAAGTCCGGCGCGCACGATCCGGCGGCCGCCACCGCGATGCTCGTTCGTCTGTTTTCGCATGCCGCGCATCCCGAGGCGCTGCTGCTGGCGTTCGCCGAAGGCATCGCCAGCCTGCATGGTGAGCTCGGCGACATGGGCGTACGCCTGAGCGCGGCCTATGCGGCCGGCGACTGGCCAGGCTACGGCCGCACGCTGCGCCAGCTAATCGACAAATACATCCGCACCATCGATATCGGCGACTCCATCGCCGAAGGCCGCACCGAAGCCGAACAGCTGCGCGACCTGCTGCGGCACGCGCTAGGCAACGCCCTGGCCACCCTGCTGCAACGCAGCCCGGAGCTGGCCGAAGAAGCCCAGACCCTGGCATCGGCCCTGCGCCACTGGCGCCCGGGGCATGAGCTGATCACGCTGGAGCAGCGACTGCGCGAGCTCAGCCATCAGATCGGCCTGCGCGCCGAGGATGCCAGCGAACAACAGAACCTGTTGCTCGGCTTGTTCGACCTATTGTTGGAGAACGTCGGCGAACTCCTCGACGATCGCAGCTGGTTGCAAGGCCAGATCTCGGTAGTGCGGCAGCTGCTGGCCGGCCCGCTGGACGTGGAATCGATCGAACAGGCGCGCGGCACCCTGCGCGAGGTGATCTACAAGCAGGGCCTGCTCAAGCAGGGCATTGCCGATTCCAAGAGCGCCATGCGCGAAATGATGGTGTCCTTCGTCGACCGGCTCGACGGCATGGCCACCAGCACCGGCGAGTATCACGACCGCGTTGCCGGCTATTCGCAGGCGATCGGCGACGCTCGCAGCATTCCCGATCTCAACCGCCTGCTGCAGGACGTGCTGCAGGACACCGCCGGGGTCCAGGCCCAGGCGCTGGCCGCGCGCGACGAGCTGCTGTCCGCACGCCGCCAGGTCGAAGACGCCGAACAACGCATCGCCTCGCTCGAACAGGAACTCAACGCAGTCGCCGGACTGGTGCGCGAAGACCAGCTGACCGGCGCGCTCAACCGGCGCGGCTTCGAAGAACTGTTTCAGCGCGAAGCGGTGCGCACCCAACGCAGCGGCCAGCCGCTGTGCGTGGCGATGCTGGACCTGGACGACTTCCGCCGCCTCAACGAAGCCCACGGCCACGCCGGCGGCGACGCCGCGCTACGCCACACCGTCGATGTGGCCAAGGCGGTATTGCGTACCACCGATGCCATTGCCCGCTTCGGCGGCGAAGAATTCGTACTGCTGCTGCCGGACTCGACCATCTTCGAGGCCAGCGCGGCGGTCATCCGCCTGCAACGTGCCATGGCGCAGCGCTCCTTGCTGCACGAAGACGTGCGGATCTTCATCAGCTTCAGCGCAGGCGTGGCGCTGCGCCATACCGACGAAACCCAGGACGAGCTGGTGCGCCGCGCCGACCGCGCCATGTACGACGCCAAAGCCGCGGGCAAGAACCGGGTGATCAGCGCAGATTAGGGCAGCTGACAAAACGACTGTGCTCACTGCCAGGCGGATGCAGTGAGTGCTCGGTGCGGCATGGTCCACTCGTCCGCTCCGTGTTCCTCCGCACCGTCCGCACCCACCTAACGAGTGCTCACTACGTTCTGGTAGCCGCTCCAAGACAAGATCAGTGCGCGGCCTTATTCCCGCGCAGCTTCTGAAACAACATCACGGCTCCCAGCACCACCGCACCGGCGACCACGCCGACCACCATGTTGCCCAGCGCCTCGACCAGCCAGCCCATGCTGCCGGCCGACTTGGCCAGATCCATGACGAGGTGATGCAGCGCGGGGATGTTGTGGACCAGGATGCCGCCGCCGACCAGAAACATCGCCAGCGTGCCGGCTACCGACAGGAACTTCATCAACCATGGCGCGGCCACCAGAATGCCGCGGCCGAGCGCCGCCAGCGACGCGCCCTTCTGGGTCAGGTACAGGCCCAGATCGTCCAGCTTCACGATCGCCGCGACCAGGCCGTACACGCCGATGGTCATCGCCAGTGCGATCGCCACCAACACCGCCACCTGCTGGCCGAACGACACAGCGGCCACCACGCCCAGCGACAACACGATGATCTCCGCCGACAGGATGAAGTCGGTGCGGATCGCACCCTTGACCTTGTCCTTCTCCAGCGCCACCACATCGACCTGTTCGTCGGCCAGCGCGCGGGTGCGCTCGGCATGCCGCTGCGCCTCTTCGTCCGCGTCGTGCAGGAACTTGTGCGCCAGCTTCTCCACGCCTTCGAAGCACAGGTAGGCGCCGCCGATCATCATCAGCGGCATCACCAACGGCACGTTGTAGCCGCGTCCGCGCAACCAGGCCTCCAGCGCGCTGATCGCCAACGCCGCCGGCACCAGGATCACCTTGTTGACCAGCGACCCCTTGGCAACTGCCCAGACCACCGGCAACTCGCGGTCGGCGCTGACGCCGGTCACCTGCTGCGCGTTAAGCGCCAGATCGTCGCCCAGCACGCCGGCGGTTTTCTTGGCCGCAACCTTGGTCAGGATGGAAACGTCGTCCAGCAGGGTGGCGATGTCGTCGAGCAGGGTAAACAGGCTGGCACCGGCCATGCGGAGGTCCTTCGAGGGTGGTCGTGCGTGAGTAGGTGTGAATTCTCGCCGATCCTGCGCCCGCATGGGGTGATGGCAGGCCATTGCGCGGTCGTTGCGCGCCGTTGCCGGGCGGTTGCCGGCACTGCCAAACCCAGGCCGGACACGTGCCAGCGCAGGCATCGGCAGCGCTCGCAACGCTGTTACGGCGCACCCGGATTCACCGGCTGACGACCCCGCGCTGGCCACACTCGCTGCTCGCATGACGCCCCGGAGATGGCCTTGAGTCCGAATGACCCGCACCGCACACCGGCTCCGGCAACGCACCCGGCCGATCAGGCTGTGGTGGGCGGCATGAGCCGGCGTACGCAGATCCTGCGCTTGTTGCTGCGGTACCGCGGGTCGGGTGTGTTTGCCGGCATGAATCTGGATCCGGCCGCCATCAACGAGTACGAGGTGCCGGCCGAAGGCACGCCCGACCAGTTCGTCTCCGACCTGGAATCGCTAGGCCCCACCTTCGTCAAACTCGGTCAGATGTTGTCCACGCGCCCGGACATCGTGCCGCCGGAGTTCGCCACCGCGCTGGAGCGCATGCAGGAAAACACCAGCTCGGTGCCGGTGGAACGCATCCGCCAGATCATCGAAGAAGAACTCGGCGTGTCGGTCAACAAGGCGTTCTCGTTTTTCGACCCGGTGCCGCTGGGCTGCGCCTCGCTGGCGCAGGTGCATCGGGCCGCGTTGCGCGATGGCACGCCGGTGGCGATCAAGGTGCAAAAGCCTGAAGTCGCCGCGCAAGTGCGCTCGGACCTGGATGTCCTCAAGAGTTTTGCCACCGCGGCCGACCGGCTCACCGGCATCGGCCGCCGCGTGCGCTTTGCCGACTGGCTGGGCGAATTCGGCAAGACCCTGCGCGCCGAGCTCAATTACGAAGACGAAGCCGAAACCCTGGTGCGCTTCGGCAAACATCTCAAGCCGTTTCCGTTGTTGTGGATACCGCAACCGATCTGGGACCTGAGCAGCCGCAAGGTACTGACCATGCAGCTGGCCGAAGGCGTGCGCGTGGACAAGATCTCCGGCCTGCGTCGCACCGAGCAGCCGATGGATAATTTGGCGGCGGAGCTGGTCAAGGGATATCTGGATCAGATGTTCGTGCATGGCGAAATCCATGCCGACCCGCACCCGGGCAACCTGCGTGTGTTGCAGGACGGGCGGCTGGCCATCTTCGACCTGGGCATGGTGGCGCACGTGCCGCCGCGTCTGCGCGAACGTCTGCTCAAGTTGCTGTTTGCCGCCGTCGACGGGCGCGGCGAAGAAGTGGCCGAAGAGACCATCGCGCTCAGCACGCGCCTGGAGGATTACGACGAAGACCGCTACCAGCGCGAAACCGGGCAGATGATCGCGCGCTATGCCGCGCACGACACCACCTCCGAAGGCCGCGTGGTGCTGGATCTGGTGCGTATCGCCACCGCAAACGGCCTGCGCACGCCACCGGAACTGAGCCTGCTCGGCAAGACCCTGCTGAATCTGGAAGGCGTGTGCCGCGCGTTGTCGCCCAACCTGGACACGCGCCGTATCGTCGAACGCCACCTGCAGCATGTGATGCGCGCGCGGCTGAAAAAATCGCTGTCCGCCGCCAACCTGGCCAGCGAAGCGATGGAACTGCAGCATCTGGTGCGCGAAGGCCCGCGCCGCATGTCCGAGATCCTGTCGCTGGCCGCGGAAAACCGCCTGCAGATGCGCGTCACCGGGCTGGAAGAATCGCATCTGATGGAAAGCCTGCAGAAGATCGCCAACCGCGTTGCGGCCGGCATCGTCACCGCTGCGCTGATCATGGCCTCGGCGCAGATGATGCGCATCGAAACCGGCCTGAAACTGTGGGGCTATCCAGCCATTGCGATGGTGCTGTTTCTGCTCGGCGTCGTGCTGGGCCTCGGCATCGTGCTCAGCGCACTGCTATTTGACCGCCGCGTACGTGCACGCGAAGAGCGTGGGCACAGATAGCGGCCGCCGAGTCAGCGCGCTCTTAATTCGACCGGCGCGTGCGCGAAGAGCGCGGGCACAGATAGTGGCCGACGAGAAGGCCAGCTGCTGCAAGTTAGTTGTAATGCTTGAATGCAGACTGGTCAGCACGAACGCAGACAGACCAGCGCTGTTTTAGGCGATATTGCTGACTGACGATATTGGCGATTACGCCGATCGATCGTGCCTAGCCCGGATCATCGACGCCACCAGCCGCATGCACTCGTGGATGTCGTGCACGCACCAACAAAGACCTCCAGACTCTAAAGCCCCTCTCCCACCGGGAGAGGGGTTGGGGTGAGGGTACGGGGCAACGCCGCTCATCGAGCCCACGCATCAAGCCTCGACGGCGTGACGCAAACCCCGCATCGCCCTCAACGACGCGCTGACGCAAACAGATGCAAACGCTCCTGCTAACGATATGACCGATTACATCGATCAGTGAAGACCGAACCCGACGTAATCGGCCGGTCTCGATCATCCACCGCCAGTCGTGACCACGCACAACAGATACATCACGCACAGCGCATTGCCAAATCACCTTCCCAGCACTCAGTGCGACTGCCGTGAATCAACACCACACGCACCGCCCCCACAGCACACCCAAACAACACTTCATGCGGATGGACACACCCGCATCGAACAACGCATTAAGAGCGGCTAACAAAATCACTGTACTCACCGCCAGGCGGGCGCAGCCGGCGCTCGGTGCGGCATGTACCACTCGTACACTCCGGTTCCTCCGTGCCGTCCACACCCACCCGACGACTGCTAGCTACGTATTGTTTGCCGCTCTAAACCCACATCCAAACACAACAAACATTTCAGTCAGCTTCAGCGCGGCATAGTCCGTCATCCGGGTGTCACATTGCAGGTGGCGCACAGGACATGGCGAGCAAGGCGTCCGGTACGCGCTCGCATCATTCCCCCACGGACGTTGCGCATGCATTGGATGTTGTTGTTCTCGTTGTTGCTATTGCTATGGCTGTTGGTCGCTTCGCCGCGTCTGGCCTGGCTCAAAGCCGGCCTGCTGTCGCTATTGCTGCTGCTGCTCAGCGCCTGGGGCTTGATCGACCGGCTCAGCGGCGATGGCGTCAATGCGGCCACGCTGTATCACCTGCGCGCAGACATGGACGGCGCCGGCGTCAGCGACTTTTCCGGCTACATCGCCGTGTTCATCAGCATGCTGCTGCTGTCATTAAGCCCGCTCATCCTGGTCAAGGTGCGCCGTTTCCGCCGTTCGCGCGGCGGCGGTGTGGTGTTCGGATCGTTCGTGGGCATGTTGTTGGTCAGCATCGTGGTGAGCCCGCTGTATCGCGATGGCAAACGGCTGTACTACCAGTTGCGCCCGGTCGATTACGCCACGGTGGTTCCGGAATATCAGGTGCCGCTGCAACCGCTGCAAAAGCGCAAGAACATCGTCTGGATCTACGGCGAGAGCCTGGAGCGCACCTACTTCGATGAGTCGGTGTTTCCGGGCCTGATGCCCAACCTGCGCGCGCTGGCCACCGAAGCGGTGGACGTGCGCAACCTCAGCTCCACCGAAGGCAGCGGGTGGACCATCGCCGGCATGGTGGCCTCGATGTGCGGCGTGCCGCTGACCACCGCACCGGGCGATGAAAACAGCATGGATCGCATGGGCATGTTCCTGCCCGAAGCGCGCTGCCTGGGCGACTATCTCAAGGATCAGGGCTACCGCAATCACTACGTGGGCGGTGCCGATGCCAGCTTTGCCGGCAAGGGCCGTTTCCTGGCTAGCCATGGCTTCGACGTGGTGGATGACGTGCAGCATTTCCGCGATAAAGGCGTGGCACCCAAGCACTTTTCCGCATGGGGCGTGCACGACGACGTGTTACTGGACGATGCCTGGGACAGCTTCCAGACGCTGTCGCGCGCCGGCCAACCGTTCATGCTGACCACGCTGACCATGGACACCCATCACCCGGCCGGCCACCTGCCGCTGGCGTGCAAGGGCCAGCGCTACGACAGCGCGCTGGGCGACATCGGTCTGTTGCATGCGATCAAGTGCAGCGACCGCCTGATCGGCGAGCTGGTGGCGCGCATCCGCAGCAGTCGCTACGGCAACAACACCATTATCGTGATCGCGTCCGATCATCTGGCCATGCCGAACGATCTGAGCGATGTGTTGGCCCATCAGAAACGCGAAAACCTGCTGTTGTTTCTCGGCAAGGGCATCGCGCCGCAACAGGTGCTCACACGCGCAGGCAGCACGCTCGATTCCGGTGCCACGCTACTGCAATTGCTGGAGCCGGGCATGCGCACCCTGGGCTTCGGACGCTCCTTGCTTGCCAGCGATGCACCGCCCAGCGCCAGCGTCGCCGCCAATCGCGACAGCGGCAAGGACTACCCGCGCTACCTCGCCTTTGCGCGCACGCTATGGACCGGGCAAAGCACCCGCATGCTGCGCGTCAACGGCAATGGCGATGTGGTGGTGGGCGTGCAACAGGTGCGCCCGCCGGTACTGCTCGAATACGACGAAGACACCCACCTGAAAACGGTGTATCTGGAAAACACCTCGCGTCAGTTCGACCGCACCCACAGCAAGGGCACGCTGGCCTACGTGGACCGCTGCACCGCATTCGAGGACGGCTCGGCCGATGGCGACTGGTGCGCGCTGGTCGTCGATCGCCAGCAAAACATGAAGCTCTACCGCGACCCGGACCTGACCCGCGGCATCGCCGTCGATGCGCCCCTGGATGCCACACCGCAAAGCCCGCGCCCGCGCGTGCGTCAGCCGATCATGCTCACCCAATCCGCGCGCAAGACCGCTGCAGGCAGCTACATGCTCGAGCTCTACGCCAAGCGTCGCCCCACCCGCGCGTTCTGGGTGGAAGCGGTGTCGTCCGAACGCAAGGTGGTACTGGCCCAGCAATGGGTGGTGCCCGATGCCGCCGGACGTATCCGCATGCCGGTGGGCCTGGAGCATGCGGTGGAGGACTTGGAAATTCGCGCCTGGCTCGACTACACCGAAGATGTCAGCGTCGACGATCTGGCACTGGTCAAGGACACCCCGGTGGCCGACCGTTCGTAAAGCAGCATTGCTGCCAAACGCATCCGCCTCGCAGGAGCGCGCTGGCGCGCGATGCAGCGTTACCGGCGATGTCCAACACATGCCGGCGCACGTCTACGTCACGCACGTTAGGCGGGTCGCACACGCCGCATCACTGCGGCGCTGACGACGCGCCCTCGCCACCATCGCGTGCCACCGCCACCCCGGCACGACTGAAGCGGATTTCCTGTGGCGACTGCAGCGCAATCCCCACCGTTTCCATCCGCTGCAACAACGCAAAGAACAGCTCGCTGCGCACGCCATATGAATCGCGCGGGCTGCGCACGTAGGCGAACGAATTGAAGTTGACATGGCCGCCGGCCAGCGAGTCGATGAATACCGACGGCGCCGGCTCGGCCAGCACCTTGGCATGCTCGGCGAACAGTTCCAGCAGCATGTCGCGCACCTTCGCCACTTCGGTTTCCAGCGGTACCGAGAACTGCAATTGCACCCGCCCCATCGGATTGGACAGGGTCATGTTGCGCACGCTTTTGGTGATCAATTCCGAATTCGGCACGATCAGGGTGGAGCGATCGCCGACCTGGATTTCGGTCGCACGCACACTGATCTTGCGCACATCGCCTTCCTGGTCGCCGATACGCACCCAATCGCCGATTTTCACCGGCCGCTCGGCCAACAGGATCAACCCCGACACGAAGTTCTGCGTAATCGCCTGCAAGCCGAAACCGATACCCACCGACAATGCGCTCAACACCAGCGCCAGCCGCTTCAGATCCAGGCCCAACGCGGTCAGACCCCACACCACCACGATCAACCAGCCCAGATAACGCGCCACCGTGCTGATCGAGTTGCGCGCCCCGTCATCGAGCTCGGTCTTGGGCAAATAGGTATTGAGCAGCCACTGCTGCGCCACGTGCACCACACCCATGCCAAGCAGGAACACGCACAGCGCCCGGAACACATCGCCGGGAGTGATCACCAGTTCCTTGCCAATGGAAATGCCGTGCGCGATGTTCTCCGCCCAGTCGGTGACCACGTTGATGTTGGCGCCATACGGCGTCAACAGCACCGCAATGCCCAACAGCACCAGCAAGACCCGCGCCGCCGCCGAGATCAGCAAGCCCAGCTGTACCAGGCGTCCGCTCCCGATGCTGAGCGCGTGCGACAGCGCCCGGCTGAAGCGCCCATCCGGCTTGAACAACCAGGTCATCAGATCGTCGGCAAAAATCACCAGCAAGCCGAGCAGGCTGCACACCAGGGTGATCCAGATGATCTGCCGCTCTACGAACAAGGCCAGGTTGAGATAGCCGAACAAGGCCGCGATCAACGCGAAGATCACCGCCAGGTGGCCCAACAGGCGGATCAGCACGATGAAACCGCCACCGCGCGACACCACCGGCGGCGGCGCATCGCTGTCGGGATCGGCCACGCCTGCATTGGCCGCATGCGCGCGCAACGACAGGCTCAAGCCAGCCAACGCCGACAGGATCAGCCCGGCGTACAGCAAGGCGGCCAGCGCGTCGGTGGCGGTGAGCAGCGCGCCGCTGCTGCCGGCCACCTCGTTGGTCTTCATCGCCATGCCGCTGAACCAGATCACTGCCGCAGTGGCAAGACAATGCAGGCGCAGGCGATCGACGGTGGCATCGTCCAGCGGAAACAGGCGCCAGCTGGGCTGGTGTTTCATCAGCAGGCTGGCACTGAGCGAACCGACGAAGGCTGCCACCACACTGATGGCGACAAACCCGGTCAGCCATTGATCGAAATCCTCTGGCAGCTCGCTCAACCCGCGAATACTTTCTGCCAGCACGAACGCCGCCACCCCCAGGCTCAGGGTACCGACCAACAGGAACCACAGCGCCAGCCCGGAGCGCCGCAGGCGTCCGCCCGGCGCACGCGAGGCCGCGTAACGGCGCCCCAGGTGGCGCAGGAAGATACGCAGCGGGAGTGCCAGAAACAACGCGACCAAGGCACCGGTGATCAACCCACCCACGCCGTTGGCTGCGGTTCCCGCCTGCACCACCTGCACCGCCTTGCCGGACAGCGCCTGCAGGCGGCCACGATCGTCGGGCCATTGCTGTGCGATCTGGCCCCACAACGCAGGCGACAGCGGCGAGGCGACCCGCGTCGAGAGCTTGACGCTGAAGCGCTGCACCCGCTCGCGTTCGAGCCGATCGGCCAGATCCTTGGCATTGGAGACCAGCAGCGTGGCCTGGATGAACTCGGCATTTAACTGATCGCGCTCTTTGATCAACGCTTTGCGCTGTTTGACCAGATCGGCCGGCTCGTTTGGCTGCGCGATGCCGAGCCCCTCCAACCGTGCGTTGAGATCTTTGAGCGGCTGCTCCAACGTGCGTACCAGCTCCTGCGCCTTCCGCTGGGTGCCGGTGACGTCATCGGTCAGCTTGACGAGCTGCTCGGTATCGGCCTTGTCCATGCCCGCGTCGGCCTTGGTCACCACCTGCTGCATGCTGTCCAGCTGGGTCTTCGTACTCTCCAGCGGCTTGTCCTCGTCCTGCGCCGCCGCCGCGCCCACGCAGACCGTCCACAGCACGGCCAGCAACAGCAGACGCCGCACCACACCCCACGGCGCACTTCGAACAACTCGGAATTCGGACACAGGCAGGCATCGGACAGGCGCGGACTACCGCGGTGCCGGCATCTTAAGCCACTGCCTACAGCGCAGCCGATCGCCACTGCCAGCCGGGTTCAGGCTGGCAGAGCTCGCCAGTGTGCAATGGCAAGACGCAATGGGAGGCTCGTCAGCGAAGGCAGCTATCACGCCAGCAGCCGCATGTGACGTGGCATCCCCGCATCCAAACCTGCGCATGAACGTTGTGCGGCTTGTCACCTCGCGGCAACAGTGCGCTGTCGCAGAATCAGGTCACCGCTGCGGCAGACGCAGCGGATGACCGCGAAGGAGAACTCCATGCAGATTCAGATCCAGACCGACAAGCACGTGCCGCATGACCCGTCCGTCGTGCAGCATGTCGAGAAGACCTGCACCGCCCAGCTGGCGCATTTCGCCAACGACATCACCCGCGTCGAAGTGCATTTGCGCGACGAGAACGGCCAACGCGGCGGCGCAGCGGATCGAACCTGCAGTATCGAAGCGCACGTCGCCGGCTTGCCGCCGATCGCTGCCACCAATAGCGCCGAAACCACCGCCTCCGCCGTCACCGGCGCGGCCCGCAAGTTGCGCACCGCCATCGAACACGCGCGCGGCAAGCAGCACGCCAGGGCCACCGCACCCGCGCCGGACAGCCTCTGATTCGCTTCAAAGGCAGGGCGTACGCGCCCTGCCTTTGCGTGAGTCCACATCTGAGTGAGTCCAGCGTCGAGGCCTGTTCGGCGCATCACGTTCTTCAACACATGGCGTGGGAGCGATTCGCTACAGGCTTGAGCGCAGTCCGCAACGGACGCCTCGCATGGCGCTCACCGGCGCACTAAGCGAAGGCCATCAGCGCTCATACACGATGACATCGGCCCACACTGACGCTGCGAGGTAAACGTCCGGCTTCACAGCGGTGCATTAGCGCTGCCGGCACAGAACATCACGGCCTCCGACACCAGCGCTGGCGACATGCAGCGTCAGTTGCGACGCAAAGCTTAGAAACTGTAAGACCTGACCACAGAAACGATTTCGGCCCGCTGCAATGGAATGCCACTGCAGCGGGCCGAACGATGCGATCTGGTGCGCCCGGAGGGATTCGAACCCCCGACCAATGGCTTCGGAAGCCACTACTCTATCCGGCTGAGCTACGAGCGCCTGGCCGCGCATTATGCCAGAACCCGTGCCACCCGCGTGATGCCTTGGGCCGCTGGCGTCCGCAGGCCGCCCGGCGGGAGCTGTCCAATGTGCTCCGCAGACTCCCCCATGCGAAGCGCGCGCTTGCCGGAGCACCCGACACCCGACGCAGCCACCGAGCCTCACGCACATGGTGCTTCGCCCCAGTTCCGACCGCAGATGCATGTCCCCGTGTTGGCCGGAGTTCTTGCAGCCGGCACCTGCATGGCCGCATCCAGATGGCCGCATCCAGGGCGCGCTGCTACCCTTTGCAGCATGAGCAAGCATGGTTTCGAACAGGTACCCGCAGCGCCCGCGCTGACGTGGTCCGAGCGGCTGGGGCAATACTGGAAACTGGTGCGTGGCGACCGCCCGATCGGCAGCTTGCTGCTGCTCTGGCCCACCTGGTGGGCACTGTGGCTGGCCGCCGACGGCATGCCACCGTTATGGACGCTGTTCGTGTTCACCGCCGGGGTCTGGCTGACCCGCTCGGCCGGCTGCGTGATCAACGACTACGCCGACCGCTGGCTGGACCCGCATGTAGAGCGCACCAAGTCGCGCCCGCTCGCCACCGGCGCGGTGTCCGGGCGCGAAGCGCTGTGGGTATTCGTGGTGCTGATGCTGGTGGCGTTCGCATTGGTGCTCAGCCTCAACTGGCTGACCGTGGCACTGAGCGTGCCCGGCGTGTTCCTGGCCGCGAGTTACCCCTATTTGAAGCGCCACACCCACCTGCCGCAGGTCTATCTGGGCATGGCGTTCGGCTGGGGCATCCCGATGGGCTTTGCGGCGGTACAAGGCAGCGTGCCGTTGCTGGGCTGGTTGTTGTATGCGGCCAATATCCTGTGGGCGACCGCGTACGACACCTGGTACGCCATGGTCGACCGCGACGACGACATCCGTATGGGCAGCAAGTCCACCGCCATCCTGTTCGGCAAGTACGACCTGCTGGCGCAGGGCGCGCTCTATGCGGCGATGTTTGCGATCCTGGCAGCCGTCGGACTGCGCGCCGGCCTGGATGCAGCCTACTGGGCGGGCCTGGGCGTGGCGACGGCGCTGGTGCTCTACGAATTCCGCATCGCCCGCCACCGCGAACGCGGCCCCTGCTTTCGCGCCTTCCTGCATAACAACTGGGTGGGTCTGGCGATCTTTGTCGGGATCGCGGTGGCGGTGCGTTAGGAGCCGGGATTGGGGATTGGGGATTGGGGATTCGTAGTTTGGGGTTCGTAATTCGTGATTCGTGATTCGGGGTGTGGGCTGTGGGGTTTGGGGTTTGGGGTTTGGGGTTTGGGGTTTGGGGTTTGGGGTTTGGGGTTTGGGAGACGCTAAAGGCTATGCGCCAGGCTTTCCTAGCAGGTGATCTCTTTCCACAACGCGCTGATAGAACCCGCACCGACCTCTCCAGATAACGCCCAGAGTGCTGAGGGCCATTCCGCAGGCGACAAGCCCCTCTCCTGCGGGAGAGGGGTTGGGGGCCGACGCAACAAGCCCGCACTCGCATCAGCATCTACTTTTGGCCTAGGCTCACTTCGCCCATGTTTTAAACGGTTTAAGCGCGACAGCAGCCCACCGACACTCGCGTCTACGCCTGTGATCGCGCTCACCGAGTAACAAGAACGCCTGCCTGCTACCCGAGAACCCATGGCAGCGTCGCGCTAAAATAACAGCACCCACCTGACCACCGCACCCGAAGCGAAAAACGCGTAACGCGCTGACCCACCGCACAGAACGGCAAAGCGCCCGCCGGCCCGACCCAGTCGTTGACCCAGCTTGCCACCACCTACGGCAGCATTGCCTCAGCCCCCCGGCCATCTCAACCACAGATCGCTCCCAGCCACACCCTCACGGCACCCGCGCGCACACCCAGGCATCGACCCGCTGCACGCCCGCGCGTCGCAAGGCCAGCGCTGCGGCGTGCAGCGTGGCGCCGGTGGTCATCACGTCGTCCACCAGCGCCACATGTGCGGGCAAGGCGCCGCGTGCGATGAAGGCGTCACGTAGATTGCGTTGGCGCTCGACGGCATCCAGCTCGGATTGCGGCGCCGTCGCACGCACGCGGCGCAGCAACGGCAGGCACGGCAACCGCAGCGCGCGGCCCAGCGGTTTGGCCAGCTCAAGCGCTTGGTCGTAACCGCGCTGACGCAGGCGCTGCCGATGCAGGCTCACCGGCACCAGGGCCTGCGGCCGCGGCAACCGTGCGCAGCGCCTGGCCATCAATTCGCTGAGCAGGCGCCCTGCCGCCAGGTCCTGATGGAACTTGAAGCGCCGCAGCAACCCGTCCACCGGCCAACGATAGGTAAAGCACGCATGCACGCGCTGCAGCGGCGGTATCTGCTGCAGGCACTGCCCGCACAGTGCCACCCCATCGGAGGCGAACAGCTGGGTGGCGCAGCACAGACAGGCATGGCCGTGCTCCGGCAATGCGGCCCGGCACGATGGACACAGATCGCAATCGGCCATGCCCGCCTCCGCGCAGACCAGGCACAGGCTCGGCAACAGCAGGCGCAACACCCGTTGCGGCCATCTGTAAACCGACCCCACCTCTTCAAAGTTGACAGCCTCTTCCATGCTCACCAGACTGCCTGGCTTCCAAGCCGCTGACTGTCAGGAAACTCCGATGTCTGTTGTCGTACGCCATGACTGGGATCGCAAAGAGCTGCAGGCGTTATTCGATCTGCCGTTCCCCGAGTTGCTGCATCACGCGGCCAGCGTGCACCGCGCACATTTCGATCCGGCGCAGGTGCAGGTCTCCACGCTGCTATCGGTCAAGACCGGCGGTTGCCCGGAAGATTGCGCGTACTGCCCGCAGGCGCAGCGCTACGACACCGGTGTGACCGCGCAGAAGCTGATGGAAACCGAAGAAGTGGTCGCCAAGGCACGCCAGGCCAAGGCCGCCGGCGCCTCGCGGTTCTGCATGGGCGCGGCGTGGCGCTCGCCGAAGGAGCGCGACATCCCCAAGGTGGCCGCGATGATCCGCGAGGTCAAAGCCATGGGCCTGGAAACCTGCGCCACGCTCGGCATGCTCGACGCCGGCCAGGCGCGTGCGCTCAAGGACGCCGGGCTGGACTACTACAACCACAATCTGGACACCGCGCCGGATTACTACGATTCCATCATCCACACCCGCCAGTACCAGGACCGCCTGAACACCCTGGAGCACGTGCGCGATGTGGGCCTGAAGACCTGCTGCGGCGGCATCGTCGGCATGGGCGAGACCCGCGAGCACCGCATCGGCCTGCTGCTGGCGCTGGCCACCTTGCCGGCGCACCCGGACTCGGTGCCGATCAACCAGTTGGTGCAGGTCCCCGGCACGCCGCTGCACGGCACCCAGCAACTGGACCCGTTCGAGTTCGTGCGCATGATCGCGGTGGCCCGCATCGTCATGCCCAAGTCGATGGTGCGCCTGTCCGCCGGCCGCGAAGCGATGAGCGACGAGCTGCAGGCGCTGTGCTTCCTGGCCGGCGCCAACTCGATCTTCTACGGCGAAAAGCTGCTGACCACCGGCAACCCGGACACCGAGCGCGACCAGGCCCTGTTCCAACGCCTGGGCCTGCGCCCGATGCAGATCACCGTCGACGCCGCCGACCACGACCACCCCGGCACGGTGCATGCGGACATCACCCGCGGCGCGGCGTGCGAGCACGCAGCGTGACGACGGCGCACGCCGTCCCAGGATGAGCCTGCACTGCGCCCGGCCCTGCTGGCCGCAGTAGGGCCCGGCGCGGCAGTAAACCGTCATGACTGGCAGCCCAAGCTCACCGGGCAGCCAACCCGCCCCCACCGGCCGTCGGTGCCGGCTGGGCGATGTGGCCGCGGCACGCTACGCTAGCGGCCCTTATCTGTTGTCGAACTCCCTCATGGCTCGCCCCGATCTGCACGAACGGATTTCGTCGCTGCGCAAGTTGCGCGTCGCCCAGGAACGGGTGCGGGTGCGCCGCCAGGTCGGCCGCCGCGATGGCGTGCGGCTGGAGATCGACGGCCGCTGGCTGACCGGTTTCTGTTCCAACGACTATCTGGGCCTGTCGCAACAGTTCGAAGTGGTTGCCGCCCTGCAGGACGCCGCCGCGCGCGATGGCGCCGGTGCAACCGCCTCGCATCTGATCTGCGGCCACCACACCGCACACGAAACGCTCGAGCGCGAAATCGCCGAGTGGCTGGGCTACCCGTCGGCGCTGCTGTTCGGGAGCGGCTTCATCGCCAATCTGGCCGTGCAGCAAGCCTTGCTCAGCGAAGAAGACGATGTCTGCGTACAGGACCGGCTCAACCACGCCAGCCTGCTGGACGCCACGCGTCTGGCCGGCTGCCGGCTGCGGCGGTATCCGCATCTGGATGTAGAAGGCGCGATGCGCCAGCTCAAGGGCGCCCCCGAGGGCGCGGCGATGCTGGCCAGCGACGGCGTTTTCAGCATGGATGGCGATGTGGCGCCGCTGCGTGCCTTGAGCCTGGTGGCGCGCATGCAGGAGGCGCTGTTCTATGTCGACGATGCGCACGGCGTGGGCGTGCTGGGCCCGCAGGGGCGCGGCTGCGTCGCCGATGCCGGCCTGGGCGTTGCCGAAGTGCCGCTGCAATTGGTGACGCTGGGCAAGGCGCTCGGTGGCTACGGCGCGGTTGTGGTCGGCGAAGAAGCGCTGATCCGCCATCTGGCCGAAACCGCGCGCCCGTACATCTACACCACCGCCCTGCCGCCAGCCCAGGTGGCCGCCACCCTGGCTGCGGTAAGGCTGGCGCGGCGCGACGATTGGCGGCGTGCGCGCCTGGTCGAACTGATCGGCAACTTCCGCGATGGCGCGCGCCGGCATGGGTTCGAACTGATGGCCTCCGACACGCCGATCCAGCCGCTGCTATGCGGCGAGGAAGCCACGGTGATGGCGATGTCGGCCGCACTCGAACAGGCCGGTTTCATGGTCGGCGCGATCCGCCCGCCCACCGTGCCCGAAGGCAAGGCGCGCCTGCGCGTGACCTTGTCGGCGCTGCATACGCCGCAGCAGGTGCAGGCATTGATCGAGGCGATCGTGCAGGCGCGTGACGTGGTCAGCCGGCAGCCACTGCGCGCGTCCGCTTAAGAGCGGCTAACACAACGTCGCGAGCAGTCGTCAGCTGGATGTGGACGGCGCGCTCAGAACCGGAGTGTACGCGTGGACCATGCCGCACCGAGCACTGCCCACGCCCGCCTGGCGGTGAGCACAGTCGTTTTGTTTGCTGCTCTAAACCGTTGCCGGCGGCGCGCTCGTGCACAACGCCGGACCGGCGCGGCCGGCGCACGGACGCTCGATGCATTACGCGAATGGTTCGATGCGTGCGCACTGTCCAAGCGCACGTGCCGACTGCATGCAACCCTGCGTTGGCGGCATTGGGCGCACGGCACATCACACCCCCCGTCATGCGCGAACACAACAACCGCACGCCTGATCAACCCACTGCGGCAGCGCTTCGACTCGAACGCAGCAACCCGCGTGTCGGCAGCTCCGCGCTGGTACCGCATCGCCCACGCCGGCAGTCACTCGGAACAAGTCCGCTGACATGGCAATGAACGCGCCCGAGACGCCAACCGCCACGCCGGCGCAACGCCGCGTCTGGGAGGCGCTGTCGCTGCTGTATCTGGACAACGCGTGCGATGGCGACCACGCGCGCATTGCCCGGATCCTGGCCGCCTCGCCGTTTACGTTGCCGCAACTGCGCACGATGCTGCTGCACGAGGTGCACCCGGTGCTGATCGGCAATCTGCGCAGCGTGGCCGGCGTGTGGGAGGGCTTCGATCACGACTGGCTGGCGACGACGATCGCCACGCAGCGCGCGCGTCGCTGGCGTTGGCCGGATCGTTGGTGCTGGCGCCGGTATGCGCGCCAGCAATGGGCAGTGCTGGCGCCTGCGATCAGCGCAGTGCGCACACACGCGGCACGCTGAGCGCGCGCCAATCGGCGACAATCCACGCATGCATATCGATGTCATCGGCCACGGGCCTGCGCTGGTTCTTCTGCACGGTTGGGCGTTACACGGCGGCGTGTTCGCACCGCTGGTGGAGCGGCTGTCGTCGCACTACCAACTGCATCTGGTCGATCTGCCCGGGCACGGTTTCAGTCGCGACGACACCACGCCGTTGGCCTTGCCGTACGTGGTCGCCGCGATTGCCGCGGCCACGCCGCCGGCAGTGTGGGTGGGCTGGTCGCTGGGCGGCCTGTTTGCCTTGCATGCCGCCGCCACCCAACCGCAGGTGCGTGGGCTGGCGATGATCGCGGCAACGCCGCGCTTTGTGCGGGGTGCCGACTGGGCCGATGCGGTCGAGCGCGACGTGTTCGTGCAATTCGGCCAAGACCTGGCGCGCGATTACCGCGGCACCCTGGAGCGTTTTCTGGCGTTGGATACCTTGGGCTCGGCGCATGCGCGCGCCGAGCTGCGCAGCCTGCGCGAAACGCTCACCGCACGCGGCGAGCCGGCGGCCGACGCCCTGCAACACGGCTTGCGCCTGCTCGAACGTACCGACCTGCGCCGCGCATTGCCGCAGCTGGCGCGCCCCAGCCTGTGGATTGCCGGGCAGCGCGATCGGCTGGTGCCGGCCGCCGGTATGCACGCCGCCGCCGCGCTCGCGCCACACGCGCAGGCGCTCACCATCGCCGGCGGCGGCCACGCACCGTTTCTCGGCCATGCCGATCAGGTGGCCGAGGCGTTGCAACGCTTCGTTGCGTCCGTGCCGTGAGCAGATCGCCGATCATGCGACTTCGCTGATCGAGGACACATCGCATGGATCTGGGAATCGCCGGGCGCTGGGCATTGGTCTGCGCTGCCAGCAAAGGGTTGGGCCTGGGCTGCGCCCGCGCGTTGGCACGCGAAGGCGTCAACGTGGTGATCGCCGCACGCGGCCGCGCTGCACTGGACGCTGCCGCCGATGCGTTACGCGCACTGCCCGGCGCCGCAGACGTGCGCAGTGTCGTGGCCGATATCGCAACACCGGAAGGACGCGCCGCAGCGCTCGCAGCCTGCCCGCAGGTCGACATCCTGATCAATAACGCAGGCGGCCCGCCGCCGGGCGATTTCCGGCAGTGGGAACGCGAGGACTGGCTGCGCGCGCTGGACGCCAACATGCTGGCGCCGATCGAACTGATCCGCGCCACCGTCGATGCCATGCGTGCGCGCCGCTTCGGCCGCATCGTCAACATCACCTCCAGCGCGGTGAAGGCCCCGATCGACATCCTGGGCCTGTCCAACGGCGCACGTGCCGGTCTCACCGGCTTCGTTGCCGGGCTGGCGCGCAGCACGGTGGTCGACAACGTCACGCTCAACAATCTGCTGCCCGGCCAGTTCGCCACCGACCGCCTGCGCGGCAACTTCGCCGCCATCGCGCAACAGCAAGGCAGCACCGCCGAGGATGTCGCCGAGCGCAAGCGCGCGGGCATCCCGGCCGGGCGCTTCGGCGAGCCGGACGAATTCGGCGCGGCTTGCGCGTTTCTGTGCAGCGCGCAGGCCGGCTATATCACCGGGCAAAACCTGCTGATCGACGGCGGCAGTTATCCGGGCACGTTCTAGCGCACCGGCCATGCGGAGCTTGTGGCAACCGCGGACGACGTCGCGGTTGTGTTCGGCCACGACTCGGCTTGTCGAAACACATTGCTAGTCCATTGCGGTCGCCACGCAGTCGCTGGCAGAGCGACCGCTCGCAGAGTTCTCCAGGCCGATTGCCACGCCACACCACGCATCGATTCCCTCCGCCGCGCCCACGGGCGACAATAGCGCCGCAATGAACAGCACTTTCGATCCCCGCCACGTCCGCCGCGCCTTCGCGCGGGCCGCCAACAGTTATGCAGCCGCCGCCGCGTTGCAGCGCGAAGTGGAAACGCGCCTGCTCGAATCGCTCGATTACCTGGGCGAGCAGGTGCCCAAGGTGGTGCTGGATGTCGGCGCCGGCCCCGGCCACGCCAGCGGCGCGATCAAGAAACGCTGGCCCAAGGCGCAGGTGATCGCGCTCGACCAGGCCATGCCGATGCTGCGCCAGGCGCGCAAGGCCGCCGGTTGGTGGAAGCCGTTCGCGCAGGTCTGCGCCGATGCGCGCGCGCTGCCGGTGGCCGACGGCAGCGTGGATGTGATCTTCAGCAATCTGTGCCTGCAGTGGGTGGAAGACCTGCCGGCAGTGTTCGCCGGGTTCCGCCGCGCGCTGCGGCCGGGCGGGCTGCTGTTGTGCTCCACCTTCGGGCCGGAAACCTTGATCGAGTTGCGCGATGCCTTCGCCCAGGCCGACACCGCCCCGCATGTCAGCCGCTTCCCGCCGATCGCACAATTTGGCGATGCCTTGCTGATGTCCGGCTTCCGCGACCCGGTGCTGGACCGCGACCTGTTCACGCTCACCTACAACGATCTGCCCGCGCTGATGCGCGAGTTGCGTGCGATGGGCGCGACCAATGCGCTCAGCAACCGACGCGCCACGCTGACCGGCCGTGGCCGCTTTGCCGCTGCCAGCGCCGCCTACGAACCGTTACGGCGGCCAGATGGCACCCTGCCCAGTTCCTGGGAAGTGATCTACGCGCACGCTTGGGCCCCGGCACCGGGCGCGCCCATCCGCGAGCGCGGCCAGGACATCGCCAGCGTGCCGGTGTCCTCCATCCCGATCCGCCGCCGCATCGACTGACCGCGCTGCGGTGCACATCGCCCACCGCAGCGCGCCTGTGCCGGTGATACACAGCATTGCGCCGACGCCGATGCTGCGCCGGCGGGCTTTGTAGTGACTGCCGGTAGAATTCATTAATAAAGTGCCGCGATCCTGTGCTGGCCTACCCGCTTCCGGTCCCCGCCCCAAGCGACCCCCGCCCCCAAACGGTTTCCCCCATGTTGAAGTGGCTTCTCATTGCGCTGTTCATCGCGTCGGCGCTGTACATCCATTACCGCGGTCGCGTGCGGCACCGGCTCAGCCGGCAGCTGCTCGACCATTCCACCTTCATGGCGCCGATCAACACGCTGATGTACCTGTGTTCGCGCGTGCCGACCACACCGTTTATCGACCCGGGCAAGGAATTCCCCGAGCTGGCGCCGCTGCGCGCCAACTGGCCGGTGATCCGCGATGAAGCGGTGGCGTTGCAGCAGATGCAGAAGATCCGCGCCGCCGACGGCTATACCGATATCGGCTTCAACTCATTTTTCCGCCGCGGCTGGAAGCGCTTCTATCTGAAGTGGTACGGCACCGCGCACCCGTCGGCGGCCGAGTTGTGCCCGCAGACCACCGCGTTGCTCAAGTCCATCCCCACGGTGAAAGCGGCGATGTTTGCCGAGCTGCCGCCAGGGAGCGAGCTGCGCCCGCACCGCGACCCGTTCGCCGGCTCGATGCGACTGCACCTGGGCCTGGCCACGCCCAACGACGACCGCTGCTTCATCGACGTCGATGGCCAGCGCCACAGTTGGCGCGACGGCGAGTGGACCATGTTCGACGAGACTTATATCCATCACGCGCGTAATGACACCGACCAGGACCGCATCATCCTGTTCTGCGATATCGAACGCCCGATGCGTTGGCGCTGGGCGGCGGCGCTGAATCGCTTCGTCGGCCGCAGCCTGCTGTCGGCCGGCGCCTCGCCCAATCAGGACGGCGACAAGACCGGCGGCATCAACCGCGTGTTCCGGTATTTCTACGCGGCGCGCCTGAAAGCCAAGGCGCTGAAAGAGCGCAACAACCCGCTGTACCAGGTGCTCAAGTGGAGCATCTTCATCCTGGTGGTGGTCGGCATCGTGCGGCTGTAACGCCCAACCACCCACGTAGGAGCGCACCCGGGCGCGAAGGCATTCCCCAGAACGCATCATCCCGCGCAGACACGCGCGACACCCGCCCAGCCGCTCCTGCCATGCCGCCGACCGAACATGCAGCATTGCTGTAACGCCAGACCACCCGCGGAGGAGCGCACCTGGGCGCGACAAGATATTCCCGGTAACGCTTCATCGCGCCCGGGTGCGCTCCTACACAGGTCTAGCGCATGCCGATCGACGCTCTCAGCGCGACACCTGCGCGATCCATTCCTGCAGGTTGTAGTAGTTGGTGACGCGGGTGATCGCGCCGTCCTGCACATCGAAGAACGCACCGCCTGGCAGCACATAGGTCTGGCCGTTGGCATCGGGCAGGCCTTCGTCGGTGGTGTGGTAGACCCCGTGCACCACGTATTCGGCCCCCACCCGCGTGCCGTCGTCGTTGGCGGTGATCACGATGTCGCGCAACTGCTCGCGGTAGCTGTCGTTCATGCGCTGCAGGAAGGCCGCGAATTCCGCACGGCCGATCTCGCGCGCACCTTGATTGAGGTCGTGCGCCACATCCTCGGCCAGGAACGCCAGCATGGCGTCCCAATCTCCGCGATTGAAGGCGTCGTAATAGGCCTGGACCAGGCCGATGGCGTGTTGCCGATTGCTCTCGCTCATGCTCGAACCTGCCGCTTGGAAAGCCGCATCATAGAGCGGGTTTTGCGTGCGCGCTGAGACGCGGTCAGCGTCCGACCGCATCGCAGGCCTTCCCCCACCTCGACGGCCGAGCCGTTACGCGCAGCACACACCACCACACCATGCACCGCTGACGCCCGGTGCCGATCCATCGCGGCGAAGCGCTCGTGCAACCGCGACACGCCATCTCGCCGACTGCCTGAATCGCCAGTGGGGATGCCGCCGGACGCCACGCAGCCGTTTCAGGGGCCCTGCACAACCAGATCGCGGTGGAAGAAGTAAACCTCCTGCAGCAGGAAGCGCCAGCTGGTGTGGAAACTGCGAAAGCGCGTACTCGGTGTGGACGAGGCCAGTGCATCCACCCCCAGCTCCTGGCTCAGCCGCAGCGCGCGCGCCATGTGCAGCGGGTCGCTGACGATGATCGCCCGGTGCATGCCATGACGGGCCATCAAGATGCGCGCCTGCTCCAGGTTCTGCCGGGTGGTCCGCGAGACCGTCTCGATCACGATCGCTTCCGGCGGCACCCCGTGGCGCAGCGCGTAGCGACGTGCCACCTGCGACTCGGAAAACCGCGCGCCATTGCCGAAGCCGCCAGTGAACAACAGCCGCGGCGCATAGCCCTGGTCGTACAGATCCAGCGCATGCCGGATCCGTTCTTCGAAGACGGGCGACGGGCGCGCGTCGTAAGCCGCCGCGCCCAGCACGATGATCACGTCCGCCGGCGCGGCCTGATCGCGGTCGCCGACCCAGACGATCCAGCCAGCCACCGCCACCAGCCAGATCAGCGCCAGCATGCATAACCGCCAGCCCCAGCCCCACAGGCCGAGTCCGCGCGCACGCCTGCTCACGCCGCGGCCCACGGCAGTGCATCCAGATCGACATTGCCGCCGGACAGGATCAGCCCGACCCTGCGCCCGGCAAACCGCGCCGGCTCGGCCAGCACCGCCGCCAGCGTGATGGCCGAAGACGGCTCCACCACCTGCTTGAGCAGCTGCCAGATCAGCCGCATCGCCTGCACCACGGCCGCATCGTCCACCGTGATCACCTGCGCGCCGGCCGCCTGCAGCAACGTAAAGTTCGGCGCGCCCAGGGTGCCGCGCAGACCATCGCAGACGGTGTCGGGCACGAAGTCGACCAGGCGCTGCCCAGCCGCCAGCGAGCGCGCGGTGTCGGCCGCCCCGCTCGGCTCGGCCAGCACCAGCGCACAGCCCGGCGCAGACCGCAGCGCCAACGCCGCACCGGCCGCCAACCCGCCGCCGCCGACCGGCGCCAGCAGCACATCCAACCCGCCGCTTTGATGCAGCAACTCCAACGTGGCCGTGCCCTGGCCGGCGATGACGGCCGGATCGGTGTACGGATGCACCAGGGTCGCGCCACTGGTGGCCTGGACCTGGGCACACAGCTGCTCGCGTGCTGCGATGGTCGGCGCGCAACGCCACAGCGTGGCGCCATGCCGGGAAATATTGGCCAGCTTGGCGGCAACCGCGCCTTCGGGTACCACGACATGACAGCCGATACCGCGCGTACGAGCGGCCAGCGCCAACGCCGCGCCATGATTACCGGACGAGTGGGTGACCACGCCGCGCGGTGCCACGTGGTCAGGCAGCGACCACACCGCATTGCAGGCGCCGCGGAACTTGAACGCACCGCTGCGCTGCAGGTGCTCGGCCTTAAAGAACAGCTGCGCACCGCACAGTGCGTCCAGGCGGTGCGAGGTCAGCAACGGTGTCGTCGCGCAGTGCGGCGCAATGCGCGCGGCGGCTTGCAGGACATCTGAATGGGCAAGAGGGACCGTGTCGATCATGCCTGCAAGATTAACGTATCGCCTCACTCTTCACGGCTCGCACGCACACTGCCTGCGCATGCTGGATCGATGAAAAAGCGCCACATTGCGGCACAGTTAAGGACCGATTCAATGCAACGGTTCGAAAGTGAGATCATGGTTGCAGGAGGGCACCATCCATGAAATTCCGTCTGATCTTCGCCGCCGGGCTATTGGCCTTGGGCGGCTGCGCAACTTACGACTACACCGGAGGCGGGTCGGGCGGCTATTACCGTGGTGCGCCTACTGTGCAGTACCGCTATCCGCCGGGATACTCGCCCTACAACTACGGCGGCCTCTACGGCGCCCCGTATGGTGCCGGTGCGATCGGGCTGTACGACTACCCGGTATATCCTGTCTACCGTGGTGGCGGCTATTACTACCGGCAGAACGATCGCCGCCCGCAGTACCGCCCGCCGCGTCCGAACGGATCGTTCAACAACGGCCCGCGCCCGAATGGCCCACGTCCGCAGCGTCCCAATTCGCCACCGGCGACGGGTGCACCGCCCGCGCGGCCACCGGCACGGATCGGCGCGCCGCCGCGTGTGATTCGCGAGATCCAGCGCCAGACAGCGCCACGCAACAGTCGCCAGCAAATCCCATGACGCGCTGACTGCGACGTGCCCCACAAATGGCGACATTGGGGGCTTGCGTTCAGTCGGCACTTGGTCGCAAGCTAGGTGCTCTGTGTGACCCGCCACGTCATGTTATGACCCGGCCCGCCCCACTGACCGACTTATGTCGATGTCCGACAGGGAAATCTGGATCCCCCCTGTTCCGGCCCTGTCGGATATCGGCGCCTCCAATGCATAAAGCCCCGGCATGCCGGGGCTTTATGCATTTGTAGATCGAGGATCGCAGGCGCATCAGGACGCGCAGCGCCTGCAGCCGCGCAATGATCGAGAAAGCGTGCAGGTGTTGCCGGAATCGCAGAAAAAAATAAGGGTCGGCAGTCCCCCGACTACCGACCCTTACGCTACCCCATCGCACGCGCGGCTGGCCCCTGTTCCAATTCCAGCCTTTGCGCCCATGTCGCAATGCCACGATAGGTGCAGTAGGGATATCCGCACGGAACGTGCCAACTTGAGGGTCACTATCTTAAAATGTGACTTACATCACATATTTAACGATTTAGTGACCATCGCGGCGCTTCAGTCGATACTTCTGCGGCCGTTTTCCTTCTCTCTGCTGATCAGTCCACACCCATGTCCGACTCTTTCTATCGCTTCGACGTCATCGTGATCGGCGGCGGCCATGCCGGCACCGAGGCCGCGCTGGCGTCTGCGCGCGCAGGTGCCCGCACCTTGCTGCTGACTCACAACATCGAGACGGTGGGCGCGATGAGCTGCAATCCGGCCATCGGCGGGATCGGCAAGGGCCATCTGGTCAAGGAGATCGATGCGCTGGGTGGCGCCATGGCGCATGCGGCGGATCTGGCCGGCATCCAGTGGCGCACGCTCAATGCGTCCAAGGGGCCGGCGGTGCGTGCTACCCGCTGCCAGGCCGACCGCAACCTCTATCGCAACGCCATCCGTTGCATCGTCGAGGCACAGCCCAACCTGACCGTGTTCCAGGCAGCGGTGGATGATCTGATCATCCACAACGGCGCCGCCGAAGGCGACAGCGTACGTGGAGTCATCACCCAGACCGGGCTGCGCTTTGAGGCGCCGGCGGTGGTGCTGACCGCCGGCACCTTCCTGGCCGGCAAGATCCATGTCGGCGAAACCCAATACGCGGCCGGGCGCATGGGCGACCCGCCCGCCACCACGCTGGCCGCACGCCTGCGCGAGCGGCCGTTCGCGATCGACCGCCTCAAGACCGGCACTCCGCCGCGCATCGACGGGCGCACACTCGACTACAGCGTCATGGCCGAACAACCCGGCGACGACCCGCTGCCGGTGATGTCGTTCATGGGCCAGGTCAGCGACCACCCACGCCAGGTCAGCTGTTGGATCACCCACACCACCGAGCAGACCCACGACATCATCCGCGGCGCACTGCACCGCTCGCCGCTGTATTCCGGGCAGATCGAAGGCATCGGCCCGCGCTACTGCCCGTCGATCGAAGACAAGGTGGTGCGCTTCGCCGAGAAGACCAGCCACCAGATCTTCGTCGAACCCGAAGGCCTGGAGGTGACCGAGATCTATCCCAACGGCATTTCCACCTCGCTGCCGTTCGATGTGCAGCTGGCGCTGGTGCGCTCGATCCACGGTTTTGCGCAGGCGCATATCACCCGCCCCGGCTACGCGATCGAATACGACTTCTTCGACCCGCGCGGGCTCAAGGCCTCGCTGGAAACCAAGGCGGTCGGCGGGCTGTTCTTTGCCGGGCAGATCAACGGCACCACCGGTTACGAAGAGGCCGCCGCGCAAGGCCTGCTGGCCGGCCTCAATGCCGCCCGCCATGTGCAGGGGCTGCCGGCCTGGTCGCCGCGTCGCGACGAGGCCTACCTGGGCGTGCTGGTGGACGATTTGATCACCCACGGCACCACCGAGCCGTATCGCATGTTCACCAGCCGCGCCGAATACCGGCTGCAGCTGCGCGAAGACAATGCCGATGCACGCCTGACCGGGGTGGGCCGCGCGATGGGTCTGGTCGATGAGGCGCGCTGGGTGCGATTCTCGGCCAAGCAGGACGCGGTGCAACGCGAGACCGCACGCCTGTCGGCGCTGTGGGCGACGCCGGGCAATGCACTGGGTCGCGAAGTGGCGCAGACGCTGAATGTATCGCTCAGCCGCGAAACCAATGTGCTGGACCTGATCAAGCGCCCGGAACTCAACTACGCCACGCTGATGCGCGTGCCGACACTGGGGCCGGGCGTAGACGATACGCAGGTGGCGGAACAGGTCGAAATCAGCGTCAAGTACGCCGGTTATCTGGATCGCCAGCGCGACGATATCGCGCGCCAGCAACGCCAGGAAAATACGCCGATCCCGGAAGACTTCGACTACGCCGGCGTGCGCGGTCTGTCGATCGAAGTACAGCAGAAACTCGAACGCGTGCGCCCGCAACACATCGGTCAGGCACAACGCATCCCCGGCATGACTCCAGCAGCGATCTCGCTGCTGCTGGTGCATCTGGAACGCGCGCGGCGTAGCAAGGTGGCATAGCACTGGCCGTGTGCCGGGCTGCATCTGCGTGAGCTGGTTATGATTGGGGCACGTCATGCACAAGGACAGCGACCCCATGGACATCCATCCCATCGCAGCGGACAAACGCGAGGCAGTGCTGGCGGCGTTGCGCGAGATCGAGCAGCAACATGAGGTCCGCATTCTGCTGGCGTGCGAATCGGGCAGCCGCGGCTGGGGATTTTCGTCGCCCGACAGCGATTACGACGCACGCTTTGTCTACGTCCATCGGCGCGACTGGTATCTGAGCGTCAACGAAAGCACCGGCCCCGGCGAGCCGCAGCGCGACGTGATCGAGCTGCCGATCTCCGACGATCTGGATGTCAGCGGCTGGGACCTGCGCAAGGCACTGCGGTTGGTCTCCAAGTCCAATCCGACGCTGCTGGAATGGCTGCATTCGCCGGTGGTGTATCGGCAAGATCCGGTTGCTGTCGAGCAGTTGCGGGCGATCGCCACGCACTTCTATTCACCGCTTGGCACTTGGTGGCATTACTTCAACATGGCCAAGAGCAACTATCGCGGCTACCTGCGCGGTGAGCGGATTCGTACCAAGAAATATCTGTACGTCTTGCGCCCGATTCTGGCCTGTCAGTGGATCGAGCGCCGCCAGGACATGCCGCCGATGGCATTTGAATTGCTGCTGGACGAACTGCTGCCGAGTGGAGACCTGCGCGAGGAAATCGAGCGTTTGCTGGCGCTCAAACGCATCTCCACAGAAGTGGAAGATGGACCACGGATTGCGGTGATCAGCGATTTTATCGAAGCAGAACTCGACCGCATGGGCACGGCGCAGCCACAGCTGCCGGCCGGCAGCGGGCGTTCGGATGCCCTGGACACCTTGTTTCGGCAGATGCTCTCCAACGACGCTGCATCGCCCTGAGGCATTGCGCTGCGCAGCGCAGGGCTGGCGATGTCGGCGTATCGGCCTGGTCTCACAGAAGGCAAATACAGACATGTCACTTGGCTCCAGGCCTGCACACCTTGCCAGTGAATGCACTGAAGCGATGGCGTATCCCGATTAGCGAAGCCCCAGCCGAACAGAGGCGTTACGGGTGGACCAGACGGTCGATGGAAACGCGATAGATGTTGCTATGATTTGCCAACGCCGACACATTTCACTAAATGAACGCATTTGGCACGCTACGGACCGCAACGTTTCGCATCGCCGGTCCTGTTCTGTTTTTACTGCTGGGAAGTATCTCCACGGCCCATGCCAATACCGAAGAAGATGGCCGATATTGGTTGAGTATCTACGCCCAGGGCAAATTGCCGGTCGAGAACCTTTACTGGAGCATGGATATTCATCCGCGCTGGCGCGAGGAAGGCGAGCAGTTCGATCAATTGATCCTTCGCCCTGCGGTGTTTTACCGGCTCAACCCCAAGGCCAGCGTCTGGATGGGGTATGACACCATCATCAGCCATCCGGCCGGTCAGCCGTCCAACCGCGAAAATCGCTGGTGGGGACAGTTTCAGTATCAGTTCGATCCGATTGCCGAGATCAGCATCACCAGCCGCACCCGTCTGGAGCAGCGCCACCGCGAAGACTTCAGCGATGAGGGCTACCGCGTGCGGCAAATGATCCGCGCCACCCGCCCGAGCGGATTCAGTCCGCAACTGTCCTGGGTGCTGTTCAACGAGCTGTTCGTCAATCTCGATCAGACGCAATGGGGCGCACGCCGCGGTATCGACCAGAACCGCGTCTTCGTCGGCATCAACTGGAAATTCAACGCCATTTCCAATATGGACGTTGGTTATCTCAACCAGTTCGTCAATACGCGCGCAGTGGACCGCGAAAACCACGTATTGATGACGACGTTGCGCTTCAACTTCTAAACACCGCAGTAGCGCACCGGCACCGAGTGCCGGATCGCGCCGGAGTTTCTTCGCGTGGACCGAAGCGGCAGCGCGTTTGCATCCGCACCGTGCGCGAACCCCCCACGATGCTGCTCGTATTGCCGACACCTCGGCAATACGCCGGATTACACCGGCAACAGCCGCTGTCGCAGCATTTCGGCAAACAGGTCCACGGTCTTGTCGGCTGCCTGGATGATGCTGGCCATATGGATGAAGCCGTGCACCATGCCGGGAAAGGTGTGCACGCTGACCTCGACACCGGCTGCGCGCAGGCGCTCGGCATAGCGCAGGCCTTCGTCGTGCAGAACGTCGCGCTCGGCCAGCACGATCAGCGCCGGCGCAACGCCGCTCAGATCCGGAGCAAGCAGCGGCGAGACGCGCCAATCCAGGGCGATGGCTGGATCCTTGATGAAATGCTGATTGAAAAACTGCGTGGCCTGCCGGGTCAGCGGTGGAATGTCGGCATTGGTCGTGCGGGACGGATACTCGCCGCTGTCTTCGCGTGCGTCTGTCAGCGGGTACAGCAACAGCTGACAGCGCAGCGCAATGCCGGCATCGCGTGCAGCCACTGCAGCGGCGGCAACCATCGCGCCGCCGATGCTGTCGCCGGCCACCGCCAACCGCTGTGGATCTGCGCCGACCTGCCCGGGATGCGCGGCCAGCCACTGCACCGTGGCGATGACGTCCTCCACGCCGGCCGGCGCGGGGTGCTCGGGAGCCAGCCGGTAATCGACGGCCAGCACCTGGCAACCGGCGCGTGCCGCGAGCTGTCGGCACACATCGTCATGCGACTCCAGATCGCCCACCACGCCGCCGCCACCGTGCACAAACACGCAGGTTGGCGCGGGCGCATCGCTCAGGCCCGGCGGCCGATACAACCGTAGCGGCACGTTGCCAACAGCGGTGTCGGCCTGCACGGCGCGCACCTGCGCCATCTCCAGTACCGGAAAGCCGAGCTGCGCCCCCAGCCCACGCATCATTGCGCGTGCGTCTGCCAGGGGCAGCGTTTCCATCGGCGGCTGGGCGGCCTGCTGGAGAACAGCGAACAGGCGAACGACATCGGGATCGAACATGGCGGTCTCGTTGGCAGTGGAGGACTACCGAGTTTGCCTGATACTTATTTTAAATAACCATTAAATGAAATAACTACCTGACCGGATGACGCGCGCTCGCCTGGGCAGGCCGGTGCTGGCTTGCTACAGAAGGGTTCTGACCTGCAACGCGTTACATCTTGCGGACATGCACGCGACCACCTGCAACGCCGATTGCTGCGTTGCATCGCGTGGATGCGCAACCGCATGCCGCGTGCGCAGACTTACAAGCGCAGACCGTGCGGGATAAAGCAGCAAGGCGCCTCATCCCGGTGCCGTCGTTTAGAAGCACCGTGGCTCAGGTCGCGTCAATCGCATCAATGCGCAAGCAACATGGTCGCGTCTGGACAGGTGCCGCCCGTGCCACGGCAGGCCCCGTGCCGGCGGCCGCCGGGCAAGGCAATGCGCCGTGTGGCGCACGCAGCGATCAGTCGTCGTCTTCGGCGGCGGCTTCGCGGCCTTGCTGGCGGATCAGGTTTTCCTGCCGCGCGTCTTCGATGGAGGCGCGGATGGCGCGCACGTCGGCGCGCTTGGTGTCGAACTTGAAGCGGCCGGTGAGCACGCTGTCCGGGCGCAACTCACCCTTTTCGTAAAGCGCCCACATTTCTTCGCCGTAGTGGGTGTCGAGCAGCTCCGGAGCGAAGCGGCCAAGGCAGTCGCGCAAGTTGTGCACATCGCGCAGCAGCATGTCGCGCGCGGCATTGTTGCCGGCGGCACTGACCACCTGCGGGAAATCGATCACCACCGGGCCGTCGGGCGAGACCAGCACGTTGTATTCGGACAGATCGCCGTGCACCAGACCCAGCGACAGCATCTTGACCACATCGCCGATCAGGCTGACATGGAACGCGTGCGCCTGCTCCGGCTCCAGCTCCACTTCGCCCAACCGTGGTGCGCTGTGACCGGCGGCATCGGTGACCAGATCCATCAGCAGCACGCCATGGAAGTAGCCGCGCGGCTTGGGCACGTGCACGCCGGCATCCACCAGTTGGTAGAGCGCGTCGGCTTCGGTGTTCTTCCATGCGGTCTCGGCTTCGCGACGGCCGAACTTGGTG
This sequence comes from Xanthomonas sp. WHRI 10204, assembly GCF_040202875.1. Lineage (NCBI taxonomy): Bacteria > Pseudomonadati > Pseudomonadota > Gammaproteobacteria > Lysobacterales > Lysobacteraceae > Xanthomonas > Xanthomonas sp. WHRI 10204. The sequence goes on from NZ_JBEGDW010000003.1 coordinate 427,243, forward strand.
GCCTTGCCCATCGCGCGCGCCTGTCGGCTGCCGCGCACCTTGCGGCCTTCCTGATATTGCACGCGCGCCTGGAAGCTGCGTTGCGCCATGTCCTTGTAGACCTTGGCACACAGGATGTCGGCGCCGGCGCTGACCACGTAGACGGAGGCTTCCTTGCCGCTCTTCAGTGGTCGCAACACTTCGTCGATGACACCGTCGTCGATCAGCGGCTGCAGGCCCTTGGGGGTTTTCATGGACGAGGGGGACCGATCCGAAACAAGTCAGCAGCGATTATGCGGCAAGCAGGATGAAGTGCTTACATGCGAGGCGCACAGTGCGACCGGAAGCAGGCATTGGCGCGAGCGCTTACCATGCGAGGACCTGCCTGACGCGCGATCCGATGCCCGAGCCCACCACCAGCCGCCGCAAACGTCCCGCCGCCATCGCCGCGACCGGGAGCGAGCGCGGCCTGCCATACGAGTTGATGCAGCAGATTGCCGCCGCCCAGGGCGACCCGGATTTCATGACCTCGCTGGGGCGCGGGCTGGTGGTACTGAGCGTGTTCGCCCAGCACCCGCGCGAGGTGACCATGTCGCAGATCAGCCTGGAAACCGGTATCTCGCGCGCGGCGGTGCGGCGGGTGCTGCATACGCTGGCCAAGCTGGGCTATGTCGGCGAGCAGGGCCGTGGCTATGTGCTGTTGCCGCGCGTGCTGGGCATTGGCGGCGCCTATGCGGCGTCTTCGGCGATGACCGCGGCGGCCCAGCCGGTGCTGGACGGGCTGCGCGACCAACTGCACGAGTCCTGCTCGCTGGGCGTCCTGGACGGCGACGACCTGCTGTACGTGGCGCGTGCGGAGACGGTGCGGATCATGTCGATCGGGCTACGCCCGGGCACGCGGTTGCCGGCCTATTGCACCTCGATGGGCCGGGTGCTGCTGGCGGCCCTGCCCGGCGATACCTTGCAGGCCTACCTGGAGCGCACCACGCTGCGCCCGCGCACCGACCGGACGGTGACCCAGGCCTCGGCGCTGCTGGAGGTCCTGGCGCGCGCGCGCCGCGAAGGCATGTGCCTGACCGATCAGGAGCTGGAAATCGGCCTGCGTTCGATCGCAGTGCCGGTGCGCAACCTGCGTGGCGAGGTGATTGCCGCGCTCAACATCGGCGCACAGGCCGGGCGCGTCAGCCTGCAGACCATGCAGACGCAGTTGCTGGAGCCGTTGAAGCTGGCGGCGCAGCGCTTGGGGGCGTTGCTGAGTTAGCGCGTGCGGCGCGTCTTGAGCGCTGTAGCAGTCTCGATCCTGGGTGAAGCGGCTTAGACCCTCGGGCTGTGAGTGGCCCGGGTCCCGCACACAAGCGTGACGTGCGCCCCGCGCACAGCTGCATGTCATTGCTTCGCATGCAGCAGGCAACGCGTTGGTCGCGTGCTCCTGCACACTCCCGACGCACCCGCCACCCGCCTCAGGGCTCAGCGCGGCCGACGCAGGAAGCCCACCACCGCCTCCACCCAGGCCGCGTGGGTGTCTTCCACATGCGCCACATGATCGGCGTGCGGCAAGGTGATCCAGCTACGGTCTTGGCTGCCCAGGCGTGCGAACAGATGCGCGTTATCCGCTTGTGTGGCGATGGGATCGTCGACGCCGCGCAGCAGCAGCACCGGCAACGTCGTGACCTGCTCGGGCTGGAACGCAAACTGCGCCATCGCGTGCCAGTCCGTGCGCACCGGGTCGGCCGCCAGCGACTGCGCCACGTAGGCCGCACGCACGCCAGGGGGCGCTGCGTTGGCAGTGATGAAATCCTCGCCGGCCGCCGCGGCGGTGGTGCGTGCGCGCAAGGGCTGGGCCGATGTTGGCGTGTCGGTGGGCGGCGCATCGACATCGTCGGGGAAGCCGTACAGCACCAACGCGGACACCGCCTGCAGGTGTTGCTGGCCGACCAGCAGCGCGACCCGCGCGCCGTTGGAATAGCCGATCAAGGCCGGCGGCGGCAGACCCGGGTGTTGCCGGGCGACCCAGGCCAGCACCTGCGCGACATCGCGCACCGCGCGGTCGGGCGTGTTCCATCCGCTGCGGTCGCGTGCACTGCCGCCGTAGCCGCGCAGGTCCACCGCGTAGGCGGCGAGCCCGGCCTGTGCGAAGGCGGCCAGCACCGAGCGCGAATCGGCCGCTTCGCCCGGCACCTGCAGATCGAAGTTGGGCAGCGAACTCCAGGTCCGGCCATGCACCAGCAGTACCGTGCCGCGCGGTTGCGCCGGCACGCGCGACCACACCGCCAGTGTCTGGCCATCGTCGGCGCGCACCTGCGCCAGCTGGGTGCCGGGCCCGGGCTGCGGTTGTGCCCCGGCAGCCAGCGAGAACAGCAACAGCAGGAGCAGGTAGACGGGTCGGAACGTCATGCGGCATCTCGTCATGGGCGCGATGGACTGAGCACGCTGCGTGGCACGGCATGCAGACGCAAAAGCGCAAGCGATGACGCGAGCCGGATCAGGTCTCGGCAGACTGTTCTTCCAGGATCGGTTTGGCCAGCGCAAAGGCGTGGTTGGCCGCCGGGACGCCGCAATAGATGGCCGCCTGCAGCAGCACTTCCTTGATCTGCTCGGGGGTGACGCCGTTGTTGCGCGCGGCGCGCACATGCAGCTTGAATTCTTCGTCGTGGCCCAACGCGACCATCATCGACAACGTGATCAACGAGCGGGTATGCGCAGGCAGGCCGTCGCGGGTCCAGATGGTGCCCCAGGCGTAACGGGTGATCAGGTCCTGAAACTCGGTGGTGAGCTCGGTGCGTGCGGCCAGCGAGCGCTCCACATGCGCTTCGCCCAGAACGCGGCGGCGTTCGCGCAGGCCGGTTTGATAGCGTTCGTCTTCGTGCATGGGGCGTCCTCGTCATACGGAAAAAATCAGTCGGCTTGCAGGAACCCCAGCACCGCGTCGTTGAATGCGGCCGGCGATTCCAGATTGCAGATATGGCGGCCCGGTACCTGGGCGTAATGTCCGTCGGGCGCGGCGTAGGCGATCTCGCGCAGGTCCGGCGGCGGGCACACCGGGTCGTCGTCGCCGGCCAGGGCCAGCAGCGGCAGGTTCAGCCCATCCAGCGCGCCGCGGAAATCGGCCTCGGCCACCGCCTGGCAGCAGGCGATGTACCCGTCTGGGGAGGTGGAGACGAAGGCGGCGGCGATCATGTCCAGGCGCTGCGCGTGGCTGATGGAAAATTCCGGGGTAAACCAGCGCTGCAGCGTGGCATCGATCAGCATCGGCAGGCCTTCGCTGCGCACCTGCTCGATGCGGGTTTCCCAGGTGGCGGTGCTGCCGATCTTTTGCGCGGTGGCGCAGACCACCAGCCGGCGCAGCCGCTGCGCGGCATGCAGCCCCAGCCACTGCCCGGTCAGCCCGCCGATCGACAGCCCGCAGAAATCGCTGCGCTCGATCTGCAAGGCATCCCACAGCGCCAGTACGTCCTGTCCCAGGTCGGCCACGCTGTAGGGGCCTGGCGGAGAGTCGGAATAGCCATGGCCGCGGCGGTCGTAACGCAGGATGCGGTAATGCGGGGCGAAGGCTTCGATCTGCACGTCCCACATGTGCATGTCGGTGCCGAGCGAATTGCAGAAGGTCAGCCAGGGCCGCCCGTCGGTGCCGTCCAGACGGTAATGCAGGCGATGCGTGGGCAATTGCAGATAGGCCATTGAAGCACCGTCAACGGGAGGAAGAAGCGGCCAGTACGCGATCGATCCAGACCGAGGACATGCCGCGCCAGCTGTCGCTATCGAACACCGCGTGCAGTTGCGCGTGCGTGAGTACCGCGCTCACCTGCGCGTCCTCTGCCAGGACCTCGCGCAGATGCCGCTGCTGCGCCTGCGCACGCGCCACTGCCTGTTCGACCAGTGCGTGCGCGTGCGGCTTGCCGAGCTGCGGGGCCAGCGCGAACACCACCGCCTCGGCGTAGAGCACGCCGCCATGGCTGTCCAGGTGCTGGCGCATGCGCGTGCGGTCCAGTTCCAGCTCGGCCAGGCAGGCCTGCATCTGCGCCAGGCTGCCGGCGGTCAGGCACACGATTTGCGGCAAGGTGTCCCATTCGGCATGCCACTGCCCGGCGGCACGCTCATGCGGCTGCGCCATCGCACTGAACAAGGTAGAAATCAGCCCGGGCACGCGGGTGGCCGCGGCCACCGCCGCCACGCTGGAAACAGGATTGCGCTTGTGCGGCATCGCCGATGAGCCGCCCTTGCCGGCCGCCGCAGGCTCGAAGGCTTCGCCGACCTCCGATTGCATCAGCAGCACCACATCGCCGCCGATCTTGCCCAGCGTGCCGGCGAGCAGGCCGAACGCGCAGCCAACCTCGACGATGCGGTCGCGTGCGGTGTGCCAGGGCAACGCAGGCAAGGGCAGCGCCAGGGTGGTGGCAAGCGCCTGGGCCACATCCAGGCCGCGCGCCTGCAAGGAGGCCAAGGTGCCGGCCGCGCCACCGAACTGCAGCACCAGCGCGTCGTGCCGCAACGCGTGCAGGCGCCGATGCGCGCGCTGCAAGGCATCCAGCCAGCCGGCCACCTTGAGCCCGAAGGTCACCGGCACGGCCTGCTGCAACAAGGTGCGCCCGGGCAGACCGGTGTCGCGCTCGCGTACGGCCAACGCCGCCAACGTGTCGCACAGACGCTGCAGGCGCGGCAGCAGCAAATCGAGCGCGGCGCGCAGTTGCAACACGCTGCCGGTATCGATGACGTCCTGACTGGTGGCCCCCCAATGCACCCAGCGCGCGGCCGCAGCATCGTGCGCGGCGACGCGCGCGGTCAGCGCCTTGACCAGCGGAATGGCGGGGTTGCCGGCGAGCGCGGTGGCCTGCGCCAAGGCGGCCATGTCGTAGCGCTGCACATCGCAGGCCGCTGCGATGGACGCGGCCGCTTCGGCAGGAATGACATCGCACTGCGCCTGCGCGCGGGCAAGCGCGGATTCGAAGTGCAGCATGGCCTGCACACGCGCCGCATCGTTGAACAATGCGTCGCACGCAGGCTCGCCAAACAAGGATCCCAACAACAAAGACGTCGCACTCATGCATCGCATCTCTTGGCGTGCCGGCAGCATGGCACCGAAGCACGGGGGTGCCAACTAGACGTTAGGGCAATACGCGCAGCGCCCGCAGCGCGGTCGCAGCGGGCGAAGGTGACAGCGTGCACCCCTGGTTTGCATGCGTGCCTTGGGCACCCCGATATGCGCTTGTACACCTGCCATGCTGCCGTGCGCGGCGCTGCATGCCGCCTGGCCAGGCCAGTGGCGCAGGTGCAGACACAGGCCGTCGTGTGCGGCACGTGCGCCGATCTACGGATCAATACCGGAAAAACACGGTCTCCGTGTCGCCTTGCATATGGATATCCCAGGCATAGGCGCCATTGCCGGATGGCTGGGCCAGCAAGGTGGCGCGGCGCGCGGCCGGTACCAGCGCCAGGATCGGGTCGCTGCCCAGCTGCGGGTCATCGGCGAAGTACAGGCGCGTCGATGCGCCACGCAACAGCCCGCGCATGAACACCAGCACGCTCAAATGCGCAGCCTGCGGCGTGCCCTCCGGCCCGGCGACGGCGCCCGGCTTGACCGTGCTGAAGCTAAAACGCCCCTGCGCATCGGTCGGCACCCGGCCCCAGCCATCGAAGCTGGCGTCGTGCGTCTGGTAACGGCTGTCGGCGGCATGCGCATAGATACCAGCGGCATCGGCTTGCCACAGTTCCAGCACCGCGTCGGCCACCGGGACGCCGGCACCATCGAAGACGCAGCCGCTGATCTGCACGTGCGTGCCGGCGGCCTGCGCCGGTGCGAGCTGGTCGCGATACAGCGGTTCCAGCCCAAGCCGGTAATACGGGCCGACGGTTTGCGAAGGGGTTGCGTGCAGGCTCATCGATTCACTCCCAGACCGTTTGCTTGCGGCCGCGCAACACGATGTCGAAGCGGTAGGCCAGGGCATATTCGCTGATGGCGTTTTCCCAGTCGAAACTGGACACCATGCGTTCGCGCGCCAGCGCATCGTCGACGCAGTTGTAGATGGGGTCGTACGCCAGCAGCGGGTCGCCCGGGAAATACATCTGGGTGATCAGCCGTTGCCCGATGCCATCGCCATGCAGCGAAAAATGGATGTGCGCCGGCCGCCAGGCGTTGTAGTGATTGCGCCACGGATACGCGCCCGGCTTGATGGTCTTGAAGACGTAGCGGCCATGCTCATCGGTGAGCACCTGGCCAGTGCCGCGGAAGTTGGGGTCCAGCGGTGCGTCGTGACGATCGCCAGCATGCTGATAACGGCCGGCCGCGTTGCATTGCCACACTTCCACCACGCTGTTGCGCACCGGCTTGCCGTTTTCATCGAGCACGCGGCCGGAAACGATGATGCGCTCGCCCAGCGGCTCGCCACTGAATCCTGCGGTGAGGTCGGCTGCATGCTCGCCCAGGGTGAGCCGATCCAAACGCGGGCCGGTGACTTCCGACAGCGTGGCCGGGATATCGATGGGCGCCTGCGTTGGGCCGCGCAAGGCGGTTGAGGCGTAGGCCGGATGCAGATAGGCCGGCTGCGTGCCCGGCCGGGTGCGGCGGTAGCCGAGCAGCGGGTCGGCAAGTGTCGAGTCATCGGGGGCATCGCGCATCGTGAGATCTCCCTGCGCCGCACTGCGGCATGGTCAAGCGGTGTAGGTGTGCGGTGGCGGCGCAGTGGTTGCAGTGGGCTGGCTCACAGGCGCTCGATCGCCAGTGCCACACCCTGCCCCACACCCACGCACATGCTGGCCAGCCCGAGCCGGCCGTTGCAGGCTTCCAGTTGCCGCAGCAAGGTGAGCGCCAGCCGCGCGCCGCTCATGCCGAGCGGATGACCGAGCGCGATGGCGCCGCCGTTGGCGTTGACATGCGCAGCATCGTCGGGGAACCCGAACGCGCGCGTGCACGCCAGCGCCTGCGCGGCGAAGGCTTCGTTGAGCTCGATCGCATCGAACTGCTCGATGCGCAAATTCAGCCGCGCCAACAGACGCTGCGTGGCCGGCACCGGGCCCATGCCCATGTAGGCCGGCTCGACACCTGCCGACGCAAAACCCAGCACGCGTGCGCGCGGGGTCAACCGATGCGTCTGCACGGCCTGCGCGGACGCCAACAACAACGCGGCAGCACCGTCGTTGATGCCGGACGCATTGCCGGCCGTCACGCTGCCGGGCTGGCGGAACACCGGTTTGAGCTTGGCCAGCATCTCGATGGTGGTCGTCGGGCGCGGGGCTTCGTCGTATTCGACGGTGACGGCATCGCCGCCCTTGCGTGCGGCCACCGGCACCGAGGTGATCTCCGCATCGAAGAAACCGGCCGCCTGCGCCGCCGCCACACGTTGCTGGCTGCGCAGTGCGAAGGCGTCCTGATCCTCGCGCGTGATGGCATGGCGCTGCGCGACGTTCTCGGCAGTTTCGCCCATCAACTCGGTGCCGTAGGCGGCTTGCAGGCGCGGGTTGATGAAGCGCCAGCCCATGGTGGTGTCTTCCAGCTGCTGGGTGCGGGCGAAGGCGCTTTCAGCCTTGCCCATCACCCAGGGCGCGCGCGACATCGATTCGACACCGCCGGCGATCGCCAGGCCCAGTTCCTCGGCGCGGATGCCGCGCGCCACCGTGCCGATCGCATCCAGCCCGGAACCGCACAGGCGATTGAGCGTGCTGCCCGGCACAGAACTCGGCAGGCCCGCCAGCAACAGGCTCATACGCGCGACATTGCGGTTGTCTTCGCCGGCCTGATTGGCGCAGCCCAGATACACATCGTCGATAGTGGCCGGGTCCAGCTGCGGATGACGCGCCAGCAACGCGGCAATCGGCACCGCGCCCAGGTCGTCGGCACGCACGCTGGACAGCACGCCGCCGTAACGGCCGATGGGCGTGCGGATGCCGTCGATCAGATAGACCTCGCTCATGCCTCCGCTCCCGCCGAATGGGTGCCATGCGCGGCGTCGGTCCGTGCCTGCAGCGCGCGCAATGCCTGCAGTTCCGTGGTGCTGGGCGGTGCGGTCTGGGCGAGGTCGTCGGCAAAGCGGATCGGCCAGCCAGTCGCCGCGCTCACCTGTTCGCGGCTGATCCCCGGGTGCAGCGAAGTCACGGTGAGTTCGCGGGTCACCGCATCGGGTTCCATCACGCACAGGTCGGTGACCACCACGGTGGGGCCGGCGCCGGGCAGGCCGGCACGCGTGCGCGCATCGCCGCCGTCCAGATGCCCGACCGTGGTGATGAAGTCCAGCACCGACACGAAGCTGCGTTTGGACTGCCGCATGATGATGAACACCTGCTTGGCGCTAGCCGCGATTTCCGGCGCGCCACCGGCGCCGGGCAACCGCGTCTTCGGCGCAGCGTAATCGCCGATCACGGTGGTATTGAGGTTGGCGTGGCGATCGATCTGCGCCGCGCCCAGGAAGCCGACATCCACCCGGCCGCCCTGCAACCAGTAGCGAAAGATCTCCGGCGTGGAGACCACGGTGTCGGCAGTTTCGGCCAGCTCGCCGTCGCCGATCGAGAGCGGCAGCACGTCCGGACGTGCGCCGATCGGGCCGGATTCGTAGATCAAGGTGACATCCGGCGCATGCGTGAGCCGGGCCAGATTGGCCGCGGTGGACGGCAGACCGATGCCGACGAAACACACCGCCTCATCGGGCAGGCGGCGCGCCGCGGCCACGGTCATCATTTCGTTGGTGCTGTACGCGCTCATGCGGCCACCTGCTGCTGCGAGTGCTCATACACGCGCATGAATGCGGCGAAGTCGTCGGTATCCAGAATATGCGTCTGGATCCATGCCTGGAAACGCGCGCGGTCGCGCGCAATCGCGTCCCAGGCCAGATAAAACCGGTTGTCGCGGGCGTAGTAGCCATGCGCGTACGACGGCGCCGCCCCGCCAGGCACATGGCACACCGCATCGACCACCCAGCGCGGCAGGATGCAGGCGTTGGGTGGCGCGTCGAGCGTGTCGACGATTTCTTCCACCGTCACGATCAGCTTGCGCGCGGCCAGTGCCGCCTCTTTCTGCACCCCAAGAATCCCCCACAGCAAGACGTTGCCGCGTCGGTCGGCCTGCTGTGCGTGGATGACGGTGACATCGGGGTTCACCGCCGGCGTGGTGGCCAGCGTTTCGCCGGTGTACGGGCATTGCAGGAACTTGATGCTGTCGTTGACGCGCGGCAGGTCTGAACCGACATAGCCGCGCAGCACCGCGAATGGCAGACCCGACGCACCGGCCACGTAGGCGTTGGCCATGTCGGCATGGCTATGTTCGCGAATCTGCAGCGGCTGCGGCCAGGCGTGTTCGACCGCATCGCGCAGCCGGTGCAGCGAGCCGACCCCCGGATTGCCGCCCCACGAAAACCGCAGCGCCGATGCGCAGCCGGCGCCGATCAGCTGGTCGTAGATCAGGTCCGGTGTCATGCGCACCAGACGCAGCTCGCGTTTGCGCTGGCGGATCACTTCATGGCCGGCCGCATGCGGGATCAGATGGGTGAACCCCTCCATCGCCACACAATCGCCGTCGGCGATCAGGTGGGACACCGCATCTCTCAGGGAGACGATTTCGACCATGGCACCACCCCGCGCTGAACGTGCAGCCACGGTAGAGCCGGCCGAACAGCGCGGTCAATACGATTATCGGCGATTGAATTCGATAATCGCACAATTTCCATCTGACGATAACGCTCCGACATTGTCTCCGGTGTATACATAACTTCGCTCGCAAGCAGACGCCAGCGCTGGAATGCGCGCTAACTGGTTGCCGGCCGACGCAGTGCGTCGATTCGTATCCCAGGTTGTATACAAAAACCCCAGGAGTCACGGTCATGTCCCAGTCCAAGCCGCTGTTTCCCCTCAACGCGTGGTATGCCGTCGCCTGGGACCACGAAATCAAGCACGCCCTGACGCCACGCAAGGTGTGCAACCTGGAAGTGGTGGTCTACCGCACCACGGCCGGCGCAGTGGTCGCCCTGGAAGACGCTTGCTGGCACCGGCTGGTGCCGCTGTCGATGGGCAAGCTGCGCGGCGACGATGTGGTGTGCGGCTATCACGGCCTGGTCTACAACACCCAGGGCCGCTGCGTGCACATGCCCTCGCAGGAGACCATCAACCCGTCCGCGTGCGTGCGCAGTTTTCCGGTGGCCGAGAAGCATCGCTACGTGTGGATCTGGCCGGGCGACCCGGCCCAGGCCGACACCGCGCTCATCCCCGACCTGCACTGGGCGCACGACCCGGCCTGGGCCGGCGATGGCCGCACCATCTACGCCAAGTGCGATTACCGGCTGGTGCTGGATAACCTGATGGATCTGACCCACGAGACCTTCGTGCACGGGTCCAGCATCGGCCAGGACGAGATCGCCGAAGCGCCGTTCGATGTCGTGCATGGCGACCGCTCGGTGATGGTCTCGCGCTGGATGCGCAACATCGACCCGCCGCCGTTCTGGGCCAGCCAGATTGCGAAACACCTGGATTACCACGGCAAGGTCGACCGCTGGCAGATCATCCGCTTCGAAGCGCCCGGCACCATCGCGATCGATGTCGGTGTGGCCATCACCGGTACCGGCGCGCCGGAGGGCGACCGCAGCCAGGGCGTCAACGGATACGTGCTCAATACGATTACGCCGGAGACCGACACCACCTGCCACTACTTCTGGGCGTTCATGCGCAACTACGCGCTGCACGATCAGTCGTTGACCACGCTCACCCGCGCCGGCGTCACCGGTGTGTTCGGCGAGGACGAGGCGATCCTGGAAGCGCAGCAACGCGCCATCGATGCGCACCCGGACCACACCTTCTACAACCTCAACGTCGATTCCGGCGGCATGTGGGCACGGCGGGTGATCGACCGCCTGATTGCCCAGGAACAGCGCGCGCAGGATCTGTCGCTGCGCATGGTGGGCTGAGCGCAGCGCACAGGAGACCGCCATGCCACCGACCACACCGTTCCACAGCAGCGCGGCGCAGACCACCCGCGCGCTGCTCTCGCTGCGTGAGCTGATCCTCGACGGCACCCTGCCCTCTGGTGCGCGATTGTCCGAGTTGGCCGTGGTGCAACGGCTGGGCATGTCGCGTACGCCGGTACGTGCGGCCTTGCAACGCCTGTGCGAAGAAGGCCTGGCCCGCGCGCTGCCGGGTGGCGGCTACGCGGTGCAGGCTTTCAGCGAGCGCGACGTGCACGACGCCATCGAACTGCGCGGCACGCTCGAAGGGCTGGCCGCACGCATGGCCGCCGAGCGCGGCGTCTCGCACGCGCAGCTTGCCCAGGCGCACGCGCTGCTGGCGGAGATCGATGCCATTGTCGGCACCCCACCGCAGGCCATCGACTTCGCCGCCTATGTCCAGGCCAATGCGCTGTTCCACGCCTTGCTGGTGGCGATGGCCGGCAGCGACGTGCTCGGCCGCGAACTCACCCGCGTGCTGCAGCTGCCCTTCGCCTCGCCCAATAGCCTGGTCATGGCACAGACCAGTGCTGCCGACGCGCATGTGATCCTGACCCTGGCACAGGACCAGCATCGCGAAGTGATTGCCGCCATCGAGCAGCGCCATGGCAGCCGCGCCGAAGCGCTGATGCGCGAGCACGCACGTCTGGCGCACCGCAATTTACGCCACATCCTGCAAACCCCCGCGGCCATTGCCCAGGTGCGCGGCGGCGCACTGATCGGCCGCGCCCATGCATTCAACGCCGGCAATGCCCGGCACGCTCTTCTGCCTGGAGTTCCTTATGCGTAAAGACACCCAATGGCATCGCGCCCATGTCGTCAGCATTGCCGACGCCTGCGACGGCGTGCGCGAAATCGTGCTCGATCCGGGCACCGCAGCACGCACCTTCGAGGTGGGCAGCCACCTGGATTTTCGCGTGCAATTGCATGGCCGCAGCGATGTGCGCTCTTACTCACTGGTGGGCGAGCCGCGTGCGGACGGGCATTACCAGATCGCGGTACGGCAGATGCCGGACAGCCGTGGTGGCTCGCGGCATATGTGGACGCTGCAGCCCGGCGATGCGGTGGAGATCTCTCCCCCGAACAATAACTTTGCGCTGGACGAACGCGGCGAAGAAATCCTGTTGATCGCCGGCGGTATCGGCATCACACCGATCCTGGGCATGGCGCAGCGGCTGGCACAGCGGCACCAGGCGTTTCGCCTGCTGTATGTCGGACGCTCGCGCAGCGCGATGGCCTATGTGGACCAGTTGGAAGCGCTGCTCGGCGCGCGCCTGCAGCTCCATTGCGACGACGCTGATGGCCCGCCCGATCTTGCCGCCGAACTGGCGCGGTTGTCGCCCAATGCCGAGGTCTATGTGTGCGGGCCGTTGGGGATGCTGGAAGCGGTGCGCCAACACTGGCATGCCGGCGGCCGCCCGCGCGCGCGGTTGCATTTTGAAACCTTCGGCAATAGTGGCCGGGTGCCGGCGCAAGCGTTCGTGGTCAAGCTGCCCGGGCTCGGCCTGGAAGTGCCGGTGGCCGAAAACGAATCGATGCTCGATGCCCTGGCCGATGCCGGGGTGGAGCTGATTGCCGAATGCCGTCGTGGCGAATGCGGGTTGTGCGTGGTGGAGGTGCTCGACAGCGCGGCCGATATCGATCACCGCGATGTGTTCTTCAGCGACGAGCAACGCCGCGAAAATCGCAAGCTGTGCGCCTGCGTGTCGCGTGCGGTGGGCGGCAGCATCAGCATCGATACCGGCTACCGCAGCGGGCTGGGCTGAGCGTAGCCGTCATGCTGACCGCGCCCGCCATTGCGCCGGCGCGGTGCTGCTGACTCGCCATGCGCCGTGCGACGGCGCAGAGCGATCGGTCCGCTTGGCGGACCAAGGCCTGCAACCGCTGTGCTTGCATCCTCACGCGCATGCGCGATCATCTGCGCATGGAGTCAACTCACTACAGGACTGTCCCGGCGCCGGCATTGAACCCGCGCCAGGAGCAATTGGTGGCGCTGGTGCGGCAGCAAGGCTTTGCCGATGTCGAAGGCTTGGCCACGCGCTTTGAGGTCACCCCGCAAACCATTCGGCGCGATCTGACCTTGCTGTGCGATGCCGGCGTGCTGCGTCGCTACCACGGCGGCGTCAGCATGCCCTCCAGCGTGGAAAACCTGGCCTACACCGCGCGCAAGGCGCTGCAGGCACGCGAAAAGCAGCACATCGCCACGCACGTCGCGCGCTTCATTCCCGACGATGCCTCGCTGTTCATCAACCTCGGCACCACCAACGAAGAAGTCGCGCGCGCATTGCTGCAGCATCGCGGCCTGCGCGTGATCACCAACAACCTCAACGTGGCGGTGATGCTCAGCGCCAACCCCAGTTTCGAGGTGATCGTGGCCGGCGGCGTGGTGCGCGGGCGCGACCAGGGCGTGACCGGCGAGGCCACGGTGGAGCTGATCCGTCAGTTCAAGGTGGACTTCGGGGTGATCGGCATTTCCGGGATCGATCTGGACGGCACCTTGCTGGATTTCGATTACCAGGAAGTGCGGGTGGCCCAGGCCATCATCGAGCACTCGCGCCAGGTGGTGCTCGCTGCCGACCACAGCAAGTTCGGCCGCAACGCCATGGTGCGGCTGGGCGCCATCGCACAGGTGCACGACTGGTTCACCGACCGACCGCCGCCGCAGGAACTGGCCAGCGTGCTGGCCGAGGCCGGCACCCGGGTGCACCTGGCGAGCGCGACCGACGCCGGCTGAGAGATTGTTCGTTTAAGTACGTTTGCGATACTTAGGTGTCGTCTCTGCCCCTCAATTTATTCATTGGCTCAATGAATTTTCAATTTTCGATGGGCCGCATAACCTGAAAACCCTTTGACTCAAGGGCAGCCACGTCTTCACGCTCCGAAAAGGTTGGATGTTCGAATATGTTCGAACATGAAAACTTAGGTTCGCTCCTCAGCGCACCTGGACGGAGATACCGATGGGCGAGACGTACGATCTTCTGGTGGTAGGCGGCGGCATCAATGGGGTCGGCATCGCTCGCGATGCGGCCGGGCGCGGCCTGTCGGTGTGTCTCTGCGAGCAGGACGATCTTGCCTCGCATACCAGTAGCGCCAGCACCAAACTCATCCACGGTGGGCTGCGCTATCTGGAGCAGTACGAGTTCGCGCTGGTCGGCAAGGCACTGGCCGAGCGCGAAGTGCTGTTGCGCCTGGCCCCGCACATCATCTGGCCGCTGCGCTTTCTGTTGCCGCATCAGCCGCATTTGCGCCCGGCCTGGATGATTCGCGCCGGCTTGTTCCTGTACGACCACCTTGGCGGCAGCAAGCGCAGCCTGCCGCGCTCGCGCCGGCTCTCGCTGCGCACACACCCGGTTGGGCAGCCGTTGCAGGAATCGCTGCGCACCGGCTTCGTCTATTCCGATGCCTGGGTGCAGGACGCGCGCTTGGTGGTGCTCAATGCGATGGATGCCGCCAAGCGCGGCGCCAAGATCCACACCCGCACGCGCTGTGTGGGTGCCTGGCGCGATGCCGGGTTCTGGTACGCCGAGCTCGAAGACCGCGACGGCCGCCGCCGCACCGTGCAGGCGCGCGCACTGGCCAATGCGGCCGGGCCATGGGCGGTGTCGTTCCTGGACAAGGTAGCGGCGGTGCCGCATCAGCACGCGCTGCGCCTGGTCAAGGGCAGCCATATCGTGGTGCCCAAGCTGTTCGATCACGATCACGCCTACATCTTCCAGCAACCGGACCGGCGCATCGTGTTCGCCATCCCGTACGAGCATGACTTCACCTTGATCGGTACCACCGACGTCGACTACGAGGCCGACCCCGCCGCACCCAAGATCGACGCGGCCGAGGTGCAGTACCTGTGCGATGCGGTGAACCTGTATTTCCAACAGCAGATCAGCCCGCAGGACGTGGTGTGGAATTACAGCGGTGTGCGTCCGTTGCTGGACGATGCCGAAGACAATGCCGCCGAAGTGACCCGCGACTATCAACTGGAAGTCATCAACGACGGCGCGCCGCTGCTCAACGTGTTCGGCGGCAAGTTGACCACCTACCGCAAGCTTGCCGAAGAGGCGGTCGACCGGCTCACCCATGTGCTGGGCGTCCGCAAGCCGGCATGGACCGCGCGCGGTGACGCGCTGCCGGGCGGTGAACAACGCGATATCGCCAGCCTGCTCGAACGTGTGCGCAGCGCGCGCCCCTGGTTGCCTGCCGCCACCGCGCAGCGGCTGGTGCGCAATTACGGCACCTGTGCAGAGCAACTGTTGGGCGATGCGCAGGATGTGGCCGGCCTGGGCACGCACTTCGGCGCAGACCTGTATCAGGCCGAGGTGGACTACCTGCGTCAACACGAATGGGCCCAGACCGCCGACGATATCCTGTGGCGTCGCAGCAAACTCGGGCTGCGGATCGATGCAGCCGGACGTGCGCGGCTGGAAGACTATCTGCAGACGCAGGCGCCGCAACCAGCCGATGCCGCAACTGTTTGAACACACCGCGTTGCCGGCGAGGACGGGTCCGTCCGGCAACGTATCCTGGCGCACTGCCTGCATCACCCTGTGGAGGGCACCCCCGATGAGCACGACCCACTCCCCCTGCGCACCAACGCGCGCGTCGCAATCCCCTGTTCGTTGCAATGACCTGCTCGCGGGCCTGCGCGCATGAGCCGTCAACTCGTGGGTGAGTTGATTTCCGAAGCGATCGCGATGTTCATCATCATCGCGCTCGGCGATTCGGTCGCGGCGATGTACATCCTCTACGACCCCAGTCCTTATCAGAACGCCTATTGGGGCGTGTGTATCGCCTGGGGCCTGGCGGTGACGCTGGCGATCTACGTGACCGGCTCGGTCTCGGGCACGCACGCCAACCCGGCGGTCACGCTAGCGCTGGCGCTATTTCGCGATTTTTCGTGGAAGAAGGTGGTGCCGTATTGGATTGCCCAGGTCATCGGCGCCTTCCTGGGCGCGGCCATCGTCTATCAGTTGTACGGGCCGGTGATCGACCATTTCAACCAGGTGCAGCAGCTCACCCGCGAAGCAGGCGGCGCGGCCGGTGTGTTCTTCACCGCACCCGGTCTTGCGGTCACGCCTATGCATGCGCTGGTCGATCAGATCATCATCACCGCGTTCCTGATCTTCGGCATCTTCGCCATCACCGAGCGCTTCAACGAAGCCGCGCCGGGCGCCAATTCCGGCGCGTTGATGATCGGCCTGCTGGTGGCAACGCTGGGTGCGTCGATGGGCTATCTGGAAGCGTGGGCGATGAACCCGGCGCGCGATTTCGGCCCGCGTCTGTTCGCGTATTTCGCCGGTTGGGGCGAGGCGGCGTTGCCGGCCAAGGACAATTACTGGTGGATCCCGATCGTCGGCCCGTTGATCGGTGGGCCGATCGGCGCACTGGCCTACCAGTGGCTGATCCTGCCGTTCCTGCCGGCGCGCGTGCGCCATCTGCAGGGCGATACCGCGCCGCTGGATCCGCGCTAGTCGCCGCGCAGTGAATCGACCACCACGACGATGTGCGGGCCGCCGCTAACCGGCAGCCCGCACATCGCTCCCAGGCTGCACCGACCACTCTCGCCGCGCGCCAATGCCGGCATTGTTTGAGGAATCTTCGATGGAAAAGCAATACGTCCTTGCGATCGATCAGGGCACCACCAGCTCGCGCGCGATGTTGTTCGATCGCCAGGGCAAGGTGGCCGGCGTGGCGCAGCGCGAATTCGGGCAGATCTTCCCGCAGCCGGGCTGGGTGGAACACAACCCGCGCGAGATCATGACCAGCGTCTACACCACCATTACCGAGCTGCTCAACAACGCGCAGATCGATGCGCGCTCGATCGCCGGCATCGGCATCACCAACCAGCGCGAAACCGCGGTGGTGTGGGACAAGGCCACCGGCCAACCGATCTACAACGCCATCGTGTGGCAATCGCGGCAGACCAAGGACATCTGCACCCAGCTCAAGGAAGCCGGCCATGAGCAGATGGTGCGCGACAAGACCGGGCTGCTGATCGATGCGTATTTTTCCGGCACCAAGGTCAAGTGGATTCTCGATCACGTGGAAGGCGCACGCGAGCGCGCGCGCAACGGCGAACTGGCTTTCGGCACCATCGACAGCTGGCTGATCTGGAACCTCACCGGCGGCAAGGTGCACGTGACCGATTACACCAACGCCTCGCGCACCATGATGTTCAATATCCACACCCTGGAATGGGATGCGGAGCTGCTGGAGATGCTGGACGTACCGGCGCAGATGCTGCCGGAGGTGCGCTCCTCCAGCGAGGTCTATGGCATGACCCAGACCCAGTATTTCTACGGCGAGCAGGTGCCCATCGCGGGTATCGCCGGCGACCAGCAAGCGGCGTTGTTCGGCCAGGCGTGTTTTGAGCCGGGCATGGCGAAAAACACCTATGGCACCGGCTGTTTCATGCTGATGAATACCGGCGACAAGGCGGTGATCTCCAAGGCCGGCCTGTTGACCACGATTGCCTGGGGCATCGATGGCAAGGTCGAGTACGCGCTGGAAGGCGCGATCTTCGTCGCCGGCTCGGTGGTGCAGTGGCTACGCGACGGCTTGCGCATGCTGGGCAAGGCCAGCGACTCGCAGGCCTATGCCGAACGCGCTGGCGATAACGATGGCGTCTACCTGGTGCCAGCCTTCGTCGGCCTGGGCGCGCCGTATTGGCGCAGCGATATTCGTGGTGCGGTGTTCGGCCTGACCCGTGGCACCAGCAAGGAGCACTTCGTGCGCGCGGCGGTCGAATCCATGGCGTATCAGACCCGCGACGTACTCACCGCGATGCAAAGCGATTCGGGCATCGAGTTGAAGGAGCTGCGTGCCGACGGTGGCGCGATCGCCAACGATTTCATGGCCCAATTCCAGAGCGACATTCTCAACGTGCCGGTGCTGCGCCCGGAAGTGGCCGAAACCACCGCGCTCGGTGCAGCGTATCTGGCAGGTCTTGCAACCGGCTTCTGGAGCAGCCGCGAAGAAATCGCCAAGCAATGGGCGGTAGATCGACGCTTCGAACCGGCCATGGCCGAGGACAAGCGCGAGCAACTGTATGCCGGTTGGCAGCAGGCGGTGGAAGCGACGATGGGCTTTAAGATCAGCTGAGCGGCTGCGCCTGATGGTGGCTGCCGGCGTGCGTTCTGCCGCAGTGTTCGCTGGTTACACAACGCATCTATCGCCGGCCTGCACCGTGCAGGCCGGCGATACGTCACACGATTACTGACCGCTGGTATTTGCGCGACCGGCAATGGTGTCCGGGTCCCAATGTTCCTTGATCAGACCCTTTTCGATACGGAACATGTCGAACCAGGTGGTGGTATAGGTCTTGCCCGGGTTACGCGGGTCCGGCAGCGTGCGCACCGACACCAGCGTGACCAGATCGCCATCGGCGGTGATGGCCACCAACGGCAACTGCACGCGCGGCTGCACCGGGGTGGGCCTCACGAAGGCGGTCAGAAATGCAATGAACGCATCGCGCCCGTTGGCGACATTCGGGTTGTGCTGGATGTAGTTCTTGTCCATGTACATCGGCGCGTACTGCACCTGCCCCGCTTCGAACACGATGCGCCAGAAGTCGTAGACCAGGCGCTTGTTGGCGGTCTCGTACCAATTTGAACCCAGCAGCATCTTCTGGTGATTGGTATTTTCAGTGACGGCGGTCTGCGCGAACGCCGCCATCGGTGCGACCAGCATGATCAGCAACAAGGCGCGGGAAACAATCTTTTTCATGGGGCTCTCCTGGGAGGAAACGAGTCATGCGCTCGCGGGGGAGTTGGCGCACGGCTCGCTATTGGGGGAATGACGCGTCCTTGCATGGACAGCAACCGCCACGCGTCCATGCCACCCTACCGAGCACATCCGCTGCTGCGCTAGCCACCCGGAAGTGCACCAGGGCACTTCAAAACTGCCTGGTGACAAAAGAATTACCATTCGAAATGGCTGCGTCAGGCCCCTGCCAATTCGGCCATCGGCAGCCCCGCATAGTTCTCCGCGATGGTCACGCGGCCGGCTTCGCTGCCCAGCAAATACTCCAGCTCGGCCTGGCGGATGCGTGCAGTAAAGGCATCCTCGTCGTCGAAGGTATGCAGCAGCGTGGTCATCCACCACGAAAACCGCTCGGCTTTCCACACCCGCTGCAGCGCCAGGGACGAGTACTGCTGCAACACGTCGGCATCGCCGGATGCCTTCCAACGCGCAAACAACTGCGCGAGCAGGCCGACATCGGCCAACGCCAGGTTCAGCCCCTTGGCGCCGGTGGGCGGCACGATATGCGCCGCATCGCCGGCCAGAAACAGGCGGCCGTATTGCATCGGTTCGGCGACGAAGCTGCGCAGCGGCGCGATGCTTTTTTCGATCGATGGGCCGGTGATCAATTGTTCGGCCAATGTTGCCGGCAAGCGTGCGCGCAGTGCATCCCAGAACGCCGCATCGCTCCAGGCTTCCACACGGGCGTCTGCCGGCACCTGCACGTAATAGCGCGTGCGGGTGGGCGAGCGCATCGAGCACAACGCAAAGCCGAGCCTGTGACGCGCATAGATCAGCTCATCGTGCACCGGCGGTGTATCGGCCAGCACGCCTAACCAACCGAACGGATAGACGCGCTCGAACAGGCGCATGCGCTCGGCCGGGATGCTGGCGCGGCTGACCCCATGAAAGCCGTCGCAGCCGACGATGTAGTCGCAGGCAACGCGCAGGCGGGCACCGTGATGCGTGAACTCGACGCTGGGTGCGGCACTGTCCAGCGCGTGCAGGGTGACGTCGCGTGCGTCGTAGTAGGTGGGCGCACCGCTGCGCTGACGCGCCTGCATTAGATCGGCGGTGACTTCGGTCTGGCCATACACCGTGACGCCGCGGCCGCAGCCGCGCAGCAGATCGATGCGCTCACGCTGGCCATCGAGCGATAGTTCGAAGCCGTGATGCGGCAGCCCTTCGCGCTGCACGCGCTCGCCGACACCGGCACGTTGCAGCAGCTCCACACTGCCCTGCTCCAGCACACCGGCGCGGATGCGCCCTACCACGTGTTCCGGGGTCTGCCGTTCGACGATGAGGGTGTCGATGCCGGCGCGCAGCAACAGCTCGCCCAGCAGCAGCCCGGATGGCCCGGCACCGATGATTGCAACCTGCGTCCGCATGGGGCGCTCCTGCCTTCAATGATCAGACCTGCAGTGTCGGTAGCCAACCGCTGCCATTGAAGGGATGATTGCAGGCAGTACTTGGACTTTTCGACGATGCCTACACGCGCACACCACACTGCTGCAGTCGCTGCTGTTCCCGCGTTCGGCCTGTACGGCGAGCGGCATGCCGATGCACCGGAGTTGTTGCATTGGGAGTCGATCGCCGCACGCAGCCGGCTGCATGACTGGCACATCACCCCGCACCGGCATGAAGATCTGGCGCAGCTGCTGTATGTGCAGCGCGGGCCGGCAACCCTGCAACTGGATGGACGCACCCAGCGTCTGCGGGGTGCCACCGTGGTATGGCTGCCGCCGCTGTGCGTGCACGGGTTCGCGTTCGACCCGCAGGTGCGCGGGCACATCATCACCTTGTGCATGCCGCTGGTGCGCGACGCCCTGAGCGCTGCACCGCTACTGCAATCCAGCCTGGCGACGCCGGCAGTATTGCCGGTCAAACCCTCGCAACGCCTGCTCGACGTGCTGTTCGGCAGCATCGCCGACGACCACGCGCACCAGCGCGTCGGGCACGAGGCTGCATTGCAGGCCGCAGCAACGCAACTGGTGATCTGGACCGCACGCGCTGCGCTGCAGGGCCTGCAAGACGCGGCCGTGGCCAACGCGCAGGCCGATCCAGCCCTGCGACATCTGCGTGCGTATCAAACCTTGATCGACCAGCACTACCGCGCACACTGGCCGATCTCCCGCTACGCGGATCAGCTGGGACTGACGCCAGGCCATCTCACTGCGTTGTGTAGACGGCTGGCCAATGCGTCCGCATTGGAACTATTGCAGCGCCGGATCATGCTCGAAGCACGCCGCAACCTGCGCTACACCAGCCTGAGCGTGCAGCAGATTGCCGCAGCGCTTGGATTTTTCGACGCTGCGTATTTCAGCCGCTACTTCGCGCGGCAGGCAGGCTGCTCGCCGACGCGTTTTCGCACCGGCGAGTGAGTCGATGAAGCGCCGCCGAGCCGGCGGCACGAAAACGTCGCGACAAGCTCGGCACTGACACAGCGACACAACCCGCCATGTCTTGGAGCTGCGCCGGGAGCAGCTAGCCGATCCCGGCGCCTGCCATCAGAACGGGTACTGCGGTACCTCGTTCTTGATCGTCAGCCACTGCCAGTGCGTGTACTGCTCCCAATCGGCAGGGCCACCGACGCTGGTGCCGTTGCCGGATGCGCCGGTGCCGCCGAATGGATTGATCACCTCGTCCACCACGGTCTGGTCGTTGATATGCAGCAACCCTGTATGCAGGCGTTCGCCCAAGGCCAGCGCGCGCGACACCGACGCCGACATGATGCCGGCGGCCAGACCATACTCGCTGTAGTTGGCCATTTCCGCGGCTTCTTCGTCGGTATCGAACACGGTGATGTTGATCACCGGCCCGAACACCTCTTCATCGAACACGCGCATGCCGGGGCGCACGTTGGACAGCACGGTGGCCGCGTAGAACAGCCCCTCGTTGGTCGCGCCGGCTTCCACCACGGCACCGGCAGCGACGCTGTCGGTGACGATATCGATCACGCGTTGCAGCTGGCGCTGGTCGATGATCGGGCCCAACGCCACGGTGCCGCTGACCGGGTCGCCCACCGGCAGATGCCGCGCTTTTTCCGCCAGACGCTGGGTCAGCGCATCCGCCACGCTGCGCTGTACCAGCACCCGTCCGGTGGCCATGCAGATCTGGCCCTGATGCAGGTACGCGCCGAAGGCAATCGCCGATGCAGCGCGGTCTAGATCCGCGTCGTCGAGCACAATCACGGCGTTGTTGCCGCCGAGTTCCAGCGCCACCTTTTTCAGATGTCGCCCGGCAATTTCGCCGATGCGGCGGCCAGCGGCAGTGGAGCCGGTAAAGGCGATCATCGGAACATCCGGCGCTTCCACCAACGCCTGACCGATCTGCGCATCACCGTGCAGCACATGCAGCAAGCCCTTCGGCAGGCCCGCTTCTTCCAGCACCTGCGCAATGATCACACCACCGGTGTACGGCGTGCGCGGGTCGGGTTTGAGGATGACCGCATTGCCCATCGCCAATGCCGGTGCAACCGAGCGCAGCGACAAAATCAGCGGAAAGTTGAACGGGGAAATCACCGCCACCACGCCCAACGGCAGATGACGGGCAAGGCTGAGCTGGCCCGCGCCGGTCGGCAGCACCTGCCCAACCGCCTGCAACGGCAGGCCGGCGGACTGCTGGTAGAACACCACTGCTTCATCGACTTCGCGCTGCGCCTTGGGCAGGATGCCGCCGGTTTCGCGTGCGATCAGCAACGCGGCTTCGGCACTGCGTGCCTGCATCACCTGTGCAGCGCGATGGAAGATCGCAGCACGCTCGCGCGGCGCGGTAGCGGCCCAGGCGCGCTGCGCCTGTTTGGCCTGTGCTACAGCGGCGGCAACATCGGCCAGATCGGCCTTGCTCACCTCGTGCAACAAACCGCCGGTGGCCGGCTCATAGATCGGCAACGCGCCGCCGTGGCCGGGCACCCAATCGCCATTGAAGATGCAGCCGTGCCAAGCGGGTGTCGCGGTCGCAGCGACCGCTGCGCTGGGAAGAGCATTCATGGTCTAGCTCCTGCTAAAACAGTGGGGGAATTACAGCGTGGTGGATGCCAGGCCGCCATCGACCGGCAGAGTGATGCCGTTGATCCAGCGCGCGGCATCGGATGCGAGAAACACGATGGCCTCGGCCACTTCGTCGGCATATGCAGGGCGTGTCATGCGCTTGGCGTCTTCCTTGACGCGCTCCTCGCCCAGCATGGCGGCGAAATCGCCAAGGATCGGGGTAAACACCGGCCCGGGCGAGACGTTGTTGACACGCACGCCGCGCTCGGCAAACCACGGCCGCGATTGCAGCAAGGTCCACACGATCAGGGCTTCCTTGAAATACTGATAGCAGGTGTCGTGCGCCACCGGATGCGCGGCCAGCCATGCGGTGCCGGCGTCGAAACTGTCGGTAGCGGCCAGTTGCTTGTGCAGGTCCAGCCGCTGCGGCCATTCTGCACCCAGGATCGACGCAACATTGATGATGCTGCCGCCGGCCACGATGCGCGGCAGCAGCGCCTGGCTCAGATGCCGCAGGCCCAGGTAATTGACGCGTGCCACCACATCCAGCGGTGCGGTGCCCGGCACGCCGGCCACGTTGGCCAGGGCATCGATCTTCTCCGGCAGCGCGCGCACCAGCGCATCGATGGAGGCCGTATCGCCCAGGTCGGCCTGATGGAAGCCATGCAGGGTCATCTGCACCGGAGTGCGATCGACACCGATCACCGTGGCGCCATGGAACCGCGCAAGCCGTGCGACCTCTGCGCCGATACCCGACGCCACACCGGTCACCACGATCGTCTTGTTTTGCAAATTCATTGCCACCCTCCGTAGGAGCCAGCTGCGCCGGCACTAGAACACATGGACGTACTGCAGGTTGACGTTGTTGCCGGAAGCCGCGTTTCTGACTTCCACCGGCAGGTAAAGATTGGCGAACAGGATGTTGTCGGCATCGAACCGCCACACACCGCCCGGGCCGGCGTAGAACACGCGCTGGCGGCTATCGGGCACGCGCTGACCATTGGTGCGGTTATCGCGAAATTGCGTGAGGTAATACGCGTTGATGCCGAACCGCACATCCGGCACCACTTCCCAGGAGGTGGCGAAATTGATCCAGCCCGCGTCGCCGGCCTGACCGTTGCGGAAGGCAAACCCGTCGGGCAGGTTGGGCCGGCGCTCGCTGCGAAAGTTGTAGACGTAGTTGAAGCGTGCGCTGATTTCCCACTTGGGCGTGGGCAGCACCGTCACTGCGTAATTGGGGATCAGCGACCAATAGCCCGAGCCCTGGTTGAGATCGCGGTCGCGGTCGAACTTGCCGATCGGTGCTACCGCGTTGAACTCGAAACGCTGCGAGAACACCGGCCGCCCGTCGCGCATTACCGGCAGCATCTGCACATACGGGCCGAAGGTCAGATCGCCCACGCCGGCGCCGTTGTCGCGCAAGGTGGCGATGCTGTTGCGACCGAACGAGGCATCCAGATTCACCAGCGGCAGCAGCGTGTTGAAGCCCACTACGCCACCGAACAATTTGTAAGGCGTGACGTACGCGATCTGGGTCAGCAGCAGCGTCGAGTCGATGCGCGGGTTGTCGAACACCGGCACATCGTCGCCACGCGCGTCCTTCACCGAATCCAGCGAGGTCTGGCGCAGGTAGGTGATCACCGCCCAGCCGGGCGTGGTGCGGGTAAAGCCATCCAGAAAACTCGTCCCGCCGGTGTTGAGGCCATTGGTCAACGCCATGCTCTGCGGCACGCCCTGCGCCAACGCCGCCCCGCTCGCAAGCAGCCCCACGATGCCGAGCGCTGCACGCACCCGCCACATTGCCTTTACAGCCACGCCACGCACCACCGAGGGTCGAATCACGACGCACATCTCCAGCGTTGGAAGAAAACAGCGGGCGTGCCACCTGGCACGCGATCAGGCAGGGGCGATCCCCGCGCTACGCACAGCACGTGCCATCAAGACGTTGGTGAGATCACGCCGCCCGGCAACGGGCCGGCGCAGAAGACTTACAGCGTGTCGAGCCGATCCAGGCGATCGAGCGCGCGCAGCAGCGGCGCCTCGCTGGTGCCGAGCACCGCACTGAGCTGCTGTTCCATGCGCAGCACTTCGGCTTCGGCATCGGTCAGCAGGGTGACGCCGGCCGGCGTCAACGACAGATGCTGCATGCGTCGGTCCTGACGCCCGCGCACCTGACGCAGCAGACGGCGCTTGACCAGCCGCGCCACCACGATGGCCAGATTCGGAGCCGACACATGCAACACGTCGCCGATCTGGCGCTGGTTGATGCCCGGATTGCCGTCCACCAGCATCAGCAGGGAGAAATCGACCGGCTTCAGATCGAAGGCGGCAACGCACTCCTGGAACATCCGCCGCACCAGCAGTTCGGTGCGGGTGATGCGATAGCCCAGCAGTCGCAGCAGACGCGCCTGGTCCACCGCAGTGATGGCATCGGGCAACGGTGCAGCAGTGGCAGTAGCGGGCATGACGGTTCTCGCGACAAAGGCAGCGGGCGGAGCGGTACGCGCCATGCGCCCGGTCCGCAACGCCGATCCCCGGCGTGCAGCGCATTGTAGACGCGGCCAGGCCTGCCGATGTGGACATGCAGGCTGCCGGTACGAAGGGTGTTTGCGCACGCGTCCGTGCGCCTGCCGCACCGCTCTTCCACGCATGCGCCTGCCATCGGTACAGCAGCGCTGCGATGTGCGGGGGACGGCGGTGATCCAGGCACGGCTTGGACATGAGATCCGGTCGGCAAGTGATTGCGTTCCGGAATAGTTATTGATCATAACTACATTGCCAAGCTGCAGCGCAGCATGGTCGCGCTCGCTAGTCCGCGGACGGGTGCTGGGTGCTGGGTGCTGGGTGCTGGGTGCTGGGTGCTGGGTGCTGGGTGCTGAGTGCTGAGTGCTGAGTGCTGAGTGCTGGGTGCTGAGTGCTGGGTGCTGAGTGCTGGGTGCTGAGTGCTGAGTGCTGGGTGCTGGGTGCTGGGTGCTGGGTGCTGAGTGCTGGGTGCTGGGTGCTGGGTGCTGGGTGCTGGGTGCTGGGTGCTGGGTGCTGGGTGCTGAGTGCTGGGTGCTGGGTGCTGAGTGCTGGGTGCTGGGTGCTGGGTGCTGAGTGCTGAGTGCTGGGTGCTAGGTGCTGGGTGCTGGGTGCTGGGTGCTGGGTGCCTGGTGCCTGGTGCCTGGTGCCGGGTGCCGGGTGCCGGGTGCCGGGTGCCGGGTGGCGGGTGGCGGGTGGCGGGTGGCGGGAAGGCAAGTGCGGATCGCAGGTGAGCCAGCTGCGATGGCTGCAACGGCGTTACCGCCGCAGCCCACTGTCGAGATCATCGATGGCCACGCCCGCCACGCTGCTCATGCAATGCCCGGCAAGGCAGCCCTGCGCAGCGCGCCTACGGCAGCCAGAGTTTCTCGAGATCGCGGAAGCCCCAGTCGGTCGGGCTTTCCATCTGCGCAATGCGGTCCTGGCAGTCGGGCCGCGACAGGTCAATGTCCTGCACCAGCACGTGGCTGCGCAACTTGGCCGAATAGAACACGCGCACCTTGGGCTTGAGCAGCGCGTCCGGGGTCTGTTCGATCACCACGGCCAACTTTTGCGATTCCAGACGCACCAGCGAGCCGACCGGATAAATGCCCAGCCGGCGCACGAACGCCTGAAAGATCGCCGGGTCGAAGTGGCCCTTCCACGACGCCATCTGCTTGAGCGATTCGGCCGGGTCCCAGGCGCGTTTATAGGGGCGGTCGGAACTGATGGCGTCGTACACATCGCACACCGCGCCCATCCGCGACATCAGCGAGATGTCTTCGCCGACCAGGCAGTTGGGGTATCCGCTGCCATCCATCTTTTCGTGATGATGCAGCGCGATTTCCAGCACCACCGCGTTCTGCACGCCGCCGGCCATCAACAGGCGATGCCCATCCAGCGGATGCTGGCGCATCACTTCCATCTCGTCGTTGGTGAGCCGGCCGGGCTTGTTGAGAATGTCCAACGGCGTCACCGCCTTGCCCATGTCGTGCAGCAGGCCGCCCATCGCCGCTTCCACCACCTGCGCCTCGGGCAGACCGAGCTGCCGCGCCAGCCCGCTCATCAGCCCGGCCACAGCCATCGAATGCAGATAGGTGTAGTCGTCGGCGGTCTTGAGCCGCGCCACGCTGATCAAGGCTTGCGGATGACGCAGTACCGAATCGTTGATGGCTTCCACCAGCGGCATGGCCGCCTCGGTGTCGACAGTACGCCCCAGCCGCACGTCGCGAAACATCGCTTCCACCATGTCGCGGCCGTCTTCAAAAATACGCCGCGCCCGCACCACTTCGGCTTCGATCCCGACCTGCGCGGTGACGCTGTTGGTCCGTGCACTGCGCGCGGTGGACGCCGGCTCCGGCGGTTCGAGCTCCGGTTCCGGCGTGGGCGGCGACGATGGCGCATCGCCCGTCTCCTGCTCGTCGACCGTCGCGCCGGTGTCCACATCCAGGCCGCGGGCGGTGTCGATCACCAGTTGCTCGATCCGGCTGCCGTGAATCTTGTCCACGTCGTCGGAATCGACCAGAAAGGACGTTTTCCAGAACGGATGGTGCACCCACGCGCCCAGCAGCTTGTAGACATACATGCCGGGACGGAGTTGGTCGGAGTCGATGGTTCTGAGCATGCCGGCGCTGGTCTGCACAATATCCACGGAAGAGTCCGCCACGGGCTTGGCGGTCTCCGGAGTTATCGGCACCGGTCGCGATTTCTTTGGTCTACGAACGTAACCGCAGCCGCCACATCAACCGGCATTGGGCACCGCAAGCTGAGCAGTTCAGCGCTCCGGCAAGCGCATCGCCACCACCGCAGCAGCGGCGAACAGCAACGGCACGCCACAGGCCAGATACAACATGGCCGGCGACCAACCGGCATCCAGCAGCACCCCGGCGCACAGCGGCGAGGCAATGGCGCCAAGCCGCCCGATCCCGATCGACCAGCCCATGCCGGTGGAGCGCACCGCCGCGGTAAAGACCACCGGCGCCACCGCATACAGCCCCCCCATCGCCGCCGTCAGGGCCGCACCGGTCAGCAACGCGGTGACAAATGCCCAACTCAGCACCGTGCTGCTCAACCCGAACGCGACCATCCCGATCGCTACCAGCACCAGTGCGCCGGCGGTGAGCCGCGACAGGCGCCCGCGCAGGGCCAGCCAACTGAATAGCGTGCCGCCCACAATGCCGCCCAGGTTCAGCAGCACCCCGCCGGTAAGGCCCTCGGCAGCCGACAGGCCGGCGGTCACCAGCAGCTTGGGCGTCCAGCTGAGCACGAAGTAGAACGCAAACATCAGCAGGAAGAACGCCAGCGCGATCAGCAGCGATTGCCGCCGCAGCTTACCCACGAACAAGGCCGCATACCCCTGCGCCTGCCCTGCCGTCTGCGCAGGTGGCAGCGGCAACTGCGGATGCGGCGCCATCCCCATGCGTGCCAGCACCGCATTGAAGCGTGCATGCGCGTGGGGCGGCCGGCGCGCCATCAAAAAGTCCAGCGATTCGGGCAAAAAGGCCAGCACCAGCGGCACGCAGAGCAGCGAGCCGAGCGCACCGAGCCAGAACACCGATGGCCAGGACCAATGCTGCACCAGCAGCGCCGCGATCGCGCCCCCGATCGTCGCCCCGACCGGGTAGCCGGTGGCCTGCAGCACCGTCGCCGTACTGCGCCAGCGTGCGGTGGAATATTCGGCAGCGGTCACCGCCACGCAGGCCAGCATGCCGCCGATCCCGACCCCGGTGAACGCCCGCAGCGCGCCCAGCTGCCACACATCGCCCGCCAGCGCAGACGCGCCCATGCCGACGGTCAGGATGGCCAGACACACCAGGATCAGCGCACGGCGGCCGATGCGGTCTGCCAACGGCGCCAGCAATAGCGAGCCCACCGCCATGCCGACCAGCCCGGCACTGAACAGCGCCCCCAGCAGCTTGCCCGACAGCTGCCAGTCGGCCGATACATGCGGAGCGGTGAATGCCATCGCCATCACGTCGAAGCCGTCGAGCATCGTCAGCAGCACGCACACCGCCACGGCCCTCCACTGGAACGGCGTCATGCGTTCCAGGACAAAGTGCGTGGAAGTTGGGGTGCTTTGGAGCATTGGGGTGTCCTGTGAGATGAGGCGTGCTGGTCTAGTGTCGCTGCAGGACGTGCGGTATCGCGGCGTGTCTTGTGCGCCGTGCTACGCCACGTGGCCGCCAACTGGAAAAACGGGTACGTGTGGCAGACCGCGATCAACGCGTGGCAACCGCATGCACGCTAGGCCGATTGCAGGTGGTGTTCAAGACCGATTACCGCAGTGTTGTGCGCTTATCGGACGGCCGACAAACTGGACTTCGCTTGCGCAGCGATGCGTTCGGGTGTGCTCTTTGCGTTGCCGGCTGCTCCTTCAGGTACGGTGCGCACCTGGAGATCAGGTCCGGCGCGGCCGCAGCGTTATCTCGTTAGCTGTACGAGATCGCCTTCGACGGGAGTGTGCGGTGCTTGTCCGCAGCGTTGCGCCAACTTGCGCAATGCACTTCGTCGGTGAATATCACGGCGACAACGCTCCATGCGGCTTGGAGCGCCTCACAAACCCGCTCGAACAGCCGTCAGGTGGGTACGGACAGCGCGTGCATAACCGGAGCGTACGAGTCGCCCATACCGATTCCGAGCAGCGGCCGTGCCCGTCCAGTGGCCGCGCCGTAGTTTTGTTATCTGTTCCTGGTCATGCATGCATCATGGGCAGCGGACGCACTGGTGTCTGTCGGATCGCGGGATGTGCAGCATGCTCAGGCAGCAACACCGCGTGTACCTTCAAAGGGGCGCTATTCGTCTGCAGCGATTGACCACAGCCTGGCCCAACACACATCGCGGCATGCCGCGTCCATAGCATCCACAACACACGTGCGCATCTGGGGACATTCATTGCGCAGCACGACCGCTGCCGCGGCAATCCGCACCGCACAGGTATCATCCAGCCGTGTCCGCAGTTGGCGGCACGTTGATTGACCGGAGAGTGCCGTGACCCCGATTCGCCCGTTTCTGGAACACACCCCACAGCTGGGTGAACGCGTCTATGTCGACCCGGCCTGCACCATCATCGGCAAGGTGAGCCTGGGCGACGATGTATCGGTGTGGCCAGGCACGGTGATCCGCGGCGACGTCAATCACGTGCAGATCGGCGCACGCACCAATGTGCAGGACGGCACCATTATTCACGTCAGCCACCACAGCCCGTTCAACAAGGCCGGCTATCCAACCATCATCGGCGAGGACGTGACCGTGGGCCACGGCACCATCCTGCACGCCTGCACCATCGAAGACCTGTGCCTGATCGGCATGGGCGCCTGCGTGCTGGATGGGGCCACCATCAAACGCTACGGCTTTGTCGGCGCCGGTGCGGTGGTGGGCCCGGGCAAGATCGTTGGCGAAGCGGAATTGTGGCTGGGCAATCCGGCGCGGCTGGCGCGCACGCTCAGCGACAAGGAAATCGAAAGCCTGCATTACTCCGCGCAACATTATGTGCGGCTCAAGGATCAGTATCTGAGCGCACCTGTCGGCGACTGAGCAGGCGCGCGGCCGACTGCTGACTAGCGTCGATGCACCGGCGCAGGGCTGGTTTTTCAGGGCTGCGTGGCGCGCTCCAACGCCGTCAGCATCGTCAACGCTTGTTCGCGCGATGTGCCGCACATCTCCAGCGACGGCCGCAGGCTGCCGCACACCGCCGGGCGCTGCGGCGACCCGAACAACCGGCAGCCCAGCTGCGCGTCCAGCTGCACGCACGCCACCCCGGCCGGCTTGCCGTTGGGCATGCCGGGGATTGGCGAACTGATCGAGGGCGCGATGCAGCACGCGGCACAGCCGGCGCGGCACGACGTGGCAGAGGTCATGCGCGCAGTTTAGAGCGGCCAGCAGAACGTAGCGAGCGAACGTCAGGTGCGTGTGGGCGAGGCGCGTGGCACTGCGATTCGCATGGTTGGCGACGACGCTGCGGCGCGAATGCGCCCGCCTGACGGTGAGCGCTGTGGTTGTCGTGGCTCCCCCTGAACCAGCGCGCATGCGCGCAGCCTGGAAAACGCGCGTGTCGCGCCGCATCGATGAACCGTTCGGGGTGGCCGCAACGCCTGCCCGGCCACGCGTTCGCCGCATCCGTGCTCGCCTGCCGCCGCGCTCGTGCCTGGCGGCTGCGTGCTACCGTGACCGATCGCCAGAACGTGCCGTGACGGTTGCAGCAGCAACAGTCGCGACGCGCTCTAATTGCCAGCCACCGCTCGCTGATCAGTTGTCGACATCGCCATGCCCGAATACCGCTCCAAGACCTCCACCCACGGCCGCAACATGGCTGGCGCGCGCGCACTCTGGCGCGCCACCGGCATGCAGGATGGGGACTTCCACAAGCCCATCATCGCCATCGCCAATTCCTTCACCCAGTTCGTGCCCGGGCACGTGCACCTGAAGGATCTTGGTCAGCTGGTCGCGCGCGAGATCGAGCGCGTCGGCGGCGTGGCCAAGGAGTTCGACACCATCGCTGTGGACGACGGCATCGCGATGGGCCACGACGGCATGCTGTATTCGCTGCCCAGTCGCGAAATCATCGCCGACTCGGTCGAGTACATGGTCAATGCGCATTGCGCCGACGCGCTGGTGTGCATTTCCAACTGCGACAAGATCACCCCGGGCATGTTGATGGCCGCGTTGCGGCTGAATATCCCGACCGTGTTCGTCTCCGGCGGCCCGATGGAAGCCGGCAAGACCAAGTTGTCCGAACATAAACTCGATCTGATCGACGCCATGGTGATCGCTGCCGACGACAGCGCATCGGACGAGAAAGTCGCCGAATTCGAACGTAGCGCCTGCCCCACCTGCGGCTCGTGCTCGGGCATGTTCACCGCCAACTCGATGAACTGCCTGACCGAAGCGCTGGGCCTGTCGCTGCCGGGCAACGGCACCGTGGTGGCCACGCACGCAGACCGCGAACAGTTGTTCCTGCGTGCGGGTCGCGTGGCGGTGGAACTGTGTCACCGCTGGTACGGCGGCGAAGATCCCGCCGCATTGCCGCGCGGCATTGCCACCTTCGAAGCGTTCGAGAATGCGATGACGTTGGACATCGCCATGGGCGGCTCGACCAATACCATCCTGCATCTGCTCGCCGCCGCGCAGGAAGGCGAAGTACCGTTCGGCATGCGCGACATCGACCGCCTGTCCAAGCGCGTGCCGCAGCTGTGCAAGGTGGCGCCGAATACGCCCAAGTACCACATCGAAGACGTGCATCGCGCTGGCGGCATCATGGCCATCCTCGGCGAGCTCGCACGTGGCGGCCTGCTGCATACCAACGCAGCCACGGTGCACGCACGCACGCTGGCCGACGCCATCGCGCAATGGGATGTCACCCAGACCGGCGATGAGAAGGTGCATACGTTCTACAAGGCCGGACCGGGCGGCATCCCCACGCAGATCGCCTTCAGCCAGGCCACGCGCTGGGACAGCCTGGATACCGACCGCAGCGATGGCTGCATTCGCGATGTCGCGCACGCGTTCTCGCAGGAAGGCGGCCTCGCCGTGCTGTACGGCAATATCGCCCGCGACGGCTGCGTGGTGAAAACCGCTGGCGTGGACGAATCCATCCACGTGTTCGAAGGCAACGCCCGCGTCTATGAAAGCCAGGATTCGGCGGTCAAGGGCATTCTTGCCGACGAAGTCAAAGCCGGCGACATCGTGGTGATCCGCTACGAAGGCCCCAAGGGCGGCCCCGGCATGCAGGAAATGCTGTACCCCACCAGCTACCTCAAATCCAAGGGCCTGGGCAAGCAATGCGCCCTGCTCACCGACGGCCGTTTCTCCGGCGGCACCTCGGGCCTGTCGATCGGCCACGCCTCGCCGGAAGCGGCCGCAGGCGGCGCGATCGGTTTGGTGCGCGATGGCGACAAGGTCCTGATCGACATCCCTAATCGCTCGATCAATCTGCTGGTCTCCGACGAAGAGCTTGCTAGTCGTCGCGCCGAGCAGGACGCCAAGGGCTGGAAGCCAGTAGAGGTACGCCCACGTAAGGTCACAACCGCGTTGAAGGCCTATGCGTTGCTGGCGACCAGCGCGGACAAGGGCGCGGTGCGGGACAAGGCGTTGTTGGGCGGCTGGGATATCTCCGAGCCAGGCCCATGCCGTCCGTCCCCGCTGCCGCGGCCGTGACCAACTGCACTCCCTGACTTGCAAAGACTTACGAAGACTCACGGAAAAACCGTCCTCCGCCCTTCCCCCGCCTGCGGGGGAAGGTGCCCGAAGGGCGGATGGGGGCAGCCACGCGATCACGCGACAAAGCCGACGAACCTAAACCGCGCCACTGCAAAGCACCCTGCAGAACTTCCCTGTAAGCGTGACGCCGGCCAATCCGGCGGATGCCTGGATCCACCCACTGGCGCGGAGACCGAACGGATATTGCCAACCATGGCGCGGCATCGGCATGGGGACACTTGCGCGCTACCGCATGCGACAACACCACCCACCGGGCAAAGCTCATCACTTCCCCCGTACGGAGCAGCAGCGCCCACTCGCATTGCTGCATCATCGCCGCGCGCAGACTGAGCGCCAGTGGCACCAGCCCGTCGCTATCACTCTCGCCATCGCGCACCACGATCTCGTTGCGTGCCAGATCCACATCCTTGATGCGTAGGCGCAGGCACTCCATCAAGCGCATCCCGGTCCAGTAGAGCAGTGCCGCCATCAGTGCATGACGCCCTTCCACCGGCGCCAGCACCGCCATGACCTCCGCCTCGCTCAAGACCGTAGGCAACCGCCGCGGCCGCTTGGCCCGCTCAATCTCGTCCATCCATGGTAAATCGCGTCCCAACACCTCGCGATACAGAAACAGCAAAGCAGCCAGCGCGTGATTCTGCGTCGAAGACGCCACGTGATCGCGCGCCGCCAACACGGCCAGGAACGCTTCCACTTCGCGCCGTCCCATCGTCTCTGGATGGCGTATGCCGTTGGCCAGGATGAAGCGCCGAATCCAGCCAACATAGGCATCCCCGGTGCGCTTGGCACTGCCCAGCCGCCGCAACCGATCGCAGACACGATCCAGCAGCCGAGCCGGTCGTCGCCCGGTAGGCGCTGCCGAAGACGGTTGCCTGGCGCCCGATGCAGACCAGGAGATTGAAGCCGTTCGGTCGGAATGATACGGTCGCATTCAAATGAGTCGCGCAGGGGAATGCGACATGCTTACGCATCGTAGTCACGCACCACGATCGGGATACCGCGTTGATACGACTGGGGTTGCACTGGGTGGGGAGGTTAGAGATTACGTACTACACCCCGGTGCTACGCACTTTTTTGACTTCGAATAGTTGTTAGGCCACAAAGGAATACTGCATGACGCTTGAAGAAGAAGCAGAACGTGCAACTCAGCTGCTAGTCGGAAAAGTTGTTGAGACTGTCTGGCGTCACCGGCCGGGAGAAATCGGAATTCAGTTCAAAGATGGTTGTTGTCTCTTCGCAGACATCAATGGCAATGGACTCGAGCTTTCCATTACAGGCTGCGCAGATGATTAAACAACCGCTGTCGGCTGGGCCGCTGTGGTTGTGGCCTAACAATTCAATCAAGCAGAACTGGCTTCGCCAGTCGGCTTATCTCAAGCGTTAGGGCCCGCACATGCACTTTTTACGACTCGGTAATTTTCTCGCAACCTCCCGCATCACTGGACCTAAGCACAACCTGCTTCAAATTCGGCTCGGTGATTCCGGCGACGAGCTTGTCTGTGAGCGGCTTCCTGCCACGGGCGGGTGTAGACACGCGCCGCTGGCCGAGGATCAACTCATCAAACATGTAATTGATGGAGTGGCAGAAGCAAATCAACAGCTAGGAACGACCTATGTGGTATCGCACATTCGATACGTCGAGAACGACACACCGCCCGAGGTCGTTTATGGCTTCATGGCAAAGCGCATCATTGAGCACCTTCACAGCGGTGGCGAGTTCGCTCAGGGTGTACCGGACAAGCCCTAACAATTCATTCAAGCCGAAACCGCTTCGCGGTTCGGCTTAACTCATGCGTTAGGCAACTATGGGAAGTCACGGTATTGGGGTTTAATTCTTGCCTGCGCTCTTGTGGTAGCGAGCTGTGGTGGTACACGTGACGTCCACGAAAGCCAGCTTCTGCTTTCCGGAACTAGGCGATTCGTGGTGCCCACAACTGCTCGCACCAAAGACAGTCAGTGGTTTACAGGGCGAGCTCACGGAACGTTCTTCGGTGACCGAACGATAGACTGCGTTGAATGGAGCGGCAATTTCGTTAACGGCCTGCCAGACGGAGGATTCCTCGTCTATCAAAGCTGCAACTCGTCGCCCCAGCGCTTTCTCTATAAGCGCGGCACGCGTGTGGCGCCGCCTAACAATTCGTCCAGGCCGACGCCGCTTCGCGGCGCGGTTTAAATCAGGCGTTAGCTGCATATGGTTAGACTCATTGCCGCCGTCGCTTTGCTTCTCGCGTCACATCTGGTGTCGGCCAATTGCCTTGATAGATTCTATGTAGTCAAAGGCCGCGTAGTGAATGCGCAGCAAGAGCCTGTGGCCGGCGCTCTAGTCGGTGCCTCTTGGGTCGAAGCAGGCGCCCCTGCTGGCCCAACAATGGCAACTAGCAATCAGCGCGGAGAATTCACACTCCACTTGCAGTTCCGGCCATTCGTCGGTATCGGGCGGCAAGGTGACATCTGCACCGACAAACTGGAAACGATCAGCGTTCTCGCTGTGCATGGCAACGCCCAATCCGTTGCATTCCAGGTAAAGGTCAGGCACCCAGATACGAAACCTATCCGCTCACCTTTGCTTGTACTCAATTTGCCGCGCGATTGAAGTTGGTGGTGCGGCAGCTAACAATTCTTCCAAGCCGACGTCGCTTCGCGGCGCGGGTTAACTCAGGCATTAGGCGGTGGTTTAGCACATCATTCGCTGGATCCGGCGTCGGCAGGTTCGCTGGCATGCAGGCAGTCGATTCCGGGCAGTGGTCATCACCGTCGCTGCTTGCGGTAAGTTCGCTGCTTCGCCCTTGTACGTCATTGACGCGCCGCGCTCGTCGTATTGTCTTCGTTAGCAGCCCGCACCGGGACGTCGCGGAGCAAGCTCCATCCCGCAAGCTGTGGCACACTTGGTCCGGGCGGCAGTGCTGCGGAGCATGGTTGCACCATCCAACCTTCGCGGCCACTCACTGCCTAACAAATAATCCAAGCCGAAGTTGCTTCGCAACTCGGCTTAGTTCGGACGTTAGGCCTCATGAGCAAACGACAGGCACAGGCACCGACTGCTCCGCTAGATCGCATTCTCATTGATGTGCGCGCTATTGCTGCTCAATGGTCCTTCGTCACTTCCGTTTCAGACCACTTCGCGGGCTACTTCAATGAGCTCGGCCTCACCCTGACCATCGCGCCAGATGCTATCGACCAGGATCTTGTTGCACTTCAAAATGAGCTACTGGTCTACTTGGATGCTTTTTGGGAAAAAAACACACCCACGTTCACGTGGATGGTGATGTTCTCTGATGAGACTAAGACAATGGCGCCACTTATTCTTGGTGATTCCGCCCGCTCGGCTTCTGATCTGCGGGTATGAGGCCTAACAATTCATTCAAGCCGAACACGCTTCGCGTGTCGGCTTAATTCAGGCGTTAGAGCCCTTGATGATCAAATTCCGCGTTCCAACCTTGGTTTTTGCAGCACTCTCGGCCCTGAGCGCCATGGCCACTGGATACATTTTCGTTTCGGCGGTCGCGACGGCCTCGCTAAGGTTCGGATACTGCGGCCCGACATCGCTGGATGCCGCTGAGCAGTACTGCCGCATCGGCATGCAACTTCTTTACCTTTCGTATGCTCTTGCCGGGTTAACGGCTACACTCATCGGCACAACAATCTGGTTGCACTGGCGTCGCCGCAAGGGCTCTAACAATTCATTCAAGCCAAACCCGCTTCGCGGGTCGGCTTAATTCGGGCGTTAGGCACCACATGGAAGATTCAATTGACATTGAGACTTGGGCGAACGCCTTCATTGAGCTCCACTCGATTGAGCAGGAGATCGATACAGACCATCCACTTTGGTGGGCTGTTGAGCGGACATTTCATGGCCTTCGCCGCGATCACGCGGAGGATCTGTGGGACTTTGTGCTTTTTGTGCTTGGCAAGCGGCCAAACGAGCATGTTCTTTCATGTCTCGCTGCTGGCCCTCTTGAGGATCTGATCGCTTACGACGGCAAACACTTCATCGATCGGATCGAGCTGTTAGTCCGGCATGACCCCGCCTTCAAGCATCTAGTCAGCGGCGTGTGGCAAAATCAAACCCCACCCGACATCTGGAGTAGGGTTGAGCAATGTCGTAGCGCTGCATGGTAGTGGTGCCTAACAAGTCACTCAAGCCGACGTCACTTCGTGGCGCGGCTTAACTCAGGCGTTAGGCGCCTTCAAACGCGATCCGTCGGCCCCGAGTAAGCTTGTCTCCCAATGGAAATCCAATGTCACCAAGCGACTTTGACCTTGAGCTTGAAGAACTGCACCGTCGTTCGGTTGGGAGGTTGCTCACAGCTGACACCTTCGACAAGCCCGCGTTCGAAGCGCTCAAGGCATTTCTGTGCGCGAAGGCTGAACTACTAAAAGCAGAACACGTTGTGTCGAAGCAGATCGTGCATTGCCTGCTATCCGCATCGCGAGCAATCGAAAGCCGAGCAGGATACGTTTCACAAGCTCGCGACAACATTGCTATGTCAAATGAGTTCTTCATGCTGCTTGGCCTCATCGCTATCGGGGAAGGCTGCAACGATCGAAAGCCAGCGGTTCCGCGTGTTCGGTAACCAGGCGCCTAACCCTTCCTTCAAGCGGACTGGCGTACGGCCAGCCGCTTAAGTCAAACGTTAGCACCCAGAGGAAGATTTGATGCGGCTTGTAGCTATAGCTGGTTTGTTGATCATTCTTGCAGGAGGCACTCTGCGTGCTCAAGAGCACCCAAAGATCCCCGAACGACCAGCAGCCCTGAGAGCGCTAGATGGTGATTGGGTCATGTCCGGCGATGTAATGGGTAAGCCGGTCACCTATCGGATGGTCGCCGGGCCTACGCTCCAGGGTGCCTTCACCGAAATCCACATGAATGATGTCCAAGTTCCTTCTGAGTATGAGGCGCGTGTACTAATTGGGTACGACGCGGAAAGCAACACTGTCATTACGCACTGGATGGACAGCTTTGGCGCCAAGTATTCAGTTCCGCATGGAACGGGAAACGTCACGGAAACCTCGATTCAGTTCACGATCCCCTACGAGGATGGCGCCTTCCGGGATACCTTCGCTTATAGCCCTGAGACAAATACTTGGCTATTCGTCCTTGAAGCATCACAACCGGATGGCACATGGAAGAACTTTGCGCGCTATAGCGTCCGCCGTCCTTAGCTGAGTGCTAACAATTCATTCAAGACGAACCCGCTTCGCGGGCCGGTTTAATTCAGGCGTTAGGCCTACCGAGCATGAATGATCCAACTACGGAACAAGTGTTTGCCTATCACAAGGCTACTGGCTGCCCAATTAGGCTCGCCCAAAACACGCTTCGCGCAATGGAGCCACTCCTTAGGGAGCGCGTACTGATAGCGATCCAACGACCCAAGCGGCAGCGAGGTTTGGTGGATCCCATACAGGAGGATCCACATGCCGGCCCTCTAGTTTCCGCTTCAGCGGAGGAGGCCAGGGAGTTGGCTCAACATGCCGGTCACATCGGCAGAGGGAGCTGTCATTTTATCTGGCATGAGCAGGCTAGAATCTTGCTTGAGTGTCACAGTATTGTGTGGTTCTCGCCAAAGCAGATGAACCCTCACACCATCTATGACTAGATGGGCTAACAATTCATTCAAGCCGACGCCGCTTTGCGTCTCGGCTTAACTCGGTTGTTAGGCCCAGGCACCACAATGCTCGTTCGCACCTTTCTGGTCATGCCCACTCGTCCATGCAGATTCTGCTTTGCGCTGCAAGATGACAGCGTGTTCGCAGACTTTAATGTGGACGAGAAAGGCCGGTTATTTCTGGTCAGGATTTCTTTTGATGGCTACGCCTGCTGCTACCCTAGTTGGAGCAACCGGGCGGTGAAAATGCCTATCGATGATTCTCAGAAGTTAGTTTGGCTTATAGAGGCCGGTGAGCTGACTCAGCCAGTTGTTTCCAGCCTCCTCAGGTCGTACTTCGTCGCGTGTGGCGAGTCAATCTGGGTAGACGCTTTACAAGAACACAGATTGGTTTGAAGGTGAAGATGGACGGACAGTCCAGGCCTAACAACTCATTCAAGCCGAAGCCGCTTCGCCGCTCGGCTTAATTCAAGCGTTAGGCCGTGGTAGAGCAAATGCGTTGGTGGTTGCCGCTTCGGTGAGTTCGCAGGCGTGCTTGCGGTTGGCTCCGGACAGCAGTCATGACCGTTTCTGGTTGCGTTAAGTACGGTGCTTCGCCTTGGCGAGTCGTTCCCGCGCTGCGCTTGGTGCAGTTGGCATCGGCGGTATCAGGCGCCGCTGCATCACTGGGCAAGCTCCATCCCGCAAGCTGTGGCACACTCGGTCCATGCGGCAGTGCTGGGGAGCAGCGTTGTACCAATCAACCTCTGCGGCCACTCATTGCCTAACAACTCATTCAAGCCGACACTGCTTCGCAGCGCAGCTTAATTCAAGCGTTAGGCCGCTAATTCAACAATGTCCACCTTGCAGCTCATACCACTTACTCTCGTCATAGCAGGATTTGTTGGCGGCGCCATCATTTCAGAGCTGTCGCTTCGTGGAGTCGCAGCGGAGACCAAAGGCCAACTCCTTTCAGCCTTCACGCTGCTGAGGTTCCTGCATCTTTTAGCAATCGCAGCTATTGTTTTGGCAGGCTTCTTCTATCACGCCCCTGTTTGGTGGCTTCTCGCGGCGTATTTCGGTATGGCGACGTTAGTTGCCATGGCCAGACTCCGCAGATTGCCCCTCACTAGCCGCCTCCGTAACTTGCAGGTTGCGTCAGTTTTCTCTGTGTTCGCGAGTGCAGTCGCTGCTGCTTCATCGCATTCTCTGCTGGCCGCAACCTAAGGAACCTCTGAATAATTCATGGCCCAGCGAGAGAGATTTGCAATCCAGGCTAATCACGACAATCGCCGGCACTTAAAATCAAGCACTTGCGCGTGATTTAGTCTGTCCAAGGTATCGATGGGAAACCTATGAAAGAGTTGTTCAGAGCTTCCCTAACAATTCATTCAAGCCGAACCCGCTTCGCGGGTCGGCTTAATTCAGGCGTTAGCTGCTCAGGGGGAGCACGCATGGACCCAAAGCTCAAAGAGCTCGTCGCCCGCACCAATCTCGGGGATCTACTTCAGCCCACAAATCCCGAGATTGACCTAAACCAAACTGTTGAGACGGCGCCCCCCGCCAAAAAGCGAGCCAGTTCGATCGACTGTGGATCCCTTTCAAATCAACTTCGCCACTGCGGACATCGTCGGCAAGCTTCAAGATCCCCGTACGGGCAAGGGCGTAACGACGTTCGCGCTTGTGCTTCTTGGTGGCCCCTTGATGATCTTCTGGATCGGACTGGTGTTCATGGCTTGGACCAGCCCCAATGGGAGCGCCTTCGGCAAACTGTTCGCTTCAGCGCTGGGCTTGGCCATAGCCGGCTTCTGGCCCTATGTCGTTTTCGCTCATCGCCTCAAGCAATCGCAGCGCAGCTAACAATTCGTCCAAGCCGACGCCGCGTCGCGGCGCGACTTAACTCAGGCGTTAGCACAAAGGAGAGCAGATGAAGTACCTATTCCTAGTATCAGCAGTGCTTTTGTCTGGTTGCATTACGACGTCCGGAAGCTACACGGTCACCGCAGCACGGGCCGACGGAACAGCCATGCCCAATTCCATCGTGGCCCAAGGGTCTGGAATTTACACCGCAAGAAATGCATTCTGCCTTGCGCACCCAGGTGCAGTCGTGACAATAGTTAACAACGAGACTAAGAAGGAGCACTCGGCCGAGAGCCCCTACAGGTGCAAATAGCGCTCATCGCTAACAATTCATTCAAGCCGACGCCGCGTCGCGGCGCGGCCTAATTCAGGCGTTAGGTGCCATGCGAAGGGTTCTTGCGGTTATTGCCAGCTTCGTCTCTATAGTTCTCCCGGTTGGCGTCAGCTATGTACTTCGCCCCACGCCGGAGCAGCAAAACCACGCAATGATGTGGCTGCTCCTCGTCGCTGCAAGTCTAGGTGTCTCCACCCTTCTATCTGGGTTCGCCATCTACTACGGTCAAACCAGGTTTCGTGCCCTTCCAGCACCACGCCCTTTGCACCGCAAGCTCGAGCTTGGCGTACTGTTGCTCCCTCCAGTATTGTTTGTGACACTCGTTGCCTCTCGGGTGCTGTCGTCTGGCACCTAACAATTCATTCAAGCCGAACTGGATCCGCCAGTCGGCTTAGTTCAGCCGTTAGGCATTCCAACATGAACCAGCAGCCTGAGACGGTCAAACAGCAAGTTCTGCGTGAAATGTCCATCGCAATTTCCCAGAATAACTGGCAGGCCTCATGTGATCTACTGAGCCTTACCCTAACCATCGGCGAGCCAGAAAATCGATCAGACATCCTCAATGAGCTGCTTGTGATGCCAGGGCACGAGCTTCATCAAGAGGTAACCAGAGAAATCCAACTCCTTCGTAGTCCGTCGAGCGTTCGCTACATTCGTCAGGTTCTCGAAGGTGACTTTCAAATGCTTGAGTACACGTGTTCCGAACCAGGCGTTATTGCCAAGTGGTTCAGCCATGCTCTCGCAGACATCAACACGCCCGAGTCCATCGCGCTCATCAAAGAAATCGCCACATCAGGCAAGCCTGAAGTAGCGGAAGAAATGGCATACCGGCTGAGGCGCCTGAACGCCTCACCCTTCCTTCAAGCGGACGCCTGACGGCGCCGCTTAAGTCAAACGTTATGGCCCGCACCCAGCACTGCATGACACTCTTGATTCTAGATCTCGACGAGACACTCATCCATGCAACCGAAGGTTGCCTGGATCGTGATCCCGACTTTGAGGTTGGACCGTACGCTGTGTACAGGCGACCGGGCCTTAACTCGTTCCTGTCTACGGTAAGTTCGCACTTTGACCTAGCGGTTTGGACTTCTTCTACTCGTCTTTATGCGGTGCCGGTTGTCGCGGCAATCTTCCCACCTGACATCGACCTCAAGTTCATATGGTCCCGCGAGCGCTGCACGATGCGCTTTGATCCAGAGCATCAAGACTATGAGTGGACAAAGAATCTTGGCAAGATAAAGCGCCGGGGTTATCGGCTTGAACAGGTGCTGATGGTAGATGACACTCCCGCCAAACTGGCCAAACACTACGGAAACCTCGTCAGGGTGAAGCCGTTTTTTGGTGATCTAGCGGACCAGGAACTGTTCCGGCTAGGCGAGTACTTGCCCACGCTCGCAAAGGCATCAAATGTCAGAAAGATTGAAAAGCGCTTCTGGCGCAAATTCGCTAGTGAGCCCTAACAATTCATTCAAACCGAACCCGCTTCGCGTGTCGGCTTAATTCAGGCGTTAAGCCGTATGGAGATTTCAATGAGCTGGCCAGATGATGCAGATGGGGATGTTTTTCGGCGCCTTGAAGCCGATGGCTTCGATTTCTCCAAACCCTATGCAGTTGATTACAACGTGGACTTTGGGTCTTGGCCTCCTGCTCCATTGGCACTTGAGGTACTTCGTTCTCAGTACGGCGGCATTGAGGTGATCGAGCCAGATGAGGACGGAGATGGGTATGTTCTCTTCCAAGTCATTGGACCCGTCACCTACGCAGGAGTCATTTCCGTTCAGCGCCGCACCAGCTCAACAATGCAGCCATTTGGCGGCATATGTGAGTCCTGGGGAGTCATGCACTAATGCGGCCTAACAACTCATTCAAGCCGAAGTTGCTTCGCAACTCGGCTTGACTCAGGCGTTAGCCGGCGATGGAGCATCACGTGGAGCTGAAAGATTTCATTTCCGAGACCTTGGTCCAGATTGTGGGCGGAGTTGTTGATGCTCGTGCCAAGGTCGATGCGCTCAATGCCGGGGCACGCGTCAATCCGTTCCTTGACCCAATGGCTGACCAGCTCGCCAGACATGGTTTCACGCTTGCGGGCGGTGATGCGGTGCAGTTCGTTGAGTTTGAGGTGTCGATCACAACTAAGGACGTTTCGGGCACAAAAGGTGGCGCGGGTGTGTTCGTCGCACCCTTCACTTGGTAGCAGCGGACAGTCAAGCAGCGAGCAGTCCGGCAGCAGCAAAGTTTCGTTCCTGGTGCCGCTGACCTTGCCATGCGAGCTTGTCGGATAACAATTCATTCAAGCCGAACTGGCTTCGCCAGTCGGCTTAATTCAGGCGTTAGCCCCTAGGAGATTTGGTTATGCGATTTGGATTATTTGCTGGTCTGTTGTTAGCTGCCTCGACTAGTTCTGCGCAGTCGGTGCACGTCTATGATGGGTACTTGAAAGGCGAGACGTATGTGACACAGTCACCTGCCACTCGATCAGCCTATGTAATGGGCGTTGTAGACGGGCTGCTGAGCTCTGGATTCTACGGAGCCTCTAAGGAAGAGGTGCAGAAGGTTCATGCATGTACTTCTGAAATGAGCAGCGAGGCATTGCGAGACGTTGTTGATAAGTATCTGCTGACCAACAAAGATGTCTGGAAAGACCCCATGAATGTTCTCGTGTCGAACGCGCTAGTGGGGGCTTGCCCGGTGATGCGGCCAGGCGGCTAACTATTCATTCAAGCCGACGCCGCTTCGCGGCGCGGCTTAATTAATGCTTTAAGCCTCACAGGCAATGTCTCGAGTCACCCGATACAGGCTTACTTACCTACTGGTACTAGCGGTGCTGTTGGCTGTTGTGTTTCTTGTCGTCCGCAGCACGGGCGGGAGCAACCTAGTGATGGATCGAAGCGCACCTTAGCGCGCCTGAAATCCTCCTAGCTGGGCCCGCTTGATGAGGCACTTATATCTTTTTGACCTATAGGCGATGCTCTGATCGCCACTTGTCCGACGTCGTGTTGCTGGACAAGCAGGTGCAAGCCAAGCCAGTTATCCTGACCTCCCTACTTCTTCAATAGCGAGAACCGTTTGTGACTACGGAAACGAAGGTCAAGGGACCAGCTTCGTACTTCCCCTCCATCGAGAAGAGCTACGGGAAGCCGGTTGCGCATTGGTTCAATTTGCTTGACTCCGTAAAAGACAAAAAGCATATGGAGCAGGTGGCTTTCCTCAAGACCGAACATAAGATTGGCCACGGCCATGCGAATGCCCTTGTGGCCTACCACAAGGCCCAGCGCGATCTCTAAGCGTTTACCGAAGCCAACAGTTCTTTGCGGTGCTAACTCACTCCAGCATTAGGTCAGGTGGTAGAGATGGCAGATCTTCCCCTTCGGCGTCCCTGCTGCGGGTAAACAATTTATCGAGCGTGGTGGTTTTGACAACTGCGCTGCGTGTCTCTGGAAGGACGATGGCCAGGGTGACGAAGATGCTGATTAGGTCCGGGTTGGCTGAAATAGGCACATCAGCCTTAGCCAGGGCTGGTTGAACTACAGAGAGTTCGGTGCTTGCCGAAAGAAAGATCTCCTTCATGCACGTCCGCCACGTCACGACGAGATGCTGGTTGGGGGTTAGCAATGCCGCTTCGCCGGCCGGCTTCATTCAATCAGTAGGATCCACGATTCATCATGCGCATTCGACAAGCAAACGCGTCCGATCTCGCTTCGATGTGGAGCATCTTCAGGGCAGTTGTTTCAGCGGGTGATGCACTTCCATTCGCTGCTGACTTCGATCTTTCCACGTTTCAGTCGCATTGGTTCGCATCGCAGAGGTCTTACGTCGCTGTCACTGATGCCGCTGTGTTGGGCATGTATAAGTTTGGGGCCAATTATCCCGGGCTTGGGTCTCATGTGGCCACTGCCACCTATCTGGTGGATCCTGAGGCGCAAGGCCTTGGGGTTGGACGTGCGCTTGTCCAACACAGTCTGACGCAGGCAAAAGATGCCGGCTATTTAGCCATGCAATTCAACTATGTGTTGAG
Source organism: Xanthomonas sp. WHRI 10204 (assembly GCF_040202875.1). NCBI lineage: Bacteria > Pseudomonadati > Pseudomonadota > Gammaproteobacteria > Lysobacterales > Lysobacteraceae > Xanthomonas > Xanthomonas sp. WHRI 10204. Next base: position 471,870 of record NZ_JBEGDW010000003.1, read on the forward strand.
CAGCAACGCGCCAGCTGTGGAGCTCTACAAGAAGCTGGGGTTCGCCATCGTCGGTACTTTGCCACAGGCGTTTCGCCATCGCCGACTGGGGCTCGTGGATGTCTATGTCATGCACAGGCCTCTGCATGCAGAGGATGCCCGAGGATTCGTCTAGCCAGCCCGTTGGGCAGATCGGTGTGGTGCCATCTTCGGGTCACCTGCACATCGACGTTGCACACGGGGTGAGTTTGCACGATGCGTAGCGATGCAATCGAGAAGACAACTGGCTGTGGCGGAACTGCAGTTGCTTTCATCGAGGCGCCGCTCTTGTGCGCGTGGCTCACAGACTCCGCAGTGCGCGGTTCAACGGTGTCGGCTCCTGCGGCGTGCCTCGCCAAATGCGTTCTGCCGGGCCGGCGTACGCCTGCGTGCTTCGTTACTTGCATCTTTGCGCCGAAGTCAAGCAACAAGCATCCACTTCGACGCGAATGGGCGGCGACCGCGAGCGCGTCGCCTGCTCCGTGACAGGCTGGCAAGACGATGCCGCGTCAGGCATGGTTAGCGCCTTGTGTCTGCGCGCCGCTCTATCACGCTTGCACTCGGCGCCCTGCACCGCCACTCACACGTTATCGTCAAGGAACGCATGTTCTCCATCTTCAAGAAAAAAACCACACCGTTGTTGATCGTTCGAGCAGATGGAAAAGAGTTGTGTCGCGTGACAGAACAAGATCTCCCTAGCGAAATGACGCCTTCGGTGCAGTTGAAGTTTGGCAGCGTTCTGGAATGTGTGGATTCGGCAGGGGACGTGCGCACGTATGAGCTCGGTAGTGCATCTGGATGGTTCCACTTCTCCGTGCGCGTCCATGCCAATCTGGGATGCCAGGTGGATTGCGTCATTTCCGAGGACCAGCAGCTCGCTGCGGATGCGTTTGCGACCGGCAAGGCATCCGGGATCAGGTTTCAGCCGTTCTTTTTGCCGGGCGCAGAGGTCAGCAACTCCGCGCTTGCAGGCAAGGGGCTGTTTGCGCGCGGGCTGCACTATGGCGGTACGGTCACCAGTGGCAATGTGGTGCTGTCCTGTGTGTGCGACCACTGCCGGCGTTCATTCCTGATCCGCTCCTATCACGCCGGATTTAGCAACGCAGGCTACTTCTACTCGGCATCTGGCGCGTACACCATGACGGTCGACAGCCATCTGCCTGGCAGCCCAGCAGCGCTGTCCGAGCCCGATACTGACGCACTTGGTGCGCTGGAAAGCGCGTTGCCTCTGGCACCCGACGGGTCGAGCTATAGCTACCTCAACCCTTTCCGCTGCCCGCATTGCTCCATGCCATACATCGATTTCAGAGCGAACCCCGGCTTGCGGGAGAGCGAGTACTACGGAAATTATTTTGATGGCTCCACGCTGCTGCGCTATGTCCCGGCAGATGCCTAGCGTTCGCCCTTGATGCACGCAGGCTGGATTGATGCGGTTAGCCGGACGCGATGCAGTGGCGCGCAGTGATGCTTGCGCACAGTGCACGCCATGCCATTCCGATACCCGCGCTATCTTGCAAGACCGACGCTTCCGACCGTCTTGCACCATGAAGTGGGCCGAGCTCTTGATTGACGGTGGACAACCCTCGCTTGCATCGGCTGTTCTACCGGCTAACAAGGTGGCGTCCTGCGTTACCATGCGGTCATGAACACTAAATTTCTTCTTGTTGCACTACTGCTGTGTGCCTCTGCTTCTGCACAAGGTGTTTCGCCGACCACCACACGTGAGGTGGGACAGCTTTTCAAAGCACTTGAACAATCCAACTGCGAATTTTCCCGCAACGGGTCGTGGTATGCAGCGCCGAAAGCCAGCGAACACCTGCAGCGCAAGTATGAGTACCTGCAGAAAAAGGCATTGGTCACGTCTACCGAGTCTTTCATCGAACTCGCCGCGACCAAGAGCAGCATGTCGGGCAAGCCGTATCAGGTGCGTTGCGGGAACGCCGCGCCGGTATCGAGCCAGTCATGGTTCATCGGCAAGCTACGGGAGTTACGTAAGCGACCCTCGAACAACGAAGCCGCGTCCGGCTAAAAGCGGCTGACGAAAGCTAGCGAGCAGCTGTCAGGTGGGTGTGCACGGCGTGCTCAGAACCTAGGTGTAGGCATGGCCCAAGCCGCACCGAGCACCGGTCGCGTCCGCCTGGCGGCTGTACGGTGGTTTTGTTAACTGCTCTAAACCACCCGTCCGCGTTTGATCGACTGATCAACATGCAGTGGATCGCTCACGCAGTGTTGCCGGCGGGCTTGCGGCATAGGGCCGCCTGTTTGACCCCTGAACGGGGCCACGACGCGTCGATTGCCTGGCACACCAACAGGTGATGCACTTTTTCAGCGAACGCTAGGTGGCCGGTGGAGTGCGAGTCTCCGCTATCAACGCGCCTCCGCAGCAGGCATTGATGCTGCACACAGTCCCGTTGTAAGCGCTGCCGATGACGTGTTGCAGATCACGCCGAATGATCTGTAGTTGGCTGCTGACTTGCCCGAGATACACATCGAACGCTGACGACTTGGTGGCATGCTGCGAGGCGCTTGATACGGACCTGGGTCGGTGACCGCAGAACGTCAGTTATGACTGGATCAACTCGACGGAAGGCGGACAGCATGAGTGTCCACCAGTCGGTCAAGCCGAATCGGCGTCGCGGGTCGGCCTTATTCAGACATTTGGCGACTCAGTGAAACGTAGCCCGGACTGAGATGATGATGGAGGATGAACTCCAGAGGTAATGTCCTCGCTTTATCAATCGATCCGGACAATGCGCGGGCGGCTCGCTTCGCGATCTATCGTAGAAAAGAAAAGGATTGGATGCCTGCAGCTGGTAAGCCATTCAAAAAAACGCTGCCGTCGGGGACCGGTTCGCTACAGATCAGGCTGCTTTGAACGAGGGGCTACAGGTGGTTCTAGAACATGCTATTGAGTCCCTTGTTGGCTTCCCCAACAAGCGTCGACGCGAGTGATACAGCGGTCTAACAACGCATTCAAGCCGAGTCCGCTTCGGATATCTGCCTGGGGCGATTCAAGGGAGAGCGCACGGTGACGGACAAGAAGCGCAAGCCAGCAATGTCTGTGCAGTCCTTCATTGATGCACTCGACCATCCGCTCAAGCGGGAAATTGTTGCGATCAGGCAACTCTTGCTGAGTGCGGACCCGACAATCTCGGAGGAGATCAAATGGAATGCACCCAGCTTTCGCACCACCGAGCACTTTGCCACCATGCATTTGCGCGCAACAACCGCGGTGCAGCTTATTTTTCATCTGGGCGCCAAACCCGGACGGAAGGTTCCAGCAGACGCTATCGCTGATCCGGCAGGGCTATTGACGTGGCACGGAACAGACCGCGCCTCCCTCAGTTTTGCCGGGGCCGCGGATCTGGCACTCAAGCATGACGCATTGCTTGCGATCATTCGGCAATGGATCACGCATGTTTAGAGCGGCGAACAAAAGGACTGTGCAGCCGCCAAGTACGCGCGGCCAGTGCTTGGAATCGGCATGTGCTACTCGCACATTGACGACTGCTCGCTACGTTGTATTAGCGCTCTTCATTCAGTGAATCACCGGTGATGACGCGCATGTGGGCATGCCCCAACTGCAATCGCCAGTTCACTCGAACGAATCAGCGCCACGCGTGCGGAACAGGCGATCGACGCGAGGTCTTGCGCGGCAGGCCAGCCGATCTGGTGGAGCTGTATACCGCGCTGGAGACGTTCATGACCGCGCTTGGAGCAGTGGAGTGTGTCACGCGGGAGCGGTATGTCCTCTTCCGCAGCTGCAAGGTTTTTGCGGACGCCACCATCATGACAGACGCGATACGCCTTGCTGTCCACCTTGGGCGACGGGTGGACAACGCGATGTTCATTAAATCAGTGACAGATGGAAAGCAGGTGACGCAGATTGTGAAGCTCTACACACGGGCCGATCTTGAAGCCATAAAAACGTTTTTGCACGAGGCGTATGAGCATTCGATTGCTTCGCGCGCACTCTAGAAATCCCGTGAAGCCAACCCACTTGCAAGTCTGCGTGACTTATCGGCGCTTGCTCGACCCTACTGCAGCACGACACCGACGACGGTGCCGGGCTGGATCGTTCGCTTCAAGCCGCGCGTTTGGCGCAGTCATCGAATGCGTCGGCAACAAACGCACTCACCGCATCTTCCAGCTGCGCGGCGTGATCGCCCATCGCGCGTGCGGCAGCACTGGCGTCCTTCATGCGGGCGACGCCGTCGCGCATGTCGGTATCCACGTCGTTAAGGGTGTGATGCACCTGCGCAATGCTGCCGGCTTCCTGTTGCGAGGCGATGGCAATCTTGCTGAGCGTGCTGCTGACCTGACCGATGGTGGTCACGATGTGCTGCATGCCTTCGCCAGCGTGGCGCACCTGCTGCACGCCTGCCTGCATGTGCGTGACCGACTCGCCGATCAGCGTCTTGATCTGGCTGGCGGCGGTGGACGAGCGAAGCGCCAGCGCGCGCACTTCGCTGGCCACCACTGCAAAACCGCGGCCTTCATCGCCAGCGCGCGCGGCTTCGACTGCGGCGTTCAAGGCCAGGATATTGGTCTGGAACGCAAGGCCGTCGATCACCGAGATGATGTCCTGGATGCGACGCGATGCTTGCTCCATCTGCTGCATGGTACCCATCGCCTGTTGCATGGTGTCGCCGCCACTGCGTGCAGCCTCCGAAGCAGCGGCAGTGAGTTTGTCCGCATCCGCTGCCTGGGCGGTGTGTTGCTGCATGGTGCCGAGCACTGCCTGCATCTGGGTAGCGGTGTGGCCCAACGTAGCCGACTGACGCTGCACTTGCTGCTCCAACGCATCGTTGCGGGTGAGGATGTGGCCGGCCGCATGATTGATCGCGCTGCTTGAGCTGCGGATCTGCGCAATGATGCGGGCCAGTTCATCGGCGGTGGCATTGGCATCGCGCTTCATCTGCTCGAACACGCCTTCGCACGGGCGATCGATGCGTTGCGACAGATCGCCGCGCGACATCGCCCCCAGCATCTGTCGCATGTCCTGCAGGCTGTCGTCGGTGATGGTGAGGAAGCGGTTGACGCCGTCGGCCAGCTGGCCGAGCGTGCCGCCGTTGGCATGCCCGTGCAGGCGCGCGCCCAGTTCGCCGCGCGTGGCCTGTGCGATGACGGTTGCCAGCTGCTCTTCCAGCATCAGGTCCTGGGTGCGGTCCTGCCACTCCACCACCACGCCCAGCGAACTACCGTCATGATCGTGCACCGGCGTGATGTTTTCCTGCAGCTGCAGCGCAGCGAGGGCGCGCGTTCTGCTGGTGCCGGTGGCATGCCCCAGCTGCACTGCATCGGCCAACGCGGTCTCCAGCACATCGGCATCGACGTGCGTGCTCAGTTGCTGGAACGACTGATTGCGGTAGATGGCAGCGCCCTGCCCGTCGACGATGGCCACCGCCATCGCCGAGGCGTCCAATGCCAGACGGATGCGGCGGTTTTCCAGCAGTAATTGCTGTTGCTGCGCGATGCGTTCTTCCACCTGCACGCTCATCCGCACCAGCGCTTGCGCCAGCGACCCGCTGCGGAAGGTCTGCTGCATGATCGCCGGCGGCAAGGTGGCACCGGTCGCCAGGGTGTCGGCCAGTTCCGCCAATGCGTCGGCCTCGTGATCCAACGCATCGACCTGACGCCGCAATTGGATAGCCATCACGCAGACGAAGGCGGTTTCCACGATCACGTAGCCAGCGTGCAACAGCACGATGCCGAAGCCGCTGCCCACAGTGAAGGCCTGCACCGGCATCCCGCGCGATTGCAGCCAGTAGAACGCAAGATGGTGCACGGCGATGGCGCCGGCGGCGACCACCACCGGTAGCCAGTCGCGGTAATACAGCAACAACGCCAGGATCACGAACACGCCGAAGTGCATTTCCACCAGACCATGCGCTTGCTGGATGGTGGCGGCGACCAGAGCCATCAGCACCAGCGCGTTGGTAATCCGGGTCAGGCGCGTGCCTGGGTTTGCATGCACCTGCCAGGCCATCAGCAGCAGGCTGGGCAGAGTGACGGCAAGAAAGGTGGTCCATTGGCCCTGGCTCCAGGCCAGGACCAGCGAGCCGGCACTCTGCAGCACCGCCAACCATAGGAACAGCCGGTCGGCCTTGATGGCCAGACGCGTGGCGTAGTTGGAGGTCGGCGGCGCCGATGCGGACAGTTCCATCATGACAGCGACTCCACGGCACACGGACAGGGGGACACCACTGCGGCACTTGCCGCGCGGTTTAGAACTTCAGGCAGCCAACGCGACCACGCCGCCGCACCCGCAGTGCCGCACACCGCGCCACCGTCTGCAGGACCGGCATAGCGCGGCTGACCATCGGCGCCGAGCAACCACACGGCGTAACCGCTGCCCTGCAGTGCCGGGCTGTCCAGTAGCCGCACATGACCGCCGCGGGCGCGCACGGCGGCGCTGAGCATGGCCCAGGCGCGATCTGATGCGAGATCGGTGCAGGCGCAGGCGCCGACGACGCCGATCAACATTGGCGCTGGTTGGGCGGCCGGTAGGCCCGCCTGGACCTGTGCCCAAGCACTGCTCAGATCACCGGCTTGCGCGCGCGGAGTTGTCCAGGCCACGGCAATCCAGCCGCACCATAGTGCGAGCAGGGCGATGCCCAGGGTACGTCGCGATGCACAAGACAGGCTGCCGAACACAGGCATAGAGGAGTGGCTTCGCGAAATAAGGTGAGCCCTTATCGGACGCGCCTGCGTGCGCTTGAGCCAGCTTGCGATTGAAGTTTACGATGGCAGCGATAGGCGGGCGCTTGGCCGTTGCGCTGCAAGCGTTTGCCACCGCATCTGCCCATGCCGTGGCGATCAGGCATTTAGCTGAAACGCGATTTTGTGAGCACCCGTTCACACTCTTGCAGCTGCCCGCAGCAGGTCGTCAACGCCGCCGAGACGGGCGCGGTGGCATCGCCACGCCTCCGCGACTTGCCGGATTACTCCAGCTCGGCGGCCGTGAGCGCATCGGCGCAACACCGCAGACCGCCTGCCGTGCGCCCCCGGACGTCAGCGGTGGGCAACACGGCAGGCAATCGGAGCAGCCGGCGGACTACCTGCGCCAACCGCACAGCCACGCAGCCACGCAGCCACGCGCGTGGTGACTACGATCATTTCCACGCCAGGGCACCTCCCCGGCCGTCAGCGCGGGTCAGCCCGCCTATGCATGCGCCATCGCTTCGTCGGCATCCAAGGCGGGCAGCGGCTGTTGGGCGCGATCGAAGCGCTCGCGTGCGGCGCGGATGCCGGCATGGTTTTCGCCTGCCCAGTTGAGCAGTTGCGAGACCGGGCCGAGCAGGGCGACGCCGAGCTTGGACAGTGCGTATTCCACGCTGGGCGGCTTGGTGGCGTAGACCTTGCGGGTGATCATGCCGTTGCGCTCAAGGTTGCGCAGGGTCTGGGTCAGCATCCGCTTGGAGATGTCCGGCACGGCGCGCTGGATGGCGCTGAAGCGGGACGGGCCGGGGATCAGCGTCAACAGGATCAGCAAGGTCCACTTGTCGCCGATCTGATCGAGCACATCGCGCACGGGGCACTTGGTGGCATCGAAGGGGCCTTCCAGAGAGGGCGGCGGTGGGAACAAGGCAATCGCATTCACGGGGGTATCTCACAGTAACCAGGGGGAGTAAAACTGCCTCCTTGCGAAGGACCGGGCGGTCCTGACAATAGGCTCGCTGACCACAAGGTCTAGATACTAGACCAAACCTCTTCTCTAAACCTATTGGAGCTCCACATGGCACATGCCTCCCCCCTGATTCTTGTTACCGGCGCCAGCGGACAGCTAGGTGCACTGGTCGTCGACGCGCTTCTGGAACATGTGCCTGCCAGCCGCATCGTAGCAACGGCCCGTGATACTGCGTCACTTGCCGAGTTCGCAAAACGCGACATCACGGTGCGTCAGGCCGACTACGCCGACCCGCACAGCCTGGACCTGGCCTTTGCGGGCGTCGGCCGGGTGTTGCTGGTGTCGTCCAACGCGGTGGGCGCACGCGTGGAGCAGCACCGCAATGTGATCGACGCGGCCAAGCGCGCCGGGGTGGAGTTGCTCGCCTACACCAGCATCCTGCGTGCGGACACCAGCACGCTGTCGCTGGCCGAAGAACATGTGGTCACCGAGGCGCTGCTGCGCGAGAGCGGCGTGCCGCACGTGCTGCTGCGCAACGGCTGGTACACCGAGAACTACACTGGCTCGATCGCGGCCGAAGTGGCGCACGGCGGGGCGATGGGCAGCTCGGGCGAGGGCAAGCTCAGCACCGCCACACGTGCCGACTATGCGGCGGCGGCGGCAGCGGTCCTGGCATCGGATGCGTCGCAGGCCGGGCAGGTCTATGAGCTGGCGGGCGATACCGCCTTCACGATGGCCGAGTACGCAGCCGAGCTGTCGCAGCTGGCGGGCAAGCCGGTGGTGTACCACGACCTCCCGGAAGCCGACTACGCTGCGGCGCTGGTGCAGGTGGGCGTGCCGGCCGGCTTTGCGCAGGTGCTGGCGCAGTGCTCGGCGTCCTCGCGCGGCGGCAGCCTGTTCGACGACAGCCACACCCTGAGTCGTTTGATCGGCCGCCCCACCACGCCATGGCGCGAGACCGTGGCGGCAGCGCTGGCGGCGGCACAGCCGGCAGCCTGAGCCAGGGGGCCGGGCCGGCCGCGAGACGCAGCAATGCGTGTGGCGGCCGGTGAAGCCAAGCAACGCCATGCCCGTCGGGTGTGGCGTTTTTTTTTGGCCTGTGCCAGTGCGCTGCAGATGACGCGCTCGGTGCGGACTGGCTGCGCACGGCGATAGCCCTGGCCGGGCGTGGCGTCGCTTTGCAGATGTCTCTCGCGAGTTAAACCCTGCATTTTTCAGCGCTGCGATCGGCCGCTTGCTCATCCGCAATCGGGCCTCTGGGGCGGCGCGGTCGCCTGGCGCCAGCGGATTCCTGCGTGAGGGGCGACCGTAACGCGGCCCAGCGATCCTGGCGACTTAGAGCAGCTAATAAAACGACATCAGGCCAGTCTACTGCTGACCAGCTGATCTGCTGCCTGGCTGCAGGGCCCTTGCCCGCCCACCATCGCAGGACACGCTGCAAGAACGTCGTTGTCAGCGCTTACGCGTCATCCATGCCGCGCAAGTTCCCGCGACGGTGGGCGGGCAAGGACCTGTGGAGCGCATGGCTTTCAACAAAACAGCCATCGCACTGTCTGGCGCGGTGTCCTCGCCGATTGCGGGACCGTTGGCGGCACGGATGCCGCCACCGAGCCCCCAGGGACGGGTTCACGGCGTGTCCCGCGAGCGGTGAGGGCACCGCGCATTCGACCCTGCACTCGCTGACAGGCTCTCGTTCGATTTTGTTCGCCGCTCTTACTGGCGAGGTGCCACCAGCCCCGTTCGAAGAGCGCATTCCTCAATCTGGCCGACTGTTCGACTGTTCGACTGTTCGACCGTCACGGTCAACGTGCGTGCCAGGCGTATCGCTGCACGCAGCGCCTGCTCAGGCGGGTGGGCCACGCAAGGATCAGTGCAGACGTTACGGCCGCCAGGACTCCCGCCATAGCAGGGCCGCCACCGCTTCTCGACACAGCTCGCGTCGCCGGACTGACATCTACCGGACACGCGGTTGACACAGTCGCCAGTCGGATAACGGCCCGGATGTCACCAAACTGACATCAAACCTAAATATAACTGCACCCCATCGCTGCTACGGCAGCAGTGCGGAGCGCCATGACGGTGCCCGGCGTCCGGCCGCACGCGCCCTATGCGAGGGCGCTTCGACCGGCCACGCCACCGCCGCCCAGTTTCCCTTGCCGAGCCGGATCCATGAAAAAACGCAATCTCGCCACCGTCCTGTGCGCCCTCAGCGCGACCGCCAGCGGCAGCACGCTGGCCGCCGAGCTGGAGTTATACGTCGACCGCAAGACCAAGCAGATCTTTGCCGAGCCGGCACCCGGGCGCGACAAGCTGGGCACCTTTGTGCAGGTGGACGAAAACGGCAAGCTGCCCGCCTCGGCGATGCCTGCCGCGCCGGCACAGACGCTGCCTCCGGCACCTGGCGCAACCGTGCCGGCCGACACTGCCATCGCACAGGCCGCCCCTGCACCGGCGCCAGCCGCCGCAACGGCCAAGGCCGGCGATGTCGGCAAGAAGTGGTACGACAAGCTGAGCCTGCGTGGCTACACCCAGATCCGCTACAACCAGGGCATTGGCGGCGATGCGCAGGACCTGCGTGCGCCGGGCGATCGCTTCATCGGCAACGACCAGAGCCTGGGCATCCGGCGTGCGCGCCTGGTGCTGAGCGGCGATCTCAACGAGCACGTGTCGCTGTATTTCCAGCCGGATTTCGCCAGTACCCCGACTGGTTCGACCACCTCCAACTTTGCGCAGCTGCGCGATGCCTACGCCGATATCTTCTTCGACAAGAAGCGCGAGTACCGCGTGCGTGTGGGTCAGTCGAAGATGCCGTACGGCTGGGAAAACCTGCAGTCCAGCCAGAACCGCCTCACCCTGGATCGCGCCGACGCGCTCAACTCCGGCCTGCGCGACGAACGCGATATCGGTGCGGTGTTTTACTACAGCCCCACCGTCGCCAAGGGCCGCTTCCAGGACCTGGTCAAATCCGGTCTGAAGGGCTCGGGCGATTACGGCGTGCTGGGCGCGGGCGTGTACAACGGCCAGGGCGCCAACCGCGCCGAGCGTAACGACGGCATGCATGCGGTGGTGCACGCCACCTACCCGTTCAAATTCGCCAACGGCCAGTATCTGGAAGTGGGCGCCGATGCCTACGCCGGCAAGTTCGTGCCGACGGCGGCGGCGGTGAATATCGGCGGCCGCAGTTTCACTCCCGCCATCACCGACCCCAACGGCTATACCGACCAGCGCGTTGCCGCGCACGTCATCTATTACCCGCAGCCGTTCGGCTTGCAGGCCGAGTGGACGGTGGGTCGCGGCCCGGAGCTGGATGTGGCGCAGCGCCGCATCCGCACCCGCTCGCTGAGCGGCGGGTATGTGCAGGCGATGTTCAAGCACGACTTCAACTACGGCACCTTGCTGCCGTACCTGAAATGGCAGACCTACCGCGGCGGCTCCAAGTTCGACACCAATGCGCCGCGCATGCGTCTGGACGAAGTGGAAGCCGGTGTCGAATGGCAGCCGATGGACGCGCTGGAACTGGTGTTTGCGTATTCGAAGATGAAGCGCACCGACGTCACCACGGCGCCGTATCCGGTGGTGGAAGGCGATCTGCTGCGCTTGCAGTTGCAGGTCAACTACTGAGTCACGCCATTCGCGGCCACGCCGCGCGCACCACCGCAGCAGTGGGCGTGATGCAACGCTGCGGTGCTACGACTGCAAACGCCCCGCCCTGTGCGGGGCGTTTGCATAACGACGCTGCGTGTTGTGGTGCAGATGTGCTGGTACGCCCCTGCAATGCGATGCCTGCACAACGTTGAGGGCAGTGGCGGTTGTTGCACGTCAAGACATCGCGCTGTGCGACCCTTTGTGCGGCAGCGACATGTCGATGACATGGTGTAAGCACTGCATTGCCTTGCAGTTGTCCGTGCCTGCCAGGCTGGTGCAAGCGCGGATCGTGCGCCATTGCATGCGCTGCGATGCCCGGTCGTCCAGAACCGCAGGTGACTGTCTGCCACTGAGGTGCACATCGCAACGCAAGCGCGTCCTGTCGCCTGTCTCCGTACCAACGCCTACGCTGCTTCGCGGTCGAATGCCTCACGCGCTTGCTCGATCGCATGCTGGTTATCCAGCGTCCAGGCGCACAGTAATTGGATTGGTTCTTTCAGACGCAGGCCGAGCGGAGTGATGCGGTATTCCACTGCAATCGGCGAGCGCACGATGACCGTGCGCACGATGATGCCGTTGCGCTCCAGCCGGCGCAGGCACTGGGTCAAGGCTTTTTGCGAAACGCCTTCGAGATTGCGCTTGATGGCGTTGAAACGCAGCGGCGTCACCAGCAGGCAGGCCAGCACCATCACCGACCATTTGTCTGCCAGTTGCTCCAACGTCTCACGGCCTGGGCAATCGAATTTGAAAGCGGGTTGCAGCATCGCTGTGTTCATTGCAAGTGTCTCGTGGGATACCTGGTGGATAAGTGGTGCCTGATTGACATCAGGTTTATAGAATATACCTTGTGATGCATCCCGCGACGACCGGCTGCACAGCCTCTCCCCGGGACAACATCTCCTGCCGGCACTCTGGTTGCGGCAGGCGTCTCCGGCCATTCGGCCCCCTGACCCAGCGAGCATGCATCATGAAGGCAGTACGGTTTCACCAGCACGGCGGCACCGACGTGCTGGTCTATGAAGAAGTTCCGCAGCCGCAGCCCGGCAATGGCGAAGTGCTGATCAAGATCGAAGCGGTCGGCCTGAACTTTGCCGACGTCATGCGTCGGCGCGGCGATTACATCGAGGCATCGCCACTGCCGTACACCCTCGGGATCGAGGTGGCCGGTACGATCGCCGCGCTCGGCGAAGGCGTCACCGGGCTGGAGGTGGGCATGGCCGTGCTGGCCACGCCGGGCGTGGGCGGCTATGCGCAATACATCGCCTTCCCCGCCGCGTTGGTGGTGCCGTTGCCGCCGGGCGTGAGCGCGGTGCAGGCCGCCGCAGTGGTCGCGCACGGGCTCACTGCCGGTATCGCGTTGCGGCAAGCCGCGCGGCTGGCACCGGGCGAGACGATATTGATCGAAGCGGCGGCCGGCGGTGTGGGTTCGTTCGCGGTGCAACTGGCCAAACTCTATGGCGCCGGCAAAGTGATCGCTGCGGCCAGCTCGCCGGAAAAACGCGCACTGGCCGAACGCCTGGGCGCCGATGCCTCGGTGGACTACACCGCACCCGGCTGGTCCGAGCAGGTGCTGGCACTGACCGATGGACGCGGCGTGGATGTGATCCTGGAAAGTGCCGGCGGCGACAGTGTGGGTGAAGGCCTCGCGGCATTGGCACCGTTCGGGCGCATGGTGTTTCTGGGCCAGTCCAGCGGCAAGACTGCATTGATCGACCCCTGGCAGCTCACGCTGAAGAACCACACGCTGACCAGCTTCTACATCGGCGGCTACCAGGCCCAGCCCGGACTGCTGCAGGAGGTGCTGGGCGAGATCATGGGCTTCATCATGACCGGCAAACTCGCTCCGCAAATCGGCACGGTGTTGCCGCTGGCGCAGGCCGCGCAGGCGCACCAATTGCTGGAAAGTCGCCAGACCACCGGCAAGGTAGTGCTGGAGCCCTGGGCCGAGTAACCGCGACAGACAAAACGACCGCGTCGGCGAGCGCCATGCACCGGGTTGCGTGGTGAGGCCCGCAACCGGGCTCAAACCCATCGCGAGATTGGATGGCTTTGAAGGCATGCACGGCATCACTGCTGGTCACACCACACAACACCCGCAGCGGCCATCGAATCGGCGGTCACTGCGGGTGTTGCACGTTGCGCGTTTCAAAATGCGCGTCTGCATGCCGCACCGCGCGATGGTGCGACGGCCAGTGCTGGATCGTTGCGCTGCGGCCGGCCACACCCGGCGCACTCGGCATCAGCGCCAGCACCTCGTTTGCGGTTAGCCCCCTAAGGCGCGGGTAACGACACCGTGCAGCACGCCACAAGGACGCAGGCATGGAGCGGTTGGCAACCCGCCGACATGCGCAGGCGTTGGAGTACGACGCATCGCGTTTCTGGTGGTTTCTATCTTCCGTAACGGAAAAGACCATTGGCCTGCAGATGTGGTTGCATCAGCGCTGTATCAGGCGAAGACTGCGCATGGTGGGGACTAACAATGCGTGCAAGCAGACGCAACTAAGAGCAGCAAACAAAAGGACTGTGCTCACCGCCAGGTGGGCGCGGCCGATGCTCGGTGCGGCGTGTACCACGCGTACACTCCGGTTCCTGAGCGCGCCGTCCACACCCACCTGACGGCTGCTCGCTACGTTTTGTTAGGCGCTCTTAGCGGGTCGAGATGAATTCGGATGTTCTGCTGCCCTCAGACGCGCCACAGGTGAAATCATGAGCAAGGTATTCGTCAGCATCGGCCTTAGCCTTGATGGCTACATGGCGCCGGAAGGGATGACCATGGACGACCCCGAGCACAAAAATTGGGGAGCCAAGTGGGGCGCGATGATGGGTTGGCTGATCACAACACAGTACTTCCGCGAGAACGTGCTCAAACTCGCATCGAGTGGTGACACCGGCCCGGTCAACGACCTGGTCCGCAGCACCTTCGCACGCATCGGCGCCAACATCATGGGCAAGCGGATGTTCGATCAAGGCGAGGTTGCCTGGCCAGAGGAGGCTCCGTTCCACACACCGGTCTACGTGCTGACCCACGAGAAACGCGAGCCCTGGGTGCGCCCCGGCGGAACGACCTTCCACTTCATCAACGACGGGCCGGAACATGCGCTGGAACTGGCTCGCGAATCCGCTGGCAGCCGTGATATTCGGATTGCCGGTGGAGCGGATCTGATCCAGCAGTATCTGAGCTTGGGCGTTGTCGACGAGCTGGAGATTGCGTTGGCACCGGTCTTATTCGGCGGCGGACGACGTCTGTTCGAACACCTTGGCGAGCCCGCGACACAATTTCGTATCGACAGGGTTCTTGATGGGCCTGCGGCCACGCACCTGCGCTATGTGCGGCAGTGAGCTGAGGCCTGGCTCATACACTTAGGTGCGAGGCGCCAAAGCCCCTCTTATTGCAAACGCTCACTCCGCACATAGCGCAGACGCAAACGGGGTGGGCACCCTGCCCACCCCGTTATCGTTTTCGAAGCACGACCTTACGCTGTCACCGATAAGGCAGCCCCACGCGATCGCCGCTGCTACAGCGTGACCACGACCTTGCCTTTGACGCGGCCGCTGTCCACCTGCGCGAGCGCTTCTTGCGCACGTGCGAGCGGATACACCGTATCGATCACCGGGCGCAGTACGCCGCTGTCGAGCAAACCTGCCAACGTGCGCAGCTGCGGACCATCGCCGCGCATGAACAAGAAGGTGTACGACACCTGCCGCTGCCTGGCCTGCGCGCGCACCTTGCGGCTGAGCAGGCGCATTACCAGCTTGAGCGGAAACGCCAGCCCAAGTTGCTGCGCGAATGCCGGCGTCGGCGGGCCGGTCAGCGAAATCAATACACCGCCGGGCTTGAGCAGTTGCAGCGACTTGAGCAGCGTCGGCGTATCCAGGCTGTGCAGCACCACATCGTAATCGCGCACCAGCGCCTGGAAGTCCTGCCGCTTGTAGTCGATCACCAGATCGGCACCCAACGATTTGACCAGCTCCACATTGGCAGTGCTGGTGGTGGCTGCCACGTACGCTCCCAGATGCTTGGCCAGCTGGATCGCGATGGTACCCACACCGCCGGAGCCGGCATGGATCAACACCTTCTGACCAGGTTTGAGCGCGGCGGTTTCTACCAGCGCCTGCCAGGCGGTCAGGCCGACCAGCGGAAACGATGCGGCCTGCTCCATGCTCAGGCTGGCCGGCTTGTGCGCGACCACCGCTGCATCGATCGCCACGAACTCGGCCAAGGTGCCGATGCGGCCGGGTTCGATCTTGGCGAACACCGCATCGCCAACTGCGAAGTCGCGCACTGCGGTGCCGACCTGCGTCACCACGCCGGCCACATCGTTACCCAGCACGAAGGGCGTCTTGAACGGCAGCAGCATCTTGAATTCGCCATCGCGCACCTTGGCATCCAGCGGGTTCAGGCTGGCGGCGCTGACCTTGATCAACACATCGTTGGGGCGCAGCTGCGGCATCGGCATCTCGCCGATGCGCACCAGGCCATGTTTCTTGTACTGGTCGACAATGACGGCTTTCATGCGTGTTCCCCGCAGGCGCGTGCCCAGATCTTGGCATCGGTGCGATCAATCGTGTGCATCATGCGCGTGCTCCGGCAGCAGCCGAGCCGTTGGCGCGGGCTGGCGATGCAACCTGATCCAGCTTGAGTTCCTTGCGCAGCGCATTGCCGAGCATGCGGTTGGGCAACAGGCGACGCAGCAGGCTCATCTGCTTGGCCACCTTGCCGGCGGTGTAGCGCACCTTCGGTTGCGGATCCTGCGCTGCCTTGAGCACCACCTCGGCCACCACGCTGGGCGCATCGGCCTTTTGCATCACCTGTGCGACGTGTGCGGCCAGATGCGCGCGCATGTCCCGATAGATCTCCAGCGGAGCATCCGGCTGCAGCGAATTGGCGTCGAACGGCGTCCTGGTGTAGGCCGGCTCGATCACCGACACTCGGATGCCCCAATCGCGCAATTCGTGATCCAGCGATTCGCTGTACCCCTCGACGGCGTGCTTGCTGGCCACATACATCGCCGTATACGGAATCGGCACCAGCCCCAGCACCGAGCCGATGTTGAGGATGCGCCCGCTGCCTTGCTTGCGCATCTGGCCGATCACCGCATTGCTCATACGCACGGTGCCGAAGAAGTTGGTGTCGAACACCGACTGCGCCTGCGCGATGGAGCTCTCCTCTGCCGCGGCCGGTGCAACGCTGAAGCCGGCATTGTTGACCAACAGGTCCAGGCGGCCTTCCTTGCGCAGCAAGGTATCGATGGCGGTGGCCACCGACTCGTCGTTGGTGACATCCAGCGACAGCATCTGCACGCCGGGCGTGCTGGAGCGGCCACCGCGGCGGCTGGTGCCATAGACGGTGTAGCCGGCCTTGGCCAGGTGGACGGCGGTGGCTTCGCCGATACCGGAGGAGGCTCCGGTGACGAGTGCGATCTTGCTGTTCATGGGTGTCTCTGTCTCGAGTGATGGGTGCCGGCAAGCCATTGAGGGGCTGCCGTCGCACGCGGTGGTGGTGGAGAGCCGCGGCTGCGGCGGACTGCGATCTGTACGTCTAAAATATTACGAACATCATATTTTTGAACAACGATCAACCCGAGCGTTTTGCTCAGGCTGCGCCGAAGTGCTCGAGTGCCGCCTCACGCATCGCGGCCGACAATGCGGGGTCGTCCACCGCACGCGCCAGCATCAAGGTGCCGGCCATGGCGCAGACGGTCACCAGCGCACGCGCATGCGCCTGCGGCGTTCCCCAGTCCGGCGATTGGCGCGCGGCCAGGTCGATCATTTCCTTGATGCGACGCGTCGCTACCTGGCGCACCGCCGGTGCCTGACGCGGCATCTCCGAACCCAGCGCGGCGATCGGGCAGCCGGATTCGACGTTTTTGACGTGCCCATCGGACAGATACGCCCGCATCAGTGCCTGCGCCGCCTGCTCCGGCGGCACGGCGGCAGCGATCTGCGCAGAGTTGGCCACCGTCTGCGCGCCGGCATGGTCGGCGGCCTCGGCAAGCAGCGCATCGCGCGAAGAGAAATGCGCGTAGAAGCCGCCGTGGGTCAGGCCGGCCTCTTTCATGATGTCGGCCACGCCGGTGCCGTCGTAGCCGGTGCGCCGGATCGCGCGCGCAGCGACTTCGACGATGCGTGCATGGCTATCGGCCTTGCGGCCTGACGATGCGCGGGAGCGTGGCGAGGTCTTTTTCATGATGGTCATCATACATAAGATCGGTCGCGATGGAAGCCGCACCGGCGGCTGTCCGACGAGCGGTAGACCAAGGGGCACCGCCCGCTTTCAGGGCCCAGCGGCACCGCGACTGCACGGACAAGGGAACGGGAGTGGCAGTCGCACGCTTCGATGGAGCGCTGGCCTGGCAGCACGCGCGGCTGTCTGACAGACCGGATGGCGAGGTCGGTTCACGCCGGTCGGGCTGCGCGGGCATGCCGTGAAGTCACCCGATGCCGGCGCTGGCGACGGCGGTTGCGCATCCACGATCTGGCGAAAAGCATGGTGACAAAATCTGTCACCACCGCTTCCTAGACTGGGCGCCCACTCCGAGGAATGTCCTGGTGACCATCTTCACCCGCTCCCGCCCGACCGACCCTGCAGCTCCAAGCGCGCTCGATGCCCACGCGCCCACACTGATGCCCTCGCGTCCGGTCACGTTTGTGTTCCGCAGCGCTGGCCGGTCTTTTGTTGGCCGCCGCACAGGGGCTGCCGCCCATACCGGCAACCCAGTCGACCGACGACAGGCGCTTCTCTCCTGCAAGGTCACATCCACACGTGCCGCCGCCACCGGAGCACTGCGCCAATGAAGCGCCTTCAATACAACCGCTATGGTGGCCAGGACGTCATGCAGCTGGCCGAGTTCACGCTTGCTGCGCCGGCAAAAGGCTAGGTCGCAGTGAAGGTGAAGTACGCCGCGATCAATCCGGTCGACTGGAAGATGCGCAACGGCGTCATGAAGATCGTGACCGGGCGGACCTTTCCGCGTGCGATGGGCATGGATCTGTCGGGCGTGGTGCTCGCGGTGGGCGAAGGCGTCACCCGCTTCAAGCCCGGCGATGCGGTATTCGGCCTGGCGCGCTTCAAGGAGTGCGGCGCATTGGGCGAAGCGGTGATCACCACCGAAGAGAGCCTGGTCAAGAAACCCGATAACGTCCCCTATGAAAACGCTGCGTGCCTGGGCACGCCCGGGGTCACCGCGTGGAATGGTCTGGTCGACAAGGCGGCGCTGAAGAAAGGCCAGCATGTGTTCGTCAACGGCTGCGCCGGCGCGGTGGGCGAAGCGGCGGTGCAGCTGGCGCAGCTCTTGGGTGCAACCGTGTCCGGGAGTTGTAGCGCGGGGTCGATGGAGCGAGCCAGATCGCTGGGCCTGAAACAGGTCTACGATTACAGGGTGACCCGACCGGAAGACATCCATGAGCGCTTCGACGTGATCTTCGACACCTCGGCCGTCATGAAAGCTGCTGCGGGATTGGCATTGTTACGCGACAAGCGCGGCAGCTTCCTGGATCTGGAACCCGACCTGGGAAAGTTCGTCCGCGCCGTGGTGGACCGCCGCTTCAAGCTGGTGATCGGCAAGCCGTCCAGTGCCATCCTGGCTTATCTCGCCAGCGCTGCGGAAGCGGGAACCTTCGGCCTGCCGATCGGCGAGATCGTTCCGCTGGAAGGTGCCATCGGCTTGATGAATACCCTTGAATCCGGCCAGAAACGTCCGGGCAAGGGCCTGGTCAGAATGGACTGACATGTCGCGTAGCCAGCGCCTGTTCGATCTCTTGCAAGTGTTGCGTCGACACCGGGGAACCGTGTCCGGCAGCACGCTCGCACAAGAGCTTGGCGTCTCGTTGCGCACGATCCGGCGCGACATTGCGACCCTGCAGGCGATGGGTGCCGATGTCGAAGGCGAAGCGGGCGTGGGCTACATCCTGAGACCAGGCTTTGTGCTTCCGCCGCTCTCCTTCACCGAGGAAGAAATCCGCGCGCTGGTCACCGGCGCGCAGTGGGTCAGCAGCCAGAGCGACGATGCAATGACGCAGGCAGTGCAGAACGCACTGGCAAAACTCGACGGGGTGATCTCGCAGGAGGTGCGCCTGGCACTGGACGACAACGTGCTGTACATCAGCCGGGCACGGCGGCCAGAAGCGATCGTCGACCTTGGAAAAATCCGCAAGGCGCTGCATGCGCAACGCAAGTTGCAGATCGGCTATACGAGCAAGACCGGGGTGATCTCGGAGCGTACGATCTGGCCGATCATGCTGGGCCTGGTCGACGCACGGTGGCATATCGCCGCGTGGTGCGAAGCGTGCGGCGATTTCCGCATCTTCCACGCAGACTCTATCGACAGGATCGATTATCTGCAGGAGCAGTATCAACGCAATCGCCGCCAACTGGTGAAGCAATGGCGGACTAGCGCTGGCAGTCCATGTAAGCAGAGCGATTGCTGAGCGCTTGACCTGCAGCGGCTACGCCGATCGCCATCGTCGCCAAGACGTCGCTGGTGGCGTTGTGCAACAACCACCAGTGACGTCACCCAACAACCTAGCGGTGATTCATCCGCTCGAACAAGGCTTCACCCAAGCGACGGGTGTCGGCCGAAATGCCGATCAGCACCTCGTCCTTGCCGGCTTCCAGCTGGGCAATGGCCTCTTGCGCAAACTGCTCGGCAGACATCATGTTGCGCGCTGCGGTCCCTGCACTGCGGGTGCCGCCACCTAGCCCGGTATCGACAATTGGCGGAGCGATCTCGATCACGCGCACGGTACTGCCTTTCAACTGGTGACGCAGGCTCAGGGTGAAGGAGTGCAGCGCCGCCTTGCTGGCGCAATACACCGGCACATCGGCCATCGGCGAGAACGCCAGCCCCGAAGTGATGTTAATGATGGCCGCGTACTGTTGCTGCTGCAGCAACGGCAGCAGCTCGGCAATCAGATGGATCGGCGCGGTCAGGTTGATGGCAATTTCCTGATCGAGATGGGCCACAGCATCGGTGCCGGTGAAATCGCGATGCTGTTGCACACCGGCATTGTTGATCAGCACGTTGCAGTGCGGGTGCTGTGCCTGCAACCAGTCCACCAGTGCACGACGACTCGCCGTGTCGGTGATGTCGCAGACCTGGGTGATCAATGCTGGCAGCGTGTCCTTGGCCTGGCGTAACGCCGCGGCGCTGCGCCCACAGATGATGACGGTGTTGCCCTGCTCCACCAGCGCGCGTGCGAGCGCAAAGCCAATGCCGGTGGCACCGCCGGTGATCAAGAGGGTGTGTGAGGTGAGTTGCATGCGCAATATCCTTCCAGGGTCAGTGGAGGCGCGCCGATGATGGGTCGTGAGAGATCACCGGGCACACCTCGTTCCGGCAATGCCGGTCTCGGTGTCGCGGATACCCTCAGCGGGAGAGCTTGCCACCCGGATCGGATGGATGACCGGGCTACCATCCGGCCTGCACTCTTTCGACCCCGCCACTGTAGCGATGCCATGCAACACAGGCAATTGCGCGGGATGCAATGACGTACGCAGGTTCAGCGTCGGCACTGTGTCGGCTGCGCTCACCGCGCGCGCTCCGCTGGCCGGCTACGTCGCGATGGCACGCGACAATCAGGCCGACGGCGTGGACGTGCACGTCGCAGGCAATGACCAGGTGGTCGCCCCCAATGCGCCGCACCTGCGCCTGGACGCTGTGGGAGCCGCTGTGCCATGACAACAGATGGACGCGCTGGAGCTGGTGTTCGCTTACGCGAAGATCAAGCGTAGCGACGTCACCGCCGTGCAGTCTCCGGTGGTCGAAAGCGAACTGCTGCGGTTGCAGTTGCAGATCAATGACCGCGTCCTGCAACCCGGTGAAAGCCATCGCGCCCACGCGTGCGGGGGCGCAATGTTGTTGCGTCGCAGATACCGGTCACCCGTTGCTTCGGCAGGATGGAGCGCGCCTGGCCACACTGCGTCGGCTGCCGATCCACGCAAGCACCAGCGTGCTACCGCGCCGCCAGTTCTGCACGAATGATCTCTGCGCCTGCACTGAGGGCAGTGAGTTTGCCTCTCGCGATGTGTCGGGCGAGAGGCGCCATCCCGCAGTTGGTGGAAGGGTAGAGCTTCTCGGCATCGACAAAGCGGAGCGCCTTGCGCAGCGTATCGGCCACTTCCTGCGGTGTTTCGATCGTGTTGCTTGCCACGTCGATGGCGCCGACCATCACCTTCTTGCCGCGGACGAGCTCGATCAGATCGATCGGCACGTGCGAGTTGTGGCACTCCAGCGAGACGATGTCGATCGTGGATGTCTGCAGCTTGGGAAACGACTCTTCGTACTGACGCCACTCCGACCCCAGGGTCTGCTTCCAGTCGGTATTGGCCTTGATGCCGTAGCCATAGCAGATATGGACGGCGGTTTCGCATTTGAGCCCTTCGACCGCCCGTTCGAGGGTGGCAATACCCCAGTCGTTGACCTCGTCGAAGAAGACATTGAAGGCCGGCTCATCGAACTGGATGATATCCACGCCGGCAGCTTCGAGCTCCCGGGCTTCCTGGTTGAGGATCTTGGCAAATTCCCATGCCAGCTTTTCGCGGCTTTTGTAATGCGCATCAAAGAGGGTATCGATCATCGTCATGGGGCCGGGCAGCGCCCATTTGATCGGCTGCCGGGTTTGCTGGCGCAAGAACGTTGCATCGTCGACGAAGACAGGCTTGGGGCGGCTCACCGCGCCCACGACGGTCGGCACGCTGGCGTCATAGCGATTACGAATCCTGACGGTCTCACGCTTTTCGAAATCGACGCCGCTGAGGTGCTCGATGAAGGTGGTGACGAAATGTTGGCGGGTCTGTTCGCCGTCGCTGACGATATCGATGCCGGCGTGCTGCTGTTCCTGCAGCGACAGGCGCAATGCGTCCTGCTTGCCTTCGATCAGTTCCTCGTCCTGCAGCTTCCAGGGCGACCAGAGTTTCTCCGGCTGCGCGAGCCAGGAAGGCTTGGGCAGGCTACCGGCGGTGGAGGTGGGGAGCAGCTTGTTCATGATGGGCGATGTCTTAAGTTCTGGTTGATCAGAGCGCGTGGCCGGAGGCCCACTGCGCGAGAAGATGTCCGTAGGGCCTGATGAAGTGCTCCTCGGTGAATTTCCCCTGCGTCACCGCGAGCTGACTGCGCTCTTGCCGGTCGTAGACGATCTGGGTCGCCGAATAATCCTGATGCGTCAGGCTCGGCTGGTAGATGGCCCCCGCCGCGGAATTGGCGTTGTAGATTTCCGGCCGGTAAATCTTCTGGAACGTCTCCATGGTGCTGATGGTGCCGATCAACTCGAGATTGCTGTAATCGCCCAGTAGGTCACCAAAGAAATAGAACGCCAGCGGGGCGACACTGTTGGCAGGCATGAAGTAGCGCACGGTCAGGCCCATCTTCTCGAAGTACCGATCCGTCAATGACAACTCGTCCTGCCGGTACTCGATGCCCAGGATGGGATGCCGGTTTCCCGTTCGGTGATAGACCCTGCTGCTGGAGACGCTGATGCAGATGACAGGCGGCTTGGCGAAACGCGCGCTGTACGCATCCGAGTTCACGAAATGCTTGAACAACTGTCCATGCAGGCTGCCGAAATCGTCCGGAATGCCGAATGCGGACCGGTCCTGATTGTGGGCCGGCAGCAGCACGCTGAAATCGTAGTCGCGTACGTAGGAGGAAAAATTGTTTCCTGCGATGCCATCGATGCGCGCACCGGTCGTTCTATCGAGAATGTTCGTCTTCAGGATTTCGATCAACGGAAACTCGTCGCCCCGTTCGCTCCCGGCAACCATCATCTCCACCGAGATGATGTCGAGTTCCACAGCATAGCGGTCGCGCCTTGAGTTATCCCAATGCGCCAGGTCGTTGAAGCGGTTGTTGATCATCGCAAGCGTGTTGCGCAAGTTTTGCTGGCGACGCTCGCCCCTGGCCAGGTTGGCGAAGTTCGTCGTGTTGCGCGTATTGCCCGCGGGACGATAGTCCTCGTCGAAGCGGAGGCTCTTGATGCCGAAGGTGAATTCTTGAGTCATTGCGAGCTGACGCCTTGTTTCCGAGATGAGACGAGCGCGCGTCCCTGCACAGGCAGTGATGCGCGCTGGAGGGACGCCGGGAATGCGGATCGGCAAGCGACTGCCGGCTGATCCTGTGGCCGGCAAGAGGCATTGCGGCCGGCCTTGGGCCGAATGGCCCTCAGGCTGCGGCCACGTTTTTTTCTGCGGCAATTTTTTCTGCGGCGATCGCGTTTGCCTGCTGCGTCAATGCGATCAGCGGCAGTGCGCGCTGTACCGCCAGCTTGGCGCGCTCGGCCAGGGCCTCGTTGTGCACGCGGTAGTCCAGGAAGTCGCGGTCGGTGGCGTAGACGCCCAGCGGCAGGGTGCGTGCCTGGAAGAAACTGAAAAGTGGCCGCAACTGGTGATCGATCACCAGCGCATGGCGTTCACTGCCGCCGGTTGCCGCCAACAGCACGGGCGTGTCGATCAAGGCATCCTGATGGATGAAGTCGAAGAAGTGCTTGAACAACCCGGTAAAGGAACCGCGATAGACCGGCGTGGTCACCACCACGATGTCGGCCTGCTCCACGGCGGCAAGTTCCTGCTCCACCGTTGCGGGCAGCTGCGAGCGCCAGAGCGCACCGGCGAACTGCGGCGCCAACGCCCCGAGTTCGACCAGATGCTGCTGGCACGGCACGGCTTCGGCGATCAAGGCCAGCAGATGCTCGGCCAGGGCGACGGCCTTGGAGGGACGTTGCAGCCCGCCGGAGACGGCGACGACACGGAGCGGGTGTGGCACGTTGACAGTCATGCGGGGCGACCTAGAACGACGAGCCCTGATGCTAGGACTCGCATTCGATGAAGTAAAATGGTGTTATTTCAACAATCCATGAATTCGGATCATCTGAATGCTTGAGCGCATCCATCTCACCATCGTCCAGCAGGTCGAGCAGCAAGGCTCGCTGACGGCCGCCGCAGGCGTGTTGAACCTGACCCAGTCGGCGCTGAGCCACAGCATGAAAAAGCTGGAACAGCAGCTGGGCACCGACGTCTGGCTGCGCGAGGGGCGCAGCCTGCGCCTGACCCAGGCCGGCCAGTACCTGCTGGCGGTGGCCAACCGGGTACTGCCGCAACTGGATCTGGCCGAAGAGCGCCTGGGACAGTTCGCGCAGGGCGAACGCGGCGCGCTGCGCATCGGCATGGAGTGCCATCCCTGCTACCAGTGGCTGCTCAAATTAGTGGCGCCCTATCTGGCCACCTGGCCGGATGTGGATGTGGACGTCAAGCAGAAGTTCCAGTTCGGCGGCATCGGCGCACTGTTCGGCTACGAGATCGATCTGCTGGTCACGCCCGACCCGCTGTACAAACCCGGGCTGCGGTTCGAGCCGGTGTTCGACTATGAGCAGGTGCTGGTCGTGGCCAAGGGCCATGCGCTGGCGTCGGCGGCCTACGTCAAGCCCCAGCAGCTGACGCGGGAAGTGCTCATCAGCTATCCGGTGGACCTTGATCGCCTGGACATCTACAGCCAGTTCTTGCTGCCGGCCGGTGTCACGCCCAGGCGCCACAAGGCCATCGAAACCACCGACATCATGATGCAGATGGTGGCCAGTGGCCGCGGCGTGGCCGCCATGCCGCGCTGGCTGGTGGAGGAATACGCCTCCAGGATGGACGTGGTGCCGGTGCGGCTGGGTGCGCGCGGTATCCCCAAACAGATCTTCCTGGGCGCACGCGAGGCAGATATCGCCATCGACTATCTGCGCGCCTTCATCGAACTGGCCCGCCAGCCTGCCACTGGCACCGCCACGACATCTGCAGCCCACTGAGACAGGACGACAAGACCCCTTGATTGATGCCAAGACGCCCGGCGTCGCCCGCACCATCGCCAGCACCATCACCGACGCCTATTCGCTGGAGGTCAGCGCAAAAGACACGGCCGGGCTGGCAGCCGCGGCGCCGCGGATCATGCGTGGCGCAACCATTGCCATCCCCTACCTGCCCAATCAGGACGACGACGCGCGGCTGGCCGCGGCTCGGCGGGTGCGCGCACTCGGCTTTCAGCCGATGCCGCACCTGTCCGCGCGCCGCATCGCTTCGCGCGACGCGCTGCACAGCTTCGTCAGCCGCGCTGTCGATGAAGCCGGCGTTGAGCGCTGCCTGGTGATCGCAGGCGATCCGCCTGCTCCGCTCGGGCCGTTTCCGGACAGCGTGTCGCTGATCGATACCGGGGTCTTTGAGCGCTTGGGTATCCAGACCATCGCCGTGGCGGGGCATCCGGAAGGGCATCCGAGCATGCCTGCCATCGATCGATGGGATGTGCTGGAACGCAAGTGTCGCAGCATCGCCGCGCGCGGCATGGCGCCGCTGATCGTCACCCAATTCGCGTTCGATGCCGACATCGTGCTGACGTGGTTGCAAGCGCTGCGCGCGCACGGCATTGAACATCCCGTGCGCGTGGGCGTTCCCGGTCCTGCTGGCGTGGCGGTGCTCGCACGCTATGCCGCGCGCTGCGGTGTCGGCGCATGCACAGCCATGCTGTCCACGTACGGCATTTCGCTCGGCAAGCTGTTGGGCACCGCAGGGCCGGAGCGTTTTGTGGATCGCCTGGCCACTGGCCTTACCGAAGCGCATGGAGACGTCAGCCTGCACTTCTACCCTTTCGGCGGGATCGCACAGACGGTCGCGTGGGTGGAGCGCTACCGCTCCAGCATCGCGCGAGTCAGGGCGGACTAACACCCGCCCAATTCAGCGCCGCACATCGACTGCAGACCTCCGACTTTTATCAAGCGAAGCGTTGTGGCTTCGACATGTCCACGATCAAGATCACAGTCTGTAATTTCTATTTCTGGCGTTTTGTTTGCTACGCGTGAGGTGCTGCAGCGCACAGCAGACCTGTCACAAGTGCGAGGTATAACCATCGGCGAATCGCGGCGAGGGGGCGCTGCATCCGATGCCGTTGCCCTGCGTGGCGGCATTGCATCCGCAACGTCCAAGGAGAGATGTCGCCATGCCCAAGCCGTCATTGCTATCGCTGATGTGCACCCTGTCGCTCGTGTCCCTGCCGCTGGCAGCGGCCGAGTTGCAGCCCAAATTGCTCGCCGGCCCACCGGAGGAGTTTGCGCAGATGCGCGCGCCCGACCCGGCCGAGTCGGCGATCCTGTCCAAGAGTGCATTGCTGCCGGTGGAGCTGACGCCCGCAGGCACTGCGGCGCGCTGGCAAGGCACGCTGCCGGTGGAAAACGGCCACCTGCGTTTCATGGTACTGGCGGGCGAGCAGGCGTGGGATGCAGCGGTCAGCGCGCCACGCGTTGCCGGCGCGCGCGCCGCTGCTGCTGCTGCTGCACCCCAGGTGCAGGCACAACGCACGGTACTGGGCAGCGCAGAAAGCGGCACCAGCGGCATGCGCTATGCCGTGGACACTGCACAGAACGGCGCGTGGTCGCTGACCCTGCAATCGGCATCGCCGGTGGCGCAGCGTGGCTATGTGCTGATGGAAGGCGATGCGCGCACACAGCTGGCTTCGTATCCGCGCGACCGCCAGCAACTGGTGGGCAAGTCGCTCACGCTCAACGCCATGCTGAGTGGCAGCGACGCCCGTGGTGCAACCTTGCTGGCCGGCCAGGCCGGGCAGATCGACGACGCCAGCCTGCGCGTGATCGACCCGCAAGGCGGTGTGCGCGTTCTGCCGATGGCCGACGATGGTGCGCACAACGATGGCGCCGCCGGTGACGGTGTATATGGCGGCAACTTCCAGCCAACGCGTGAGGGCACCTGGATCGCGCAGGTGATCGTGCGTGGCCACGACCAGGCCGGGCAGGCATTTGTCCGCACCAGCGAACACGTGCTGCCGGTGCTGGATACCGCGTTGCGATTGCTCGGCAACACGCTCAGCGCACGTGCTGCCGAAGGCACGCGACTGACCGTGGCACTGCCGGTGGCCGCACGCGGCAATGCGCCGTCGCACTATCGCGTGTTCGGCCAGGTGTGGGGCACCGATGCCAAGGGCAAGGACGTGCCGATAGCGTGGATCGGCGGCATGCTGACGCCGCAGCAGGGGCAGTTACCGCTGAGCCTGGACGAACGCTGGATCGCACGTGCCGGCGCGCGTGCACCGTTCACGTTGCGTGGGTTGCGTATCGAAGACCCGGACCACTACATCCCGTTGGTGCAGGCCGGCACGCTGCCGTTGCAGGTGCCCGCGTTGCGACGCGCCAGCATCGCGCGGTCCAGCGCTGCGATCGACGACAGCATGCGCATGGGGCCGCGTCCGTCGACGCTGGCCACCGCGATGGCACAGCCGCAGGCGGCCGGGTCGCAGTTGGTGCTGGTGCACGGGTACTGCTCCAACGGCGTGTGGCCGCAGGCGCAGTTCACCAATGCCTCGACGTTTCTCGATGCCAAGCAGAATCGCAGCAACGACCAGTTCGCACAGCGCATCGCACAGTTCGCCAGCCAGTGGTCGTCGTTTTCCACCGTGGCGCACAGCCAGGGCGGCATGGCCGCACTGCATCTGTATGCGTACTACTGGAGCGGCCTGGATAACGCCACCGGTGGGCGCGTGATGCAGTCGGTGGGCACGCCCTACCAGGGCACCAACCTGTCGGGCGTGCTTGCTGCGGTGGGCTCGTGGTTCGGCGTGGGCTGCGGCACCAACACCGACCTCACCTACGACGGCGCCAAGGCCTGGTTGGCCGGTATTCCCGCCGACGCGCGCGCCAAGGTCAACTACTACACCACCTCGTTCGCCAAGACCAACTGGTACACCAACGACTACTGCAATGCCGCGTCCGATCTGATCTTGAACGACCCCGAAGACGGCACCGTGGAGCAGGTCAATGCGCAGCTGCCGGGCGGCGTGAATCGCGGCCACACCACCGGGCAATGCCACACCACCGGCATGCGCGACCCCGCGCAATATCTGGATGCAAACCGCAACGCGGTGATGAACGCCAACGCGGCGCGGTGATGCAGTTCTAGCGGTGTGCAATGCGATGGCCGGCGTCTGCGTCGGCCATCGCGACATGCATGCGAACACGTGGTGTGTTGCAGGTATTGATTCTCTCTCGCCTAAGCGCGGCCAACACCACTCCTACGGCTTTGAGTATTTATCCACCGAGGCGTAATCCACGCTCTGCCCTTGGTAGGAACGTGCCTACGCGCGACACATTGCCGACAACCCACCAACGACAGGCGGATGACGCCCAACACTCACACCTTCAACCACCGCGTGGAAATCGCCACGCCCACCATCAACACCGCAACCCCGATCAAGGCACCGACCAGGCCGATGCCGTGGGCGGCGAACCCGATCAATGCCGGCCCGGTCAGAATACCGGCGTAGCCCAATGTCGTGACTGCGGTGATGGCGATGCTCTCCGGCATGCGCGTCTGGTTGCCGGCCAGCGAGAAAAGGGCCGGCACTATATTGGCGCACCCCAGCCCCACCAACACGTAACCGCCCAACGAGGCCTGCCACGGGTTCACCAGCGTGAGCACCAGAAAACCCACACTGGCCAGAAGCGCGCCAAGCACGATCGAACGGATGCGTCCCAGCCGCTCCACCACCGAGTCACCCAACAGACGGGTCACCGTCATGGTCAACGCAAACACCACATAGCCCAGGCCGGCGGTACTGGGGTTGACCTGGTGCACATCTGCCAGGAACACCGAGCTCCAGTCCAGAATGGTGCCCTCGGCAAGAAACACCACAAACGCCAGAACGCCGATAAACAGCACGATGCCCTTGGGCAGCGCAAGCAACGGCCCCTGCTGGGAGATACGCTCGGCACGCCAATGCCGAACGGACAGTGCACCGACAAGCAGCATGGCAATCACGCCGGCGGTCGTAGCGCTCAGAGGACCAATGCGCGCCGACAACAGCAGCGTCATCGCACCGGCACCGACAAAGCCGCCGATGCTGAAAAACGCATGAAATCCCGACATCATCGCGCGCTTGGCATCGCGTTCGACCACCACCGCCTGCATGTTCATCGCGCAATCCATCGCGCCCACGCCGGCACCGAACACGAACAGCACCGCGCCCAGCGTCCACGGGTTGGCGACAACGGCCAGAAACGGCAGGCTGATGCAGATCAATGCAGCCGTCACCGCCATCACCATGCGAAAGCCGAAGCGCGCTGACAGGGCGCCGGCCAGCGGCATCGCCAGAAACGAGCCTGCGCCCAGGCACAGCAGGATCAACCCGAGCGCACCATCGTCCACGCCGGTTCTGGCCTTGGCGAACGGCACCAGCACCGCCCAGATGGCTGCAGCAAAGCCGGGAATGAAGAAGGCTGCGCGCGTGGCGTATTGCTGCGCGCGAGCGCTGGAGCTGGGTGCAAGCGACATGCAAAAAATTCCAATGGGAGCGGCGAACGGAAACGGCGACGGGGCCGCCAAGCCGGCGCTCGCTGGTTGAAACATGGCATGACCACTGCTGCACCACGCTTGCTGCAATCGTCCCTGTCCGATGGGATGACACGCATCACTATCGCTAGCGAAACACCACCGTGCGATGGCCGTTAAGCACGATGCGATGCTCGACATGGCGCCGTACCGCGCGCGCCAGCACCAGCGATTCGGTGTCGCTGCCCAGGCGCACCAGATCGCGTGGGGTCATGGCGTGGTCCACGCGGGCGACGTCCTGTTCGATGATCGGGCCTTCGTCCAGATCTTCGGTGACGTAATGCGCGGTGGCGCCGATGATCTTGACCCCGCGCGCGTGCGCTTGGTGGTACGGCTGCGCGCCCTTGAAGCTGGGCAGGAAGCTATGATGGATATTGATCGCACGTCCGGCCAGCGCGCGGCACAGACCGGGCGAAAGAATTTGCATGTAGCGCGCCAGCACCACCAGATCGATGTGCAGGTCGTCGACCAGCGCGAGCAGCTGCGCTTCCTGCTCGGCGCGCGTGTCTGCGGTGACCGGCAGATGATGAAAGTCGACGCCGTAGGACGCGGCCAGCGGTGCAAAATCGGCGTGGTTGGAGACCACCGCGACAATATCCACCGGCAACTGCCGGCTATGGGTGCGGAACAGCAGGTCGTTGAGACAGTGGCCTTGCTTGCTCACCAGCACCAGCAGCCGCGCGCGGCGGCGCGCGTCGTGCAACTGCCATTCCATCTCAAACGCGTTGGCCAACACCGAAAACTGCTGCTCCAGGGTGGCGATGTCGGTTGACGGCGGTTTGTCGAAATGTACGCGCAGGAAGAAGCGGCCGCTTTCGTCGTCACCGAATTGCTGGGCGTCGAGGATGTTGCAAGCCAGATCGAACAGCAGCCCGGTGACGCGGTACACGATACCGGTGCGGTCGGGGCAGGACAGCGTAAGAATGTAGTCGGAGCGCATCGGCGCAATGATAGCCAATGCATGACACCGCTGGCGCAGTGCTTGCGTTGGTAACTTTTACACTGCGACGTGGTGCAAACGTCGGGGCAGCTGCACTGCAGGTATGCGCGATGGCTCGGTGCCCGTGGTGCGTGCAGATCGGCCGATCAGCGCACTGCAGGCGTTGCGCTGGCGGCATGCCTCGCCAAACGCGATGCGCATGCCACTCCCGATCAAGGTCAGCGCGGCGGCAGCCGCAACATCAGTCGCCGATTGATCTCGTCCAGTTGCGCCATCGAGGTCTCCACCGAGGTCTCCATCGCTTCCTGGGTGGTGATGTGCGCACGCAGATGCGCGGGGTCGGAGAGTTCGCCACGCACCAGAAACACGTTCTCGCCCACCTCGCCGACGTGCCGGCTGAGCACCACGTAATCCACCTGATCGAAGCCATGCTGCTTGGCCAGCGGCAGCAGGCGTGCGGCCATGCGGACGCTGGCCTCGTCGGTGGGTTTGTTCAACTCGGCATCGAGTACGCCCACCGCTTCGCGGATCTGCGCGAACAGATAGTGGTCCGGATGTTCGGGATGGTCCGGACCCACCGGGCCCTGGTTGACGACCGGTTCGGCGGTCATCGTGTGCCACCGGCGCAGGTCAGTGCGCGCGGTGTGCGCTCGGTCGAACCGAGCGTGATATGCAGGTGTCGCATCGCATCCTCCCTGGAGCGGCGGCTGTAACGAGCCGGCATTTTAGAAGGTCTGCTGCATGTTGAGGTGAGCAAGACGCATCGCGCCGCGCTTTCAAGCGAAGCGCGCAACACGCGCGCGCCTCTGCGTGGCGATCAGGCCTGCCCTGCCCGCCGCGCCGACACCTCTGCCAGCACGGCCCAGTCTGCATTGCCATCGCCGTGCGCGATGGCATCGTCCAGGTTGGCGCGCAGCAGTTCGCCCAGTGGCATTGGCACCTGTTTGTCGGCGCCGGCCTGGATGGCCAGGTCTACATCCTTGCGCCCCAGCGTGGCAGTGAAGCCGGCGGGTGTGTACTGGCGCTGCATGATCAGCTTGCCGTAGCCCTGGTACGCGGGTGCGGCGAACAGGGTGGTGGTGAGCATGCCCAGGAATTGGGTGGCGTCCACGCCGTGCCCGCGTGCCAGTGCGCTGGCCTCGGCCATGGCGCCGATGGCGCTGGCAAGGCAGAAGTTGGCCGCCAGTTTCACCGCGTTGGCCTGCTCCGGGGCATTGCCGATGTGCCAGGTCTTTTGCCCCAGCACATCGAACATCGGCTGCACCCGCGCCAGCGCGGCAGCGTCGCCGGCCGCCAGGATATTGAGCTTGCCGGCCTCGGCCACGTCGACGCGGCCAAGCACCGGTGCGGCAACGTAGGCGATGCCACGCTCGGCGTGCAGTGCGGTCAGCTCGTGCGCCAGCGCCACGGAGATGGTGGCCATGTTGACGTGCACGCTGCCGGCCGGCAGTGCGTCCAGCACGCCGCCGTCCAGCACGGTCTGACGGACAGCGGTGTCGTCGGCCAGCATCGAGAACAACAGCGGGCCGTGTGCGGCGCCCACCGGCGCATCCACCACCGTGGCCCCTGCATCACGCAAGGTGTGTGCGCGTTCTGGCGAACGGTTCCAGACGCTCACTTCAAAGCCGCCGCGCAGCAGGTTGTGCGCCATCGGCAGGCCCATCGTGCCCAGCCCCAGAAATCCTATCGGCATGCGTGTGCTTCCTCTTCGGTATGACGTCGGTGGCGTGCGTCAGCTGGCAAACACGCCGCGTGCATCGCGCGGTTCGCAACGCAGATATTGCGGCGCCGGTGTGACCGATGCACCCAGCGCAGCGGCGGCATGCCACGGCCAGCGCGGGTCGTACAGGATGCCGCGTGCGAGCGCGATTGCGTCGGCCTGGCCCTCCTGCACAATCGCCTCGGCCTGCGCCGGCTCGGTGATCAGGCCCACGCCGATCACCGGCATCGTGACCTGCGCACGGATCTCCTGCGCAAACGGAATCTGATAGCCAGCCTGCACCGGAATCTGCTGACGCGGATCCAGCCCACCGCTGGAGACATGGATGTATTGCGCGCCACGTGCATCCAGCGCCTTGGACAAGGCGATGCTCTGCTCCAGATCCCAGCCGCTTTCCACCCAGTCGGTGGCCGAGATGCGCACGCCGACCGCGATGCGCTCGGACACCGCCGCACGTACCGCGTCGAAGATACGCAGCGTCAGGCGCATGCGGTTTTCCAGCGAGCCGCCATATTCGTCGCTGCGCTGATTGCTCAGCGGCGACAGGAACTGATGCATCAGATAGCCATGCGCGGCATGCAGTTCGATCAGCTCCAGACCCAGGCGTTCGGCGCGGGTGGCCGCAGTGACGAACGCGGCAACCACCGCATCGATGCCGGCCTCGTCCAGCGCCTGCGGCGCCGGCTTGCCCGGCTGGAACGGCTGCGCCGAGGCAGACACGGTCTGCCAGCCATGCGCGTGATCCGGAGCGATGGCCTCACCACCCTTCCACGGCAAATCGGTGGAGGCCTTGCGGCCGGCATGCGCCAGCTGGATGCCCACTGGCATCGGCGACCAGCGCCGCACCGACTGCAGCACCTCATCCAGCGCCTGCTCGGTGGCATCGTCGTACAAGCCCAGATCGGCGTAGCTGATGCGCCCTTCCGGCAGCACCGCAGCGGCCTCCAGGATCAACAGACCCGCGCCCGATTGCGACAGCGTGCCCAGATGGATGCGGTGCCAATCGCTGGCGCGGCCGTCCTGTGCGGAGTACTGGCACATCGGCGCGATGACGATACGATTGGCGAGCGCGAGCGGGCCGAAGGCGATGGGGGTGAACAACTGGCTCAAGGCAACATCCAGACGCGACATGGGGACGCCCATTGCACTGCGCCACGCGCCGCCGCACAACCGCTGCAATGGATCACTGCGTCATGCAGAGCGCGCACTGTCGTACCTGGCCTGCGGAGTGTGCAGCGGGTCCGGTGGCTGCTGCAGGAAGGCCAGCGCCTGCGCGCACGACTGCTCCACCTTCAGGCTGAGCAAGTCGTCGGCGCGGGTACGCCCGAAGTTCAGCGCGGCGATCGGCAGGCCATTGCGTGCGGCAGTCTGCACGAAGCGAAAACCCGAATACACCATCAACGACGAGCCCACCACCAGCACCGCATCGGCGGCCTGCAAATGCGCAAACGCGCGCTCCACACGCTCGCGCGGCACGTTCTCGCCGAAGAACACCACATCCGGCTTGAGCACGCCGCCACACATCGGGCACGGCGGCACCACGAAGGTCTCGAAGGCGACATCGTCCAGATCCGCATCGCCATCGGGCGCCTGCGCCGCGTCCAGCGTGGCCCAGCCGGGATTGTCACGCTCCAGCAGCAGCTGGAACTCGGTGCGCGGCATGCGCCGCTCGCAGCCCATGCACCGCACTACATCGAGCCGGCCGTGCAGATCGATCACCGCCTGGCTGCCAGCGGCCTGATGCAGGCGGTCCACGTTCTGGGTGAGCAACACTTCCAGTTGCCCGCGCGCTTCCAACGCGGCCAATGCGTGATGGGTGGCGTTGGGTTGCGCCAGCCCAAAACGCGGCCAGCCCACCAGGCTGCGCGCCCAATAGCGCTGCCGCGTGGACAGCTCGCCCATGAAGGCCTGAAAGGTTACCGGTTGCGGACGCTTCCAGCCGCCTTGCAGATCACGGTAATCGGGGATGCCCGAGTCGGTGCTGCAACCGGCGCCGGTGAGCACGAACAGACGCTGGTGGCGCTCGATGAACGCTTGCAGCGCATCGCCGGTGTGGTCGGTCAGGCCCGTCATCATGCAACTCCGTTAGCGGTGAGATCACTGTGCAACACCTTGGCGTGACGCGCCTGCAGCGGCGCACCACGTTGAGCCGCTGCACTGCGGGCAGTGGGTAGCGCGCGACGCGCGCCAGTGCGCCACGTGGTGCCGGCAGCATAGGGGTACGACCTGTGCGTTGCGCTGGATGCAGATGCAGATGCAGGTCCATCCGCAGGCAGCAAGCGGCTGTGTCGCTCACGATGGGGCCGTGCGGGCCAATTCCAAGCCGACGCCTGCGGCGGACTCAGGCGCCGCATCTGCGACAAGGCAGTATGCAGTTGCGGGTTTGCGCCTGTCGTTCGTTGTGTGACTGCAGGCAGGGAGCCGAGCGTGTGCAGCGTGGCCCGGTGTTTGCGTGCATCGCCATCTGGCAATGGCGCTGCTACACCAACGCGCAGCGCGTGCGGGTGAGCGACGGCCATCGTGTCAGAACCCTCGGCCGCGCGAAGAACCGCAGCATCGCGCACAGGCGCACGGTCCGCAGATGCGGCAGCAATCCGCCGTTACAGCAAGCTGCTGACCTCGATCAATTGCCATCCGGGTCGCGGCGGAGATCGACAACACCGCGCCGGTTGCGCCGGTGCGCTGGATCGCGCCCTGCTCGATGATGACGCCGGCAGCGACGATGTGGTCCTGCGCCTGCTGCAGCACAGTTGCGGTGATCAGGCATGGATCGGCCGATCCGGGCGTGGCACCCGCAGCTTGGGTGCGAAGGCATGCCCGGCGGCATGCAGGTTGATCTTCTGTTGCCCGAAGGCCAACGCAGGCCGGCCTTCGCCGAATTCACCAGCTGCATGCCGAGCACGCGCGCATCAAGGTCGCAGGTGGCATGCACGTCGGCAACGGTGAGCAACAGTGAGTAACAAGTGGTCGAGTCGCTCGATCCGCCTGTCATTCGCCACGCGCAGGATGCGGCGCAAAGCGGCCATACGGGCGTGCGTCATCGGCGCGTTGGCGCAACACATGCGCGGCGGCAAACGCCAGCGCCAGCAGCGTCAGGCACATGCCGACCAGCCCGGCCCAACCGCCGTGTTGCCAGAACCAGCCGCCGAGCGCGCCGATCACGCTGGAGCCGGCGTAATACGCCAGCAGATACAGCGATGCAGCATGACTGCGGTGCGTGCCGCCGAGCCGGCTCACCCACGCACTGGCCGCCGAATGCGCGATAAAAAAGCCAATCGTCAGCAACACGATGCCGCCCACTACCAGCGCCAGCACATGCGACAGGGTCAGCGCCACGCCGAGCACGCACAGCACGATGCCGGCACTGACCACCGGCCCGCGACCGAAACGATCCGACGCCGCCCCTGCCACCGACGAGCTGACGATGCCGAACACATAGGCGCTGAAGATCATGCCGATCTGGCTCTGGCTCAGGCCGAATTCCGGCCCGCCCAAGCGAAACCCGGCGTAGTTGTAGAGACTGACGAACACGCCCATCAACAGGAATGGCAATGCGAACAGCCACGGCAGATTGCGATCGCGCAGATGCCCGGCCCAGGCGCGCAGGTGGAACTGCAGATTGACCCCGTGCCGACGCACGAAATGGCGCGACGGCGGCAGCAACCACACAAACGCGACGGCACACAGCAGGTCAAATCCACTCAACAGCGCCAATGCGGTACGCCAGTCGGTGTGGTCGGTCAGCACGCTCATCATGATGCGCCCGCTCATGCCGCCGAATGCATTACCGGCCACATACAGGCCGGTGGCCGCGCCAAGTTTGTTGGCCGGCAGTTCTTCGCCCAGATACACCATCGCTACCGCCGGCACGCCGCCCAACGCGATGCCGGACAGGGTGCGCACCACCACCAGCGCGCCCCAGTGCGGCAGGAACGCCGCGATGAGGTTCAGCACCGCGGCCAGCGCGATGGAAGCGAACATCAGCCCGCGCCGGCCCAGGTTTTCCGAGACCGCACCGGCACAGAAAATCGCCACGGCCAGCCCGCCGGTGGCCAGCGACAGCGGCAGCGAGGCGGTGGCCGCATCCACACCGAAGGCGCGTGCGAACTCGGGCAGCACTGGCTGCACGCTGTAGAGCAGCGAGAAGGTGGCAAAGCCGGCCAGGAACAATGCCAGCCGGATGCGGCCAGTGGCGGGCGCCGCGATCTCGGGGACGGCGGCACTGACCGGCACAGCGCTGGAGCGGGAATCGGAAGCAGGCACGGGTATCTGGATGAGACTGGGGACAGGGAGTATTCGTCCGCCATCACCCCCTGTCCAATATATGATGCTGGCAGTTGCCATATATGAAACAGATACCATGGAGCTGCGTCACCTGCGCTATTTCCTGGCGGTTGCCGAGGAAGGCAACTTCACCCGCGCTGCGGCACGGGTCGGCATCGGCCAGCCGCCGCTGAGCCAGCAGATCCAGACACTGGAGCGCGAGCTGGGCACGCCGCTGTTCCGCCGCACGCATAGCGGTGCGGAACTGACGCCGGCCGGCGAGGCCTTTCTCGGCGAAGTGCGCCGGGTGCTGGCCGATGTGGAGCGCGCCGCGGAAACCGCCCGGCGTGTGGCGCGCGGCGAATCCGGCCGGCTGCGCATGGGCTTCACCGCCTCGGCCGCCTTCAGCCCGGTGGTGCCACGCCTGATCCGCGATTTCCGCCGGCAATGGCCGCAGGTCGAACTGCTGCTGGAAGAAACCAACACCGCCAGCTTGCTGGTGGGCCTGGCCGATGGCCGCCTGGATGCGGCGTTCGTCCGCTACGGGCTGAGCACACCACCGGACCTGCAGCTACTGCGCTTTGCCGATGAGCCGATGAAGATCGCGGTGCCGGCGGCGCACCCGCTGGCCGCCCGCAACAGCGCGCCGTTGGCGGCGTTGGCCGGCGAGCCGTTCATCCTGTTTCCGCGCAGCTTCGGTTCGAGCCTGTACGACGAAATCCTCGCTGCCTGCCGCGAGTCGGGCGTGACCTTGCGTATCACCCAGGAGGCGCCGCAGATGTCGTCGATCATCAACCTGGTCGCCGCCGAACTCGGCGTGTCGGTGGTGCCCGCGTCCACCGCGCAACTGCAGCGTCCCGGCGTGCGCTACCTGGATATCGAAGGACGCATGCCGCTCGCTCGACTGGCCCTGGCGGTTGCACCGGGCGCGCTGGACAGCGCTCCGCTGGTGCGCCATCTACGGGGGCTGGCGGAATTGATCTGAATGTAATCAAGAACCGACGTCGCAACGACCTCAAGCGGCTGATCGCCCTTTACGCGCCCGGCAGCGGGCGCGGCACTTTCCACACCTGCGCACTGGCTTGCCGCACCGCTCTCGCCACTTTACGCCTACCCCCAGGGTAATCCGTTGCTTGGAACAAGGTTCATGCTGCCACGTATCACTGCTGCCAACGACATGCCCTGACTGCAGCAGTGATATGCGCGACAGATATCAGCGCAGTGAGAACCAGAAATTTGTAAGACGGTCAAACCCTGGGACAGTCGACATCCTACGTAGCACGATGCCGTTCAGACAACGAGTTGAAGTAAATCCACGAATGGTTACGGGTGTTCCGTTGGCCACCAGAGATTGGGGAGGTGTAACCCACGTGATTGCCCCACGATCGTTTCCACGAGTCACTCTAATACACGTTTCAAATCCTGTATTATTGATACCTCTGCCAACCACATAAACTGAGTTGATGTTACTGCTGTTCGGAACACCGACCATCAACACATGGTAATCCCGGCTCAACTGGGCATTGGCACTCGGCAAAAAGCACAGCGATGCTGCCAGCACGCTGGCGGCCATAAACGAACTCTTTATGCTCATTTTTATTCACTCCCGGATTTTGATCGATTAAAGATGAGAAACCCATTTGACGGGACTTCCGGTGACCGCGGTCATCATTGTGCAATGGGTTCCACCCAAGGATGGCAACTTGCATACGCTGTTGCGCGCAGTGACAATCGCTAATCACATCCGGACTCTACTTGACGGCTCTGCAAAAAAACGGAGGCAACTTCGTGTAATGCCCCACGGGTTCGCCATGCGACATATTCCGGTCACATTTAGCGCGATCAGGTTCGGGCCTGCCATCACGACGACAGCGCTTTGTTGGCAACGGGGTCTTGATCTCAACCGTGATTGAGGTTGTTCAATATGGACTTCCCCGCTACAGAAGTATCGCCATGCAACTGCGCCACCTTGTTCTACCCTGCCTCGATCCGACCCTCAGCCTGCGCTTCTATGCAGATACGCTGCAGTTGCCACTGTCGGGCAACAGCGTTCGCATCGGCTGGAGCACGCTGGAATGCATCCAGGCGCAGCAGCCTGTGGGCAGCGTGCACCTGGCTTTCAACGTGGCGCCTGCGCGCTTCGATGCAGCGGCGGCCTGGATCGGCGCACGTGCAACGCCGCTCACCGATCCCGCTGGCCAGGAACGCTTCCAGCTCGATGGCGTGTGGCAATCGCGTTCGGTCTACTTTGCCGGCCCCGATGGCGCCGTGCTCGAACTGATTGCGCGCAATGCACTGCAAGACACACCCACCGGCCAGGGCATATTTCATGGCAGCGAACTGCTGTGCCTGAGCGAGATCGGCCTGCCCAGCAGCAACGTGGCCGCGGTGACCAGCAGCGTTGGCCATCATTTCGGCGTGCACCCGTTCGCGCCGGCCGTGGAAGGCTTTGTCGCGCTGGGCGACGATGAAGGCTTGTTGATCGTGGTGGATCAGCGCCGGTGCTGGTTCCCGCAACAACGCCAGCTGCCGTGGGCCGACGGCTTGCGCGTCAGCGTGGATGCACCACAGCCGGGCCTGCGGCTGCGCGATGCGCAGGGCTGGGAATTGCTGGCTGCCTAGGTCACGGCACCACGTTGGCTTTGCAGTGCAAGGCGGCGTCGCGCCGCATCGCCGTCACTTCAACCATGCATGCTTTACCCCGCTGCCGTGCTGATGGGCGATAGCCGCAGCGCGGCGCTCTGCCATCGCACACCCACTGGCTGACGTGCTCAACGCATGCACTGCGCAGCCACCGATGCGGCAGCGCAGTGCATCGGTCGCATTGCAAACTCAGAGGTAGTACCAGGTCACATGGGCAGTCATCCCACCCAGGCCGGACGACTCCACCGCCACCGTCATGACCGGATTGCCCCGCGCGTGGCCACCCACGTAGTAGCACTTGATGTACGCATAACCGCGCTTGGGCGGGCATGCGCCTTTGTAATAGCCAACACGCTCGCCAACGATCTCCATCTGCGTTGCGGCGGACAAATGGATCGCGTCCCAGTAAGCATCCTTGTCGGCATTGTCGCAGCCGGTGAGCTTGGCGCCCGATTCGGATTTGTTGTACCAGTGCGTCGCCGCACAATTGGCGAGGCGTTTCACCTCGGTCGAGCGATAGGACAGATTGCCACTGACCTTGAACGAATCCGCGTAGGCCGACGTGACGCCGCCAAGGGTCAAGGTGAGCACTGCAGCCACGGCGAACACACCGCGCTCCAGGTAACGAGAAATGCGCATGGTCTTTCCCTTCAGTGCGAGGGCCGATTGCCCGTCGGCGAAGGTGGACATTGGCGGTGACCGCATGACGACCTGCGCGTGACAACACCGGCACATCACTCGACAACGCGCTACGTGGCTGCACGCTGCACCATCGCATTAACGTCCAGCTGCACGTCGTGCCGTTAAGTGCCCTGGTCTCCATGACGAGATCGCCGTGAATCTGGCGGTTTTAGCGCAGTGCACACGCGCTGGCGGGCAGCGGGTTATCGAACGGTAGCCATCGTGTCTTCGGCACCATCGTCCATGCACGAAACAGCGCGCGATGGTGCGGATAACCAGCGCTCACTTCCTCGATGCGATATCTCGGCGATGCGGCAGCCGATAACTGCGTATCTTCAGCTGGCCGCTTGAGGCGCGGGCAAACGGAAAAATGCGCGCGCCGCAGCGGTGCTGTTGGCAGCGGTCACCGCCACGTCTTCGCCGCGGTCGCGCGCCAGTTCCTCCACAATATGCGACAGAAACATCGGCTCGTTGCGGCGGTCCTTGGGCATGGGCTTGAGCGTGCGCGGCAACAGGTAGGGCGCGTCGGTTTCGATCATCAAGCGGTTGGCGGGAATATTGCGCACCAGCTCGCGCAGATGCGCGCCACGGCGTTCGTCGCACAGCCAGCCGGTGATGCCGATGTAGTAATCGCGATCCAGATAGGCGAACAGTTCTTCGCGCGTGCCGGTGAAGCAATGCACGACGGCCGCACCCAGCTTGCCGTCGAAGCTGCGCATGATGGACAAAAAGTCGTCGTGCGCGTCGCGCTGATGCAGAAACAGCGGCTTGCCATTGTTGGCGGCCAGTTGCAGCTGGCGCTCGAAGGCCTTGTGCTGGGCCGGGCGCGGTGCGAAATCGCGGAAGTAGTCCAGCCCGCACTCGCCCACCGCCACCACCTGCGGATGCGCCTGCAGCGTGCGCATTTCGGTCTCGCATTCGGCGGTGAATTCCACGGCGTGATGCGGGTGGACGCCGGCGGTGGCGTACAAGACTCCGGGATGTTGTTGCGCCAGTTGCAGGGCCAACGGCGAATGCTCGCGGCTGGCGCCGGTGATCACCAGCTGCGCCACGCCCGCCTCGCGTGCGCGTTGCAACACGGCGTCGCGGTCGCGATCGAAGGAATCGTGGGTGAGGTTGGCGCCGATATCGATCAACTGCATGGTGCGGGTGTGGCCTGAAAGAGCAGATGCGATTGTACTGGGTGAGCGTTGCCCTCATCCGCCCTGCGGGCACCTTCTCCCGCAGGCGGGAGAAGGGATAGCCGTTGCGGCGTCTGCATGCCATCCGCCTGTACAAACGCGTTGCCGTTCCCTCTCCCGCCTGCGGGAGAGGGGCAGGGGTGAGGGCCGCTTGCGCAACACACTTACCCCACCACCGGCACCACCATCGCATCGATCTTCGCCGCCAGCGCCTGGATTGCCAGCTGCGCCGAGCGCGAGAGTTGTCGCTGCGGGGCCACGCACAACGCCAGCGTCATCGGCTTGGTCAGGTGCTGGCGGAACGGCACGAACGCCAGTCGCCCGTCGGCCACGTCGGGCGCCGCATCCAACCACGACATCAGGCCCACGCCCGCACCCGCGCGTACCAGTCCGCGCAGGGTGCGCACATCGTTGCAGTGGGTGAGCCGCTTCACGTCGATGTGCTGGCGCTGGTACAGCACCTTGGCGTGCTCGCCCACGATCAGCGGGGCGGCAGGCAGCAGCAGTCGGTGCTCCAGCGTTTCGCTCAACTGCAGCTCGGTGCGCGTGCTCAACGGGTGCCCGACCGGCATGGCAATACCCAAAGGGATATCCGCAAACGCACGTACCTCCAGGTCCACGCTGCTCACCGGGTCCAGCAGCAAGCCGATATCCACGTCGGCGGAGGTCACCATTTCCATCACCCGCTGATTGCGCGCGGTAGACAGATTGAAGGTGATGCCCGGGTATTCCTGCACCAGCGCGGCCACCGCTGCCGGCACCACGCCTTCGCTGAGCGCGTCGATCATGGCGATCTCCACATGCCCGCGGCGCAGCCCCTTGAGTTCGTCGAAGCGCTCCAGGGTGCGCGCGTAGGCCTTCTCCCAGCCGCGCACATCCACCAGCAGTAGCTCGCCGGCGGCGGTAAGCCGCAGCCGGCCCGGCAGGCGTTCGAACAGCTGCGCGCCCAGCTCCTCTTCGGCCTTGAGGATCTGCCGGTCGATCGCCGAGGCGGACACGTGCAACACGTCGGACGCCTTGCGGATACTGCCGCAGCGGGCCACTTCGATGAAGTAACGGGTGAAGCGGGAGAAGGTCAGCATGCGGCGGGGCTCGGTTGGTGTTGCATTTTTTGCAATGGCTTGGCGGAAAAACGATGTTTGATCACACACCCCCGGCTTCCTAGAGTCAATCGGGCACCGCTCCCGCCTCACGCCAGAGACCGCCCCATGGATGTCGCCGTCCCCGCCCTGCCGCTGCACTGCACCTTCGAAGCCGCCGACTGGCAGCGCCTGGCCCAGCACTGGCACGCGGTGGCGCTGAGCAGCGAGGTGGGGCAGGCGCCGTTCAAGGCCACCCTGCTGGACGAGCCGCTGGTGCTGTACCGGCTGGGCGAGGAGCTGGTGGCCGCGCGCGATGTCTGCCCGCACCGCGGCGTGCCGCTGAGCATGGGCACTGCCGACGGTGGCGGCGTGGTGTGTGCGTATCACGGCCTGCGTTTCGGCGCGGGCGGGCGCTGCAATCACATCCCGGCCAGCCCAACTCAGAACATCCCGGCCAAGATGCGCCTGCACACCTATGCGGTGGCCGAGCGCTACGGCTTGATCTGGGTGTGCCTGGCCAAACCGGCCGGAGTGAGCGCGGCCGAGGTGCAGATCCCGCCGATGCCGGGTTGGGACGAGGACGGCTTCCAGCAGATCGTGTGCCCGGCGTTCGATATCGGCGGCAGCGCCGCGCGCCAGCTGGAAGGCTTCATCGACGTGGCGCATTTCGCCTTCGTGCACACCGCCACCTTCGCCCAGCCGGACAAGCGCGAGGTGCCGGCCTACACCACCACCGAAACGCCCACAGGCTTCAACGCCGATTACCTCAGCAGCGTGGCCAACTATTCGGTGGACATGCCGTTGCCGGACGTGGACCCCAGCTTCCAGTGGCTACGCCATTTCGAAATCCATCTGCCGTTTACCGCCACGCTCACCATCCACTTTCCGGTACCGGGCAAGCGGCTGGTGATCATGAATGCCGCCAGCCCGGTGTCCAAGCACAAGACGCGGCTGCTGGTGCCGATCGCACGCAACTTCGACACCCATCTGCCGGTGGAAGACGTGCACGCCTTCAACCTTCGCGTATTCGAAGAGGACCGCGCCATGGTCGAAGCGCAGCGGCCCGAATACCTGCCGCTGGACCCACTGCTGGAGGTGCACATCCCGGCCGACCGCAGCTCGATCGCCTATCGCCGTGGCCTGCGCAGCCAGGGCTATAGCGACTTCTTTCTGCGCTGACCGCCAAGGACACTGCCATGAGCCTGCATCAAGTGCGCGTTGCCGCGGTGGTCGACCAGGGCCATCGCCAGCGTGCGATCCGGCTGGAACCAATCGATGCCGAGCTGCCTGCCTTCGAGGCCGGCGCGCACGTGGACCTGCATCTGCCGGATGGCTTGATTCGGCAGTATTCGATTGCCAGCGCACCGCATGCGCGCGATCACTATTTGCTGTGCGTCAAATTGGCCGACGCCTCGCGCGGTGGCTCGCGGCACCTGTGCGAGCAGCTCAGTACCGGCGACCGCCTGCAGATTTCCAGCCCGCGCAATCTGTTCCCGCTGCATCCGGGCGAGCGGCATGTGCTGCTGGCCGCCGGCATCGGCATCACCCCGCTGCTGTCGATGGCCGAAGCGCTGGA
Organism: Xanthomonas sp. WHRI 10204; assembly: GCF_040202875.1. Lineage (NCBI taxonomy): Bacteria > Pseudomonadati > Pseudomonadota > Gammaproteobacteria > Lysobacterales > Lysobacteraceae > Xanthomonas > Xanthomonas sp. WHRI 10204. The sequence continues at coordinate 515,607 of NZ_JBEGDW010000003.1, forward strand.
AGCGCGTGGCGAGCCGTTCGTGCTGCATTACTACGCACGCCGGCATGCCGATGTGGCCTTCGTGCAGCGGCTGCAACAGGGCTTCAGCCATGGACAGGTGCACGTGCATCTGAGCGATGGCGGGCAGAGTCCGCGCGTACATGTGCCCGACGCACTCGCCCAGGCAGGTGCGCGCGATCAACTGTATCTGTGCGGGCCGGCCGCGTTCATGGACCACTTCACCCAACTTGCCAGGACGCATGGATGGACGGCGGCGCAGCTGCACCGCGAACACTTCGCCCCCGCCGAGTTCAGCCTCGCGCATGATGCGGACCACGCCTTCGAAGTGGAGCTGGCCGCCAGTGGCCGCGTGGTGCAGGTGCCGGCCGATTGCAGCATCGCCAGCGCCTTGCTGGATGCCGGTATCGCGGTGCCGCTGTCCTGCGAGCAAGGCATGTGCGGTGCCTGCCTGACTGGCGTCATCGCCGGCACACCGGATCACCGCGACAGCGTGCTCAGCGACAGCGAGCGCGCCGCCAATGCGCAGATCACGTTGTGTTGCTCGCGCAGCCGTTCGCCGCGCTTGGTGCTGGATCTTTGAGCGCTCCGTGCGGCATGCGCGTGCGCAGACAGGACGACAGCGGGCGCGCAGGTGGGTGATGCGGGTAACGCAGCAGCGCGATGCACGCGCCAGCGCCGCCGAAGCCTGCGGACAGGCGTGGGCGCTGCGTCTTCTTGCACGGGACGATTGAGGCAGGCACAGCGCAACGTTGGCACAACCCCAGCCAGGCAGGTGCCGGCATGCCTTCCTGCTACGCAAGACGCAACGCGCCTGCGCCGCATTCCGTGCCCAAGGTCCGTGGCAACCGCCGTCGCAGAGTGCAAGATGATCGCCCCGCGTGCGTCCACCGCGACCGCGCGTGTCCCCCTGTGTCGATGAGATGTCTGCCGATGGTTGTTTGTGTGATCGCCTTCGCCCGCCCTTGCAGAGGTGCATGCTGATGCGCTGGCAAGGATTTGCGCTTGCCGCCAATGGCAGCAGCGTGCGCACGGAGGTTCTGGCCGGCGCCACCACCTTCCTGACGATGGCCTACATCGTCTTCGTCAACCCGGACATTCTGGCCACCACCGGCATGGACCACGGCGCGGTGTTCGTGGCGACCTGTCTGACCGCCGCGCTCGGCTCGCTGTTGATGGGCGTGCTGGCCAATTATCCCATCGGTATGGCGCCGGGCATGGGCTTGAATGCGTTTTTTGCCTTCTCGGTGGTCGGCACGCTGGGCTACAGCTGGCAGCAGACGTTGGGGCTGGTGTTCGTCTCGGGCTGCGTGTTCTTGCTGCTCAGCGTCACCGGCGCGCGGCGCTGGCTGGTGGATGGCATTCCGCCCGCGTTGCGCAGTGCGATTGCGGCAGGTATTGGCCTGTTTTTGGCGTTGATCGGCTTGCAAAAAGCCGGGCTGGTGGTGGCGCATCCACAGACGCTGGTGACCTTGGGCGACCTGCGTCGTCCCGAACCGCTGCTTGCGCTGGCGGGGCTGCTGCTGATCGGCGTGCTGGAAGTCCGCCGCGTGCGTGGGGCGATGTTGCTGGGCATCCTGGCGGTCACCGTGGCGGCGCTGGCGCTGGGTCTGGTGCAGTACCAGGGCGTGCTGTCGCTGCCGCCGAGCCTGGCGCCTACCCTGCTGCAGCTCGATATTGCCGGCGCCTTGCAAGGCAATGGCGGCAGCGGCGCATTGACCGCCGTGCTGCACGTGGTGCTGGTGTTCGTGCTGGTGGAGATGTTCGATGCCACCGGCACCTTGATGGGCGTGGCCCAGCGCGCCGGCCTGTTGCGCACCCCGGCGCACCGTCGCCAGTTCGACCGCGCCCTGCTCGCCGACAGCACCGCCATCCTGGCCGGCTCGCTGCTTGGCACCTCCAGCACCACCGCCTACGTGGAAAGCGCGGCCGGCGTGCAGGCAGGCGGGCGCACCGGCCTCACCGCGCTGGTGGTGGCAGCGCTGTTTCTGCTGGCGCTGTTGTTCTCGCCATTGGCGGCGATGGTGCCGGCGTATGCCACCGCACCGGCGCTGATCTACCTGGCGTCGGTAATGCTGCGCGAGTGCACGCAGATCCAGTGGGACGATGTCGGCGACGCACTACCGGCCGCGATCTGCATGCTGGCGATGCCGCTCACCTACTCCATCGCCACCGGCCTGGCCTTCGGCTTCATCACCTACGCAGCACTCAAGCTGGGCAGCGGCCGCTGGCGCGCGGTGCATCCGGCCACCTGGGCGATTGCCGGCCTGTTCGTGCTGCGCTATGCGTTGGAATGAACGGATCGCCCGGCCTGTTCCATCTCACCACCCGCTGGCCACGCACCGCGTCGCGCGGCAAGCTGCATCGCAACCGGCAGCGCCACAGCATTGCCGCCTCTTTCCCAGAGCTCACCGCATGCCACATCGTTATCGCTGTCTGATCCTTGCCTTGTGCACTTTTTTACCGGGCATGACGCTCGCACGTCCTGCGCAAGTGCCTGCGCAGCAGCGCGAGCAGCAGGTGGCGCAGTTGTTTCACGACGCGGCCGCGCAACCCGCGCAATTGCGCGCGTGGCTGCAGGCCATGCCCAAGGGCGGCGACCTGCACAATCATCTCTCCGGTTCGGTGTATGCCGAGGACTATCTGCAATGGGCCAGCGAAGACGGTGCCTGCGTGCAGCTGGACGACCTGAGCCTGCGCGCTGCGCCGTGCGGTCAGGGGCAGGAGCCCGCACGCGGGCTGGCCGCGCGCAATGCGGCGCTGTACGGGCGGGTGGTCGATGCATTGTCGATGCGCAAGTTTCTTCCTAATGCTGCCCAGCCCAGCGGGCATGACCAGTTCTTCAGCACCTTCGGCAAGTTCGACGCGGTAGTGCGTGCGCGTGTAGCAGACACCGTGGCTGCGGTGCTCGACCAGGCCGCACGCGACCACGTGCCGTATGTGGAGATCATCGCCAACCCGCCGCAGATGGATCAGGCAGCGCAGCGCATGCAGTCGCTGCCGTGGAGCGGCGATGACGATGCCGCCAACCTGCGCACCCTGCAGGGCGCCTTGCCGCCGCTGGTACAGGCCGCACAACGCGAGCTGGCGGCCACCGACACGCAGGTACGCCGCGTCCTGCGCTGCGACCAGGCCGATGCGCACGCCGGCTGCCAGGTGAGCTATCGCTACGTACCCTATGTGCTGCGCGTGCTGCCGCAACCGATGGTGTTCGGGCAGATGGCGCTTGCGCATGCCCTGATCGCCGCTGGCGGCAGTCGCGCGGTGGCGGTAAATATCGTCGCGCCCGAGGACCACCCGGTGGCATTGGCCGATTACACCCGGCATATGGCGATGTTCCGCTTCTTCGCTACGCGCTATCCGTGGGTGCCGCTGTCCTTGCATGCCGGCGAGCTGACGCTGGGGTTGGTGCCACCAGCGCAACTGCGCTCGCATATCCGCCAGGCGGTGGACGCCGGTGCGCGGCGCATCGGCCATGGGGTGGATCTGCCCTACGAAGACGATTCCAACGGGCTACTGCAACAGATGCGCAGCCAACAGGTCGCGGTGGAAATCAACCTCACCAGCAACGATGTGATTCTGGGCGTCAAGAGCGCCGCGCACCCGCTGGCGATGTATCTGCGCGCCGGTGTTCCGGTGGTGCTGTCCACCGACGATGCCGGCGTTTCGCGTGCGGACATGACCCACGAATATCAGCGTGCCATGCAGGAGCAAGCCATCGACTACCCGACTCTTAAACAGTTGGCACGCAACGGCCTGAGTTACAGCTTTCTGCCGGGCGACAGCCTGTGGACCGCCGAAGGCGCCGCCGTGCCGGCCTGTGCCGCAGCGATGCAGCGCGAAACCGACGATGCGGCCTGCGCCGAGTTCCGCAAGGCCAGCGAGAAGGCACGTCTGCAATGGCAGCTGGAAGCCGACCTGGCGCAGTACGAGCGCACGTTGCTGGCGCAGCGCAACTAGGGCCGAGACCACGCATATGAAACACGCAACATGCGAGCGCGTCTGCGTGATGGGCTTCATCGATACAGCGTCATCGCGCGCAGGCACGCTCCTACGCATGCGAGGTCCGCTCCATCGTCGCCGCACTGCCGTCCTTTTCCCCGCGCCAAGCGCAATGACCCACTTGCGCGCCACCAGTGCCCCACGCATCCCCAACCTATCGGGCACCCTCACCTAACGCATCACCCGCAGAAAGCGGCTAGCGTCCAGAGCGCAACACGCTGAGACAAAATCGCCGCACTTTCCCGCCGCATCGTGCTTTGATCGCGCATCCGCAGCGTCGCCTGGCCCCACAGCCGCAGGCGCCGCGGTCCAGCAACGCACCACACACCCGCCGCACTCCCAGCAACCCAAGGTGACCCCATGCAACTCCCAGCGCAGTGGCAGGCCGGCATCGATCGCAATAGCGAGGTCCTGCGCGGCCACGCGCAGCTACTCGCCAACTTCATCGTCCCGCGTCCCGCATCACCGGACACCACCACCCCGCGCGGCCAGATCGCAGCGATTGTCAGCACCACCCGCAGCCAGCCCACGCTGGTAGCACGTCATGCCACCCAGACGCTCACGCGCATCAACCAGGCAAACGACCGCCTATGCGCGATCACCCGCCTGCTGCCCGCACGCACCGCTGCCGATGCTGCGCGCGTACAGGCTGCGCTGGCCGGCGGCAGCGATGGCGGTGCGTTGGCCGGGGTGCCGTTCGTGGTCAAGGATCTGTTCGACGTCGCCGGCCAGGTCACCACCGCTGGCGCCGTGGTCCGCGCGCAGTGCGCGCCCGCCAGCCGCGATGCGGCGGTGGTGCAACGCCTGTGCGACGCCGGCGCGGTACTGGTGGGCACCGCCAACATGGACGAATTCGCCTACGGCTTTGCCACGGTCAACGCGCATTACGGCACCACCGCCAACCCGCACGATCACCGGCATCTGGCCGGTGGTTCGTCCGGCGGCTCGGCGGCAGCGGTGGCGGCCGGGCTAGTGCCGTTTGCACTCGGCTCGGACACCAACGGTTCCATCCGCGTGCCGGCCGCGCTGTGCGGCGTGTACGGCCTGCGCCCCACCCATGGCGCCGTGCCGTTGGAGGGCGTGTTTCCGTTCGTCGATGCACTGGATGTGGTCGGCCCGTTCGCTAACTCGGTGGCCGACCTGCGCCGCGTGTACGAAGTCATGCACGGCCATGCGCTGCGCAGTTGCAACGTCGCCAACCTGCGTATCGCCCGGCTCGGCGGCTGGTTTCAACGCAATCTCGATCCCGAGCTGGATGCCGGCATCGGCGCATTGCTGACCGCGTGCAACAGCAGCACGCTCGTCGAATTGCCGGAAGCAGAGCGCGCCCGCGCGGCTGCCTTCGTACTCACCGCGGCCGAGGGCGGTCACCGCCATCGCGCAGCACTCACCACGCACGGCGATCAATTCGACCCGGCCACGCGCGACCGCCTGTTCGCCGGTCTGCAGCTGCCGGCCAGCGCGGTGGCCGATGCACACCGCTTCGCACACTGGTTTCGCGCAGCCATGCAACAGCTGTGGGACGACGTGGACGTGCTGATCGCCCCGGCTACGCCCTGCGTTGCGCCGCGCATCGATCAGGACACCATCGTGATCGATGGCCTGCCCGTGTCTGCGCGCGCCAATCTCGGCATCTTCACCCAACCGCTCGGCCTGGCCGCCTGCCCGGTGCTGGCCGCACCATTGCCGCGTCCGGGGCGCCTGCCGCTGGGGGTGCAGTTGATCGCCGCACCCGGCCGCGAAGACCGCCTGTTCGCGCTCGCCGCACAACTCGAGCGCGACGGCTTGCTCGCCTTCAGCGCGCCGCCGGAGACACCCTGATGCTGCACACCTTGCGCGCACGTCGCGGCATGGTCGTCGCCCCGCACCATCTGGCCGCACAGGCCGGGCGCGACATCCTGCGCGCCGGCGGCAACGCCATCGAAGCGGCCGTCGCCACCGCCGCCTGCCTGGCCGTGGTGTATCCGCACATGACCGGCATCGGCGGCGATGGCTTCTGGCTGATCCATGAGCCCGACGGCCGCGTGCACGCCATCGATGCCTGCGGCCGCGCCGCGCAGGCGGCCACGCTGGACTTCTATCGCGGCCACACGCAGATCCCCTGGCGCGGCCCCGGTGCAGCCAACACCGTGGCTGGCACTGTCTCCGGCTGGGCGTTGGCGCTGCAACAGGCCGGTGGCGCACTGCCCTTGCCGCAGCTGCTGCAAGAGGCCATCCATCACGCCGACGCAGGCGTCCCCATCACCCTCGGCGGTGCACACGTCGCCGCCAGCAAGGGCGATGCACTGCGCTGCCTGCCCGGCGCGTATGCGCGCATCTTCGAGCCACGTGGCGCGCCCCTGCACGAAGGCGCAGTGCTGCAGCAGCCGCAACTCGCGCGCACCCTGCAGCGGCTGGCAAGCGATGGGCTGGACAGCTTCTACCGCGGCGCCCTGGCCGACGACATCGCCGCCGATCTGCACACGCTCGGCAGCCCGCTGCAGGCTAACGACCTGGCCACGCACAGCGCCGACGCCAGCGTGCCGCTGTCGGTCGCCATCGCCGGTGCGCGCTTGTACAACCATGCACCGCCCACGCAAGGGTTGGCCTCGCTGCTGATCCTGGCCTTGTTCGATCGCCTGCATGCCGACCAGCCGGACAGCTACGCGCATCTGCACGGCCTGATCGAGGCCACCAAACAAGCCTTCCTGATCCGCGATGCGCACATCGGCGACCCGGCCTGGATGTCGCTCGACGCACAGGCGCTGCTCGACGATAGCGCCGCGCTCGACGCACTCGCCGCGCGCATCGACATGACCACCGCGTTGCCGTGGCCGCAACCATCGCAGGCTGGCGACACTGTCTGGTTCGGCGCCATCGACGCGCATGGCCGCGCGGTCAGCTGCATCCAGTCCACCTATTTCGAATTCGGCTCCGGCCTGGTCCTGCCACGCACCGGTATCACCTGGCAAAACCGCGGTTGCAGCTTTCGTCTCGCACCCGATGGCTGGAACGCCCTCGCCCCAGGGCGCAAACCCTTCCACACCCTCAACCCCGCGCTGGCCACCTTCGACGACGGCCGCGTCATGACCTACGGCACCATGGGCGGCGAAGGCCAACCGCAAACCCAGGCGGCGATGTTCTCGCGCTACGCCCGCTACGGCATGCCGCTGCAACAAGCCATCACCGCACCGCGCTGGCTGCTCGGCCGCACCTGGGGCGAAGACAGCACCTCGCTGAAGCTGGAAGACCGCTTCGACCCGGCCGTGGTACAGGCACTAAGCGACGCCGGACATGCAGTGGAACTATTGCCCGCCCATACCTCGGTGATGGGCCATGCCGGTGCATTGGTGCGCGAGGTGGATGGCGTGATCAGCGGCGCCAGTGACCCGCGCTCAGATGGCGCGGTGGCTGGGTGGTGAGGGTTGGGGATTGGAGTTACCCAAGCGGGCCGACAAGATCAGGGAAGCCAAAACTTAGCGCGTTTTTCAACCCTGGGGACCACACAGATCAAATGCAGACTGACGCATCCCAGGCCGCAGCTCAAAGACTGCACATCACCCTATCGATTCAGTGCGCCTGAGGGTCGAAGTACGCCTGCCAGGACAGAGGCGAGGCCTGACATGATCGTGCCTTGTCGAAGAACGTCATGGCGTCCTTGCCGTTTCTGGAGTTGAGCAGTGCAACCCCGAGATTGAAGAAGGTATTTCTGTCTTGTGAGCCGTGCGCTATCGCATGGCGCAATTGCAGTGCGGCGTCTGTGTGTTGGCCTTGATCGCAAAGAACCGCACCCAGACAGGTGCGCAGGAGCGGGTTGTCTGAATCGTCCACCAGCGCTTCGCAAAGCAGCCGCTGAGCTTGCGCAAGATTCGCCTCCCACTTCTCTGGAGAGAGATATCCCTCTTGAACCAGCATGTTGCAAGCTTCTACAGTCTTCATTGGCGGCGCGCTTCTTTTTGGACGACACAGGTAAATCTTGATCGAAACCGAGCCAAATCGTTGCAATGGCATGCCCGTTCTTGGCTCGGCAACCAGCCTCGCAAGTGGCTCTACATCTTCCAGTGCTGGCTGGGCAACACGCAGCCGATGGCGTTTTTTTTGAAATCCACCGCCTAGCAGGTAGCCACGACGATTGACCTGTTCTCTCGACGCGGTGTGATTGTATCGGCGCTCCTCAATGAAGAGGCAGGCATGGCGAGCCATCAAGGCTGACACGTGTCGAAGCAAGCCACCTCCAGCCGCGCACGTTCCGCAGAGAACCGTGGTCATCCAGGCCTATGCCCAGCCGTCGCTCACACCGCTGCGGACCGCCAAGCTGCGCCGCGACTGCCCGGTGCTCAAGAACAAACGTTGACCGACACCCCAATCGAACACGCACGCGAGCAGATAGCCTGCGCAGCAGTACGCGCTGGCGCTTAGGATCGAGATTCCGGACGAAGCAGGCCGACAAGGTGAACATGTCATAGACTCTGGGCATGCTCTCCAAGGCGACCATAGCGGACCCAACTGCGCCAATCACTGGACAGTGATGCACTTGCTTTCTTGGGCATGCGGGGCGATGAGTAGGTAGGTCGCCGCGCTTATTTCGACAGACGTATCAAACCTTCCACCAAGGAGAGCCACATGACAGATCAAGAAGACAATCAACCGAGTCTGGAAGACGTCAAGCTGGCGTTCGACGGCCAGAGCCTGGATTGGTATCTGCAGAAGCTGGTCGCAACCGTCAACACCTCGAACGTGCAGTTCGGCATCACGCTGTTTGTGGAAGGCATCATCGTTTCCGGCCAGCTGGTTAGCGGGAAGCAGTACTTCGAGGCGTTTGCGCAGGAATTTTCCGCTGCCTATCCCGGCGATGCCGAGGAAAAAGAGGATATCCGTCGCGCGTTCGCCAGCCATGCCAGCATCTACGACACCGAGGACGATGCGCAGCAAAGCAGCAGGCCGCCGCAGTTCATTCACCTGATCGAGTCACGTTGCTTCTCGCCCGGCGGCCAGCCGCTGCCGAGCAACCGCGGCGTGCTGTGGCGCGGCAAGGTCAATGCCGTGTCCGGCTTTACGCTGGGATCGCTGTCGGCAGACTAAGCCCGATAGGCTCGGCATTGATGTGAGGTGCTCGCCACCTCACATCAAACTGTTCGAACGGATCTCCAGGCATGCTGCAGCGCTGCACAACGGCGAAGGCTGCGTGCGTTGCCGCCGCTGTTCCAGCCAGCGCCAGTGGCCCATGATTTACCGCGCTGGCTTGCCGGCCGTCTCACGCGGCGGCGCATTTTTCACGTAACGATCGAACCAGTCCAGCATCTCGGCCACCACGTCTTCGGTGGATTCGCGTGCGGTATACCAGTGCGGTTCGAACGGCAGCAATACCAGCCGTGCGGTGCCGCCGTTGCCACGAATCGCCTGGAACAAGCGCGGTGCCTGGGTGGTTTCGGTGCCGGGATTGGCGTCGTCCATGCCGTGCACGATCAACAATGGCTCGTTGATCTTGTCGGCGTGGAAGAATGCCGACGCCTGCGCGTAGATCTCCGGCGCGGCCCAGAACGAGCGGCGCTCGCTCTGGAAACCGAATGGCGTCAGCGTCTTGTTGTAACTGCCGCTGGTGGCGGCGCCGGCGCGGAACAGGTCGGTGTGTGCCAACAGGTTGGCCGTCATCAGCGCGCCGTGGCTATGCCCGGTGACACCGATACGCTGGCGGTCGACCACGCCCAGCTCCACTGCCTTGTCTACCGCGGCGGTGGCGTCGTCCACCAGCTGCTGCAGGTAGGTGTCGTACGCGGTCTTGGGGTCGCCGACGATGGGGAAGGCGGCATCGTCGATGATCGCGTAACCGGCCAAGAGCAGCACTTGGTAGTAGCTGAGGCGGGTGAAGTCGCGCTCGCTGGCGCCGCTGACCTGGCCGGCCTTGGAGGGGTCGGCATAGTCGAGCGGGTAGGCGTACAGGATCGCCGGCACGCGCGTGCCTTCCTTATAGCCGGGCGGCGTGTACAGGGTGAACGACAGCTCCACGCCATCCTTGCGCTTGTAGGTCACCAGACGCTTCTTGATCTGCCGCACCAGCGGGGTCGGATCCGGGAAACGGGTGACCGGCGTGGCAGTGGAGGCAAGGATCGCCTCACCCGTCGCCGCCGTCGGCAACGGCTGGCCCAGCGTGCGCAGATACACGTTGGGCGGGTCGGTCGGCGACTGGCGCCAGGTCAGCAGGCGCGACACGTCATCGCCGGCAAAGCCGAAGAACAGTTCGTCCACACTGGCGTCGCTGCGGAACAGTCGCTGGGTCTTGCCACTGGCCAGTGCATAGCGATCCAGAAACGGCCGGTCGCCCGCCGGTGAGGCGCCCTGCCCGCTCAGGAACAACGCACCCTGTTCTTCGCGCAGTACGGCCTGGCCGTTGGCCAGCAGATGCGTTTCCGGCACGCCGGGATCGGCATACAGGTCGTCGGTGGACAAGTCGAACAACACCCGCCCGGCAGTACCGGGGCGGTCGGCATCCAGCAGCGTGGTGCGACGCCAATGGCGGTTTTCGTCGTACTCGTCCAACAGCGCCCGGCCGCCTTCGGCAAACCACGACAGGCCGGCATAGCGCTGCTGCACGCGCGTGAGTTCACGCGGCTTGGCGGTGAACGGTGCAGCCAGCGTCATCAGCTTGTCGCGCGCGGGCACGCTGGTTTTCCAGTCGCCCCCATCCAGCGCCTCGGCCCAGACCAGCGTGGCCGGTTGATTGGCACGCCAGGAGTAGGCGCGCGGGCCGATCGCAACCCCTTGCACCGGCACCCGGTCGGCAACCGGCAGATCGGCCAGCCTGCGCTCGCTGCCGTTGGCCAGATCCAGCACCGCCACCTCGTGGGCGAAGCGCGCATAAGTAGTGACGTAGGAATACGGCTGCTTCAACCGCTCCACCAGCACATGGCGGCCATCGGGCGCGCCATCCACGTTGCTGTAGACCGCAGGCGAACCGAGCTTGCGCTGGGTGCCGGTGGCCGCATCCACCATGAGCAGCTGGGAGGTGGCGTAGTAGCTAAACAAGGCCTCGTCTTCTGGGCTGGAGAGCGTGTCGCGCGCCTCGTAGGTGCTGCTTTCGCCCTTGCCCTGGATGGTTTCCTTGACCTCCGGGCCCGGTGGCACCGCCGCCTTGCGCGGCGCGGCGCCCAGGTCATGCGGCACTGTCTTCAGCAGCAAGGTGTCGCTGCCGCCCAACCACTGGATTTCGCCACCCAGCACCGGGTTGAGTTGCACACCGTCGATCTTGCGAACGCTGCCGGTGGCCACCTCGCCCACCCAGAGCTCGACGCGATCGGCGGCCGTGTTGTTGAAGGCGAAGCGACGCCCGTCCGGCGACCACACCGGCGCTGCCGGGCAGGCGCCGGCCGGCAGGGTCACCGCGGTCTGCTTGCCAGTGGCGACGTCGACCAGGCTGAAGCCTTCCAGGCAGGAACGAATGCCGTAGCCGCTGGACATGTCGTGACGGCTATGCGTGCGCGGCTCCACCCGCACGCCGGCCAGCTTCAGGTACGGCTCGGCCACGCGCGCGATCGGTGGATACTGCGTGCGCTGCACCAGCAACAGGGTCTTGCCGGTGGGATCCAGCCGCGGCGATGGATTGAGCGGCGCGCGCAACACGCTCAAGAGCGGCTCCGGCGGCTGCCGGTAACCGCCATCGGGCGTGCCGGCAAAGGCAGACACCGGTAACAGGCTGGCAAGCACCAGCCATCCGCTCCATCGGTACGCGCTGAGCATCTCGGTCGTTCTCTGGGCAATGATCGCAGCAAACTAGCACGCGCCTGCAGCCCCACATCTGCGTGCGCACGCAGCCCTGTCGCCACGCCCGCAGCGTGCGTGCAAACGCGCCGGTTACGCCGATGCCGTGAGCGTCCGCTGCAGGAACTCACCGATGTACTGCGCGATCTCCGGCGCATGCGTTTCCAGCGCGAAGTGCCCCGTGTCCAGCAGATGGATTTCGGCCTTCGGCAGATCCTTGGCATACGCCTGCGCGCCCGCCGGAATAAAGGCCGGATCGTGCTTGCCCCACACCGCCAGCAACGGCGGCTGATGCTTGCGGAAATACGCGTGGAATGCCGGATAGGCCGCTACATTGCTGCGGTAATCCAAGATTAGATCCAGCTGGATGTCTTCCGCACCGGGGCGCGTCATGTACGCGATGTCCAATGTGTAGCCATCGGGCGAGAGCTTGCTCGGGTCGGCACCGGTGCCGTATTGCCAGTCGCGCGTGGTCTGCGGCGACAAGGTGGCGCGGCACGCTTCACGATTGGCGTCAGTCGGGTCGCGCCAATACGCTTGCCACGCACCCCACTGGTCGCTGAAGCCGTCCAGGTACGCATTGCCGTTCTGGCTGATGAGGGCGCTCACCTTGTGCGGATTTGCCGCAGCCAGACGAAACCCGACCGGCGCGCCGTAATCGAACAGATACAGCGCGTAACGGCGCAGTTCCAGTACTTCGGTAAAGCCCTCGATCACCTTGTAAAGCTGTTCGAAGGTGTAATCGAACTGCCCGCGTGGCGGCGCCTTGGTATTGCCGAAGCCCGGCAGGTCCGGTGCAATCAACCGGTAGCGGCTTGTCAACAACGGCATCAGATCGCGGAACATGTGGCTGGCGCTGGGGAAGCCATGCAGCAACAGCAACACAGGCGCATCCGCGCGCCCGGCTTCGCGATAGAACACCTCGACATCGCCGACGCGTTGGGTCTTGTAGGTCACGTTGATGCTTGGATCATGAGACATAGCGGCTCCTTTGTTGGTCTGCGTGTTGCCGGAAAGCGCGCCTGCATGCAGGCTGCCGGCGCCCAGCGCGACTGCCGTTCCGATGCACCAAACAAGCATCTTGCGGCGGCCGAGTTCAATCGCGTGATCGGCATTGAGCATGATGGGTGAGTGGGACTGCGTCATGGCACGTCGAAGATCGGATGAAGTGATCGACATGCTAGGCCTCGCTTCGCAGCAGCAGAACCACCGCGCCCATCAATTGACCATTGCGGCGCTCGCAATGCTGCGGCGCTCCCTGCACACGCCCTGCCCTGCACCGTGCATCGGCGGCGCACTGCTACTCTGTGGCGATAACCAGGCGTAAGGCACCGGTGGATCGCATCCAGGAAATGACGCTGTTTGCCGCACTTGCAGAGCAAGCGAGCTTTGCCGGCGTCGCGCGCCGCCTTGGCATTTCCACCGCCACGGTGACGCGCACCATTGCGCAGCTGGAAAAACGCCTCGGCGTGCTGCTGGTGGTGCGCACCACCCGCACCATGCGGCTCACCGAGGCTGGACAGCAGTACGCCATCGACTGCCGACGCCTGTTGGCCGACCTGGAGGATGTCGAAAACACAGCAGCCGGGTTGCACGCACTCCCCAGCGGATCGCTGACGGTGACGGCTCCGCAGATGTTCGGCGCGTTGCATGTCATGCCGGTGTTGACGCGCTTTCTCAGTCGTTACCCAAAGGTCACAGCACGCGCCATTCTGGCCGACCGCGTGCTACCACTGCTGGACGAGGGCATCGACGTCGCGGTGCGCATCGGCGCACTCCCCGATTCATCGTTGACCGCGATCCCGGTGGGCAGTGTGCGTCGCATGGTCTGCGCGTCGCCGGGCTATCTGGCAGAACACGGCATTGCGCAGCACCCAGACGATCTATTGCAGCACCGCACCCTCTCGGTCGCATCTTCGGAGCGCGCACCCAAGTGGCCGTTTCGCATCGATGGGCGTGAGTCTCTGGTCGAGGTTGGCTCACGCCTCAGCGTGACCTCGTCCAAGGCCGCCATCGGCGCCGCGGTACAGGGCTGGGGACTGACGCAAGTGCCGTCTTACCAGATCCGCGAATACCTCCAGAACGGCACACTCACGTGCATCCTCGAGACGTTCGAGATCGCACCGGAACCGGTACATGTGGTCTACGTGGAAGGCCGTCGGGGCTCATCCAAGGTGCGCACGTTTGTCGACGACTGCGTGGATGCCCTGCGGCAGGATCTGATTTCTGCTGCATCGCTGAGCTAGACGTTTCGCCGCCACTGTTCTCGGGTTGTCCCCTCATGCAGCGGCTAGCCAGTCAGGCCACGTCGACGGGATTGCTGCATTGCGCCTGCTCGATGAGTGCACCGGAATCACGGCCCAACAGTGCTGGCTTAGCCGGCTGCGACTGCATTGCCGAGACAGCCGACGCCCGGGGATGTAGACCTGGCAGGCGCACGCAGGATGCGTACGCCACGGCGTTAAACAGCGCTCGTCACCGGTCACGTTGACGCAGCGGACTTCGCAAGTCCCAAGGCAGCCGTTCGGATTGTCGATGCAACGCCAGTCTGGCGACAGCGCTGCACGGGGCTACACCGCGCCTACCCAACAACACCCTGCCCGGCCGATTGCCCGGGCACGCGCGGCGCCCATCCAACCAGTCCTTGGCAGGACCCGATATCGAGCATCAGCAAACGCTTGCTTTTTTAGATGATGATAATCATCATAAATTCCATCTCAACCCGAAGACCTGTCATGACCACGCGTCCCACTGTTCTGATCACCGGCGCTTCCAGTGGTATTGGCGCCGTCTATGCCCAGCGCTTTGCGCAGCGCGGCCATGCACTGGTGCTGGTGGCGCGCGACAAGCAGCGCCTGGAGGCATTGGCCGCGCATTTGCGCGACGCCCACGGCGTCACGGTCGACGTCTTGCAGGCAGACCTGACCAGCCACTCTGAGTTGGAGGCGGTCGAGGCGCGCCTGCGCGACGACAGCCAGATCGAGATCCTGATCAACAACGCCGGCATTGCGCAGTCCGGCGGGTTTCTGGACCAGGATGCCGCCAGCATCGAGCGCCTGGTCGCGCTTAACACCACCGCACCGACCCGCCTCGCGGCGGCGGTGGCCGCGCGCCTTGCCACTGCCGGTCGCGGCGCCATCGTCAACCTCGGCTCGGTGGTCGGGCTGGCGCCGGAGTTCGCCGCCACCGTCTATGGCGCGACCAAGGCCTACGTGCAGTTCCTGTCGCAGGGCCTGCACGTGGAACTCTCGCCCAAGGGCGTCTACGTGCAGGCCGTGCTGCCGGCCGCCACCCGCACCGAGATCTGGGAGCGCGCCGGGATGGACGTCAATGCATTGCCCGAGGTCATGGACGTGGAGGAGTTGGTCGATGCGGCGCTGGTCGGTTTCGACCGCCGCGAGCTGATCACCATCCCGCCGCTGCACGTGGCCGAACGCTGGGACGCACTGGACGGCGCCCGCCAGGGCCTGCTGTCGGACCTGCGCCAGGCGCATGCGGCCGAGCGGTATCACACCAGCACCTAAGCGCAATCCACGACGCGGCTGCGCGGGCGAGGCCACAACAGCCCTGCACGCCGCGCGTCAGCCGGCTGCACAGCAACACAGCCACGCGTTATCGCACGCTCCACGTGTGGCAACGCGCTCCTTCTTCACCGTGACCATCGAGAACATTCCATGACATCCAAGCATCCCGTGGCGCTGGTCACCGGCGCTTCTTCAGGTATCGGCCTTGCCGCGGCCACGCAACTGGCTGCGGCCGGCTACACCGTCTATGGCACCAGCCGCCGCGGCGCCGATGCAGGGCAGCGCGGCTTTCCGTTGCTGGCGCTGGACGTCACTGACGATGCGTCGGTGCAGGCCGCCATCGCCACGCTACAGACGCGCGAAGGACGCATCGACCTGTTGGTCAACAACGCCGGCATCGGCATCACCGGAGCCGCCGAGGAAAGCTCGATCGAGCAGGTGCGTGCGCTGTTCGACACCAACGTGCATGGCGTGGTGCGGGTGACCAATGCGGTGCTGCCGATCATGCGTGCGCAACGCAGCGGACGCATCCTCAACGTGGGCTCGGGTCTGGGCTTGCTGCCGGCACCCTTCAGTGCGTACTACTCGGCCACCAAGCACGCGCTGGAAGGCTATTCCGAATCGCTCGATCATGAAGTGCGCGGCTTCGGTATTCGCGTGGCGGTCATCGAGCCGGGCGCCACCAAGACCGGTTTCGAGTCGGGCACCGCAACGGCGGACCGCCTGCTGCCAGCCTACGATGCGCTACGCGCCAGCTACCAGCGCGCCTACGACACGGCGATGGCAGTTGCCGACAGCGCCGACAGCGTGGCCGAGACCATCGTGCGGGCGGCCCGCGACCAGCACCCCAAGCTGCGCTATCCCTCGGGTAAGTCGGCACGGCAAGGCGCATTCGCCAGGCGCTTTTTGCCACGCGCGTTGCTGGACAAGGTGCTGCACAAGCAATTCGGCATGGGCTGATTCCAGCCCTGGCGTACGCGCCGCGCGAAGCTCAGCTGGCACGGCGCTTAAGGCAACACGCATTGCGTGTTGCTGCGTCCGTGCCGGCGAGGGCGCTGGCATCACGGCTGTAGCCGCGCGCCGTTGCTAGCCACCAGCGACGACGCCAGCAGCAATACGCTTGCCCCAATGAATGTGGCGCCGATCGACAGGTGATCCAGCAACACACCGCCCAGCGCGCCACCGAGCATGATGGACAACTGGATCGCAGCCACCATCAGGCCGCCGCCGCTTTCCGGCGCATCTTTGATGCAGCGGCTCAGCCAGGTGGACCACGCCACCGGAATTGCCGCGTTGAGCGTGCCCCAGGCGATCATTGCCACCGCCACCGCCCACAGCACGTGGCCGCCCAGCAACATGCTAAGCGTTACGACGCCCAGTGCGGCCGGCAACACGCTGAGCAGGGTGAACAGCCGCTTGGCGACCAGCGCGGTGGCCGCGTAGGTGCCAACGAAGCCGGCAAGACCCAGGCCAAGCAGCAACAACGACAGCTGCGACACATCGACCTGCGCGACGGTTTCCAGGAACGGGCGGAAGTAGGTGAATGCAGAGAATGCGCCAGCAAAGCCAAGCATCACCGCAAGCATTGCGCGGGCGACGTAGCGGCGCTTCAACAAGCTGGCGATATCGCGCAGTGAACTGGCACCTTGCGCCGGCATCGACGGCAGGCTGCGCCATTGCCAGGCAATGGCCAGCAACACCAACGGCACCATTCCCCAGAACACACCACGCCAGCCGATGATGGCGCCGAGGTAACTGCCCAGCGGCGCGGCAAACGCGGTTGCCACGGCATTGCCGATAAACACGATGCCCAATGCCTTGGGCACGGAATGCTCGGGCATGATGCGCATCACCGTGGCGGTGGACAGCGCCCAGAACCCACCGATGGTGATGCCGAGCAAGGCACGCGCGACCATCAACATGCCAAAGCTGTGTGCGCTGGCAATCAGCAACAACGACAGCAACATCACCGCGCTCAGGCCCAGCAATACATGGCGCCGGTTCAAACGCGACGACAGCGGCGCGATCAGCAGGCTGGCAATCACCGCAAACAGGCCGGAGATGGAGATCGCCTGCCCGGCCATGCCGGCGCTTGCGTGCAAATCGGCGGCGATCGGCGTCAGCAGGCTCACCGGCATGAATTCCGATGCGATCAACAGCGCAACGCACAGCGACATCGAGCCGACCGCGCTCCAGGTCTGACGGGTCGCGACAACGGCATCGGGCTGGGCTGTATCGGTGGTCAAGGTGTTGGCTGGCATGGGGAAGCCTTAGGTAAGAGACAGGACACACGGCACATGGGCGCGCTACGGCGCGCAAGCGACTGTGCTGTTCGGGATGGATACGCTACGGGCGGCGATGGACTGCAACGGCCCTCGCTTGCTTCGGCCGCACGACAAACGTGATGCAGCGCATGATCGCGGCGCCGGCATACGCGTGTATGGAGGTTGCGCAGGTTACGTGGTCCGCGTGCGCGGAGTAAGACGCCTGCGCCGCACGGGCTTATGAGGTGCACTCATGAGCGTGGTCTGTGGATGATCGTGGTGAAGCGCGCGATGCACGGTAGTTCGACGGTGCGTCCATACACGCACAGGCAAGCAGATCGAATGCAATGCTGGTGCAGCCTCCATCCAGACGCCATCTTTGCCGCAGCTGCGCGGCTGCGGCGCCGGTTCTCAGGTTCAACGCCCTGGCTCACGGTGCCGCCGTTCGACTCACATAAGCAACGCTTGGCCGATCTCTGCAGATCCATGCAACGCGTCGCACGCCTGCAACGAGTGCTCCGCCATCACGCGCGCGCCTCAGCCTTTGTAACGCAATGCATCCAGCACCAGATTGAACGCTGGCGACGAGTGGCGGCGGCTGGGATAGAACGCATGCAGGCCCGGCCAGGTCGGCGACCAATCCTTCATGATCCAGCGCAGGCGTCCGGCCTTGATATGTGCGCGGGCAAGATCCTCCTGCACGAACGCGATGCCGAAACCGTCGACGGCCGCGTCCACCGCTTCATAGGTGCCGTTGAAGGTCAGCTGGCCCTGCACGCGCACGATGACTTCGCGGCCGTCCTTCTCCAGCTCCCAGGCATAGATGCCACCGGCGGTCTTCATACGCAGGTTGATGCAGCGATGCGCGGTGAGGTCCTGCGGCGTTTTCGGCAGCGGCCGGCGCGCCAGGTACGACGGCGATGCAACAAGCGCCATGCGCATGTCCGGCGCGATGCGCGCGGCGATCATGTCCTTTTCGACCTGGTCGCCCAGGCGCACGCCCAGATCGTAGCGATCGGCAACGATGTCGGTCAGTCCATTGTCGATGAACATTTCAACGTTGATGTCGGGGTATTGCTGCAGCAGCTTGGACAGCTTGGGCCACAGGATCGCGCGCGCGGCATAGTCGGTGGCGGTGATGCGCACGTTGCCTGCGGGGGTATCGCGCATTTCGCTCAGCGCCGACAGCGCGTCTTCGATCTCCGTAAATCGCGGCGCCACCGTCTGAATCAGACGCTCGCCCGCCTCGGTGGGCGCCACGCTGCGGGTGGTGCGCGTCAGCAGGCGCAAGCCCAGCGTGGCTTCGAGCCCACGGATGGTATGGCTCAACGCCGACTGCGAGACGCCCAGCGTGGCCGCGGCCCGGGTGAAGCTACCTTCGCGGACGATGGCGATCAGCGCCAACAAATCCTTGAAATTGTCGCGCGCCATTGGTGAATCTCTTTCATGGAATGCGCCGACTGTAGCAGCCGTTTGGATTCGAGGCGGCGCGGTTATCGCCACTTTCCTGCGGGGCTCCAAGGCACGGCGTGCGCGCCCCTGGCGTGCGTGCATTGGTGCGCCCGCGCCGCAAGCGTGGGCCGGGGCGTGGAGCGGGGGTTGGGATGAGTTGGGCTTGGCGAAGCAGGCGGTGCCTCGCTTCTATAGGCGCGTGGCGAGGCGTTTGTCCTTGCAGGGACTGACAGCGCTCTGCGGCGCCCCTCATCCGCCCTTCGGGCCCCTTCTCCCGATGGAGGAAGAGACGCATGGCCACGGTGCCTGTCGCATTTTTTGCAACGCGTGACCCTAAAAAAACCGCTTTGGGGTGACGGGGGTGGTTCGTATAGTCGATCTCAAGGCGCTGCCCGCTCGGTAAGCGCCTGTCGCCACGCCATCGCCCGGCGATGCCTCGCCCTTCCCCACCGCCTGCGGAGGCTCCATGCATCAGTCGCTATCGCATCGCGGTCCGCGCAGCGCCTTTGGATCGGCTCACCCGCACCACGCCCTATGCTGAGCACCCAGCGCCTCTCACCGGACAGCGGCTCCGGCACACGTGCGGTGGCGCGTTGCGATGCATTGGGCGTCGCGCCCTACAGCGACACACCCGAGGGACTGTTCCGCGCCTGGCTCAGCCCGGCGCACCGCGCTGCCATCGCGCAGGTGAGCACGTGGATGCGCCAGGCCGGCATGCAGGTGCGCCTGGACGCGGCGGCAAACCTGATCGGCCGCTACGACGGCACGCAGGCCGACGCACCCGCGCTGCTGATCGGCAGCCACCTGGACAGCGTGCGCGATGCCGGCCGCTACGACGGCCCGCTCGGCATCCTGCTCGGCATCGAATGCGTCGCCGCACTGCACGCGCAAGCGCGCCGCTTACCATTCGCCATCGAAGTGATCGCGTTCGGCGACGAAGAAGGCTCGCGCTTTCCGTCCTCGATGTTCTGCAGCCGCGCGGTGGCCGGCACGCTCGACCCGACCACGTTGGCGGTGACCGACGGCGCCGGCATCGACGTCGCCAGCGCGTTGGCAGACTGGGATCTGGACATCGCGCACATCCAGCACGCCGCACGCACGCCGGGCAGCGTGCTGGCGTATCTGGAAACCCATATCGAACAAGGCCCGGTGCTCGAAGCCGACGGCCTGCCAGTGGGCATCGTCACCGCAATCGCCGCGCAACGCCGCTTCGCGCTGCGCTTTGACGGCTGCGCCGGGCATGCCGGCACCACCACGATGGCGCTGCGTCGTGATGCCTTGAGCGCTGCGGCCGAGGCGCTGCTGGCGATCGAGCGCATCGCGCGCGATGGCAGCAACGATCTGGTCGCCACCGTCGGCAAGCTGCAGCTCGCACCCGGCGCCGTCAACGTGGTGCCCGGTCGCGTGGAGTGCACGCTGGACGTGCGCGCCGGCGACGACGCCACCCGCGATGCCGCGGTGCGCGCCATCGAACAGGCACTGGCGCGTATCGGCGCAGCGCGCGGCATCGCCATCGCCATCACCCCGCTGCAAACCCTTGCCGCCAGCCCATGCGCACCGACGCTGATGACCCGGCTCGACCACGCCGTCGCCGCGCAAGGTATCGCCCCTCGGCGGTTGGTCTCCGGTGCCGGCCACGATGCGATGACGATGGCCGCGCTCTGCCCAACCGCAATGCTATTCGTGCGCTGCGCCGGCGGCATCAGCCATCATCCGGACGAACACGTCGACCCGGCCGATGCCGAGGTCGCCCTGGCGGTCATGCGCCATTTCATCGAACACCTGGGAGACCCCCTTGTCACCTGATCTGCGCCACCTGCATACCTTTGGCGAACTCGATCCGCCACAACGCCTGTTGATGGGCCCCGGCCCGGTCAATGCGCATCCGCGCGTGCTGCGTGCGATGGCGGCCGATCTGCTGGGCCAGTTCGACCCGGAAATGACCACCTACATGAACGAGGTGATGGCGCTGTATCGGCCATTGTTCGGCACCGAAAATCGCTGGACGTTTCTGGTCGACGGCACCGCGCGTGCCGGCATCGAAGCGGCGCTGGTATCGCTGGTGCAACCGGGCGACCGCGTGCTGGTGATCAACTTCGGCCGCTTCGGCTTGTTGCTTACCGAAATCCTGCAGCGCCTCGGCGCCGACGTGCACAGCGTGGATGCACCATGGGGCGAGGTGGTGCCGCTGGCCGCCATTGCCGAGGCGATCGAACGGGTGGCGCCCAAACTGGTAGCCACCGTGCACGGCGACACCTCCACCACCATGGCGCAGCCGCTCGATGGCCTGGGCGCACTGTGCCGCGCGGCCGGCGCGCTGAGTTACGTGGATGCCACCGCCACCATCGGCGGCATGGAGATCGCCAGCGACCGCTGGGACGTGGACGTGGTGACCGCCGGCCTGCAGAAATGCCTGGGCGGGCCGTCCGGCTCGGCACCGATCACCGTGTCCGAGCGCGCGGCCGAGGCGATCTTTGCGCGCCGGCATGTCGAACGCGGCATCGTGCGCAACGACATCGTCAACGGCACCGGGCCACGCATCGCGTCGAATTATTTCGACCTGGCGATGATCATGGATTACTGGTCGGACAAGCGCCTCAACCACCATACCGAAGCCACCACCATGTTGTACGGCGCACGCGAATGCGCACGCGTCGCGCTGCAGGAAGGCCTGCATGCACGGTTCGCGCGCCACACCGCCGCCGGCCGTGCGGTGAGCGCCGGCATCACCGCGATGGGCCTGGAGGTGTTCGGCGACGCGGCGCATCGCATGACCAACGTCACCGGCGTGGTGATCCCGGCGGGTATCGACAACGACGCGGTGCGTCGGCGCATGCGCGAGGATTTCGAGATCGAGATCGGCACCGCCTTCGGCCCGCTGCAAGGCAAGATCTGGCGCATCGGCGCGATGGGCTACAACGCGATGAAACACAAGGTGCTGCTCACCCTGGCCGCGCTGGAAGCGGTGCTGCGTGCCGAAGGCTACATCTGCACACCGGGTCTGGCGGTGGAAGCCGCCCTGGCGGCCTGGCATGCGGAGCCGGCTGCGTGAGCGCGGCGCGCGACCTGGTCGGCTACGGCGCCACCCCGCCGGCTGCGCAGTGGCCGGGTGGCGCGCGCATCGCCGTGCAGTTCGTCATCAATTACGAAGAAGGCGCAGAAAACTGCGTGCTCAACGGCGATGCGGGCTCGGAGGCGTTTCTGTCGGAAATGGTCGGTGCACACGCCCAAGCCGGCGCGCGCGCCATGGCCATGGAAAGCCTGTACGAGTACGGCAGCCGCGCCGGGTTCTGGCGGCTGCATCGGCTGTTCACTGCGCGCGCGGTGCCGGTGACCGTGTTCGGCGTGGCGAACGCGCTGGCCGCCAATCCCGACGCGGTGGCCGCGATGCAGGCCGCCGAGTGGGAAATCGCCAGCCACGGGCTGCGCTGGATCGACTACCAACATATCGACGAAGCCACCGAGCGCGCGCATATCGCACAGGCCATTGCGGTGCACACCCGCGTCACCGGCAGCCGTCCGCTGGGCTGGTACCAGGGCCGCACCAGCCCCAACACTGCACGCCTGGTTGCCGAAGAAGGCGGGTTTGTCTACGACGCCGACAGCTATGCCGACGATGTGCCGTATTACGACAGCCGCCACGGGCGAGCGCAGTTGATCGTGCCGTACACGCTGGATGCCAATGACATGAAGTTCGTCGCCTACAACGGGTTTGCCGATGGCGAACCGTTCTTTCGCTATCTGCGCGACAGCTTTGAGCAGTTGCGCAGCGAAGGCGGGCGCATGCTCTCGATCGGTCTGCACGGGCGCATCGTCGGCAAGCCCGCACGCGCGGCCGCACTGGCGCGCTTTGTCGATCACGTGCTGGCCAGCGGCGATGCGTGGGTGGCGCGACGCATCGATATCGCACGCCACTGGCTGCAGGTGCATCCGGCATGAGCATTGTCACTGCCGACATCGATCTGCCCGAGGTGATCGCGCAGGTGACTGCCGCCTTCCACGCTTACGAAAGCGCATTGATGCGCGATGACATCGCCGCGATGGATGCGCTGTTTCATGCAGCGCCCAGCACCGTGCGTTACGGCGTGGGTGAGGTGCTGTACGGCATCGACGCGATCCGCGCGTTTCGCATCGGCCGCGGCGGCTCGCCACAACGCCAGCTTGCGCATGTAGAAGTGCACAGCTATGGCCAGGACTGCGCAACCGCCCATGCGGAATTCGTCCGCGAAGGCAGCAGCGCGCGCGGCCGCCAGAGTCAGAGTTGGGTACGCTTTGCCGATGGCTGGAAAGTGGTGGCCGCGCACGTGTCGCTGCAAGGGACTCACGCATGAGCGTGACCGACGACCGTGTGCTGGACGATGCCGCCTTCGTGGCGCGCTATCGCGAGGTGTTCGAACATTCGCCGTGGGTGGTGGAGCGCGCCGCGCGTCGCCGCCCGTTCGAGGATGTGTATCGCGGCTTGATGCAGGTGGTGTTCGATGCATCGCCGCAAGATCAGGTCGCGTTGATTCGCGCGCACCCGGAGCTGGCCGGCAAGGCGGCCATCGATCGCACGCTCACCGCCGCCTCGGCCGCAGAGCAGGCCTCGGCCGGTCTTGATCGGTTGAGCGAGGACGAATTCACCCGCTTCCGTGCGCTCAATCAGGCCTATCGCCAGCGCTTCGGTTTCCCGTTCGTGATCTGCGTGCGGCTGCACGACAAGGCCGGCATTCTGGCCGCGCTGGAGCGGCGCATGGATGCCTCGCGCGACGCCGAGATCGCCACCGCCCTCGCCGAGATCGGCAAGATCGTCCACTTGCGCCTGGAGGCACTGCCATGAGCCTGGCCCAACTCGAACGCGAGCTCGCCCGCGACCTGCAACGTCTGGCCCACGGCGGCGATGCCTGGGTGCAACCGCGCGTACATCCGGCCGGGCATGTCTACGACGTGGTGATTGTAGGCGCCGGCCAGAGCGGGCTGGGCGCGGCGTTCGCACTGCAACGCGAACGCGTGCACAACGTGCTGGTCATCGACGAAAACCCGGCCGGCCAGGAAGGCCCCTGGGTCACCTACGCGCGGATGCAGACACTGCGCACACCCAAGCAGATCACCTCGATCGACCTGGGCGTGCCGTCGCTGACCTTCCGCGCCTGGTGGGAAGCGCAACACGGCAGCGCGGCCTGGGACACGCTGGACAAGATTCCACGCGCCCGCTGGATGGACTACCTGCGCTGGTACCGCGCGGCGCTGCGGCTACCGGTGCGCAACGCCACGCAGCTGGCACGCGTCGAACCGGAGGTCGCACCCGGCATCCACCGGCTGCATCTGTCGATGGGCGCGCCGCTGTTGACGCGCAAGCTGATCCTGGCCACCGGCATCCAGGGCGGCGGCCAGTGGGTGGTGCCGGACTGGATCGGCCGTGCCCTGCCCAGCCACCGCTACGCACACACCTCCAGCCACATCGACTTCGCCGCGCTTGCCGGCAAGCGCGTGGGCATTCTGGGCGGCGGCGCATCGGCATTCGACAACGCCTGTTTTGCGCTGGACCAAGGCGTCGCCACCGCCGAAGTGTTCGTGCGCCGCAGCGAGCTGCCGCGCATCAACCCGTTCCGCCACATGGAGCAGGCCGGCATCATTCCGCGGTTTCTGACACTGCCCGATGCGGACAAGTACCGGATGATGGCCAGCTTCTTCGCACACAACCAACCGCCCACCAACGACACCTTCCAGCGCGCCTGCGCGCACCCAGGCTTTGCGCTGCACCTGGGCGCGCCATGGCTGGAGGTGGCCGAGCGCGATGGCGCGGTGGTGGTGCGTACCCCGCACGGCGAGCACCGCTTCGATTTCCTGGCCGTCGCCACCGGCCTGGTCACCGACCCGCAGTTGCGCCCGGAACTGGCCGCGCTGTCCGGGCGCATCGCCTGCTGGGCAGACCGTTACCAACCGCCGCCGGGCCAGGCCAACCCGGTGTTGGACGCACACCCGTACCTGGGGCCGGGCTTCGAACTGTTGCCACGCACGCCGGACGACGCTGCAGCGCTGCACGGGCTGTTTGCCTTCAACTATTCGGCGCTGATCAACCACGGCCCGTCGGCCGCCGCGCTATCCGGGCTCAAGGTTGCGTTGCCGCGGCTGGCCCGTGCGGTGGCCGACCAGCTGTTCCTGGACGACCGCCAGGCCATCGTCGACAGCTATCTGGCCTACGACCAACCCGAATTCGTCGGCCAGTGGCCGCAACCGACCCAGGCCGTCGCATGAGCACCCTGTCCACCCATGTGCTGGATACCGCCGCCGGTCGCCCTGCTGCCGGTGTGCCGCTGCGCCTGTTCGCCGGCGACACATTGCAGCTGGAGGCGGTCACCGACCAGGACGGGCGCTGCCCGGCGCTGGCTACCCTGACCCTGCCACCCGGCCGCTACCGGCTGGAATTCGATGTGGCCGGCTACTGGCGCGCCACCGGCACCGCACTGGCAGACCCCCCGTTCCTGGAACAGGTGCCCATCGCCTTCGGCATTGCCGACCACGGCCATTACCATGTGCCGCTGCTGCTGTCGCCGTACGGGTATTCCACCTATCGCGGCAGCTGAGTGGCGCTCAGGCCGACTGCGCTCGCCCGCAAGGCCGGCGCGGTCGATACCGTGGGCCGACGCCTACCGCTCAACCTGCAACTCCCGCGCACCGGCCGCACGCACCCGACAGCGGCTCACGACGGCTGCCCATAACGCCTTGTCAGCCGCTTCCGGGCGGCTTCAGATCGGTAACGGATCGGCGCGACACACGCCGCATTCCACCCCGGCCCCGTAGAATGACGCCTTTCCGGCGACAGGCCGGGGCCCCGGAATTGTCATGATCCACAACGATGTACTGCGCAGCATCCGCTACATGCTCGACCTCAGCGACGACAAGGTGGTGGAAATCACTCACCTGGCCGACCCCGAGTTCGCGCTCGACAAGCCGCAGGTACAGGCCTGGCTGAAGAAGGAAGACGAGCCCGGTTTCGAGCCCTGCACCGATGCGATGCTGGCGCGCTTTCTCGATGGCCTGGTGCTGCGCTTCCGCGGCCGCGACGAAAGTCAGCCGGCCCGCCCGCTGGAAACCCGCGTCGGCAACAACCTGGTGCTGAAGAAACTGCGCGTGGCCTTCGAACTCAAGGACGTGGACATGCACGCCATCTTCGCTGGCGCCGGCTTCCCCCTGTCCAAGCCGGAACTGTCGGCCCTGTTCCGCCAGCCCGGCCACAAGAACTTCCGCCCTTGCGGCGACCAACTGCTGCGCGCCTTCCTCAAAGGCCTGACCGCCCGGGTGCGCGAAGCGGGGTGATGGTTTCAATGCCGATGCTTTCGACGTTCTGTCGATCAGCGTCGCAGCACTGCATCCCTACGCGATGACCGATCGCATACACACGCACACATCATGCGTGTTCGTGCATACGGCGGACTGCCGCCTCTCGCGTGAGAGCACTCCCACGCGAGAGGCCGTTCATCCAGCTATCTTGCCCGTCTGCAGACTCACGCAGCCGCCACCAAGCGCGGCTTGCGTGCATCCAGTCGGAACACCGACACCGCTTCGCTCAGCTCCACGGCCTGTTCTTCCATCGCACGTGCGGCGGCCGAGGCTTCTTCCACCAACGCTGCATTGCGCTGGGTGGTTTCGTCCATGTCGTTGACGGTGCGCGCCACCTGTTCGATGCCCGACGATTGCTCGCGCGAGGCAGCGGAGATCTCGGCGATCAGCGTGGTGACCTGCTGCACCGATTGCACGATGTCCTGCATCGTGCGTCCGGCCTGATCCACGCGTGCGCTCCCGCGCGCCACGCTCTCCACCGATGCATCGATCAACTGCTTGACCTCCTTGGCGGCACCGGCCGAGCGCTGTGCCAGCGCGCGCACTTCGGAGGCCACCACCGCAAAGCCGCGGCCCTGTTCGCCGGCGCGCGCGGCTTCCACCGCCGCGTTCAACGCCAGGATATTGGTCTGGAACGCGATGCCGTCGATGACGCTGATGATCTCGGCGATCTTCTTCGACGACACTTCGATCTCGCCCATGGTATCGACCACGCTGGCGACCATCTCGCCGCCACGGCCGGCGATGTCGGCAGCGGCCTGCGCACCCCGGCTGGCCTGCTGCGCGGTGTCGGAGTTCTGCCGCACGGTAGAGGTGAGCTCTTCCATTGAGGCGGCGGTTTCTTCCAGATTCGCCGCCTGTTGTTCGGTGCGTTGCGCCAGATCGCTATTGCCGGCGGCAATTTCTGCCGAGGCGGTGCGGATGGTCTGCGCGGCCAGCGTGATATCGCCAACGATATCGGTCAGGCGTTGCACGGTGGCGTTGGCATCGTCGCGCATCCGCGCGAACACGCCCTGTTGGTTACCGCGCATGCGCGCGGTCAGATCGCCATCGGCAATCGCCTTGAGCAGCTGCGACAACTCGCCCAGATTCTGGTCTACGTTCTGCATCAGGCCATTGAGGCCCTCGACCATGCCGCGGAATTCGAACTTGTAGGCAGCGGCATTGCCGCGGGTGGCAAAGTCGCCGGCCGCAGCCGCTTCCACCAGGCCGCGAATTTCGCCATTGATGGCCGCCAGGTTGCGCTTGGTGGTGTCCATCGCATCGGTGATCTGCGCCTTTTCGCCCGGCAGGCGCGGCATGTCCACCGACATGTCGCCCACCGCGTAATGCTGCATCACCTGCAGCATGGTGCCGATCAGGCCCACCTGCGCGCCGATCAATCCGTTGGTGTCATCGACCATGCGGCCGTAAGCGCCGGGAAACGCTTGCGCGTCCATGCGGTAGCTCATCTGCCCGGCTTCGTGGCGCTGCGCCATGTCCGCCTGCGCACTGGAGACATCGGTAAGCGTGTTGACCACCTGCCCCATTGCCTGGCCAAGCAGGCCGATTTCATCGCGGTTGCTGACCGCAGCGCGCGCGGACAGATCGCCGGCCGCCACCAGGCGTGCCGCACGCGCGACGTTTTCGATGGGCCGCACGATCGAGCGACGAATCCACCACCCCAACACCACCACCAGACATAACGCCGCGGCAATGGTGGCCAGCGCCGAATACACCAGCATGTGCTGCGCCGATTGCGAACTTGCCAGCACGGCCGCATCGGCCAACGCCTTGCTGCGCGCGACCAACGCCTCCAACGTCTGGCTGGGCGCGCGGTCCTTGCCCTTGACCAGCTGGTCGCCCACCTGGGTGTCGTAACCGGACTCGGCAAACTTGCCCAACGCCGCTTCGTAGCTGACCTGCAGTTCCAGATGCGCCTTGGCAAAGTCCTGCGCCAACGTGCGCGCCTGCGGATCGGCCAGCGCGCCTGCCAGTGAGGTGACCGTGCCCTGCACGCTCTTGCCCTTGTCGCGGAAGGCAGTCAGATGTTTTTCGAGTTGTGCAGGGTCGCGGCCCCGGATCAGCACGTTCTTCCATTCCTGCACCTGCAGGCGGAAATCGCGGGTGAGTTCTTCGCTGGCCGAAGCCTGCGCCACTTCCACCGGCACCTTGCCGGACAGACTCAACCAGGCAGAGCCCAGACCGCCAAGTGCGCATAACAGGATGATCGACAGACCAAGCGCAAGGGCGCCCAGCAGCTTGCTTTGCAGACTGACAAAACGCGGGGACGGGGTGGACATGGTCAATCCAATGACGGGTTCAACCGGGTTATCGACGCCGGCCATGCACTCTGAAGCATGCAAGCCTCCTGCATTTGCATTCGTCGGATCCGCCGCGCAACAACCGAGCGGACGCTGCCTGAGCGGCTAAGTGGCGCACATCTTTGTGCACGCAGGCTCTTGGTCCGCAGCACGTCGCCGGGCAGCAAGCGCTGGCGGCAAGCCCAAGCAGTTGCGTTGCCGACAGGCCACACGCCATTCCCTGACAGGCTTCACCTCGATCCCCGACCATCGCACCGGCGCGAGCAGGCCCGTATCCTTGCCGCGCATGACCGAACCTGCATTCCCCATCGCCGCACTGCTACCGCAGATCCGCGACAGCCTTGCCGCCCATCCGCGTCTGGTGCTCGAAGCCCCGCCCGGCGCCGGCAAGACCACCCAGGTGCCGCTGGCGTTACTGGATGCGCCGTGGCTGGCCGGCCGCAGCATCGTGATGCTGGAACCGCGCCGGGTGGCCGCGCGTAGCGCTGCGCTGTTCATGGCGCGCCAGTTGGGCGAGCCGGTCGGCGAGACGGTGGGCTACCGCATCCGCTTCGAAAACAAGACCTCTGCGCGCACCCGGATCGAAGTGGTCACCGAAGGCATCCTGACCCGGATGATCCAGGACGACCCGATGCTGGAACGCGTGGGCGCGCTGCTGTTCGACGAATTCCACGAACGCCATCTGGCCGGCGACCTCGGCCTGGCATTGGCGCTGGACGTGCAGGCACAGGTGCGCGAGGACCTGCGCATCGTGGCGATGTCGGCCACGTTGGATGGCGAGCGGCTGGCCGGCTTTCTGGATGCGCCGCGCCTGAGCAGTGCCGGGCGCAGTTTTCCGGTGGAGATCGCACATTTCCCCGCGCGCCGCGACGAAGCGCTGGAACCACAGACGCGGCGCGCCGTGGAGCATGCCCTGCTCACCCATCCCGGCGATGTATTGGTGTTTTTGCCCGGCCAACGCGAGATCGCGCGCGTGCAAGGCGCCTTGCAGGACGCGCTGGACCCGGCCATCCAGGTATTGCCGCTGCACGGCGAGTTGTCGGTGGACGCGCAAAGCCAGGTGCTGCAGCCGGATGCGCAGGGCCGCCGCCGCGTGGTGCTGGCCACCAACGTGGCAGAGTCCTCGGTAACCTTGCCCGGCGTGCGCACGGTGATCGACAGCGGCCAGGCGCGCGAGCCGCACTACGACCCCAACAGCGGCTTTTCGCGGCTGGATGTAGCCACTATTTCGCAGGCGTCGGCCGACCAGCGCGCCGGCCGTGCCGGACGCGTGGCCAGCGGCTGGGCGTACCGGCTGTGGCCGCAATCGCAGCGCCTGGAACCGCAACGGCGCGCCGAAATCACCCAGGTGGAACTGGCCGGCCTGGCACTGGAACTGGCCGCCTGGGGCAGCGATGCGCTGCGCTTTGTCGATGCCCCGCCCACCGGCGCGCTGGCGGCCGCGCGCGAATTGCTGCAACGGCTGGGCGCGCTCAGCGACAGCGGCGGCATCACCGCGCTGGGCCGCCGCATGCTGGCGCTGGGCACGCATCCGCGTCTGGCCGCGATGCTGGCGCAGGCCGGCGCTGCATCGCGCCTGGCACTGGCCTGCGACCTGGCCGCGTTGCTGGAAGCGCGCGACCCGCTGCGGCAGGGCGGCGATGGATTGGCCGCACGCTGGCGCGCGTTGGCGGCATTTCGCCAGGGCCGCAGCGCGCCCGATGCCAACCGCGGCGGCCTGGCCGCGATCGACAGTGCCGCCAAACAATGGCGCCGCCGACTGCGCTGCGACACCGCCCCACCCACCAGCGTGGAGGCGCACGCGCTGGGTGACCTGCTCGCGCATGCCTTCCCCGACCGCATCGCCGCACGCCACCCGACCGACCCGTTGCGCTATCTGCTCGCCAACGGCCGCAGCGCGCGTCTGTTCGACCACAGCGACCTGCGCGGCGAACCGTGGCTTGTGGCCAGCGAGCTGCGTTACGAAGCCAAGGACGCCCTGCTGCTGCGCGCTGCGCCCGTGGACGAGGCTTATCTGCGCCGCAGCCTGCCCGAGCGTTTCGTGCAGCAGGACGTGGTGCAGTGGGACGCCGACAAACGCGCCTTGGTCGCGCGCCGGCAATCCAGCTTCGACCGCATCGTGCTCGACAGCCGCCCCGCCGGCCGCGTCGATCCAGCCCAGGCCGCCGGCGCCCTGACCGAGGCGGTGCGTCAGCTCGGCCTGGATGCCCTGCCCTGGACCGAGACCCTGCAGCAATGGCGCGCGCGCGTGCTGTCGCTGCGGGTGTGGATGCCCGAGCTGGAGCTGCCCGATCTCTCCGATACCGCATTGCTTGCCTCGTTGGACCGTTGGCTACGCCCGGCCTTCGCCGGCAAGACCCGGCTCGACGCGCTGGATGAGTCCAGCCTGGGCGAGGCGCTCAAAGCCGCACTGCCGTGGGAACGCCGCCAGGCCATCGACCGCCACGCTCCCACCCGCATCAACGTGCCGTCGGGCATGGAACGCCAGATCAGCTACGCACTCGACCACACCCAGCAACCGCTGCCGCCGGTGCTGGCGGTCAAACTGCAGGAACTGTTCGGCCTGGCCGAAACCCCGCGCATTGCCGATGGCCGCATCCCGCTGACCCTGCACCTGCTGTCGCCCGGCGGCCGCCCACTGCAGGTCACGCAGGATCTGAAAAGCTTCTGGGCCAACACCTATCCGGACGTCAAAAAAGAAATGAAGGGCCGGTATCCCAGACACCCATGGCCAGACGACCCCTGGACAGCTGCCGCAACCCATCGCGCAAAACCGCGCGGCACCTGACCCGCCATGCTGTAGCCCCTCTCCCGCCCGGAGAGCGGTTGGGGTGAGGGGACGGCCGCGCATTGATCGTGCAATGCGATGCGGCATCTCTTTTGAACGCAGGCAACAACGCTTTTTAACCGTTAGCCAAACGGCGCTTACTGCCGCTAACGCCGCCTATACGCCATTGGCCACAGACTGCAGGCCACGTACTCGGAAAGGAAACGCCTTCAATGAGCAAGCTGACTGTGATCACCGAACGCGCCCTGGAGCGTGCCCTGGAACTGGCCGGCACCGCCGGCGACCAACTGCGTCATGCCGCATCCACTGCGGGCGACCAGGCACGTAGCGCCGGCAGCAGCCTGCGTCATTTCGGTCCGGGTGCCAGCGAATGGCTGAAGACCGGCGTGGCCCTGGGCGCAGTGCGCAGCGGCGGCAAGGCAGCCAGCAAGCTGGTCAAGCGCAACCCGGCCATCACCGTAGCGGCTGCTGTTGCCGG
Source organism: Xanthomonas sp. WHRI 10204 (assembly GCF_040202875.1). Taxonomy (NCBI): domain Bacteria; kingdom Pseudomonadati; phylum Pseudomonadota; class Gammaproteobacteria; order Lysobacterales; family Lysobacteraceae; genus Xanthomonas; species Xanthomonas sp. WHRI 10204. The sequence continues at coordinate 547,472 of NZ_JBEGDW010000003.1, forward strand.
CCTCGGCCTGATCGGCTATGCGGTGTATCGCAAGCGCCAGCGCGATCAGCAGGTGCTGGGTGGCAACGTGCATCGTCTGGATCGCGAACACGCCAGCAATGCCAACGCACGTCGCGCCGCCTACCAGCGCCGCGCTGCAGTGACCCCGAGCGACGGCGTCGAATAAGACACCGAGTCCGCCGAACAGGCGGATTGCACGCCACAACGCCACGGCCTCGCGCCGTGGCGTTGTCGTTTGTGGGCAGGCATTGCACAGCGCTGTGTGGCACGCAGCCGCACAGCACCCCACTGCGTTGCCGGATCGCTACGCCGCTTTAGAGAGCAGCTAAGCAAACGACGACGCGCACCGTCAGGCGGGCGCGGCCTGTGCTCGGTGCTCGGTGCAGCGTGGACTACCCGTACACTTAGACGCCGGATACGAATGCGGCATCCACACCCACGTAAGAGCTGCTCGCTACGTGTCGTCAGCCGCTCCTTGAACGAGGCATGCAATCGCCGCAGTTCGATCGCATCACTGGCGATTGCAGCCATCGCGCCATTGAGGTGATCGCAACACCCTAGCGCTATCTGCGCGACCCACGCCCCTGTCGCGGGCCAGGCGTGTCATCCACACGCCACTGCCCAGGCGCGAGCGCATCCAGTCTCCAGTCGCCGATCGCCACCCGCACCAAACGCAAGGTGGGCAGACCGACCGATGCGGTCATCCGACGCACCTGACGGTTGCGGCCTTCGGTGATCTGCAGTTCCAGCCAGGCATCGGGCACGGTCTTGCGCACACGCACAGGCGGATTGCGCGGCCACAGCTCCGGCGCGGGGTCGAGCGTGCGCACCGCTGCCGGCCGGGTCGGGCCATCGTTGAGCAGCACGCCATCGCGCAAGGCCTGCAGCTGTGCTTCCTGCGGCTCGCCTTCCACCTGCACCCAGTACGTTTTGGGCTGTTTGTGCCGTGGGTCGGTGAGCCGATGCGCCAGTGCGCCATCGTCGGTGAGCAACAACAGCCCTTCGCTGTCGTGGTCCAGGCGGCCCGCCGCGTACACGTCCGGCGGCAGGCCGAACTCGGCCAGCGTGCGCTTGGGCGGCTGCGAGCGGTCGCTGAATTGCGACAGCACGCCATAGGGTTTGTTCAACAGCACCAACATGGACAGACCTGTTGCAGGAGAGCGCTGCGCGCAGCGATCGCCGCGCGTGGCTGTATGACGTAAGCAAGATGCGCGCCGCCAGCAGCGCGGTCGCTGGCATGCGGCATCCCGTGAGAACAACGGAAACTTCGGGTGCGCAGGTCACACCATGGTCAAACGCCGCTGTCCGCCACGCATCGCAGATCCCGTCTCGACGCACTCGCAACGCACATGCACTGCGTTCTTGCGCCGGCTGTCATACACACCCAACCGCACGCCACATGACCGCCGTCATGTGCAGCAACCACTGCATGCCGGCCGCATCTGCGCCGGCATGCAGACACGTGCTTACTGTTTGACGAACTTCAACGTCATGCGGTCGCTCTCGCCGATCGCCTTGTACTTGGCATCGTCGGCCTTGTCGTGGCTGTTGCTCGGCGGCAGCGTCCACACACCGCCCGGGTAATCCTTGGTATCGCGCGGATTGGCGTTGAGCTCACTTTTGCCTGCCAACTTGAAGCCCGCCGCTTCGGCCATCGCGATCACCTGCGCCTGACCGACATAGCCGCTCTTGTCGTCGGCCGGCACGTCGGTCTTGGCGCGGTGCTCGACCACGCCCAGCACGCCGCCGGGCTTGAGCACCTTGTAGAAGCCGGCGAACATCGCCTCGGCACTGCCAGCCATGCGCCAGTTGTGCACGTTACGGAAGGTCAGCACCAGGTCGGCCGAGTTGTCCACGCCGAACGACGGCGACTTGGGCACATACGACACGAACGACGGCTTGCCATACACCTCGGGCTTGGCCTTGAACTTCTTTTCCAGCTCGTCGCGCGCACGCTGGGCGTAATCGCGGTTACGGCCTTCGGATGCCGACGCAGGGTCGACCACCGCCGCCACGTACTTGCCCTTCTCGCGCAAGTAAGGCGACAGGATTTCCGAATACCAGCCGCCGCCGGGCGTGATCTCGATGACGGTCTGGGTCGGCTTGATACCGAAGAACGCCAGCGTCTGGCCCGGGTGACGGTACTGATCGCGCTGCACGTACACACGGTCGCGCCAGTTGCCATTGATGGCCGCCTGCAACGCGGCATCGGGCGCCGGCAGGCTCGCGCTGTCGGCCGGCTTCATGGCCATCGCCAGGGGCGCACTCATCGCCACCATGACACTCATCACACACGCACAGGCCAGCTTGTTGCGGATCATCGCAGCGCCCTCTTCCGGGTAAAAGTAGCGCGAGCCTAGCACGCGGCCCGGGGCCTGCCATGTGCCCGAATCGCAATGCTCAGCGGTGGTTCGCATCGCTGTGCATCCGCGAGATGTTCATATCCTGTGAGCCGATGCACACGATCGGCGGAACGCTGAATCCACATCGATGTCACACGCATGATCGGTGCGCATGACTATCCTGTCGGCAGTTCGCATCAGGAGCTTCCACGATGACTCACCCCCGCGCACTGGGCCGCTCCGGCCTGCAGGTTCAACCGATCGTCTTCGGCGGCAATGTGTTCGGCTGGAGCGCCGATGAGGCGACCTCGTTCGCCTTGCTGGATGCTTTCGTCGATGCCGGCTTCAATCTGATCGACACCGCCGATGCGTATTCGGGCTGGGTGCCGGGCAATCGCGGCGGCGAATCGGAAACCATCATCGGGCGTTGGCTTGCACGCAGCGGCAAGCGCGACAAGGTGCTGATTGCGACCAAGGTCGCCAAGTGGAGCGAGCATCCCGGCCTGTCGCCGGAGAACATCGCAGCGGCGGTGGAAGATTCGCTGACGCGTCTGCAGACCGATGTGATCGACCTGTACCAGGCGCACGAAGACGATGAGTCGATTCCGCTGGAAGCCACGCTGGCCGCGTTCGGCCGCTTGATCGAACAAGGCAAGGTGCGCGCGATCGGCGCGTCCAATTACAGCGCGTCGCGCCTGCGCGATGCGCTGGATATCTCCGAGCAATACACGCTGCCGCGCTACGAAAGCCTGCAGCCCGAATACAACCTCTACGACCGCGCCGGCTATGAAGCCGAGCTGGAACCGCTGGTGCGCGAGCGCGAGCTCGGCGTGATCAGTTACTACTCGCTGGCCAGCGGCTTTCTGACCGGCAAGTACCGCAGTGCCGACGATGCCGGCAAGAGCAGCGCGCGTGGCGCCTCGGTGGTCAAGCAATACGTCAACCCGCGTGGCCTGCGCATTCTGCAGGCGCTGGACGACCTGGCCGCGACCCACAACGCCACGCCGGCACAGATCGCGCTGGCCTGGTTGATCGCACGCCCCGGCCTCACCGCGCCAATCGTCAGCGCCACCAGCGTGACCCAGCTGCACGATGTGCTGGCTGCGGCGCAGCTGTCGCTGAGCGCCGAGCAGATTGCGCAACTGGATGGCGCAAGCGCGCCGGAACCGGCTGCAGCGTAACGCCGCAACAGCGCAGCATCTACCTGTTCATTCACTCGCACGGCGACTTCTGTCGCTGTGTTCCCTCGGCCGCGCACGCGCGGCTCCCCTGCGAGGATCTTCCGCATGACATCGATCACCAACCGCCGCATCGTGCTGGCGTCGCGCCCGCACGGCGAACCCAACGCAGACAACTTCCGCATCGAAGAAGTCGCCCTGCCGCCCACCGGACACGACCAGATTCTGGTGCGCAACCGCTTCCTGTCGCTCGACCCGTACATGCGTGGCCGCATGGACGATGGCCCGTCGTATGCGGCGCCCGTGGCCATCGATGCGGTGATGGAAGGCGGCACCATCGGCGAAGTCGTCGAGTCGCATCATGCCGACTATCAGCCCGGCGACCTGCTGGTGCTCTCCGGCGGTTGGCAGACCTATAGCCTGCTCACCCCGACAACGCCGCTGCGCAAACTGCCCAAGGACGACAGCCTGCCGCTGAGCACCGCGCTAGGCGTCTACGGCATGCCCGGCTTTACCGCCTACGCCGGCCTGCACGAGATCGGCAAGCCGCAGCCCGGCGAAACGCTGGTGGTGGCCGCCGCCAGTGGGCCGGTCGGCGCCACCGTGGCGCAGTTGGCGCGCCTGCAAGGCTTGCGCGTGGTGGGCATTGCCGGTGGCGCAGAAAAAGTGCGCTACCTGCGTGAGTCGTTGCAGGTGGATGTGGCGCTGGATCATCGCGCCGACGACTTTGCTGCGCAGTTGCGCGCCGCCACGCCCGACGGCATCGATATCTATTTCGAAAATGTCGGCGGCAAGGTGTTCGATGCGGTGCTGCCGCAACTCAACGACTTTGCGCGCATTCCGGTGTGCGGCGTGATCGCCACCTACAACAGCCGTGGGCAGGCACTGCCTGGGCCCGATCGCCTGCCGGACTTCATGGGCCATGTGCTGCGCAAGCGACTGACCGTGCGCGGTTTCATCCAGCACGATTTCATCCGCCTGATGCCGGCATTTCTGCGCGAAATGGGCCAGTGGCTGCGCGAAGGCCGCATCCAGTATCGCGAGCATGTGCTGCATGGCCTGGATGCCGCACCGCAGGGGCTGATCAGCCTGTTGCGCGGCGAAAACTTCGGCAAAGCGGTCGTCGCACTCGACTGACCAATGCGCAGCGCTCTACCGGCTCTTACGATTCCCCATTCCCCATTCCCCATTCCCCATTCCCCATTCCAAAAGGAACACAATGACTGTCCCCGCATTCGGCCTCGGCACTTTCCGTCTCAAAGATCAGGTCGTTATCGACTCGGTGCGCAACGCGTTGGCGTTGGGATATCGCGCCGTCGATACCGCACAGATCTACGACAACGAAGCGCAGGTTGGCCAGGCGATCACTGCCTCGGGCGTGCCGCGCGACCAACTGTATGTGACCACTAAAATCTGGGTCGACAAGTTCGGCCGCGATGCGCTGCTGCCGAGTCTGCAGGAGAGCCTGCGCAAACTCGGCACCGAGTATGTCGACCTCACCCTGATCCACTGGCCGTCGCCGAAGGATCAGGTACCGATGCGCGAATATTTGGAAGCCTTGGCGGACGCCAAGCAGCAGGGCCTGACGCGTGCGATTGGCGTGTCCAACTTCACCATTGCCCTGGTCAAGCAGGCGATCGAGATCCTGGGCGCCGAGGCGATTGCCACCAATCAGATCGAGGTGCACCCGTACCTGCAAAATCGCGCGTTGATTGCATTCCTGCGCGAACAGGGGATCCACGTGACGTCCTACATGACGTTGGCGGTGGGCGAGGTACTGAAGGATCCGGCAATCCTGGCCATTGCCGCGCGCCACGACGCCACCCCGGCGCAAGTCACGCTGGCGTGGGCACTGCAGCAGGGATATTCGGTGATTCCGTCATCGACCAAACGGGCGAATCTGGAAAGCAATCTCAAGGCACAGGACCTGCGCCTGAGCGAGCAGGACATGGGCGAAATCGCCGCACTCGACCGCGGGCAGCGGCTAGCCAACCCGCACGCCATCGCACCCGACTGGGACTGATGGTGCACCGACGCATGTAGCGGGCTGAGAACGGCTGACAAAACGGCTGCGCTCACCACCAGGCGGGCGCAGTCGGCACGCGGTACGGCATGGAGCACTCAGACACTCCGGTTCTGAGTGCTCCGTCCACACACCTGACACTGCTCGCTACGGTGTTAGCCGCGCTTTGCGCTACATGCGTCGACAGCGGTGGCGACCGCTCGTCGTCGCGGACTGGTGAGCCGCCACCGGCGCTGCTACGGTACCCGCACAGGGGGGTAGCCCGGTCACGGAGTCCTACCCATGCACAGCGCAGCCGTTCTGACCCGCAATACCGTCAATGTCGACGCAGAGATCGCCTACTGGCGCGATGTCCATGCCGAAGGGCATCTCGGCGGTTACGCGTTTGCCGATTACGCCCGCCTGCTGATGCTGGGCTACGACATCTACCTGGCGTATCCGCGCGCCACCGAAGCGCAGCTGTACCGGGTACTGCAGGATGCGTACTACCAGGACCAACCGCTGCTGTCGGTGCCGTGGGACCAGGCGCGCTGGATCGTGCGCCATGCCTGGCAGCATCTGCAGGATGCAAGCGTGCGGCACTGAAGGCGCCTGCGTTTTGGCACAACGCAAGAATTTTGCAGGATGGACGGCAGCGTAGTTCGATCAAGAAGCGCGTGCTGCGTGTTGTGCTGAGCGCCCTATGCTCGCGATGACTGCACACCGCCACGTTGTTTGATTTGGAAGGGGATATCTTTCGCGAGCCGCATCAAATCAGGTCGGGCTGTAAGCGCGAATCAGCCGCCGTTTTTAAGCGCGCTGACACTACAAACGTCGAACACACGCTGGCACGATAAGGCTGCCGGCAACACCAACACCTGCACCACACGACGCCCTAAACGCGCGGCATGGCGAGCGCTCTACTCCGCGACGTCATCACCCCGGTAACAGCTGGCCGCGCAGCAGTGCGCGGCATCGTGGACAGCAATCAGTTCAACTGACCCATCGCCATCGCCTGCCGATCGATACGGTGCTTTTCGGCCAGCGCCTGCATGCCTTGCAGCGTCGAAGCGATCAGGCTCGCGTAACGCAGCCGCCACAGATTGGCGCGGTCGTCGTCGTCCTGTGTGCTGCCCAGCCCGTCCAGCACCTGCGGCAGGCGGCGATCTGCCAAGGCGGACGCGGCCAGATAAGGCTTCGGCGGTGCGATCACATCCACCGGCGCGCGCCAGTCGTTGGCGACGTGGCGGGCAATGCCGGCCAGGTGCGACAACTGATGCATGCCGATCAGGGTTTCGTGCAGCATCTCGCGGCACGCCCACTGCCACAGCGCCACCTTTTCCGATGGGTCCTGGGCGATTTCGGTCAGCGCCAGGTCAACCTTTTCGATACGTGTGTCGAGCATTGCTGAGCTCCGATGCTGCTATGCAACATAATTCACACCATACGCCGTGAGAATCAAGTGAGCCAGTCGTTTGGATACCGTCAGCGCGCCGATGCTCGACCCGGTTCACGCTTTACGACGACCGCCGGTCGGAGCGGCACGGCCGGCACCCTGACTTCCTGCCCATGCAGCCCAAGTACCGCTGCGTGATGCTGCAGTTCCCCGCCCGCGGTCACTCCCATGCGCCTTGCCGTCCTTGTGCCGCTGCTTGTGTTGGCAACCTGCGCTGCGCAGGCCGAGACCGCCAAGCCGCAGCTGTCGTCGCGGCAATGCGAGGTCAGCACCTCCTACGACGTGCTGGCCGATAGCGGCGGCATCTGGCTGCGTCGCAAGCAAGGCGCGCCACGCGAGATTTTCTTCCACGGTGGCGAGCTCAACGTGGACCGTCAGGCGCAACCGGTCAGCGCAGCCGATGCGCAACGGCTGCGCGAGCTCGAACAACGCACCCGCGCGCTGATGCCGGCGGTGACCTCCATCGCCCACTCGGTGGTCGACATCACCTTCGATGCGCTCGGCGGTGTGGTGCATGTGCTGTCCGGAAGCGCACGTCAGCAACGCAAGGTCGAGCAACTGCGCACCGGCGCGCTGGCACAGGTGGATGGCAGCCTGGGGCGTGGGCGCTGGGAGCAGCAACTGTTCGACGAGCGCTTCGAGGCCAGCGTCGAGGACGCGGCTGAGGATCTGGCCGGCAGCCTCACCCGCAGCGTGATGTGGACGGTGATGACCGGCCGTGCCGGGCAGCTGGAACGCCGTGGCGCGGAGCTGGATGCACGGCTGGAGCAAACCATGCAGCAGCGCAATCAGGTGTTGGAGACACAGGCGCAGGCGGTGTGCGTGCATGCGCAAGCGCTGTATGCCATCCAGCAGGCGCTGGAATACCGCTTCCAGGGCGAACAGTTGCAGATGCTGGAACTCAACACGCCCGTGCAGAAGGACGACGCGCCGGTGTCTGCCAGCGTGGTTGCCGCCGCGGCGCATTGAGCGCGTCGCCCGCGTGCTGGATTTGCTAATCCAGGACCATTGCCTGATGCGCCGCATCTTCTTCGGAAGAGCCACGCGCTAACGGAAAGTCGCGTGGCGATCGACCGCGTTTGCCCCATTGCTGCCTGGCGCAGCAGCCAGTTGCGTCACGCATCCGACACCGCCTGCGGCTGTTCCAGTTCCAGCACGATGCACAAAACGACGCACACACATACGCCCGATGCGGCCGCACCGGGCGTATCTGCTGTCGCAATCCACACTCACACGATGGCACCGAGCAGCGGGCACACATCTCCATCCGGCGCACCGTGAAGTGACCGCGGCAGTTCGCTTAAAGGGTGTGCACCACTCGTACTTTCGGCTGCCGAACGCGCCGTCAACAGGGGCTGACGAACACCGACCGGTCAACGGCCGCGGTTACTTGGCCAGATGCTGCTGCAACTCATCGCCCGCCTGACGGATGGCGGTGCGCACTGCCGGCACCTCGCTGAGCGCGTTGAGCAGGCCGTAATCGTGAATCAAGCCGTTGTAGCGGGTCACGGTGACGTCCACACCGGCCTGGTCCAGCTTGCGGCCGTAGGCTTCGCCTTCGTCGCGCAACACATCCAGCTCGGCGGTCTGGATCAAGGTCGGCGGCAAGCCCTTGAGCTGCTCCACGCTGGCCTGCAACGGCGAGGCATAGATCTCGCGGCGCTGCTTCGGGTCGGTGGTGTAGCTGTCCCAGAACCAACGCATCATGTTGCGGCTGAGGAAATAGCCCTGCTGATACTGCTGGTAGGAGCCGTTGTCGAACGCGGCATCGGTCACCGGCCACAACAGCACTTGATAGCGGAGTGCCGGCGTGCCGGCCGCCTTGGCCTGCAAGGCCACCGAGGTCGCCATGTTGCCACCCACGCTGTTGCCGACCACCGCCAGGCGCGTGCCGTCCACGCCAAGCTCGGCGCCGTGCTCGGCGACCCACTTGGTGGCCGCATAGGCCTGGTGGATGGCAACCGGATAACGCGCTTCCGGCGACGGGCTGTAGTCCACGTACACCGCTGCCGCGCCCGAGGCGCGCGCCAGATCGCGGATCAGCCGCTCATGGGTGGGGAAATCTCCCAATACCCAGCCGCCGCCGTGGAAGAACATGAACACCGGCAAGGTCTTGCCGGCGCTGCCCGGCGGCTTGACCACCACCAGGCCGAGCGGCTTGCCGTCGACGGTGATGGTCTTGCGGGTGACCTCGGCGGCCGGCAGCGTGGCGCCGGCCTGCGCGTCCACCAGTATCTTGCGGGCCTGCTGCGGGGTGAGCTGCTCCATCGGCTTGCCGCCGGAGGAGTTGAGCGCGTCCAGGAAGGCCTGGACTTTGGGTGAGGCGGCCGGTGCGCTGGAATCGGTCGGCGCGGCAAGCGCGCCGCCGATTGCCGACGCCAACGTGCCAACCAACAGCAACGATGCGTAGGGTTTCATGGGGATGTCCGGGGTGGGATCAGGCCAACGTCAGGGTGACGTCGATGTTGCCGCGGGTGGCATTGGAGTACGGGCAGACCTGGTGGGCCTTGTCGACCAACGCCTGCAGTTCGGCCTTGTCCATGCCCGGCACGGCGACGCGCAGTTCGACCGCGATGCCGAAGCCGCCCGGAATCTGGCCGATGCCCACGCTGCTGTCGATGCTGACTTCGCCTGGCAGCTTGAGCTTGTCCTGCGCGGCCACGGCCTTCATCGCACCGATGAAGCAGGCGGCGTAACCGGCAGCGAACAGCTGCTCCGGGTTGGTGCCGTCGCCGCCAGCGCCGCCGAGTTCGCGCGGGGTGGACAGCTTGGCGTCCAGTGCATTGTCCGAAGACACGGCACGGCCTTCGCGGCCGCCGGTAGCAGTGGCGTGGGCGGTGTAGAGGATCTTTTCGGGTGAGGCCATGGTGGTTCTCCTGAGTGAGCGCAGTGCGCGTTGAATAAATTGTTAGCGATTAAATAGCGTGCTACTTAGCGGATAGAGCGATTGGATGCGATGACCGACTTATCCCGCACCCAGGCTGGAGCGTAGCTTTTCCAGTTCCTGCTTGAGTTGACGCAGTTCGTCCAACGAGCAGGCCGAGGCGCAAAACACCTGCTCCGGCACGCGACCGGCCTTGCTGCGCAGCGCGCGCCCGGCATCGGTCAGCGCAATGATGACCTGGCGCTCGTCGCTGACGGCGCGCGTACGGGTGACCAGGCCCGCGCTCTGCAGCCGCTTGAGCAGCGGCGTCAGCGTGGCCGAATCCAGATACAGCCGCTCGCCGATCTCCGATACGCTGCGGCTATCGGTCTCCCACAGCACCAGCATCACCAGGTACTGCGGATAGGTCAGGTCCAGATCCTTCAACAGCCCGCGGTAGAGCTTGTGCATCGCCAGGTTGGCCGAATACAGCGCGAAGCACAGCTGGTTATCCAGTTGCAGCAAGGCGTTGGTGCGGTCGTTGGTGGCGGTGACAGTGTCCATGGGCTGCAATTTACATAGCGCACTATTTAATTGCAAGCTATTTTTTGTGCGTTTGTGATGGACTGCCGCGGCCATGTCGCCGCGAGTCCAGCGGTCCCTAGCGGCGCTATCGGTATCGGTATCGGCAGGCTAGGTCTTGGCATCGCTCGACGCGATGTTGTCGCGTTGGTTTTGCGGAGAGAGGCTACCTTGCACAACGCAGCCCGGCGGTCGCCGTCGCCTCGCCGTTTGATCGCTGCAAACACCGTCGCTGCCATGCCATCGGCCAGCACGGGACTGGGCAGGAACAGGTCGGTCAGCATGACGCTCGGCAGCATCGGCTGGGGGGTCGACGGGTCAGGGGTCGATAGGCAACCACGGCATCTCGTTCAACCACGCGCCGCCGCCAAACTTCCCCTACCCGCACTCTTCTTCGATGGCGCCGATCTTGTAGCGCCCCGGCGCAGGACGCGCGTGCGCGCTCACGCCCGATGCGCAGTCGCCAGATACTCCGCGCTCTGCATTTCGATCAAACGCGAGGCAGTACGTTCGAAGGCGCCGGCCAGGCGCTGGCCGCTGTACAACGCTGGCGGTGCGTCCTGCGCGGTGCAGACAAGATTGACGTGACGGTCGTACAGTTCGTCGATCAGGTTGACGAAGCGCCGCGCGGCGTCCTCGTTCATGCGATCGAAATGCGGAATGCCACCGAGCAACACGGTGGTGAATTCGCATGCGATCTCGATGTAATCGGCCGGACCGCGCGGTCCTTCGCACAGCGCAGCAAAATCGAACCAGGCGATGCTCTTGCCGCGCGCGCGCACCGCGATCTTGCGCGCTTCGATTTCGATATTGCCGACGCGTGCCTCGGCATTGCCGCTCAATTCGCTCCAGCGCTGCAGCAGCCAGTCATCGGCCTGCGCATCCAGCGGCGCGCGATACACCGGCGAGCGCGTCAACGCACGCATGCGGTAATCCTCGGTGCCTTCGGCATAGAGCTCGACGCAGAATTTCTGCAGCAGCCCGATCGCCGGCATGAAGCTGTCACGCTGCAAGCCGTTGGCGTAGAGGTTGGCCGGCGCGGTGTTGGAGGTGGTCACCAGGGTCACGCCCTCGGCGAACAGGCGCTCAAGCAGGCGCGCCAGCAACATCGCATCGCCGATGTCGGTGACGAAGAATTCGTCCAGCACCAGCACGCGCAGATTCTCGCGCCATTGCTGGGCGATCTTGGCCAACGGATCGCTTTGCCCGGCGTGTTCGCGCAACTGCTCGTGCACGCCGCGCATGAAGCGGTGGAAGTGCGTGCGGTACTTCTGTTTGATCGGCAAGCCGTCGTAGAACAGATCGACCAGGAAGGTCTTGCCACGCCCCACGCCACCCCAGAAATACAGGCCGCGCACCGGCTCGGGCTTTTTCCAGAACGCCGACAGCCGATCCAGCCAGCCGTCCTGCGCGCTGTCCACCAAGGCCTCGTGGATACGGTCCAGTTCCGCCAGCGCCGCCTGCTGCGCAGGATCGGCGCGCCAGTCGCCGCGTTGCACGCCGGCGGCGTAGCGCTGCGACGGGGTCATCTCACTCATTATGTTCTCCGCGGGCCGGCTGCTGCCCTGCCCGCTCAACGGCGCATCGCCAGGCGATACGCGTGGTCCATGCCGCGGTCAGACAGCGGCCGGCAACCAGCGCCGGACACCATGCTGGATCGCACCGCGCAGGTCGATCAATTTGCGGTGGAAGAAGTGGCTGGTGTCGGGCATGCGCACCAACTCGGGCTGCTGCTCCAGCGTGTCCAGCCAGGCGTACACCGCCTGCGGATCGACGATTTCGTCGGCATCGCCCTGGATCACCAACCACTGCTCCGGCGGCTGCATGTCGCTGAAATCCCAGCGCCCGGCCGGCGGTGCGATCGAGATCAGCACCTGCGGCGCGAGCGCACCGGCAGCACGCAACGACACATACGCACCGAAGCTGAAACCGCCCAGCCAGAGCGTGTCGCCCGGCCGCTGCGCGCGCACCCAATCGGCGATCGCGCGCAGATCGTCCTGCTCGCCGTCGCCATGATCGAAGCTGCCGGCCGAGGTCCCCACGCTGCGAAAATTGAAACGCACCACGGTGATACCGAGCTCGCGCAGCGCGCGCGCGGCCATGGTGACGACCTTGTTGTGCATGCTGCCGCCCTCGGTAGAGAGCGGGTGGCAGAGAATGGCCGTGAGCGGTTGCGCGGCAACGTCCGGCTCGGGCAGATCGACCGCGACATCTAGCGGACCGACCGGCCCATCCAGCGTCAACGTTGTGGATTCGGTGGGAAATGGGGGATTGGACATGCCTGCATAATAGCCGCCCCGCCGGCCGCGTTCATCGCCCTGCCTGCACACTTCGTTGCGTTGCCCATGCATTTTCTGCTGTTTGCCGTTGTCTGCAGCGTGTTGGTGTCGGTGTTGTTGAAGCTGGCACCGCGTCGCGAGATCGACGTGTTTCAGGCCATTACCTGGAATTACGCCACCGCCTGCGTGCTGGCCGTGGCACTGCTCAACCCCGCATTTTCCAGCCTGAGCGCGGCGACCACGCCGTGGCTGGCGCTGCTGGGGCTGGCGGTTGCATTGCCAGGCATTTTCCTGGTGCTGGCGCGCTCGGTGCGCGTGGCCGGCATCGTGCGCACCGACGTGGCGCAACGGCTGTCGCTGCTGTTGTCGCTGGCGGCGGCGTTTACCGTTTTCGGCGAGGCGGTCGGGCCCTGGAAGCTGGCAGGGCTGGGCGTCGGATTGCTGGCGATGGTCGGCATCGTGCAGCGCGCGCATGCACCGGCGACGGTCGAGCCCGCATCTACCACCGGCGCGCAGGCACGTGCGTGGCCCTGGCTGCTGGGCGTATGGGTGGGCTTTGCGCTGATCGATATCCTGCTCAAGACGATTGCGCTTTCGGGCACGACCTCACTCACTGCGCTGACGCTGTGCTTTGCAATCGCGTTCGGGTTACTGCTGTGCGTACAGCTGGTGCGCATGCGCCGCGGCCATCGGCTGCATCCGCGCAGCATGGCCGCCGGGCTGCTGCTGGGCGTGCTCAATTTCGGCAACATCCTGTTTTACGTGCGCGCCCACCAACAGCTGCCGCACAGCCCCGCCACGGTCTTTGCGACGATGAACATCGGGGTGGTGGCACTCGGTGCGTTGGCCGGTATCGCAGTGTTCGGCGAGCGCACCACGCGCTGGACGCGCGTGGGTCTGGGATTGGCGGTGCTGGCGATTGCGCTGATTGCCTGGGGCTCGCGCTGAGGGGCCAGTTGCCTAGTCACGTCGCGGCTGTCATCCGTACGCCACCGGCGCCCGCATGACAGCGTGCAAAGACTTCAACGCTCCCACTGCGGGAATGGGTCCTCCAGCAGTTGCCACTGCGCCGGACCCTGGCGCAGTTCGTGATCGCTGAGCAGACAGGCATCCAGGGCGGCGCGCGTGTGCGTCGTATCCATCTCCACACCGATCACGGCAAGCTCCTGGCGACGATCCCCCCATAGCGGGTGCCAGAGCCGCTGCATGGCGGCGTACTCGGTGGCATCGCCCACTTCATGCAGCTGCGGTAGCGGCGCGGTCCAGCATTGGGTCTGCTGCCGCTGCCAACCGATGTCGGTGTACGGCAGCGGCGTGATGCTGGTCTGCAGCCGCTCGCCGATCGATTGCGCATCCACGCGATGACGTGCGGCAAACCAGAAGCCGGCGGCATTGGTCTGGGTGGCGCCACCCACGCTGGACAACTCGCCCACCCAATCCATGCGGCTGGCCAACCAGAAAAATCCCTTACTGCGGATTACCTGCGGCAACCCGTTGTGCACCATGCGCGCAAACCGCTGCGGGTGAAACGGCCGACGTGCGCGATACACGAAACTGCTGATGCCGTATTCCTCGGTCTCCGGCGTGTGCTCACCGCGCAGTTCCTGCATCCAGCCTGGCGCCAGCTGCGCACGGGTGAAATCGAACCGCTTGGTATCGAGCAGTTGATGCAAGGGCACATCCCCGTGGGTCGCATCCACCATCGCCGCCTCGCGATTGAGCGCACGCAGCACCGCGCGCAGACGTTGCAGCTGCGCTGCATCGATACGGTCGCACTTGCTGATCACCAGCACATCGGCGAACTCGACTTGTTCGCCCAGCAATTGCACCAAGCCGCGCGTATCGTCCGGCCCGGCTTGCTGACCCAGCTCGGCCAGCGTCGTGGCCGAACCGAAATCCTCGAGAAAACGGCTGCCGTCCACCACCGTCACCATGGTGTCCAGGCGCGCGATATCCGACAGGCTGAAGCCATCTGCGTCGCGCACTGCGAAGGTCGCCGCGACCGGCATCGGTTCGGCGATGCCGGTCGATTCGATCAGCAGATAGTCGTAGCGGCGCTGCTCGGCCAGCCTGCGCACCTCCTGCAGCAGGTCGTCGCGCAGCGTGCAGCAGATGCAGCCGTTGCTGAATTCCACCAGCGTCTCTTCGGTCCGCCGCAATGCCGCGCCGCCGTCGCGCACCAGCTGCGCATCGATGTTGATCTCGCTCATGTCGTTGACGATCACCGCCACACGCAGGCCCTCTCGGTTGTGCAGGATGCGGTTGAGCAAGGTGGTCTTGCCGGCACCCAGAAAACCGGACAACACGGTGACGGGAAGACGCGGATCGCGGGTGGGGGACAGGGACATCCGGACAACCTCGGGGGAGTGAAGTGTTACTATATAACACTTACTCAACGAGACCGCGTCCATGCGTGCAACCGCTTCGTTACTGGATACCTCGGCCATCGCCTTGTCCGGCCTGTGCCTGCTGCATTGCCTGGCACTGCCTCTGCTGGCCGTTGCGCTGCCACTGCTGGGTGCCTGGAGCCGGGCCGAATGGGTGCACGTCGTGTTTGCCGCTGCGGCGGTGCCGCTGAGTGGTTTCGCGCTGTGGAGCACGCATCGACGCCACGCGCTACCGGCGCCGGTGTGGGTGTTGGCGGGCCTGGGACTGGCCGGCCTGGCATTGGGTGCCAGCGGCATTGCAGGCGGCACCCTGGAAACACCCATCACGGTCACAGGCAGCTTGCTCCTGGCCAGCGCGCATCTGCTCAATCTGCGGCTGCGCCGCAGCGCTGGGCAGTGTGAGAGCTAAACCTGCTGCGGCCCGGCCCGGCCCGGCCTAGACGGCGTTGTGGCCGATGGCGTTCAAACCGCGAGCAGGCGGTGCAATCACACGCGCTGATGGCCGTTTTGGCGGAGACTCGCCGCTGCAATCGCTGTACTGGCTATCGGCACGATGGCGTTTGCCGACGGCACTGCTGCACGCGCGCCTGATCGCAGGCATCGGTGACAACATACCTCCGTGATCCGGCATCACGGCATCACGGCAACGCATGTAGCTGGTCGCTGCATCCGCGCACCAGCACCGCCGCGACGACCGCGCCTCGGCGTCACCTACAACGAAAAGCCCAACAACACCGGGTCGTGATCGGAGCTGCGCCACGGGCCGGGCAGGTTGCGCTTGGCATAGCCAGCGTCGTCCATCGCATCGGCATTGACGTGCCATTCCACTGCGCCGCGCAGTTGCTTGGCCATCGCCGGGCTGAGCAGCGCATGGTCCAGGCGCCCGCTCATGCCGTCGTAGACGTAGCTGTAGGGCTGCTTCACCCCAGCCACCGCAAAGGCGTCTTGCCAGCCGCTGGCGCGCAAACTGCGCATCGGCGTTTCCATCGCGTAGGCGTTGAAGTCGCCCAGCAGCACGGCCAGCTTGGTCTGCGCGCCGGTGGGGTCGGTCTGCAGCCATTGGTGCAGACGCTTGGCCGATTCGGTGCGCGTGGCATTCCAGCACGCTTGGCCGTCCTGCTGGTCGGCATCGGCGCCGCTGGCGTTGCCGCAACCCTTGGACTTGAAGTGGTTGGCGACGACCACGAAGGTGGCGCCGCGGCTACTGCGGAAAGCCTGCGCCAGCGGCACGCGGCTATGGTTGTCGAACGGCCCGCCGGTCAGCGTGGCCGGCTTACCCACCGGGGTGACCTGCGAGCTGCGATAGAGCATGCCGACCCGGATCGCGTCCTCGCCCGGGCCGCTGGCGGTATCGACGAACTGCCAGTCTTTGTCTTTGCCGGCGGCGTTGAGCGCGGCCACCAGCTGCGCGACGGCCGCATCGGCGCCGTTGCCGTCGTTTTCCAGCTCCATCAGCGCGGCCACGTCGGCCTGCAACGGCAGAATGGTGGCAACCAGCTTGGTCAGTTGGGCCTGGAAGTGCTCGTGCGTGCGCGCGCCGCGCTTGGTCGGGAAACCACCGCCGCGGCCATTGCCGTTGAAGAAGTTCTCCAGATTGAACGAGGCAATGCGCAGATCGCCGCCAACCTGCGGCGCCACCGCCGTCGGCATGGCCGGCAGCGTGAGCGGAGTCAGCACCTGGATGCGGTACTGGCCGTCATAGCGCTGGTCGACGATGCCGTCGACCGACTTGAGCAGGCTGCCGCTACGCAGCACCGCCTCGGGTTGCAAATACGCCACCGTCTTGGGGCTGCGTCCGTTGCGCGCATCGTCCAGCAGCACGCGGCGGCGCGCGTTCTCGGTGTCGACCTGGGCAAAGGCCGGGGTGCCAGCGGCAGCCACTTCGCTCGGCTGCCACAGCCGCCCACCGAATGCGGCGACCAGCTCGCCGTAGGTGTCCAGACGGTCGCTACCGTTGAGCGTCAGCGCGGCGATGCGCACGTGCTCGCCTTCCAGCGCTTCCCAGTTGGCCGGCGGCCCGCTGAGCATGCGCACCGGCACCGGCTGGCCGCTGGCGAGCCGTTCGATGCTGCTGGCATCTACCGAGGTCAGACTCGCCTCGCCGCCTGCCGACACCTCGCGCACCGTGCCGATGATGCGGACGCGGTCGCCCACCGCCACCTCGGCATTGCCTGCACCGGTGACGAACAGGCCATGCGAGCGCCGCGGCTCGAAGCCGGGCTGCTGCACGAACAGGCCGGCCAGCCCGGCACGCGTATCGGCAGTGACGATGCCTTCCACGTCGACCACACGGCCGTCGTAGGGGCTGCGGGTGTCCTCGCCCTGCACGTCGGCAATCGACAGACGCTGCGGCGCGCTGTCGGCCGCGCTGCACAGCAGCGGCGCCAGCAAACCGATCACACCGAGCACAAGCAGCGGGCAACGCGACATCGAAACACTCCAGAAGATAGGTCAAACGCAAACGCCGCCCGGAAGGCGGCGCGTGAGGACGGGGCGCAGGAGCAGGCTAACAAAACGCTGGGAAGTGCTGCCAGATCCTGCGTCGACCGGTACATGGCGGACCGGCGGCACCCGGTGTGCACGTCGTCACGTTGGCAGACTCGTGCAATGAAGCGCGCAACGACCCGGCGAGCGAGCTCATCAGACGCACCCGCCACAGACGCGCCGCCACAGTGGACGCGGGCCTGTCGCCGACGCCGCAAAAGGTTATTTCAGATTGCCCAGCATCCAGTCGACCGTGGCGCGCACCTGTTCTTCGGTCAGCCCCGGGTTGCCACCCTTGGGCGGCATGATGCCGCCGTCCGGGCCGGTGTAGCCCTCGATCGCGTGCTTGTACAAGGTGTCCTTGCCCTGGGCGATACGCGCGTCCCAATGCGAGTGGTCCAGCGTCGGCGCCTTGCCCACGCCGGTGGTATGGCAGGCGGTGCACAGGTTGTCGAAGATGGTCTTGCCGTCGGTGGTGCCACCGTAGGCAGACTGCGAGGACGCCTTGGCCAGCGCTGCGGCCTGGGCCGCGGCCTGTGCGGCTGCACCGGTGGTGCCGGCATAGACCGCGCCCGCCGGTGCGATGCGCTGCTGCACGCGCTTGACGGCCGTCGGCGACACCTCATCGGGGATGGCACGCTGCAAATAGGCTGCCAGGGCGATCAGGCCCAGGGTGATGACTACAAGTAATCCGATCACCATCGAGAATTTTTTCAGGAACTCGAGGTCGTAATTCCGCACGCGCTCACCCCTGGCTGTTGGTCGAAGACCTCTGCTAACGCCGGAGTATAGAGCACAGTTCATGCCCGTCTGACCAGCGTGCATGACAGTTTTTGCCGCGATGTGCGCTGCGCCCTGGCCGGCTGTAGCCCCCGTGCGCGGGCGCGCTCGCGCCCGCCGACAAATTGCCGCAGTGCCGCATGGCATGTTGGTCTCTGCGAAGGGAATTGCGTATCATTCCCATCAACCCACGGTGACGCGCCTGCTGCCTCGCCCGGTCCCGTCAACGAGGAGTCGCCGCGATGAAGTCTTTCCTGCTGTCCTGCCTGGCCTTGGCCAGCATCAGTCTGTCCGCCCAGGCCCACGAAATCTGGATCGAACGCGATGGCAGCGGCCCGGTACGCATCTTCTTCGGCGAGCCAGCGCAGGAGACCCTCGACCACGGCCAGGACGAGATCAAGCGCGTGGTAAAGCCGAGCGTGTTCGGTACCGCCGGCAAGGCCGGTGCCCTGACGCGTGGCGACGACGTCCTGACCGCGCCGCTCTCCGGTGCCGGCGATGCGTGGCTGAGCGATGACAGCGTGTTCGAACCGTGGAAGGGCGAAGCCGGCGGGTTCGAGACGGTGAGCTATTACGCCCGTGCCGGACGCAGCACGCCAGCGGCCAAGCTCGATCTGGAGTTGGTGCCCACCACCGCCAACGGCAGCACGCTCACCGTGCTCTATCGCAACAAGCCGCTGCCCAAGGCCGAGGTCACCGTGATCGACCCGCAGAAGTGGCAAAAGACGCTGACCTCCGACGACAAGGGCCAGGTCACCCTGCCCAAACTGCGCGCCGGTCGCCACATTCTGGTGGTGAACAACAAGGAGCCGGTGACGCGTGAGATCGCCGGCAAGCAGGTGTCGATGGTGCATCACATCAGCACCCTGACCTTCGTCGCCGAATAAGCATCGCGTTAGGTCAACCACGCCTGTCGCCCGCCTGATGTCCAGTGCATCGCCCCTGTCGCTTCCGTGGTTCCGGCGCCCGTGGCTGGGCGTGCTTGCGCGCACGCTGGCGGCGATCTTCGGCGGCTACGCGCTGGCCAGCGCGACCAATCTCTTGCTTGCACTGGTCTTGCCGTTGCCGCGTAGCGAAGCGGTCTTGACCAGCATGCTGGTCGGCATCGTGGTGTGCGCATGTGCGCCGCTGTGGGCATTCGCCACCGCCAGCGTGTGGCGTGCCTGGGCCGGGATTGCGGTGCCGGCGGCACTGATGTTTGCGCTGGCCACCTGGCTGCAACGGGGTATGGCATGAAGCAGGGATTCCGCCAGTCGATGGCCTGGCTGCACACCTGGACCGGGCTGCTGGTCGGCTGGGTATTGCTGCTGATCTTCATGGGCGGCACGGCCAGTTATTACCGCGACGAAATCAGCCGCTGGATGCGCCCGGAGCTGCCCACCACCACGGTGAGCACAGAGGTCGCACTGCGCAGCGCCGAACGCTATCTGCAAACGCATGCGGCCGATGCGCTGAGCTGGAACATCACCTTGCCGGAGACGCGCAACCCGGTGGTGAGCATGTATTGGCAAAATCCTGCGCCCGCCGACGGCAAACCGGCAAGCCGCCGGCAACTGTATGGCAATGCCATCATCGACCCGGCCACCGGCAAGGAGATCGCCGCGCGCGACACGCTGGGCGGCGAGTTCTTCTACCGGCTGCATTTCGATCTGCATTATCTGCCGGTGCTGTGGGCGCGCTATATCGTGGGGTTCTGCGCAATGTTCATGCTGGTGGCGATCATCAGCGGCGTGATCACGCACAAGAAGATCTTCAAGGACTTCTTTACCTTCCGCCCGGGCAAAGGCCTGCGGTCGTGGCTGGATTTCCACAACGTCAGTGCGGTGACCGCGTTGCCTTACCACGCGATGATCACCTATACCGGCATCGTGACCTTGATGTTCATGTACCTGCCGTGGGGCATCAAGGCACGCTACGCCGACGATGAGATGCGCTTCTACGACGAGTCGGCCAACCGCGTAGCAGACACGCGGCAAGCGGCGGGTACGCGGGCGCCGATGCTGCCGTTGGAGCAGTTTGTGGAGCGTGCGCGCCGCGATCTGCATGGGGCCGACATCGGCAACGTGGCGGTGTCGCTGCCCAACGATGCGCATGCTGCCGTTGGCGTGAGCCAGTTGGCAGCAAAGCTGTCCACCACCGCGCCGTCCATGCTGTACGACGCAGTCAGCGGCGAGCGCCTGCAACGCAGTAGTGCGCCCGGTGGCGCGAGCGAAACACGCGGCGTGATGGTCGGCCTGCATATCGCGCACTTCGCCGGCCCCTGGTTACGCGTGCTGTTTTTCAGTTCCGGATTGCTGGGCTGTTTGATGGTGGCCAGCGGCGTGGTGATGTGGGCGGTGAAAGAACGGCCCAAGCATCTGAAAGCCGGCCGCATCGGGTTTGGATTGCGCCTGGTGGATGCACTCAATATCGGCACGGTGGCCGGCTTGCCGATCGCCTTTGCCAGTTTCTTCTGGGCCAACCGGCTGTTGCCGGTGACGCTGGAATCGCGCGCGGCGATGGAAGCGAACCTGTTCTTCGCCGCCTGGGGCACTGCGTTGCTGGCCGCGTTCGTGTGGCCGCGTCGCGCGATGTGGAGCTGGCAGCTGTATCTGGGCGCCGCCTTGTTCGCACTGGTGCCGCTCGTCAACGCACTGACCACCGACGTGCATCTGGGCGTCACGCTGCCGGCCGGGCAATGGGCGTTGGCCGGTGTCGATCTGGTGTGCCTGGGCCTGGGCGTGTGCCTGGGCATTGCCGGCTGGCGCCTGCAGCACTGGAAGGCGCCGCAATCGGCAGCCGCGCGCCGTGCACGCGCCGCCACGACTGCGACAGCGGTGCAAAACAACGTCCCTGTGCAGGAAGGCGCATGAGCGTGCTGCTGTTGCTGGCGCTGAATTTTTCCGGATTCGCCGCGCTGTGTCTGGCAATGGAAAAACATCAGCACGAGGTCCGTGGCCGCAGTCTCGGCACTGCCCGCACGAGGCAGCTGCGCATCGTCGGCTGGTTGCTGCTGTCGCTCACCTTCGGCATCGCCGTCCATGCACAAGGCTGGGGTATCGGCCCGGTGCTATGGCTGGGGACAGTGACCGCTGCAGCGGCACTGTTATCGCTATGGCTGCTGCCTTACCGGCGTGCACTGATCCTGCCGGCCGCGATGGCCGCCCCGGTGCTGGCCGGCATGGCGCAGCTGCTGGCCGGTTAAACCCGGTCGCGCTGTTTTAGCGGGGCACTGCACTGGGTTGCCGCGATTTCTGGTGTGCTGCGATTTCCGGTGCTTTCGCGCACGCGGCGTTGCCGGGCACGTGGACGCGCCAGGCAATCTTCAGGACATTGGTCACGCGCGTCTTTGCCGCATCGCAGCCGCAATGACATTGCGTGCGTTCGATGCAGGATCCGCAACTGCCGCGCGTCTGGCCGCTACACCGCTGTCGGCGGGTCGCCCCAACTGCGGCCATCGCGCGGCAGGCGTCCATCGTCGAGCACGCGCAGCACCTGATCGGGCTGCAGCATGTCCAGGAACACCGCCACGTTGACGCCATTGGGCGCGGCCATGCTGGGGAAGATCACGCCGGGAATCAGCGCCTCGCGCAGCATGTCGCCAAGCACCCAGCTGACCGGCTCGACCTTGTTGACCAGCGCCTTGCGCCAGTCGTCGGTCCAGTCGGCCCATAGCGCGTCCCAGCTTGCGTCGAGCAAGCGCAGGTCGGCCAGCGCAGGCAACGCGGCCGCATAGCTGACCAGCGTAAACGGCGGCAGGAACGGCGCCGCCTGCGCATATTCGGCGGCAGCGGTGTCCAGTTCCATCGCCAGATACAGCGCCGGCTGACCGAAGCGGTTGAAGCGCCCGCCCGATCGCGCGGCGCCCGCACCACTCAGCGGTTCGGCGGCCCAGCGCGGAGTGAAGGCGCGATACAGCGTGCAGTGCGCCGGGGCGCTCAGCCTCAACCCGCGGCCCCGGCGGCGACGGTGCGCAGATACGTCAGCGCATCATCGGTGCGGCCCTGCTTGACCACTTCCAGCAGCGTGGCGAATTCGAACGCAGGAATTGGCGTGTTTTTGAGATGGAACACCAGTTGGCGCTCGTCCGGCTGGATCTGCGCCATCGCCACCAACAGGCGCGACAGGTTGCGCAGCAGATCCTGCACGCGCGGACTCTCCGGGTGCACGCGCAGACTGTTGCGATGCACGCCGGCAAGCTCGGCCAACTCCTGCTGCGACAACTCCAGCAGGCCCGCCATGGCCGACGGCGAGAGGATGGTGCGATCGGGCGCGCGCAGCCGCTCGGTCAGGGACAGCGGATTGAGGACGGCGACCATGGCATGTGCTTCGATACGGAGTGCGCACAGTATATGCACAGTAATCCGCCTCCATCCAGCACAGCCAAATGCATAGTCAGCGCATCCTCAGGCGGGCGCGGCTGCGCCCACGGCGCGCAGGCAGAAGCCGCAGATCGCCTCCACCAAGTGCTCGCCCTGCTGCGGGTCGCCCCGGCTGGGGGCAATCGGCCCGACCAGAGCTTCGGTAAAGGCGCCGACGATGCAGGCCGCGGCCGCATCCAGCGACTGCTCGGGGAACTCTCCGGCCGCCACGCCTTCGGCCAGCAACTGACGAAACACCTCGCCAAACAGGCGACGGCCACGAATACGTTCGGCATCCACCTCGCTCTCCACTGGCTCGGCGATGAAGGCGTACGCGAGCGCCGGTCCGGCCAGCGCCCGTCGCACGAAGGTGGCGATGGCGCTGCGCAGGCGCTCGGCCGCGCTGGCATCGGTGGTGGCGATAGCGCGCAGGATGGCCATCTCGCGCTGCACCGCCGCGTCGAGAACTTCGACGAAAAGCTCGGCTTTGGAGGGGAAATGCCGATAAATCTGCCCGGTCGAGACCCCGGCGGCGGCCGCGACCGCAGTGATCGGGGCATTGCGATAGCCGCCTTCGGCGATCAGGGCGCGGGCCGCGTGCAGGATGCGTTCGCGATTGCCGGCCAGGCGTTCTTCCATCAGGGCGGAGCGTCGATAAGCCATGGTGTGATTCTGGGTTCAATAGTTGAATTTTAGTTCACTTTTTTGTCGCGGACCGCTAGGCTGCCCCACATACGCCGTGCGGCCCGCCCGCTCCCACCCGGCACGCCCCGATCCTTGTGGAGTCGCTCCATGCATGTGCCGTCCTTGAACTTCGAGCTTGGCGAAGAGATCGATCTGCTGCGCGAAAGCGTCGCAGCGTTCGCCAGCCACCATATCGCCCCGCTCGCCGCCGCGGCCGATCACGACAATGTGTTTCCGTCGCAGCTGTGGCGCCTGTTCGGCGAACAGGGCCTGCTCGGGCTGACCGTGGAAGAAGAATACGGCGGCAGCGGCATGGGCTACCTGGCGCATGTGGTGGCAATGGAAGAAATCTCGCGCGCCGGCGGCGCCATCGGTTTGTCGTACGGCGCGCATTCCAACCTGTGCCTCAACCAGCTGCGCAAGAACGCCACGCCCGAGCAGAAGCAGCGTTACCTGCCCAAGTTGTGCACCGGCGAGCATGTCGGCGCGCTGGCGATGAGCGAGGCCGGCTCCGGCTCGGACGTGGTGTCGATGAAGCTGCGCGCCGACGCGCGCGGCGACCGCTTCGTACTCAACGGCAGCAAGATGTGGATCACCAACGGCCCCGATGCCGACGTGCTGGTGGTGTACGCCAAGACCGACCCGGATGCCGGCGCACGCGGCATCACCGCGTTCATCGTCGAAAAGGGCATGCCAGGGTTTTCGACCGCGCAGAAACTCGACAAGTTGGGCATGCGTGGCTCCAACACCTGCGAATTGGTGTTCACCGACTGCGAGGTGCCTGCCGAAAACGTGCTGGGCACGCTCAACGGTGGCGTGCGCGTGCTGATGTCCGGGCTGGATTTCGAACGCGTGGTGCTGGCCGGTGGCCCGCTTGGATTGATGGCCGCGGCGATGGATGTGGTGTTTCCGTATGTGCATGAGCGCAAGCAGTTCGGCGAGCCGATCGGTACCTTCCAGTTGATGCAGGCCAAGCTGGCCGATATGTACGTCGGGCTCAATGCCTGCCGCGCGTATGTGTATGCGGTGGCGCGCGCCTGCGATGCGGGGCGCACCACGCGCCAGGATGCAGCCGGGGCGATCTTGTACGCTGCCGAAAAGGCGACCTGGCTCACCGGCCAGGCGATCCAGGTGCTGGGCGGCAACGGCTACATCAACGACTACCCCACCGGGCGCTTGTGGCGCGATGCGAAGTTGTACGAGATCGGCGCGGGCACCTCGGAGATCCGCCGTATGTTGATCGGCCGCGAGCTGTTCGAACGCACCGCCTGACGGAGCCACCATGAGCGTGATCACCAGCAAGCTGCAGATCAGCAGCGACAGCTTTCAGGCCAACGCCACGGCGATGCGCGTCGTGGTCGACGATTTACGCCGCACCTTGGCGCACACAGCGCTCGGCGGCAGCGAGGCCGCGCGTGAAAAGCACGTCGCACGCGGCAAGCTGCTGGTGCGCGCACGCATCGACGCGCTGCTCGACCCCGGCAGCGCCCTGCTGGAAATCGCGCCGTTGGCGGCGCATGGTCTGTACGACGATCAGGTGCCGTGCGCGGGCGTGGTGGCCGGCATTGGCCGCGTGTCCGGCGTGGAATGCGTGATCGTGGCCAACGATGCCACCGTCAAGGGCGGCACGTATTACCCGATGACGGTAAAAAAGCATCTGCGCGCGCAGGAAATTGCGCAACAGAATCGCCTGCCGTGCATCTATCTGGTCGATTCCGGCGGCGCATTCTTGCCATTGCAGGATGAAGTCTTCCCCGATCGCGATCACTTCGGGCGCATCTTCTACAACCAGGCCAACCTGTCGGCGCAGGGCATCCCGCAGATCGCTTGCGTGATGGGGTCGTGCACCGCCGGCGGTGCCTATGTGCCGGCAATGAGCGATGAAACGGTGATCGTGCGCGAACAGGGCACGATCTTTCTCGGTGGCCCGCCGTTGGTCAAAGCCGCCACCGGTGAAGAAGTCAGCGCCGAAGAGTTGGGCGGCGCCGATGTGCACACGCGCATCTCCGGGGTGGCCGACCATTTTGCCGATAGCGATCTGCAGGCACTGGCACGCGTGCGCGCGATCATTGCGCAGCTCAACTGGCGCAAGCCGGCTGCATCGTTGGCGCTGCAGGCGCCGTTGCCGCCGCGGCATACCGCCGACGAGCTGTATGGGGTGATCCCTGCCGATACGCGCAAACCGTTCGATGTGCGCGAAGTGATCGCGCGCATCGTCGATGATTCGCAGCTGGACGAATTCAAACCGCGCTATGGCAGCACCCTGGTCACCGGCTTTGCGCATCTGCACGGCTACCCGGTGGGCATCATCGCCAACAACGGCATCCTGTTTTCCGAGTCCGCGTTGAAGGGCGCACACTTCATCGAATTGTGCACGCAGCGCAGCATCCCACTGGTATTCCTGCAGAACATCACCGGCTTCATGGTGGGACGCAAATACGAACATGGCGGCATCGCCAAAGACGGCGCCAAGCTGGTGATGGCGGTGGCCTGCGCCAAAGTACCCAAGTTCACCGTAGTGATCGGCGGCTCGTTCGGTGCCGGCAATTACGGCATGTGCGGCCGTGCGTATTCGCCTAATTTCCTGTGGATGTGGCCGAACGCGCGCATTGGCGTGATGGGTGGCGAACAGGCCGCCAGCGTCTTGGCCACCGTGCGCCGCGACGGCATCGAAGCCAAGGGCGGCGCGTGGTCGGGCGACGACGAAGACGCCTTCAAGGCGCCGATCCGCGCGCAGTTCGAGCAGCAGGGCCATCCGTACTACGCCAGCGCACGGCTGTGGGACGACGGCATCATCGACCCGGCCGATACACGCCGTGTGCTGGGTCTGGGCTTGTCGGCGGCGTTGAATGCGCCGATCGAGCCAACGCGTTTTGGCGTATTTCGCATGTAAGCGGCAGCGTGTGCTGGCAGGCACTGCAGGTGTTGCCGGCTGCGCGCTGCTGTTGCTCCATCGCCAGACAGGTAGCGTTCGACCAGATGTCAGCATCACCTGTCCGTCTCCAACGCATGCATCGCACCTGCTGTCTTCGCACAACGACACATCCGCGCTTTTAATCGCAAGACTTTAATCGCACGACCGCCGGCCACGCTGGCGATGTGCAGAGACCGACCCGATGACACAGCACGACTCCATTGCCACAATACCGCAGCGGCCGTTCGACAAGATCCTGATCGCCAATCGCGGCGAGATCGCGTGCCGGATCATGGCAACCTGCCGCAAGCTCGGTATTGCCACGGTGGCGGTGTATTCGGATGCCGACCGCGATGCGCGGCATGTGCGTCTGGCCGACGAAGCGATCCATCTCGGCCCGGCACCAGCGCAACAGAGCTATCTGCGCGGCGATGCGATTATCGATGCGGCACGTGTCAGCGGCGCCCAGGCGATTCACCCCGGTTACGGATTTCTTTCTGAAAACGCGGCGTTTGCAGACGCCTGCGCGCAGGCCGGCATTGTGTTCATCGGCCCGCCTGCAAGCGCGATCCGCGCGATGGGCGACAAGAGCGCCGCCAAGGCGTTGATGGAACGTGCGGGCGTGCCGTTGACGCCGGGCTATCACGGCGACGAACAGTCCCCTGCGTTTTTGCGTGCACAAGCTGATGCCATCGGCTACCCGGTCTTGATCAAGGCCAGCGCCGGCGGTGGCGGCAAGGGCATGCGGCGGGTCGATACCAGCGCCGCGTTCGACGAGGCATTGGCCAGCTGCCAGCGCGAGGCGCAATCGGCATTCGGCAATGCGCACGTGCTGGTGGAGAAATATGTCGAGCGTCCGCGGCATATCGAGATCCAGGTGTTCGGCGATACGCATGGCGAGGTGGTGTATCTGTTCGAACGCGATTGCTCGGTGCAGCGCCGGCACCAGAAGGTGCTGGAAGAAGCGCCCGCACCCGGCATGACCGAACAACGCCGCGCGGCGATGGGCAAGGCAGCCGTGGATGCGGCGCGCGCGGTGGGATACGTCGGCGCAGGCACGGTGGAATTCATCGCCGGGCCGGATGGCGATTTTTATTTCATGGAAATGAATACCCGGCTGCAGGTAGAGCACCCGGTAACCGAGTTGATCACCGGCACCGATCTGGTCGAATGGCAACTGCGCGTGGCCGCAGGCGGGCCACTACCGCAACGCCAGGATGCGCTGCGTATCCACGGGCATGCACTGGAAGCGCGCCTGTATGCCGAAGATGCCGACCGCGGTTTTCTGCCTTCGACCGGCACCTTGCGCCGGCTGCAGTTGCCGGCTGCCAGCGCGCATGTGCGCATCGATGCAGGCGTGGAGCAAGGCGACACCATCAGCCCGTATTACGACCCGATGATCGCCAAACTCATCGTCTGGGATGTCGATCGCGCCGCCGCACTGGCGCGTATGCGCGAGGCGCTGGCACAGGTGCATGCAGTGGGCGTGACTACCAACAGCGCCTTCCTTGCGCGTCTCGTCGGCACCCACGCATTTGCGACTGCCGATCTGGATACCGCGCTGATCGAACGCGAACACGCAGCGCTGTTCGCCGATGCGGTGGTCCCGGACACCGCCTGGTGGTGTCTGGCGGCGGTGTTGATGACACACGCGTTGCCCAAGGCGACGCCGGACCCGGCCGACCCCTTTTCGCCGTGGCAGGACAGCGATGGCTGGCGCATCGGCGCGCATGCAGCGCACACCGTGCGATTGGAAGCCGCTGGCGAGCATCGCGAACTGGGCGTGCGTCGCCTCGCCGATGCCTGGCAGGTCACGCACGCAGGCACCACACACACCCTGCGCTACCACGCACACGACAACGCACTGCGGGTGGAATTGGATGGTCGCCAGTGGCGTGCGCACGCCTTGCGTGATGGCACCGCGCTGATCGTCAGTGATTCCACCCAACGCGCGATCTTCCATCACCACGACGCGTTGCTGGAGGCGGACCAGCCAGCGCACGACGCCGGCGGACTCACTGCACCGATGCCCGGCCGCATCGTGGCGTTGGTCGCGACAGTGGGGCAACCGGTCACTCGCGGGCAGGCGTTGGTCGTGCTGGAGGCGATGAAGATGGAACACACCTTGCACGCCCCAAGCGATGGCACGGTACAGGCGTATCTGGTGGCCGAAGGCGATCTGGTCGCCGACGCCGCCTTGTTGGTGGAATTCGTGTCCGCGAAAACGTAGACCCGCCCGGCAGGGTGACCAACGGCACGTCCGCGCGCGTCGGTCCTGGTCGTAGCGTGGCAGTATCGGCTGGATTGGCCGCGACCCCAACCGGAGACTTTCATGCAACGCCTGCTTCTCGTTTCCAGCATGCTGCTGGCCTTGTCCGCCTGCAGCGACAAGACCGCACCGGCCGACAGCACTGCGGCAACCCCGACGCCGGCTGCCACGCGTGCACCGGCGGCAGCGCCGGAACTGATCACCCGCGACGCGCTGTTCGGCAATCCCGAGCGGGCGAACGTCAGCATCAGTCCGGACGGCAAGTACCTGAGTTGGGTGGCCCCGCTGCACGGCGTGCTCAACGTCTGGGTCGCGCCAGTGGATGCACCGGATCAGGCACGCGCGATCACCAAGGACACCGCACGCGGCATCCGCAGCTATTTCTGGACCCATCACACCGACACCTTGTTGTACCTGCGCGATAACGGCGGCGACGAGGATTTCCATCTGTTCTCGGTCAACCTGAGCGATGGCAGCAGCAAGGACCTCACCCCGTTCCAGAAAACCAATGCCGAGGTGGTCAGGATCAGCGCACACCACCCGGAGTCGATCATGGTCGGCATGAACGACCGCGACGCCAAGTGGCACGACCTGTATCGGGTCGATCTGGCATCGGGTAAACGCACCCTGGTGCAGAAGAACACCGACAGCCTCGGCACCTATCTGCTCGACGGCGACTACCAGCTGCGCTATGCCACCCGTGCCACCGACGATGCCGGCAGTGAGTTGCTGGTGCCCGATGGCAAGGCGTGGAAGAGCGTGGATCGCATTCCGTTCGAGGATGTCACCAATACCTCGCCGCAAGGACTGACCGACGACGGCAAGACGCTGTACATGCAGGATTCGCGCAGCCGCGATACCGCTGCGCTGTATGCCATCGACACCGCCAGCAATGCACGCACGCTGCTGTTCGAAAACCCGAAGGTCGACGTCGGCAAAATCTTGAGCGACCCCAAAACCGGCGTGGTACAGGCGGTCTCCACCGATTATCTCCGCGAAGAATGGAAGGCGCTGGATACCGGGATCGCTGCCGACCTGCAGAAACTCAAGTCGCTCGGCACCGGCGATGCCGAGGTCTCCGCACGCACGCTCGATGACCGCAACTGGATCGTGGCCTACTCGGCTGCGGAAACGCCGACCACGTACTACCGCTACGATCGCGCCGACGGCGGCAAGCTGAGCAAACTGTTTTCCGCCCGCCCCGCACTCGACGGCAAGCCGCTGGTGCCGATGTGGCCGCAGGCACTGACCGCGCGCGATGGCCTCACCCTGGTCAGCTACCTCACTCTCCCCGCCGAGGCCGACGCCAACCACGACGGCAAGGCCGACAAGCCGGTGCCGTTGGTGCTGTTCGTGCATGGCGGCCCGTGGGCGCGCGACAGCTATGGCTACGGCCCTTACGAACAATGGCTGGCCAATCGCGGCTACGCGGTGCTGTCGGTGAACTTCCGCGGCTCTACCGGCTTCGGCAAGGCCTTCACCAATGCCGGTAACGGCGAGTGGGCCGCCAAGATGCACGACGATCTGCTCGATGCGGTGCAGTGGGCGGTCAAGCAGGGCGTCACCAAGCCCGACCAGGTCGCCATCATGGGCGGCAGCTACGGTGGATACGCCACGCTGGTGGGCATGACCTTCACTCCGGACGCATTCAAGTGCGGCGTGGACATCGTCGGCCCGGCCAACCTCAATACGCTGCTCGGCACCGTGCCACCGTACTGGGCCAGCCTCTACAAGCAACTGACCAAGCGCATGGGCGACCCGGCCACCGAAGCCGGCAAGCAATGGCTGACCGAACGCTCCCCGCTGACCCATGTCGACAAGATCAGCAAGCCGCTGCTGATCGGCCAAGGCGCCAACGACCCACGCGTCAAGCAGGCCGAAAGCGACCAGATCGTCAACGCAATGAAGGCCAAGAACATCCCGGTGACCTACGTGCTGTTCCCCGACGAAGGCCACGGCTTCAGGCGCCCGGAAAACAGCAAGGCCTTCAACGCGGTGACCGAAGGGTTCCTGAGCCAATGCCTGGGCGGCCGCGCGCAACCGATCGGCGCGGACTTCGAAGGCTCCAGCCTCACCGTCCCGGAAGGTGCCGACAAAGTCACCGGTTTGAGCGATGCGCTGAAGACGCATACGCAGGCGATTCGGAAGTAGGTATCCGGTGGTGCAGCCGGAGGCGGCTGAATGTATCTGCGGATACTGATCGCATTGCGCTCGGCGGCTATCCACCGAGCGCAATGCGGAGTGCTGCACATCGACCGAACGCCATCACTCCACAACAGATGCCGTGATCCCACGGTGGGGCCACCCGCGCAGTGCGCGGGATGGCCCACCGTTTTCGGCATCGACATATACGCGCGCTTGGCATGACGGCGGCGCCCAACGCAGCAGCCGATCACGCAAGAATTGTCGGTTAGGTCGACGCCCAGACTTCGTTATTGGGATCAAGCTCCATGGTTTGCATGCTATCGCCGCGCACACCGAAGCCGCACAGCGCCACAACACCTTCCATGATCGGCTCCAGGCCGAGCAATGCTTCGATCTGGACTTCATTGATCGCGCAGGTGACGAATGCACCCAAACCCACATCTGTGGCTGCCATGTACAGCGTTTGCGAAAAATGGCCTGCTTCCAGCGCAAGCGCGCGATACGCCTTTGCATGCATGCGGTACTTCCAGAAATTGCGGTAGTAACGCGGACAGAGCGCCACGATCACCTGCGCATTGGCGAACCAGTCCTGCCCTGCCAGTAGAGTCAGCGCAACATCCTGCAGATTGTCCACCTCCACACCAAGCGGCTCCAGGGCATGATCGACGGGAAGATAATGGTAAATCCCATCCGCGATACCCGACACGTTGCGGATCAATAGATACGCGTCCAACGGATGCAGGCCGCCACCCGACGGACTTGAGCGCTTGAGAAACACGGTTTCCGGATCGGCCTCCAGCACTGCATTTGCAGCGAAGGTTCGCTCGATGATCCGCGCAAACACCGCAGCATCCATGTGCGCATCGGTTTCGAAATTTCTGCAGGTGGTACGACGTCGGAGCACTGTGTCCAGGTAGCCGTGGTCATGGGCGCGTGCGAGGCAGATTGCATCGGTCGTTCCCCGTCGCACCTGCTCGGGCGGCGGCGGGCCGAAGGTCCGCAGCAATGCGCTTGCAGTGTCCGCGCCTGCGTCCTTGGCTGCCCGCGCTGAGTCGACATCATTCCAACGGGTAAAGGCGTGATAGGTCGCTGCGAGTGGATGCCACTGGCTGTGGCGCTGGACGGTATCGCGCTGTTGTGCCGGATGCATCTGTTCGCTGTCTTCTAGTAGCAGACCCTTGTCCAACAGCGATCGCACAACAGATGGGTCTTTAATGGTCATGGCGTCTTGCCAGTTGCTCGGACTCACCCGGCCCAACACAAGCGCCTCCGCTTCGGTCAGCACACACTCCGCATCCAGATGCGGCGCAAGCGCCACCCAGCGTAATGCACGTGAGGTACCGGCACCTCCGGCGCACAAATCGACAAGATCAATCGCAACAGACTCTCTGGGCTCGAGATAGACAACCGCACAACGCCTTACCCGCATGTTCTTGAACTCATCTTTAGATTGATCTTCTAGCGGTCTGGACTTAGATTTCTTGAAGACCTCCCTACCATTGAAGAGCATGAACGAGAACGAGAAAGGCCCTGCCCCGCTACAACCGGACACCGCGCACAGGCTGCTGGATCTTCTGGCAACCGATGATGGATTCCGCGATCTGTTCAAGAACGACCCGAAGGCCGCACTGGTGCAGGTCGGTCACCCCCCCGAGGATGCCGCACTGCTCGCCGCTCAACTCAAGGTAGAAACCCTGGCCGACAAGGCTTCCATCGCACAGGCACGCGACGACATCCACGTCAGCCTGACGTCGTCGGTCAATATGCAGCCGATTCGACTCAATGTTCCCTCGGGATCGACGCCCCAGCTCAAGAAGTAATCGTGCTGCGGCAAATGACATCCTGGTTCATTTGCCGCCAGCCTTCATGGCATCGAAGACATTCATCGGCTGCTGGCACCACCCACAGCCGCCGAACTCGGCATAAGCGCGCCCATGCGCGTTTTTCAGCCATCTGGATTCGTTTGCCGCAGAACGTTGATCGTTCAAAGACGTGTACGCCTCTTTCAAGACGACGTGATACTGGTACGCCTCAGTACCATCCAGACGCGGCTTGAGCAGCTGGACTGCCTCGCTGGCGCGCCCCTCAAGGAGCGCCGTCCGTGCCTGCAGCAGCAAGACCAGCTCGGCCACAGAGGGCATCTTGGCCAACTCCGGCTTGGCCATGAGGGTCTGCAAGACCGCCTTGGCCGTTGCCGCGTGCCCCAGGCGTTGCCCTAACAATGCCAAGGAAGCGGCGACCACGGCATTGGAGCGCTGGCTGAAACCATCCGCGCTTGTCGAGATACTCGCCAACGCCTCAGGAACCGTCGCCTTGATCGTCGCCAGGACCTCGGCATGCTGTCCCTGCGCATATTGGGCTGCGGCCATGGCGACGACCGATTGCCGATAGCGTGTCGACGTGTGCTCTATCCCGTTGGAAAGACGCTGTATTTCTGGAAGCGCCTTGTCGCTGCGCCCTTCATCGATATAGATGGAGACCTGATCGAAATAGGCGACATCCAGGCGTTTCTCGTCCGGCCAGATGGCATGCGCAGCCGGAAAATCTCCCATCACCGCCAGGGTGACCGCTTCCCAGACTGCAGCCGATGCCAGACCTGACGCTCTTGCCGAGCGAAATGCTGCCAGTGCTTCCTTCTTTTTTCCCAACGCCAACTGCATCCGACCGAGAAGCTCCAATGCCAACGGATCGTATTCGTAGCGCGACGATGCCGCACTCTTGGCATAGACAAGCGCCTCGCTGTAGCGATTGCGCGCCTCCAGCGCGTACGCCGTATTTTCGGCCGCAGCGAAATCATCCGGATACAGATTGGCCATCTGCATCCATTTCTCGTATGCGTTTATTGGATCCTTGATCTGTGCGTACCACGCGTCCAGGTAGACCTGCTCGCGCGGAGGAAGCTTTTCTCGGAAGCTGAGGGCTTTTTCCAGATAAGGCAATCCGAGGAGTGGCTCTTCCAAGTAATAATTGCAGCGCGCCACGCCGACATTGGCCAGTGCAAATGTCGGATCAAGCTCCACGGCCCTCATGTAATAGTCGCGTGCACGCCGATAATGCCCGGTGCCAAATTCGCGCTGCGCCAGTGCGTACGCGTTCAATGCATCCATGTTTGCCGTGGACACGCGCGGCAGCGGTGCAGAATTCACCTTGATCGACGCTAGCGTTTCGCCAAGTCCTGCGCGCAGATTGGAGCTGACTGTGTCAATCGAAGACAGCAGGGAGCGCTGGCCGCGGCCCTCCGAGTGATACATGTAGATCGTCGCCTGCGTGACAGGATCGATCACTTCGACGGTGACCCGGAGGTTTCCGCCGACATCCGCCACGCTGGGCAATATCAGGGCTTTGGCGCCCGAGCGCAGGGCGATTTGCGCACCCAACGCACGATCGATCTTGGCCCGATCACTCTGCTTCATCAGTTCCAGCATGTCGTGCGCGCGTTTCTCGGACACGAGGTTGACGTGCTTGGACTGCTGGAGACTGAGCCGTAACGCCTGCTGCAACGGGTCATCCAGCACGGCGCTGTCGGTGAGGTTGTGCAGGTCGCCGACCACCACCCAATCGCGTTCGGCAAAAGCGATGGCAGGCTCCGGACGACCGATGACCCACAAGATGCCGGCGGTCAGCACGATCAATGCGACCTCCGTCGCCAACGCCGCCGGCCGGCGCCACAGTGGAATATCGCGCCACGCCTTTGCCGAGTTTTTTGGCATGCGCAGCGGGGTCAGGCCGACTTCGCCGACCTCGTAGATTTCCATCGGCGTGGGCACGCCTTTGAAGCGCCAGCGGCCGTGGGATTTCCACAGGATGCGTTCGGCGCGCTCGCCCAGTTCGCGCGCGGCGCGGTGGGTCAGCGATTCGGCCACGGCCGAGATCAGGATCTGCCCAGGCCGCGCCATCGACATCAGGCGTGCGGCGGTCGGTTTGGCCAGGCCTTCGACTTCCAGCGGTTTGGCGCCGATGCTCACCGCCTCGTCGCTGTTGCGCCAGGTCAGCACTTCGCCGACATGCAGGCCTTGGCGCGCGCACAGAATGAGCGCGTGGGCATCGCTCATCGCCTTGAGCCCACGCGCGTAATCCAGCGCAAAGCCCAACCCGTCGATCGGGCGGTCGAACAACAGCAGCAAGCCGTCGGAGCGGTCGATCAGGCGGCCGCGCCATTGCTGCTGCAGCTTGACCACCAACCGATCGTGTTCGCGAAACAGCGCGGCGGCGGCGTTGTCGCCGATGCGTTCGACCAGCGCGGTCGAATCGCACAGATCGGTGAGCAACAGGGTCCGCAGACGCGGCGCCTGCATCGCCTCCGACGACGCGTCCTTGCGTGCGTGGGTGCGGGCGCTCATGCCTTAGCGATGCCCCGGTGCAAGCGTGGTACCGGATGGCAGCGATGCAAGCGCTTCGTGCATGGCCAACACATTGCCGCCCTGGCGCTTGGCTTCGTACAGCGCGCTGTCGGCGAGCGTGTACCAGTCGTTCCAGGCCGCATCGGCATCGATCATGCACAGGCCGACGCTCACCGAGCAGCCCTGCTCGCTCTGGCCGTTGCACAGGCGCGCCTCCACCGCGCGCACGATGCACTCGCCGATGTGGTGCACCAGTTCCGGGGTGCCTTGTGCGACCAGCACGCAGAATTCGTCGCCGCCGAGACGGCAGGCAAGGTCGCCCTCGGCGATGACCGAACGCAACGCATGCGCCACGTTCTGCAACACGCGGTCGCCGGCAAGATGACCGAACTCGTCGTTGATGCGCTTGAAGCGGTCGCAATCGATCAGGATCAGGCCGACGCCCGGCACGTTGCCGGCACGTCGGCATTCCTGCAGATACAGCGCCAGACCGCGCCGGTTGTGCAACCCGGTCAGCTCGTCGGTACGGCTGAGTTCTTCGGTGTGGTTGAGCTGATGCGAGGTGACGTAGAGATTATCCAGCGCCGCTTCCAGATCGTGGTTGCGACGGCGCAGCTGGCGGATCAGCAACTGCTCGTTGTTGACCACGCGCACGATGGAGCGACGCAGGAAATGCGCGACCATCGAAGGGTCGTGGTCGACCAGGCGCTGAAAATCGTCGTGCGCCAGTTCGATCAGGCGGCTGTCCATGGATGCGCTGGCACCGGCACTACGCGCATGATCGCCGATCAGCAGCCCGAGCTCTCCAAAAAATTCGCCCGGGCCCAGATGCTTGAGCATCAGATCCTCGCCGAAATCCAGGTCGATCTGGCCACTCACCACGATGAACATCTGCGTGCCGATCGCACCGCGCTCGAACAGCGCCTGGCCTGCGGCAAGCTCACGGGTACGGCCGAAACGGGCGAAAAACGCCAGTTCGTCAGCGGTCATCAACGCATGCAGCCCGTCCGAGAGCGTCTTGGCGACGCTTCCCGTCGGCTCGACTGCGCCTGCGGTGTTGTGGCAAGTCATCCTGTTTCCTTAGGCCGGCCTGCAACGTTAGCCCATGGACAAATCCTACAGGACCCCCTTGTTCAGCACCAGATCACACTTGTTCTCATTACAAAAGAGACGAATTGTCGGGTACTGCGTGAAAAAAAAGGGCCCGGTTTCCCGAGCCCTTTCCCCCTCCCGGGGTGGCGAAACGTGGGCAGCCCGCTGCAGGCTAGGCCGCCTTCTCGCCGTGAAACTGTTCTTCTTCGGTAGAGCCACGCAGCGCGGTGGTGGACGACTGCCCCTGCTGGATCGCCTGCGTCACCGCATCGAAATAGCCGGTGCCCACTTCGCGTTGATGCTTGACCGCAGTGAAGCCCATTTCCGCCGCATCGAATTCGGCTTGTTGCAACTCGACGAAGGCGCTCATCTGGCGGCGCGCATAGCCGTGCGCCAGGTGGAACATGCCGTAGTTGAGCGCATGAAAACCAGCCAGGGTGATGAACTGGAATTTATAGCCATAGCTCGCCAGCTCGGTCTGGAATTTGGCAATGGTGGCATCGTCGAGATTCTTCTTCCAGTTGAAGCTGGGCGAGCAGTTATAGGCCAGCAACTTGCCTGGAAACTTGGCATGGATGGCCTGTGCAAATGCCCGCGCGAATTCCAGATCCGGCTTGCCAGTCTCGCACCAGATCAGATCCGCATACGGTGCGTACGCCAGCCCGCGGCTGATGGCTTGATCCAGCCCGTTGCGGGTTTTGAAGAAACCTTCGACGGTGCGCTCACCGGTGGTGAACGGCTGATCGTTGGCATCCACGTCGCTGGTGATCAGATCGGCCGCTTCTGCGTCAGTGCGTGCAATCAGCAGCGTCGGCACACCCAAGACATCGGCGGCCAGGCGCGCGGCATTCAATTTTTCGATGGCTTCGCGCGTGGGCACCAGCACCTTGCCACCCATGTGGCCGCACTTCTTGACCGATGCCAGCTGATCTTCGAAATGCACGCCGGCAGCGCCGGCTTCGATCATCGCCTTCATCAGCTCGAAGGCGTTGAGCACGCCGCCAAAACCGGCTTCGGCATCGGCCACGATGGGCTGCAGGAAGTCGATGGCGTCGTTACCTTCGGCATGATGCAGTTGATCCGCGCGCAGCAAGGTGTTGTTGATGCGCTTGACCACCGCCGGCACCGAATCGGCCGGGTACAACGACTGATCCGGATACATCTGCCCGGCCAGGTTGGCATCGGCTGCCACTTGCCAGCCGCTCAGATAGATCGCCTTCAAGCCGGCCTTGACCTGCTGCATCGCCTGATTGCCGGTCAGCGCACCCAGGGCGTTGACGAACGGGGTGGCGTGCAATGAAGTCCACAGCTTGTCCGCGCCCAAGCGCGCCAACGAATGCTCCACATGCACGGTGCCGCGCAGGCGCACCACATCGGCGGCGGTGTAGTTGCGGGTGATGCCGGTCCAGCGCGGGTTGGTGGTCCAGTCCTGCTGCAGTTGTTCGGCGTTTTGCAGTGCGGTGCTCATCTTGCGTTCTCCTGAAGAGGGACGACGGATGGAACGAGGAAGAAACGGCGTGCATGACATGGCATGCGGCATGGCGAGGCCGTCGTTGCGCATGCGCGCAACGGGCGGTGTACTGCGTGGAGGTGAGAAGTGCAGCGACAGCGTGCGAGGTGTCGCTGCAGCGATATGCTTAGTCGATCAAGCGGTACGCCGGCACGGTGAGAAAGTCCGCCAGTTCATCGGCGCGGCTGAGTTCTTCCAGCAACGCAATGGCTTCATCGATTCGCGCTGCGCCGGGGAGTGCCGTGGTTGTGCCCAACCGTGCCGGCAATGCGCGCAAGGTTGCCTGCAGCAGCTGTTGATCGATGGCGGTGCCGTCGTCCAGATGCTGGCCGTGATGCAGCCACTGCCACAGCTGCGCGCGGCTGATTTCGGCGGTGGCGGCGTCTTCCATCAGGTTGTGGATCGGCACGCAACCGTTGCCGTCCAGCCAGGCCGCCAGATACCGCACGCAGACTTCGACATTGCCTTCGAAACCGGCGCGGGTGACGCTGCCGGCGGACGGTGCGATCAACATGTCGCGCGTCACCTGCACATCGTTGCGCAACACATGCTGCTGATGCGCGGTGGGCATGTGTTCGTCGAAGAGTTTCATCGCCACAGGAATCAAGGCCGGATGCGCCACCCAGGTGCCATCGTGGCCGGCG
The DNA here is from genome assembly GCF_040202875.1 of Xanthomonas sp. WHRI 10204. Classification (NCBI taxonomy): domain Bacteria; kingdom Pseudomonadati; phylum Pseudomonadota; class Gammaproteobacteria; order Lysobacterales; family Lysobacteraceae; genus Xanthomonas; species Xanthomonas sp. WHRI 10204. The sequence goes on from NZ_JBEGDW010000003.1 coordinate 585,763, forward strand.
CTGACCTCGCGCAGCTTGTCGGCGCGCACGCGGGCCATGGCCTGCTCGTTGGCGGCCTCGTCGTGGTTGATCGGAATCTGTGCGGCCATCCCGCCCATCGCATGCGCGCCGCGGCGGTGACAGGTCTTGATCAGCAGTTCCGAATACGCCTTCAAAAACGGCTGGGTCATGGTGACCTGGCCACGCTCCGGCAACACGCGGTCGCGGTGCGCACGAAAGGTCTTGAGATACGAAAAGATGTAGTCCCAGCGCCCGCAATTGAGCCCGACGATGCGCTCGCGCAGCGCGTGCAGGATCTCGTCCATCTCGAACACCGCCGGCAGCGTTTCGATCAGCACGGTGACCTTGATCTGCCCATGCGGCAAGCCCAGCATCGCTTCGATATGCGCCAGCGCGGTGTCCCACAGCGCGGCTTCTTCCATGCTCTGCAACTTGGGCAGATACAGGTACGGGCCGCGGTCCTTGGCCAGCAGTGCGCGGCCGTTATGAAAGGCGAACAGTGCCGCATCGAACAGCCCGCCGGCCAGCGGCTGGCCATCGATGTGGACGTGTTTTTCGTCCAGGTGCCAACCGCGCGGGCGGACGATCAGCACCGCGCGCTCGGCTTCGGGGCGCAACGCGTAGTGCTTGCCATTGGGCGCATCGAAGGTCAGCTCGCCGCGCACGGCGGCGGCCAGGGTGCGCTGGCCGGCCAGCAGGTTGCGCCAGGTCGGCGCGGTGGAATCCTCGAAGTCGGCCATGAACACCTTGGCACCGGAGTTCAGTGCGTTGATGACCATCTTCGGATCGGTCGGGCCGGTGATCTCGACGCGGCGGTCCTGCAGCGCCGCCGGCAGCGCGGCAACGCGCCAGTCGCCCTCGCGGATGGCGCGGGTGTCGGCACGGAAGTCCGGCAGCTGGCCGGCGTCGAAGGCGGCCTGGCGGGCACGTCGCTGGGCCAACCGCTGCTGGCGGCCGGGCTCGATCGCCCGATGCAGCGACACCAGCAGCGCCAGCGCGGCCGGCGGCAGCAGCTCCGCCTGCCCTGCGACCTGGGTGGTCAGCGACAGACCGGGCGTGGCGTGGGCGGTGGGACGTGAAGCGAAAGCGGTGGCAGACATGTGGAGGTCCTTGTGCATCCGGACCTGCACCGTGCGCCCCGAGCAACTATTTGACAAAGCAGTTTTATCAATGCTGTAAATAAGCTGTACTTATACTGATACTGGAAGCCTGCTCGACATGGCGCCAACCCCTCGATTTTCCTACAAATCCGATCGCCTCAAGCCGCTGCGTGCGTTCTGTCAGACGGTCCGTCTGGGCTCGGTCTCACGGGCTGCTGAGGCGCTATACGTCAGTCAGCCGGCGGTGACGCTGCAATTGCAGGCGCTGGAGCGCGACCTGGGGGTGGCCTTGTTCGAGCGCTCCGGGCGACGCCTGGCGCCCAGCCGCGAGGGCCAGTTGCTGTACGACATGGCACTGCCGCTGGTGGAAAGCCTGGACGGCCTGGAGGCCAGCTTTCGCGAGAAGGTGCGCGGGCTGGATGCCGGCGAGCTCAACATCGCCGCCAACAGCTCCACCATCCTGTATCTGCTGCCGCGCATCGTGGCGAACTTTCGCGCCCGCCATCCGGACGTGCGGCTGACCCTGCATAACGCGATCAGCGCTGACGGCACCGACCTGTTGCGCGAGGATGCGGTGGACCTGGCGGTCGGCTCGATGCTGGATGTGCCGGCCGATCTCAACTACGCGCCGGTGTATCGCTTCGAGCAGCTGCTGATCACCCCGCCCGATCACCCGCTGGCGCACAAGGCCACGGTGTCGCTGCAGGATCTCTCGCCCTATCCGTTGATCCTGCCACCACGTCGGCAGGTGACCTATCGCCTGGTCGACCTGATTTTTCAGCAGGCACGCGTGCCGTACACGGTGGCGCTGGAAGTGGGCGGCTGGGAAGTGATCAAGCAGTACGTGGCGATGGGCATGGGCATTTCCATCGTCACCGCGATCTGCGTGACCGATGCCGATCGCGACAAGCTGGCAACACGCTCGCTCAAGGAATACTTCCCCACCCGCAGCTATGGCGTGGTGGTGCGCAAGGGCAAGTATCTGTCGCCGCAGGCGCGCGCGTTTATCGAATTGATCCAGCCGGATCTGTTTACGCCGCGCGGGTATGACGAGAGCGGCGATTCGGAGCGGTGAACAAAGTCGCTCTCGCACAACAGTAACGGGGCCAGCGATCACGGGCTTCCGAACTTCCGGCGAGCCGCGGCCCTGCGCAAAGACCCAGGAGTCGATAGCGCCCGCGACTGGACATCCTCGCCACATTGCGGCTGCATGATCGATGGATTGCGTCGCCGCCCCGGTGCTCCCTAGTATCGAGCCTCAACGCAGTGATGACTGCCCGGGCAGCGAAAACGGAGTACATGGCACGTGGAAGAACTGTCTGCTTCAGACCTCAAAACCATCCTGCACTCCAAGCGCGCCAACATTTATTACCTCCAGCACTGCCGGGTACTGGTCAATGGCGGGCGGGTCGAGTATGTGACCGACGCAGGCAAGCGTTCGCTGTATTGGAATATCCCTATCGCCAACACCACCACGGTGCTGCTAGGCACGGGCACGTCAATCACACAGGCTGCGATGCGCGAGCTGGCCAAAGCGGGGGTACTGGTCGGTTTTTGCGGCGGAGGCGGCACGCCGTTGTTCTCGGCCAACGAGATGGACGTGGAAGTGGCCTGGTTTTCGCCGCAGAGCGAGTATCGCCCCACCGAGTATCTGCAGGCTTGGGTATCGTTCTGGTTCGATGACGACTTGCGCCTGATGGCGGCCAAAGCGTTCCAGCAGGCGCGCGCGGTAAGAATTGGCCAACAGTGGCAGCAGCGCGCACTCAGGGAGGCCGGCTTTACACCCGACGCGGCAAGGCTGGACGCCCTGCTGACCAAGACACGCCTCAACATCGAACAGGCGCAAGACAATGCAGCACTGTTGACCGAGGAGGCCAGGCTCACCAAGGCCTTGTTCAAACTGGCGGTCGAGACCGTTGGCTATGGTGAGTTCACTCGCGCCAAGCGCGGTACCGGCGGAGACCCGGCCAATCGCTTTCTCGATCACGGCAATTATCTGGCTTACGGGCTGGGCGCTACAGCCAGCTGGGTACTCGGCCTGCCGCACGGATTGGCGGTACTGCATGGCAAGACGCGCAGGGGTGGCTTGGTGTTCGACATCGCCGACCTGGTAAAGGACGCGAGCATCCTGCGGCAGGCATTTCTATCGGCAATGCGCGGCGATGACGAGCAGGCGTTTCGGCGCAACTGCATCGAATCGCTCACTCGCAGCGAGGCGCTGGATTTCATGCTGGACACGCTCAAGGCCGTCGCGTTGCAGACCGCGGCGGCAAGGCAGATGGATTCGAGGCCGTGAACATCCTGCTGATCTCCCAATGCGACAAACGTGCGCTCACCGAAACGCGCCGAATACTGGACCAATTCGCCGAACGGCGTGGCGATCGTACTTGGCAGACCCCCATCACCGAAGCTGGCCTGACGACCCTACGCAAACTGCTGCGCAAGACAGCGCGCAAGAACAGCGCCATCGCCTGCCATTGGATTCGCGGCCGCGACCATTCCGAGTTGCTTTGGATCGTCGGCGACGCACGGCGCTTCAATGCCGAAGGTGCAGTGCCCACAAATACGAGTACGCGCAACATCCTGCGCCGAGAAGACGAAAACGACTGGCACACGGCCGAAGATATCCGCCTGCTCGCCCAGTTAGCCGCATTGCTGCACGATCTGGGCAAAGCCAGTATCGCTTTTCAGGCACGCCTGCGTGGAAACCTGCGCGAACGCAACCTGTATCGCCATGAGTGGGTCTCGTTGCGGCTGTTTCAGGCGTTTGTCGGCAACGACGACGATGCCGGCTGGCTGCAACGTCTGGCCGACCCAGATGCGTTCGTCGAGGCAGACTGGATAGGAGATGCGCGTTACCAACGCGATGGCATCAATGCGACCGTACGCCGACCCTTCGTCGATCTGCCGCCGCTTGCCGCCGCCGTGGCCTGGCTGATACTCACCCATCACCGGCTACCTGTGGTGCCTGTCCAGCAGGAAGACGGTCGACAGGCGTGGCTGGGCAAGCGGTCGCACACCTTCAACCCGACCTGGCTGGAAACGCCGCTAGCGCTGGTGACGCACGACTGGAACGAGATCAAACAGCCCGCCGACCCCAGCCACGCGCTTACGTACTGGACACCCGCCGGACCATTGCCGGTGATGGAACCGAAATGGCGCGCGCAGGCCGCGCGGCTGGCAAAGCGCCTGCTTGCACTGCGCCAGCGCCGTGACGACAACTGGCTGGACAATCCCTACGTGCTGCATCTTGCGCGACTGACATTGATGCTGGCCGACCATCATTACTCAGCACTCCCCAAAAGCTCCCCGCTACGCGTGCACAGCAATGGCAAGACACAGCTCTATGCCAATACAGATCCCGATGGCCTCAAGCAGCCATTGGATGAACACCTGCTCGGCGTCGCCCGAGATGCCGGCCTGATCGCGCATGCCCTGCCCGGCTTCGAGCGCCACCTGCCCAGGTTGGCCAACCATCGTGGCCTGCGCAAGCGCAGCGCCGATCCACGCTTTTCCTGGCAGGACAAGGCGTTCGACGCCGCTACCGTGATGCGCGAGGCGGCGCGCGAGCATGGCGCCTTCGTTGTCAACATGGCCTCGACCGGCTGCGGCAAGACCTTGGCCAACGCGCGCATTCTGTACGCATTGGCCGATCCGCAGCAGGGCCTGCGCGCCACCTATGCGCTGGGCTTGCGCACGCTCACCCTGCAGACCGGCCGCAGCTTCCGCACCGACCTGCATCTGGGCGAGGACGAACTGGCCATTCGCGTCGGTGGCTCTGCCAGCCGCGCGTTGTTCGAGTTCTACGAGCGCAAGGCCGAAGCGCACGGCTCGGCGTCAGTGCAGGATCTGATCGACGAAGACAGCCATGTGCTCTACGAAGGCGTCACCACCGATCATCCACTGCTCTCACGTGCCTTGCACGATCCGGACATCGGCAAGCTGCTCTCGGCCCCGATGCTGGTCTGCACCGTGGACCACATGGTGCCGGCGACCGAAGCGTTGCGTGCCGGACGCCAGATCGCACCGATGCTGCGTCTGATGAGCGCCGATCTGATCCTCGACGAACTGGACGACTACGATCTCAACGACCTGCCCGCGCTGACCCGGTTGGTGCACTGGGCCGGCATGCTCGGCACGCGGGTGCTGCTGTCCTCGGCGACGCTACCGCCCTCGCTGGTCACAGGCATGTACCTGGCCTATCGCGCTGGCCGCCAGCAGTACCGGCGCAACCGCGGTCAGGACGGCGCTCACGCCGACGCCGCGATCCAGATTCCCTGCCTGTGGAGCGACGAGTTCGGTGTGCAGGCAGCACCATGCGTCAGCGGTAGCGGCTTTCTTGACCAGCACATGCAATTCGTCGAAAAACGCATCGCCATGCTCGCCAAGGCCCCAGCCCTACGACGTGGCGACCTGCTTCCGCTGAACCTGCCACGCAACCTGCCGGACACGCAGCTGTACATGCAGTTCGCACCGCATGTCCGCGACGCCTGCCTGCGCCTGCACCACGCCCATGCCGAACCCGATCCGGTCAGCGGCAAACGCATCAGCTTCGGGCTGGTGCGCATGGCCAATATCGAGCCGCTGTTCGACGTTGCACAAGCACTGCATGCAGCCGGCGCGCCGGAAGGCACACAGATCCACCTGTGCGTCTATCACGCCCGCTTTCCGCTGGTGCAACGTTCGGCCATCGAACACCAACTCCACCAGGCCTTCAACCGGCGTGGCGATGGCAACGGCGTCTACCGCCTGCCGGGCATCCGTGCGTTGATCGACGCGCATCCGGCAAGCGAGCAGTTATTCGTGGTGCTGGCCTCGCCGGTGTGCGAAGTCGGCCGCGATTGGGATGCCGACTGGGCAGTGGCCGAGCCGTCCTCCATGCGCTCGCTGATCCAGCTGGCCGGGCGCGTGCAGCGCCATCGCGGCAAGCCCGGCGCCATGCCCAACGTGCTGATCTTCGATACCAACGTGCGGCATTTTCGCAAAGGCTGGCAGGATCGGCCGACTTACATCAGGCCAGGCTTCGAGAAAGGAACCAGCAGCAAACAGGCAGGAGCAAAAGAGCCAGGCAAATTTGAACTGAAAACGCCATGGCTACGCGAACTGCTGCGCGAGGACGACTACCGTACGCTCAGCGCCATCCCACGCATTCGTCCGCGCCCCGACCACGCACAGTGGAAACCCCGCGAGCGCCTGGTGGATCTGGAGCAGGCGCGCATCGCGTCCTGCATGCTGCCGCTTGCGAAAGACGGCAAGGCACTGGAGCCCGACCACGCCTTCGCCGCCTGGCAGTACCCCCAGGCCGCCCTCACCGGTGTGCTGCCGCAGCAGCAACCGTTCCGCGACGACAGCCAGCGCCGCACCACCCTGGTCTTCCTGCCGGACGAAGACGATGTGCTGCGACTGCATCGGGTCGAGCAATCCACGGATCAGCGTGGTGTGGACCTGTATGTGCGCATCGAGCAGAGCCAGCGCCATGACGTGGCGCTGGCATCGGTACCGGGTATTGGCCCCTGGGGCCGCTTCGCGTTGACGGACCTGCTCACCGAGCAGGCCGAGTCTCTCGACCTGCCGTTGGAAGCGTGCGCCCGCAAACTCACCACGGTGGAAGTGCCAACCACCGAACAAGGCTGGCGGTATCACCCGTGGCTAGGGTTTGCGAAGTACAAAGGATGATCGGGCGGTGCGTCTCACCCGATGATTCCCAAAACAGGTATCACATCGAAACACCGGAGCACCGACAAGGAGAGCATGGATGACAGAACCAACAAAGAGAGTAGAACGTTTTCGCTCCGCCATCGCCGACTTCATCGAAGCCCGGCGACTGGCCAAGCTGAAGGACGAAGAAGACGATACCGGCGCAGCATCGAAGTACGACTACGCAACCTGGCTGGCAGATGCAGCGCGCCGCGTCGGCCAGATCCAGGCCGTCACCCATGTGCTCAAGGCCACTCATCCCGACGCGCGCGGCAGCAGCCTGCACGTGCCGCCCGACAGCCTGCCGCAGCATTCCGACATCGGCAGCCATCTATTGGGTGCGCACTACGCACAGGACGTGGTGGGCAATGCCGCTGCACTGGATGTCTTCAAGTTCCTCAAGATCGAGGTCGAAGGACAGGGCATGCTGGCGTGGATGCAGGCCGGCGACAGCGCTCTGCGCGATGCGCTGCATCAGGACCCCGATATCGCTGTCAGCTGGATGCAGGCATTCGGCGCGCTGGCTCGCAGCGAGCCACAACTTCGCTCACACGGCATGGCCAAACAGGTCTACTGGCTGGCTGGCACGGATCCAGCCGATGACACCCACTACCACCTGCTGCAGCCGATGTTCTCCAGCGCGCTGGCGCATGTCGTCCATGCCGAGATCCAGGACGCCCGCTTTGGCGAGACCAACAAGCTGGGCCGTCAGGCGCTGCGCGCCAAGCAACCGCATGTCGGTAGCTATCGCGATTACCGCCATCTGGTCGCACGCAAACTCGGCGGGACCAAGCCACAGAACATTTCACAGCTCAACAGCGAGCGCGGTGGCGTGAACTACCTGCTGGCCTCGCTGCCGCCGAGCTGGACACTGGAACATCCGCGCAGCCTGTTGAAGACCGAGTCGGCGATGGAGCGATTCGGCTACGGCAAGGAGGTACGCGCGCTAGTGAAGCAACTAGCCGACTTCCTGCTCGGCGATCCCACGCCCAATGAAAAGACGCACCAGATCCGTGAACGCATCGAACAGGCGCTTGGCGCGCAATTGGCGGTGTTCGCCAGCCAGACCCATGCCCGTTTCACACCCGGCTGGACGCGCGATGCGGACTGCATGCTGCCGTTGGACGAACAGCTGTGGCTGGACCCCGAGCGCACCGAACTGCCGGTGCGCCGCGACCCGCAGCACCCGGAGTGGACACACGACGACGACGCCTTCAACGCGGCCTACACGTTCGGCGACTGGCCGGACCAGGTGGCAGCGCGCTTCGCCAACTGGGTCAATGCGCGGTTGCACAAGTTGGGGCTGACCGGTGTCGGCGACAGCGAATACCGCCACTGGGCCAAGCAGGCGATCGTCGAGGCGACCTGGCCGGTGCCACTGCAGCGGCGTGCGCCCACCGGAGGCAAGGCATGAACCGGTGCCCGATGGTCAGCCACCTGCTGGTGCTGCCGCACCTGCTCGTCCACAACGCGAATGCCGTCTCCAGCCCGCTTACCCACGGCTTCCCCTCGATGACAGCGTTTCTGGGACTGATGTGGGCGCTGCAGCGTAAGGTCCACGCCGCCGGTTTGGAACTTAGGTTTCAGGCGATCGGCGCGGTCTGCCACGCGCATCAGGAACAGGTGACCGACAGCGGCTTCGTCAAGGCCTTTCATCTGACCCGCAACCCGGTCGGCAAGGACGGCAAGACTGCCGCCATCGTCGAGGAAGGCCGCATCCACCTGGAGCTGAGCCTGGTACTGGGCGTGTCCAGCCAACGCTGGCAGGACGACCCGCAGGCACAGCAGGCCGATACCGCCACGGTGGCAGACCTGCTCGCCGGCATGCGGATCGCAGGCGGCAGCGTACGCCCGCCTGCGCAACCCTGGCGCCATCGCTACCAACCATGGACGCTGGACCTGACCGGCACCGAGGACGACCGCGCCATGCAATTCCGCAAGGCACGCCTGCGGCTGCTGCCAGGCTTCGCGCTGGTGGAACGCGCCGACCTGCTCGACGCCCGCCTGACCGAGTTGCGAGCCGTCGATCCCGATGCCACCGCACTGGATGCCTGGCTGTCGCTGGCGCGCATCAATTGGCGCTACCAAGACCAAGCCACGCCCGATGACACGCCCGGATGGACCAACGACCGCACCGGGCGTGGCTGGACGGTTCCCATCCCGGTGGGCTACGGCGCCCTAGGCGATCTGCAGACGCCCGGCAGCGTGGTCAATGCGCGCGACACCAGTACACCGTTCCGCTTCGTCGAGAGTCTGTACTCGCTCGGCCAGTGGATCAGCCCACACCGCCTGGACGCACCGCGGCAGTTGCTCTGGTACGCCAGCGGTGTGACCGAGCAGGAGATGTACCGCTGTCGCAACGACTTTGTTGCGGTGGCCGTTGACGATGAAACGCCAGATTTCAACTTCTCTTTCGACTGAAGTACGACAAGGAATTCTCAGCATGGCAAACGAACTCAAGACCGCCTCCGTCCTCGCCTTCGAGCGCAAGCTCGATCCTTCCGACGCGCTGCTGTTTTCCGGCGCATGGGCAACACGCACCACGTCCGCCGACTGGCAGCCGGTCAAACTGCGCGAAAAATCCGTGCGCGGCACCATTTCCAACCGTCTCAAGACCAAGGACCAGGACCCAGCCAAACTCGATGCCGCGATCGAAAACCCCAACTTGCAGACGGTGGACGTCGCGGCCCTGCCGCTGGATGCCGATACGCTGAAGGTGCAATTCACCCTGCGCGTACTTGGTGGCACCGGCACACCTTCGGCCTGTAATGACGCCGACTACCGCAGCAAGCTCACCGCCACCGTCGCCGCTTACGTGCAGCAGCATGGCTTCGGCACGTTGGCCCAGCGTTACGCGGCCAACATCGCCAACGGGCGCTTTCTGTGGCGCAACCGCATCGGTGCGGAGCAGGTGGAGGTGCAGGTGGCGCACCTGAAGAACGGCGCCGCCGCAGCGCAGTGGACGTTCCAGGCGCACGATCATTTGCTACGCAGTTTGCAGGCGCCGGCCGCCGAATCCGTAGATCTGGCCGCCCTGTCCTCGCTGATCGCCGGGGCGCTGGCGGGCAATACGCATCTTCTGCTGCAGGTCACCGCATTCGTGCGTGTGGGTGCGGGCCAGGAGGTGTTTCCCTCGCAAGAGCTTATTCTGGACAAGGGCAGCAGCAAGAAGAGCAAGACGCTCTATGCGGTCGGCGACGGCGACAACGCAGTGGCCGCGATCCATTCGCAGAAGATCGGCAATGCGTTGCGCACCATCGACACCTGGTACCCGGAGGCAGAAGACAATGGCCCGATTGCGGTTGAGCCATACGGCTCGGTCACCACCCAAGGCAAGGCCTACCGGCAGCCCAAGGCCAAGTTGGATTTCTACACGCTGCTTGATAGCTGGGTGCTCAAGGACAAACTCCCCGAGCCGGATCAGCAGCACTTCGTGATCGCCACGCTGATCCGGGGTGGCGTGTTTGGCGACGCGGGCTGACGCCATGGACCACTATGTGGATCTCCAACTTCGTCCCGACCCGGAGCTTGCGCCGCATCAGCTGCTCAGCGGCCTGTATGGACGTCTGCACCGCTCACTCGTGCAGCAGCAGCGCCAAGACGTTGGCGTGAGCTTTCCTCGCCATGACGCGCGCAAGCCGAGCCTGGGCACGCACCTGCGTCTGCATGGCGAGCAGGCCGGCCTACAGGCGTTGATGGCCAGCCCCTGGCTTCACGGCATACTCGACCATCTGGTGGTGTCGCCCGTGATGGCCGTTCCTGCCGATACCGAGCATCGGCACGTCACACGTGTGCAGGCCAAGAGCAGCCCGTCGCGTCTGCGTCGTCGCGCAATGCGGCGTCATGGAATCGATGCCGAGGCAGCGACACAACGCATCCCGGATGCCGCAGCCGAACAATTGGCACTGCCCTTCGTGGTCATCGGCAGCCGCAGCACCGGACAAGCCTCGTTTCCGCTGTTCATTCGCCACGGCCCCCTCTTGTCCGAGGCGAAAAACGGCGGCTTCAACAGCTACGGCCTGAGCCAGGAAGCCACCGTGCCCTGGTTCTGACCCTTTTCCAGCCGAAGAAAAGGCTTCTTTTAAAATCAACGACTTGGCAGGCACCTTGTCAAAAGGGTGTCTGCCCTTGTTTGGCCGATCTTGCTTTGCCCATCAATACCTTGAGGGGCTTTTTCTCTTGTTCACTGCCGCGTAGGCAGCTCAGAAATGGATGTTCGTCGCGCGATGCGCGCCGCCACGGTTCACTGCCGCGTAGGCAGCTCAGAAATGGCGTTCGCCGCAGTGCTGGCACGGAATCCAGGTTCACTGCCGCGTAGGCAGCTCAGAAACAACTGCTTCAGTCGGAACAAACCCGTCGAAAGTTCACTGCCGCGTAGGCAGCTCAGAAATATGCGGAATGTTCCAAGCTGGGGCAGGACTAGTTCACTGCCGCGTAGGCAGCTCAGAAAATTCCAGCCCTGCAGAACGGTCAGTTTTTGACGTTCACTGCCGCGTAGGCAGCTCAGAAAGTCAGGGAACGTGAGGTAGTAGACCTTGTGCTGTTCACTGCCGCGTAGGCAGCTCAGAAAACAACCTGGCGCAAGACCTTGAAGGCGTGAATGTTCACTGCCGCGTAGGCAGCTCAGAAAACAGCCTGGCGCGGCTGCGCGCAGGCTTGCACGTTCACTGCCGCGTAGGCAGCTCAGAAATTCGCGGCGTATCTGCGCTTCACGTTCGGGGCGTTCACTGCCGCGTAGGCAGCTCAGAAACGCGATCTCATCCATGCCGATGGCCAAGTCATGTTCACTGCCGCGTAGGCAGCTCAGAAAGATTGGGCCTACGGTCGCTGCCTCAACTTCATGTTCACTGCCGCGTAGGCAGCTCAGAAAGAAAGAAAAGAAGCAAGTGCTCGCAGATCTAGGTTCACTGCCGCGTAGGCAGCTCAGAAAATCACCACCGCAGATGCGCCGCGTGCCGCACAGTTCACTGCCGCGTAGGCAGCTCAGAAAAGTCAAAGACAACATCAGCAGGCGGGTGCGACGTTCACTGCCGCGTAGGCAGCTCAGGAAATTTGGCAGCTTCCCGGTACGCATCAAACGCTGTTCACTGCCGCGTAGGCAGCTCAGAAAAGATAGACATGCCCCATTTCATGCATGAACGTGTTCACTGCCGCGTAGGCAGCTCAGAAAAGCCGCCCGTGCCGCCACACATCGGGCATTCGTGTTCACTGCCGCGTAGGCAGCTCAGAAAATACCGCGAAATGACGGTGCAAGACCTTGATGGTTCACTGCCGCGTAGGCAGCTCAGAAAAATGAAATGGAGAGAGAGATGAGTGGGAAATAGTTCACTGCCGCGTAGGCAGCTCAGAAAACCACCGAGGCAGTCGGCGGGATGAATGGCGCGTTCACTGCCGCGTAGGCAGCTCAGAAAATCATGGTGGTACGCCACGGCTCGGTGATGAGGTTCACTGCCGCGTAGGCAGCTCAGAAAGCGCCAGGAAAGCCAGATTCTCCCGTCGGAGAGTTCACTGCCGCGTAGGCAGCTCAGAAAAAGCATAGCGGGCTGTCACAGGTGAAGAAGCGGTTCACTGCCGCGTAGGCAGCTCAGAAATGGAAAAACGGTGTATGAATCAGCATCTCTTCGTTCACTGCCGCGTAGGCAGCTCAGAAAGTGGGCGAACTGGCGGCCCAGCAGCGGTGCGAGTTCACTGCAGCGTAGGCAGCTCAGAAATGCAAGCTGGTGGCGTGGCGGGCCATGTCAACGTTCACTGCCGCGTAGGCAGCTCAGAAATTGTTACGGATCGCATGTGCCAACGCCATCTCGTTCACTGCCGCGTAGGCAGCTCAGAAAATCCAGTCGGCCAACCTCGCTGGTGCCGAGATGTTCACTGCCGCGTAGGCAGCTCAGAAAACATGGCCAACTTCGACACCGAGGGCTATGAGTGTTCACTGCCGCGTAGGCAGCTCAGAAATTGCCGAGAGGTGGCGGTAAGCGGTTTCTGGATGTTCACTGCCGCGTAGGCAGCTCAGAAAATCAATGGAAACCTGATCGCCATACACGAATCGTTCACTGCCGCGTAGGCAGCTCAGAAATGCCGCTCCTGTGCCGCCGCGTGGGTGTCGATGTTCACTGCCGCGTAGGCAGCTCAGAAAACAACTCTTCGGCTTTCGCGGAAGTTCCGAAAGTTCACTGCCGCGTAGGCAGCTCAGAAAGCCTCCGAACACGCGCTGATTAATTCGCCCATGTTCACTGCCGCGTAGGCAGCTCAGAAAAGAGTGATAGACGCTCACTCCCTCGTAGCTGGGTTCACTGCCGCGTAGGCAGCTCAGAAAGAAGCGAGGCCGGCATGTGTGGGCGCGTCTTGTTCACTGCCGCGTAGGCAGCTCAGAAAGGTTAGCTTGTCCACGTAGCCGCCCAGGGCTTGTTCACTGCCGCGTAGGCAGCTCAGAAAGAGACGACCGCGCCCCAGCCAACGCCGTCATAGTTCACTGCCGCGTAGGCAGCTCAGAAAGATGACCAGATCTTCGAGGACGGGGTAAGCGCGTTCACTGCCGCGTAGGCAGCTCAGAAAGTCATGCCGCCAGGGAGCGCCAGGGGCATCACGTTCACTGCCGCGTAGGCAGCTCAGAAAAAGTGCTGCTGACGCATCTTCATCTTGTCGGCGTTCACTGCAGCGTAGGCAGCTCAGAAAAATCAAGTCAGGAGATTTGAACTTCAGATTTTGTTCACTGCCGCGTAGGCAGCTCAGAAAATGTGCTGCTGACGCATCTTCATCTTGTTGGCGTTCACTGCCGCGTAGGCAGCTCAGAAAAGCGTGACTGGGTGCGGCGTCAGCACGAGCTGGTTCACTGCCGCGTAGGCAGCTCAGAAAGATCAAGGCCTCCCTGGTGGCAGACCTTGTCGGTTCACTGCCGCGTAGGCAGCTCAGCCGGGTCGGCGATGCGCCTGGTGAGCTCACTGCCACGTTGGGCCTGAGCGAACGCAGGATGCCGCGCCGCTGCCACGTGGCATTCGGCTAAAGCGCCAAGACGCTGGAGCGGATTCTGCGGCTGCAACGCTTCTTGCAGATCGCACTGCCACCGCACGCTCACCGACGCCGCGCTCTGGCGGCAGGCTACGGCGATGCACCGCTTAGACGCGCCGCAGTACTGTCACGGCACTTACTCGCGCCCGTAAAGCCCCAGAAACATCTCCACCGCCGACTCGGCCACCTGCGCCTGCTGGGCGGGCGACAGCGGCGGCTGGCCCATCGCCAACTGCGGCCAGAACGCGAACCCCTTCACCAGCGCCTGCAATTGCTGCGAGGCGAATTCCGCATCGACCGCTGCCAGGCGGCCATCGGCCAGCGCGGCGCGCAGCCAGGTGGTGGTGCCCTCTTCCTTGCTGCCCAGTTGAGCCAGCAGGGCGCGCGCGCGTTCGGGCGAGTGGATGCATTCGGCAATCGCCACGCGCGACAGATCGATAAAGGCGGCATCGTCGAGCAGCCGCAGCTTTTGCTGCAGCAATTGCGTCAACTGCGTGCGCAATGATTGGTCGGGGCGATAAACCAGGCTCACTGCCTCGGCACTGCGTTGCCACAGCCCGCGCAGGATCTCGCCGAACAACGCGTCCTTGCTGGAGAAATGGTTGTAGACGGTGCGCTTGGACACGCCCGCCGTCGCGGCCACGCGGTCCATGCTGGTGGCCTCGAACCCGTGCTGGCTGAATTCGGCGATGGCCGCTTCGAGAATGGCGTGGCGCTTGCGGTCGGTAAGCCGCTGCGGTGCCGGCGCTGCGTCGGATGAACTGGACATGGCGCAATGTTACACCGAGCAGTTTACATTTCCAAAATAAAACTACACTGTGTAGTGTAACTACAGCGCCGGCACCGCCGGCTCGCCCTCCCCCAACGATGGATAGCGTCGTGCTCACCCAGTCCCGCCACCTGCCGCCTACCGCTTCGCATGCCGCCTCGCCGCAGTTCCGCAACGGCCGGTTCCGCAACGCACTGCCCACCCGCTTGAGTCAGCCAGGTGTGTTGGCTGGCCTGCGCCTGCTGTGGGAAGTGCTGTTCAACAAGCCCGCGCACACGATGCCGTCGCAGGCGCTGACGGTGCTGCCACTGAGCGCGGCGCAGCTGCGCGACGCGCCCGACCATAGCCTGTTCCGGCTGGGCCATTCCACGGTGCTGATGAAACTGCGTGGCGGCCTGTGGTTGACCGACCCGGTGTTCTCCAAGCGCGCCTCGCCGTTCGCGTTTGCCGGCCCCAAGCGCTTCCATGCGCCGCCGATCGCGCTGGACGACCTTCCGCCGCTGGCCGGCGTGCTGTTGTCGCACAACCACTACGACCATCTGGACCGCGCCACCATCCGCGCCCTGGCCGACCGCGTCGGTGTATTCGTCGCGCCGCTGGGCGTGGGCGATCTGCTGGTGCGCTGGGGCGTGGACCCGGGCAAGGTGCGGCAGCTGGATTGGTGGCAATCGGTGAACGTGGGTGGCCTGACCCTCACCGCCACGCCGTCGCGGCATTTTTCCGGCCGCGGCCTGTTCGACCGCGACCGCATGCTGTGGTGCTCGTGGGCGATCCAGGACGCCGATTTGCGGGTGTTCTTCAGCGGCGACGGCGGCTATGGCCCGCACTTCAAGACCATCGGCCAGCGCCTGGGGCCGTTCGATGTGGCGCTGATCGAAAACGGCGCCTACGACCAGATGTGGCCGGACGTGCACATGCAACCGGAGCAGAGCCTGCAGGCGTTTATCGATATCGGCGGCCGCACCTTGCTGCCGATCCACAACGGCACCTTCGACCTGGCCATGCATGTCTGGTCCGAGCCGCTGGAACGCATCGTGGCCCTCGCAGCGGCCGCGAACATCGCACTGGCCACCCCGCACATGGGCGAACGGGTGGATTTACGCAGCCCGGCCACCGGCGAGCGCTGGTGGCGCACGCTGCCCGAAACGCTGGCGTTGGCGCAATGAGCGGCTGGACCCTGGCCGACCTGCCACCGCAGCGCGCAAAAGTGGCCGTCATCACCGGCGCCAGCGTGGGCGGGCTGGGCTATGAGACCGCGCTGGCGTTGGCCGGTGCCGGCGCCAGCGTGGTGCTGACTGCGCGCAACGCCGACAAGGGCGAAGCCGCACGGCAGGCGCTGCTCGCTGTGCATCCGCACGCCACGGTGCGCGTGGAAACGCTGGACCTTGCACACCTGGCATCGGTGCGCGCGTTCGCCGAGCGACTTGGCGCGCGCCAGCAATGGGTGGACCTGCTGATCAACAACGCCGGCGTGATGGCGCCGCCGCAGCGGCAGACCACCGCCGACGGAATGGAGCTGCAGTTCGGCAGCAATTATCTGGGGCATTTCGCGCTGACCGCGCAGCTGCTGCCGTTGCTGCGCGCGGCAGCGGCGCCGCGTGTGGTCAACCTGTCGAGTCTGGCGCATCGCAGTGCCCGCATCGATTTCGATGATCTGCAGACCGCACGCCCGTATCGGCCATGGAAGGCGTATGGCCAGTCCAAGCTGGCGATGTTGATTTTCAGCATGGAACTGCAGCGGCGCAGCGACGCGCAGGGCTGGGGCCTGCGCGCCATCGCCGCGCATCCCGGTCTGGCGCGTACCGCCCTGATCGCCAACGGACCGGCGGCTGGTGGTCGCCGCACCGCAATCGGTGCAGCGACCGCGCTGCTGGGGCCTTACATCAGCCACTCCGCGGCCGCCGGCGCGCTCCCCACGTTGTATGCCGCCGCCGACCCGCAGGCACAGGGCGGCGGATACTACGGCCCGGATGGCCTGTTCGAACTGAAGGGCGCCTCCGGCCCGGCCACCATCGCCCGCCAGGTCCACGACCGGCAGGTGGCAACGCGCTTGTGGGAGACCTCCTGCACGCTGGCAGATGTAGCGTTCTGATCACGACCCGCTGCAGGCGGTTGCGTATCGGCTGCGCGTGTTGGCCTGCAGGCCCGCACGCGCTGTGCATGCACTGCCGCGCTAGTGCCTACAGCCGGTTCCACTCCAGGCCTTCGCCGCGCCGGTAATACACCGCCACCGCCTTGCCGTACACCGCCGAGGCATCGACAAAACCGAAATAGCGCCCATCTAGGCTATCGCCGCGGTGGTCGCCCACCGCCAATACCTTGCCGGCCGGCACGCGGACATCGTGCAGATCCGGCCCACCGCCGGCATCCAGATTCAGGTGCGCAATGCGCGCACCGAAGCGCTCGCGCTCACCATCGTCATCGATCTGCAGCGGTTGGCCGTTGATGGATAAATGCCCATTGCGCAAATCCACACGGTCGCCTGCCACGGCCACTACGCGCTTGATCAACCGCGTGCCATCGCGCGGCGAATCGAACACCGCCACATCCCCACGCTGCGGTCGGTCGCCATCGATGACGATGCGGTTGCTCAGCGGCAATCGCCAGCCGTAGGCGTGCATATCCACCACCACGCGATCGCCCGGCTGCAAGGTCGGCTGCATCGAGCCGCTGGGCACCTGGTAATGATTGGCAAACGAGGAGCGCGCAGCGGTCAGCAAGACCAGCATGACCAGTAGCGGCAGCAGTTCCTTGCGCGACCACTGTGCGGCGCGCTGAAGGCGGGAGGTGGGATGCGATGGGTGCATGGGAGATCTGTCGGGTGGTCGGCAGCCGGCTTGGCGCTCCGACGATGCGCCTGGGCGATGGGCTGTGGAAGTGACGAAAGGCATGGCAAGGGCCGTTGTTGCGTGTGGGGACTTGCGCGAGTAAGCAAGCATGTTTCATCAGCCGGTGGCCAATCGAGCAACAACGAAACACGTCCTTAGCCCGTTGCGCTGCGACAGGTTCGCAATCTGCGGGATACATTTTTATCAGGGACGTGCATGTTGCTTACAAAAAAACTCGCGCATCCATACACGCCGCCCCGCGGGTTGTCGCGACCGGACTTGCCGCTGCGGCATGGGGATTGGGAAGCCAATGGCGAAAACAGCAGCAACAGCAACAGCCGTAGGTTTACTGCACCTTCTCGATTGCGCCAACGCAAACGGGATGGCACAAGGGCCATCCCGTTTCGTCTACTGCGAGCGCTCACCGGTGCACACATAGCCACCCAAACGCATCGCTTATTCCGTCAAACCACGATTTTCCAGAAATGCCTTGACGCTGGGATCCTTGCCGCGGAAATCGCGGTACAGCGTGGCCGAATCGACAGTGTTGCCGCGTGAGAGGATCTTGGCGCGGAAAATATCGCCATTCTTGCGGTTCAAGCCACCATTTTCCTCGAACCATTCGAAGGCATCGTCGTCGAGCACTTCCGACCAGAGGTAGGCGTAATAGCTGGCGGCATAACCCATCTCCCAGATATGGTTGAAATAGCTGCTGTGATACCGCGGCGGCACATCAGCCATGTCAAGCTTGAAGCGCTTGAGCGCATCGGTCTCGAACCGGCCCACGTCCTGCAAGGGTGCATCGGCCGGCAGGGTGTGCCAGGCCAGATCGAGCAGCGATGCCGACAGGGTCTCGGTGATCGTGTAGCCGCTATTGAAGCTCTTGGCCTTCTTGATCTTTTCCACCAGCTCGGCCGGCATCACTGCGCCGGTTTGATAATGCTTGGCATAGTTGGCGAAGACCTTCGGATCGGAGGCCCAGTGCTCGTTGAACTGCGAGGGAAATTCCTTGAAGTCGCGCGGTGTTTTGGTTCCGGAAATCCCCGCGTAGGTCACCTTGGAGAACATGCCGTGTAGCGCGTGGCCGAACTCATGGAACACCGTGGTGACGTCGTCGAAACTCAGCAACGCCGGCTGGCCGGCAGCGGGCTTGGTGAAGTTGCAGACGTTGTAGACCACCGGCTTGGCACCGGTCAGCCCGCTCTGATCGACGAATGATCCCATCCACGCGCCACCGGACTTGCTGTCACGCTTGAAGTAGTCGGTGTAGAACAACGCCATCGAGGTGCCGTCTGCATCAAACACCTCGTATACCTTCACGTCCGGATGATAGGTGGGAATGTCGGTGCGCTGCTTGAAGGTGATGCCGTAGAGCTGGGTGGCCGCATAGAAAACGCCGTTCTGCAGCACGTTATCCAGTTCGAAATACGGCTTGATCTGCGACTCGTCCAGATCGTACTTGGCCTTGCGTACCTGCTCGGCATAGAAATCCCAGTCGGAAGCGGCCAACTTGAAACCGCCCTGCTGGGCATCGATGACTTTCTGAATCTCGGCTGCTTCGCGGCGCGTCTTGGCCGTGGCCGCCGGCACGGTGTCGGTCAGCAGCTTTAGCGCCGCATCCGGGGTCTTGGCCATCTGGTCGTTCAGTACGTAAGCGGCATAGCTGTCGTAGCCCAACAACTTGGCGCGTTGAGCGCGCAACTGCGCCAGTCGCTGGACCACCTTGCGCGTGTCGTTGTCATCGCCCTGTTCTGTGCGCTTCTGCGAAGCCTGCATGATCTGCGCACGCAACGCACGATCCTTCAACGAGGCGAGAATGGGCTGCTGGGTGGTGTTCTGCAAGGTCAACAGATACTTGCCGTCGAGCTTGCGCTGCTTGGCGGCATCGGCGGCCGCGGCGATATCGCCCTCGCTCAAGCCAGCCAGCCGGGCCTTGTCGTCCACAACCACCGCAGCGGCGGCCGTGGCAGCCACCAGCTTTGCGTGGAATTGCGTGGACAGCGTGGTTTCCTCCACATTGAGCTTGCCCACGGTGATCTTGTCGGCATCGGACAACAGCGCGCCGGATGCGACGAACCCTTTGTATGTGATCTCGACCAGGCGCTTTTGTTCCGGATTGAGCTTCATCGCATCGGACTGGTCATGCACCGCCTTGATGCGCGCAAACAGCTTGGGATCCAGAATAACTTCATTATTATGCGCCGCCAGCTTGGGCCCAAGCTCCTCCTGGATTTTCTCGCGTGCCGAATTGGTATCGGCAGAGATCACCCCGGAGAAAATATCCGACACGCGCGACAGTACCTCGCCGCCGCGATCGAATGCTTCGATGGTGTTTTCGAAGGTCGCCGGCTCGGGGTTGGCGGTGATCTTGCGCGCGTCCGCAAGTTCCAGACGCATGCCTTCCTCGAAGGCTGGCAGATAATCGCTGTCCTGGATTTTGTCGAATGGCGGCGCCTTGAACGGCAGCGTGCTGGCGGTCAACAACGGATTTGACCTGGCCACAGAAGACTGGCTGGTGGCGGTATTGCCGGTCGTGGTCGCGGACTGCGTATCCGGCGCTTCTTTTCCGGAACAGGCAGCCAGCGCCAGGGTAATGGCAGCTGCCAGAATGAGGGTACGCGACATGGAGTATGGAATTCCTGAGTGATCACAGCAGCCGGCAACGTTAATCGGTTTTCCGGCATCGGGCATGTGCTGCCGAGCTGATCGGCATGGCGGGGTTAAGGACAGCGCTTGCTGTTGCAGAAGATGCAATGACCTCATTGAAGGCGATAGGCCAGGGATAGTGCCCATGCGCAATGGCCGATGACTTGGCGAGAGCGAATGACTGGCGATAAAAACGAAACGGGATGGCACCGCCATCCCGTTTCGTTCACCGATTAAGGATTGCCGATCACTCGGTCAAACCGCGATTCTCCAACAGCGCCTTGACGCTGGGATCCTTGCCGCGGAAGTCGCGGTACAGCGTAGCAAGATCCACGGTGTTACCACGCGAGAGAATCTTGGCGCGGAAAATATCGCCGTTCTTGCGGTTCAATCCGCCATTTTCCTTGAACCACTCGAAAGCGTCGTCGTCGAGCACTTCCGACCAGAAATACGCGTAATAGCCGGCCGAATAACCGCCGCCCCAGATGTGGTCGAAATAGCTGCTGCGGTAGCGCGGCGGCACTTCGGCCAGGTCCACCTTGAAGCGCTTGAGCGCATCGGCTTCGAACTTGCTCACGTCCTGCAACGGCGCATCCGCCGGCTGGGTGTGCCAGGCCAGATCCAGCAGCGCTGCCGACAGATATTCGGTGGTGGCGTAGCCGCTGTTGAAGGTCTTGGCCTTCTTGATCTTTTCCACCAGTTCGGCCGGCATCACTGCGCCGGTTTGATAATGCTTGGCGTAGTTGGCGAAGACCTTCGGATCGGACGCCCAGTGCTCGTTGAACTGCGAGGGGAATTCCACAAAATCGCGCGAGGTGCTGGTGCCGGCGATCGAGGGATACTTCACCTTGGAGAACATGCCGTGCAGCGCGTGGCCGAACTCATGGAACAGCGTGGTGACGTCGTCGAAGCTCAGCAACGCCGGCTGGCCGGCAGCGGGCTTGGTGAAGTTGCAGACGTTGTAGACCACCGGCTTGGTGCCGGTCAGGCCGTCCTGTTCGACGAACACGTCCATCCACGCGCCACCGGACTTGCTGTCGCGCTTGAAGTAGTCGGTGTAGAACAACGCCATCGAGGTGCCATCGGCATCGAAGACTTCGTACACCTTCATGTCGGGGTGGTAGGTCGGGATGTCGGTGCGCTGCTTGAAGGTGATGCCATAGAGCTGGGTGGCCGCATAGAAAACGCCGTTCTGCAGCACGTTATCCAGTTCGAAATACGGCTTGATCTGCGACTCGTCCAGATCGTACTTGGCCTTGCGCACTTGCTCCGCGTAAAAGTCCCAATCGGAGGCGGCAAGCTTGAAATCGCCGGTCTTTGCATCGGCACGTTGCGCGTCGATGACCTTCTGCATCTCGCCCACTTCGCGGCGCGCCTTGGCAGTGGCCGCCGGCACGGTGTCGGTCAGCAGTTTCAGCGCCGCTTCCGGAGTCTTTGCCATCTGGTTGCCCAGGCTATAAGCGGCGTAATTGTCGAAGCCGAGCAACTTGGCTTTTTGCGCACGCAGCTGCGCCAGACGCTGGATGGTCTGGCGGGTGTCGTTGGCATCGCCCTTTTCTGCACGGGTTTCGGAAGCCTTCAACACCTCGGCGCGCAGCGCGCGATCTTTCAACGACGCCAGTACCGGCTGCTGGGTCGTGTTCTGCAAGGTCAGAAGATACTTGCCATCGAGCTTGCGTGCCTTGGCGGCATCGGCGGCGGCGGCAATATCGCCTTCGCTCAGGCCGTCGAGTTTGGCCTTGTCATCGACCACCACTGCACCGGCAGCGGAGGCTGCAACCAGGCGCGTATGGAACTGGGTGGATAGCGTGGTTTCTTCCACGTTGAGTTTGCGCAGGCTGTCCTTGTCGGCATCGGAGAGCTGCGCGCCGGCGCGCACCAGGTCTTCGTAATCATGCTCGACCAGACGCTTTTGTTCCGGCTCCAGGTTCAATGTGTCGCGCTGGTCGTACAGGGTTTTGACGCGTGCGAACAGCTTCGGGTCGAGGTTGATCTCGTCCTTGTGCGCGGCCAGCTTGGGCGCGATCTCTTCCTGGATTTTCTGGCGTGCGTCGCTGGTATCGGCCTGCACCAGTCCGAAGAAGATGCGCGACACGCGTGTTAGCGTTTCGCCGCTGCGCTCCATCGCTTCGATGGTGTTGTCGAAGGTGGGCGCTTCGGTGTTGTCGGCGATCTTGCGCACGTCGGCCAGATGCAGGCGCATGCCTTCTTCAAACGCGGGCAGGTAATCGCTGTCCTTGATCTTGTCGAACGGCGGCGCCTGGAATGGCAGGGTGCTGGCACTCAGCAACGGGTTCGGCGCAGCGTCGGCGGCCGGGGTGGTGGTCTTTTCGGGCACGGTGGTGGACTCCTTACCGGATGGCTCTTTTCCAGAACATGCGGCCAATGCCAGGGTGATGGCGGCGGCCAGAACGACGGTACGCGACATGGCGTGTGATTCCTGAGTGGGTACGGCAGCCGGTCACGCTAGCGGGTTTGCGCGATGCTGGCATGTGCCGTTGGATTGGGTGGATGCAGCGGTTTGGGGACGGTGCAGGCAAGCGCGCAGCCGCAGGCTCGACGCCTGGCCGGTGTGAGCGACACGGTGTAGCAGGGGGTTTTGCGGCTTTCCTGGGTTCGATCGCGAGGCAGCACTCAGTCGAAACGGTTAGCGGGTCCGGGACCCAGCCGACCCCGTCCGTCAGAGCGTCTCGTCCTTGAAGATCGCCACATGCGGGCTGCCGTCGGCGCCGATCCAGCCGCGGTACATGCCTTCGGTATTGAACGGGAAGGCGATGTTGCCTTGCGCATCCAGCGCAATGGCACCGCCATCGCCGCCGGCCTTGGGGATCTGCTGATCGATGACCGCCTCGGCCGCCTGTTGCAGCGACTGCCCGGCGTATTTCATGCGCGCACAGATGTCGTAGGCTGCCACCGCACGGATATAGAACTCGCCCCAGCCGGTACCGGACACCGCGCACTGCGCATTGGCATAGGTGCCGGCGCCGATGATGGGCGCATCGCCGACGCGGCCGTAACGCTTGTTGGTCATGCCGCCAGTGGACGTGCCGGCAGCCAGATGGCCGTCGCGATCCAGCGCGAGCGCACCGACGGTGCCGAAGTGCTTGGCGGTTTCCAGGTCGAGCGCGGCCTGGGCCTGACGGTCGCCGCTTTCGGCCTTAAGCGCTTTTTGCAGCTGTTGCCAACGCTTGTCGGTACGAAAATAGCTGGGCTCGACCAAGGTGACGCCCTGCTCGCGCGCAAACTGCTCGGCACCGTCGCCGACCAGCATCACGTGCTTGGAGCGGTCCATGACGCTGCGCGCCAGCAGAATCGGGTTCTTGACCGTGTGCACACCGGCAATCGCACCGGCCTTGCCGCTGGCGCCATCCATAATCGCCGCATCCAACTCGTTCTTGCCGTCGTGAGTGAACACCGCACCGCGCCCGGCGTTGAACTGCGGCGCGTCCTCCAGCACGGTGATGGTGGCGGCCACCGCATCCACCGCGCTGCCGCCGCGCGTCAACACCGCATGGCCGGCCCGCAGCGCGCGTTGCATCGCCTCACGTGCCTGCGCTTGTTCGTCGGGCGAAAGACTGGATTTTTCCACGCCCGCGCCCCCATGGATCACCAGCATCGGCGTGGCGGCCAGCGCCGGGCCGGTACAGAGCAATAGTGAGAGGCATAGCGCGCGAGCGGACGAAGCGATCATGGTGTTTCCTCATTGCAAGTTGATTGAGTGACCGGCGGTGTCGGGCAAGCGGCAAGCGCGATCAGCGAAGGCGGGTTCGACATATTCGCCAATTCCGGTGCGCTCTATCGGCTGCGCAGTGGGGTCGCACTAACACCGGGTGATAGCCGAAAATCAGGAGTTAGCTGATCCGCAAAGTAAATTAGGCTCGAATGAACTGTTGAGCGTCACCAAGTGGAACTCCTTGCCACCTCTAAACGCGCCCACACCTCTGGTGTGCCGCTCTTCCACACGCCGCCAAGTAAATGACGAAATGCCGGATTACGGCGTGCCTCCAGCTCGATTCGCTCAATATAGTCGAGCCCGGAATCCTGAATTAGATCTTCAAGTGGCCCAGCCGCGAGCACGCCAATCACGGAATCGGGAGGATTCTTGCCCAGGATTGCGAGAATCGTGCTCCAAGATTCATCACTGCCTGGAGCATCCATGAATCTTTTAACTGCCCACCAAAGCGGGTGGTTTTCGTTTGTGCCCGCGCCATCTTGCTGAAAGGCGATGTACGCCGATGCCCAAGTTTCAATGTCCATCAGCCCTCCATACCGCTTTACATAAGTTGGGAGACCCTGAGCAACTCTTCGGCTGCTCTCCCGCCCCTCACAACGTATCGCGATGCTTACCGCGCCATGGCCGGTACCAGGTGCGGATGGCGGCGATGTCGGCGGCCATGTCGGTGCCGGTCCAGAACGGTTCGCCGATGCCCACGGTCTTGCTGGGGTAGTCGAAATACACCGGCAGGATCGGCACCTTGGCATCGGAAGCGATCTTCCAGAAACCGGCCTTCCACTGCTCCACACGCTTGCGCGTGCCTTCGGGGGTAATCACGTACCACATTTGTTCGGAGTTGCGAATCAACCGCACCGCCTGGCCGATGGTGCCCTGCGGCGAGCTGCGGTCCAGCGGGATGGCGCCCAACTTGCGCAGCAGCGGCCCCAGCGGCCACCAGAACAGCTGCGCCTTGCCCAGCACGCGCACATCGAAGCCGAGCGCAAACTTGGCCGCAAAGCCCACAAAGCCATCCCAGTTGGACGAGTGCGGCGCCACGATCATCACCAACTTGGGCTCGTCGGGCAGCCGCCCAAGCAGCCGCCAGCCGGTCAGGCGCAGAGCGGTACGGCCCAGCCAGCGGCCGAAGCGACCGTGCGCACGCGGCATTCTGGGCGGGGTTGACTGCAGCAGGATGTTGGCCTGTGCGACCGGCGGCAACGACGGGTCGGTGTGACTCACGCTTACTCCCAGTGGGACGCAGAGCGTCCACGCTTGATATGGCTGCGCTCACGCTTGGCATCCAGCCGCCGCAGCTTGGCACCGTGACTCGGTTTGGTAGCGACCCGACGCTTGGGCACCGACAGGCATGCACTGATGATCTCGGCCAGCCGCTCGCGCGCATCGTCGCGGTTGCGGTCCTGGGTGCGAAAGCGCTGCGCGTCGATCACCAGCACGCCCTCGGCGGTCATGCGGCGGTCGCGACGCGACAACAGCCGCGCACGCAACGGCTCGGGCAGCGAGGGCGACCCCGCCACGTCGAAACGCAGTTCCACCGCGGTGGACACCTTGTTGACGTTCTGCCCGCCCGCGCCGCTGGCGCGCACGAAGCGTTCGACGAGTTCGCTAGGCGGAATCGTCAGGCTGGGGGTGATCTGGATCGGGTCGCTGGCCATTAGCCCGCGATTGTATCGGCAGCGGCGTGGACGCGCGCGCGAACGCCTGCTTCCCGTATCCTGCGGCCGGTTCCCCGATCGCAGGATGCTCCGATGACACCTCATTCGTTCGCCGCCGCAGGCGCGCTTGCCCGCCGTCTGCTGCTGCTCGCCCTGCTGGCGGTGGCCGCCCCGGCCGCGCTGGCGCAGGCACCCACCGATGCCGACGTCAACCGTCTGCTGGCCGCCTCGCGCGCGCAGACCATGCTCGACACCATGCTGCCGCAGATCGAAGCGATGCAGCAGCAGCAATTCGCCCAGCTCACCGCGCAGCGCCAGTTCGACGCCGATCAGCAGGCGCAGCTGCAACGCATCCAGGAACGCACCCGCCAGACCGTGCGCAAGGCGCTGTCGTGGTCGGAGCTGCGCCCGATGTACGTGGACATCTACAAGCGCTCGTTCTCGCGCGAGGACGTGCTGGCGATGGCCGAGTTCTACGAGAGCTCGGCCGGCCAGAGCCTGCTGGACAAGACACCGGCGCTGACCCAGAACCTGATGGGCGCCATCCAGCAGAAGATGCTGCCGCTGTTTGCCGATCTGCAGAAGGATCTGGAAAAAATCGTCAACGAGCCTGCGGCGGCCAAGAAGCCCTGAAGGACGGCAGCCGGGAATGAGGAGGCAGCCGGGAATGAGGAGTGGGAATTCGTCGGTGCGCGATTCCTGCAACGGTTGCCGATGCGAGTTGCGTGCGTTGCCGGTGACGGGTGCGTCACCTTTTCAGCTGGCGGAAGACGACTGTCTTGCCGCTTTCCCGCCGGAAGAATTGCTGTCTTGAGCCCGCGGTGGCGAGCGTACCCCCATCCGCCCTTCGGGCACCTTCCCCCGCAAGCGAGGGAAGGAAGCAACTCGGAAGGCGACCAGGGAGGGCGGTAACGCGGGAAGGTGAACATTGCGCGTCGCGCGTGAGCCCCTCTCCCGCCTGCGGGAGAGGGGTTGGGGTGAGGGGATGCTTGCGCAGATGTCTAGCAGGCTGAGTGGACGTTTCGATCAGGCTCAGTAGACGTCTCGATCTCTCTTGGCGCTTCTGCCGCCGGAAGAGCTGCTGCCTTGAGCCCGCAGCGGCGAGCCTGCCCCCATCCGCCCTTCGGGCACCTTCCCCCGCAAGCGAGGGAAGGAAGCAACGCAGGGAAGAAAGCCACGCGGGGAAGGCGACCAGGGAGGGCGGCAACGCGGGAAGGCGAATATTGCGCGTCGCGCTTGAGCCCCTCTCCCGCCTGCGGGAGAGGGGTTGGGGGGGTGAGGGGATGCTTGCGCAGATGTCTTGCAGGCTGAGTGGACGTCTCGATCTCTGAACCAGGCACGCCACATCACGCTGGTTGCGCTACTCCCAACTCCGCAATCTCCCACCCAAACAACGCACACGCCTTGGCAAATTCCACATCCAGCGGCGCGGTGATGCTGATGCGCCTGCCATCGGCCGGATGCGGAAATTCCAGGCGCTCGGCGTGCAACAGCATGCGGTGGATACCGAGCATGCGGAAACTGCGGTTGTGGCGTCCATCGCCATGGCTGGTGTCGCCGATCATGTGATGCGACAGATGCTTCATGTGCCGGCGAATCTGCCGAAAGCGCCCGGTCTGCGGTTGGCAGCGCAGCAGCGCATACCGCGAGGTGGCAAAGCCGGTGGACGGGATCTCCAGCTCGCCGGTCGCCAGCCGCTGGAAGTGCGTCACCGCCGGCTTCTTGACCGGTTTACCGGGGCCGCCATCCAGGTCGTGATCGACGATGAACCGATCCTCGGCCGGCCAGCCGCGGCACACGGTCAGATAATTTTTATCCACCTCGCCGGCCATCAAGGCCTTGCCCAGCGCGCTGGCGCTGTCGCGGTCAAACGCCAGCAGCAGGCAGCCGCTGGTGGCGCGGTCGAGCCGATGCACCAGGAAGATCGGTTTGCCCAGCTGCTCGCGCAGGCGGTCGGCGAGAAAGTCGTCCTCGCCGCGCGCCAGCTTGCTGTCGTGGACCATCAGGCCCGCGGGTTTGTCGACGACGGCCAGGACGTCGTCCTGGTAGAGAATCTGCAGATGCTTGGAGGATATGCTCACCGGCGGATTATCCGCATCGCTGACACCGCATGCCACTGCGCTGCGCTATCCACGCGCCCGTTGACCGCATCAGGCCGCTGGCACAGCATGCCGATTCCCCCTCACGGAGCGTCCCCCATGCGCGCCTTGCTCCTGCTTTGCCTGCTGGCGGTCGCTCCGCTGGCGCAGTCTTCGACCCTGCCGTACGACGACCATGCCGACGCCGGCACCCAGCTGCGCGATGCGCTGGCCGCCGGCAAGAAAACCCACAAACCCACGCTGGTGATTTTCGGCGCCAACTGGTGCCACGACTGCCGTGCGCTGGATACCTCGCTGCACAGCGCAAAGAACGCGCCGCTGATCGACCGCTCGTTTGTTGTGGTCAAGGTGAACGTGGGTAATTTCGACCACAACCTGGACATCAGCCAGCGCTACGGCGACCCGATCCAGAACGGCATCCCGGCTGCGGTGGTGGTATCGCCGGCCGGCACGCTGCTCTACACCACGCGTGCCGGCGAGCTGGCCAACGCACGCCAGATGAGCGACGACGGCATCTATCAGTTCTTCGACCAAGTGGCGCACGCCCACCGCGCGCCCTGACGCGCGGGTGTGCAGGATTGGCGGTGCGGGCTCACACCAGGGCGCGAACCGCCACCCGTTCGCGTGTGCCCGGCAACATCGCGCTGCATGTCACGGCCGCGGTGTGCAGCGATGCGCTGCACGCGGGCAGTGCAGCAGCGTGCACGCGCGGATTGTCGCGCAGCCAGTTGCCTAGCGACGCAGCCAGGCGACCAGCAACGCGACCGACCCGGCGCCGCCGCTGATCCAGCTCCACACCGGCACTGTGCCCAGGTACCAGCCATTCGGATGCAGGCCGTACAACACGGCCGCCACCACCAACAGCCCGCTGCCGGTGATGGCCGTGACCACGCGGGTCTGCAGCTTGCGCAGGCTGATGTCCAGCGCGCGCAATTCGCTCGAGCGAATGTCCAGCTGATGCCGGCCTTCCACCTGCTGCTTCAACCAGCTGTGCACCAGGCGCGGCATGTCCGGTGCGTGGGTCATGATTTCCGGTAGCCGCTTGCTCAGTTCGCCCAGCATCCTGCGCGGGCTGTAGCGCTCGCGCAGGATGCGCTCCAGCACCGGTCGCGCCACCGCCCAGATATCCAGCTTGGGATCGAGCTGACGGCCGACACCTTCGATGTTGAGCAGCGTCTTCTGCAGCAGGATCAACTGCGGCTGCAGCGTCAACTCGTAGCGCTGCGCCACGCGGAACAACTTGATCAGCACCTGCGCCAGCGAAATTTCCGACAGCGGCCGGGTGAAGTACGGCTCGCACACCGAGCGCGCGGCCGCTTCCAACTCGTCGATGCGCACGTTGGACGGCATCCAGCCCGCCTCCACGTGCAGCTCGGCCATGCGGCGATAATCCTTGTGGAAGATCGCCATGAAGTTCTCGGCCAGGTAGTACTGATCTTCCTGCGAGAGCTGGCCCATGATGCCGAAATCCAGCGCGATGAAACGCGGATTGAGGCGCCGCTCCGGGTCCGAATCGACCCAGATGTTGCCGGCGTGCGCATCGGCATGGAAGAAGTTGTCGCGGAACACTTGCGTGTAGAACACGCGCACGCCTTTGGCCGCCAGCGCCTTGCGGTCGATGCCGGCGGCATCGAGCTTGGCGATGTCGTCGGACGGAATGCCGTACACGCGCTCCAGCGTGAGCGCGCGCTCGGCGGTGTGCGACCAGATCACTTCCGGCACGTACAGATCGTCCGAGCCTTCCCAGAACCGGCGCAGCACGCTGGCATTGGCGCCTTCGCGCTGCAGATCGAGTTCGGCCGACAAGGTGCCTTCGATCTCGGCCACCACTTCGCGCGGACGGATCTTGTCGGCGCGCGGATGGGTGCGTTCGACCAGCGTGGCCAGCGAATGCAGCAGCGCGATATCGGCGTCGATCTGACGCTCGATGTCCGGGCGCAACACCTTGACCACCACTTCGCGGCGCACGCCGTTGGCATCGGGCGGCAAGGTGGCCGCATGCACCTGCGCGATCGAGGCCGATGCCAGCGGCACGGTGTCGAACGAGGCGAATGCCACGCTGACCGGCAGGCCGAGCGCGCCTTCCACGATCAGGCGCGCGGCCTGCCCATCGAACGGCTTGACCCGGTCCTGCAGCAAGGTGAGTTCTTCGGCCACGTCGGCGGGAATCAGGTCGCGGCGGGTCGACAGGATCTGCCCGAACTTGACGAAGATCGGGCCGAGTTCCTGCAATGCCAACCGCAGCCGTGCACCGCGCGATTGCGCGGCGATTTCGGCGCTGGCACGCGGCACGAACGGCTTGGCCAAGCGCAGCCAGCGTTCGGCGGCGGTGCCTTGCAGCAGGTCGTCCAGGCGGTAGCGCAAAATCACTCGGCCAATGCGGCTGGCCCGCAAAATCGCCTTCATGCCGCGCCTCCGGCGGCACGCAGGCGGCTCACGCGCGCGGCCATCCGCTCCACGTCGTCGCGCAGTTCGTCCACATCATCGTGGAAGGCCTCGAGCTCGGCACGCGGCACCACATCGCGCGATTCTTCGGTGACGAATTCGGCCGCGCTATGCGCCAGATCCGAGGCGCTGCGACGCGCCTGCTGCAACGCTGCACGCACCGCGCCGGCGATCTGCACGCCCAGGATCTCGCCGAACACCGCCACGAACGGCAACTGCCAATCCGGGTCGAAGCGGCCGGCCAGTTGCTGCAGCTGACGCGCCAGTTCCGCATCGCCGGAGACCTTGAGCCGCCCCGCCGGTGCACCACTGCGGCGCGCGTTGGCCAGAAACGGCAGCTGCCCCAGCAACCCGGCCAGGCTGCTGCGCACCGCCAGATCCGGCTCGTGTGTCTGATCGACCGGGCCGACCAGCAGCTGGCACTCGTGCACGCGGATCTGCAGCGCCAAGGCGGGCGCGTCCAGGGTCAGCGCGATGCGCTGGCCTTCCAGCGGCAACAGGGCGTCGCGGGTATCCGGGTCCAGCGCGAGTGCGCGATTGAGCGCGGCCTGCAGGGCCTGGCCGGCGAGCGGCTTGAGGGAATTGAAGAGTGATCCGGGCATGGGCGCATTCTACCGCCCCTGCATGTCGCAGCTGACTGACGGTGATGAGGCGCTGCGCGCCGGAGGCTGTTGCGGTGGCCATGGCAGGCGCGTGCTTGGCGGTGGAGCGATCGATGCAGGGGTCGCTGTCTGGATTGCCTGGATTGCCTGGACGGTCGGCGCGCACTGCACGGCGGCTCGCCGGGATGCTGCGCTTTGTAGGCCGCACGTCATGGGCCATCGCGCCCTGCGGCGATGAGCGCGGCGTCCGTGCACAGCTGCCGACCGCGCAGGATCTGCCGACTTCCTTCGGCCGGCCGGTCACGGGCATGCTGGCGCCCTTCTCGAACAGTTGGCAGGAGCAGGCGATGCGCAAGATCCGGGTCGGTCTCATCTTTGGCGGCAAATCCGCCGAGCACGAGGTTTCGCTGCAATCGGCGCGCAACCTCCTGGACGCGCTCGACCCGCAGCGCTTCGAGCCGGTGCTGATCGGCATCGACAAGCAGGGCCAGTGGCATCTGAGCGCGCCGGACAGCTTTCTGCACGATGCCGACGACCCGGGCCGGATCGCCCTGCACCGCAGCGGCCGCTCGGTGGCGGTGCTACCCGGCGCTGAGCAGGCGCAGCTGCGGCCGGTGGATACCGAGCAGGCGCTGGCGCAGATCGATGTGGTGTTTCCGATCGTGCACGGCACCCTGGGCGAGGACGGCTCGCTGCAGGGCTTGTTGCGCATGGCCAACCTGCCCTTCGTCGGCTCCGGCGTGCTTGGTTCGGCGGTGGCGATGGACAAGGACATGGCCAAGCGCGTGCTGCGCGATGCAGGCCTGGCGGTGGCGCCGTTTGTCTGCTTCAACCGCCACACCGCCGCGCAGGCCGATGTGGATGCGCTGATCGCGCAGTTGGGGTTGCCGCTGTTCGTCAAGCCGGCCAACCAGGGCTCATCGGTGGGCGTCAGCCGGGTGCGCAGCGCGGACGCCTTTGCCGCCGCGCTCGCATTGGCGTTGTCCTACGACCACAAGGTGCTGGTGGAAGCGGCCATTGTCGGTCGCGAGATCGAATGCGCGGTGCTGGGCAATGCCACGCCACAGGCCAGCGTGTGCGGCGAGGTGGTGGTACACGATGCGTTTTATTCGTACGACACCAAATACATCAGCGCAGATGGCGCCGACATCGTGATCCCCGCCGATCTCGATGCGCAGACGCAGCAGCGCATCCAGCAACTTGCGGTGCAGGCGTACAAGCACTGGACTGTGCCGGCATGGCACGCGTGGATGTGTTCCTGTGTGCGGACGGGCGCATCGTGATCAACGAGGTCAATACGCTGCCTGGCTTCACCAGCATAAGCATGTATCCAAAACTATGGCAGGCAAGCGGGCTGGACTATCGTAGTTTGATCACGCAGTTGATCGAGCTGGCCTTGCAACGGCATGCGGACGATCAACTGCTGCGCAGCGCGGTGGACGCGCGCGCATGAGTGCGGCGCAGTTACGCGCAGTGCAAGCGCACGACCATGCGGCACTGCTCGCACTCAACAATACGCACGCCACCGCACTGTCGTTGCTCGATGCCGATGGGCTCACTGCTTTGTTGCAGATGGCCTGGCACGCCCGCCTCGTCCCACCGGCCGACGGCCTGTTGATCGCACTGGATCAGAGCGCTGCCTATGCCAATGCGAACTTTGCATGGCTGGCGGAGCGCTTCGCGCGCTTTGTGTACGTGGACCGGATCGTGATCGCCGCCCATGCGCAGCGACGCGGCCTTGCTGTGCAGCTGTACGACGACCTCATCCGCAGCGCGCGTGCAGCAGCGCAACCGCGCGTGGTGTGCGAAGTCAATCTAAGCCCGCCCAACCCGGCCTCACTCGCATTGCATCGACACCTGGGATTCGTGCCGATCGGCGATACGGTGTTGGCCAATGGCAAGCAAGTGCAATACCTGGAAAAGTTGCTGTGAGATGCAAAAATCCGGCTAAAAATCGCCATAACGCACATGACCCGCCTCCTTGCGGAAGCGGGCCATGTGAGCGCCGACCGGCAGCGCCGCTGCCGTGACGTATCGCGGTGAGGCGTTAGACCTTGCCGCGACGGAACATCGAGATCACTGCCAGGATCAGGAACACCACGAACAGGATCCAGGCGATGTTGGTCGCCGCACCGGCGATACCGCTGAAGCCCAGCACAGCGGCGATGATGGCGATGACGAAAAAGATGATGGCGTAATGCAGCATGGCAAGGGTTCCAGAAGTTGTCGTGCCGAATCGGCGCAGACGTATCCTGATCAGATGGCGGTCTTTATCGAGTGATGGCGATGTCGTTGGAAGATGAGGATCGCAGCCGATTCAGGCCTTCTTCGATGCTGATACGCGGCACATAGCCGAAGTCGCGGCGCGCTGGTTCCATGCTGTACCAATGCGGCGTACACAACTGTTCGACCAAGAACCGCGTCAACGGCACTTCGCCTGGCAGACGCAACAGTGGCCATAAGGTTTCGCACACCGCACCGATGCGATACGCGGTCTTGAACGACAACGAGCGCGTTACTGCCGGCGCGTCCACGGCCGCGAGCAAGCGATTGAGCAACTCGCGCATCGGCAACGGTTCGCCGTTGGAAATGAAGTACGCCTTGCCCGCGCAGGCAGCGCCCTGCGCAAGATGGTCGAACGCATCGAAATGCGCTTGTGCGGCGTTGTCGATGTACGTGCTGTCCACCAGGTTGCTGCCATCGCCCACCATGCGCAGGCGACCGGCGCGTGCGCGTGCCGCCAGCCGCGGCAACAGATGATTGTCGCCCGGCCCCCAGATCAACCGCGGACGCAATGCCACCGTGGCCAGCTGCGCATCGTTGGCCGCAAGGACCGCACGCTCGGCGATCGCCTTGGTCGCTGCGTACGCGGCGCGCAGGTCTTCGCCATACGGCACTTCGTCGGCGCCCAGGCCCTCCACCGGATGGGTGGCGCGATGGGTGACGCTGGGCGTGGAGGTGTAGATCAGCCGCGGCACGCCATTGGCGCGGCACGCGTCGAGCACGTTCTGCGTGCCCACCACATTGGCCTGGTGATAGCTGTCGTAGCTGCCCCAGGCGCCGGCCTTGGCGGCGTTGTGAAACACCGCATCGACCCCGCTGAAGGCATGCCGCACGGCCTGCGGGTCGGCCAGGTCGCCACGGATCTGGCCCACGCCCAGCGTCTGCAGCACCGGGTAATCGCCGCGCTGGAAACTCACCACCTCGTGCCCGCGCGCACGCAAGCCGCGGCACAACGCCTGGCCAAGAAATCCACCACCGCCGGTCACCAGCACTTTCATCACGCCACACCCATCGCTCCTGCAGGGCGCACACAATAGCCGGACAGGACCGTCAGGGCGACGCGGCGTGCATTTTTTCTCGCGAGCGGTGTAGCTAACCCCTTGATCGCAAAGCCCTTCATAAATCTTCATTGCAGCATCAGGCAGTTCATTCGCGGCGCAGGCGTCATGGCCGGACCCTCGATCGCTGGAGTTGCCATGACCCGCCTGTCACTGCTGTTGCTGCCCCTGTTTTACGTCTCCGCGCTGCACGCCGCGGCACCAGTTGCCGCCTCGACAGCAGCAGCGCCCGCGCCGCCGGCCGCCACACCGCCAGCCCTGGACGACGGCTGGCCGGTCGCCAACGCTGCCGCCAAGGGCTGGAACCTTCCGCTGCTGGCGCAGATGGAGCAGGCGCTCGCCGCCGATCTGGCCCCCTCCACCACCAGCCTGGTGATCGCACGCGACGGCGTATTGGTCTACGAGCGCTACCTGGGCGATGCCGATCGACAGACCCTGCACGACACCCGCTCGTTGACCAAGAGCGTGACCGGATTGCTGGTCGGGGCGGCCATCGCGCGCAAGCTGATCCCCGACGTGCAGGCCAAGGTCTACGACGCTTTTGGCGAGCGGCACTGGCAGCACCCCGATCCGCGCAAGCGTGCGATCACCGTCGAAGACCTGCTGACGATGAGCTCGCAGCTGGAATGCAACGACGAAAATACATTTTCGGCCGGCAACGAAGAACGCATGTACGTGAGTGCGGACTGGACGCAGTTCGCGCTGGATCTACCGATCCGCGGCTATGCGCCGTGGACGCCGCGGCCCGCACAGAGCCCGCACGGCCGCGCGTTTTCCTATTGCACCGCCGGCTCCTTCCTGCTGGGTGCGATGCTGGAAAAAGTCGCCGGCAAGCCGCTGCAGGCCTTTTCGGCGCAAGTGTTGGAAACACCGCTGGGCATCGAGCGGGCGCAGTGGAACCTGTCGTCCGAAGGTGTGGGCATGGGCGGTGGCGGCACTCGCTACCGCAGCCGCGACCTGGCAAAGCTCGGCCAACTGCTGCTGGCACACGGCCGCTGGCAAGGCCGCCAGGTGATTCCTGCCGACTGGGTGCAGGCGATGACCAGCGTGCATGCGCAGGCACGCGAGGATGCCGATTACGGCTATCTGATCTGGCACTTCCGGTTTCCGGTGCGCGGTGTGCAACGCGATACCTGGGCGATGTCCGGCAATGGCGGCAACTACGTGTTCGTGGTGCCTGACGAACGCCTGGTGGTGGTGCTCACACGCAGCGCGTACAACACGCGGCAGATGCACCAACAGTCGCAGCGCTTGCTGACCGACTATGTGCTCAAGGCGCTGCCTGAGCACTGAGAGCGGGTAAAACAACGTCGCAAGCAGTCGTCAGCTGGGTGTGGACGGCGCGCTCTGACTCGGCATGTACGCGTGGCACTGCCAGACCGAGCACCGGTCGCACCTGCCTGGCGGTGAACGCAGCTGTCAGTTAGCCGCTCCAAAACGCTAGTTGGCGTGCATGGCGTGTTCGCCCCCCGGACCTGGCAACCGATGCCACACCACACCGACGCGCCGCAGGGCGCGGCCGGTGCCTGCTGCGCGCAGATATCAATGGCCCATTCTGGATCTGGCCTCACCGTCTGAGCATGCAGTCGGCCCGTCCGGAGCACGCTCACCCAAGTGTCAGTCGTCGTTGGATGTTGCCTGCGCACGCAGCACATCAGCACGCCGTACCTGACCACGCTGGGCAGCAAGATCGGCATCGATACGTGCCAGCAAGGCGGCAAACTCCGGCAACCCGCGCAATGGCTGCAGCAGCGGCGATTGACGCAAATAGCCGGCGTTGCGGTAGCCGGCGGCCTCGGCGCGTTGCAAGGCGCGCATCGCCGCGTCGGGCGCATCCGCACTCAGCAACAGCACCGCGGCATCGACTGCATCGAACGGGTCGCCGCCACGCGCGACGCTGCCGAGCAACTCCTGCGCATGCGCGGTCAGCGTGGCGGCTGGCGGAGGCGGCTCGGCGTGCAGCGCCCACACCACCGTCTGCGCAAAGCTACCCTGTGGACGCAGCTGCAAGGCCCGCCGCGCCGCGCTGCGTGCAAGCGTGGTGTCGCCACGCGACCACGCCAGCTGCGCTTGCAACAAGGACAGCCCGGCATAGTCGGTGCCGCGGCCCAACGCTTCGTTCAATGCCGTCTGCGCCTCTGCCGCGCGGCCATGCTCGAACAGAAACGTGGGCCAGGCCAGATTGGAAAACGCATCGTCCGGATACAGCTGAAAGTTCTGCCGATAGCGTGCTTCGGCGCCACTCGCATAGCCGAGCAGGCTCAGGTTGCTGGCAATCTGGATCGGCAGAAAGCGCACGCGTTTTGGCTCGCGCACGGCCAGGTTGGCCGACAGCGCCTGCACCAGTTTGCCCTGTCGCTCGTACAGGTAGGCGGCCGAGCCGCGCACGGCATCGGCCGCTGGATCCAGCTGCAACGCCTGCTCGTAGGCGGCCAGTGCAGCGCCATTGCGGCCCTGACAATCCAGCGCGTAACCACGCGCAGCGTAGGCGGCCGCAAGGCGTGGTTGCGCCTTGATCACCGCATCGGCCAGTTGCTGGGCCTGCTGTGCAAATCCGCCGTCGCCATCGTATTGGCACACGCGTGCGGCGTAGGCACGACTGAGCCCGAGCTGGGCCTGCCGATCGTCCGGCGCTTGCTGCAGACGTTGGCGATACAGACCGATTGCGCGGTCGTTGTCGTCGCGCTGGCCGATGCCGGCGTAGTAGTCGGCACGTTGCAGCAACGCCGCCTTCGCGGGTGGTGGGTCGCCACGCTGCACCCACCAGGCCGCACCGCCGCCTACCACGACCAGCATCGCCACGGCAGCGGCGATCCAGGCGCCATACCGCCGTGGCGCGGGCACAGGTGGCGCCTGTTCCTGCTGCACCGGCACGCACAGTTGATAGCCCTGCCCCCGTACCGAGCGCAGATAGCGCGGCTGCCGCGAGTCGTCGCCCAAGGCCTGCCGTAGCAGCCGCACACGTTGGGTGA
Organism: Xanthomonas sp. WHRI 10204; assembly: GCF_040202875.1. Taxonomy (NCBI): domain Bacteria; kingdom Pseudomonadati; phylum Pseudomonadota; class Gammaproteobacteria; order Lysobacterales; family Lysobacteraceae; genus Xanthomonas; species Xanthomonas sp. WHRI 10204. The sequence goes on from NZ_JBEGDW010000003.1 coordinate 622,655, forward strand.
CGGTTTCTTCGTTGACCAGCGCCGGTGCCCACACGTTCTGGATCAATGCGTCAAAATCCACCACGCGTTGGCCCTGCTGCAGCATGTAGTGCAACAGGCGAAAACTCAGCCCACCCACCTCAAGCGCCACGCCGTCGCGCTCCACGCGCTGCCGCGCCACATCGATGCGCAGATCATCCAGACGATAATGCGCGGACATCGTGGACGTCAGGAGCGCTGCTGCGCCGCCCAGACCGCCAGTTTTTCGCGGCCGATCTTGGCGTTGTGGCGAATATCGACCGGAAAGCCGGAATGCCGCAGAAAACGCGTAATGCCGGCGGTATGCGGATGCGCCGCGCCCAGCGCACGCAATGCGGTTTGCACGTCCGCAAAAGCCGATGCCGACACGCCCGGCTGCAACTCCACGCACAGCACCGGTTGCTGTTGCCCGGGCGCGCCTACACCGACCAAGGCGGTGCGCCGCACCTGTGGATGCACGTTGAACACCGGCTCCACCTGTTCGGTGTACAGCGGGCCGGTGGCCGTTTCCACGCGATGGGTCTTGCGCCCGCAAAACCACAAGCGTCCTTCCGCATCGAAATAGCCGACATCGCCCATGCGGTGCACGATGCGCTCGCTGCCATCGTCGCTGCGCTCACGGATCTTGGCGATGCGTGTGGCCGCGTCGCGATTGAAGTAGGTATCGGTGGTGGTGGGGCCGGCGACAGTGATCTCGCCGACGTCACCCAAGGCAAGCACCCGCGCGCCGCTCCAATCGGCAATGGCCGCATCGTCGATGGCGATGATGCGCACCTCATTGGGCGCGACGACCTGCCCCACGCAGGTGCCGGCCCCGGCTTCGGTGGCGGCACGGGTCGCGTCCAGCGTGCGGCCTTCGATCGCCGCTACCGGCAGACATTCGGTGGCGCCGTACGGGGTCCAGAATTGCGCATCGGCCGGCAGCAGCGCGCGGATGGTGGCCACCACATCGGGCGGCACCGGTGCGCCTGCCGACGTTGCCAGGCGCACGTTGGGCAGCGGCTGCCCATAGTCGGCCAGCACGCGCATCAGCGCCGGCGAGCCGAACAACTGCGTCACTCCGAAGCGGTTGAGCGCATCGTGCAGCTTGCGCGGGTCGGCGGTGGCCGGACGGGTCGGGTCCATATCCGGGATCACCGAGGTCAGCCCCAAGGCCGGATCGAACAAGGCAAACGGTGGAAACGTCGGCAGATCCACGCCACCGGGCTGCATGCCGAACGCGTTGCGCAGCAGCTCGATCTGTCCGACAAAATGCCGGTGCCGGTACACCACGCCCTTGGGCACGCCGGTGGAGCCGCTGGTGAACAGGATCGCCGCCACATCGTCCGGTGCGGTATCGGCCAGTTGGCTGCCAGCGCCGGCGCCATCGCGCTCTACGCGCGCCAGCGTCACCCCGCCCCAGCCGTAGCGTCCACCGACAGTGACGATCTGCTTGGCAGAGCGCGCCCAACGCAGCAACCGGCGCGCCAGCTGCGCGAGCGGAATCCCGATAAACGCCTGTGGCTGCGCTTCGTCCAGGCACTGTTTGAGCGCGCGTTTGTCGATGCCCGGGTCGACCAGCACCGGCACCGCACCGGCCTTGAACAACGCAAACATCAGCAGGAAGAACTCCGGCGACGGCCGCACCATCACCACTGCACGTGCGCCACGGCCGATGCCGTGCAGTGCCAGGCCGGCCGCGATCGCATCGCTGCGTGCATCCAGTTCGGCATAGCTCAAGGTCACGTCGTAGGCCGCAAACCCGTTGGCGGCGCGGCGGCCGGGGCAGCGGATGGCGATCTGATCGGGGCGCTCGCGCGCCAGCTGCGGCAAGGTGGCAGCGATATTGCAGAGAGTGGTCATCGCCGTATTATCACTCATGCACTCATGGTGCCGGCCGCTTGCATCTATTTCCAGGATCAGGCGCGCACTAGCCCTTGCAGGGATGGCGCGCCGCACGCCGCGACCGGACTGATCGAACGGGAGCCGACGTACGGATGCGGCGCCTGTTTGGCGCCGTGCGGCCTAACCACCGCGCAATGCATGCATGCTCTTTGCCGGTCCTGATCCGTCCAGGCAGATGAATCGCTGACCTACGCGCCACCACGCCCCTTGTATCGCAGCACGGTTCGGTCAAAATGCCGCGCTCCCCACGCGATTTCGCCGCGCCAGGCCCGGCATTCCATGGCACACCCCTGCCTTACCTGCGGCGCTTGCTGCGCCTATTTCCGCGTCAGTTTCCACTGGAGCGAAGCCGATCCCGCATTGGGCGGCAGGGTGCCGATCGAACTGACCGACTCCTTGCGCACGCATGAGCGCGTGATGCGCGGCACCTCGCAATCGCAACCGCGCTGCATCGCCCTGGATGCGGACATCGGCCGCTACAGCCGCTGCAGCATCCACGACCGCCGCCCGTCCTCCTGCGCCGCCGTACCGGCCTCGCTGGAATTCGGCGAGCGCAGTGCGCAATGCGACAAATCGCGCCTGGCGCATGGGCTGCATGCGCTGACGCAGGACGATTGGATCGGCGTGGACGACGCACAGCGCAATCCGCTGCCAACCTCGTGAAAATGCCTCGCTGCTGACCTGCGCACCTGCGCATGGGTCAGCAGCGGCGTGCATCGCTTACAGCGGATGCGTGTCTAGAAACTTTCGGATCGCCGGCACCAACACGTCATGCTTGTCTTCGAGTACGTAGTGATTGGCATCCTCGAATGCAGTCACGTCCGCATTCGGCAACGCGCGGCGAAAACCGGCCAGAAAGTGCTTGTCGAAGCAGATATCGCGCAGGCCCCAGGCGATAAACGCAGGGCGGTCGGCAAACGACGGCAAGGCCTGTGCGGAACGCTCCAGCAACGACCAGCCCTTGTCGGCCGGCGACAGCGGAATGTCCTGCATGAAACGGATCGTGGAGATACGGTTGCGCCAAGTGTTGTAGGGCGCCACATAGGCGCGCCGCACGGCCGAGGGCATGCGCTTTGATACGCCGAACCATGAAGCGCCGGACGAAAACGCATTGAAGGTGCGGATGAACCACTCGCCCGGCCGCCAATGGCGTCCCATCGCGATCTGCCATGGCATCGGCTTTTCCGGCGGCAGCGGGAATGCGGCGGTATTGGTGATCACCAATCGTTTGACCTGCGCGTGATGCGACAACGCCCAGCCGAACCCGATCATGCCGCCCCAGTCATGCACCGCCAGCGTGACCGGCCCGGTGATGCCCAAATGCCGCAGCAAGGTATCCAGATCGTCCACGCGCGACTGCAAGGTGTAGTCATAGCGCGGCTGCGCATCGGGTGCATCGTCCGGCTTGTCGGACAAACCCATGCCTATATGGTCGGGCACGATGCAGCGGTAGCGATCGGACAGCCCGCTGACCAGATGCCGCCACAGATAGCTCCACGATGGATTGCCGTGCAGCATCACGACCACCTCGCCATCGCGTGGACCCTCGTCCAAATACGACATCGCAACGCCGGGCCGCACATCGAGGCGCTTGGGGGTGAAGGGGTAGCCTGGGTAGTTCATGCCAAAGGGATCCGATTTGTTTCAAGAAGAGCTACATCGCGCTGGCGTTGGCCCGAGCGATGCAGATAAAAATCCTGCAGCGATCGCATGCTGCGCCCTATCAGACGGCAGCACTGGATGCATAAAGTGGCAGCAGTCTTAGAGATCATGGGGTTTCTTGCGGACTTTCTCGGTAAGGCGGCAGTTGATGACCGTCAGCGGAGAGTAGTTGCAGGAAGGCCGGATGCAGGAACAACTTCTCCTTGCCGAGACGCTGCTCCTTGAGCACTCCGATATCCACCAGTTCCTTGAGATGACGCGCTGCGGTCTGGCGCGTCACGCCGAGCGCATCCACCACGTTTTGAATGCGGCAGTACGGCTGGTTGAAAATCACATCGACAAGCTCCCGGCTATACGCTTTGGGTGCAAGGCGGCGAACGTGATCACGCGCCTGCGTCTCCAGGCCGCGGATCGCCTGAATTTTCGCGGTTGTCCAGGCAGCGGTCTCCGCGACCGCAGCGAGCATGTAATGAATCCACTCAGCCCAGTGCCCATGCCGCGTCACGTCCAGCAGCAGGCGGTAGTAATCGCTGCGATGGCGAATGATGTAGCGCGACAGATACAGCACCGGCACATCCAGCAGACCCTGTTCGATCAGCATCAACAGATTCAGCACCCGCCCCGTGCGGCCGTTGCCGTCGGTAAACGGGTGGATCGCTTCGAATTGGTAGTGCGCCACCGCCATCCGGATCAGTGGATCGATGTCGGTGTGCTCATGGATGAAGCGCTCCCAGTTCGCGAGCTTGTCGCGCAGCAGCGTTTCGCCAACCGGCGGGGTGTAGATGATCTGCTGCATCTGGTCGTTGGCCAGCGCAGTGCCCGGCACGCGACGAATCTGCATCTGCACCGCTTTGATGCGGCTACACACCACAACAGCGGTGTCGGTACACAGCGGCCGCTGCTGCAGCGATTGAAATCCCTCGTACAGCGCACTGCGGTAACGCAGCGCTTCTTTGGTCGCGGGATGTTGCGCGCGCTCCTGATCGTCTGCGTAACGAAACAACTCGTCCGTGGTGGTGACGATGTTTTCGATCTCCGAACTGGCCTGCGCCTCCAGGATCGGAATCGTATTGATCAGCACGGCCGGATTGGGCAGCAGCGCGGTGGCCTGCTTCAGCTCGGCCAACGCGGTGCGGGCAACGATGCAGGCCTTGAGCAGGCTGCGGGTTTCGATATCTCCCGCCGGCGGTAGCGGCGGGAGAGCGTTATGGGGCTTGGTCGGATCGAAATTGGTCGGATCGAAAACCGAGGTGTCGTCCATGTCACCTACTCATGTTGCGAGAACGAACATGATGCAGCGACGCGTTCTAAAAATCCATTTTTTTTAACACGTTCTTGTGGCATTCGACCTGACAGCCACTCACCAAACCACTTCCGCCATCGAGCAGTTCAGCCCCGAGCCGATGCCCATCAGTGCGATGCGGTCGCCCTTCTTCAAGCGGCCGAGCTCCTTGAGCTTGCTCAGCACGATCGGCACCGAGGCCGGGCCGATGTTGCCGTGTTCGCCGAAGATGGTCATGACCTTGGCTGGGTCGATGCCGAACGACTTCACGAACGAAGCGGTGTGCGGGCGGCTAACCTGATGGATGACGAACTGGTCCAGTTCGTCCACCGCCCAGCCCATCGCCTGCTTGGCGGCCAGGAAGGTCTTCTGTGCCAGCTTGATGCCTTCGATCAGCAGCAAGCGGGTGTCGGTGACCATGCGGTCCAGGTTGCCGCGGCACAGCTTGTTCCACTCGGTGGCCGAGCGGGTCACGCCACCCTTGTAGCGCGGCGCGTCGGGCACCAGCTCGGTGCGCGCCATCACCATCGCGGCAGCGCCGCAGCCCAGGGTCAGCGCGGCGAGTTCGTTGCGGAACTCCTCCTCGGTGACGTCCGGGGAGGTCATGCGCTCCAGGGTCTTTTCATAGACCAGGTTGGCGGTTTCGCCATCGACGACCAACGCGTAGTCGATCTCGCCGCGTTCGAGCATGCGCGCAGCGATGTCCATGCCGTTGATGAAGGCAAGGCAGGCGTTGGCCACGTCGAAGGTCACGCAATGGTCGCTGACCCCCAGGTTGCCGGACACGATGGACGCCGTGGACGGCTCCAGGTAGTCGCGGCTCACCGAGGTGTTGACCAGCAGGCCGATCTTCTCGATGCCGATGCCGGCATCGATCAGCGCCTTGCGCGCGGCCTGGGTGGCGGCGTCGGATGCCTGGACATCCTGGTCCCACAAGCGCCGTGCATGGATACCGGCAACGTCGCCCAACACGTCGGTCTTGATCCCGAGGCGGTCGTAGGTCGGTTGCAGGCGCTCGTTGATTTCCTTGGAAGTCAGCGTGTGCGGCGCATCAATATGCGCCAGTCCCGCGATGGAGACATTCTGGAAGAGCATCGAAGTAGCGCCATGGCGTCAGGCGAGGGGGCGTCAGTCTAGCCGCTGGCTGGTTTTACCGCATCTTTACATTTGAATCGCCCCCGCCCCAGCCCAACGGTTCAGCGCGGTGGGCAGCGGAAGGCGTTGAAACGCTGGCTTCCGTCGGCCGGCTGGCCCTGCGCCTGGACGGTATTGGCATTGGCGCCCGGGGCCTCGTTGCGCGCCAGGGTCTCCAGTTCTTCCTGCACACGCAGCGGGTTGCGGTTGTAGAAGCCGACCTTGCTCTTGACCGTCACCACCACCTCGCCCTGCTGCTGACAGCCAGCTGGCACAGGGCCTGCGGGCAATACCTGCACGCTCTTGCCGCTTTGTTCGATCGGCACCCAGGTGCACGCCGCGGTGGTGGTGGCAACCAGAACAGACAGCATCAGCACGCGCATAAGTCATCCACACCGAAGGGCAAAGCCGGATTGTGCCGCAGTTGTCCGGCGGTCAAACGCGTGCCCGGCATGCGCCATACGCCTCATTCAGCACACCGGCACCTGCCCATATCCGCCGCATGGAACTGATGGCGTCGCTGTCCACTGCCCGCAAACGCGTCCGGGTGTCCGGACGCGGACACCCGCAAACATCAAATACATCTTTAAAAACAATGTCTTGAAGATGGCACGCGGTTTGCTTTATTCAACCGGCACCGGAAGCACGCAACAGAAAGCTGACTTTTTGCTGAACAAATAAACGGCAGCCTCGAAAGTTCTTGCACATACCGAAACGGTGTACTACCTTACTACCACACCACTGATCACTCACACCAAGAGACCTCGCCATGAAGACCCAGACCCTGCGCATCGCCCTCTCCGCCGCCCTCCTGGCCGGCACCACCTTCGCCGGTTTTGCCCAAGCCGCCAGCCTGACCACGCTGGACACCGTCCAGGTTCGCCCGGCAGCCGACCAGATCGCCCAGCAGACGCTGGAACGCAGCAGCGATATCCGCACCCTGACTGCCGTGCAGGTGCGCCCGTCCGCCGAGCAGCTGGCTGCCTTCGCTGCCGAACAGGCCGGCCCGCGCGTTGTCACCCTTGCCGCGGTGCAGGTCCGTCCGTCGGCCGAACAGCGCGCCGAGCTGGTGGTTCGCAGCAGCGCCGCCACTGCCCAGAGCGCCTCCGGCCAGACCGCCGCCGCGATCGGTGCGTTGATGGGTCAGGTCATGGTCAATCTGCCGGTGCCGCAGCTGCAGCCGTCGCCGGCCGAACTGGAAGCCCTGGTCAGCGCCGCCATCAGCCTTTAAGCACGCGCGCAGCTACACTTGCGCGCATGTCAGCACCCGTCCTCGATGTCATCCTGTTTCAACCGGAAATTCCGCCCAACACGGGCAATGTGATTCGCTTGTGCGCCAATACCGGCGCGCGCCTGCACCTGATCGAGCCGCTCGGCTTCGACCTCAGCGACAAGCAGCTCAAGCGCGCGGGCCTGGACTATCACGAATACGCGACCCTGCAAGTGCACGCCGACCTGCCAACTGCCTTGGCTGCCATCGCGCCCACGCGTGTGTTTGCCCTGAGTACGCGCAGCACGGTGCGTTACGACACACCGCAGTTTGCCGACGGCGATGCGTTTTTGTTCGGCCCGGAAACCCGCGGCCTGCCGGCCGACGTACTGGAGTCGATCCCGCTGCAGCATCGTCTGCGTCTGCCGATGCGGCCGGACAATCGCAGCCTCAATCTGTCCAACACTGTTGCGGTGATGGTGTTCGAAGCCTGGCGGCAGTGGAACTTCGCTGGCGGTCAGTAGCCTCGACGCAGCACCAACAGCAAGCACTGCGCGCCCGCTATCGGCAATCAGCAATCGGCATGGACGACTGCACGCTCGGTTCCTGAGCGAGATGCCCAGGCGTCTACCGATCACTTGCCGCAGGTGTTCGACAGGACTGGTCGACCCCCAGACACCCGGCACTGCCCACGCCTTACAGCGCGATGGTGATTGCCGTGTTGTGTGCATGCGCGCTGCAGGTCTTCAGTCTTTACATCCAGGCTTGCGATCCTCGACAACACCGCGCAATGCACCACGCACCGCTAACGATGGAATCAATACACACGCGCTTTCTTGCACGCACCTGCGCAGCCACTACGACGCGGTCTGCACGCTGGTCGCTGCCTGCAACAGGCTGCGGCATCCAGCCCATAACGCCACTGCCAGCAAGGCGATTGCGCCCAGGCTCAAAAACGCGATGCGGTAGCCAAAGGCGTGCGCGAGCCAGCCGCCAAACGCCGGGCTGAGCGCCGCGCCAATCCCCTGCACCGTCATCACCGCGCCCTGGCCGACGTTGACCCGCCCGGTGCCATGCAGCAAGCGCGCCACCAATGCCGGCACCACCACGCTTTGCAGACCGGCGCCGAGCCCATCGAGGATCTGCACCGGAAATACGCCCCAGCCGTGAATCACCGAGGCCGCCACCAGCGCGCGCAGCGGCAAGGCCATGAAGGCCAGCAGCAGCACCCACCAATGTCCGTGCACGCGGATCCAGCGCATCGCCAGCAACGCAACCACCACCATCGTGGCTTGGGCGACCACAATCGTGGTGGCGGTCAGCGCGCTCGGGTCGCCGGCATGCGCAGCCACGATCGCCATGCCATACAACGGCAGCATCGCCGCGTTGCCCAGATGAAACAGCCCCAGCGTGACCGCCAGCAATGCAAGCGGCCGGCAGGTCAGCAACACCCGCCAGGCGCTCAATGCGTCTGCGCCATCGGCATGCCCCAGGCCGCGTGCAGCGCGATGGTCGATGGCGGTTGCCGGAATCGACAGCACGGCCGTCAGCGCCAACACGCCGAACACCGCTGTGAGCGCGAAGATCGCGCCAAACCCGTAGCGCCATCCCAACCAGCCGGCCAGCACCGCGGCCAGCATGTTGCCGGCGTGATTGGCGACCTGGTTGCGCGCCAGCTGATGATCGAACCCGCGCGCACGCACCAGGCCCAACGTGATGCCGGTCAGCGCCGGGCCGATGCCGGCCGCCGCCAGCGCCGATGCGATCTGCGCAGCGACCACGCCGGAAGCGGTTGGGCGCAGCCAGATCAACGCGGTGGCGAGCAGGATCGCCAGACAGCCGACCACCACCACGGCGCGCTTGCGCCGGGTGGCATCGACCAATGCGCCAGCCGGCGTGGTGGCGAGCATGCCGGCAATGCCGCCCACGCTCATCACCGTGCCGATCGCGCCCACCGACCAGCCCTTGGACTGCAAAAACACGCTCAAAAACGGCCCCAGCCCGTCCTGGACATCGGCCACGCTGAAATGCAGCGCTTCCAGCGCGCGCGTGCCACGCGGTCGGGTCGACGTGCTCATGCGCATCGCCCTGCTGCGTGTTGCCCTGCACGGCCTGCCTGCAGGGCAACGCCGATGACGCCTGTCTCATTGCAGCGCAGCGGGCACATTGCGGCGCCTAGTGCTTGGGCTTGGGCTTGGGCTTGTGCGCGCCCGGGCCATGCGGCGGATGGTCGATCTGCTTCAACGCAGCGGCCTTGCTGCCCAGCGCATGCGCGTGGATCAACACGCCATGCGGCGTGGCCTTGGTGTCGCCTTCGACCACCAACGGCTTGCCGACCACCAGCTGCTTGGCGAAGTCGACGCCGGCATGCGGCGGAAACCGCACCGTCACTTCGTCGTCAAACAGCACGCCATGCACCTGCCCGTGTGGGCCATGCAGCAGCCGCGCGATGGTGCCGGCGTGCTGGGTGAGCTGCGGCTTGGGCGGCTTGCCGGCCGGCGGTTTGGGCTTGGGCTTGGCATGCGGCCCATGCGGGCCCTCGTCGAGGATGCGCTTGCCGCCGTCCGGGTCGATCGCCAGGGCCACCAGCATGTCTACATCGCGTGGCTTGAGGCCGCGCACGGTCAATGCGCTGCCGGGCTTGAGCGCCTTGAGCAAGGCCGCCGACAGGTGCGGCGGCGTGTGTACTTCGGTGCCGTCGGTCAACAGCAGGCCGTCGATATCGGCCTTGGGATTGAGCAGAAAACGCGCCAGGGTGCCGCGGGTTTCAGGCAGGAAATCAGGATCGACCCAATGCATTGTGGACTCCAACTAGGTAGGACCGGCCAACGCCGGCAAGCCGCGCCCGCGCCACGCGGGTGGCATGGCGGAAGCGCGTAAACGAACGTCTGGGTGGGCGCCGCCGTCGCGTTCGCAGCGGCGGCTTGCTTCAGCGTGGTGTCGGTGGGGCCGCTGGCGGCACGGGCGGCCCAGGTGGTGCGGGCGGCGGTGGCGGCGGCAGCGGGCCATCAGGGCGCGGAGGAACGAACAACGCACGCTGCGACGCGCGGTCGCGACCCACTGCGGTGGCTTCGATCGCGCGCCCGGCCGCGGTGGCGACACCGAACCCGCGCACGCTCAGCGGTGCTCCAGTACGCAGCAGGTCGCGCAACTGCAATGCCAGATGCGGCGGCATCCGCACCACGGTGCCGTCGCTCAGCAACGCGCCGTTGGTTTCGCCGCCCGGGCCGTAGACCAGGCGCTCGATGCGTCCGTCCGCTGTTAACGGCGTCAGTGCGGCAGGCGCGGGCGGCGGCGGCATGTCGCCGGCCAACGGCGGGCGGTCCACCACCTCGCGCTTGCTGCGCGTGGAGCGGATGCTGCTGGCACGCAGTACCGGCAAGTCGCCCAGGCGATAGCCCTGCACGCTCACCGCATCGCCGCGGCGCACGGCCGCCTGCAGGTCATCTGACAGATGCGGTGCAAACGCCACCTGGGTGCCGTCGCGCAACCACAGCCCGTCCACGTCGCCGTTGGGATTAAGCATGAAACGCTCGACGGTGCCGCTGACCTGCACCGGCGTAGCAGCCACCGGTGCGGGCGGCGCCGGCGGCATGGGCGGCGGTGGGGGCGGCGGTGGGGGCGGCGTGCCCACCGGCGGACGCGGTGCGACCGGCGCGGCAGGCGGCGGCGGAACCTGCGCCGCCGCGGTAGCCACGCTACAGGCCAATGCAACAGCAAGTGCGGTCTGACGAAGCATGTGATGTCTCCAATGCGGCAGGAATGCCGCTCGCTATGGGTACAACGCAGACATCGTGCCAACTCTGAAAGCCTTGTTTTTCAAGGCGGATGGCCTGGAACAGGGCACCTAAGATGTCTGCACTTCATCCAGCGTTGTCCGTTTTTCAGACACGTGCGCAGCGGTTTCCCGTGTTTGGGCAGCATCGGAGGCCGGCGTTCACGATTGCAGGCTGCGTCTGTGTCTGTGTCTGTAGCTGGCTGCACGGCTGCACGGCTGCACGGCTGCACGGCTGCACGGCTGCACGGCTGCAAATGCTAGCGCTGGCCCATGGCCACCTGTCCATGCCCTGGCGGCGGGATGCCTCTGTTTGCAACGTCCTGCCGGCAATCGGGCCGGGCGGGCGGACCACTCGATCAGCACCGGTTCGTCGCCCGTCCGCACAGCCTTGCAGGCGCCAGCCCGCGCGCCTACTGCAAGCCGTAGTCGTCGAGCTTGCGGTACAGCAGCTGCCGATGAATGCCGAGCCGGCGTGCGGCCTCGGCACGATTGCCGCCGCTGTGCACTAGCGCATCCTGGATCATCTGTTTCTCCAGCCGCGCCACCGCTTCTGGGAGCTGCATTTCCGGAGCCGGCGGCGGCGCCTGCGGCGGCGCGAGGTCGCCGAGCGCCTCGTCCAGATCGTCCGCCTCGATGCTGTGCCCGCGCACCAGCACCTGGCTACGCTGCATGACATTTCGCAGCTCGCGCACATTGCCCGGCCACGGGTAAGCCAGCACGCGAGCCTGCGCGGCCGGCGACAGCGTGCGTGCACTGCCCTGCCCTGTGCGCAGAAAGTAGTCGGCCAGCAGCACGATGTCCTGACCACGCTCGCGCAGCGGCGGCAGCTCGATCGGCACCACGTTCAAGCGGTAGCGCAGGTCGCTGCGGAACTGCCCGGCGGCCACCCACGCGGCCAGATCGCGATGGGTGGCCGCCAGCACGCGCACATCCACCTTCTGGGCACCGCGGCCGCCCAGCGGCGTCACTTCGCCTTCCTGCAGGAAGCGCAGCAGCTTGGCCTGCATCGGCAACGGCATGTCGCCGATTTCATCCATAAACAAGGTGCCGCCATCGGCCTCGCGGATCAGGCCGATGCGGTCGCTGGTCGCACCGGAAAAGGCGCCCTTGCGATGACCGAACAACTCGCTCTCCATCAACTCCAACGGAATGGCCGCGCAATTGACCGCGACAAACGCCGCATTCGCACGCGCACTGGCGCGATGCAGTGCACGTGCGGCCAACTCCTTGCCGGTGCCGGTCTCGCCGGTGATCAGCACCGGCAAGTCCGATGCGGCCGCCAACCCGATGCGCTTGTGCACGGTGCGCATCGCCGGGCTGTGACCGACCAGCGCATCGTCTTCTTCGGGCAGCGGGATCGGCGGCTCGTCGGCTGCAGCATCGGCGCGGCTCAGCAACGCACGTTCCACCACATCGACGATATCGGCACGCCCCACCGGTTTGACCAGATGATCGAACGCACCCAGCGTCATCGCCTCGATGGTGTTGCCGCTGGACACATGGGCGGTGAGCATCACCAGCGGCACCTGGGCCGCCTGCGCATCGCCCGCCCGCGCGCGCAACACTTCGATCCCGTCCATGCCCGGCATACGGAAATCCACAAACGCCAGATCGACACCGCCTTCGCGCAACTGCGCCAGCCCCTGCGCGCCGTCGCTTGCGGCAATCACGCTGTGCCCGAGCGAGCGCAGCGTCGCCTGCAAGGTGGCGAGAAACGCTGCGTCGTCGTCGATGATCAGGATGCGCGCCATGGCAGCTCCACATTGAAATGCGTCATGCCGTCGGCATGGGTGTAGTGCGCCTGGCCGCCGTGCGCGCGCGCGATCTCGCGCACCAGTGCCAGCCCCAGCCCATTGCCGTCGCTGCGGCCGCTGACGAACGGTTCGAACAGCTGCGCCGCAATCGGCTCGGGCACGGGCGCACCGCGATTGCTAACTTGCAAATGCAACATGCCTTCGCGCTGCTCCGCACACATCACAATCTGCGTGCCTGGGTCGGCGTGCTGCAACGCATTGCGCAGCAGATTGTGCAATGCGCGCCCAAGTTGCTGCGGATCCAGTGACCACTGCAGCGGTGCATCCGGCACCTGCAGCTGCAGTTGATGCGCCGCGTGCGGCAACAGTGAGGGATCCAGCAGCTCCTTCAACCAGTCCTGCACCACCACTGTCTCGAGATGAAGGCGGATCGGCTGCACCATGCCGAGCAGGCTTTCGACCACGCCATCCAGACGCCGGATCTGCGCCAGCATCAGCGCACCATGCGCGGCGTCGTCGGGGGTGACATCGCGTCGTGCGATCTCGTTTTCCACCGCAAGCCGCATGGTGGCGATGGGGTTGCGGATTTCATGCGCCACCGTTGCAGTCATGCGCCCGAGCGCGGCAAGCCGCTCGTGCCGCGATAGCTCGTCGGCCAGCTTGCGTGTCTGCGCCAGCGCCTGCGCAGTGCGCTGCGCGTAGCGGGTGACCGCAGCGCCGAGCCGATCGAGTTCGGGCGCACCCGTGTGCGGAATCTGCGGTATCTCGGTATCGGCCGCCAGTGCGTGTTGAATCTTCTGCAGACGCTGACTCCAGCGCCGCACCACCACGCCCAGCGCAATCGCAGACACCGCGACCATCGCAAAGATCAACACCATGCCGACCACCAGCGGCCGCCACGCATCCGAACTGCTCGCCGGTACCCGCGACATGGTCCACGCGGCTGTGCCGGCCGCCAACGGGCAGGCGCTGATCAGCAGCACCTCGCGACTGCCATCGCGGCGGAACTGCACGGGCTTGCGTCCCTGCGCGCTTTGCCGTGCAGTGCCCACGATGGTTGTCCACTCGGCTGCCGGGATATCGGTCTTGTGATCGCTGCCGTCATAGGTGGGGTAGGCATAGGCGATGAAGCCCTTGTCCATATTCCACACGCCGCCTTCCACGCCGGGCGCATCGGCCAGCACCAATTGCACCACCACCGCGGCCAAGCCGGCGCCGTTGTCGCCGCTGCGCGCGGCCTCGCTTGCGCCGGCATAGCGCTGCACGATGCGCATGCACTGCCCGCTCAACTGTTGCCGCGCGTCTTCCAGCCGCACACCTTCGGTCTGGCGATACAGGCCATACAACATCGTGGCCACGCCCAGGCAGGCGGCCACGATCACCATCCAGATCAGCAACAATTGCCGCAGTAGCGAACGTGGCATGCAAGCGATCCGGGCAAGGTCGGCCGATGATAGAACTGGCCGCGTTAGCGCAGGTTGGTCTTGACCAGCTCGATCACCTCATCGCCCCGCCCGCTCATCACCGCCTTGAGCAGGTACAGGCCCATGCCCTTGGCCTGTTCGAGCTTGATCGCCGGCGGTACCGCCAGTTCCTGCGTGGCGATGCGCACATCCACCAGCGCCGGACCGGAATGCGCAAAGGCCTGCCGCAACGCACGCTCCAGCTGCGACGATTCGTCCACGCGGATGCCCAGGATGCCCATCGCATTGCTCATCGCGGCAAAATCCGGGTTGCGCAGCTCGGTACCGGTATCCAGATAACCGGCAGCCTTCATTTCCATCGCCACAAAGCCCAGCGAGGCATTGTTGAACACCACGATCTTCACTGGCAGGTTCAACTGCGCCAACGAGATGAAATCGCCCATCAACATCGCAAAGCCGCCATCGCCGGATAGCGCAATCACCTGCCGCCCGGGGAACGCCGCCTGCGCACCCAGTGCCTGCGGCATCGCATTGGCCATCGAGCCATGGTTGAACGACCCCAGCAAACGGCGCTTGCCGTTCATGCGCAGATAACGCGCCGCCCACACCGTGGGCGTGCCGACATCGCAAGTGAACACCGCATCCTGATCGGCAATCTGGCTGATCAGCCGGGTTACGAACTGCGGATGCAACGGCTCACCAGGATCGGCCGGCACTGCCAGGTCATCAAGCCCTTCGCGCGCCTTGCGATAGTGCTCCAGCGATTTTTCTAGGAAGCGGCGGTCTTCGCGACGCTGCAACTGCGGCAGCAAGGCCGCGATGGTTTCGCCCACATCCGCCGCAATGCCCAGCTGCAGCGGCGTGCGCCGTCCCAATGCACCCGGGTCGCGGTCCACCTGCACGATGGTGGCGTCCTTCGGATAGAACTGCCGATACGGGAAATCCGTACCCAACATGATCAAGGTGTCGCAGTTGAGCATTGCGTGATAACCGGAACTGAAGCCGATCAAACCGGTCATACCGACATCGAACGGGTTCTCCCATTCCACATATTCCTTGCCGCGTAGCGCGTGCACGATCGGCGCGCCCAGCCTCTCTGCCAGCGCCACCACCGCATCGTGTGCGCCTGCGCACCCGCTGCCGCACAACAAGGTGACCGCCTTGCTCTGCTGCAATAGCTCGGCCAACTGCTGCACATCGTCGGCCGCAGGCAGTACGCGCGGCGCGCGCAGGGCAGGCCATGCGCTCGAAAGATGCTTGTCCACCTCCAGCAACGCGATATCGCCGGGAATCACCACCACCGCCACGCCTTGCTGCAGGATGGCCGTGCGCATCGCACGATGCAGCACTTCCGGCAGCTGCGCCGGATTGGTCACCAGCTCCACAAAGTGGCTGCACTCGCGGAACAGCTCCTGCGGGTGGGTTTCCTGGAAATAACTCAGGCCGATCTCGGACGATGGAATATGCGCGGCAATCGCCAGCACCGGTTGCCGGCTGCGATGGCAGTCGAACAAGCCGTTGATCAAGTGCAGATTGCCCGGCCCGCAACTCCCGGCGCACACCGCCAGCGTGCCGGTCACCGCGGCCTCGGCGCCTGCGGCAAACGCGGCGACTTCTTCGTGGCGCACATGCATCCACTCGATGGTCTGCATCTCGCGCAATGCATCGGTCAAGCCATTGAGGCTGTCGCCGGTCACGCCCCAGATCCGCTCCACACCCGCGCTCTGCAGCGTCTCGGCCAGAAACCGCGCCACCGTCTTCTTCTTCGCCACGATGAAGCTCCGCTACTAGTCAACAGGCCTGCAATGCTCCCAGCGGCGATGTCAGTGCAATGTGCTCGTGCATGAAAAGTACTGAAAAACCAGATGATTTAAATGTTTGTGCACACACGTCTCACATTGCAGGTGCGCAGTGAATGCCGCGTCACGCTTTACACGTGCGCTACGCGCATCCGTTGAGGACCACAAGAAAGCGCAGCTGAATCTGGCGCGATGATTCATTCACTGCTCAGTCCAAAATTCATGTCGCGTTCCATCGAATAACGGAGAATTTACATCTCGGCAGCGAACGGCATTCGCCTCAGCGCCGGCCCAAACCATAAGTACAGGTATTGATCATGAAGACTTCACTGCTGGCCCTCGGCCTCCTCGCAGCCCTGCCGTTTGCGGCCTCCGCTGCTGAAAACCTCTCCTACAATTTCGTCGAAGGCGACTACGTGCGCACTCCGACCGAAGGTCGCGATGCAGATGGTTGGGGCCTGAAGGCTTCTTACGCCGTTGCTCCGAATTTCCACGTGTTCGGCGATTACAGCAAGCAGAACGCTGACGACAACGACAGCGTGTTCGAAAGCTCCAACTCCGACTTCCAGCAGTGGGGCGTCGGTGTCGGCTACAACCATGAGATCGCCACCAGCACCGATTTCGTTGCCCGCGTTGCTTACCGCAAGCTGGACCTGGACAGCCCGAACATCAGCTTCGACGGCTACAGCGTAGAAGCCGGTCTGCGTAACGCGTTCGGCGAGCACTTCGAAGTCTATGCCCTGGCTGGCTACGAAGACTTCTCCAAGAAGCGCGGCATCGACATCGGCGACAACTTCTACGGCCGCCTTGGCGCCCAGGTGAAGTTGAACCAGAACTGGGGCATCAACGGCGACATCCGTATGGATGGCGACGGCAACAAGGAATGGTCGGTCGGCCCGCGCTTCAGCTGGTAAGCCGCTCGTTTGACTGCAACGCGACTCTCTCTCCCGCGTTGCATTGGAAGCCCGGTCCCCCGACCGGGCTTCTTTCTTTTGCGCGATTGGTCGATGGCGACGCAGCGTCGCGTGGTTGTTTCGCACACGTGCGCACGCAGCGCTTCTGGACGAAGCACCGGAGTCACCTCGCACTTGAGTTGCCGCGAAGCGGTGATGCGTCGGATATGCACCAACAAAAAGCCCGGCAGTGCCGGGCTTTTTGTTGTCTTCGTTGCATCACGCGATACGCATTGCTGCCCGATCAGGTGAACAAGGCCTGCGGATACTCGGGCTTGCGCTCGCGCGCCAGCAGTTCCTTCAACGCCGCTTCCGGTGTGATTTCGCCATGCAGCACTGCGCGTACGGCATTGGAGATCGGCAACTCGATACCGTGCTGTTCGGCCTGGCGCATGACTTCGTCGGCAGTCTGCACCGACTCGACCACCTGGCCGATCTCGCGGATCGCATCGTTCAAGCTTTGCCCGCGCCCCAGCGCCAACCCCAGCCGGCGGTTGCGCGACAGATCGCCGGTGCAGGTGAGCACCAGATCGCCCAACCCGGCCAACCCCATCAACGTTTCCGGGCGCGCACCGATCACTGCAGCCAGGCGCAACATCTCGTTCAAGCCGCGCGTGATCAGACCCGCACGCGCGTTGAGGCCAAGCTGCATGCCGTCTGCCACACCTGTGGCCACGGCCAGCACGTTTTTCATTGCGCCACCCAGCTCGGCGCCCACCATGTCATCGCCGGTGTAGGCGCGGAAGGTGGGGCCGTGCATCGCATCGGCCACGACTTGGGCAAACGCCGCATCGTCGCCGTGCACGGTGACGGCAGTAGGCAAGCCGAGCGTGACTTCCTTGGCGAAGGACGGCCCGGTCACCACGGCCAGCGCAACGCTGGGACCGAGCAGATCGCGCGCCACTTCATGCAGAAAGCGCCCGGAACCGGGTTCAAAGCCCTTGGTCGCCCATGCCACGCCGGCGTTGGCCGGACGCAACGGAGCGATCAAGCGAATCGTTTCGGTGAATGCATGCGAGGGCACCACGACCAGAATCCAGCTTGCATCGGCCATGGCGGCCTGCAGGTCGGTGGTGGCACGCAACGTCTCCGGCAACGGAATGCCCGGCAGATAACGCACGTTCTCGTGGGTGCGGTCGATGGCATCCACCATCGCCGCATCGCGTCCCCAGAGCACGGTCGAGTGACCGTGTCTGGCGAGAAGCGCGGCCAGGGCCGTGCCCCAGGAACCGGCGCCGAGAACGGCGATCTTGTGGGTCGAATCGCTCATCGGCGCAGACAGTGCTTAGGCGTTGCCAGCCGGCTCGGAATCGGCCAGCGAGGTGCCTTCGCCCTGCGACCGCTGACGCAGGGTTTCTGCATACAGGGCTTCGAAGTTGATCGGCTGCAGGTAGAACGGCGGGAAGCCGCCGGCCTGGATCAGATCGCTGACCAGGGTGCGCACGTACGGGAACAGGATGTTCGGGCACTGCGTGCCCAGCAGCACGTCGATCGCCTGCGGCTCCAGGCCGACCAGGCCAAACACGCCGGCCTGCTGTACTTCGGCCACGTAGGCGGTCTTGCCGCCGGCGGTGCAGGTCAGGGTCACGGCCAGCACGACTTCGAAGGCGTTGTCGTTGAGGCGCTGGACCTTCTGATTGAGGTTCAGCTGCAGCTCGGGCTGGTTGGCGTCATTGAAGACGGCCGGCGCGTTCGGCGATTCGAAAGAAACGTCCTTGACGTAAATCTTTTCGATGGTGAAAGCGGGGCCAGCAGCGGCGTCGGCCGGCGCAGCGGCGCCGTTGAGGATTTCGTCGGACATTCCTAACTCCAAAAGCGGTTCGGTGGATGCAGCGTTGAGTGATGCAGACGTGAAAACGCGAGTATCTCACGCAAGCAATGGGGGCTTGCGAGCTGCCGCACAAGGCGGATCAGCGGCCCTTGATCAGTGGTAATTCGGCCATTTGCCAGGCAGCGACGCCACCTTCGAGCCAGTACACCTTCTCGAAGCCGGCTTTCTTCAGCGTCTTGGCCGCACCTGCAGAGGTGTTGCCGCTACGGCAGACCACCACCACCGGCGATGCCTTGGCGTTGGCAAGCAGCTTGCTGGCCGGGTCGAACTTGGCCAGGGCCACGTTACGGCTGCCGGCGATATGGCCCTTTTCGAAATCGGCGGTGGGCGACAGGTCGATCACCAGCGCATCTTCGCTGTTGATCAAACGGGTCAGCTCGGCCGGCTTGAGTGCGCGATACCCGCGGAACAGGCGCGCAACCTCGGTGACGATCAGGGCGATGGTCAGGCCCACCAGGGCCAGCGACAACATGGGGTTGCGGCCGACAAAGGCCTGCAGCTCTTCGAAATTCACGGGGTCAGGGTCAGTCGAGCGGGCGGGAATTGTCGCACAGCTGGCGCGCGCGACGGCCAGCGAGGCAGCAGCCGGGCTACTGACCCTTCCACAGATCGGGCAGGCCGCTGGCCAGCCACCAGCGCTTTTGTTCGGGATTCCAGTGCCAGATCTCAATGCTGCGCACCAGCCGTTCGGCCTGGGTATTGCGGTTGATCACGCGCAGCTCGACCTCACGGCGCAGGTCGCCATTGGGCTCTTCGCCCACGCGCAACTCGCGGTAGCCGGAAATCTGCACCTGCTCATAGCGTGAGCGTTCCAGGTCGCTGAGCGGATGGGCCTGGGCGTAGGTCGGTTCGACAAACCCCTGCGCGGCATCGAAATCGCTCCAGCGCACCGCCGCCGTATAGGCAGCCTGGGTGGTTTCCAGCGCGCGCCCCTGGGCGCGACTGCCGGCAGTGGCCACCCCGCTCAGCATCGCCAGCCCCAGCAGGACGACTGCTCCCATCAGTGCACGCATACGTATTCCCCCTTGATCCAGCCCGCATCCTACCGTTTTGGAAACGCCACGAAGCGCCCGCTCAACGTGGCCGCCGCTGCGCCCGACCCCAGCGCGATCTGCGCGCGCATGCCGATGCGCGCCTTGCCGCGCTGACGGAAGGTCGCCAGAAAGGCGTCCCAGCCGCCCAATTCGGCGGGCTCGGCATCGGCCACCAGGTCTTCGTACACCGGCGCGACATAGCGCAGCTGGCTGTCGGCGACATACACGTCGGCTTCGTGGCCGGCCAATTGCAGTTGCAGCGTCAGCCACCCCCAGCTGGCCAGCGTCATCAACGAGGCCAGGCTGCCGCCGAACGCATTGGCCTTGTCGTTGACGTTGGCCTGCAACGGCGCGCGCAGGCGCAGCGCCCCATCGTGCAAGCCATCCACGGCAATGCCCATCGACAACACCGGCGGCATGGCGATGAACTGCTGCTGCAGCGACTGCAGGGCGGAGACGAGCGTGCACGAAGGAGTCATTGGAAAGGCTGGCAGACGGCGAAGGGCGGCATCATGCCGCAATGTCCGGCGAGCGTCTTGTGCATGTGGATGACATGCGGTACCGCATGGTGAACGCGTGCAGCATCGGGCTGTTGCACGCCTTAGGTTTTGCTTCAACGACCCGGTAAGCACGTCGGCATCAGGCGCTGTGGACTGTGCATGCAATTGCGGCGTGCGCGCGCACAAGTGCGAGACTTGCGATCAGCCCATGGCGCCACGGTGTCGATCGCCGTTTTACGGCGCGAACACGACCTTGCGATAGCCCTGCGCCACGCGCAGCAGCGTCGTCGCCTTGGCCTTCCAGTGCGCGCTGCGTTGCTTTTGCGCGCGCGTCAGCGGCGCATCGATGGTGCTGGTGAACACGATCTGCTCCGGTGCTGCGTGGAAGAACTTGTCCTGGATACAGGCGGCCGGCGACAGCTGATAGGTGGACAGCTGCTGCGCCACCGGCGATTCGTTCCAACCGAACAAAAAGATATCGGCCATGGTGTGCCAGCGTGCGTCGGCGGCCAGCAGCAGTCGCGCCGCCTCGCGGCTGATGATCAGCGCACCGGCGCACACCGGCCAGCAATGCTGGTAGGTCGATGGGCGCACCAGCCGCAACTGGCGCCCGGCAATGTCGGCGACCTTGGCATCGAGCTTGATCCGGTTGTAGGACGGCTCCAGGCGCACGATGCTGCTGCCCGACGGGAGCCAGTCGGTGCTACGCAACAGCGCTGGCAGCGCATCGGACAAGTGCATGTCGTCTTCGAAGATGGCGGTGTACGCAGCGTCGGACTCGGCGGCGATACGCCAGGCCGCCTGATGGCTCAGGAAGCAGCCGATGTTGGACGCGGTCCATTTGCGCGGGCCGGTGCTGAACGCATCGCCGGAGTTTTCCAGCGGGCGCTCACGCACGAAGTCGGCGATCTGCTCCGGCGTGAGGGTGGCGCCGTCGATGGCGGGGAGGCGCTCGAACGGGATCCCCAACGCCTGAAACCGCGCCGCCATGGCCTGCAGGCGATCGCCGCTGCGCTGCATGTTGATGAGGTATGACTTGATCACGGTGCCACTCCAGCTCGATTGTCGTGGCGGATCGTGAGCGGAGGCGCTGATTGGCTCACCCCCGAGTACGAGGTTGTGGCCGCACAAACGCAGGTATCCCGCCGAGCGGGCACGCGTGGCCAGGCAAGGCGCGAGGAGGAGGAACGACGAAAACGACCGCTCACGACCACCACACGGGTGCGGCTGGTGCCCGGAATCGGCACGCCCCAATCGTCCGATAAGGTTTCTGTGCACTGCCCATCCCCCTGGCAGCGGCTCGCGCCGTGTTCGCTGGCCGCTCTGCATCGTCGTGCGCGCCAACGCAGCACGCGCACCACCCCGAGACGGCATGGCTCTCGCATAATCGCCAGATGACCCGCCCTCCCCCGCTCGCCGATCCCTGGACCCTGCTCTCGCTGCGTCCCAGCGGGGAGCACGCGCCATTGCGGCGGGCGGTGGCACGGCATGGCGGGCGGCTGCTTGCCCTGTCGCCGTGGCGCCTGCAGACCAACGACACCGCGCAGGCGCGCGCCGCCTTGCAGCGCGCGCTGGAGGCGCCCATCGCGGTGTTCACCAGCCCGGCAGCCGTGCGCGCCGCGCATCAGCTGCGGCCCTTGCAGCGGCCGGTGCAGGCGCAGTGGGTCAGCGTGGGCGAAGGCACCGCGCGTGCGCTGCACGCCTGTGGCATCGACGCGGTTGTGCGCCCCGCACGCATGGACAGCGAAGGCCTGCTCGCCTTGCCGCTGTTCGCAGCGCCGTTGCAGAGCGTCGGCCTGATCACCGCGCCGGGTGGACGCGGCATGTTGGCGCCTGCGCTGGAACACCGCGGTGCGCGCATCCTGCGTGCGGATGTGTATCAACGCGTGCCGCTGCGCTTGCGCCCGTCGGCACTGCACGCCTTGACCGACGCACTGCCGCGCAGCGTATTGGCCATGAGCAGTGCCGAGGCGCTGACGCTCGTGCTGCAGCAGTTGCCCGCCGCGCTGAGCGAGGCGGTGCGGCAACGCCCGCTGGTCGCCTCCAGCGAGCGTCTGTGCGACGCCGCGCAAGCGTCGGGCTTCTGCCACGTCGTCCGCGCGGCAGGTCCATTGCCGGAGCAACTGGTCGCTGCCGCTGCAGCGATCGTGACACCATCGCGACCTTGCTGAACTGCGAACTCAAGCACAGCTTGCGGCGCTCTGCCGGCGCACGCCATGCTGTGCCAGATGACTGCGGCGCCTGCGCCGGTCGTGACCGCCCGAGGATGTCCGAATGACCGAAATGCCCGCCACCACGCGACGGTTTCCCTGGGCCTGGCTGCTGCTTGTGCTGGCCATTGCCGCCGTGGGCGTGGCGCTGTTTCTCGGCTGGCGTGCGTGGCAGAGCTATCACGACGCGCAATTGCAGGCAGCGCAGGCGCAGCAGCAACGCTGGGACGGCACCCAGCAATTGCTGGAAACACTGCGCCGCGATCAACGCCTGGCCAATGAGCGCCTGCAGGATGCGGCCGCCACCAATCGTGTGCTGCGCGATGAAATGCTGGGCCTGAGCCAGCGCAGCGCCCTGCTCGAAGACACCGTGCAAAAGCTTGCCGACCCGAACCGGCATGGCGCACAGGCGCTGCGGCTGGATGAAGTGGAACTGTTGCTGCGGCTCGGACAGCAGCGGCTGAGCATTGCCGGCGACGCCGATGGCGCCCGTCGCGCCTACGCGCTGGCCAACGGCGCACTCAACGGGATCGACGATCCGGGCTATCTCAATCTGCGCCAGGCACTGGTGCAGGAGCGCGATGCGCTGGACCGCCTCGGCGCCGGCCCGCAGGCCCAGGCGGCGCAGGCGCTCGATCAGTTGGCCATCGATCTGCAGCGCCTGCCGGAACACTCCGCACAAACCACCGAAGCGGCGCGGCCGTGGTGGCAAAAAGTGCTCGCACCGCTGGTGGATATTCGCCCCAGCCGTGGCGACGCCTTGCTGACCGCCGGCGACCGCAACGCCGCCAGCGATGCCTTGCAGATCGAAATCAGCCTCGCCCGCGCCGCTGCAGAACGTGGCGATCCGCAAGGGTTTGCACAATCGCTACGCCGCGTGGAGACCTGGACCACCCGGTTGTGGCCAGACTCGCCGCAACGCCGTCAGATGCGTGCGCACCTGCGCACGCTGCAACAAGCGCCACTGCGTCCGCGACTGCCGGAACTGGGCACCACCCTGCTGCAACTGCAGGCCATGCGTGAAGGGAGATCCACCCAATGAAAGTGTTGCGTACCGTCTTGATCCTGTTGGTTGCCGTGGCACTGGGCGTGCTCGGTGCGCAGTGGTTGTCGCATCAGAACAGCTACGACCTGGGTAACGTGGTGGTGAGCGTGGGTGGCAACGACTACCGCGCCGCAATGCCGCAGGCGGTGCTGATCCTGATCATCGCGCTGCTGGTGATCTGGTTGCTGTGGACGCTCATCAGCCTGCCGTTCCGCGTGTGGGGCAAGTACCGCCGCAAGAAGGGCCGCGCGCGCCTGATCGAAGGCCTGCGCGCCGCCGACCACGGCCAGTGGCAACGCGCCGAGCGCCTGCTGGTCACTGCCAGCGAAGACGACGAGGTCAGCGGCATTGCGCTCGCCAGCGCGGTGCGCGTGGCCGATGCACGCGGCGACGAGGCATCGGCCACTGCGCTCGCCCAGCAGTTGGCCGAGCGCGATCCCACCGCGTACGCGCTGTTGCAGGGTGAGCGACATCTGGCGCGGCAACGGCCGGTCGAGGCGATCAATGCGCTCGATGCTGCCAATGCCCAACCGCTGCCGGCACGCGGCCTGTTGCTGCGCACGCATGCGCTGACCCAGATCGGCCGTGCCGATGAAGCCTACGGCCAGCTCGGTGCCTTGCGTCAGCAAGCGGTGCTGGCACCGGAGGCTTACAGCGCGCTGGAGGCCACACTGGCCGAACAGACCCTGTTGCAGGCCGGCGATGCCAATGCGCTGGCCGAGCGCTGGGAGGCGCTGCCCAAGCCGCTGCGCACCTACCCGGCCGTGGTCGGTGCATACGCGCAACGTGCCGCGGTACTGCATTGGGACGATGCCGCCGTGCACAGCCTGGAACAGGCGCTGGATACGCAATGGGACGAATCGCTGGTGCGCCTGTACGGCGTGTTGCCGCTGGAAAAATACGATTCGCGTCGGGCCAGTGCGCAGCGCTGGCTGACCCAGTATCCGGACAGCCCGGGCCTGCTGTTGACGCTGGCGCGGCTGGCACGCCATCAGCAGCAGTGGTCGCAGGCCGAAGAGTTCCTGCACCGCGCGCTTGCCAATGGCGCCGGCAGCGAGGCCTGGGAAGAGTTGGGCCATGGATTTGCTGCCGCCGGCGACCTGCTCTCTGCGCAGCATTGCTACGCCAATGCATTGCGCGCCGCACGCGGCGAGCCGGTGCATGAAGGCATGCCGCAACAGTCGCTGCGCGGGCCGATCGTGTCGGCAAGTCCGGCGCCTGCGGCCGACCCACTCGCACCGGACGATCGCATTCTGTAATCGCTGCGGTTGTTCGACCTTGCAGCGGCGCACACCACAGGTGCGCCGCGTTGCATCAACGCTGGCGCGATGCCTGTGGCGGTGGCGGCAAATCGCTCAGAAATGCATCGCAGGCACCCAGATACCGTGCCTGCGCATGGTCGACCTGCGTCGGCGACAACACGCGCGAGCCCAGGCGGCCGATCAACAGCATCGCCGCCATCACGCCGGCACCGATCACCCAGCGGAACTGGCTATCGAGCGACAGCCCGCACACCAGCAACGTCAACACCGATGCCATCGCCACCGCGACGAAACGGGCGCGGCGGCGCTCGTGTTGCGCGCACAGGGTGAGCACATGCGCGCTGCGTTTGCGTAGCGCAATGGCCAGGATCACGTACGGCAACACGCCCAGCAGCAGCGCGGCGTAGATCACCGGGTGGTGCCAATGAAAGATGTAGCGACGTGGCGGCATGTCGGCATGTCGGCATGTCGGCAGGCGCATTGCACTTGACGCACCGTGGCGGCAGATTGGCGCCCGCCGTACACACCAGCACATCGCCCTCGCGCCACACATCGCCGTTCACCGGCGGCAGAGACAGACTGGGCGGCTCGCGCAACGCGTCATTCGACATCCATGCGTCCTTGCTGGTTGAGGATCTGGGATTGGGGATTGGGGATTAGAGATTCGCAAAAACAGGATTCCGCTCCTGATGTTGCCAATCCCTAATCGCGAATGCCAAATCCCACGCTGCGCAGCAGCGTCAACGCTCGACGATCGCCACCACGCCCATGCCGCCGGCGGTGCAGATCGAAATCAGCGCGCGGCCGCCGCCGCGTTCTTCCAGTTGCTTGGCGGCGGTGGCCACCACGCGCGCGCCGGTGGCGGCGAACGGGTGGCCGGTGGCCAGCGACGAACCCAGCGGGTTGATCTTGTCCGGGTCGATGCGGCCCAGCGGTGCGTCCAGCCCCAGACGCGTGCGGCAGTAATCCTCGCTCTCCCACGCGCGCAGCGTGCACAGCACCTGCGCGGCAAAGGCTTCGTGGATTTCGTAGATGTCGAAGTCCTGCAGGGTCAGACCCTGACGCGCCAGCATCTGCGGTACCGCGATGGTCGGCGCCATCAGCAGGCCTTCGCCATGCACGAAATCCACTGCCGCCACCTGCGCATCGCGCAGATACGCCATCGGCGTGTGGCCGTGCGCCAGCGCCCAGGCCTCGCTGGACAGCAGCACTGCGGCGGCGCCATCGGTCAGCGGAGTGGAATTGGCGGCAGTCAAGGTGCCACGGCCGGAGGTCTTGTCGAACGCCGGGCGCAAGGTCGCCAGCTTTTCCAGCGAGGTGTCGGCGCGCAGGATGTTGTCGCGCGAGACCCCACGGAACGGGGCGATCAGCGAATCGAAGAAGCCGCGCTCATACGCAGCCGCCAGCTTGTGGTGCGAGGCCACTGCCCATTCGTCCTGCGAATCGCGCGAGATGTTCCACTCCTTGGCCATGTCCTCGCAGTGGGCGCCCATGCTCTTGCCGGTGCGCGGCTCGGCCACGCCGGGGAAGTCCGGCTTGAGTTCGCTCAACTTGAAGCCGCGCAGCAACGCCTTGAGTTTGTCGCCGGTGGCCTTGGCGCGGTTGGCGGCCATCAGGCGCGCGCGCAACTTCTTGCCATAGACGATCGGCACTTCGGAGGTGGTGTCCGAGCCGCCACCGATGCCCGAATCGATCTGCCCCAACGCGATCTTGTTGGCGATGGTGATCACCGAATCCAGGCTGGTGCCGCAGGCGCGCTGCAAGGTGATGCCCGGCGTCAGCGGCGACAGACCCGACGACAGCGCAGCCTCGCGGGCCAGGTTCCAGTCCGAGGAGTGCTTGATCACCGCCCCCATCGCCACTTCGCCCAATTGCTGGCCATGCAGGCCGAAGCGCTCGACCAGCGCGCCCAGCGTGCGCACCGACATGCCCAGGTTGCCCACGTCCGCATAAGCGGTGTTCTGACGACAGAACGGGATACGAACGCCGCCCAGAATGGCGACGGGACGGGCTGCGGGCATCGGTTGACCTGGCATGGAGGACTCGGGGACATGGCCTGCACAGGGCCGGCAGGCATAATGGCCGCAGTGTAGCTTCGACCCCGTGATGGGCCAACCGCGAATCATGAGCAAGACCGAACACGGCGTGACCGCCATGGGTGTGATGGCGCTGGAATTGACGGGCGGCACCGCCCCCGAGCGCGGCGCCCTGGCGCCCGAGCAGGCCGGCATGCTGGCCGAACGCATTGGCCGCGACCTGGCGCAATGGATCCCGGAGATCCGCGCGCTGGAGTTGAGCGTGGCGATGGCGCATTTCGACCCCGCCGAAGTGCTGCGGCCGGGCTGGCCGCTGCATCGCCGGCTGGAGGAACTGCATGCCCGCGCGCCGGGCCGCGACCAGGGCCCGCGGGTGCTGGCCTTCGGTGCCGATGCGCAGGGCGAGATTCCCTTGCCGTTCCAGGCCGATGCCCAGTTGACCGGTGGCGGCCTGCGCGTCCTGCCGTTCCTGCTGTCCGGCGACCCTGACATCGTGGCGAGCGTGGCCGATGCGATGGAAGAAGTGCTGCTGGCCCAGGGCATGGCCCAGGCCGACACCGCGCTGCTGGCGCAGGAAAGCTTCGGCGCGCGCATCGAGCACGCCCGCTATCTCACCGCGCACGATCTGGCGGCAATGATTTCGATGCAGTACGACAACCAGGGCCTGGCACCGCTGTGGCCGCTGATCGAAGCCGCCCTGCTCGCCCCCGACAGCGAAGAATGGCTGCAGCAATCGCCCGAGCCGGTGTTGCGCTATGTCGATGGCGAAGTGCGCATTGCATTGTTCGACCCGGCCGGCTGGTGCGATTACTACACGCACGACCGCGAGAATTGCGAGCGCCTGCGCGGCGTCTACGAGCAATTCCTCTCGCGCCAGCGGCAGATGGCTGCCGTACTGGAAGCGCACGGGTTGCCGGTGCTGTACGTGCATGTGGAGCCGGGCCAGGACCCGCGCCAGGCCTTATCTGCATAAGCGATGTCGGTGTCCACCGCGCCTGCATTGCAGGGCGTCTTGGACACCGGCGTGTATGCGGCAGACCTGGAGCGTGCCTGCGCGTTTCATGCGCGTGTACTTGGCCTGCAGCCGATGCGCGCATGCCGGCGTACGCGATTGCGCCGGGGCAAGTGTTGCTCCTGATTCTTGCAGGGAAGTACCTCGAACACGGCTACATGACCCGGCGGGACGATTCCACCGCACAACAGTAGCGGACGCGCGCGCTATGCACTGGCGATCGCTAGCGATGCACTGACCGGTTAGGAAGCGCCTTTGCAGGCGTGCGGCGCGCTGATCGAAGGCTGCACGCAGTTGCCGGTGGCGGGAACGTATTCACTTCCGCGATACCGATGCGCACTTGCTGGGTGGCGACGCCTGGCCTTCGGCCAGATTACTGAGCGCGGTTGGCAAAGCCACTCACCGCAACACGTACCGCTCGTGCTCGGATCCGCTTACGATTCATCCGCACTGGTTACCACTGCGCCATCTACCCAGCTGAAGATTGCTTGCTACGGATTGGCTGCTCAGAGCGCGTATGCGTGCACACGCTCGGCAGCGCAGCAGTTGGCGCACTGATGCGTCAACTGCAGTATTTACCGCTCTATCGATGCACGGTCCAACCATGCACGCTCCGCTGAGCAACGTTGCCGCGCCGTAGCAGCATCAGCGTCTGCAAGACCATGAGCGGGATGCCGCGTTCGCGTTGCCAACAGGCCATTATGTCCGGCGGAACAACGCGCCGAAGCCTGACACACAGCTGCTTACCGCGGCGGTTGTGCATTACAAGACAAAAGACGCGACGGCCATCGAATGCCGCCGCGTCCATGCGCTTACTTGGTTGCAGCCTGCGCGTTGTCGGTGGTGATCACGCCGCAGGCCAGACGGCCGCCGGCGTTGCCGGTGGGCTGGGTTTTGTAGTCATCGGCATCGGCGTGCACGATCACCGCGTGACCTGCGATGTCGAACTGATCGGCCTTGCCCAGGTTGACGTTGCTGGAAACCGGGCCGTCGATGCTGGCATTGCCCTGCGCGTCGGACTTGATGTTGGGCATGTCGCCGCCGTGATGCGGGTCGGCACTGACGTTGCCGTGATCGGACTGGGCCGGGTTGAAATGGCCGCCGGCGCTGCTGCCGTCCGGGGCGCTGCAGTCGCCCTTTTCGTGGATATGGAAGCCGTGTTCGGTGTTGGGCGTGAGCCCACTGAGTTGGCCGGTCACGCGCAGCACGCCATCGACGGTCTTGAAGGTCACCGTGCCTTTGACGTCATTGCCCTTGGTCGGCTTGAGCTCGGCGGTGGCCGTGGTGGTGGCGGCCGCCCCGGTCACCATGGCGGCGGCATGCTCGCCACTGTGCGCCGCGTCGGCCGGGGTGCTGGCCGTCGGTGCGGGTGTGGGCTCGGCCGGTGCGGGCTCGTCGCGCTTGCACGCGGTCAACACCAGGGCGGTCGCCAGGAACAGGGTTGTGGGAAGAATGCGCATGGGAAAGCTCCTGTAGAGACCGCAGCTGCGGCCATTGATGCCCCAACTCAGGGCTGCGAAGGGGGTGTGCGCCATTGAGTGACGCGAATGACGCCGCAGGCCAGGCGTGCACCCGCATTGCCGCTGGGCTGGCTGCGATAGTCGTCGGCATCGGCGTGCACGATCAGCGCCTTGCCGATCACATCGCTGGGCGCGCCATCGCCCAGGCTGATGCCGGCCAGGATCATGTCCAGATGCGCGACGCCCTCGGCGTCGGCACGCAGGTTGTCCATATCGCCCAGGTGATGGCCGCCGCTTCCGGCGCGGCCGTGCGAGGCGCCGGTCGGATTGAAATGCGCGCCCGCACTACTGGCATCGGCCGCGCTGCAATCGCCGCGTTCGTGCACATGGAAACCGGCCACGCCACCTGGGCGCAGGCCACCGACCGTGCCGGTGATGCGGATGCCCTGCAGCGCCGGCACCAGCACGACCCGGCCGCTGACCAGGCTGCCCGATGCCGAAGCCAGCGCGGCTTCGGCCTGCTGCACCGGACGCGCAGGCACCACGCGCGCCGCTGGCGGCGGTGGCGGGGGAGGTGGCGGCGTGCTGCTGCAGGCGGCTAGCGCCAGAGCGGTAAGGGCAACGATCGTGGACGACCGATAACGCATCGAGCTGTTCTCCTGGTCAGGCTGGAAACCTATGCGGGCGCATGTTCACGTGTCATGAAATGCGTCTGGGGCAGCGCAGGAGTTTACGGGGTTGGTGTGGATGGTCGGGTCGTTTGCGTGCCCGCGGTGCGGGATGCGGTGCGGGGAGCCTTGCGCGGCTTCGACGATGGCGTAGGCCGATCAGGGGCTACCACGGGTTCATCGATGGCCAGGGGGATGCGTGTCGTGTGGATGGTGAAACACGTGCAGTGAGGGTGCTCAATGTGTGGTGATGCTGGTCAATCTCGTTGCGTGCTCGTTGCGTGCACTAGGTGATTCACGCGTTTCGTGCGCGAGCTGATTCAAAGGAGCGACGCAGGCGGCTGCACTTTTATCGGCTTGGGTGCCCTCACCCCACCCCCAGCTCCGCGCCCCGGCCCGCGCTTGCGGCGCGGGTGCTCCAAGGCACGCGCGCAGCGCGCAAGCCGTACCTCCTCACCACGCAGGCGGGAGAGGGGCTTCATCGCAGCGATCGGCAGGGTTCGCCGCAGTGATCGAGGCATTTCATCGCAGTGATCGGCAGGGCTTTACCGCAGCGATCACCTGCCTGCCTTCTCCCGCGTGCGGGGGAAGGTGCCCGAAGGGCGGATGGGGGCAGCGCTTGCCGCCGAGTGACCGGTGCAATTGCGCTCACGTAAGCGCAAAAACGCCCACGCAACCACCCAAGCACGATCCCGACCCCGCCTGGGCTAGCCGCCGGACCGCTCAGCGGCGCTTGCGGCCCGGGCCGAGTTTGCGGGTGACGGTGTTGCGGCCCAGGCCGAGGCGTGCGGCAGCTTCGGCGCGACGGCCCTGGGTGAGTTGCAGGGCGGCTTCGAGCAGGGTCTTGTCCAGGCGTTCGCGCGCTTCGGCGTGTACGCCCTGGGCGCCTTCGCTGAGGCGTTGCGCGGCCCAGCTGGACAGCAAGTCGTCCCATTGCCCGACGCTGCTACGGCCGGTGCGCTGGCGGCCGCGCGCCAGCGCTGCGTCCACGTCGACCACATCGATGATGTCGGCGGTGGCCAGGGCGGCCAGGCGCCAGCAGACGTTTTCCAGTTCGCGTACGTTGCCGGGCCAGTCGTATTGGCGCAGGTCTTCCAGTGCGGCCGACGATAGCCGCTTGGGCAGCATGTCGAGCTTGCGCCCGGCCATGGCCAGGAAATTTTCCGCCAGTTGCGCGATGTCGCCGCGACGCTCGCGCAGCGGTGGCAGCTGCAGGCGTACCACATCCAGGCGGTGCAGCAAATCGGCACGGAAGCGGCCTTGTTCGACCAACGCTTCCAGATCCTGGTGAGTGGCGGCGATCACGCGTACATCGACACGGATCAACTCGCGCCCACCGACGCGAAAGAATTCGTTCTCTGCCAGCACGCGCAGCAGGCGCGTCTGCAACGGCAGCGGCATGTCGCCGATTTCGTCCAGAAACAAGGTGCCGCCATCGGCTTGTTCGAAGCGGCCGATGTGCCGTTTGGTGGCGCCGGTGAAGGCGCCGGTTTCGTGGCCGAACAACTCGCTTTCCAGCAACTCGGCAGGAATGGCGGCGGTGTTGAGTGCGACGAAGGGTTTGCGTGCGCGCGGCGATTCGTTGTGCAGCGCGCGCGCCACCAACTCCTTGCCGGTGCCGGTTTCGCCGTTGATCAGCACCGACAGCGGCGCTTGTGCCAGCCGTCCGATCGCGCGGAACAAAGCCTGCATCGCCGGGGTGTCGCCGATCAGCGCGGCGGAGCCTTCGGCCAGCGGGGCGCCAATGATCTTGTCGACACCGGCATCGGCGTCGGGCAGCGCGCGAGCGGCCAGCGCCACCGCATCGTCCAGATCGAACGGCTTGGACAGGAATTCGTGCGCACCACCGCGAAAGGCGCCGGCGGTGCTGGCGACATCGGTATAGGCCGACATCACGATCACCGGCAGCTGCGGGTGCTTGGATTTGAGCTTGTCGAGCAGGCTCAGGCCGTCTTCGCCGGGCATGCGCACGTCGGTGAATAGCAGGTCCGGCATGGGCCGCATCGACAGCGCCTGCAACGCCGCGGCGGCGCTGTCGAAGCCATCCACCGCGTAACCGGCATCGCGCAAGGCCGTGGACAGCACGAAGCGGACCGAACGGTCGTCGTCGACCACCCAGATGTGGTGGGATGCGGCGGCGGCCTCAGCCATGCAGATGCTCCTTGTCGTGATCGCCGACCAGCTCGGGCAGCAGCAGTGTGAAAACGGTATGGCCCGGACGCGAGCGGTAGGTCAGGGTGCCGTGGTGCTCGCGCGAGACCTGCTGGGCCAGCGCCAGTCCCAGCCCGCTGCCCTCGGCGCGGCCGCTGACCAGCGGCAGGAACAGGTGCTCGGCCAACTCTTCCGGCACGCCACCGCCGTCGTCGATGATTTCCAGCCGCAGCGACATCGCGTGCACGCGGTCGCGGATGCGCTGGCCGTGCTCGACGCGGGTGCGCAGGGTGACGCGGGTGGCGCCCGCCTGAAACGCGTTACGGACCAGATTCCAGACCGCCTGGGTGAGCCGATCCACATCGCCCAGGATGTCGGGAATGCTGGGGTCGTAATCGCGCTGCACCTGCACCGACCAGCCGCCCTCGGCCTCGGCCAGGCGCAGCACGCGTTCGAGCACCACGTGGATGTTGAGGCCCTCGTGCGGACGCAGCGGCGACGGCGAGAGCAGGCGTTCGAGCAAGGTGTTGAGGCGTTCGATTTCGGTGCCGATCAGCTCGATCAGCTCGCGCTCGTCTTCATCGCGGCCGGCCGAGCGGCGCGCCAGCAATTGCGCGGCGCCCTTCAAACCGGCCAATGGGTTACGCAGTTCGTGCGCCAGGCCCTTGAGCGCGGCGCTCAAGGCATTGGGCAGCGCGTGGGTGGGGTCCAGCGCGGGGAATTCGTCGACCGGGTGCGTTTCCAACAGCCAGCCGCCGTCGTCCAGCCGCGACAGCCAGCCTTCGGCAAAGCGTGGCGCGTCGTTGGGCAGGCCTAGCGCCAGCCGATGCAGGCGCAGCACGTCGCGTTCGTCGTTGAGCAGGAAGCGCGCGAGTGCGTCGCCCTGCACTTCCAGTGCAGCCAGCGGCTGGTCGACCAGCCGCCGCGCGCTGACGCCGAGCCAGCGCGCGAATGCCGGGTTGACCCCCAGCACGCGGCCGTCGCGGTCGGCCCAGGCCACCGGGGTGCCCAGGCTGTCGAGCGACGGTGTGGAGGTCGTCATCCGCATTGCACCAATTTAGTGCAAACAGCATCGGCGTGCGCGAATGGCGCGCCGAACGCAGCCTGCATCGAAGCATCTGAGGCCGGGTGGCAGTGGAATGCACCGACCCGGCGCGCATCCGCGCCGACAGTGACGGGCGTGAGGCTGGTCATGCAGGCACCTCGGCAATGGATCCGCGCCGGCAGCGGCCGCGGTAGAAACCGACCCGGCGCGGGCAGCGCCGGCCGGGTCGTTGCGCCACCCGCGGAGATCTCGCCGCGGGTGTGCATGCTCAGGACTCGTATGCGGCTTCGCCGTGCGAGGTGATGTCCAGCCCCTCGCGCTCGGCTTCTTCGGTGACACGCAGGCCGAAGACCAGCTTGGCGACCAGGAATCCGACCACCGACACCACGCCGATCCACACCACGGTGATGCCCACGCCCAGGGCCTGGATACCGACCTGATGCAGCATGTCGTAATCGCCGCCCTTCTGGCCGCCCAGCGAGGCCGCCGAGAACACGCCGGTCAGGATCGCGCCGATGATGCCGCCCAGGCCATGCACGCCGAACACGTCCAGGCTGTCGTCGGCACCCAGCAGGCGCTTCAGACCGGTGACGCCCCACACGCACAGCACGCCAGCCGCCAGGCCGATCACGATGGCGCCGAACGGACCCACGGTGCCGCAGGCCGGGGTGATGCCGACCAGACCGGCGACCATGCCCGAGGCCACACCCAGGGCGGACGACTTGCCCTTGATGATCTTCTCGGTCAGCGACCAGCCCAGGATGGCGGCCGCGGTTGCCAGCAAGGTGTTGAGGAAGGCCAGCGCCGCACCGGCATTGGCTTCCAGGTTGGAGCCGGCATTGAAGCCGAACCAGCCCACCCACAGCAGCGAGGCGCCGACGAAGGTCAGGGTCACGTTGTGCGGCTTGATCGCCTCACGCCCCAACCCGGCCCGCTTGCCGACGAAGTAGGCACCCACCAGACCAGCGATACCGGCATTGATGTGCACCACGGTGCCGCCGGCAAAATCCAGCGCGCCCAGCCCGAACAGATAGCCACCGGTCGCCCAGACCATGTGCGCCAGCGGCAGATAGCCGAAGGTGAACCAGATCACCGAGAACAGCAGCACCGCGGCGAACTTGGCGCGTTCGGCAAAGGCGCCGACGATCAGCGCGCCGGTGATGCCGGCAAAGGTCGCCTGGAACCCGATAAACACGTATTCCGGCAGGCTCACACCCTTGGTGAAGGTGGCCGACAGGCTCTCGATGGTCACGCCCTTGAGCAGCGCCTTGTCCAGATTGCCGATCCACGGGCCTTCGCCGGAAAACGCCAGGCTGTAGCCGTAGAGCACCCACAGGATGGTCAGCAGCGAGAACACCGTTGCGACCTGGATCAGCACCGACAACACGTTCTTGGCGCG
Organism: Xanthomonas sp. WHRI 10204; assembly: GCF_040202875.1. Classification (NCBI taxonomy): domain Bacteria; kingdom Pseudomonadati; phylum Pseudomonadota; class Gammaproteobacteria; order Lysobacterales; family Lysobacteraceae; genus Xanthomonas; species Xanthomonas sp. WHRI 10204. The sequence goes on from NZ_JBEGDW010000003.1 coordinate 657,206, forward strand.
CACCATGCCGCCGTAGAACAACGCCAGGCCCGGCACCACCATCAGCAACACCAGCAGCGTGGAGGTCAGCATCCAGGCGACGTCGCCCTTGTCGACCACCGGCGCGACTTCGGCGGCAGCGGCCGGCGCGGCGGCCGGCTGCGCAGACGGCAGCGGTTCGGTGGTGACCGGTTCGGTCGGCAACGGGGTGACCTGCGGGGTGGATTGCGCCTGGGCGCTGCCCATGCCGCCCACCACCAGCGCGCTGAACAGCATCAGCATGCACACGCTGTAGAACCGGGCTTTCCACCCGGCAAAAAGAGCTGTCTTCATACGACCTCCAGAGGTGGGGGACTCAGAGCGCATCGGCGCCGATTTCGCCGGTGCGGATCCGCACCACTTGCTCGATCGCAGTCACAAAGATCTTGCCGTCGCCGATCTTGCCGGTGCCGGCCGCGTTCTGGATCGCCTCGACCACAGCGTCCAACCGATCGTCGGTCACCACCGTCTCGATCTTGATCTTGGGCAAAAAGTCCACGACGTACTCGGCCCCGCGATACAGCTCGGTGTGGCCTTTCTGACGCCCGAAGCCCTTGACCTCGGTGACGGTGATACCCGACACGCCAGCGGCGGACAGGGCCTCGCGGACCTCGTCGAGCTTGAACGGCCGGATGATGGCGGTGATCAATTTCATGCGCATACCCCGAAAGGTGGAAGGAACCGGCCGGCATTGCGCCGCCCGGCGGTGTCAGTCACCTGGATGCCAACCCCGGCATCCAATCGTTCGCGGATCGCGCAGACCCCGACGGATGCCATGCATCCGCCTCGTGGGAGAGGTCAGGCCCGCGCGCCGCGAACTGTGTGCTCTCTCGTACCCCTCGACTCCGTGGCGGTGCCAGGGAGCCATCGAACATGTGCGGCGATGGCGGAGGTGGGAGGGGGGGCCTCCGCCATCACCGCGGTGGAACTCAGTTGCCGTAGTACAGCTGGTATTCCAGCGGATGCGTTGCCGCACGGAACTTGGTGACTTCCTGCATCTTCAACGCGATGTAGCCGTCGATGAAGTCGTCGCTCATCACGCCACCGGCCTTGAGGAACTCGCGATCCTTGTCCAGCGCTTCCAGTGCCTGATCCAGGCTGGAGCACACCTGCGGGATCAACTTCTCTTCTTCCGGCGGCAGGTCGTACAGATCCTTGTCGCTCGGAGCGCCCGGGTCGATCTGGTTCTTGATGCCGTCCAGGCCGGCCATCATCAGCGCGGTGAAGGTCAGGTAGCCGGACTGCAACGGATCGGGGAAGCGCATTTCGATGCGGCGCGCCTTCGGATTGGTGACCCACGGAATGCGGCACGAGGCCGAGCGGTTCCGCGCCGAATAGGCCAGCATCACCGGCGCTTCGTAACCCGGCACGAGACGCTTGTAGCTGTTGGTGCCGGAGTTGGCGAATGCATTGATCGCACGGGCGTGCTTGAAGATGCCGCCGATGTACCACAGCGCCATCTGCGACAGGCCGCCGTAGCCGTCGCCGGCGAACAGGTTGGTGCCGCCCTTGGTCAGCGACTGGTGCACGTGCATGCCGGAGCCGTTGTCGCCGACGATCGGCTTGGGCATGAAGGTGGCGGTCTTGCCGTTGCGGTAGGCGACGTTCTTGATGATGTACTTCATCGTCAGCAGTTCGTCGGCCTTCTGCACCAGCGAGCTGAACTTGGTGCCGATCTCGCACTGGCCGGCGGTGGCCACTTCGTGGTGGTGCACTTCGGTTTCGATGCCGACCTGTTCCAGCGTCTTGATCATTTCCGCACGCAGGTCGTGCAGCGTATCGGTCGGCGGCACCGGGAAGTAGCCACCCTTCACGCCCGGACGATAGCCGCTGTTACCGCCGTCGTACTTGGCACCGGTGTTCCAGGCGGCCTCTTCGGAACCCACCTGGAAGAAGGTGTGGCCCATGTCGTTGGCGAAGCGGACCGAATCGAAGATGAAGAATTCCGGCTCCGGGCCGAAGAAGGCCTGGTCGGCGGTGCCGGAAGACTTCAGGTAGGCCTCGGCGCGCTTTGCGATGCCGCGCGGGTCGCGCTCATAGCTCTGCATGGTGGCCGGATCGAGGATGTCGCAGGTCAGTACGATGGTCGGATCGGCGAAGAACGGATCCAGATACGCGGTGCCGGCGTCGGGCAGCAACACCATGTCCGACTCGTTGATGCCCTTCCAACCCGCGATCGAGCTGCCATCGAACATCTTGCCTTCTTCGAACAACGCCGGCTCGATGATGTTGGCCGGAAAGGTGATGTGCTGCTGTACACCACGCATATCGACGAAGCGCAGGTCGACGAACTCGACCTTGTTGTCCTTGATCAGCTTTTCAACGTTTTCCACGGACATCGGAAGAAACCTCGGATTGGAGTGAAGTGGATCGTGGGCGGTACTACAGCAGGGACCATGCCAAATCGTCGATGTTCACAAGTCGTTGATTTTGCTTGCCTCACTTGAGACCGCTACACACGCGATAGCACCTTATTGGTGCTATCTGCATTGATGGTGCACCGATATGGTGCATGTCGCAATGCACTATCCTGACGCCTCCCCCAATCCTCCCCTCTCGTCCGATGTCCGATCTGATTTCCGCCCTGCTCTTGGGCATTCTCGAAGGCTTGACCGAATTTCTGCCGATCTCCAGCACCGGCCACCTGTTGATCGCCGAACAATGGCTCGGACGCCGTTCTGACTTCTTCAATATCGTCATCCAGGCCGGCGCGATCCTGGCCATCTGCCTGGCGTTGCGGCAGAAGCTGTGGAGCCTGGCCACCGGGCTGGGCGAGCGTGCCAACCGCGACTATGTGCTCAAGATCGGCGTGGCCTTCATGGTCACTGCTGTGGTCGGGTTGATCGTGCGCAAGGCCGGTTGGCAGTTGCCGGAAACCGTGCATCCGGTGGCCTGGGCGCTGCTGATCGGCGGCCTGTGGATGCTGGTGGCCGAGCACTTTGCCGGCAAGTTGCCGGAGCGCGACGTGGTGACCTGGAAAGTCGCCATTGCCGTGGGCCTGGCGCAGGTGGTGGCCGGCGTGTTCCCCGGCACCTCGCGCTCGGCCTCGGCGATCTTCCTGGCCATGTTGCTGGGCCTGAGCAAGCGCTCGGCGGCAGCGGATTTCGTGTTCATGGTCGGCATTCCGACCATGTTCGCGGCCAGCGGTTACGCGCTGCTGGAGATGTACAAGGAAGGCGGGTTCGGCAGCGAGAACTGGACCGACGTGGCAGTGGCCTTCGTGGCAGCGACCATCACCGGTTTTGTGGTGGTGAAGTGGCTGCTGGGCTACATCAAGAAGCATCGCTTCACGGTGTTTGCGGTGTACCGCATCGTGCTCGGCGCGGCCCTGCTGTTGTGGTTGCCGGCCGCGGCCTGAGCCGCCAAGCGCGCAGGCCCTGCCCGTCGCCGATTGTTACCGGCCTGCCACCGGCGGGCGGCAGCAGTTGTCGCTGGCGCCCCGTCCAAGCCGCCCTGTCGGCGGCTGGCGGCGATCACTCGCCAAGGCAACCGATGGCGCGTTTGTGCAGACGCGCATCGGCGGCACGTTGCCGGGCAGTGACGCCGGTCATTGCCCTGGCCGCACGCTGGCGGTATCACTGAGGCCTTGACCACCGGGAGCCGCCGATGCGTGCCGTGTTCTTTGCCCCAGCCCTGCTGGCGGCAGGCGTGACGGCCTGCGGCTCGGGCGCGAGCCCCGCTGTGCCCGGTGCCGACGGCTCCGGATCGGGCGCGACTGCGGCTTCGACCGCAGCGACAACCCCCGTCAGCGACAACGCGCCGTTACGGGCCGCCCTGCAGGCACAACACTGGCAACTGCAGCAGGCCAGCGATGCGCACGGCACCGCACTGCGCAGCCTGTTCGTGGCCGGTAGCGCGCCGTTGCAGCTGGATTTCGGCGATCAACGCATCCAGGTCAGCCAGACCTGCAACGCGCTGGGAGCTACTTACAGCGTGGCCGCGGCGCAGCTGCAGATCGGCCGGGTGGTATCGAGCAAACGTCTGTGCGCGCAGCCGCAAAAGATGACGCAGGAACGCGCTGCCAGCGAGCTGTTGTCCGGCCGTTTTGCGGTGGCGCTGGACACGGCGCAAGCCGCACCGCGGCTGACCCTGACCCGCAGCGACGGCACCCGCCTGTTGTTCGCCGGCGCGCCCACGGCAGATACCCGCTACGGCGGGCCCGGGCAGACGCTGTTGATCGAAGTGGCGGCCGATACGGTGCCATGCGCCTCCGACCCGTCGCGCGCCTGCCTGCAGCTGCGCGAGCGCGCCGATGGACAGCCTGCGACCGCGTCCTGGCAAACCTTCGACGGCAGGATCGAAGGCTTCGAACACGAAGCCGGCATCCGCACCCTGCTGCGCGTCACTCGCTATCCGGCTGCGGCCGGGACGGACGGTGCGCCGGTGTATGTGCTGGATCAGATGATTGAGGCGAGCGGCTAGCCCTGGGAATTGGGAATTGGGAATTGGGAATTGGGAATTGGGAATCGGAAATCGGAAATCGGAAATCGGAAATCGGAAATCGGAAATCGGAAATCGTCGAGCGTTGCCCGATTGGTGATGCGATTGGCGCATCGGCAGCGTTGACGCGCTCTGCACTGCAACGCAAGTGAGGTTTGGCCAGCTGGGTGCCGTCACAGCAGCGGCCCGGTCATCGTCGCCTGGTGCAGACGCCATGCCGGATTCGCTTTTTGGCTTCTGCGTCGCACGGCATCAAGACCAGGTCGCCGGCACCCCGGCTCGCCGCAAAGAACCTACGGGCTGAGCACATCCGCGCGTACCACGCGTGTGTGGGCGGATCGGCTTCCCTTCCATCCAGGATGATGCTCAGCCGCCAGTCAACGCATGCATCAGATCAATGCGCGCTGTTGTTACGCTTGACGGGCATCTACGCACCTCTTCCGGGAGCGTTCCGCTAGACGGAAGTCGATCTTTACGCGCTTCCATGCGGGCCTTGAGCAGCCGCACGTCGGCCGGATCGTCCGGACACAACGTGCGGATGCGGCGCTTGCAGCTTTCTTGATCGTCGGTACCGCCACGACCGCACGGCTTGGCAGCCATGCGGTCGTGCCGATCTGCGCTCAGCGCAGCGACGGGTTCAGCGTGTAGGTGCCATGCAGCGCCGCTTCGGCCAGGACGTGGCCCTGGATGGCCGACAGCACATCGGCTGCAGTGAAGGTGGCGGGCAGGCTGAGCGTGGCCACATCCAGCGCGAACACGCGGAAGAAATAGCGGTGCAGGCGCAGGTCGTTGAACGGCGGATACGGGCCGTCATAGCCCAGATAGTCGCCGGCCATGTCGGGGTTGCCGGCAAACCATTGGGTATAAGAGTTCAGGCCCTGGCGTGCGCCGGCCGGGCCGGCAGGCTGCTGCTTGCCCTTGGCTACAAAGCCGTCGCTGCAGCTGCCTGCCGCGATCTCGTGCACGTCGGCAGGGATATCGGCCATCGCCCAATGCACGAAATCGGCGCGTGGTTGCTCGACCGGGATCTGCACATCCTCGCGCCCCACCGTTTCCGGCACCGTCGGTACATCCGGGTCCAGACACAGCAGCGCGAACGAACGCGTCCCTGGCGGAACATCGCGCCAAGCCAGGTGCGGGTTGCGGTTGGGCGCGAAGCCGTCCGGTGTGCCGGCGGCAAATTCCACCGCGATGGGCTTGCCGTTTTCGATGCTGTTGCTGGTCAGACGCATGCAAAGTCTCCGTGGATCGAAGCCCTCAGCCTGCCTGGATTGGCACGGCAGCGGAAGCGGTCGCGATGGAACCTTGTGTGGCGCGGTTGGGTGCATGCGTTGCGAAACAGTTGACCGTGCAGCGAGTCGTGCGGCCTGGGCTAGCACTGCCGGCCACCCGCATGTCACTCCACTGCCGCGGATCGCATGCATCGTTGATCGCGCACATGTGATCCACCGCCTGCGCCCACGCGCTCTGCGACATCCGGACATCCGTAGGAGCGGACCTGGCCGCGATGGGCTTCACCGGTATCGGTAACGCCTCATCGCGGCCGGGTCCGCTCCTACAACAGCACTGCGGCTGGGAGATGTAAGCGGCAGGCGGTGTGCTGGTCAGTGCTCAAGATCTTCCGTCGATGCCATGGCGAGCGGCGCGGCCGCGGCGAACACCACACCAGTCGTACCTGTGTCAGCGCTACTGTCACCGCTACAGCGCGGATCGCTGCCATCGTTATCCATAGCCCGCTTTATCTGTAGCCCGCCGTCCACGCACACCGCGACATCCGTAGGAGCGGACCTGGCCGCGACAGGCTTCACCGGTATCGGTAACGCCTCATCGCGGCCGGGTCCGCTCCTACGACAGCACTGCGGCTGGGAGATGTAAGCGGCAGGCGGTGTGCTGGTCAGTGTTCAACATCCTCCGTCGATGCCATGGCGAGCAGCGCGGCAGCGGCGAGCACCACACCAGCCGTACCTATGTCACCGCCACTGTCACCGCTACAGCGCGGATCGCTGCCATCGTTATCCGTAGCTCGCTTTATCCGCCGCCCGCGTCCACGCGCACCGCGACATCCGGACATCCGTAGGAGCGGACCTGGCCGCGACGGGCTTCACCGGTATCGGTAATGCCTCATCGCGGCCGGGTCCGCTCCTACGACAGCACTGCGGCTGCAAGATGCAAGCGGCAGGCGGTGCGTCAGTCCTGCGGATACCCGAAGCGCACTGCGATCAAGGTGAGCAGGTCGAACTGGGCGCCGAGTACGCCGCGATAACTGCGCCAGCGACCGGACGCCAGACGTGCCGGGCCGCGCGGTTCGACCAGCGGGAAGTTCAGCCCAAACGCCTGCTCCAGCGCGGTGGAAATGCCCTGCGGGTCGCTTTCGATGCCATCCAGGCGGATGATCCGGTGCGGGTACAGATCGCGTTCGTGCAGCACGGCCAACTGTTCCAGCGCCGCCAACAACCAGTCGGTGGCCTGCTGCGGCGACTGCACGGCCAGCGGCGCGGATGCGCCGGCCGAGAGCCAGTCCAGCAGCATGTCGCGCGGGTCGCGCAGCGCGATTGCCAGGCGCCCCTCCGGCAGATGCGGGCGTAGCGCGGTGAGCAGGGTGTTGTCCCACCACAGCAGCCAGTCGATGACATTGCCATCGTCGATACCGCGGCGCAGCAGCTGCGCTTTCCAGCCTTCCACCAAGGCCATTGGCGCCAGTTCGCCGGATACCAATTGCTCGACGCTGCGGTAGCTCTGCAACGCATCGGACGGCGGCGTGGCGCCGTAACGGTCGCCGCGCACCAGCGGGGTGGCGGCGTCCATCACCGCGATCAGGCGTTCGACATGCGAGCCCGGGGTGCCCCAGACGAACAGCGGACGCGCGGTAACGGTGTCGGGAATGCTACCCAACGCCGGCCACTGCATCGGCTGTTTGGCAGCCTGCGGCGGCAACGGCAGGCGGTGCTGGGCCTGTTCGCGATGGAACTGCATCCAGGTGGCCAGGGCGGCGTCGGGCTGGCCGGCGCGGTCCTGCACATTGCCTAGCCACGGCCGCAGCACGGTCTGCTGCGCTGCGGGCAACGACTCGATCAAGGATTCGACGCAGGCGATCGCCGCCGGCGGGTCGCGCTCCAGCAGCGCTTCGACGATGCGCTGTTCGCCGCTGATGCGGCCCGGCTCCACCGCCACGATCTGCCGCGCCACCATTTCCGCGTCCTCGGCATGGCCCTGCATGTCGTGCACGCGCATCAACGCTTCCAGCGCCGGCAGGTGCTCGGGCATGCCCAGCAGCCAGCGCTCGATCACCGCCTGCGCCTGCGGCCCGCCGACCGGCTCCACCGCCAGCCGCGCCAGCCATAGATCGTGCGCATTGCTGGAGGTGGCCAGCGCCGCATCCAGCGTGTCGCGCGCATCGTCCACCGCGCCCAGACGCTCCCAGGCGGTGAGCAAGGCATGCAAGGTGCGGCGGTCGGCCGGCCAGTGGGCCAGCGCCAGGCGCAGATGCGCAGCCGCCTGATCGGGGCGACCGGCCTGCAATTCCATCTCGCCGGCCAGCCGGCGCATCGCCGGGATGTCGCCATCGGGCTGGGCCAGCACGCCCTGCATCGCGGTCAGCGCATCGTCCAGGCGGCCCTGGCGCTGGGCCAGCTGGGCGATGAAGGCGCGCAGCGCGGTGCCCGGTGGATTGAGCTCCACCACGCGCTCGAACGCGCGTTCGGCAAACGCAAAATGTTCCTTCTGCAGATACGCAAAGCCCAGCGCGAACATTACCCGTGGGTCGTCCGGCAGCTGCTCGGCGGCGCGTGTCAGCAGCGACAGCGCGCGGTCGCTCTGGCCGCGACGCATCTCCACCACGCCATCGACCGCCAGCAGCTGCGGGTGGTCTGGCGCCAGGCGTGCGGCGGTACGGCTCAGTCGCTCGGCGTCGTCCAGATCGCCGCGCCCCACCGCCAGATGCGCCTGCATCACATAGGCGTTGAACTGGTTGGGGTCCAGCGCGGTACTGCGCGACAACGCGGCATCGGCCGCCGACAAATTGCGCGTGGCCAGCAGCAGCCCGGCGTGCAGCAGGTGCAGATCGGCGTCTTCCGGGGTCAGCGTCAGCGCGGTTTCGATGCTGGCCAGCGCCAGCGCCGGTTGGCCTTGCTGTTGCAAGGACAGCCCGAGCCAGCGGTGCGCGGCAGCGTTATCGGGCGCGGTGGTCGCCCACTCGCGGGCCAGCGCCACCGCATCGTCGGCCGCATTGCGGCGCAGGGCTTGAAGAATGGCGTCTTGCATGGCGGCGGCGTGTCCCGGACAAACCGCTATTGTAACGATGCGCGCTGCGGCGGCTTGGTGTGCGACGGACGCTGCGACCTATCGCCACGCCCGCGTTGTGACTGCCCGGCGTTCAAGTGGAAGTTCAACGCCTGTGCAAGGCCCTGCACCCAGCACCATTGCGGTTCTCAAAGCGATTGATCGCGCAGGTCGGGCGTTGAGACGCGTGCCGACATCCGGCGCAGCACGCTTGCGCCGTCGGCCACGCAGGGCACCCCAAGGACCAGATGCTCCGTGTACCAGATCGCAGCTTGGGGACCAACGGAGGCCGGTCCTAGCCGTGGACGGAACAGGATCTCGCCGGTCTGCAGAGACGCGTAGAGCCTGACCGAGCTGAAGTAGGCCAACAGACCGCCTGTAACCGCTGATAAAACCGCGACCAAGGCATCGAGAGACGGATGTCTTTTCAACATGACTTAAGGAAGCTCTGAACAACTCTTTCATAGGCTTCCGATCGATCCCTTGGACAGACTAAATCACGCGCAAGTGCTTGATTTTAAGCGCCGGCGCTTGTCTTGATTAGGCTAGATTGCAACTCTCTCTCGCTGGGCCATAAGTTATTCAGAGGTTCCTTAAAAGTAGCTAACAAAACTCCTAGGCGGCCGCCAGGCGGCGCGGCCGGCGCTCGGTACGGCATGGACCACGCAGACACGCCGGTTCTGAGCGCGCCGTCCGCAGCCACCTGACGACTGCTCGCTACGGTTTGTTAGTCGCCCTAAAGAGCGGCGGCCAGCCGCTCGGCCACCCAGCGTTCGGCAAAGCCGTCGCCGCGGGCGTTTTCCAGAAAGCCGCAATGGCCGCCCCAGCGCGCGATTTCCAGATGCGCGTGCGGCGGCAATTGCCAGCCGGCGAAGTCCTCGAACGGAATCACCGGGTCGTCTTCGGCCATCAGGATGTCCGAAGGCACCTGCAGGCCGGCCAGGCGCTCGCCGGCGATCGAATAGCTGTCGAAATACGCTTCCAGCGAGCCGTGGCCGGTGTGCTGCACCGCCAGCCAGGCCATCAGCTCGCGCATGTCCAGCGCCAGGGTGGCGTCGTCGTAGCCGTGCTGGTCCGGAAACAGCTTGCGCTTGCGCAGCAGCGATTCGCGCCATTTGCGGCGGAAGTACCAGTCGTAGAACTGCGGGCCTTTTTCCAGCTGGGTCATGGTGGCGGCCGGGTCCAGCAACGGACACACCGCCGCCACCCGCGCCAGCGGCAAGCCCGCCGCCGGTGCCCGCAACGCTAGCCGCAACGCGAAGTTGCCGCCCAGCGAATACCCCGCCGCCAGCAGCTGCGGCGCAGGAAAGCGCCGCCACAGATCGCCGGCCGCGTTGACCACCTCGTCGATGCGATCGGAGTGGAACAGGTCCACATTGAGATGGTGGGTGCCGCCGTGATCGCGAAAATTCAGCCGGAATACCTGGTAGCCCAGGCCGAGCAGGCGCGCGGCGGTCAGCCGCATGTAGTTGGAATCGGCGCTGCCTTCCCAGCCGTGCAGCAACAGCACGGTGCCACGTACCGGCGTATCGCCGGGCGGTACGCTCATCCAGCCCTGCAGCCGCACGCCGTCGCCGCCGTCGAGAATATGTTCGCTGGTGACCGCGCCGCTGGCGCTCAGCAACTGGCGGCTGCGCAACCGGCGCAAGCCGCTGCTGGCCAGCACCGATTGCACATGCGGATTGCGCAGCCAGCGCGGCGGCTGAAAGTCGGAGGCGTTCATGCGCTCATCGGGCCAGCCACGAAAGCGCTGGCCGCAGGATGGATGAGCGCGCACATCGCCGGCTCAGGACTCCATCGCGGCGATGATGCGTTGACGCGAGGTGTCGGCCAGGCGGCGACGTCCTTCGATATCGAACGCGCCGATCGGCTCCAGGAAATGGATTTCAGCCAGGCGCGACGGCTCGCCGAGCAGGCGCACGATGTTGGCGAAGAAACTTTCGCGTTCGCCAAACGCCACCACCGCCTGCGCAGCGCCACGGGTGCCGTAGCGCAGCGCCACCGGCTGCACCGGCACCCCGGCTTCCACCGCCGCCTGGAAGATGCGCGCATGGAACGGGCCCACTTCAGTACCGCCGCGGGTGCGCCCTTCCGGAAACACGCCGACCGGCTTGCCACTGCGCAAACGCTGCAGCATTTCCAGCAGCACCCCGCCCAGCGATTCGGTGTTGCCGCGTTGATGGAAGATGGTCTGGCCCTTGGCCGCCAGCCAGCCCACCAGCGGCCAGCCGGCGATTTCGCGCTTGGCCACAAAGCCCATCACGCGCTGGCTGTGCAGCATGGAGATGTCGACCCAGCTGACGTGGTTGGCCACGAACAGGGTGGCGCCCGACAGCGGCGTGCCGAAGCGACGCAGACGAAAACCGAAAATGCGCATCAGGTTGCCCTGCCACCAGCGGATCATCAGCTCGTCCAGGGTGTCCTCAGCGCCGGTGCGGATGCGCGCCAGCGGCGGCGTCACCACGCACAGCATGGTGATCGGCAGGAACACAGACAGATGCAACAGCAGCAGCGGCACCCGGTACAGGTACCGGAACCAACGCAGCGGGCCGCCAGCGTCGCGCGTGGCGTCCAGGGATGACTCGCTCATTCGACGAACGGGACCGGTAACGGGGGAAGAAGGCACGACTATTGTGACAGCAGCTCGGCCGCGGCGCAGTGCCGGCAGCGGATGGCGCTGTTCCACCCATGCAGCTGCCAGGCGTGCTCAGCCACTGGTGCGCGCCACCACGGCCAGGGTCAGGCGCGAGACGCAGACGCGCTTGCCGGCCGGATTTTCGATGACGATGTCCCAGACATGGGTGCTGCGCCCCACATGCACCGCGCGTGCGGTACCGGTGACCAGGCCCTCGGTGGAAGCGCGCAGATGGTTGGCGTTGATCTCCAGCCCCACGCACGTCTGGGTGGTCATCTCCACGCACAGATTGCCGGCACTGCTGCCCAGGGTTTCAGCCAGCACCACCGAGGCGCCGCCATGCAGCAGGCCAAACGGCTGCTTGGTGCGCGTGTCCACCGGCATGGTGGCGCGCAGCCAATCGTCACCGGCCTCGGTGAACACGATGCCCAGATGTTCGATCAGGGTATTTCGGCTGGAGGCGTTGAGGACAGCAAGATCGACGGGAGCGCGGAAGGTCATGGGCTGGGATTTGGGATTTGGGGGGAATCGGGAATCGCAACAGCATCTGCGAGATTGCGACTGGTGCAACGCCTGCCGCTGTCTGGTGGATTCAAGGCTACTGCAATCGTCGGTGTCGCTGCTTGCCCCGGAGTGGCGGGAGCGGCCGCGCCGCTAGATTCCAGGGTGGTTTTACCAGCTCCCGACAGCGCGCGCGCCGCTTGCCGCCGTCGAACCATTGCCGCCTTGGAGCGGCTAACAAACCGTAGCGAGCAGTCGTCAAGGCGTGGACGGCGCGCTCAGAGCCGGAGTGTACGCGTGGTACGTGCCCACACCGAGCGCAGGCCGCGCCCACCTGGCGGTGAGCACAGTCGTTTTGTTAGGTGTTCTTAGCTGTCGATCAAAGAATCGGCACCAGGCCGGCGCCGAATGCGGTCAGCATGCGTACCAGCAACCATTTGGGGCCGACGTTGACCTCGGGGAAATCGCCCACTGCCACATAGCACTGCAGGAACTGCGGGTCCTGGCGCTTAAGCGGGAACGGGCAGCCCGGGCCGGGCTGGAACTCGTAATTGGTCGCGTAGCGCCACGGCCAGAAGTCAAGCACCGGCAAGGCTTCGGAGACCTTGCCCACGCTGTAGTTCAATCCGCTCAACACCGGCGGCTTTTCGCGCGGAGCCACCGTCCAGGCGTTTTCCGGGTTCATATCGCGTTCGATGCTGGCCGCCAGCGCCTGCGCAAAGCGCGGATCGTCGATCACCACCGCCGCTTCGGTGTTGTAGTTTTCGCTGCGCGGATCGAAGTTGTGCGTGCCGATCACGCCGATGCGGCGATCCACCACCAGCGATTTGGCGTGCAGCCCCATGCGCGCACCGGCGCGGGTCACCGGCAGCGGTTTGTTGACCGCACGCGTTCCCAGAAACGAGGGCCGGGTTTCGGTGCGCAGCACACGGCGATCGACTTCGCTGCCGCCGGGCGTACGGCCGGCGCCACTGCTGCCACTGCTGCCACTGCTGCCACGAATCACGCTGCCGCCAGTACTGCGGGTGTCTGCACCGCTGCTGCCACGCACCGCATTGCCGGCCGCACTGCCGCCGATCAGGCGATTGTCGCGACTGTCTTCGTTGATTTCGGAGGAAGGATTGAGCGGGTCCGGCACCAGGTTGGCGTAATCCACCGGCGCATCCAGCGGAAACGGCTTGAACTCGTACAGATTGAAGCCCAGCTCGCGCATGTTGCGGCGTTTGAACTTGTACGACAGCGCATACACGATGGGGTTGTCGGTGGCCGCCAGGCTATTGGTCGACACCACGATGCGCGGCGGCTGCGGGCGTTTGCGCAGCTCCCGGAAGATCGCCTGGGCCTCGTCGGACAACACCAGATACGGCGTTTGCAGCAGCACTTCCTGCTGTGCGCCGGCGATCAGGCTATCCAGCTCCGGCGCCGTCGACACTGCTTTAGAGGCATGTTCCTTACGATGCTTTTGCGGCAGGTCGGCCACATACAGCACACGCTGCACCGACATCGCCGGGGTGACGAAGGCATCGCGCACGAACTGCGGATCGCGCGCTTCCTGATCCACCCGCGCCACCCGATCCGGGCGGCGGAATTGTGCGGTCGGCATCTGCGGTGCGCCCTGTTCCAGCAGCAGCCTGCCCACATCGTTCAGGCGCTCGGCCGGAACACTGCGCCGCGCGCGCCAGAATGCATCGAAGTTGGCCGCCATCGCGCGTACTTCCGGGCCGGCCAGAATCACGTCGCGGTCGCGGAAGTTGTATTCGCTGTCCCAGTCGTAATAGTCGTCCTGGTAATTGCGCCCGCCGACCACCCCGAGTACGTCGTCCACCACCAGCAACTTGTTGTGCATGCGCTGGTTGAAGCGCCGGAAACAGCACACCACGCTACCGGCGTAATCGAAGTAGTTGGGTTTGACCTTGCCGAAGGTGGGGTTGTAGATGCGCAGCTGCAGGTTTTCGTGGGTGCTGGCGAGCGCACCGAGAATCTGCAGGTCGGCGATAGCCGACAGCTGATCGATCAATATGCGGACCTTGACCCCACGCTGCGCCGCATCGGTCAGCGCATCCAGAATCATGCGCGCACTGTCGTCCTTGTCGAAGATGTAGGTCTGCAGGTCGATAGTGCGGGTTGCACTGCGAATCAGGTTGAGCCGCGCCACCAGCGATTCTTCGCCGTGGTCGACGATGGTGGCGTAATGCCGCGGCGCGGCCGGCGTGGAGGCAGTGATGGCGTCGCCACCCAGGGTGCGCAGCGGCGAGGGCTGGGCGCAGTGATTGGCCTGGGTGCAGCTCACCACGGTGCTGCGTGCCGCAGCGGCAACGCCGGCGGCACGGTTGCGCTCTATTTGCGACAGGCCGGCGCATCCGGTGCCGAGCAACAGGGTTGCCAGCACGAGGACCCTCAACAGGAACCTCACGGGCGCCGCGCCTCCTGCAACCGCCCACGCAGAATGAACGTCACCCTGTCGCCCAGGGCCATCTGCCACGCATTCATTCCGTAACGTCCACGCAGGACCGTACCTCGACTGATCACGTCGCAATCATAGCCCGGCCGCGCGCATTCAGCCGGTGCCACATGCAGGGTCTCGATGTGGGTGATTCCGCGGATGGTCAGGTTGCCGGTGATGTCGCCCCCTCCCCTGACTACCTCTTCGGCATAGGGCAGCGACTCGAATTCCACCACGGGGTAGCGCGCCACGTCGAAGAAATCCTCGCCCCGCATCCAGCTGGTGTAGCGGTCCTTGCCCGGAATCTCCACCTGGGTAGCATCCAGCCGGAAGCGCACCTGCATGCGCCGATCGGGCAACTCCACCAGCTCACCGCGAAAGCGCGGGAAAAACCCCTCCATCTTCATGCCGAAGCGGGTTTTGATCTCGAACCCGAAGCGCGATTGCGCCGGGTCGATGGCGTGCACTTTCTGCTGTGCAAGGCAGGGAAACGTGACCCAGAGCGCGAGCCAGGCAAACCAGCGCAGCGACGATGACACAGATCAAGGCCACCAGAAGGCGGTCAAACGGGCGATCCCCGGCTCGATGGTGGCGTCCAGCGGCAGGGCCAGCAAGACGATCGACGCGGTCGGCATGCCGCGGTAGTCGCCGGTCTGCCCGCTATGCATCAGCGCGGCCAGCCGCTCCAGGCCCGGGTTGTGGCCGACCAGCAGCAGGCGCTCGGCCTCGCGGTGTTCGTCCACCAGGCTGGCCAGGGTGCCGGGAGTGGCCTCGTAGATGCGTTCGTCCAGGCGTTGTTCGATGTAACCGGTGAGCTCGAGCACCGCCTCCAGCGTCTCGCGGGAGCGCCGGGCCGGCGAGCACAGCACGCGGTCGGGGACTAGCCGCTGTTCGCGCAGCCAGCGCCCGGCAGACTCCGCCTCGGCGATGCCGTGCGGGGACAGCGGGCGGTCGAAATCGGCCTGGCCGGTATCGGCCGGCTCTGCATGGGCGTGTCGCAACAAGATCAATTCGCGCATAGGAACTTTCCGGTTCTAGGACTTCTTGAGCCACTTCAACAGCGGCTCCCAGTCCTGTTGATGGTCGCGCACCTGCGCCGAGCGGTAATCGAACAAGCTGCGCCCCAGCCCGGCCATGACCACGTAGGCCTGGGTGTCGCGCAATTGGGTCACCAGCGGATATGGCCAAGTCCCGATCATCTCGGCGGCCTGCTGCGAGGTCTGGGTCCAGGGTCGGGCGCGATTGAGCACCAGGCCGACGGGGAGCTTGCGCTGGTGCACGCGCGGCACCTTGGCCAGCGTGTTGAGAAAGCCCACCACCGCTTCGATATCCAGTGCCGAGGACAGCACCGGCACCACGATGGCGTCGACGTGGTCCAGGAACCCGCTCAGGTCGTCGGCCATCGCACCGGCCGGCGCGTCGATGATCAGCTGGTCGGTACCATCGGGGACCGCCGCCTGCCAGTTGCGGCGCTTGGTGGCGTCGATCGGCAGCACCGCACTTTCGAGGCTGGCGCGTCGCTGCGCCCAGCGCGTGGACGAACCTTGCGGATCGGCATCTGCCAGCACGGTGCGCTGGCCCTGCAGGGCCGCATATGCGGCCAGGTTGGTGGCGATCGTGGTCTTGCCGACGCCGCCTTTGGAAGCGGCCACCAGGACTGTCTTCATGCACGCCTCGCTTCCGGGAGCAAGCCGGCAGCGTACACCGCGGCAAGGTGAGGAAGTAGTCGAAACGCGTTAAACGCGATGCGTGCGTTTGTCATCGCAGTGCAGCATCGGCGCACGGTTCAGCCGCGCACGTTTGCGGCGCACCTTGTGTCTCAGCGAATTGCGGCGACGGGATGCCAGTCCGCCGGCGGCAAAGCGGCAATGCCGCTGCGTTGCAAGGACGCGCGCAATGAGGGGATTTCACCTTGCGTCAACGTGATCTCGACCTCAGCAGCGGCCGTGGCAAAACTGGGCGTGCGGCGCTGTTGATGCTGCTGCAACCACCGCAACTCGCGTACCCGCGCGTGCCAATACGCAGCATCGCGGCCGGTGCTCAGGTCTGCCATGCGCTCGGAGCCGATCAACGCCGTTACCAGCATTGCGTCGTCGTTGCCCAGGTTGCCGAGGATGGCCATGCACTCATCGCGCAATGCAGGTGCGGCGATGGGCGGGGTGCATCGGCGCGTGACCTCGGCCAGCGACGGAATCACGTGCGCCGCCCAGGCGCCCATCACGTAGCCCATCGCCATCTCCGCACCAGTGGACGGCAGATCTTGTGCCTGCAGTTGCGCGCGCAGCTGCACCGATTGCAGTTGTGGCCATTGCATCCCGGCATAGGCGGCGTGCAAGGCCTGCCCCAGCGCAACGGCGCCGCTGTCGAAATGGTCTGCGCGTGCGGCGGCCTGCCAGGCGGATTCGGCGGCGAGCCGATCGCCACGTCGCTGCGCGGCGCTGAAGGCCCGCAACGGCGCATCGGCGTTGCCGGCATCGGCCTGTTCCAGAAAAACCACTGCGCCGGCTGGGTCGCAGCGCAGCTCCGCCGGGCAGCCGTTGGCCTCTACGCGCGCGACCAGCAGATCGCGGGGCCGTGCATCCAGCGCTCCTTGCAGCACTGCCCGCTGGGCTGGCGCGTAGCCGGTGGCGGCGGACTGCGCATCAGCCTGCGCGTCGTCGCTGAGCCATAGCAGGCCTGCAACATAACGCTGACGCGGCTGTTGGCTGGCGGCCAGGGTCTGCAGCCGCGCCTGCATGGCCTGGCCAACTTGCTGTGCCCACTGCTGCACCTCGGGTGCATTGGCGGGCTCGGGCATGGCAGGCGCTGTTGCCGCAGAGGCCGACAGGCTGGTGCCAAGGCACAGCAGCGCAACTGCGATCTGACGATATCCCTGCATATGCTTGTCTTCCGTGTGAGCGCGGCGCCATGCCGCAGGCCAGCATTTCATGCGGCTGCGGGCGTATCAAGCCACCAGGCGCGCCAGCAACCAGGACCAGGCGGGCAAGGTCAGCAGCGAGAGCAGGATGCTGTAGCCGACCATGGCGGCTGCCAGCCTGGGGGCCAGCCGATGCGAGATGGCCAGCGCGGCGGCGGTGATCATGGTGGGCATGGCCGATTCGAGCACGTTGGTCTGCAGCATCAGCCCGCGCAGGCCGAGCGCCCAGGACAGCGGCAGCGCCAGGATCGGCATCACCGCCAGCTTGAAGATCAGCCCCACCGCGAGTGGCTTGAGTTCGTCGGCGGGCAGACGCAACTGCAGCGAAAAGCCCACCGCCAGCATCACCAGCGGCAACATCGCATCGGCCAGGCTCTTGAGGCCTGCGCCGATCCAGGCCGGTGGCTGCGCGGGCATCAGCGTCAGCGCGAACAGCAGGGCCCACAACGGCGGGAACTTGAGGACACGGGTCAGTATGATTTTTGCGGTGGGCGGCGTATCGCCGCTGTAGCGCGCCAGCACGTACAGGCCGAAGGTGGACAGCAGCACGAAGGTGCCGAACTGGTCGTACACCACCGCGTACGGCAGGGCCTGGTCGCCCAGCAGCGCGCGCACCATCGGAAACCCGATGAAGCTGGAGTTGGTGAACACCACGCACATCAGCAGCGCGGCGTACTCGGCACGGCCGAAGCGCAACACGCGGCTGCAGCCCCACAGCAGCGGCACGATGATCGCGGTCAGCAGCCATGGTGTGGCGATCACCCCGGCGAGCGAGGCGTCCAGGTGCAGGCGCGGCACGTAAGTCAGCACCGAGGCTGGCAGACAGATGTACAACACGATGCGGTTGAGCACGTCGGCGCTGTTGTCCGGCAGCACCTTGAGCCGCGCGAACACCAGGCCAAGCCCCAGCATCGCCAGGATCAACGCAAATGCATCCACCGCCATGGCTGATCGTGTCTGTTGGAGAGCGATGCACAGAATCGCACAGCGCCGGGTCCAGGCATCGGGGGAAGGAGTGGAGGAGGGCTAGCTTGGCGTCGCGCTTACGCGAGGAACGCGTCGGCCAGATGGGCAAGCCCTTTAGGGCGCACCAGATCGAAGCCGGAACAATCGGTCGCGCGCGCCATTGAATCCCTGCACGAAGAACGCGTCGCCGTCGCTGCGCAGCGAGACTTCCATCGTTTGCCTATTCCGAAGCCAGTCTGTCGAGGGCGCGGTGCCCTCGCCGCTCGCGGCACAAGCAGTGAACCCATCGCTGCGGGCTCGATGGCGGTATCCATGCCGCCAACGGTCCCGCAATCGGCGAGGACACCGTACCCGGCAGGTTGCTGGCTGTTTTATTGAAAGCCCTGCATACCGACCAACTCGACTGGCCCTTGCCCGCTCACCGTCGCGGGACCTTAAGCGGTATGGCTGCCGCGTAAGGGCTGACAAGGAGGTCCTTGCAGCGTGTCCCGCGATGGTCGGCGGGCACGGACCCTGCAGCAAACCTGCAGACCACTGCACGGCATGCGCTGCAGGCGATCCCTGCAGCGCGGTGCGTCGCTTACGGAAACGCCGGCGGGCTTGCCTGCCATGCCGCAAAGACCTCGGCCAGGCTGGTGCGCTCTGCGTCGCGCCAATCCGGCAGCAGGCTGGCGTAATTGGCGGTGCTGCTCCAGCGATCGGGCCAGGTGCGCACGGCGGCGGCATACCACTCGGTAGCCTCCTGCTTGCGTCCGGCCCGCCACAACGTCAGTGCGGCGGTGATGGGCAACCATTCCGGCGTGGCCGGGCGGCCATTGGCCAGGTTGGCCCACTGCTGCAGCGCCTTGTCGGGCTTGTCGGCGCGCACCAGGTCCCAGCCGTAGTTCCAGGTGATGGTGCGATATTGCTGGCTGCCATTGGAGACCAATGCCAATGCCCCCTGGTAGAGCTCGTCACCCAGTTGCGTCCGTCCGCCGGCATAGGCCAGCGACGCCAGCTGGGCGCGCGGTTCGGCGGCGCGTGCGTCACGCTGCACCATCGCTGCCAGACGGTCGACCACGGCATCGCCCTGCCCCGGCACAGCGACCACGGCCTTGGTGGTGCTGCGGTCTTCGTCGAAATAGAACTCCTTGGGCTTGGGCAGGCTCTGCGCCTGCGCCAGCGACCACACGCCTCCGAGCAGGACCAAGGCGGCCCATGCGTATTTCCTTTTCACTGTATTTTCCCCTGAAACAGCAAACGACCCTTCCCGTCCCCATCCTACCCGCAGCGCGACGGCTGTGCATCCGCATGCGAACGGGCGCGTGAAGGCTGACTGTTACACTTTGCGCCGCCGTTTTGGAATCCGTCGGGCGGGTCATTGGTTTCAGATGACACGCACCGGGTCCCAGCCACCCTTTCCGGGCACGCCATGACCAGTACCGCTGCACTCTCTTCTCCCGACTCTGCCAACACGCCGGAGCTCGGCCGGGTGGATGCGGACTACACGCTGGACCACAAATACACGCGCACCGATGGGCGCATCTATCTGTCCGGCGTGCAGGCCCTGGTGCGGCTGCCGTTGCTGCAACGCCTGCGCGACGACGCGGCCGGCCTGGACACCGCCGGCTTCATCAGCGGCTACCGCGGCAGCCCCTTGGGCGGGCTGGATCTGGAACTGTGGCGCGCGCGCAAGCATCTGGATGCCGCCAGGGTGACCTTTACCCCGGGCCTCAACGAGGACCTGGCCGCCACCATGGTGTGGGGCACCCAGCAGACCAACCTGCTCCCCGGCGCCAAGGTGCAGGGCGTGTACGGCATGTGGTACGGCAAGGGCCCGGGCGTGGACCGCAGCGGCGATGTGTTCAAGCACGGCAATGCTGCCGGCACTTCGCCGTTTGGCGGCGTGCTGGCGCTGGCCGCCGACGACCATGCCTGCCGCAGCTCGACGCTGCCGCATGGGTCGGAAGACGAATTCGTCAGCGCGATGATGCCCATCCTCAACCCGGCCGGGGTGCAGGACATCCTGGACATGGGCTTGCTGGGCTGGGCGATGAGCCGCTACACCGGGCGCTGGATCGGCTTCAAGACCATCGCCGAGACGGTGGAATCGTCCGCGTCGGTGCAGGTGGACCCGTTCGCGCGCAGCATCGTGCTGCCGGAGGATTTCGCGCTGCCGCCGGGCGGTTTGAGCATCCGTTGGCCGGACCCGCCGGTGGACCAGGAAATGCGTCTGCATCGCTATGCGGTGGCGGCGGCACAGGCATTCGCACGGGCAAACCAGATCGACCGGATCGTGCTGGATTCGCCACGTGCGCGGCTGGGCATCGTCACCACCGGCAAGAGCTATCTGGACGTATTGCAGGCGCTGGAATACCTGGGCCTGGATGCGCAGGCCTGCGCGCAGATCGGTATCCGCGTGTACAAGGTGGGCATGACCTGGCCGCTGGAACCGGTGGGCATCAGCGCGTTCGCGCAGGGGCTCGACGACATCGTGGTGGTGGAAGAAAAGAAGGCCTTCATCGAGCGCCAGATGAAGGAGCTGTTCTACAACTGGCCGGCCAATGCCGGTGCGCGGCCGAGCATCGTCGGCAAGTACGACGAACTCGGCGCATGGATTTTGCCGTCGACCGGCGAGCTGACCCCGGCCACGATCGCCGCGGTGATCGGCAAGCGCATACAGCGGTTTTTCACTGCCGATTCGATCGAGCAGCGGTTGCGCTGGATGGAGACCAAGGAAGCGGAAATGGCCTTGCCGCGCGCGCAGTTCCCGCGCGTGCCGCATTACTGCTCGGGCTGCCCGCACAACACCTCCACGGTGGTGCCGGAAGGCTCCCGCGCGCTGGGCGGCATCGGGTGCCATTACATGGTGACCTGGATGAACCGCTCCACCGACACCTTCACCCACATGGGCGGCGAAGGCGTGACGTGGTCGGGGCAGGCGCCGTTTACCGACACCCCGCACGTGTTTCAGAACCTGGGCGATGGCACGTATTTCCACAGCGGCTCGTTGGCGATTCGCCAATCGGTCGCCACCGGCGTCAACATCACCTACAAGATTCTCTACAACGATGCGGTGGCCATGACCGGCGGCCAGCCGGTGGACGGCACGCTCACCGTGCCCGACATCGCCCATCAGCTGCGCGCCGAAGGCATCCATGAGATTGCGGTGGTCAGCGACGACATCGGCAAGTGGACGCGGCGGCGCGATCTATTTCCCGCTGATGTGGCATTTCATGATCGTGGCGAGCTGGATGCGGTGCAACAGCACCTGCGCACGGTCAAGGGTGTGTCGATCCTGATCTTCGATCAGACCTGCGCCACCGAAAAACGCCGACGCCGCAAGCGCGGCAAGCTGGTCGACCCGCCCAAGCGCGTCATGATCAATTCGCTGGTCTGCGAAGGCTGCGGCGATTGCGGCGAGAAAAGTTTTTGCGTGTCAGTGCTGCCCAAAGAAACCGAATTCGGGCGCAAGCGGCAAATCGATCAATCCAATTGCAACAAGGATTATTCCTGCGTCTCCGGGTTCTGCCCGAGCTTTGTCACCGTGCATGGCGGTGCGCCGCGCAAGGGCAAACAACGCGATGCCAGCGCATTGCTGGATAACCTGCCCGCACCGCCGCAACGCACCACGCTGGAGCAACCCTGGAACATCCTGATCACCGGCGTCGGCGGCACTGGCGTGGTCACCATCGGTGCGCTGCTGGGCATGGCCGGGCATCTGGAAGGCAAGGGCGCCACGGTGCTGGACCAGACCGGCCTGGCGCAAAAAGGTGGCGCGGTCACCACGCATATCCGCATCGCGCGCACGCCCGGCGACATCCATGCGGTGCGCATCGCCGCCGGCGAAGCCGACCTGGTGGTGGGCTGCGACATGGTGGTGGTCAACGATTATTGGGCGCTGTCCAAGGTGCGCGATGGCCGCACCCAGGTGGTGCTCAACACCTATGAAGCGATGCCGGGCAGCTTCACCACGCAGCCGGACCTGCAGTTCCCGGCTGCCGAGATCATTGCCGGTGTGCGTACCGCGCTTGGCGGACAGGAGCCGTTATTGCTCGACGCCACGCAACTGGCCACTGCACTGCTGGGCGATGCGATCGCCAGCAATCTGTTCGTATTGGGCTATGCCTGGCAGCACGGGTTGGTGCCGTTGTCGCATGCGGCATTGATGCGTGCGATCGAACTCAATGGCGCGGCGGTGGCAATGAATCAGCAAGCCTTCGCCTGGGGCCGGCTGGCGGCGGTGGATCTGCCGGCGGTGCAACGCGCTGCAGGTCTGGCCAACGCTGACGCGTCTGCACATCGACACGGTGACACACCCGCCGCGCGTGCGCCCGGTAGCTGGGAAGACCACACTCTCAGCGGACAGAACGCACCGCGTGCGTTGGCGCAAACCGATGGCAGCACACTGCATGGCGATGTGGATGCACCGGTGCATCCACTCGACGATGAGCAGCTGACGCAGTCGCTGGACGAGGCGATTACCCGCCGCATCGCGTTTCTCACCGACTACCAGGACGCTGCCTACGCGCAGCGCTATCGCGCGCTGGTGGAACGCGTGCGCACACACGAGGCCCAACGCGCACCCGGCAGCACGGCGTTGACCGAAGCGGTGGCGCGCTACGCCTTCAAGCTGATGGCCTACAAGGACGAATATGAAGTGGCGAGGTTATATACGCGTGGTGATTTCCAGCGCCGCCTGCAGCAGCAGTTCGAAGGCGACTACACGGTGCGCTTTCACCTGGCACCGCCGCTGCTGGCCAAGAAGGATGCACACGGCCATCTGATCAAGCGCGAATACGGGCCGTGGATGTTCAGCGCTTTCAAGCTGCTGGCACGGCTGAAATTCCTGCGCGGGGGCAAGCTCGATGTGTTCGGCTACACCGCCGAGCGGCGCAGCGAGCGCCAGCTGATTGTCGATTACCTCGCCACCGTGGACGGGCTGCTGGATAGCGTGGATGCCGACAACGTGGGGCTCGCCGCGCAGATCGCCAGCATTCCCGAACACATCCGCGGCTATGGGCACGTCAAGGAGGCGCATCTGCGTGAGGCCAAGGCGCGCGAAGCGGCCTTGCTGGCGCAGTGGCGCAACCCGAAGGTGCTGCATGTGGTGCAGGCGGCTTGATGTCGCCGAGCGATGACACCTCGCCGATGTAAGCGATCGGCAACATCCAGCTGGAGACGACTGGGTGCTTGAGCGCGAATCGGCCTGTCGATGTAAGCGATCGACGACATTGCGCCAATGTCGTCGGGCAGTTCGGTCTCGCCGGCGCGCAGGCCAAGATCGCATTGCTGCACGACGGGCAACAGTGGGTCATCCCGGCCGGACGCGTCCCGACCACGCATCTCCTCAAACCACCGAGCGGCGAATACGACGGGTTTTTCGAAAATGAAGGTCGGCAGCCACTATCGCTGGTGGGACATTCGTCCAGGCGACTGGCGGCAACTGGCCGAAACGCTGCGCCTGGACGCCATGACCTGCCTCGCCTGGATGGAGATGGCCGCAAGCGACCTGCCCGATCAGGCGCGTGATCTTGCCGTCGTGCTTCGGCAGGAAGGCGTCGCGCATCCGGTTCTGGATGCGCTGGTGGATGCCATCGCCGCTTCGTGCCAACGCATGCGCACACTGTTGCAATCGAACTGATCGATGGTTGGAACCGTATCGCCACGCCGCACTCGGCCATGGTGGCAATCCGGTTCGCTCACACCGGGCGCAGCAGGCGCAGCCCGAACCAATCCTTCGCATCGTTCCAGCCGTGCGTGACCTTGAGCCCGGCGGCGGCGGCCAGTTCGGCAAAACGCGCATCGGTGTATTTGTAGCTGTATTCGACCTGCATGGCTTCGCCTTCGGCAAAGGCGAATTCCTTTCCGCCCACGTGCACGCGTTGGTCGCGCTGACTGATCAAAAAGGTTTCGATGCGGCCGCGTTCGCGCGCATACACCGCGTGGTGACGGAAACCATCCAGATCGAAGTCGCTGCCGATCTCGCGATTGAGCCGCGCCAACAGGTTCAACGTGAACTCGGCAGTGACGCCGGCCGCATCGTTATAGGCGGCTTCGATCAGGCCGGCATCCTTGTCCAGATCGATGCCGATCAAGGCGCAACCATCGCTGCCCATGGTCTGGCGCATCGCATCCATCAAGGCGATGGCGGCGGTGTCGGTGAAGTTGCCTAGCGTCGAGCCGGGGAAGAACACCACGTGTCGGCGTGAAGGGCGCTGCGCATCGGGAAGACGCAACGGTTTGGTGAAGTCGGTGCAGACCGGCAGCATCTGAATCTGCGGAAATTGCTGGGTCAAGCGAGCCGTGCTTTCCAGCAATGCGGTGCGCGAAATTTCCAACGGCGTGTACGCCACCACATCGCGCAGGCCTTGCAGCAGCAGCTCGGTCTTGCGGCCACTGCCGCTGCCGTATTCGACCACATGCACGTCGGGGCCGATCGCGTGCGCGATCGAGGACATGCTGGCTTCCAGCAGCGTCAATTCTGTGCCGGTGAGGTAATACTCCGGCTGCCGGGTGATGGCTTCGAACAGCTGCGAGCCGCGGGCGTCGTAGAAATACTTGGACGGCAGCGTCTTGGGTGTTTGCGACAGGCCCGCCAGTGCGTCGGCGGTGATGTCGTCCGGCTGCGGACGCAGATCGGTCAGCGCGGCATGGGCGCGTTGCATGGCATGGGCGGCGGCGTTCAAGGCAGATCCTTGGCAAGACGCACGCCGGCAAACTGCCAACGCGCATCGGAGGGGAAAAAGTTGCGGTAACTGGCGCGCAGGTGACTGGCCGGCGTGGCGCAGCTGCCACCGCGCAGCACCCATTGCGCATTCATGAATTTGCCGTTGTATTCGCCCAACGAGCCAGGCCATGGTGCGAAACCCGGATACGGCAGATAGGCACTGCCGGTCCACTCCCACACATCGCCAAACAGCTGCTGCATGCCGGTGTCCACGGCCTGCGCAGCACGTGGATGCAGTGCGTCGGTATCGACAAAATTGCCCTGCACCGGCACCCCGGCAGCCGCTTGTTCCCACTCTGCTTCGGTGGGCAGACGCGCACCGGCCCAGCGTGCGAACGCATCGGCTTCGAACAGGCTCAGGTGACAGACCGGCGCGTGCGCATCGCGCGTGCGCCAGCCATCCAGGGTGAATTCGCGTCCATCTGCATCCCAGTACAGCGGATGCTGCCAACCCTGCGCCTGCACCATCGCCCAGCCATCGCTGAGCCAGGCACCGGCGCTGCGGTAACCGCCGGCGTCGATGAACTCCTGGAACTCGGCATTGGTGACGACACGGCTGGCCAAGGCATGCGCCCCGATCAGCACGCGGTGGCGCGGCGACTCGTTGTCGTAGGCAAACGTGTCGCACTGCGGCCACGTGGCTGCACCGATCTCTGCAATCTGCTCATCGCGCGCATGCCAACGCAGTGCACTCGGCAATGCAGCTTCGGGGGCGGGCGCATCGCGGTAGGCCGGCTGCAGCGGATTGCTCCACAACGCGTGCTTGATGTCGGTCAGCAACAATTCCTGATGCTGCTGCTCGTGCTGGATGCCCAGTTGCACGATGGTGCAGGCCTGCGCGTCGAGCGCGCCATCTTGCAAGCGCTGCTGCATGTGGGTGTCGACGGCCGCGCGATAGTCGCGCACCTGCTGCAACGATGGCCGCGACAACACCCCGCGACGTGTACGCGCATGCATCGGGCCCACACTTTGATAGTAACTATTGAACAAGAAATCCCACGCCGGGTCGAAAACGCGGTACGCAGGGTCGGCCTGCAGCACGAAGCGTTCAAAAAACCAGGTGGTGTGCGCCAGATGCCATTTGCTGGGGCTGGCATCGGGCATGCTCTGCACCATCGCGTCTTCCGCGCTCAGAGGTGCGGCAAGACGGTCGCTCAGCGCGCGGGTCTGCGCATAGCGTCGCAGCAGCGTCAACTGCTGTTGCTGGCGGTCGACCACCAGGGGTGAGAGTGCAGACATCGCCATATGCTTGAGGAGCGTCCGTGAACGCGCCGTGTCGGCGGCATGGCAGCCAGCGGTAAGCTGTTGGCATGCCATCGTCTTCGCTGCCCAGTTCGCTCCCCACTCCTGTCGCCTGGGAACACCGGCACCGCGCATTTGCGCTACCCGATGAGGTCATCTATCTGGACGCTGCTTCGCGCGGGCCATTACTGACTGCGGTGCAGGCTGTGGCGCATCAGGCGGTCGATGCGATGGCCACGCCGTGGCGGTTGCCATTCGATGCATGGCTGCACGACATCGAGCAGTTACGCAGCTTGGCCGCAGGTCTGTTCGACAACGATGTCGATGCGGTGGCGCTGTTGCCGTCGGCCGCGCATGGGCTGGCCACGGCTGCACGCAATCTGCCACTGCATCGCGGCGACGCGGTGCTGCTGCTGGACGGGCAATTCCCGTCCAACCTGCTGATCTGGCAACGGCGCTGCGCCGAGGTCGGTGCACACATTGTGGCGGTACCGACCACTGCCGGCACGGTGCTGACCGACGCGGTGCTGGAGGCGGTTGAACAGACGCCTGCGCTGCGCATCGTCAGCCTGCCGCATGCGTACTGGCTGGACGGGCGGCAGCTGGACCTGGACCGGATCAGCGCGGCGGTGCATGCGCGCGGTGCGGCGCTGGTGCTGGATCTGAGCCAAAGCCTGGGCGTCATGCCGACCGACCTGCCGCGCTGGAAACCCGAGTTCGTGGTCAGTGTCGGCCATAAATGGCTGCTGGGGCCGATGGGCCTGGCCTGGCTATGGGTGGCGCCGCAGTGGCGCACGCAGGGCGTGCCGATCGAAGAACACTGGATCGGCCGGGATGCCGGCAGCAGCTGGGAATTTCCGGTGGCGCAGGCGCCGGAGTATCGCGAAGGGGCACGGCGGTTCGATGCCGGCGGCGTTGCCGACCCGTTGCGGATTGCGATGGCAACGGCCGCCCTGCAGCAGGTGACGGCCTGGCAACCCGCACGTATCGCTGTGGCGCTCGGCGCACTGACCGCGCAGTGGGATGCGGCGTTATCCGCGCACGGGCTCGGCAGCTGGTGCACCCCCGGCCATGCGCCGCATCTGACCGCGTTGCAGCCGCCGGCCAACCAATTGGATGCGGTGGCAAAGACGCTCGGCGAGCAGGGCGCGATCTGCACGCGGCGGCATGGACGTTTACGTATCGCACCGCACCTGAGTGTTGCCGACGATGCCCTCCTACGCTTGATTGCTGCGCTGCCAGGACAGTGAAGCGGTACGTCAGCGTATGTAGGAGCGGACCTGGCCGCGACGGAGCGTTGTCCGAGTAACGCGGTGTCGCGGCCGGGTCCGCTCCTACGGGTTCGTGCGCATTGGTTGTCTGCGGTTGAATCGCTGCACCACCGCGCTGGCTGAGTCGCAAGTAGTGCGTGCGTGTCGCCGAAGATTCGCTATGACGCTTGATTGCTGCGCTGCCAGGGCAGTGAAGCGGTACGCCAGCGCATGTAGGAGCGGACCTGGCCGCGACGGGGCGTTGTCCGAGTAACGCGGTGTCGCGGCCGGGTCCGCTCCTACGGGTTCATGGGGGGATTGGTTGCCCGCTGCTTAACCGCGCTGACTGAGCCGCAGGCCGCGTGGGGTTGCCCAACGCTCCAGCCCTTCGAATGCCGCCTGTACCAGCAGGGCGAGGATGGCGGCGGGGATCGCGCCTTCCAGAATCAAGCCAATGTCGTCGAGACGGATGCCGGTGAGAATTGGCTGGCCATACCCACCGGCACCGATCAGCGCACCCAAGGTGGCGGTGCCCACGTTGATGACCGCAGCGGTCTGGATACCGGCCACGATGGTGCGGCGGGCCAGCGGCAATTCCACGCGCCACAACCGCGTCCAGGCCGGCAACCCGATCGCTTCGGCGGTCTGGCGTAGCTCGCGCGGAATCGAGGTGAGCCCGGCATGGGTATTGCGCACGATCGGCAGCAGGCTATACAGAAACAACGCGGCAATTGCCGGCTTTGCGCCGATGCCGAACAACGGAATCATGAAGACGAACACGGCCAACGAGGGCAGCGTCTGCAACACACCGGTCAACGACAACACCACCTGGCCTAGCCGCGGCCGCCGCGCTGCGAGCACACCCAAGGGCAGCGCGATCAGCAACGCGAAGCCCAGCGAGATGCCGACCAGTGCCAGATGCTCGCGGGTGTGGCGCAGCAACCGGCCGATGCGCGAATCCGCCTGCGCCGTGGCCGCAACGCCCAGCCATTGCGCGGCCACCGCCGCCTCGGACTGCCGCTGCAGTTTCACCTGCGCATTGAGCCGCTGCATGGTGGATTCGTCGATCCGTCCCTGCAGACCTTGCAAAGCCTTGAGCATCGCCGGTGCACGCTGCGCCAGGTCCTTGCGATACAAAAACACCGCTTGATACTCCGGGAAGTATTGGCGGTCGTCGCGCAGCACTTGCAGCTGGTAATACGGAATCTCCGCATCGGTGCTGTATAGATCGGTGACCTCGATCGCCCCGCTTTGCAGCGCGCGATAAGCCAGATCGTGATCCAGCCCGGTGGCGGTTTGCGGCAAGCCGTAGGCCGCACGCACGCCGGGCCAGCCGTCGGCACGCTGCATGAATTCATTGCTCAAACCGATCTTCAGTGCCGGGTGGCGGGCCAGATCCGAGAGCGATGCGATGCCCAGCGCCTGCGCACGCGCGCGGCGCATGCCAAATGCATAGGTGTCCTGAAACCCCAGCGACTCGGTCATCGCCAGACCGCGTGCGTCCAGCACGGCACGCAGCTCGGCGTGGCTGGCCTTGGGCAACTGCAACAGTTCCTGTGCCAGGGTGCCGGTGTATTCGGCGTAGGCATCGATCTGGCCGGTTTCCAGCGCGCGCCACAGGATGCGCGTGCCGCCGAGCTGGGCGCGGTGTTGCACGTCCACGCCATCGCGCCGACCGGCTGCAGTGGCGATTTCGCCCAGGATCACTGCCTCGGTAAAGTTCTTCGAGCCGATGGTCACCGGCGCGGCCTGCGCGCCAAGGCTGCAGATCAGCAGCAGCATTGCCGCAAAGAGGCGCGCCATCATGCGGCGTCGCCGATGCTGCGTTGTGCGGTGAGAAACCGCTGCACGAACGCGTCAGCCGGCTGCTCAAGCAGCTCGCGCGCACTGCCCTGCTGTACCACGCGGCCGGCGCGCATCAGCACCAGCGTGTCGGCCAGATACGCCGCTTCGGCGACATCATGGGTGACCAGCACCACGGTCTTGCCAAGCTGCGCAAACAGCGCACGCATCTGCGCCTGCAGGTCGTAGCGCACGATCGGGTCGAGCGCGCCCAGCGGTTCGTCCAGCAGCAGCGCAGGCGGGTCCAGCATCAAGGCGCGGATCAGTCCCACGCGTTGGCGCTGCCCACCGGAGAGTTCGGCCGGATAGCGCGCCAGCAACTCCGGTGGCAACTGGCACAACGTGCACAGGCTATCCAAGCGCGCATCGATGCGTTGCTGCGTCCAGCCCAAGGTCTGCGCCAGCAGCACCACATTGCTGCGCGCGTCCAGGTGGGGAAACAGCCCACCTTCCTGGATGACATAGCCAATGCGTTGGCGTTGCGCCTGCAGGCTGGCGCGCGCCAATGGCACACCATCGACAGCGACCGTGCCGCTGTCAGGCCATTCCAGCCCCACCAGCATGCGCAACACAGTGGACTTGCCGGCGCCGCTGGGGCCGATCAACGCCGTCGTGACGCCGCTGGCAAAGCCCAGCGTGACCGTGTCGAGTGCGATGGCCTGGCCGTAGCGGCGGCTAACCTGGTCGAGAGTGAACATGCGCGCGAGCTTGCCGAACGCGACGTCAGGCACGCGCGAAGGTGCGCATCAGCGCGGCGGCGCCAGCAGTTCGCGCGCGCTCAGATAATCATCGCCGTTGGCGTCCTGGCGTGCGAAGCGCTCGATCAAGGTCGCGCGATGCGCAGCGCGGGTGATTGGCTTGCCGCGCCGGCCCGGCAGTTCGTCGCCTTGCAGCACACCGTCGTGATCGACATCGCGCTGATCGAAGGCGTAGCTCATCCAGTCCAGATATTCATCGCGGCTGACGCGGCCATCGCCATCGGTGTCCATGCGCTTGAGATAGTCCTGGCTGTCCTGCACCTGGGCATGCGCTGCAGACGCGCACGCACAGACGATGCAGGCCATCAGCAGCGCGCGCGTCACCGAACGTTTCCAGCCGCGTGCGCCCACCGCAGTACGCGTGCCGCTGCGCTTACGCGCCACTCAGTGCGTAGCCCTTGAGCCGCGCCGCGTACGCCTGCAGCGCGGCGTTGCCACTGGCTTCGGCCTCATGGCACCACTGCTGCAACTGCTTGAGACGCTCGGACGCATCATGGCTACGCGCTTCCAGCACCGCGGTCAGGCGCGCGCGGTACTCGACCAACGTGCGCATGCGCGGACGTTGCGCCACCCAGGCCTGCAACTGCGCGCGCGCATCCGGCTTGAGCCAGCGCCCGTCATCGACCAGGCCCTTGCGCAAGCGCCGCGGCAACAACTCACGCAACTTGGCGCCGGTGGCGGCGGCTTCCTCGCGCAACGCCGGCTTGAGCACGTTGCGCTGGTAATCGGTCATGGCCTGGAAGCGATGCGACAACAGCGCTTTCAGCGTATCGGCATCGGGCACGGCGATATTGGGGCGGATATCCAGCGACGGGGCAACACGCAGCACCTTGGCCAGACCCATGGCCTGCAGTCCGCGAATCGCGATCCAGCCGATATCCAGTTCCCAACGCCGCATCGAAAACCGTGCCGAACTCGGGAACGCGTGGTGATTGTTGTGCAGTTCTTCGCCACCGATCCACAGCGCCCACGGGGTGAGGTTGGTGGAGGTGTCGGCGGATTCGAAATTGCGATAGCCCCACCAGTGGCCCAGACCATTGACCACGCCGGCGGCCCAGAACGGAATCCATGCCATCTGGATTGCCCATAGCGCAATGCCGGGCAAGCCAAACAACACGCCGTTGAGCACCAGCAGCGCGATCGGCCCGGCATTGGCGTGCGGGGTGTACAGATGCCGCTCGATCCAGTCGCTGGGCGCGCCCTTGCCGTACTGCTCGATGTCGGCACGTTGCGCGCGCGCTTCGCGGTACAGCTCCACGCCGCGCCAGAACACCTGCTTGATGCCCTTGGTCTGCGGGCTGTGCGGGTCTTCGTCGGTTTCGACCTTGGCGTGATGCTTGCGATGGATGGCCACCCATTCGCGGGTGATCATCGAGGTGGTGAGCCAGGTCCAGAAGCGGAAGAAGTGCGCTACCACCGGATGAAAATCCACACCGCGGTGCGCCTGGCTACGATGCAGGTACAAGGTCACCGCAAAGATGGTGAGCTGGGTGAACACCAGCAGCACCGCGAGCATGCCCCACACACCCAGCCCGGCCACGCCAGCGGTCAGGAAGTCGATGATCGGATCGGACAGCATCGGCAGTTCCACGGCGGCGGTTTCTCGTTGGTCGATGCAGACATGATGGGGGCGATCGCGGCAAACTTCACCCTTCGGATGCGTAGGGTGACGCCTGCCTTCCTAAAGCGGTTCACACGTGTCTTCTCCCTTACTGCCTGATGTCTTGCGTATGACTGTTTCCACCGATGTTGCCGATACGTTTGCCGATGCGCCTGCGCTGATCGAACTCGACCAGGCAAGTGTGATGCGCGGCCAGATCCGTGTGCTGCATGCGTTGCGTTTGCGGATCGCGCTTGGCCAGCACACCGCCATCCTCGGCCCCAACGGCTGCGGCAAATCCTCGTTCATCAAGCTCATCACGCGCGAGCTGTATCCACTGGCGCGTGGCGATGGCCAGCCCGCGGTGAAGGTGCTGGGGCAGGCGCGCTGGCAGGTGGAGCGGTTGCGCTCGCAGCTGGGGATCGTCAGCGGCGATCTGAGCGTCAATCTGGCGGACATGCCGGGGCTGGATGTCGAAAGCGCGGTGCTGTCCGGCTTCTTCGCCAGCTACGTGGTGCCACCGCATCACGAGGTCAGTGACGACATGCGCGCGCGGGCACGTGAGGCCTTGGCGCTGGCGCGCGCCCTGCCGTTGCTGGATCGACCGTTTGCCGAGTTGTCGGCCGGCGAGACCCGCCGCGTGCTGATCGCGCGCGCCCTGGTCAACCGCCCGCAGGCGCTGTTACTGGACGAGCCGTCCACCGGCCTGGACCTGGTGGCGCGCCAATACATGCTCGACACCTTGCGCGACCTTGCCCGGCAAGGCATCACGCTGGTGCTGGTGACCCACCACATCGAAGAGATCGTGCCGGAAATCGCGCGGGTGATTCTGCTGCGCGCCGGCACGGTGATCGCCGATGGTCCGCGCGATGCGCTGCTGACCGATGCCAGCCTGTCGGCAGCGTTCGACGGCCCGGTGCGCGTGCACCGCGACGGCGAGCGCTATTGGGCGACGGTGGGGGAATAAGCGCAGCTCACAAGACGTGGCGAGCCGTCGTCAGGATAGGTGCGGACGGCACACTCAGAACCTGAGTGGACGCGTGTACCATGCCGCACCGAGCACCGGCCGCGCCCGCTTGGCGGTGAGTGAGCGCAGTCGTTTTGGGAGCTGCTCTAAGCCGGCGGCGCCAATGCTGCAGTCAACGTGACACCGTTGCCCGATGCAGGCGCTCGCCACGCTGCGGCCTACTTCAGCGCAACCGCCTGACCGCGACCGCCTCGGCCGCGTGCAGGCCTGGCTGGCCCGCGTGCGGCGTCTAGCGTCGCAACCACGCCTACCGCCTTGCACGGCATGACCTTGGACACGGGACGCGGTGCCGGCTGCTGCGGCTAGACTCGCCGCACACACCGACAGGAGTCTTCCCGATGGCCCAGTGGTATTTCCATATTCCCGGACAGGCCGACCGTATCGGCCCGCTCGACGATGCCAGCGCCCGCGCGCATGCCCAGCGCCAACCCGACGCGCTGGCCTGGCGCGATGGACTCGATGGCTGGACGCCAGCCCGTCAGCTGGCCGACCTGCAGGGCGGAGGCAGCGCACCGCCTCCGCTTGGCAACATTGCCAGCGCCGGACGCGCCGATGAAATCGACTACCGCATCGTCGGCAACGACATGCAGTTTGTCGAAGTGGAACTGGACCCGGGCGAGAGCGCCATCGCCGAGGCCGGCGCGCTGATGTACAAGGATTCGGCGGTGCAGATGGACACCGTGTTCGGCGACGGCTCGCATGATGGTCAGGGCGGCAGCAGCGGCGGGCTGATGGGCAAATTGCTCTCGGCCGGCAAACGCGTTGTCACCGGCGAAAGCATGTTCACCACCGTGTTCACCCACGCCGGCAGCGGCAAGGCCAAGGTGGCGTTCGCAGCGCCCTACCCCGGCACGGTGCTGGCGCTGCGGCTGTCCGAGCACGGCGGGCGCCTGATCTGCCAGAAAGACAGCTTCCTGGCCGGCGCGCGCGGCGTGTCGTTGGGCATCGCGTTTCAGAAGAAGATCCTCACCGGCCTGTTCGGCGGCGAGGGCTTCATCATGCAAAAACTCGAAGGCGACGGCTGGGTGTTCGTGCACGCCGGCGGCACCGTGGTGGAGCGCGACCTCGGCCCTGGCGAGCGCATCGACGTGGACACCGGCTGCGTGGTCGCCTATCACGCCGGCGTGGACATGGACGTGCGGCGCGTGGCCGGATTGAAGAGCATGTTCTTCGGCGGCGAAGGCGTGTTCCTGGCCACCCTCACCGGCCCCGGCAAGGTCTGGCTGCAATCGCTGCCGTTCTCGCGCATGGCCGGCCGCATGCTGCAGGCCGCCCCGCAAGCCGGCGGCCAGCAACGCGGCGAAGGCTCGGTGCTCGGCGGGCTGGGACGGCTGCTGGATGGCGATAACCGGTTTTGATTGGGTGACGCGGCAGCTGAGTGCGGTGGTCAGGTGCAAGCGCACCTCGGTTCGACTGCGCTTGGTGCGGGCTGGGTGATTCGGCGATCGCTTTCGAGCGGTTACCCAAACGTAGCGAGTCGTCGTCATGTGGGTGCGGACGGCGCGCTCAGAACTGGAGTGTCCGAGTGCTCCATGCCGCACCGAGCACCGCCCGCGTCCGCCTGGCGGCGAGCACCGTCCTTTGTTTGCTGCCCTTAGGCCAAGGCGGACCAAGGGCGATCTAACTGCGGGGCGAGACCGCACTGCTTGCGCGCGTACGCGGAAACGCCGGCGCTGTCGGCGCGGGTCTGCGCGCGGAATGCGAGTGCGGTGAACGGATGAGCAGGGCGATTGCTGTGCACTGTCACCGCGCAGTGCCGCACCCTCATCCGCCCGCTTCTCCCGGCGGGAGAAGGGACACGCACCGGGCGATTGGTGTCATAACGACGGTCCGAGCGCAGCCGGCGACTGTCCTTGCGGAGCCAACGCGCCTGTTAGCGTGAGCGATGGGGCCTACGCCCGCAGCGGTCGTCTCGGCGCGCGTGTATTCTCCCTCGCCTTTCCCATCGACGTTTTCGCCATGACCGCGCTCCGCCGCTCCCGCTCGCTTGCCCTGTTGTCCATGCTCGGTCTGCTCTCGGCCTGCGGTGGCGAGCCACGCCCGGCAACGCCTGCGCCGGTGGTCCAGGCGCCTTCGGCCGCTGCGGCCAAACCGGTGAAGATCGGCATCGCGCTTGGCGGCGGCGCAGTCAAAGGCTTTGCGCATATCGGCGTGATCAAGATGCTCGAAGCCAACGGGTTTGCGCCGGTGGTGGTGTCCGGCACCAGCGCCGGCAGCGTGGTCGGCGCGCTGTATGCCAGCGGCATGGACGCGTTCGAAATGCAGGAAAAAGCGGTGGCGCTCGACCAGACCAGCATCCGCGATGTGCGGCTGTTCTCCGGCGGCCTGGTGCAGGGCCAGAAGCTGCAGGACTACGTCAACGAGCAACTCGGCGGCAAGCCTATCGAGAAGTTGCGCAAGCCGTTTGCGGTTGTGGCCACGCGCCTGGAAGACGGCGAGCGCACCGTGTTCGTGCGCGGTAACGCCGGCCAGGCGGTGCGTGCGTCCAGCAGCATTCCCGGCGTGTTCGAGCCGGTGACCATCGGCAAATACCATTTCGTCGACGGCGGCGTGGTCAGCCCGGTGCCCGTGGATGCCGCGCGTCAGCTCGGCGCCGAATTCGTGGTGGCGGTGGATATTTCCAGCAAGGCCAGCGGCAAGAACCCGGGCGATCTGCTGGGCACAGTGAACCAGTCGATCTCGATCATGGGGCAGCGTCTGGGCGAAGCCGAGCTAAAGCGTGCAGACGTGGTGGTGCGCCCCAAGGTCAACGATATCGGCTCGGCCGATTTCAATCAGCGCAGTGTCGCCATCCTGGAAGGCGAACGCGCCGCAATGGCCGTGATGCCGCAGATCCGCGCCAAGATCGCGCAGCTGCAGGCCGCGCGTAGCAGTGCCACGCGTAACGCCGCCGACCAGGCTGCAGCGGCAAAACAACAGGCTTACCAGCGCTGCCTGGAACAACGGTCGCGCTGGCAGAAACTCCGCGGCAAGGACGAGGAGTGCGTGGCGCCGTAAAGCGGTTGTGGTACAGCGGGATATCCGCTGCGCTCGATGCGTTGCCGGATTGGAGGTACAGGGTGATCGCGGGGCTTGCTGGTGGCAGGCAGGTGCTGCGGTTTTACCGCTCACTGTAAGCCGCGGTCCGCGAGGTCAAGGAAGAAACCGCGCGTCTGCATATGGCGGGGTGCGTGCGATGGTGAGTTGCATTTGCTCGCTTGGGCGCGGATGAGTGGGCTTTGTGCTGCTGTGTAAAGTTCTTGCGCATCGGCGCTATCGGGACGGCATCGCGGCCAGGTCCGCTCCTACGAAGTGCCGCATCTTGCTTGCTTGATGTAACGCGTTAGGCGCGTTTTTCGCTCGCATGGTCTACGGCGTTATCTGCCTGCCATTTGCACGCTGTTGCGCGCTAGGTGTTGATTCAGGCGAACTAGCTTTTTCGCCTTGCTCGATGCCTGCTGCGTAAGAACTGGCGCTGTGTCGGGACGGCGTCGCGGCCGGGGCCGCTCCTACGAAGTGCCGCATCTTGCTTGCTTGATGTAACGCGTTCGGCGCGTTTTTGCTCGCATGGTTTATGGCGTTATCTGTCTGCCATTTGCACGCTGTTGCGCGCTAGGTGTTGATCCAGGCGGGCGAGCTTCTTTCGCCTTGCTCGATGCCTGCTGCGTAAGCACTGACGCTGTGTCGGGACGGCGTCGCGGCCGGGGCCGCTCCTACGACGCAACGGCAGATATTTTGGATTCCGCTTTAGGACGTTAGTTGCGATGCCGGGCGATCATCGTGGTGCATGCACCGCGCGGTGATCGGCCGGCATCGTCGTTTCCTTAGTAGCGCCAGCGCAGGGACACGCTGACAAAGCGCGGTTCGCCGTAGTTCTGGTAATCCAGGTTGGCCCAGTAGGTCTTGTCGAACGCGTTGCGTACCGCCAGCGTGGCGGTCCACTGGTCGCTGATGCGGTAGTTGGCGTTGAAGTGCACCAACGCATACGGATTCTGCACCACGGTGACCGGGGTGGTGGCGCCGCTGCCATCGCTGGTGGGGCGCGCGATGTTGAAGCCGCGCACCGCGCTTTGCCAACTCACGCCACCACCGATGCTCAGGCGATCCCACGCGCCGGGCAGGCGTACCTGGGTGGACAGCTGCAGATAGTCTTCCGGCAGGTTGGCGTAGATCGCATCGGTGGGTGCGCGCGTGACCTTGACGTGGGTGTAGCCGGCATTGACCGTCCAACCCGGCAGCATCTCGCCGTTGATATCCATCTCCCAACCGCGGCTCTTGGTGCCGTCCACGCCGATAAACGCCGAGGTTCCATCGGGCAACGACGATTCGGGCTGGGTCATGTCGCGCACCGCGTAGTTGTCCTGCTTGGCTTCGAACACGGCGGCCGTGGCCATGGCGCGGCCGTCGAGTAATTGCGCCTTGATGCCGGCCTCCAGATTGGAGCCTTCCACCGGTGCGAGCAGGTTGTTGTCCTTGTCGCGGTAGTTCTGCGGATTGAAAATTTCGGTGTAGCTGGCGTACACCGACACGTCCGGCACGATGTCGTACACCAGGCCCACGTACGGGGTGACTTCATCGCTCACTTTGTAGCGGCCGGTGGTACCGGTGTAGCCGCCGCTGACGTTGAAGGCCTGGGTGCGCGTTTGCCAGGTACTCAGGCGCGCGCCGGCGATCAGCGACAACGGGTCGGCCAGGCGCAGGCGTGTGGAGGCGTACACGCCGCGCTGCGTGGTGCGTGCCTCACGGCGCGCGCCGGTGCGGCTGTAGCTCACCTCGGGTGCATCGCCATCCCAGTTACGGATGTCGGGAATCCGATAGCAGCGCTCAGACCCACCGCTTTCGTTGATGCACGATCCCCAGCCGCTGGGGTACTGCTGCGCGATGCCGTACGTAGTCGATTGCAGATCCTGCCAGCTGCCACCCAGCACCACGTCGTGCCGGCGGCCGAACAACGAGAACCCGCCCGACAGATACACATCCACGCCATCGCGGGCGTCGCTGGTTTCGCCCACGCCGGTGCGCAGGAACACGCCACTGCCATCGGCGGCCGGATAGCCGGTGCCGTACACGCGAATGCTTTGCACATCGCCCTGGGTGTGCGCGTAGTTGACGCGCAGCAACCAGTCCTCGCCGAAGCGTTGTTCCAGATTGGCGAAGGCGGTGCTGGTTTCCCGCTGCCAGCGCGTCCATTCCGGTGCCATGTTGGTCGAGCGCGACAGGTTGGCCAGCGTGCCATCCGCCGCAAAGAACGGCACCGTGCCCCAGGTCGAACCGACCGGGCTGTTGTCCTGACGTTGATAGCCCACGGTGAGTGTGGTGCTGTCGGTCAGATCGCCTTCCAGCACCGCCATGCCGGACATCTTGTTGTCGTGGTAGCGGTCGTAGTAGTAGTCGCGATCCTGCCAGGCCGCGACCACACGGCTGCGGAAGCGGCCATCGTCGGTGAGCGGTGCATTGACGTCGGCCTGGGTGCGGCGGAAGTCCCAGGTGCCGGCGCTTGCGGCAACCGAGGCGTCGAACGTCTTGCCTGGGCGCTTGCGCAACAGGTTCACGGTGGCCGAGGGAATGCCTGCGCCGGTCAGCAGGCCGTTGGCGCCGCGGATCACTTCGATGCGGTCGTAAAACACCGTGTCGTATTCCTGATTGGTCGCACCGCTATAGGTGGGCAAGCCATCGACCTGGAAGTCGGTGATCTGGAAACCGCGCGCAAAATACAGCGGGCGCTGGGTGTCGTAGAACGACACGTTGACGCCGGTGACGTTGCGCATCACGTCATCGATGCTGAAAAGCGACTCGTCCTCCAGGCGCTGCAATCCGATCACGCTTACCGACTGCGGCGTCTCCTGCAGGGTCAGCGGCAGGCGCGTGGTGGTGGCCGGCTGCGCGCGGCTCACCGTGCCGTTGACGGTGACCTGGTCGAGCGTCTTGGCATCGGCCAGGTCGGCTGCGTGCGCAGCGGCGGGCCAGGTCAACGCGCACAGCAGGGCAACAGACAGGGAGGTCAGTGGGTGGGTCAGTGCAGGCATCGGTCTCTCATCGATCGTGGGCGCACGCTAGGGCGTGGCGACAGGAAGCAGGCAGGCGTCGGCGTGCTGCTCGGGCGACGAGCTGGCTGGCCTGGCAAGGCTGGCGGATCGACGAACAGGACATGGCCGGAACCGGCCAGACGTTATGTAAATGTAAATCGTTATCGTTTGTGGAGCAAGTGCGGTCTGCCCTGGATTGTCTGATCCTGCCGGCGCGATCTGCGCGACGGGCCCCGCTGCGGGACGTCGCAGGTCAGCCAGATTCGTTGATCGCAACAGGTTGTCCGCGCGATCGGGTGCGCCCTATTCCGCCGGCACAACGCGTTTCGCATCCAGGCCAGGCGACTGACGCCTCAGGCCAGATGCGACAGCGGCAGGCCTTCGGGCGCCTTGACCGTGCGCAGGACGAAACTGGAATTGACGTCGGACACGCCGGTGGCGTTGAGCAAGCGATCCAGCAGAAACCGCGAAAAATGCTCCAGATCGCGCACCTGCACCTGCAACAGATAATCCATGTCGCCGGTCAGCGCCCAGCACGCCACCACTTCGTCCCAACCGCGCACGCCGTCGGCGAACAGCTCGATATCGGCCTGACCGTGCTGCTCCAGCTGCACCCGTACGAAAGCCTGCAACCCCAGCCCCAACGCGCGCGCATCCAGGCGCGCACCGTAGCCGGCGATGATGCCGGCGGCCTCCAGCCGTTGCGTGCGCCGCAGGCAGGCCGACGCGGACAGATTCACCTGCACGGCGAGCTCGGCGTTGCTGCTACGCCCCTGCGTCTGCAGCAAGGCGAGCAACCGCAGATCGGTGCGGTCCAAGGCGATTGGTTGGTCCATATGTTGCGTAGCAGCAGATCGAGACGCATGAATCTTGCGCGTAAGTGCCAGCGCTGCGCAAGATTCGCAATCCTGTTGCGCAGCGATCCGGCTAAGGTGAACTCCTGTCGCTATGGAAGTCCTGTCGCATGAACACTGCCCCGCGCCGCGTCGAAAACCAGCTCACCGACAAGGGTTATGTGCCGGTCTACACCACGGCCGTGGTCGATCAGCCGTGGGACGGCTATAGCAGCGACGACCATGCCACCTGGGGCACGCTGTATCGCCGCCAGCGTGCGTTGCTGGTGGGCCGCGCCTGCGATGAGTTCCTGCAGGCGCAGGACGCCATGGGCATGGACGATGGCCAGATCCCGCGCTTCGACGCGCTCAACGCGGTGCTGCAGGCGGCCACCGGCTGGACGTTGGTCGGCGTGGAAGGCCTGCTGCCGGAACTGGATTTTTTCGATCACCTGGCCAACAAGCGTTTTCCGGTGACCTGGTGGATCCGCCGCCCCGATCAGATCGATTACATCGCCGAGCCGGACCTGTTTCATGACTTGTTCGGGCATGTGCCGCTGCTGATGAATCCGTTGTTTGCCGACTTCATGCAGGCCTATGGCCGTGGCGGGGTCAAGGCGCACGGCATCGGCCCGGACGCACTGCAGAACCTCACCCGGCTGTATTGGTATACGGTGGAATTCGGCCTGATCAACACACCGCAAGGCTTGCGCATCTACGGCGCCGGCATCGTGTCGTCGAAAGGCGAATCGCTGTATTCGCTGGACTCGCCCGCGCCAAACCGCATCGGCTTCGATCTGCAGCGCATCATGCGCACGCGCTACCGCATCGACAGTTTTCAGAAGACCTATTTCGTCATCGATAGCTTTGCGCAGTTGATGGACGCGACCAGCCCGGACTTCACGCCGATCTACGCGGCACTGGCGCAACAGGCGCAGGTGCCGGCCGGCGATGTGCTGAGCGGCGATCAGGTGATTCAGCGCGGCAGTGGCGAAGGCTGGAGCCGCGACGGCGACGTGTAAAGCAGCCACGTTGCGCTGCGCTGCCCGCAGCGGTCCAACGCGGTTAACGCCGCGAAGGACTGCGCGTCCGTGTCACCTGCGCTACGTGTCTGACACCGTGAGGTACGAGGCTGAAAGCCGCGCACCGTGGTGCGTCGCTGCATTGCGCTGCCCTGTCGCGCCTTGGCCAGATGGCGGCGTCACCCTGGCAAGGTGATGCGACGCATGTGCAGTTCGCGCTGCGGGACAACGCAGT
Organism: Xanthomonas sp. WHRI 10204; assembly: GCF_040202875.1. Classification (NCBI taxonomy): domain Bacteria; kingdom Pseudomonadati; phylum Pseudomonadota; class Gammaproteobacteria; order Lysobacterales; family Lysobacteraceae; genus Xanthomonas; species Xanthomonas sp. WHRI 10204. Next base: position 697,927 of record NZ_JBEGDW010000003.1, read on the forward strand.
GCGCAGCGACTCGACACCATCGCCAGCGCGGACTATGGTCGAGACTCCCCACATCGCATTCGCTCAATGGACCTGACGCATCTGCGCATCCGGCGCTTGGAGCTGGACGACACCCGCCTGCTGTTCACCCTGGCCAACGGCATCCGCATCGACGAGCCCATCCAGGCGCATCGGTTGTTGCTCAAGGCCACGCCACCACAGCGCGCGCACTGGCAGATCACCGAGGACGGCCATGGCGTGAATTGGCCTGCGGTGGCGCCGCCCACAGCGGAGGGGCTGATCAACATGCCCGAACTGCTGTGGCGCCGTCGCGCCGCACGCGCACAAGCAAAACTGGCAACGTTGCGCGGACGTTTGGACGCGCTATCGCCGGGCGAACGCGAGCTGGTCGCGCTTGCACGGCTGGATGCGGACATGACCGAAAGCGGCTACGCCCGCTACTTCGACCGCTGGGATGCGGCCACCCGCAGCGACGCAGTGCGCGGTCTGGCAGCCATGGGCGCAGCGCAAACCCGGCAGGCCATCGAAGGCCTGGGCGCAGTGTTCGAACGGTTGGAAGAAGACCCCGACCTGCTCAGCATCGAAGACATCCTGGACGCCATGAACGATGCCGACCGCCAACGCGTGCAGGGCTGGGAAGAGGTCTATTACCGCCGCTCCGGCGACCTGGCGCGGCTGGGCCTGGTGCATTACGGGGTGGATAAGGCCTGAGCCTTGATCCATGCGCCGCGCGCCGTGTGCGACGAGCATGCAGGGTGACGCAGACGGACACGCCGCGATCGCTGCGTGCGAGGGCAATCCCCGTCGCGCATGCGGGCACCTCAGCGACGCAGTGATCCGGCAGCGGCACGTGCGCAACGGCGCACCGGATGGCTGGGTGCCTATCCGCAGACAGGCACGCCTGCGCGCATCAGCGCCCGCTCACAGCCGGCATTGCGCATCGTCCACCCCAGGCACGCGCTCCCATTGCCAGGCGTCTACCTGCTCGCCGCGTGGCAGATAGTCCACATCGAACTCCTTGCCGTCGCGACGCAAGCGCAACTGCAGATGCTCGGTCTGATTGCCCTGGATGCCGTCCTGCGGCACCGGACGCACGATCTCATCGCCATTGCGCACTCCTGCCTGCGCGGCCGCCGACGCTGCCATCAGCCCGCGCACGATACGCTTGGGTTCGGCCAGCACCGCCGGCTCGAATCCCAACACATACCGCCGCAGTGGCTTGCTGGTCCTGCGAAAGCACGGCCCGAACGCGTCCGACGCCGGCAACGGCGGCGTGCCGGCCAGGAAGGCATGAAAGTCCTGCACCGCCGCCTCGCCCAGCTCCGCCTTCAGCAAGGCCTCCCAATCGGCCTGCGTTGCCTCGCGCTGCTGCCCGATCGCCAGCAGCTCACGCAGCAGGTCATCCAGCGAACGCTGGCCCTGCGATCGCTTGCGTAGCGCATCGTTCACCGTGGCCAGATACAACATGCCGCGGTCGTAGGCGAGCATGCGGATGCGGGTGTCCTTCCAGAATCCCTCATCGATGCGTGCGTTGGGCAGATTTCCCAGCGCATTGGTGTAGTAACGCGCTGCGGTCGTGTTGAGCGAATCCAGAAACTGCTGCGGGGTGAGCAAACCGAATCGCAGCGGCAGCAGCGCCTGGTAGAACACCGCCGAGCCTTCGGTGAACCAGGTCGTGGACTCGGGCCCGTGCTCGGAAAGGCGCGGCTGATAGGTATGGAACATTTCGTGCGACAAGGTGATCTTGATCAGGTCCACATCGGCACCGTCCCCTGCGCCATAGGTGGTGACGAAGGACTGGTTCAATGCGGTCCCGCCGCCCGCGTTGACCGGGTTGTAGCGCAGGAAGATCGTGTAGGGCCTGGACTCGGGCTGCGGAAACGCCAGCTCGAACTGCTCGTGCAGCTTGCCCACCCACGCGGATAACGCATTCGCATCGAAGGGCGGTTGCCCCTGCCAGGCGACCGAAAACCCGTCCGCACGCGGCACGCTCGGCCAGCGTCCGACCTGCCCGGCCATGAAGAACACGAAAGGCAAACTGTCGTTGTCGATCTGCGCGACCTGCACCGTCCCTTCGCCGAACGAGCTCACCCCCTTGGCGCCATCGGGCAGCTGCGACAGATCCCAGCGAATGGTCAACGCGTACGTTTGTGTCTGCGGCGGCAGCACCAGAAACATGCTCGACACTGCAGAAAACGCATGCGCATCGTTACGGAACGAAATGGGCGGCGCCGGGCCGCGTGGCGGCCGGGTCGCATTGGCCGGGACACGGTAGTGCAGGCTGAGCGGGCCGCCGAGCGCGCGTGGCGCAGTCCAGACGCGCAACGGGCCTTGATCGCCGCGCTCCTGCGCGGTGGCCGCGCGCCCGGCGAGCTGCACCGTCCCTTGCGCATCGGTGGCTTCGATCGAGACGATGTGCTCGGCAGCGCTATCCACGTTTCCCTCTTGCATCGGCAGCTGCGCCACGATGCCGCCGCGAGCCACGGTCAGCGTGGCCAGGCGCAGACGCACCTCTAGCGTGTCCACCTCGCCCTTGGTTGCATGCGGTGCAAGCTCCAGGTCCAGCGCAATCGGAGCAGGGACGGCCGATGCCGGGCTGGCCAGTGCGCCAGGTGCCAGCGCGATGAGCACACACAGAAGCAACCAGGGAGTTTTCATGCGCGCCGAGCAGTGTGGGATCGCCGATCATGCCGCCGGTCAAGGCCGCTTGCCAGCATGCCGAAGGTCATGCGGCGCAATGCACGGCGATGGCTGCAGGCCTGGATCGAATGCCACCGGGGTTGCAGCGCTGGGTCGGCGGGCATCGCTTGGGTGGCGCGTCTGCGGCGCCCATACCTGCGCTGCATCGCGCCGACGGTTCACCCTGCCGGCGCTGGCAGGTAGGCCAATAACAGCACCAATGGTGCATCACCGGTCTGCTGCAATGCATGGGTGCTGCCCGGGCGCGTCAGCAGTGCATCGCCTGCCGCGACGTCGTACTGCTTGCCATCCAGCGCATACAGGCCACGCCCGCTGACGATGTAGTAGATCTCGTCCTTGTCGTGCAGGTGCAGGCCGATGCCGGCACCTTTGTGCAGCACGCGTTTGCGCAGCACGAACTTCAACTCCGGTGCGTCTGCGAAAAAGGGATACGCCGTGGTGGGGCCGGCGCCGCCGTGCGGGCCGGGTTGTTCGCGGGCGAGATCGCGCTCGTGCACAACCAGCGACGGATGCGCCTGTGTGGCGCGTTGCGCGGCGGTATCGGGGGCTGCGCCGCAATCGGCGTCGCGACGCAGCTGGGGTTTTAACTCAGGCTGTAGCTGCACCCAGCCGTGCACGACCAGGCAGGCCACCGCGGTGGCGCCAGCGTGGCTGAAATGGGTGCCATCTGCCTTGTTCTGCTCGGGGACGAACAGGAAATACGGCTTGGCCGCTTGTTCGCCAAGTGCGCGAATCCAGTCGCTGGAACTGGCGTTGAGATCGATCAGGCCGACGCGTTCGTCGGCAGCCAGTTGCTGCATGGCCAGGGTGTAGCGGCCATGCGTATCGAGCAATGCGCCGAAGTCGTAGAGCAGGCGTGCGGCCGGGGTGATCAGGATCGGCGTGGCGCCCTTCTCGCGCGCGGTGGCGATGTATTGGCGCAGGAACCGCACGTAGTCGCCTTGCGGGTCGGTATAGCGTGTGGGGTCTTCGCGTTTGGCATCGTTGTGCCCGAACTGGATCAGCAGGATGTCGCCCCGTTGCAACTCCTTGGCGATGGCGTCCAGGCGCCCTTCGGCGATGAAACTGCGGGTGCTGCGGCCGCCTTTGGCGTGGTTGTGCACCTGCCACTGGGCGGGGTCGAACCATGCTTGCAGCATCTGGCCCCAGCCGGCTTGCGGTGCGCGATCGGCGCCGTACTCGGCCGCAGTGGAATCGCCGGCGATAAAGATGCGATGGGGCGCAGCGTGGGCGTGGGCGATGCCGGTGCAGAGCAGCAGCATGGCGATGAGCAGTCGACGCATGAGGGGCTCCTGGTGAGTGCGGTGTTTGGTGCTGTTGCTGTTGCTGTTGCTGTTGCTGCTGTTGCTGTTGCTGTTGCTGCTGTTGCTGCTGCTGTTGCTGCTGCTGCTGCTGTTGCTGCTGCTGCTGTTGCTGCTGTTGCTGCTGTTGCTGCTGTTGTTGCTGTTGCTGTTGCTGTTGCTGCTGTTGCTGCTGTTGCTGCTGTTGCTGTTGCTGTTGCTGTTGCTGTTGTTGTTGTTGTTGCTGGTGTTGCTGCTGTTGTTGCTTTTGGATCTGGTCTTGCTGCTATCTGCAGTGCGGTACCGACGTATGGCTGCACGCTTGATGCGTGATTCCGAAGCGACTTGCATCCGCACTTCGCGCGTTGGCTGGATCCAGAACGGGCGACGTGATGCTTCGGTGGGTCATCGTCAACATCGGCACTTGCTGGTCATTTAGCGAGTTCGATGCCCGCGCTTGACTACCGGTTGGCTGCCTTCCGCCCTAACCGCGCCCCGAACCGCGCTTGCGGCACGTGCACCCATGGCGCGTAAGCCGTGCCTTCTCGCCTCGGTGGGAGAGGGGCTCGATGCACGGGCGCTTTCGGTTAAATGCGCCAGTGCTTCTGGACGAATGCACATGTGTTTTTGCTCGCGTCCACGCACGCTCTCTGTTCGCAGCGGATGCACTCACGCTTTTGGGCGCCGGCATCGGAGTCAGTCACAGCAGGGCGTGCAGTGACTGTCACCCACTGCTTGTATCAGCAGTGGGTGACGCCGTGCGATGCCTGACGCGTCAGCGACGTCTCAAGCACTCACCTTGCGGCGCATGCCTGCTCCCGGTGCAGGAACACAGGCATGCGCATGCGGCTGCACTCAGGCAGCAGCGGCTTCGCTCTTGCCCAGCAGGCCGGCGACGAAGTTGCGGATCTCCGCATCCTGCGCATTGTCGAAGAAGCACTGCTGGAAGCGCTCGCCGCCGATGGCCTGCTTGATCAGTTCCGGGTCGATGGCGCGCAGGCCGTCGAGGTAGGACTTGGCAGTGGCCTGCTTGACCTGGGTCAGGATGCCGGCATTGGCGGCCTGCGATTCGCGACGCTCGGCCGGGTAGCCCAGACCGCGCTCGCCGCTGAAGGCCTTTTCGAAGATGTAGCGCACGTTGATTTCTGCGCCCCAGCCGTAGCCCTTGGCGAATGCCAGCGACAGCGCGTTGCCGTTGTTGACCTGCGCAAACAGGTAGGCGTCGGTCGGCTCGATGCAGTAGCCGCAGAACACGCCCGGGTGAGCGTTGAGCGACATCAGCGCGCCCTGGCCGGTGCCGCAGCCGGCGACGACGAAGTCGACCGCCTTCGAGTTCAACAGCAGGCTGGCGACGATGCCCAGATGGATGTAGGTCAGGCGGTGATCGTTGTCGCCGTCCATGCCGACGTTGAACACGTTGTGGCCTTGTTCGCCGGCGACGTCGTTGAGCTGCTGCAGGATCACCGGGTTCTTGGCGGCCTGACTAAACTCATTCATGAGTGCAATTTTCATGGAAATGCTCCGATTGGTTGGGGAAGAGTGGTTCGGAAAAGGATGGAGGCTAGGGACTGCCGCGAGGTGCTTTCGATTGCGGTCCCATCCGGGGCTTTCGGCGCGAAACGAACAAGCAGTGACCAAGACTCCGCGCACCCCTTGATGACGGTCCCGGACGAGTTGCTGCCCTCATCCGCCCTGCGGGCACCTTCTCCCGCTCGCGGGAGAAGGACGTGGTATCGCGGGACACCAGGGGCGGCTGCGCGCGTCTGACAGTGCGCGCCATCGCCATGCGATCTGGATCAGCGCGCCAGCCAGCCGCCATCGACCGGGATGATGGCGCCGTTGACGTAGTCCGAGGCGCTGCTGGCCAGGAACACCGCGGTGCCGCCGAGATCGGCCGGCACGCCCCAGCGCGCGGCCGGGATGCGATCCAGGATCGACTTGTTGCGGTCTTCATCGGCACGTAGCTGCGCGGTGTTATCGGTGGCCATGTAGCCCGGCGCGATGGCGTTGGTGGTCACGCCCTTGCTGGCCCATTCGTTGGCGAGCAGGCGGGTGATGCCGGCGATGCCCGACTTGCTGGCGGTGTACGAGGGCACGCGGATACCGCCCTGGAACGACAGCATCGAGGCGATGTTGATGATCTTGCCGCGGCCCTGGGCGATGAAATGACGGCCGGCCGCCTGCGCCATGAAGAACGCCGACTTCAGGTTGACGTTGAGCACGTCGTCCCAATCCTGCTCGCTGAAATCGACCGCGTCGGTGCGACGGATCAGGCCGGCGTTGTTGACCAGGATGTCCAACCCGCCCAGGCCGGCGATAGTGGCGTCGACGATGCGCTGCACCGGCTCGATGCTGATCAGGTTGGCTTCGATGGCGATAAAACGGCGGCCCAGCGCCTTGACCTTTTCTTCGGTCTCGGTGGGCGCCTGGATGCCGGCGGCGGCGATGTCCGCGCCCGCTTCGGCCAATGCCAGCGCGATGCCCTGGCCCAAGCCGGTGTTGGCACCGGTGACCAATGCGACCTTGCCTTCGAGACTGAACGGATTGCTCATTACCTTATCGCTCCTGCTGGATGTGCCACGTTGTGATGAGTGAGCCGCGCAGTGCGCGGCAGAGTGCGTTTGTGCTGTTTGAACTGGTGCTTCGCCAACGCCGCGTCGGGGCGCGCTGACGTTGCCAGCGCTTGCCTGGAAAAACGGCGTCACTGGAGCGAACAATGGATCGAAACCGGGCTTACTTGAGCTGGCAGATATCCAGCACGTGCATGTCGGTGTAATCCAGGTTTTCGCCGCCCATCGCCCAGATGAAGGCGTAGTTGCTGGTGCCGGCGCCCATGTGGATGGACCACGGCGGCGACACCACCGCTTCGTTGTTCTGGATCACGATGTGGCGCTGCGCTTCGGGCTCGCCCATGAAGTGATACACGCGGTCGTTGGCACCGAGGTCGAAATAGAAATACACCTCGCTGCGACGGTCGTGCAGATGCGGCGGCATGGTGTTCCAGACGCTGCCCGGCTTGAGCACGGTCAGGCCCAGCAGCAGCTGCGAGGACTGGCAGGTGGCCGGCACGATGTACTGGTAAATGGTGCGCTCGTTGCTGGTTTCCAGCGCGCCACGGTCCAGCGCCACCGCATCCTTGATCGACAGCTGCTTGGTCTCGAAGCGCGCATGCGCCGGTGTCGAGGCCAGATAGAACTTGGCCGGGTTGGCGGCATCGTCCGAGGCGAAGCTGACATCTGTGCTGCCCATCGCCACGTACAGGCCATCCTTGGGGCCGAGCGTGTAGGCGGTGCCATCCACGGTCACGGTGCCGCTACCGGCGCCGACGTTGATGACGCCAAGTTCGCGGCGCTCCAGGAACGGGTGACCGGCGGCGGAGGCCGGCTCGGTCTGCTTGGGCAATTCCAGCGCGGTGCCCAGCGGTGCAGCGCCACCGAGCACGAAGCGCTCGTAATGGGTGTATTTGAGCGTCACCGCACCATCGACGAACAGGCCGTCGAGCAGATACAGCTCGCGCAGGTCGTCGTTGCTGGCGCCCTTGATGGCACCCGGGTGGGTGGCGTAGTGGGTCTTGCAGTACAGGGACATGCGCGATCTCCGTGGCAAGCGGGGGGAAAAGGGCTTGCTCCGTGGGTAGTCTACCGGCTCTGGTTAACCGGTGTCATTGCGCAGTGCACGATAGTGGGATGGGTGGGTCTAAGGGACTGCCTGCTTCCTTCTCCCACCGGGAGAAGGTGGCGCGCAGCGCCGGATGAGGGTGCGAGGCGACGCGCAGTCTTGGGGGCCGCGGCTTGAGCGGTGAGTGTGCTTACCGTGTTTTCGGCGCGGGCGCTCCAAGACACTCAGGCGGGAGAGGGGCTTTGATCCCTTCTCCCACCGGGAGAAGGTGGCGCGCAGCGCCGGATGAGGGTGCGAGGCGGCGCGCAGTATTGGGGCGAGGCTTGAGGCCTACCGCGTTTTCAGCGCATGCCTACGTTGTTCTCAGGTGCCTATCTGCCGCCGTGCCCTCACCCCAATCCCCGCTCCGCGCCCTGGCCCGCGCTTGCGGCGCGAGCGCTCCAAGGCACGCGCGCCCGTGGCGCGCAAGCCGTGCCTTCTCGCCCCGCAAGCAGGAGAGGGGCGTCGGGAGAGGGCTTCACCGCAGCGATCGGCACACTGCCTTCCCCCGCCTGCGGGGGAAGGTGCCCGAAGGGCGGATGGGGGCCAGCCGTTGGCCGATCAAGGCAGCTGTTCTCACCTTGACCGGCACAACATCCTGCAAGGTGGAGCGGAAGGCCCGCGCCGCGTGGGATCCCAGCACGCGGTGCTCAATCTTCCGGCGGTTGGCAGGAGTCGCGCACGATCAGATGCGGGCGCACGCTGGCGGTGGGTAGTTGCGGGGCATTGTCGGGCTGGATCAGCATGGCCGCGGCGGTGCGGCCGGTATCGCGGGTGTGGCGGCGCACCGAGGTCAGCGGTGGCCACAGGCGCGAGGCCAGCGAGCTGTCGTCGTAGCCGATCACCGAGAGCTGGCGCGGGATGTTGATGCCGGCGCGCAGCGCGACCTTGTAGATACCGGCAGCCATTTCATCGTTACCGGTGAAAATGGCGGTGGGGCGCTTTTTGCCCAGCAGCAGCTTTTCGGCGGCGGCCACGCCCGATTCGAAGGTGTAGCCGGCTTCGACGATACGCTCGGAGGGCAGTTCGATGCCGCGCCGGGTCAGCGCGTCGGCAAATCCCGAGGTGCGTTCGATCGAGGAACGGTAGGCGCTGGGGCCGGTGACCAGGGCGATGTCGCGGTGGCCGAGCGAGAGCAGGTAGTCGGCCGCCTCGGCAGCGCCGTCGCGGTCGTGGGTGATCACCGTTTGCGAGGTGGTATCCAGCGCGACCGAGGCAATGCGGGTGTAGCGGCAGCCGATCTCGGCCAGCATATCGGCCAGCGCCTGATCTTCGGACGCGCGCGGCACCAGGATCACCCCGTGCAGCTTCTGCGCCTGGGCAAAACGACGCACGCCTTCGATGTAGCCGGGGCTACGGCTGTCGCAAGGGTGCACCACCAGCTCGAAACTGGAGCCGCGCAGCGCGTCCAGCGCGCCGTACTGCATGTCCACGATGTATTGCGCGGTGGGATTGTCGTAGACCATGCCGATCAGGAACGAGCGCCGGAACGCCAGCCCGCGCGCGAGCGGGTCGGGCGAGTAGCCAACCTCGCGCATCAACGCCTCGACCTTCTCGCGGGTGTCCTGCCGCACCAGCGGCGAGTTGTTGATGATCCGCGACACGGTCTTCTTGGACACGCCCGACATCCGTGCGATGTCGTTGATCGTGGCTACCTTGCCCTTCGGCAGGCCGGGCATTCCCTCTTCAGGCATCTTGCGGGCGGGCATAGCGGTCAACCAGTGAAGTTGATTGGATTCTACCGGCCAGACGGCCGGCAGACCTGAGCGAAGCCTGCCGCCACCTCGGACCCGCCGCGCAAGGCACGCCGCAGCGGCCATCGCGGCGGCATGCCCGGCGATGCAGAACGGTCAGTCCAGGGCGCGGTAGCGGAAGTTGCGGAACTCCACCTGGCCCGGGCCGGCGGCATACAGCGCCGGCTTCAATGCCAGGAACTTGCCGGCCACGTTGTGGTGGTAGCCGGACACTTCCATCTGCACCGGGTACTTGGTCCACGTCTTGCCGTCGGTGCTGCTGTGGATGGTGACGATGTGGCGGTTGTTGGTGACCCGCAGCCACAAGGTGCCACCGGTAGCACTGGGGGCCAGCGTGCCGGGGCGTTCTTCGCCGTAGCGGTGCATGACGAAGTTTTCGCCATTGCTGCCCACGCCGGCGTAGAGCTTGTCGCTGTAGAACAGCAGCGCCCCGCCCTGCCCGCCCGGTGCCACGGTCATCTGCACTTCGAACTGGTAGGCCTGGTCGGTGGCGATCACCGTCAGCGGCGAGGCGTTGCGCGGAGCGGTGCCCTTGCCCTGCAGACGCAACACGCCATCGCCCACCTGCAGGCGCTTGGCTTCGTCGGCCGCCGGGTTGAAGAACGCCCACTGCGGGCCGAGCGTCTTGGCGCGGAAATCGTCCGACAGCGCCAGGCCGTGGGTCAGCGCCTGGCCGCTGGGTTTCTTCATCGGGGTGCCCAGATCGCCGCCCTTGGCGACGAACCAGCCGTCCGGGGTCCATTCGATCGGGTCCAGCAAGGCCTGCCGGCCCAGCGTCCAGAAGCCGTGTTCGTAGCCGTGGTAGAGCATCCACCAGCGTTTGTCGGTGCCTTCCACCAGGGTCGCGTGACCACGCGACCACCACGGCTCGTCGGCGCTCTTGGTGCGGGTGATCGGGTTGTTGGGCGCGTTCTGCCACGGACCATGGATGGAACGCGAGCGCGCGGTGATCACCATGTGCCCGGTCGGCGGGCCGGCGGTGCCGCCTACGGCGGTGGTCATGTAGTACCAGCCGTTGTGGCGGGTGATCTTGGGGCCTTCCTGCGCGTAGCCTTCCACGTCCCAGCTTTCCGGGTACTTCCAGCCGTCGTAGACGTGCTTGGGCGTGCCGACCACGGTCAGGCCGTCGTCGGACAGCTGCACGTAATCGCCGCCGCTGAGGAACAGATACCGCTTGCCGTCTTCGCCCACCGCATGACCCGGGTCGATGTACTTGCCCAGGCCGATGTCGATCGGCTTGCTCCACGGGCCCTTGATGTCATCGGCCCACACCACGAAGTTGCTGCGCTCGGCCTGGTCGCCACGACGGGCCGGGAAATAGATGTAATAGCGCTTGCCATGCTTGATCAGGTCCGGCGCCCAGATCGCACCGACGTTCTGGGTGATGGCGTGGCCCAGCGGCTGCCAGTTGACCAGATCGCGCGAATGCCAGATCGGCAGGCCGGGATACGCGTCAAACGAGGACAGCGTGAGGTAGTAATCGTCGCCGTCCTTGAGCACCGACGGGTCGGGGTGATCGCCGGCCAGGACCGGGTTGAGAAAGGTGCCATTGCCTTGGTCGGCAATGCGCTGATGTTCGATACCGCGCTTCCAGTCGGCGGCCATGCTCAGGCCGGTGCACAGCACCAGCCCGGCGGCCAGCAGCCAACGCAAGCGCGCGGATGTCATACGGTGACGCATGCTTTCTCCTTGTCCCCGTCGCGCGGGGCGATGCAGGGCCGGCGCCTAGATCGCCGGCTGCTGGATGAAGGCGGGAGACTCCCGCCAGCACCGACGCGCTTACGCGCGCAGTGCCCTCGGCAACCAGAGCGACAGCTCCGGGAAAAACGCCACGATCAACAGCACGCACAGCGCCGCCAGCCAGAACGGCCAGATGGTGCGCATGCTTTGGGCGATTGTGATCTGCCCGATGGAGGTGCCGATAAACAGCACCGACCCGATCGGCGGGGTGATCAGGCCAATACCGCCGGCCAGCACCATCACCAGACCGAAATGGATCGGGTCGATGCCGTAGGCCTTGACCACCGGCAGGAAGATCGGCGTGCAGATCAGGATCTTCGGCGCCAGGTCCATGAACATGCCCAGCAGCAGCAGCATCACCACGATCATCAGCAGCACGGTGTTCTTGCCGTCGGCCACCGACTGCAGCAGTTTCACCGCCGCCGCCGGCACCTGCAGATACGCCAGCAACCAGCCGAACACCGCCGCCGTAGCGATCACGAACAGGATCACGCCAGTGGTCCGCGCGGCATGCGTGACGGCGGCGAAGAACTCGGCCCAGCGCAGCTGGCGATACAGCAATGCAGTGACGATCAACGCGTAGACCACGGCGATCGCGGCGCTTTCCACCGCGGTAAAGATGCCGGCGCGGATTCCGATGAAGATCAACGCCACCAGGCCCAGGCCCGGCAATGCACCGAACAGGCGCAAGGCCACCGCACGCCAGCCGGGGAACGGCTCGGTGCCGTAGCCGCGATGGCGCGCCACCACATAGCCGGTGACCATCATTGCCGCAGTCATCAGCAGCGCGGGGAAGATGCCGGCCGCAAACAGATCGGCAATCGACAGGCCACCACCGGCCGCCGCCGAGAACAGGATCAGGTTGTGCGAGGGTGGCACCAACAGCGCCACCAACGCGGCGGTCATGCTCACGTTCACCGCGTAATCGCGGTCGTAACCGCGTTTGATCATCTGCGGAATCATGGTGCCGCCTACCGCCGACACGTCGGCGATGGCAGAGCCGGACACGCCACCGAAGAACAGCGACGACAGCACGCTGACCTGACCCAGGCCGCCGCGCACACGCCCGACCAACGAGGACGCCAGCGCGATCAAGCGTTCGGAAATCCCGCCGCGCAGCATCAGCTCGCCGGCAAAGATAAACAGCGGAATCGCGATCAACGATGCCGAGCCGCTGCCTGCGGAAATCTGCTGCACCAGCACCACCGTGGGCAGATCCAGATACAGCAACGTGGCTAGTGCGGCCGCACCCAGTGCATAGGCGACCGGCACGCCGATCAGCAGCAGCACCACGAAGGTTCCCAACAACATGGCGATGCCCATCAGCGCACTCCTCCGGTGTGGATCGGGCGCAGCACACGCCACAACTTGTACAAGGCAAACACCACCATCAGCGCACCGCCAATGGACAGCGGCAGGTAGTTGATGCTCTGCGGCATCTGCGCGCCGGCCATCTTGATGTCCAGGCCATCGATCAGCAGCGCCGCACTCCACCACGCCAGCACGGCGCCGATGGCCATGATCATCAACGGGCGAATCAGATCGAACAGTTTGCGCACCAGCGGTGGCACGTGGTCGCCCAGCAGGTAGAAGCCGAAGTGGCGATTGGTGTGCACACCGGCGGCGGCCGCCAGGCTCAGCGCGGTGCTCAGCAGCAACAGCGTCACCGGCTCGGTCCAGCTCGGGGAATTGTTGAGCACATAGCGGGTGAATACCTGCCAGCCCTGCACAACCACCAGGCCAAGCAGCGCCAGCGACGCCACGCCAATGGCAATATCGGAAACGCGGTCCAGCGCGCGCTGCAACGGCGCGGCCGGGACGGCGACGGTCTCGGGTACGGTCATCGGGATACCTCTATGCGAAATCGCGGATGCGGCGGTACAGCGCTTCGATCTCCGGCTGCTTGCGGTATTCGGCCAGCAGTGGGGCGGCGGCGGCGCGGAACGCCGGCATGTCAACCTGGTTGAGCTTCACGCCGTAATCGATCACCTGCTTGCGTGCGACCACCTCCGACGCATCCCAGAGGTTGCGCATCACCGGCACCGACGCGCGCGCCAGTTCCACCACCAGGCCGCGATCGGCCGGGCTGAGCGATTCGAAGCTCTTGCGCGACATCACCAGGATGTCCGGCGCATAGGAATGCTCGCTCTGCGACCAGTAGTGCGCCGCTTCGAAATGACGGCTGGACTGGAAGCTGCGCATGTTGTTTTCCGCACCGTCGATCATGTGCGTTTCCATCGCCGAAAACGTCTCGCCCAACGACATCGGCGTGGGGTTGGCGCCCAGCATGCGCATCAGCTTGAGAAAGATGTCCGACGAGGCCACACGCAATTTCAGGCCCTTGAGATCTTCCGGGCGATGCAGCGGATGCTTGGTGTTGTAGAAGCAGCGCGCGCCCGAATCGTAGATCGCAAGACCCACCAGATCGCGCTGTTCGAAGCTGCGCAGAACGCTGTCGCCGACATGGCCGTCGATGGCGCGGCGCAGATGCGGCACCGAGTCGAACACGTACGGCAGGCACAGCGCCTGGGTCAGCGGAAAGGCGTTGTTCAACGCACCCGAATACACGCGGGTGATGTCGATGGCGCCGAAGCGCGCCATGTCGATCGCCTCCGACTCGCGGCCCAGCTGGCCGGAGTGGTACTGGCGCAGCTTGAGCCGGCCGTTGGTGCGCGCTTCGAGCTGTTTGCCGAACCACCGCACCGCCTCCACGGTGGGGTAATCGCCGACGTGGACGTCGGTGGCGGTGAGCAACTGCCCACCGGGAATCGGTGTGGTGGCGCCAGCGCCCAGCCAAGGAGCGGCTGCGGCGGCGCCAAATCCGGCACCGAGGAAATGTCTGCGTGTGATCATTGGCGCCCTCCCAAGCGTCTGGTCACGGGGTCCACCGTTATTTGGCGGACACAGCCGTACAGGAAATGTCGCCGATGCCGGCGAAGCGAATCAGGGCACGCTGTCCCACTTCGATGTCATGGATACCGGTGGCATTGCCCGTGGCAATGAGATCACCGCGCTTGAGCGGGCGTCCGCGCTGAGCCGAACGGCTGAGCGCAAATGCGTAGGCCGCGCGCAATCCGCCGGGCAGCGTGGTGGCGCCGCCTGTGCCGACGACCTGGTCGTCGATCAGGGTTTCGGCGCTCAGCGTGGCTTCGTCGCGGGCCAGCCAATCGGTCACTTCCGGGCCCAGAATCAGGCCGTTGTTGTTGCCGAAATCGGAAATCACCACACGCGGGCCCAGTTTGTTGATGGTCGCCAGCGGGCTGCTGGCAATCTCCACGCCGATGAACAGCGTGGCTGGCAATTGTGCAGCCTGCTCCGGGGTGAAGTGGCTCTGCTCGGCCGGCGCGTCGGCGTCCAGACGCAGCACGTACTCGGCCTCGACCGCACCGAAGCCGCCTTCGTAGATCGGAAACTCGGTTGTTCCACCGGTAGCATTCCAGAGCTTCTTCGAGAAGATCGGGCCGAGCAGACGCTCATCGCCGGAGGCATCGCGGCGTTCGGCGGCGATATAGCCCACTTTCCAGCCGACCACATGGTCGTGCCACTGGCTGATGGCGATGTCCTGCACGTGGTAGGCGGTAACCAGATCGTCGGGGATTTGCCCCGGAAAGTCGGGAAGCGAGGCCCCTGCACGGCGTGCCTCCACAAAGCGCTGGGCGATGTCGGACAGCGTGGATGTGGACGTTGGCGGGGTGGCGGCGTCGTTGCTCAAGGGTGACTCCCTGATAGGTGTTTTGTTGCACTGCCAATCGACAGCGGCACGGTGTGCTGTATATGGTAAACCGGTGTCATTGGCAATATGCAGTGCGACATTGTGACCGCGATACCGAAGTGGCCCTGGGAGGAGTAGATGCAGCAGACACGCCAAAAACATAATGGAAACCGCGCATTGCAGGCCCTGCGCCGCTGCCTGACAGTGACCGTCGCCGCTCTGGCACTGGCCAGTGCGCCGGCTTGGTCGGCAGAACGCGCCAGCGCCGATACCGCCGCCGAACAGGCCAGCCGGATCGCCCTGTGGCCGAAGGCGATGGCACCGGGAGACACGGCGTTGCCGCAGCCGCAGCGCATCGTGGACCGCAGCAGCGATGCCGCCCTGCCCGACCGCTATATCCAGAACATCGGCCAGCCCTATCTGGTGGTCTACCGCCCCAAGCAGCCCAACGGCACCGCGCTGTTGGTCACCCCCGGCGGCGGCTATCAGCGCATCGTGCTGGACAACGAAGGTAGCGCGCTCGTGCCAAGCTTCGTCGACCAGGCCGGCATCACCTTGTTCGTGCTGCGCTACCGGCTGCCCGGCGAAGGCCACCCGAATGGCGCCGACGTGCCGCTGGCCGACGCGCAACGCGCGCTGCGGCTGATCCGCGCCAATGCGGGCCGCTACGGCATCGATGCGCAGCGGGTCGGGGTGATGGGGTTTTCGGCCGGCGGCCACGTCGCCGCCAGCCTGGACACGCGTTACGCCGCGCAGGTGTACCCGGCGCAGGACGCCGCCGATGCGCTGAGCGCGCGGCCGGACTTCGCGTTGCTGATCTACCCGGTGATCGACATGGACAGCGCCAATGCGCACATGGGCTCGCGCGAGCGCCTGCTCGGCAAGACGCCCAGCGCTGCGCAGGTGAGTGCGTATTCGCCGCAGTTGCACGTGGATGCGCGCACCCCGCCGACATTTTTGCTGCACGCGCAGGACGACACCGTGGTGTCGGTGCGTAACAGCTTGCTGATGCACGACGCGCTACTGCGCGCCGGCGTGCCCAGCGAGCTGCACGTCTTTCCGCAGGGCGGGCATGGCTTCGGCACCGCGGCCACCACCGGGTTGACGGTGGCGGCGTGGCCGCAGCTGGCGCAGGCGTGGATTGCGCACGTCAGCAAGCCACCGGCTGCGGCGCAGGACGCGGCGCGATGACGGCGCCATCCACGCCCGACGTGCGCCGACGCACGCTGCTGCGCAGTGGATTGCTCGTCAGTGCTGCCGTCGCGTTACCCGGTGTCGCCAGTGCCGTAGCGCCACCGCCGCGCGATGACAGCGCACCGCTGGCACAGGTGCGTAGCGGTGCACTGCGCGGGTATCGCGAGCAGGGCATCTGCGTGTTCAAGGGCATCCCGTACGGCGGCGACACCGCCGCGCGGCGCTTCCAGGCGCCCGTGCCGGAGACAGCGTGGAGCGGCGTGCGCGATGCCACCGGCTTCGGCGCCGCCGCCCCGCAGCCCAAGGCCAGCGAACCCACCAGCGAGGACTGCCTGTTCCTCAATGTCTGGACGCCCGGCCTGCGCGACGGCGGCAGGCGGCCGGTCCTGTTCTATATCCACGGCGGCGGTTACACCACCGGCTCCGGCAGCGACCCACTGTACGACGGCGTGCGCCTGTGCCGGCGCGGCGATGTGGTGGTGGTCACCGTCAATCACCGGCTCAACCTGTTCGGCTATCTGTCGCTGGCGCAGCTGGGCGATGCCAGCGTTGCCGACTCCGGGAATGCCGGGCAGCTGGATCTGATCCAGGCGCTGCACTGGGTGCGCCAGCACGCGGCCGAATTCGGCGGCGATGCCGGCAATGTCACCGTGTTCGGTCAATCCGGCGGCGGCGCCAAGATCGCCACGCTGATGGCCATGCCCGCCGCGCGCGGCCTGTTCCATCGCGCCTGGACCATGAGCGGGCAGCAGGTCACCGCGGCCGGGCCGCGCGCGGCCACCCAGCGCGCGCAATTGCTGCTGGAGGCGCTGAAGATTGCGCCGGCCGATCTCGCGCGCCTGCGCAGCGTGCCGGTGGCGCAGCTGCTGGCCGCCGCGCAGGTACGCGACCCGTCGCGGGTGGAAAACAGCGCGCTGTATTTCGGCCCGGTGCTGGATGCGCGCAACCTGCCGGTGCATCCGTTCTGGCCGACCGCACCGTTGCAGTCGGCGACGATTCCGATGGTGATCGGCAATACCCGCGACGAGACGCGCGCGTTTCTCGGCAACGATGCGGCCAACTTCGCACTCACCTGGGACACGCTGCCGGCCAAGCTGGAAGCGCAGCAATACGTGGACCTGTTGCCGCAGGTGGTGATCGCCGAATACCGCCGCCTGTATCCGCATTACTCGCCATCGGAGGTGTTCTTTGCCGCCACCACCGCCGGGCGCTCGTGGCGCGGCGCGGTGGAAGAAGCCGAAGCGCGCGCACGCCAGGGCGCACCGACCTGGGTGTATCAACTGAACTGGGGCTCGCCGCTGGACGGCGGCAAGTTCGGCGCGTTCCACACGCTGGATATTCCGCTGGTGTTCGACACCATCGGCCAGCCCGGTTCGCGCACCGGCGACAGCGCCGATGCGCAGCGCATGGCCGACCAGATGAGCGCTGCGTTGATCGCGTTTGCGCGGCATGGCGACCCCACGCATCGCGGTGCCACGCGCTGGCGGCAGTATTCGTTGCAGCGCCGCGACACCATGCTGTTCGATGTGCCAAGCCGGATGGAAAACGACCCGCGCGGTGGCGAACGTCGGCTGTATCAGCAAGCGCCGTTTATTCAACGTGGCACGTTCTGAGCGCTTGTTCTATCGAGCGACGAACAGCACGTGGCAGGCAGTCGCCATTCGGGTTCTTATGGCGCGCTCGGTACACCGGGATCCGAGCGATACAGACCGACGCGGGCACCGGCCGTACGCTTGCTGCGATCGCGCAGCAGTATTTAGAGCGACCAATCAATCGGAGCGAGCAGGTGTCAGGTGGATGTGGACGGCGCGGAGGAACCGGAGTGTCCGCGTGGTAATGCGCACCGCGCACCAGCTCCGCCCACCTGGCGGTGAGCACAGTCGGTTTGTCAGCTGCACTTATTCGATCTGAGGTGATCCATGCGTAGGTATTCCGTTGCCCCATCCATGCTGCTGACTGCGCTGGCAGTTGCCTGCCTTGCGTTCGCTGATGCCACCGCTGCCGCCGTGGTCGACACACCACTCGCCTCCACGGCATCCACCACCAACAGCGCAAACAGCAGCGCACCGGCCGCGACACGGCCGCTTGCCGCCAGCAAGATCGTGCTGGTGGGCGATTCCACCACCGCCGTGCAAGGCGGCTGGGGCCCGAGCTTCTGCGCGCAGCATGTGACCTCGTTTCTGAGCTGCCTCAACCTGGCACGCGGGGGACGCAGCACCTCCAACTATCGCGCCGAAGGCTCGTGGGACATCGCGCTCAAGGAGCTGCGCAGCGGCGGCTATCAGCACGTGGTTGTGTTGATCCAGTTCGGTCACAACGATCAGCCCGGCAAGCCGGGGCGCTCCACCGACTTGGCCAGCGAATTCCCGGCCAACCTGCGCCGCTACGTGGCCGAAGCGCGCGCCGCCGGCGCGGTGCCGGTGCTGGTGACGCCGTTGACGCGGCGGCAGTTCGAGGCCGGCCAGTTGGTGGATGACCTGGGCCCCTGGGCGCAGGCCACGCGTGCGGTCGCGCGCGAGCTGCAGGTGCCATTGGTGGATCTGCATGCGCGCAGCCGCGCTCTGGTGCAGGGCATGGGGCCGGTGCTGGCGATGCGGCTGGCGCAGCGCCCCGCCGAACCGGCGCAGATCGTCGCCGCGCAATCGGGCACCACCATCGGCAAAACACCTGCGCAGACGGTTGCGCCATCTCCGGCATCTGCGTCTGCCTCAGCGTCGAAGAACACAGCCACGACCAACCCCGCTGCCACAGCGCAGGACAACGCCAGCGCCGAGCCGATGGGCCAGGCCAAACTCGCGTTCGACTACACCCATCTCGGCCCGGACGGCGCGGATTTGTTCGCCGCCATCGTGGCCGACGAGTTGGCGCAGCAGTTGCCTGCGCTGCGGCCGTTGTTGATTCCCTAGCGCGTGTCACGCAGTTGCCGACCGAGCGGCAACGCGGTAGTTGCAGACGAAATGGATAATTCGCATGCGATTGTCATGCGAATGTAAGGAAGTGTGATGGTGGTTCGTCGGGTCTAGTACGACTGCAACCGCACCTAGGTCAGCGGATGGTCCACGCGCGGCAAGGTTCCACTTCTCACTCGGGGCAAGACTCATGCGATCAGGTGTTCCCGTCGTACCTTACGTGGCCTGTGCCACGTGTGTGGCCGTCATGGTGGTGTCGGGCGCCGCAGCGGCCCAGTCGCACACCTTCGAGGTGGCGGCCCAGCCGGCGCAAAGCGGCATCCGCGCCTTCGGCCAACAAGCCGATGCACAGATCCTGATCAGCGAAAAAACCGCCGCAGCGGTCGACACCGCAGAAGTGAAAGGCACTTACGAGGTCGAGCATGGCCTGGACGTACTGCTGAGCGGCACCCGTCTCAGCTGGCAGCGCACCGGCCCCAACAGCTTCTCGATCGTGGAACGGAAGTTCCGCGAAGACACCGTCGCCCTGCCCGAAATTACGGTGCAAGGACGCCGGGAGTGGACGCTCAACACGGGCATCAGCCGCTCCGAGGATGACAGTCAGCCCTTCGTGGTGATCGATGGCGAAACCATCCGACGCTCCGGTGCGCCCAATCTCGAAACGTTTCTGCGTAACCAGCTCAGCGTCAATGCATCGCCAGGCACCTCCGACCAGGGAGGCGCATTTGAGACCCGTAACGTCAGCTCTATCAATCTGCGTGGACTGGGCGAACGCGAAACGCTGATCCTGGTCGACGGGCGCCGCATCGCCGGCACCACCAACAGCGACGGCAGCCTGGGTCAGCCGTCGCTGTCCGGCATTCCGATGGCGGCGATCGAGCGAATCGAGGTCCTGGCGTCCTCTGCTTCCGGCATCTACGGCAACGGTGCCACCGGCGGGGCGATCAACATCATCATGCGCCGCGATTACGCCGGCAGCGAACTGTCCAGCACCTACAACAACACGTTCGACGGCGGCGGATCAGGCCGGCGCTTCGATCTGACCGGCGGCCGCTCGCTGCAGGATGGACGCACCAACATCACCTTCAATGCAAGCTGGTCCACCGCCAGCCCGATCATGAATCGCGACCGCTCTGCGCTATTGCTGGACAGCAAACGCCGCGGACTTGCCAACAATCCCAACTACTACAGGTTCGCTTCGCCGCTGGGCAACACACCCAATATCCGCTCAACCGACACGCGCAACCCGCTGCAGCTGGATCCGGAATACGGCGGCTCCACCCTCCCCTCGTTCTATACCCACGTGCCAGATGGCTATCGCGGTTTGGCCCAGGACGGGGTGAACCCGCTGATTGCCAACGCCGGCACCTATCAACTCGACTTGTCCACGACCGACGCACGCGACGGTGGCCAGCGCGAACTCATCTTCGGCACCGAACAACAGGCCGCCTCGATTGCGCTGCGTCATGACGTCACCGATTGGTTGAAGCTCTACGCAGAGGCCAGCATGACCCGTGCGGTCAGCAAGGCACGCCGCAACTCGATTCCCAACGATCTGGTACTGGCCGCCGATGCGCCAAACAATCCGTTCGCGCAGGATGTCACGGTCACGGTGCCGTTTTCCGGGGGAAACTCCGTGGTCAACGAGAACATCGCGCAGACCTACCGCGGTGTGTTCGGCGCGATCATGCAGCTGCCCGCCAGCTGGCAGGCGGTGATCGACGTCTCGCGCAGCCAGAGCCGCATGCGCAACGACGACTTCCCAACCGAGGTCGCCCAGGACACCCTCGACACGTTCCGCAACGGCGAACAGGACATCCTGCGCGACGTGCGGCTTGCGCCCAATTTCAACTATGCCTACGAAAACGTGCCTTACGGATCCAGGCAGACGCCCACGCGCAACGACCTGACGGTCGCCTCGTTACGCCTGGCAGGCCCGATCCCGTTCAAGTTGCCCGGCGGCGAACCGACCGCCACGGTCAGCCTGGAGCGCACACTGCAGAAGCAGGCCGAAAGCATGAACGCACAAAACAGTGCCACCCAGTCGTTAGTCAATATCTCGGCGCCCGGCCGCGAGCAGGTCGACTCGGCCTATGCCGAAATCAACCTGCCGCTGATTGGCAGCGACAACAAGATCCCGCTGGTACGCGAGCTGTTGTTGACCATCGCCGGCAGGTACGAGCGCTCCGAAGAGACCGGCTCACCCAATGCCAACTGCCTGTTCATAGACGGGCCGCTGCCGAGCCTGGACATTCGCTCGCTGTGTCCGCCGTCGCAGCCAACCTCCAGTGCACGCAATGCCCATTTCAATCCAACCTACAGCGCGCGCTGGCGGATCATCGACAGCATCACCCTGCGCGGCTCCTATGCAACCGGCTATCTGACTCCCAAGCTCAACGAACTGCTCAAGATCAGCAATCCGCTGCTGGTCGTCAGTGCCACCGATCCGCAGCGTGGCAATGAGCAGATCGGATTGCCGAGCCCGCTCTTTCCTGGTTCCTACTACCTCACCGGCTTCAGTGGCGGCAATCCCGATGCCCGGCCGGAAACATCCAAGACCTTCACTGCGGGCATCATCGTGGAGCCCACGTTTGCAGACGGGCTGCGCATGTCGCTGGACTGGACCCGGATCACCAAACGCGACAACTACTACGACCCGCTCGAACTGCTGACCCCGGATGGCAACCCGCAGGTGCAGCGTTCCTTCGAAAGCTTCCTGAGCCGCTACCCTGGTCGGGTCACCCGTGGGCCAGCATCGGACGGCTACGCAGTCGGGCCGATCGAGACCATCGACGCTTCGCTGGCCAATCTGGTCGGCTCGGCCAGCGAGTCCTACGATCTTGCGGCCAGTTATTCGCATGATCTGTTCGGCGGCCAGATCGGTGTCGGCCTCAACGCGACCTATGTGGATAGCTTGACCCAACAGAAGGTGCCCGGCGGTGCCAATACCAACTATGCCGGCGTCATCGGGGCCGACTTCTTGTCGCGCCTGAGCGGCATCGGTGGGCTTAGGTGGAAAGGATCCGGCCGAGTGGAATGGACCGGTACGCATCTGGGACTGTCCTGGCAAGCCAGATACTTCGACTCCTACCATCTCAACGAAACCAGAACGGTTGAATTCAGCCAGGGTGCGGCCAAGATCCCCAAACAGATCTACCACGACGTCTCCGGATCCTATGCATTTGCTGACGGCACCACGCTGCGTCTGGGCATCAACAATGTCCTCAACAAGCGCCCGCCGGTCGATTCGGTTTCGCCGGCACGGTATTACAGCACCTTCGGCGACCCGCGGTTGGCAAGCTATTATCTGACGCTGATCAAGAGTTTCTGACGCGGCAAGATTCATCAGGGGACGGGCCGCGCAGGATTCGACCTGGGGCCATTCGAGCGTATCGGCAGGTCATGCAGTGCGGAGAGTGTCGTAGACGAAACCCGTCCAGTGAACGAACGCCGGTCGACCAGCGAGATCGAACGCACGCGGTTAACGCGCTGGGTGGCGAGGGAGATCGTGCCCCACGAGGCGGCGATCCGCAGCTGGCTGCGCCAGCGTGGTCTGAGCCCGGAGGATGTCGACGATCTGGTGCAGGAGGCATATGCCAAACTGGCCGGCCTGCGTCATGCCGAGCAGATCGAAAGTCCGGGGGCTTATTTCTTTCAGACGGTGCGTTACCTGATGATCGATCAGATTCGGCGCGCGCGCGTCGTGCGCATCGATGCGGTAGGACAGATTGCCGACCTGCCATGCCATGTCGACGAACTGGATCCCGAGCGCGTTACCAACGACAGACATGAGCTTGATCGTGTGCTTCGATTGATCGAAGCCCTGCCCGAGCGTTGCCGGGCAATCATCAAGATGCGCAAGATTCAGGGCTTGTCACAGCGCGACATCGCCGCCCAGTTGGGAGTCAGCGAAAGCATCGTGGAAAATGACGCGGTCAAGGGCATGTTGCTGCTGACGCGGGCGCTGCAGAGCGACCCCGAACAGGCGCAGCCGGTACGAAGGTGGCGAAAATGAGCACCCGTCAAAACGCGCAGGAGATCGAACAGGAGGCCATGCATTGGGTGCTGCGCCTGGATCGGGAGGGGCGTACGCCCGCAGTGTCCGAGGAACTGGACCAATGGCTGGGGGGGGATGTGCGCCGCCGCGGCGCCTTGCTCAAGGCCGAGGCAACCTGGTGCACGCTGGACGCACTGGCGGAAACCAGCGATGCCGCTTTCCGCCACGTGCCATCGCCTGCACCGAAGCCCGCTCCGTCGCGGGCGTCACGCCGTGCGCGCTGGCCCATGGTCGTCGGTGCATGCGCGGCAGTCGCCATCGCCGTTGTTGGTCTGTCGGTCCTGCTACCGCGCGGCGAGCAGTACCAGACGGCCATTGGCGAAGTCCGCCGGGTGCCGCTGGCCGACCGCTCGACCATGGCCATCAACACCGCCAGCAAGGTCAGGGTCGCGTATATCCAGGAACTGCGCGCCATCTCGCTAGAGCAGGGCGAAGCGTGGTTTCGGGTCGCAAAGAACAAGCAACGTCCGTTCGTGGTGTCGGCAGGGCCGGTCCGGGTCGAAGCAGTCGGCACCGCGTTTTCGGTGCGGCGGCACAGCGACGGTGCCGATGTCATGGTGACAGAGGGCGTGGTGCGCGTGTGGGTGGTGGGCGCCGAACCGCGCGCGGTGGCATTGTCCGCCGGCTCGGCGTTGTTCATCGCCGATACCGCCGTTATTCGACAGGAGCCAGAGATCGCCGCGCCGGTCATCGAGCGCAAGCTGGCATGGCGTGCAGGCAGGCTGGATCTATCGGGAGAGACGCTGGCCGAAGCGGTTGCCGAATTCAATCGTTACAGTCCGACCCCGATTGTCGTCGCGCAACCGCAGGTCGCGCAAAAACGTCTGTTCGGCGTGTTTCGTCTGGACGATCCGGAAGGCTTCGCCCGCACGGCAGCCATCACGCTGGGCGCGTCGATCAAGCGCCGCGACCACACCATCGTCATCACCGACGGCCGCGAAGTCGACCACCCGAACGTCCAATAGCTCACCGGCTTGGTGTGAGAGACGGCACGGTCGCAGCGCCCGGATCGCGCTGATGCATTTGCATTGGTGCGATCGCCCCACGCTGGCGCAACGGCCAACTCATGCGCGCATCGCACAGGCCGCCTCGGCGGCCCATCCACTGTCTCGCACCGCCATGCAATGACGGTCACGGTCACGGTCACGGTGACGGTCATCGCAACAGGCAACAGGACGCTCGCCGACGTGTCGCGGTGAATGGTGAGCACAGGTCGGCACCGTCGATTCGACATGCCAACTGTGGTCGGTTCGCATGCACACCAACACCGCCACCCACCCATCGCTGCCCTGCGTGGGATGCCATGGCCTCGCCGTTCGGGGCATGCATCGACTGCTGCGGTGATCGCCGGCCGAGTCGGGCGGCGATCACCGGCGTGCGCATCAAGGTTGCGCAGCGACGTCCGAATCGGCAGGCACCAGTTTGATCGGCAGGCCGAGCGTTTCCAACTGCGGCCTGACCTTGGCCGCGTCGGCGACCACGACCCAGACCAGCTTGGACGGATCGACCACCGCTCCGATTGCCCCACGGGCATCGGCGAGTGTGAGCGCGCGGTAGCGGCTGGTCTGACGGTTGTCGTAATCGTCGGGGCGCTGGAAGATATCGTTGGAACGCATCGCATCGAGAATCGACTTGGAGGTTGCGAACTCGCCCGGTAGCGCATGCACGCGGCTGTCCACTGCCAACTCGAACTCGGCCTGGGTCATCGGCTGGCTGCCCACATACGCCTGAATGATCTCGCGGATGGTGCTGATCGAGGCGCCGGTCTTGTCCGACTGCACCGGAGCGACGACGGAATAGCTGATCGAATGCGCTGGCGTGCGAAAGCCTGCACGGACGCCGTATGTCCAGTTCTTACGCTCGCGCAGGTCTGCATTGAGGCGGCTGAGGATGCCGCCACCCAGGCCATCGTTGGCCACTTCCAATGCGGTGAGCTCGTCGGTCCCCTTCAAGGCGGTGTACTGCCCGGCCAGAATCATCGCTTGCGCCGAGTCCGGGCGATCGATCAGCACAATCTGCGGCGCGGCAGGGCGCGGCGTTGCCGAGAAATCCTTCACTCCAGCCGTCCCGGTCGACTGCCAGTCGCCGAGGCTACGCTCGAGCATCGGCTGGATCTCGGCAAGCGGGCGGGCGCTGACCACAAACACCTTGGCCTTGTCAGGCCGAAACCAGGCACGCTGAAATGCAAGCAGATCACTGCGGCGCAATGCGGCAAGCACCTTTGCATCTCCGGTTCCCTTGTCTTTGGCGTAGGGCGATGCCGGGTTGATCAGTTGCAGCATAGCGGCGCTGCCAAGCGACTGTGGGTCGGTGGCCTCCTGCGCGATGCCAGCCAGCAAGGTTCTGCGCTGCAGTTCGATTTCGGCCGGGGCAAGCGCGGGATTGCGGGTCATGTCCGACAGCAGGTCGATCGCCGGTGCCAAATTGCCGCCAGGCGCAACCACCGTCAGACTGGTCCGGTCTCTGGAGCTGCCGGTCGCGATTTGCGCACCCAACCGTTCCAGAGCGCTGGCAAATTCTTTCTGGCTGCGCGTACCGGTCCCCTGCTGCAACAGCGACAGCAGCAGATTCTGGGTACCGATTGCATCCTGCGGGTCGGCCGCAATGCCTGCATCCAGTTCGATGGAGGCATAGCTCATCGGGCTGGAGCTGCGTTGCGCGTAGATCACTTCGATCCCGTTGGACAGTCGCGCGTGTTCGACCTTGGGAAAGGCCAGGTCGGTGAAGGTGCCGATCGCCGGTAACGGACCGCGCGTGCCGACCACCGCTGCAGCATCTGCGGTCTTTTTCGGTGCAGGCACGCGCTCGCTGGCCTGCGACTCTTCGTAGCCCACGCGTGGACCCGGTGCCAACGTCAATGCGTAGACCGGGCGAGCCAGCCATTGCGCTGCCGCAGCGCGTACCTGCGCTGGCGTCTGCGCGGCAAGCGCAACGGCGCGTTCTTTCAGATAGCCCGGCCCCTGATCCAACAGGCTGCCGTCGGCCAGCGCGTAGCCACGACTGGAGACCGAATCCAGCCCGCTGATGGCGCTGGTGAGATCCATCGTGACGTAGCGCTGCAGCGCATCGACGCTGGGGCCGTCGCGCAGGAACGCAGCAACCACCTCATCCAGGCGTCGGCCTGCGCGTACCGGATCGACACCGTCAGCCACTTCGCCGGAGACGACGAACATGCCGCCTTGATCGTACAAATTGACGCTGGCAGCGGCACCGGTGAACAATTTTTCGCCACGGACCAGAACCTCCTGCAGCGGCGATGTCGCGAGCGCTCCCATCACGCCGGCAGCGGCCTCTAACGGGATCGAGCGTGGATCGTTGCGTCCCGGAATCGTCCACACGCGGATGATCGATGTGGCCGAGACCCGATCTGTCATGGTCTCGTCCAGACGTTTGGGCAACGATGGAATCGGCGCGACCGGCCGCTGGGCACGCGGGCCGGAAGGAATGTCGCCGAAGTACTTGACCATCAACTGGCGCGCGGTGGCCGTATCGATATCACCGGCCAGCGTGACCGTGGCGTTGTTGGGGCCATAGTGGTTGCGAAACCATGCCTTGACGTCGTCGAGGGTGGCCGCATCCAGATCGGCCATCGAGCCGATGACGCTGTGACCATAGGGATGCCCGCTCGGAAACAGCCGCTCGGTCAGGCGATACTCGACCAAGCCACCGGGTTCGTTGTCGCCCTGCCGCTTCTCGTTCTTGACCACGCCACGCTGTTCATCGAGTCTGATCTGGGAGATCGCGCCGAGCAGATGCCCCATGCGATCGCTCTCCATGAACAACGCCCGCTCCAGCGCGGGCGTGGGCACGGTTTCGTAATAGCTGGTTTTGTCGCTCTGGGTCATGCCGTTCTGGGCGGTGGCACCGGCGACCTTGAGCGGAGCGAAGAAATCGCCAGGCGCGTTTTCGCTGCCGCTGAACATCAGGTGCTCGAACAAGTGCGCAAAGCCGCTGCGCCCCGCCGGCTCATGCTTGGCGCCAACGTCGTAGATGACGTTGACCGAGACCAGCTTGACGCTACGGTCGGTGTGCACGATCACCCGCAGGCCGTTGTCCAGGGTGAACGTTTCGAAGGGAATCTCCGCCGAGCGCACCAGCGCTGCGAGCGACGTCGGCGTAGGTGGCGCAGCAACCGCGCATTGGGCGATACCGAACGCAATCACCGCAATGCCGGCGACCACGCAGGTTGTGACGTTTCTTGGGTTCATTGTGCAAGGATTCCCATGGCAAAAAGCGACGCTGCGTCGGACGACGCAGACGGCAACATTGCTTGTTAGACGAACCGTCGGGCCGCTTCCTTATCCGGCACGCAGGCAACACACAGCGCCCCGTCTCGCCAGGATCGCCGCAGGCCGACGTCGTGACAGCGCACCGGCGCAGCACAGGCCCGGCGTGCCTTCTCACCCGGGCCTGCACGCATCACGGCGATGTTGCGGCGGCAGCGGGGATGACCGTCACCGGAAGCCCGAGTTGGGCAAGCTGCGGCTCGACCTTGGCCGCGTCGCCGAGCACGACCCAGACGAACCTGCCCGGATCAATCGACTGCTGCAGCGCCGCCTGCGCCGTCTCGCGGTCCAGGCGGCGATAGCGCTCGACCAGCGACGCTTGATATGCATCGGCGCGGCCGAGCAAGCGATTCTCACGGATGGCATCCAGATAACTTTGTGCATCGCCATAGGCCACCGACAACTTCCTGATCTGGCCCTCGATGACAAAGTCGAATTCTTCGCGCGTCATTGGGCGTTTGCCCAGAAACTCGGACATCTCCCGGCGGATCGTGGCGATCGTCTCGCCGGTCTTGTCCTGTTGCACCGGCGCATTGACCAGGTAGCGGGTCGCCATCTTGAGGGTATCGAAGCGGCCATCGACGCCATAGCTCCACCCTTTGGTTTCGCGCAGCTCGGTATTCAAGCGGCTCGAGAAGCTCGCTCCGAGCGCGATGTTGGCCAGCGTGGCGTCGGACACACGCCCGCGATTGCGCGTCTCCACCGCCTGCCCGGCCAGGATCATCGACTGATCCGAATCCGGATTGTCGATCAGCACGATGCGCGGCGACGACGCCTTGGCCGGTCCGGGCAGGTCCTTGCGCCCCGGTGCGCCCTGCGACCGCCAATCGCCGAAGCTGCGCTCGAGCAGCTGCTGCACGACCTCCGCTGGCAGATCGCTGCTGACGAAGATGCTGGTCTTGTCTGGCCGGAACCAGGCGTGGTGGAAGGCGATCAGATCCTCGCGACTGATCGCGTTCACCGCGTCCGCATCTTGCGGCCCCTGGTGACGGGTATAAGGCGAGTCGGCATCGATCAGCTGCAGCAGGGTGCGTCCCACTTGCATGGAGCCGTCCGTGTCGGCGGCAGCGATGCCGGCAATCATCTCGTCGCGCTGCTCCTGGATCCGGTCCGGATCGAACGCGGGGATGCGCAGCATGTCCGCCAGCATAGTCAGCGCCGGCCGCAGGTTGGCGCTGGGGACCGACAGCTTGGCGGTGGTGCGGTCAGGGTCGGATTCCAGACTGGTAGATGCGCCAAGTCGGTCGCGCTGGATCGCAAGCGCATCGGCATTGCGCTTGGTGGTGCCCTTGTCCAACAAACCCAGCACCATGGCGTGAGTGCCAGGCCGCTGCAGCGGATCGGCCACGACGCCGGCATCGACATCGATAGTGATCTGGGTGAACGGCACATCGTCGCTGCGCAGATACATCACCTCGATGCCGTTGCTCAGGCGCAGCTGCT
Source organism: Xanthomonas sp. WHRI 10204 (assembly GCF_040202875.1). NCBI lineage: Bacteria > Pseudomonadati > Pseudomonadota > Gammaproteobacteria > Lysobacterales > Lysobacteraceae > Xanthomonas > Xanthomonas sp. WHRI 10204. Next base: position 726,659 of record NZ_JBEGDW010000003.1, read on the forward strand.
GCGCCTGCGGAAAAGCGATGGCGCCGAACACACCCACTGGAGGCAGGCCACCGCGGGTTCCGGCAACCACCGGGTCGACAGGGGCGGCCACGCTGCGTGCGGAAGGCCCGGCGGCAGCCGCGAATGCCGCTGGCGCCCCTGGCAGGACCGTCAACGCGTACGCCGGCCGGCTAAGCCAGGTGGCTGCCGCTGCCTGCACGCGCGCTGGCGTTTGCGCGGCCAACGTCTGCAACTCGGTCTTGTAGAAGTCCGGCCCCTTGCCCAACCGCAGCCCTTCGTTCACCACAGCGAGCTTGCTGGAGGGCGTCTGCAGCGCGGCGAGCTGCTGTGCGAGCTGGCGGGTGACATAGAGGTCTATGTCGTCGGCCGACACAGGGGTGGTCAGCATGCTGGCGATGGCCGCATCCAGCTGGCGGCTTGCCAGCACCGGATCCACCCCGGCCGCCACGCTGCCATCGATCATGACGATCCCCGAATGCACCGAGGTGTCCAGCGTGACCGCAAGCGCGCTGAAACTCTTTTCCTGCTGTACCAGCCGTTGCTTGAGGTAGGACGATCCCATTTGCGCCATCGTGGCCACCGCAACCTTGAGTGATGCAGCCACCGGATCGGCCTCGCCGGGAACGGCCCAGGCGCGGTAGAGGTGCGGTGTGGACACTCGGTCCGTCAAGGTGTCTTCCAGCCGCTTTGGCAAGGTCGGTACCGGAGCCACCGGTGGCAGATTGGACGGGCCGGCCGGGATCGCGCCGAAATATTTCTCGACCAACCGCTTGGCGGTGTCAATGTCGATATCGCCGTCCATCGACAGGACCGCGTTATTGGGACCGTAGTGGGCACGGAACCAGGCCTTGACGTCATCCAGTGTTGCCGCGTCCAGGTCAGCCATCGAGCCGAAGACCTCGTGCGCAGCGGGATGTCCCGGCGGATACAACCGCTCGCGCACGCGGTAGCGCACGATCGCCAGCGGCTTGCTGTCGGCCTGCCGCTTTTCGTTTTGCACCACACCGCGCTGCTCGTCGAGCTTGGTTTGGGTGAGTGCGCCGAGCAGATACCCCATGCGGTCACTTTCCAGAAATAGCGCCTGCTCCAACCCGGGGGTGGGCAGGCTTTCGTAATAGCTGGTGCGATCAGGCATCGTGACGCCGTTGAGTTCGGCACCCAGCCGCTGCAATGGCAGTGCGTAGTCGCCTGGCGCATTCTCGCTGCCGTTGAACATCAGATGCTCGAACAGGTGCGCGAATCCGGTTCGACCCGCAGGCTCGGACGTAGAGCCGACGTTGTAGTCGACGGTCAGCGTGACCATCTTGGCGCGGTGATCGGAATGCACGAAGACGCGCAAGCCGTTCTGCAGCGTGAAACTCTGGTACGGAATATGGATCGCGCGCACGAGCTCCGCCAACGGCGCAGGTTCCTCCGAAGCCACACGTTCCGCATTGGTCGCCGTGGTCGCCGCTGGCAATGCGCTTGCTACTGCGCTGACGACGCTCGATACCAATGCCAGCCCAAGCAGGCCAGCGTACAAGCGAGCGGAAAAAGTCCTTTTTGTCGCAGACGTTCTCATAGCGATGCCCCTGGTCGTGCCACTTGATGGACCGGTGCCGAAGCTCCTGCAGGCTGCATGGAATGCGATTGCGCGGCACCGGACGCCTGCTCGGCAAGCACGATCGAGTAGGTCCCTGGCCCGGTCTTGAGCCAGCGCAACCCGCTGTGGCGCAACAGGACCGTCAATGCAGACTCGATCGGGTAGGCCCCTTTCAGGCTGCTGGTACGGCGTGCGGCAACCGCGTCCTGCGAAACCAAAATCTGCACTGTCGTGGCCTGCCGTGAGAAAGCAGCGATCCCGCTGGCGGCAGTTTGCGCGGGAACATCGAAGCGCCAGATCTCTGCCGGCCCAGTCGCTGCCGCCGTCAGCAGCAATGACAGCAGCGGCACAGCGCACACTTTCTTCCAGCACATGTCGTTCCCTTGCAAAGCGGCCCGCGCGGCATGCCTGGACCTCATACCTCAAGGACGAAGCACAGCGACGCTTCCTTATGTGCGCGTCCTGCAGGCAACCGGTACGGCTGCACACGCGACGGTGCAGCCGCTGCTGAGGTGCCCTGAGCGGTGCGGTGCCGTGTCGATTGGCTCCACGCCCGCGCCTGCTCGGCGGTGCGTGCGCCAGGAATCACTGCCGACACCACCTGCGGTACGGCGGCGGCTATCGACAGGTGCTTGTGTTGATCCAGTAACGCCACTGCCACAGCGCAGGACAACGCCAGCGCCGAGCCGATGGGCCAGGCCAAACGCGCGTTCGACTACACCCATCTCGGCCCGGACGGCGCGGAGTTGTTCGCCGCCATCGTGGCCGACGAGTTGTCGCAGCAGTTGCCTGCGCTGCGGCCGCTGTTGATTCCCTAGGACCACAAACCAGCGAGGGCGACCCGGCATCTGCACACCGATGCTCGACCCGGCGTGGCGCTCAGCCGGTACGCTGTTCGCGAAACCAGCACAGCGCCAAGCCGAGCCCCCCGCCGATCAGACCTCCCACCACGATGCCATGGGCAAACCCCTGGCCGTTGAAGTGAGCCACCAGCGCCCCGATCGCCATGCACGGCAGCGAGATTCCCGCCGCCCCGCGGCGCCGCGCAAGGCGGCGTGCCTGCGCGGCACGTTTGCGTTCGCGCTGCAGCCGCGCGCGTGTCTCCGGCAGCATGATGGCTTCGGCGATGGCATCGGCTTGCGTGCGATCCATGTGGCGCGTGTCCTAAAGAGTCGATCATGACGCCCGCCGCGTTGGCGGACTCTTCCGTGGAAGTATCGGTGGCTCCGACTTGCTGCACAAGATGGCGCGCGGCCGCCATGTGGTTACGCAGTTGGGTCTCTGCAATCGCCACAGAGGCGCTGCATCGTAAAGCGCTCAGCGCACCTCCAGCACACACAGCTCGGCGCGCGGCGCGCCATCGCCCAACCACAACAGACCCACGCTGATCGGCAGGCTGAAACGGCGTCGGCCTGCACTGCCCGGATTGACGTACAACACGCCATTGCGGCTGTGCACCGACGGCATGTGCGAATGACCGCTGATGACGACCTCTGCCGCCACGTCCACCGCCAGTGTTTTCAGATCGTGCAGCACATGGATGCGCACGCCGGCGATCACCAGATCCAGCGTCTGCGGCAAGGCGGCCCCCCAGGGTTTGTCATCGATATTGCCGGCGATCGCGTGCACTGGCGCCAGCGCCTGCAATGCGGCTAGGACGTCGGGTTTGCCCACGTCACCGGCATGGATGAGTGCAGCGCATCCGGCAAGTGCCGTGACCGCTTCCGGCCTGAGCAGGCCGTGCGTGTCGGACACCAATCCGATGCGTAACGGGGTAGGCATTGTCGATGTCTCAACCAGCAGGCAGCGAAGTGTTTTGCGCGGATGGTGGCATCGCCACACGGCACCTCAGCAGGCTGTCTTCGGCATGGCCCAGCCAGCCCATCGATCCGGCAGCGCCGGGCTTGCTGCCCGGCGCCGTGCAGTTAACTCAGCCGTGCGGCGTGAGCACGATGACGCCCAGCGGCGGTAACAGCAGCGGCAACGACTGGGCGTGGCCGTGCATGGATTGCTGCTCGGCGGTCACGCTGCCACCGTTGCCCAGGTTGGCACCGCCATAGATGCCGGCATCGCTGTTGAATACTTCGCGCCATTGGCCGCCCTGCGGCACGCCGATGCGATACCCGTGCTGCACCACCGGGGTGAAGTTGATCACCACCAGCACCGGCGCATCGCCGCGTTTGCCCTTGCGCAGGAACGCGAGCACGCTGTTGGCCGCGTCATCGCCGACGACCCAGGCAAACCCGGATGGATCGTCGTCGTATGCGTGCAATGCCGGGTATTGCACATACAGCCGATTCAAATCGCGCACCAGTGTTTGCACACCGCGATGGCGCGGGTCGTCGAGCAAGTGCCACGGAATGCCGCCGTCGTGATTCCATTCGGTGGGCTGGCCGAACTCGCAGCCCATGAACAGCAACTTGCGCCCGGGGTGGGTGAACATGAAACCCAGATACGCACGCAGATTGGCAAACCGCTGCCAGTCGTCGCCTGGCATGCGGCCCAGCAACGAGCCCTTGCCGTGCACCACTTCGTCGTGCGAGATCGGCAACACGAAGCGCTCCGAATACGCATAGACCATGCTGAAAGTCAGCTCGCCGTGGTGGTAGCGGCGGTAGATCGGGTCCAGCCCCGCGTAATGCAGGGTGTCGTGCATCCAGCCCATGTTCCACTTGTAGTGAAAGCCCAGGCCGCCATGCGCGACATCGGCGGTGACGCCGGGAAACGCGGTGGATTCTTCGGCAATCATCACCGCACCCGGGGTGTGCTCGCGCACCACGTCGTTGAGCCGGCGCAGGAATGCGATGGTTTCGTAATTCTCGCGTCCGCCGTGGATATTGGGCACCCACTCGCCGGCATTGCGGCTGTAGTCGCGATACAGCATCGAGGCCACCGCATCCACACGCAGGCCATCGACGTGGAAGCGCTGCAGGAACTCCAGCGCGCTGGCGATCAAAAACCCGGACACCTCGCGGCGGCCGTGGTTGTAGATCAGCGTATTCCAGTCGCGATGGAAGCCTTCGCGCGGGTCGGCGTGTTCGTACAGCGCGGTGCCGTCGAAATGCGCCAGGCCGTGCGCGTCGGTGGGAAAGTGCGCCGGCACCCAATCGACGATGACGCCGATACCTTCGCGGTGGCAGCGATCAACAAAGCGCGCAAAGCCATCGGGCGAGCCAAAGCGCGCGGTCGGTGCGAACAAGCCCAAGGGTTGATAGCCCCATGAGCCGCCGAACGGATGCTCGGTCACCGGCATTAGTTCGACGTGGGTGAAACCCATATCGGCCACATACGGAATCAGACGATCGGCCAGGCCATCCCAGTCCAGGTCCACGCCTTCTTCGCGCAGCCAGGAGCCGGCATGGATCTCGTAGACGCTCATCGGCGCGTCGTGCGCCTGGCGGCGCGCACGCGTGGCCATCCAGCCGTCGTCGCTCCACTGGTGCGGCGTAGGGTCGGCCACGATCGAAGCGGTGCCGGGTGCAAGCTCGGCGCGACGCGCGACCGGGTCGGCCTTGGCCGGCAGCTCGTGGCCGTGTGGGCCGCGCAGCTGATATTTGTAATGCGCGCCAGGGCCGACATCGGGCACGAACAGCTCCCACACGCCGGACTGGTGACGCAGCCGCATCGGGTGACGGCGCGCGTCCCAACTATTGAAGTCGCCCACCACCGCCACGCGCGAGGCATTGGGCGCCCACACAGCAAAGCGCGTGCCGCGCACGCCGTCTACCTCAACCACGTTCGCGCCCAGCGCATCGGCCAATTGCAGATGGTGGCCTTCGCTGATCAGGTGCAGGTCGAAGTCGCTGAGCTGCGGCCCGAACGCGTACGGGTCGGCCGTCTCCTGCTCGCCGCCGGGCCAGCCGATGCGCAGCCGATACGCGCCTTGTGCGGGCAACTCACCGGCAAACAGGCCCGCTTCCGGGCCGGCCTCCAGGGCAATCGTCTGCCCGTCGTCGAGCACGGCGCTGACATGGCCGGCGCCCGGCAGGTAGGTGCGCAGCAAGCGCCCTGCGTCGGTCGGGTGCGCGCCCAACACGGCGAAGGCATCGCCGTGGCGCGCTTCGGCCAGGGCGCGTACCACGCCGGGGTCCCATCGATTGGTCACTGCTGTCATCACTCCACTCATCATGTGTCTCCTGCACCGGCGCGTGCGCGTTGCAGGATGCGGCGCAAGCCTTCAATCGGCACCATCAACCAGCCAGGGCGATTGGCCGCTTCGTAACGCACTTCGTAACAGGCCTTCTCCACCAGGAACAGCAAGGTGGCTGCGTTGAACGCCGCCGGCGCAATCCACGGATGGGCGCTGGCGTCGAGCACGGCATGGTAAGCGTCCAGGAAGGCTTGCGTGGAGCGGCGGCGGAATTGCGCCAGGAATTCATCCAGGTGCGTGTCCACACCGACGCCTGCGCGTGCGGCGGTGCCTTCTTCGCCGCGTGCCGAAACCTCGCTAGCGTAATCGAGCGAGCGCAGGAAACCGGCCACATCGCGCAACGGGCTGGCCTTGGCTCGACGCTCGGCCAGCGGCTTGGCCGGCTCGCCTTCGAAGTCGATCAACACCACATCATCGAAGGCCACCAGGATCTGGCCCAGGTGGAAATCGCCATGCACGCGAGTCAGCAGCGAATCGGCCAGCACGCTCGGCGCCTTGGCCAGCAAGCTGTCCAGCTGCGGGCGCTCGGCGAGTACCGCTTCCAGTGCTTCGCGCTCGGCTGCATCTTCGCTGCCGGACAAGCGCGCGTTGACCATCTCCCACATCTCTTCGACCTGCCGCGCCACACCGGCCACCACGTCGTTGGCCGTCGGCAGATCGATCCGCTGCGGTGCGAAGTCCGCATCGTCGGTGGCGCGCGACAAGGCCTCGTGCAACTCGGCCAGGCGCTTGCCGACCACGGCCGCAAACGCGTCGTAACCAGCAATGGCCTCGGCGCGCGATTCGTCGGTTTGCGCGGTGGCGTATTCGTCGAAGCTGCGCGCCAGATGGTCCAGCGTCCAACGCCAGGCATCGCCCTGATTGCGGATAAAGCCCTGCAGCAGCGCGATGGTAGTGATGGTGCCCTGCCCGTCGACGCGGCTGACGCTGCCCAGCAGCGGCGCTGCATTGGCGTAGCCCAGCTCGGTCAGGCGGCGGCCGATTTCGATTTCCGGATTCGCACCGATTGCCACATGCCGCAATAGCTTGAACACCGCCTTGTCGGCGACCACCAGCGAACTGTTGCTCTGTTCGGCCGACAACCAACGGATGTCCGGATCGGCGGGGATCTCCAGCTTGGCCAGCGCAGGCGTCGCTTCAAAGCGCACCTGGCCTTGCTGCGAAGGATCGTCGCCATCGCAGAAATCCAGCGTCGCATTGGTGCGCAAGGCATCGATCACCCCGCGCACCATCGGCTTGAGCGCAAACGCATCGGTGAGATAGCCCACCTCGCGCCCTTGGCGCACGCGCGCCAGGGCCAGCTGTTCGGCCAGGGTGCTGGGTTGGTCGCGCTCCCACACGATGCCGATCGGCAGCATGTAGGACGCGTGGTGGCCGTCTTCCAGCTCCACGTCCAGCTCCAGCAAACTCATTGGCTCATCGCCCGGCAATGGCGTGCGGCGCGAGATGCGCACGCTGCGCAGCGCCTGATCCTTGGCCGAGAACCAGCGCCGCGCCGACAGCCACGCCGGCAGGATTTCGCCTTCCAGGGTGGGCAGATGCGGCAGCAGCGCGTTGCTTTCGTCGGTGTCGCTGCGCAGCACCAGCGTGCGGTAGTCGGGCAACGGTACCGGGCTGGGCACATGCCAATCCGGCAAGGTGCCTTCGCTGACCAGCTGAAACGCGTAGAAGCCGAACGGCGGCACCGTGAGCAGATAGGTCAGCCGGCCGATCGGCGGGAAGCTGCCGCCGCCGATGATGTCTACCGGCACGCGACCTTCGAACTCGGACAGATCCAGTTCCACCGCCTGCAGTGTGTGCGACAGGTTGGCCACGCACAGCACGGTTTCGTCCTGATAGCAGCGCAGATACGCCAGCATGCGGCGGTTGCCCGGATACAAAAAGCGCAGCACGCCACGGCCGAACGCCTGGTAGCGCTTGCGCACGCTGAGGATGCGGCGGGTCCAGGTGAGCAGCGAATGCTGGTCGCGGATCTGCGCTTCCACATTCACCGCCTGAAAGCCGTACAGCGGGTCCATCACCGGCGGAAGCACCAGCTGTGCCGGGTCGGCGCGCGAGAAACCGCCATTGCGGTCGACCGACCACTGCATCGGGGTGCGCACACCATCGCGGTCGCCCAGATGGATGTTGTCGCCCATGCCGATCTCATCGCCGTAATACAGCACCGGCGTGCCCGGCATGGTCAGCAACAAGGAGGTCATCAATTCGATACGGCGGCGGTCGCGCTCAAGCAGCGGCGCCAGGCGGCGACGGATGCCAAGATTGATGCGTGCGCGACGGTCCGAGGCGTAGGTTTGCCACAGATAATCGCGCTCCGAATCGGTGACCATTTCCAGCGTCAACTCATCGTGGTTGCGCAGGAAGATCGCCCACTGGCAGCTCTCCGGAATCTCCGGGGTCTGCCGCATGATGTCGGTGATGGGAAAGCGGTCTTCGCGCGCGATTGCCATGTACATGCGCGGCATCAGCGGGAAGTGGAACGCCATATGGCATTCGTCGGCGTTCTGGCCGAAGTATTGCTGGGTGTCTTCCGGCCACATATTGGCTTCGGCCAGCAGCATGCGGTCCGGGTATTCGGCATCCAGGGTGGCGCGGATCTTGCGCAGGATGGCGTGGGTCTCGGGGAGATTTTCGTTGGAGGTACCGGAGCGCTCGATCAGGTACGGCACTGCGTCCAGACGCAGGCCATCCACACCGCGGTCCAGCCAGAAGCGCATCACTTCCAGCACCGCTTCCAGCACGGCGGGGTTGTCGAAATTCAGGTCCGGCTGATGCGAGTAGAACCGATGCCAGAAATACTGGCCGGCCACCGGGTCCCAGGTCCAGTTGGACTTTTCGGTGTCGCAAAAAATGATGCGCGTGCCTTCGTATTCCTGATCGGTGTCCGACCAGACGTAGAAGTCGCGCTCCGGCGAGCCGGCCGGCGCGTTGCGTGCACGCTGGAACCACGCATGCTGATCGGAGGTGTGGTTGATCACCAGCTCGGTGACCACACGGATGCCGCGCGCATGCGCCTGCGCCACCAGCTGTTCGAAGTCAGCGATGGTGCCGTAGTCCGGATGCACCGCCATATACTCGGCGATGTCGTAACCGTCGTCGCGGCGCGGGCTGGGGTAGAACGGCAGCAACCAGATGGTGTCCACGCCAAGTTCGGCGATGTAATCCAGCTTGGAAATCAGTCCCGGAAAATCGCCGATGCCATCGTCGTTGGAGTCGAAAAACGACTTGACGTGCACCTGGTAGATGATCGCGTCCTTGTACCAAAGCTGATCTGCGATCACCGCCGATTGTTCTGCGTCGGCCTGTAAAGCGGGAACTGCATTCATGCGACCTCTCCTGCGCGGATGCGCCATAACGCGAACGGTCGCGCTGCCTCTACACGGATGTGCTGGTATTTGCCTTGCCACTCGAACCGATGCCCGTCCCACAGATCTTCCACCGCAACGGTGGCGTGATCGGGTAAGCCCAGTTCCCACAACGGGATTTCGATATCCGCCTCCTGGCCGGCATGCGGGTCCAGGTTGATCGCCACCAGCACCATGCTGCGGCTGCGCGATAGATACCCGGCATCCAGGAACTTGCCGAAATACAGCACCTGGTCGTTATGCGCCTGATAGAAGCGCGTGCCCAGATGCGATTGCAGTTCCGGGTGCATGCGCCGCAGCTGATTGAAGCGGGTGATCTCATCGACGATATCGCCGGGCGCCCGCTCGGGCCATGCACGCAACTGGAATTTCTCCGAGTCCAGATACTCTTCCTTGCCCGGTGCCAGCGGTGTTGCCTCGCACAGTTCGAAGCCCTGGTACATGCCCCACAGGCCCGACAAGGTGGTCGCCAATGCAGCGCGGATCAAATGCCCGTTGCGCCCGCTGGTCTGCAGGAACAACGGATTGATGTCCGGCGTATTGACGAAGAAATGCGGGCGGAAGCATTCGCGCGGCACGCCTTCGTTCAACTCTTCCACATAGTCCTGCAGTTCGTGCTTGTGGTTGCGCCAGGTGAAATAGGTGTACGACTGCGAAAAGCCGCACTTGGCCAAGCGGTACATCATCTTTGGCCGGGTAAAGGCTTCGGACAGGAACACCACGTCGGGGCGACGGCCGCGCACATCGGCAATCAACCACTCCCAGAACGGGAACGGCTTGGTGTGCGGGTTGTCCACCCGAAACAACGTGACGCCTTCATTGACCCAGAACAGCACTGCGTCGCGCAGCGTGTTCCACAAGTCCGGCACCGCGCCGCTGGCGTAGAAATCGACGTTGACAATGTCCTGGTATTTCTTCGGCGGATTTTCCGCATACGGGATGGAACCGTCCGCACGCCAGGTGAACCAGTCCTTGTGATCGCGCAGCCACGGATGGTCTGGCGCACACTGGATCGCAAAATCCAGCGCCACTTCCAGACCATGCGCACGCGCAGCCTGGATCAAGCGACGGAAGCCCTCCAGCCCACCGAGCTCGGCATGCACCTCGGTGTGGCCACCGTCGGTGGCGCCGATCGCGTACGGGCTGCCCGGCTCGCCATCGACGGCGGTGACCGAGTTGTTGCGCCCCTTGCGGTTCTTCGCACCAATCGGGTGGATCGGCGGCATGTACAGCACATCGAAGTGCATCGCGCGGATATGCGCCAGGCGTTCGATCACGTCGTCGAAGGTGCCGTGCCGCGCCACATCGCCGCTTTGCGAACGCGGGAACAGCTCGTACCAGCTGGCAAAGTGCGCCGCGCGACGTTCCGATTCCACCCGGTAGGTCACCGGTGTCTCGGAGCGGAACGGCTTGTCGTCGGCCAGCGCCATCGCCTGCGCGGTGTCCGGCTCCAACACGATGGCGAGCTGTTGCAGCGGTTCGCTCTGCGCACCGATGCGGGTGAGCAGGGCCTGCAAACGCTCGGCCAACGCACCGGTGCTACGTGCATGCGCAGCCTGCACCACGGCCACCGCCTCCTGCACGTCTACCGGCAACACCGTGTTGGCCGCGCGCTTCTTTTCCAGATCCGCATGCAAGGTGGCGAAGACATCGCGCCAGCCCTCCACACGGAATTCATAGGTACCGATGCGCTCCAGCGGAAACTCCGCGCGCCACCGGTCGTTGCCCAGCGCACGCATCGGCGCGCTGGACCAGGTCTTGGCATCGGCCGGCCGCCACAGCACCGCCACCGCGATGCGGTCGTGCCCGTCGCAGAAGGCATCGGCTTCCACACAGATGCGGTCGCCCACCGTGCGCTTGACCGGGAAACGGCCGTTATCGACCGAGGGCGTCACCGATTCGATGCACACCCGCGGCCAGGCAGCCGCGGTCTGCGCACGCGGCCGCATGCGCGGCACCGCAAGCACATGGCGTGCCGGCACGCTGCGGTACACGCGCACTTCGCCCGGTTCCAGTGCGTCTAGCGTTGCGCCGGACAAGGTGCGGCCATCCTCGGCCACCAACGCCTCGGCATCGCCAAGCAGCCGCAACAGATCCGATGCCGGCACCGGCACCACATGCCGCGTATCGCCATTGATCAATAACAAGGCGGGTAAACCGCCCAACGGCTCGACCGCAACCGCGGTCAGGCCGGTGGATTCGCGGAGCAGCGGGCGCAGCCGCATGCCGGCATTGCTGGTCGGCAACCCATCGGCCGCGCGAATCGACTGTGGCAAGGCATCCAGCTGCGCATCGTGCAGCAACCAGGCGCCACCCAGGGCCAGCGCCAGCTGCCAGTGCTGCTCGGACGATGCCGCACGCTTGCCATCGGGCGCATCGAGCACAGCAATGACCTGCGATGCCAGCGCACGCAGCGCAGTGTCTTCATCGAAGAACCAGCTGCCGCGCCCGTCCCACCACGCCAGCGACGAAAACGCCGCATCGAAGCCGGCACCGGACAACTGCTGCAAGGCTTCCAGACCCAACCCGGGCGTCCACGCCGCAAACACCACCTCCGGCGCCTGCGCATGCACGCGCGCAATCAACTCGCGCCAGCGCTGCACCGGCACCTGTTGCGGCTGCAATAGCCGGAAACCGCCAACGCCCTGCCCGGCCCACTCCAGCAAGCGCGCACTCCACCACTCCACCAGCGCCGCGCCTTCCTGCGCATAAGCAAAGCGCGCCTCGGCCACCTCCGGCGTGGCCCGCGGCTGGCGCGGGTCCGGCACCGCCGTGCTGCGTGCACGAAACCACTGCGGGTTATCGCGCACCACCGCGCTGGCGCCACCGATTTCATCCAGGCGCACATCGATCAGCAGCTTCACGCCCGCGCGGTGCGCGGCCTGCGCCGCCTCGCGCAGGTGGTCGTGGGCATCGGCACCAGCCGCCGGCTCGATCAACCGTCCTTCCGCATCGCGCGCGAACGGCGCCGCCATCACCACGTAGTCGCAGCCCGCCTCGCGGGCCGCACTGCAGCGCTGCTCCAGCCCGGCAGACGAAGACGCCTCATTGAGAACACAGATCCGCATGGCGCCTCCTCAGCAGACCACGGCGCGCGAACGCACCGTGACGATGGGGGACATATCGCACGCGTCATGTCGCCACGCCGCAGCGACTCGCGGAGGAAGCGCCGGTCCAACACCCGCCTGGATCACGCCTTGCCGCCCCGACCCCTGCCAGCGCGACGCCCGACCGACCCTGCTACCTGTGACTGCACTCATGCGCAACTCCGCAACGATTCTTGACCCATGCAGTCAAACACTCCCACTGCGAATTTCATGTGTCGGTCGAATTGACGAAAATCAAACAAGCGCGGCGGTGCGGGTGAGACGGCACGAGAACGCGCCGTGGAAGAGGTCGGGTGCATCGCTGATGGTGGCGCAAGACAAAGCGTGGGACATAGACAGACTGGTTGACGTGTCATCTGCGCGACAACATCCATCGCGACGTTTGACCCACGTCGATGCTGTGTGGGTGTCGTCTTGGCCTTGCTGGCAACCCGGGTCATGCAGTCGAGGCGGTAAAGCGCTAACGCGCTGCCGCTACCGATGCAAGTCAGAGCAAGAGCAAATCACATGCAACGAAACCAAAAATGATGGCTAACACAATTAGAAATTCGAGCGGATCAGCCTGAATATCTAACCGACAAAAGCAATTCACCTGCAGTCGCGTGAACTCATGAGTTCACGCGTTCGATCTAAAGAAATAAATCTTTATATTTCCGTCTATAAATTTAATTAGTGAATATTCCGATAAAAATTCACGTACTAAAAAAGCAGCCAAATCGCTAATTTCAATAGCGAAATTTGTTTCTCCTCGTATCACGATCTGCGATAGAAGGTCAGGATTTTTCCTACAGGCAAGCTCTTCCGTTTGCATTAAAATATCGTTAGGGGCGGCGCGGAAGCGTCGGTAAGTCGTTATCGAGTCGGGCGGTCATCTGCACATGGATTCAGGCAAGAAAGGAACGGCACGCATGCGTGCCACGTGGTGTATTGCGCTTTTTGCGGGCACGGCAGCCCAGGTCCCTGCGCAACAGATCGTCGATCCCGCCGCGCAGGAGTTGTTACGGCAGCAGGAGCGCGAGCGTGTTCTGCGCGAGCAACAGGAGGCGCGGCCGGATGTTCGCCTGGAACGCGCCCCGGACGATGGCGTCGAGCGTCTTCCAACCAATGAATCGCCGTGCTTTCGGATCGAGCGCATCGTGCTCGATGGGCAGGCTGCGGATGAATTCCGTTGGTCATTGAAAGCTGCCAACCCTCGGCAAGACCCCGCCATTGGTCGTTGCCTGGGCACCGACGGCATCAACCTGGTAATGAAACGTGTACAGAACGCGGTCATTGCACGCGGCTATGTGACCACGCGCGTGCTGGCCGCGCCGCAGGATCTCACCGGCGGCACCCTGACGTTGTCGCTGGTCCCCGGGCGTGTGCATACCGCCCGCTTCAGCGACCCGACATCCGCACGAGCAGCGATCGCCAATGCTGTGCCTGCACGTCGCGGCGATCTGCTCAATCTGCGCGACATCGAGCAGGGCCTGGAGAACTTTCAGCGTGTGCCGACCGTGGTTGCCGACATCCAGATCGCTCCTGCCGAAGGCCAGGGAACCGGCCCGGGAGAGAGCGACCTGGCCATTGCGTGGCAACAGCGCTCACGTGTGCGCGCCAGCCTGAGCCTGGATGATGCCGGCAGCGACGCCACCGGCAAACTGCAGGCAAACGGAACACTGTCGCTCGACAATCCCCTGGGCCTCAACGAGTTGTTCTACGTCAGCCTCGGCAAGGGCGTGTTCAATGGTGCCGGCAAGGACACCGATAGCTGGACGGTGCACTACGACGTGCCCTACGACTACTGGCTGTTTGGCGTCACCGCCAGCGCATACGACTACAGCCAGGCAGTGGCCGGCGCGATCGAGACTTATGATTACAGCGGGCGCAGTCGCACCGCCGAAGCGCGCATCGATCGCCTGCTATTTCGCAATGCCACGATCAAGTTCGGGGCGTATGGGCGCGGTTGGTGGCGACAGTCCACCAGCGCTATCGACGACACCGAAATCGAAGTGCAACGGCGGCGCACCGCCGGCTGGGAAGTTGGCCTGAACCACCGCCAGTTCCTTGGCAAAGTCACCCTGGACGCAAGCGTTGCGTATCGACGCGGCACCGGTGCGTTCGATGCATTGCGCGCTCCGGAAGAACTTGCACGCGCATTCGACCCGTCGATTCCGCTCGAAGGCACCTCGCGCATGAAACTCATCGTCGCCGATGCCCAGCTGACGGTGCCGTTCCAACTTGGCTCTCAACGTCTGCGTTACAGCGCCTCCTGGCGCGCGCAGTGGAACCGCACGCCATTGGCGCCGCAGGACCGCTTTGCGATCGGCGGGCGTTTCACCGTGCGCGGGTTCGATGGGGAATTGACGCTCAGCGGCGACCGTGGCTGGTCGCTCCGCAATGACCTCAGCCTGGCACTCGGTGGCGGGCTAGAAACGTATCTGGGCGCCGATTACGGCCACATCGGTGGGCAGTCCGCGCGCTTTCAGAGCGGCGACCATCTGGCCGGCATGAGCCTTGGCCTGCGCGGGGGATGGCAACACGTCTCCCTGGACGGATTCGTCGGCGCCCCGCTGGAAAAACCCGCGAACTTCCCAACCGACTACACCACGTTCGGCTTCAGCCTGTCCTGGCGCTACTAAATATTCCACAAGGATTAGTGACATGAATCGCGTCTACCGTCTGGTCTTCAACCGCGCGCTGCGCGTGTGGCAAGTGGCATCCGAGTTGGTCCGTGCGCCGGGTGGCAGCACGGGTGTTGCCGCTACGCGCGCGCACAGGCTCACGATGGAGCCACTGCAGTTTGCGATGTTGTGCGCGCTCGGCTTGGTCGGTGTCATCGACCTTGCTCAGGCACAGTCGGCTGGCCGTATCGTGGCCGATCCGGCCGCGCCAGGCGGCGAGCGCCCGACGGTCCTGACCGCTCCCAATGGCGTGCCGATGGTCAACATCACCACGCCGTCGGCCGCAGGCGTGTCGCGCAATCGCTATTCGCAGTTCGACGTTGGCCGCGAAGGCGCCATCCTCAACAATGCCCGTGGACAGACACAGACCCAAATGGGTGGCTGGGTGCAGGGCAACCCGTGGTTGGCCACCGGCAGCGCCAGGGTGATTCTCAATGAGGTCAACGGGCCGGCGAGCCGGCTCAATGGCTACGTGGAAGTCGCCGGGCCTCGCGCAGAAGTGATCATTGCCAATCCAGCCGGCATCCAGGTCGACGGTGGCGGGTTCCTCAACGCCAGCCGGGTGACGCTGACCACCGGCACACCCATCCTCTCCGGCGGGGCGCTGGAAGGCTATCGTGTGACCGGCGGCGCTATCCAGGTGGGCGGTGCGGGCCTGGACACCAGCGGCGCGGATTACACCGATCTGATTACCCGCTCGCTGCAGGTCAATGCCGGCATCTGGGCAAATCAGCTGCAGGCCAGCCTGGGCAACAACGTGGTCAGTGCCGACCAGGCACGCATCGCGCCGCAGACCGCCACCGGTCAGGCGCCCACCTTCGCACTGGACGTCGGCGCGCTGGGCGGCATGTTTGCCAACAAGATCTGGCTGGTCGGCAACGAACGCGGCGTCGGCGTGCGCAATGCCGGCAACATCGGCGCGCAAGCCGGCGAACTGGTCGTCACGGTGGATGGCCGGCTGGAAAACACCGGTGCCTTGCAATCGCGGCAAGACACGCGCATCACCTCAACTGGCGGTATCGCCAATGCCGGCACGCTGAGCGCCACGCGCGAATTACGCGCATCCACAGTGGCCGATCTGGACAACAGCGGTGGCGTGCTCAATGCGCAACGGCTACAGATCAATGCGGCTGCATTACGTAACCAGAACGGCACCATCGAGCAGACCGGCGTGCAGGCACTGGCATTGAATGCCGGCAGTGTGCGTAACCGTGCCGATGGCAGCATCGGCGCAATCGCCGCCGTCGCGCCAAGCGACGGTGCAACGCCCGGCACCGGTGGCGACAACGGCGGCAACAGCGGCAACGGCAACAACGGCAGCACCGACGGTGGAAACGGCGGTACACCGCCTCCCGTCAGCGTGCCGACGCCTGGCATTGTGCCGCTTGCCGCAGGCGCGCTGACCGTCTCCGGCCTGATGGACAACGATGGTGGCCGCATCAACGGCGGCGGCTCGGTCTCGCTGTCGGCTGCAAATGGGCTGGACAACAGTGGCGGGCGGCTGGGCGTGTCCGCACTCAGCGCACGCGGCGACCTGAGCAATCGCGCCGGCACGCTCGCCGTCTATGGCGATGCCGATCTGCAGCTTGGCGCCTTGGTCAACGACCAGGGCCGCCTCACGGTGGCCAATACACTCGGTCTGGACACACAGTCGCTGAGCAACCGAGGCGGTGAACTGCGTCATGCCGGCGGTGCGGCGACCGCCTGGCAGGTGCGCGGGCTGCTGGATAACCAGGGCGGTGTAATTTCCAGTAATGCGGCAGCGCTGCAACTCAGCGCACAGGCAGTGGTCAATGCGCAGGGCCGCATCGAACACGCCGGAACGCAGGGTCTGACATTGTCGGCGCAGGACTGGTCCGGTGCCGGCGGCAGCATCGCCACACCGGGCACGCTCACCTGGCGCGCAGGTGCGGTGGATCATCGCAATGCCACGGTGAGCACCACACAGCTCGACCTGCAGGCAACCAGCGTCGATAACCGTGGTGGCGCGCTGCTCTCGACCAGCATTCAACCGGCGACGTTGCAAGTACGCGACCGCCTCGACAACGGCGATGGCGGCACCATTGCCAGCAATGGCGATCTGCGTCTTCGCGCTGGCACGTTGGGCAACGCGGGTGGCCAGATTCAGCAGGCCGGTAGCGGCATGCTGACCATCGATACCACCGCACTCGAGGGCCGCGCAGGACGCCTGATCAGCAACGGTGGGCTGGCGATCAATGGCGGGCGCATCGATCTTGCGCAGGGCGTCACGTCCGCCCAGCAGATTGGCATCGCTGCGGACACGCTCAGTACCGCGGGCGGCCGCCTGACATCGCTGGGCGATCAGGCGCTGCGACTGACCGTGCGCGACAGCCTGGACAATCGCGATGGCAATCTTGCCAGCAATGCAGGCATCAACATCGTTGCAGGCTCCGTCGATAACCAGCGCGGCACGATCCTGGCGGCAGGCAGCGAACAGGCCGCCCTGGTCGTGGGCGGCACATTGGACAACAGCGCCGGAACGATTTCCGGCAATGGCGCGGTGCAGCTGCAAGCTGGCAGCGTGATCAATCGCGGCGGCACGGTCGTTGCGGCCAATGGCGCTGCATTGCAGGTCACTGCAAGCAATCTGCTGGACAACAGCCAGGGCGGCCGTCTCGCCGCCAGTGGCAACCTCACCGCACGTGCGTCCACGCTGGACAACCGTGGCGGCGCCATCGAACACGCCGGTACCGGCACCTTGAACGTCGACGCCGATACGCTCCAGGGCGCAGGCGGTAAATTGCTCAGCCTGGGAACGCTGCAGCTGGACGGCGGCGACCTCGCTCTTGGCGCCGGCAGCACCACCCAGGCCGAGCGCATCGTTGTCGATGCCGGCAACCTCAGCACCGCAGGCGGCCAGCTGAGTGCGACCGGTACCGATGCGTTGCGCCTGACCCTGACCGGTGCGCTCAACAACGATGGCGGCGCTATCGCCGGCAACGGCGCGTTCGCCGTGCAGGCAGCGGCACTGTCCAACCGCGGCGGAACCCTGGTGGCCGCTGGCAGCGCCGGCGGCCGTCTCGACATCAGCGGGCAACTGGACAATGCAAACGGACGCATTGCCAGCAACGGCAGCACCCTGCACATTGGTGCAGATCGGCTGATCAATCAGGACGGAACGCTCAGCCACTCCGGCACCGGTGGTCTGGAGATCGCAGTCACACGACTGGACGGCAGCAAGGGCACCATCGTGACCGGCGGCGCGCTGTCGGTGGCAGCAACCGCGATCGATCACCGTGACGCAGCCATCGGCGCAGACAGCGTGGAGCTGCAGGCACAGACCCTGGACAACCGCGGCGGACGCATCGTCGCCAGTGGCAGCACGGCGAGCACTCTCCGCGCCAATGTAGTGAACAATGCCGGCGGCACCGTTGCAGGCAATGGCGACCTGTCGCTGACCAGCGATCTGCTGGACAACACACGAGGCACGATCCAGCACGCAGGTAGCGGCCAACTGCAGATCGATGCACAGACACTTGCCGGCAACGCGGGCAAGCTGATCAGTAACGGCAGCTTGCACGTGACCGGCCAGAGCACCGATCTACGCAATGCCACCACCTCTGCACGCACCATTGCAGTGGACACCGGCAACCTCACCACCGCAGGCGGCCAACTGTCGGCAAGCGGCGACCAGCAGCTGCGGCTGAGCGTTGGCAACACGCTCGACAACACTGGCGGCACCATCGGCGGCAACGGTGTGCTGGCAATCGGCGCACAGACGCTCATCAATACCCAGGGGACTCTGCAGGCCGCAGGTACCGGGCAGTCCACGCTGAACATCGACCAGGCCTTGCACAACCAGCGGGGCAAGGTCCTGCTGGCCGGTGATGGGCGCGTCGCCGCTGCAAGCATCGACAACCAGGCCGGTACCTTGCACGCAGCCGGCGGCATGTTGCGGGTGGACGTGGAGGGACTACTCGACAATCGCAGCCAGGGCGTGGTGTCCAGTACAGCTCAACTCGTCCTGGATGCCGGCACCCTCGATAACGCGACCGGCAGCGTCGTCGCCGGCACCGATCTCACGCTCGTCACCGATAACGCCATCGGCAACAACGGCGGCGCCATCCAGGCGACCAACGCACTGCGCCTGGAAGCGGCCGGTCTTTCCAACCGCGCCGGCAACATCATCGGCGGCAGCGCGGCGGTCGATACGCGGGCGCAACTGCTGGACAACGTCGGCGGCACCATCGGCAGCCAGGTCGGCACGCTGGAGATTCGCAGCGGCGCACTCAACAACGCCGGTGGTCGACTGCAGTCGCAAGCAGCCTTGTTGCTGCAAACCAATGGCCAAGCGATTACCAATACCGGCTCCGGCAGCAATGGCGGCATTCTCGCCAGCGGCCGTCTGCAGGTAGATGGCGGTGCATTGGATAACCGTGGCGGTGCGGTGTTTGCGCAAGGCGATGCACGCCTGACGGTCGCCAGCGTCGATAACAGCGCCGCTGGGGCCTTGAGCGCCGCAGGCAATTTCGCGCTCACAAGCGCGAGCATGAACAACGTCGGCGGCCGACTGCAGGCGGGGCAGAACGTCGACCTGACCTTGAACGGTGCGCTCGACAACCAAGCGGGCCTGGTCGCTGCAGGCAACGTACTGACCTTGCATGCGTCCACTGTGGATAACCGCAACACGCGCGGCACCGGCGCACTGGGTCTGCAGGCCGGGCAGTTGCAGCTGCAGGCGCAATCGCTGGATAACCGCCAAGGACAAGTCATCACCGACGCTGCAGGCAACCTGCAACTGACGTCATCGCTCAACAATGCAGGCGGCCAGATTTCCTCTGGCGGCAACCTGGACATGCGTGCCGATGCAGTCGCCAACAGCGCCGGCCTGCTGCGGTCGGACGGCAACCAGAGCGTGACCGCACGCAACCTCAGCGGCGACGGGCAACTGCAGTCACAGAGCAATCTCACCCTCAGCTTGCGCGAAGGCCTGACCAATACCGGCGAGATGAGCGCCAACGGCACCCTGTCCATCCAGACCGATGGCGACTTGTCCAATCAAGGCATCCTGCGTGCAGGCAACCTCGACCTGGCTGCGCGCAACGTCGACAACGCCGCCAATGGCGAGATCAGCAGCCAGGGCATCACGCACATCAAGACCGGCGGCCAGCTGGTCAATCGCGGGCTGATCGATGGTGCGGTGACCCACCTGGAAGCTGCCACGCTGGACAACGTCGGCACCGGACGCGTGTATGGCGACCACGTCGCAATCGCCGCCGGTCTGCTGCAGAACCGTGCCGAAACCATTGCCGGCGTCACCCGCGTGGCCACGGTGGCCGCACGCGAGCGCCTGGACCTGGGCGTGGGTCAACTGACCAATACCGATCGCGGCCTGATCTATAGCGATGGCGATGCCGCCATTGGCGGCAGCCTGGATGGCAATCGCCTGGCCACCGGCGTGGCACGGCAGATCGACAACCTGGGCTCCGTGATCGACGTAGCCGGCGATCTCGATCTGCAAGCGACCATAGTCAACAATATTCGCCAGAACGTGGTGGTGACTCAAACCACCACCACCCTGGCGCCGGTGCGCCTGGATCAGCCGACCTGGCGTAACAACGGCGAGAACGATACGTCCAATATTCGTTCGACCAGCAATTACGCGGCCTCCGAGGTGTACTACCTCAATCCCCAAGACATCCTAGAGGACACCCCCTACATCACCCCGGATGGCTACCAGGTGCGTCGTGCGGTCATCCGCGTCACGCCACAGACCAGCGCTTATTTCTTCGCACGCGGCGGCATGTATCAAGCCACGGGCGAGCGATCGCGCCTGAATTCGCAATCGGGCACGCTGACCATCTACTACACCGGCCGCCAGGACAACCAGGTCAATCCGGACCAGGTGACCGCGGGCGCGGACGATCCGTTCCGCGAGCTGTCGCAGATCCAGCCCGGCTCCCCCGCGTTTCGCTATAACAGCGACACCTTGCAGTACTCCAACGCCTACGGCACCTGCACCACCAACTGCGTGCAGCTATTGGCGCAGTTCGCCTATACCGATCCCGATCACATCCTGATGAATCCGCAGGGCACCGGTGGCGGCAGGCTCAATGACAACGAGCGTTATCGCATGGCCACCCGTACCGTGGTCGAAGATGTATTGCAGCCGGGTGCAGGACCAGAGGCGGTCATCCAGGCCGGCGGCACCCTGCGGATCGGCACCGATGCGTTACGCAACGAATACGCACGCATCGCCGCTGGCGGCGATCTGGCGATCACCGGGCTGACGCATACCGCCAGTATCACCAACCTCGCTTACACCCTGTTCCGCACACATAGCTTCAGCAACGTCACCACCGCCTACAACGGCACCACCCGGAGCTGGAGCAATCCCTCCATCTCCGAGCAGATTGGCCAGATCGGGAGCCAGCTCACCAGCGGCGGCACGCTGAGCATCGATGTCGGCGATGTAAGCAACCTCAACCAGGGTCGCGACGCGCCAAACGTGCGCGATGGCGCAGCGGTTGCCAACCTCAATATTCGCGGGTCGCAAGCAGCGCCCACCGGCACCGGCATGGGTGGCATTGCCGGCCCGGGTGGCGTGGCGACAAATGCCGCCGACCGCGCGCTGGCGGCGGCAACGCAGACCGCAGGACAGAGCGGCGCCGGCAACGTCGGCGGCGTCGGGAGCAGCGGCCCGGTGACGGGCGCACGTGTGGTCGATGCGGCCGGCGGCTCGCCGGACCGTATCGCAATGGGCACGCCCGATACCCGCGCACCCAGCGGCAGCCTGTTCACGCTCAGGCCCGCCAGCGGCAACTATCTGGTCGAAACCGACCCGCAGTTCGCCGATTACCGCAGCTGGCTGGGCTCGGACTATCTGCTCAATCAGATGGGGTATTCCGCCGATGCGGTGCAAAAGCGCCTGGGCGATGGCTTCTACGAACAAAAGCTGGTGCGCGAGCAGATCGGCCAACTCACTGGCCGGCGTTTCCTGGAAGGCTACAAGAGCGACGAAGCCCAGTACCAGGCATTGCTGGATGCCGGCGCCACCGTCGGCAAGGCCTGGAACCTGCGTCCGGGCGTAGCACTGACCGACGCGCAGATGGCCCAGCTCACCAGCGACATCGTCTGGCTGGTGGAGCGGACCGTCACCCTGCCCGATGGCAGCACCACCACCGCCCTCGTACCGCAGGTGTACCTGCGGTTGCGACCCGGCGACCTGGACGCCGGCGGCGCACTGCTAGCCGGTGCCAACGTCGACGTCACCCTGGCCGGTGGCCTGAAAAACACCGGCACCATCGCCGGCCGTCAGCTGGTGTCCATCGATGCCGGCCGCATCGAACACCTGGGCGGCAGCATCAGCGGCAACCAGGTGGGGCTGCGCTCGGCCAGCGACATCCGTATCGAAGGCGCCAGCGTCAGTGCAGTGGATGCGCTGAGCGTGCAGGCGGTCGGCGACATCACCGTTGCCTCCACCGTGGAAACACTCAGCGGCGGCGGCTACCACCAGTACAGCACCACCCAGCTCGAGCGCGTGGCCGGCCTGTATGTCACCGGCACCAACGGCAACGGCGTGTTGTCGGTGGTGGCTGGCGGAGACGTCAACCTGCAGGCGGCGCAACTGCGCAACGCCGGCACCGACGGCGTCACCCAACTGATTGCAGGCAACAACCTCAACCTCAGCACGCAGACGCTCTCCAACACCACCGACACCACCGCCAACGGCCGTAACTTCCAGCGCAGCAGCGAGACCACCCACCTCGGCACCACCGTGCAGGGCGCGGGCAGCGTGGTGCTGGCCGCCGGTAACGATCTCACTCTGACCGCAGCGCAAGTCGGTGCAGGCAAGACCCTGGCTCTGCAGGCCGGGCGCGACATCAACAGCGTCGCGGCCGTGGACAGCAGCTCGCGCGATCGCAGCACGGTCACCAAGAGCAACTCGCTGGCCACCTCGACCTACGACGAAACCGTGCGCGGCACCCAGCTCGGTGCCGGCGGCGATCTCGTCATGCAGGCCGGCCGCGACCTCACCCTGGCCTCCACCGCAGCGGCCAGTCAGACCGGCGGCATCGCGCTTGCGGCCGGCAACGACATCAAGCTAATCGCCACGCAGGAGCAGCATGATGCGGTGGTGGATAAGGAAACGCGCAAGAAGAGCACCTTCTCCAACGAAAAGACCACCACCCACGACGAATGGCACGACAGTTTTGCCGTCGGTTCATCGCTGAGCGGCAAGTCCGTCAACATGGTGGCCGGCAACGACCTTGCCGTGGTGGGTTCGACAGTGCTCGCGCAGGACAACGTGCGTCTGGCTGCAGGCAACAATGTCACCATCGAATCCGCGCAGGACACCAGCAGCGAAGCGCACAGCGTTCGCCAGAAGAAGTCCGGTTTGACCGGCAGTTCTGGCGGTGGCGTGGCAAGCGTCGGCTATTCGAAGTCCAGTAGCGACAGCCAGCAGTCCACACGCTCGGTCACCCAAGTTGCCTCATCCGTTGGCTCAACCGATGGCAATCTCGTCATCAGCGCGGGCAACCAACTGACCATTGCCGCCTCGGACATCGGCGCGGGCAAGGACCTGACGCTGGCAGCCAAGGACATCGCCCTGCTGGCACGCCAGGACACGGTCGAGTCGCAATCCAGCCAGTCGAGTAAATCCAGCGGATTCTCGGTGGGCGTGACCTACGACCCGGGTGCCTCGTACCGCAGCGCACG